>JAFELW010000001.1:0-558472 GCA_037861325.1 Riemerella anatipestifer
TATTAGGGGTATTGTTTGGCTTACTGTTTGCCAAATTTTTACCCAAATCTCCTGCTAGCATCTTGGTACTATTACCTTCTTCATCTAAAAGAAGAGCATACTTAAATGATGTGTTAGGTTGGGTTATGGTAGAGGTGGGCTTTTTAATAGATTTATCAGATACATCTTTTATTTCTTCAAATGTTTTTGAGAAAGAATCTCTTAAATCTTTTTCGGAAATTTCTGCATTATCATTATCAGGCAGTAGCCCATGTATTTCTTCTAATCTATTCATAATATTATATTCTATAGCCTTTTGTAAAACCTGTAGTAAATCCTCCTACCGTTTTAATATCCCATACATTACCTTTGTAAATATAAAGAGGTGCATTTGCAGTAAAACTCATAGTAATTAAACTATCATCCTCATACTTCTTTCCTGTTGTACCTTCATAAGAAGACATATAAGCTGCATTCTGCTTATTACCCATTACCCATAGTCTCCCATTAGCATCTGGAATAAAAAAAACTAAAGGGATATTCTTTACTTTGGAAGTAAAGCCTAAATTCCTGGCGTTCATTTCTAAAACAGATATTGAAAACTCAGATACAGATTTCCATTTTCTAAGTCCTCCTAATGGTTTTTCATTTAGAGAGTTTTGATCAATAAATACATCAATAAATGATAACTTATTATTGCCATACAGAGATATATTTATAGCGTCTATTAGCTTATCTGATGTGGGTAATATTATTTTACTAAAAGAGCTTTCAGGAGCATACCAGATCCTAGTAGCTATACCTCCCACAGCTCTATCTGCTGGGCAGTATGGCAAATCTTCTATTAAAAAATCAAAACTCACAGCACAAAAATACCCTCGATGTAGAGGGTATTAAAGGACATTATTATAGATAAAGACCACTGTCTTTGGCTATTATTTTGGTTCTAAATGTTTTTTCTATGGGTTGATAACAAGGGAACTTTTCCTTATTGCTCAATAGATAGTTAGTGAGCATATCTAAATACATATTAGAGCTTCTTAAATATTTTTTAGACATTGCAGCAATAACTACTTCTCCTAAAAACATAGATTTTTGCCAGGGTAACTCTTCATATTGAACCGCCATACCTGTACTGAGAAATACCACACCATTGCCAAATGAAGAGTCATGAATGGTTTTGTTAAGAATGTACTTTTTTAGTAAACTTAAAAAATAATCATCAGCAGTCAAATCTGATAGACTGCAACTCCCTAATTCCATTAAAAAGGTATCTAATATTTCATTCATAAGACCGACAAGCCACAGATATACCTCTAAAGAGTTATTTAGACTGTAGAATTTTTGAAAATCAAAAATGCTTATTAACTTGAAAGAATTATTAAAAAATAAATTATCAGCTCTTAAATTATCATCTTCATTAATATCTATTATTGCAGAATAGAGGTTATCATTGGCTTTTTTTAACCAAGATAGTCCTAGATCTCTAATATCCCACCAAGGGGCTTGCCTAGACTTACCATCGTTGTACTGATTGATACCGTAATTGGATAGATGGACTTTTATCCGAGGAATATCCATAACCAACGAAAATAGAATGCCTGCCTTAGCTATTTTTTTATAGATAGCTGAATGCTCTGTCTCTAATTTTTTAAATTGTTTTTCAGAAATAAAGGGAAATATTTTTGACTCAAATCCAGCAGATTGGTCTATTAAATCCAAGTCAAAATTTTTAGGTAGGGATACCAATTCGTGAATGATATTATCTGGAATTATCTTCTCCATTTTTAGGTGCAATTTTTGAAATTAATTTGTGATTTTTTTTTGTCCGCTAGGATTTTTGTCTAGAGTGGTTAAGTTGATGTTCGGTAATTTAGCTACAAGGTCTGGATTCCAACCGTTCCACTTCTGAATGAGGCGGAAGATATATAAGGTTCTGATGTGCTTTCTTGGTAGTCTTGCACATAAGATGGTCCAGGCTTCTCGTTTATCAGACCCAGAACCACTCAAGTTCTTACCACCTGGTACGCCAGCACCTAATAATGCAGGATCTACTCCCATAGAGAATAATATTTCAGAGTTTCCTGCTGAAGCATCTGGTAAAAATTCCCCATTAGCCTGTGTTTGCTTTATCTCGTCAATTTGTATCCCTTTGATAAGTTCGCCTGTATTTTTATCTCTAAAATAAGGCGACATTATGGACTTGCCAGAACCTTTAGTTCCTTTTAAATTTTCATCTATGGCATTTATAAGTTCAATTCTTAGTTGCTCCCTTCTTTCAGATGAAAAATTTGTCCATTCATCTAAGCCATATCTATGTATAAAGAAATCATCTGCTATATGTATGATATATTTAAAATTAAATTGATTTAAAAACATCATCTTTTTCAGCTCTGGTACAGCTATTACCACATCCATCCACCCCGACTTGAATGAAGAATGCCAACCAACACTAGGATAGACTTTTTCAATAATAAGACTATTGATGATTGGTACAATGAATTTTCGGATGCCTTTTTCTTTGCAATATCGCTTTATTTCTTCTATGCTTAAATTTTGTGAGAAGCACGGAACTTTAATATTATCTCGGCTATCAAATTCAGCTTCTCCCCACGATGTGTTTATGATTACATTTTGAATTACACCGTTTTTTGGTTTTTCAAAACGGCAGTAGGAGGCTTGATGCCTCATAACAGAGATGACCTCTTCGCCATTGGGACTTAAAAGAAATTCTGGATAAGCAACACCCAATGCTTCATAATCATAGATGATATCAGAAAGCATTAAATCAAAATTAGTACGGTCAAAGAAATCGTATATTTCTGGAATGGAAGAGGGTATTTTTTCTTTGAAATTAGCATCACCGTCCGTTTCAAATAGCTCAAAGATACGAATGCCTATTCCATAGTGAGCAGATGTAAGCACTTCTAAACCACCAACAGCAGCTCCCACTTTACTCACTTTTTGCATTAGCTCTCTGGGATAGTCATTATTATCACCCCATTTGCACCAATCTTCCGAGTCAGAACTGCTAGGCTTCTGCTTAGGACTTGAGTGTTTAGGCGTGTTTTTATCTTTACCTGTAAACTTTATCGCCGCAGAGGGTAAATTAACCCCACCTACTACATAAATATCGTTATTTATTTTTTGCATTAGTAAACCACTTTTTTGCCGTTGTATTCCTGTATGAATAGAATGTTAATTTTTTTAATTTGACCGTCTGGGAGCTTTATATTTCTAGTCCTATTGGCAAAATGATTGGGGTTTTTAAAATCTATATTCATTGCCAATCTTTTTGCACCTTTTTGCTTTGGAGGATTAAGCAATACAGCTGATGGATAAAACTTGATATTTCCACCTGTCTTATTTTGCAAATTGAATGTTCGCATTTTAATAGAGAAAGGGATTGGATTTTTTAAGCTATCCAGCCGTTTCATATCTGAAAGAACATCTGTGAGAAATATTATATTTTCCATAGTGCAAAGGTTGAAATACACCCATAAAATGGAAAGGACACCAAAAAAAACTAGCAAAAACCAATGTTATTCTCATATTTTTTTTATTAAATAACTGTAAATCAATTTTTAAAAATTTCAAATGTGGCGTTTTTTCTCAAAATGTTTACTGGATAGGGACACGCGCGCCTTATACCATTCTACAATTACACTTTTAAAAATTTTGCGAAATATGAATGGACCAAAAACAGAAAAGCTCTGCGATAGCAGAGCCGTTGAAAAAGACAAAAAAAATTATGGAAGATTGGTAATTATAAATGAGTTTGCATATTGATAATCTATGATGTGAGCAAACTGCCAGAATAGACAATAGTCAAAGGTGTCGGAGAAGTGTGTGGCGTGCTCCTGGGGAATAGTTGTACTTCGTTCTGAAGACTTATCCTTCTTGAACGCATCGTAATCTTTAAGCGGAGCATTCTCCATAGAGATGATAAGGTTAGGGCATTGGTTTTCATTTATTCTTACTCTTGGTAACTTATGATCTTGTTCGCTGAGTATTTCGTTGATTAGTCTGAACTTCTCAATGTGTGGAGGGTTATTAGTATTTGGTGTTTTATTTATCACCTTCCATCCTGCTGCACGGAGCAGATTCTCCACATCTTCGGCTAAAGTAGTTTTGGAGTTAGCTTCCTGTTTATAGCCAGAGCGGTCATGGTATAGATGAACTACATTGTAGCTTGACTTGTGAGGTTCGTAATAATCAATAAACTCCTGAACCAAATCAGATAGCTTCTTAGGATTCTTTACAAAGAACTCTTTAATAAATCGAATTTCATTTATTGAACTAAGGTATTGTGATACTGTGCCACAATTGATACGACCGCCAAAGTCCAAATTAAACTGAAGCGGTACACCTCTTACTAAATCAGTATCATACTTACAGCTGGGCTTGTAGTCTTCAGTCACACCGCCTAGAGCATCAATATCATACTTATAAGAATAATAGTGCATACCACTATTCAGCTGAGCGTAGAAACCGTCAGTAATACCTCTTGGTCGTATGTTCATAATTTCTGCATTAAATAGCAGCTCAGATAAAGCCTCTTCCCTCATTTGCTCTATCCAACCAGGAGTGAGGTTATGTTTATTTACAAGAGAATTAAACTTTAAGAAAGCATATTCTTTTGGTTTTTTCTTAGCTTTATTTTCCCTCTCAGTAAACCATTCTCCTTTTTTCGTCATTGCTACAGATGACACAAAGACTGTAGCATTAAGCATTGTTTTATTTTTAAATTGCGGCTTAATACTTCGGTTGGTAGTCAGAACATTATTAAATAAACGCTCATAGGTAAGCAGAGCTGCTTCATCCCCAATTACCCAATAGGAGTTCAGACCACGCCCAGAGTTAGGGTTATCAAGAGAAACCATCACGGCAATAGCTCCATTTCTAAAATGAATAACATTGGCCCAAGAATCAGGCGCTTGGAATGGCATCTCAAACCCTTCCTTTTGTCCACATCTACCTACCACATAGTCGATTCCCTCAAATAAACCGAACATTTCCAGCCCTTCTTTGGTAGACGGTAGCGTTCTGGTCTTAATCTGCACGAAAGTTTCTCCAACAATAACACCTGTGGAGCGAGGCATTTGTCGCACTGCCTCCTTTAAGAACCAGCCCAAAACGGTAGATTTACCAGAACCACGCCCAGCCTCAATGTTTACATTTTTAATACCGTAGCGTTGATTGGCTAGAATAGCCGTCATTTGCATGAGGTTGAGTTCTAGCTTTTTTCTAGGTTTAAGTATATTAGAAATCTCCTTGGTCATCTTCATAATCTTCATCTTCTGATTTGGTATCTTCTCTATACTCAACATCTTCAACCTCAAGATTATTAAAATCAACAACACCGCCAGAAAACATCGCATCCATTTTTTTATATACCCAACGAGGCATAGATAGATGGTACTCGTGAGCTTGTATTTTATTAGGATCTATTTGGTTTTCTTCAGCGTCAAAGTTGAATAATGCTCTGTATTCTTTTAACGCCTTCACCGCTAGTTCTCCGTTACCTTCTTTTCTAGCGAGTTGGTATTCGTTCCAAAAGGCTTCTTTTAGCACCTGTCGTTCTGCGGCTAAATGAGTTGCGTCTAGGTCTCCAAATATTTGCATGGACCAGTTGTAATCACGGTAAGCGGTTGCTCTAGAAACACCGTGATCTCGCATTAAAATATGTACGGTTTGATGAGCGGAATATTTGTTATTTAAACGCAAAGCCCAAGCGTGGGTTAAGCGTTTTTTTTTGTTCTTTTCGCTTTCCGTTAGTTCTACGGAATCCTCATCCATGTAGGAGGCTTTTATTCTAAGAAAAGAGCTATTTTTTTTAAACTTCACCAATTCCATACGGCAAATTTGCGGTATGAATTAGAGTAGTGAAAGGACAAAAAAAAGCCATCTTTTATAGATGGCTTTCATAAAAATCAAACAGTTAAATGCTTAATATCCGTTTTCCAATTTCTTCTACAACATCAACCGTAACGGCATTGCCTAGCATTCCATAGCGTTGTGTTTTAGATATTTTTTTAATACCATCATCATAACAGCCATACTTAGTCCAATCGTCAGGAAACCCTTGTAATCGCTCACACTCAATTTCGGTTAATCGTCTAATGTTGCTAGGGCAGACTACTACATTATCCTTCTGAACTGAAGACAAAGTATTGCTGATATTGTTTTTGTTAATTTCCAATCGTTGCTCTAACTTAATACTTGGTCTTCTATCACTTGGATTGTGAGGATTTCTGCCACGAATAGCACCAATAACTAGAGGTTGGGCGCTCATGCCAGCACCCGTTTTATTTCTGAGAGTTGGGCAAAATGAATTCTTTCTCACTCTTAACCCTTCATCATATCTGAAATCAGGGACTTGAACAAAAGTATCTGTAGCACGATTTCCAAACTTAGGGTTTATGGTTGTACAATATTGGGCTTGTGATGGTCCCTGTTTTGAATCATTCGGGTTTTCAAATAGTTTATCATATTTTCCGATAGGAAATACTCCTGGCTTACTTTTTCCTGCAAGATGTCCGATAAGGTAAATCCGCTCTCTATTTTGGGGTAGAAACCACTTTGTATTAAGCAATTGCCATTCAAGTCGATAGTCCCCAAGGTTGGTAAACGCTTGCAATATTGCCCAAAAGTCTTGACGAGCATTGCTGGAGAATGTTCCTTTAACATTTTCCCAGATAAAAATACTTGGTTGGAGTTCTCTAACCAATCGCATTGCTTCTTTGATAAGACTGGACTGATCTCCTTTGAGTCCCTTTCGGTTTCCTGCCAAGCTGAAATTTTGGCAAGGCGATCCGAAAGTGATAATATCGATTTTTTCATTTATTCTGTCTGTATTTAGTTTAGTAATATCTCCTAATGAGATTGCATCTGGGAAGTGGTATTTATAACAGGCTTCAGAATGTTTGTTTATTTCTGAAAAATAGTGTTTTTCAATCTCAAAACCTGCTTTTTGTAATCCTAAAGAAAAACCACCAATACCAGAAAATAAGTCTAAAATATTTATTTTTTGTTCCACCTTTCTAAATCATTCTCGGTTAATAGATTTGCATTCAAATACACTTCAAATGCCAAATTATTCTCACGCATATAAGCTACCCAACGCCTTACGATGACATCAGAAAATCTTGGATCTAACTCAAAACCACGACAACTTCTCCAGTTTTGTTCCGCAGCGATTAAAGTAGAACCAGAACCAAGGAATCCATCTGCAACAATATCTTTTTGTTTGCTCGAATTCTTAATAAGGTAACCAATTAAGTCCAAAGGTTTCATGGTTGGGTGGTCCGCATTTCGTAAAGGTTTATCAAACCTTAGAACAGAACTTTGTTTCCTATCGGAATACCATGGATGAGCAGCTTCGGCATTCCAACCATACACCAAGGAACGGTGGGTTTCTATTTCTTCAGATTGGGTTTCTTCACAAAAAATAATAGGTTCGTGCTGCATATGATAATCCAAACGCCCCAAAACAAAGGAATTTTTAACCCAAACTAAAGTAGAGGATATTTTATATCCTGCATCTAACATTGATTTTCTGAAATTGATGGCTTCTGAATCTGAATAAAATACATAAGCTGGAGCTCCAGGATATGAAAACACATAAGTGTTCACAAAGAAGTCGTATAAAAAACGGTAAAAATTGTCGTTAGACATTTTATCATTTTTAATTTTCAACTTCTCCTTTGTACCACCTTGGTAATCTACATTATAAGGAGGATCTGTAACGAGAAGATTTATTTTTTCATCACCCAATATTTTTGCCCAATTTTCGGATTCGGTAGAAGAACCACACATGAAACGGTGTTTAATTCCTTTATCTACAGATACCAACTCAAAAATATCACCTTCGCAACTTTCGTAGTTCTCGTGAATGGTAGCATCAAAATCTCCTTCAGCTTCAGGAGGAAGATAGGCGTTTTGCTTTAAAAATTCATCATAACTGCCCATATCCATACCGATGCCCTCTAGGTCAATTTCTTGGAAAAAATCTTCTATTTTGTTCCAATCAAACTTTCCGTTATGGATATTGGAACGGAGCATATATTCTTTGAATTCCTCTTCTGTCAGCTTTCGGTTTGGAATCCTAACATCAATAAGCTCTTCACCACGCCCAAGTATAAAAAGAGCTGCTATACGCTGGTGCCCTGCTAAAAGTACATTATCATAATCAATAGCAGGTATCTCTACTAGGTTAAACCTATTTATACTTTCTTGGAGCTTGAGCATTTCTTCATCAGTAATGCTTCTAGGATTGAAATCACAAGGAATAAGATCACTGACTTTTCTTTTTACAGTATACCACTCAAGTGGTGCTAAAATTTCACTCATTTTTTAATATCTTTTCACATTCTAAAAGTTCATTTATTTTCTCTTGGAGTTGTTCTTTTTTTCGATTTAAGCTGTGCAGCTTTATGGTATAGTTAGGCTGATCTTTGTCTGGTAAGTTTTTTTCTGAAGTAGCTATGGTCTGTCTTCGCCTACTGATGGAAGCCCTGAGTTTATTTCGGTATTTAAAAATCTCCATATCAGACATTTTTGAGAAATCAACCGATACTTCAGTAGGCATTATTCTTTTGTGTTCTTGGTAATGCTTCAGTATCTTTTGGCACTCGTCAAATATTTTAAAACACTCGTAGATTTTCAGTTGAATATCAAAAGCCGTTTCAGCATCTTGGTCTGGCACTTCGTTAAGTTGCATTTTCCATGAACAGGCTTCCATCCATACCTGCCAGCGTTTCCTAAAGGTAGCGTGTAGCTGTACAGGATAATCTGCAATTAAATCATGAAACACTCTAGGATTTTTACCAGGAGTGTACTTTTTAGCAGGTTCTTTAGCCTCTACTTGGTATGTATCTTGAGTTTTAGCTTTATCATTGGTACTTTTTGGGGATAGTTTGCCATACTCATACTTCAGCTTGGCATAATTCTGCAAAGAGAATTTCTCTAAACTTTTTACCAATTTTTGAGAGCCTCCTTTGGACGAAAATTCCTTTAAAAGTTCTTGATGTTGTTGTGCATTCATGTTGAATATAAAAAAGCAGCAAGGCAAGGCTTACTGCTTTTTTTAGATATGGATTAAAACTTACGACTTGCTGCTTTTCTTCTCACTAGCTTTTAGCTGTATGGCTTGATTGATAATCTCTGCATCATCAATCAGCTGACTTTCTCTTAGTTTTTTAAGATTATCAAGCCTCTCGTTGGAGAGTTTACTCAGAGGTTCTACAGCTTCTGAAGTAAACTCTAGCCATAGACACCCTTTTTCTATAAGCTCTAAAGCATTAGATGGTATACCTTCAATAGTATAGTCACCTAGCGAAGAAATGATTAAAGTGCCTATAGGCTTGGTTAGTTTAAAACACTTCTTGTTCATTACGCAGCAGCTTCTAAACTAATTTCACCTTCGTAATAGTAGAGCTTCGAGTTAGCCACAACTTTGGCTGTCACGCCACTATTATCATCTATCTTCTTACCAGAAGTAGCATCAGCACTTTCAATGTAAGCTCCTAAATCTTTAGAACCTATTATAAACAATTTACCTTCTGCATCTTTAATGGCGAAGATGCACGGTGTGTTTTTATAGGTGTCTATGAATCCCAAAGTTTTCGTTTTGAATCCAGGAATTAAGAAATCTATTTCAGTTTTGGTTTTTTTGTTACCAACATTCCCTGTAAGATTCATTTTCAGTTCGTTTTCATCGATTTGAATATCGATGAACTTCCATGCTTTACCAGTATTAAGCACTATGCCTCCTGTACCAATTTTGATACGGTTGGTATAGTCAGCACCAGGAACAGGCTTTGCGAATGATTTCACAAAAGCGGTTGGTACATAATATAACCTAGTAGTAAGACCTGCGAATATATCTTCGTTTGGGCAGTTTTCGATATTCTCGTGAGGCGTGTCATTAAAACAATTTGACATAGCTATATTTTTTGGATTAAACTTGAGTTACCAGCAACAAGTTGAAGTTTGAGGTCTTCAATTGCTGCAATTTCTTTTTGGGTTCTTGGCACTCCATCAATACGAATAATCAAAGGAGCATCTTCTGTAAATTGGTAATTTCTACCTCCAAAATCAAATTTTTCACCTGGTTTTGGTTTTTCAGATTTTGGATTTTGAGCAATTGCATTTTCTCTAGCGGTTACATTCGCTTCTCTCGCTTCGAGATCATTCTCCCTAGTGGATACTTCATTCTCCCTCTCAGCAATCGCATTTTCTCTAGCGGTTACATTCGCTTCTCTCGCTTCGAGATCATTCTCCCTAGTGGATACTTCATTTTCCCTTTCAGCAATTGCATTTTCTCTAGCGGTTACATTCGCTTCTCTCGCTTCAATATCATTCTTTATAGAAGTTAGATCTTCTTTGTTGCCTATTAGCCCATCGGCTGTAGTTTCAGCCGATGGAGTTGGTTTTTGTTGTTTTGCCATAGTAGTAATTATGTTAAGCTGTTAATCCTCTCTCGTTAGGATATATGAGTTCGTTTTGTTCTCTGTTGTTAAGCCCTCTATTTTTAGAGCCGTCAGCAGTGTGCATATACACTAGCTGATTTATAGCATAGTCATAGCCAAGATTAAACTCGCCATAGACTCTCAAAATACGATCATGAATCTGAACATCTGAAATAGTAGCAGGGTTGTCTATTTCATCTATCAGCTTCAGTAAGTTGTTATCTACTGTGGAAACAATTGTTCCCTGAGTAAGATTAGGAAGACCTATGATAGTTCTTCTGCCGACTCTTGTCTTGTTAGAATCTGTTTGGAACTGAGATTGTTTATATTCGTCCTCATAAGCGAGTTTGTAATCTTCAGCATCCACATCGTTCATAAATAGGACTTTAATTTTTGAGCGTTGTTGTGATGGTAATCCTTTTTCATAATTCTGCACTACATCTAATATATTAGATTGTGTAATAGCATCTCCAGGAATTAGAAACGCTGGATTGTCCGTATCCTTAGCAATATTTTTATGGATTTCGTTCAAACCATCCATGGAAGTTCCAAACACAGGTGTATCTACTCCCTTTTTAGAAGCATCGTATTTCCCAACTACTGAAAGAATATTGACATCATCAATAATCTTTTTCTTCAACATCTCAATGGCTGTTTTAGAAATGGATTTTTGGTCTGCCTTTTTACTCTCGTCATACATATCTTCCAGCCATGTCCCTAAAATTTCTGCTGGGTCAAGCTCAAAGTCTATCTTTTGATGGAAGTTTTTCAAATTCTTATTAAGGAAAGAAATCTCACCATAAGGGGTAAATTTCTTTGATTCAAAAATCTGGACCACATTACTCATTAGCATTTGAATGGTAGGATAGTGTCCCTTTACTTTGGTTACGGTTTTAGCGTATCTGTTGAGTAAAATTTCATCAGATAGGATAGCCGATTGGATTGCAGTAGGATTAGAGCCTATATAACGCACTAATTCATTTCTAATTTGGTCTATTTTTAGGGTTTTATTTGCCATGGGTAATTTGTTTTAAAAGTTGATTGTGTTCATCGTTAGGATCAAGGTAGCCTTCTATAAGACCATCAGCTTCTTCATCTACTCCTGTATTATTAGCAAATGTGTGGCGATTTGTGGATTCTCCATATTCCTTGCATTTTTCGCCAAGAGTTACAATAGAAGCAATCATGTCATCTCCAGCTTCTACACCTGCAATGTTAAGGGCTTGCTCCAGGGCATTTTCTACATTTTTTATAGTGGCTTGGCTGTCGGATAGCTGTTGCTCCAAAGCAGAGGTGTCTTTTTCTTCTAAAGCCTCTTCTATGGTTTGAAGCTGATCTTCATCTAGTTTCGCAAATGACTTTTTATTGCCCAAAAACCCTGCATTCAGAGTAATTTGACTTAAGCCTAATAAAGCGGTTAATTTTTTGAATTTCATATTTTTAAAATTTGATTAATGCATCTTCTAATGTGCCTAGTTCATCTATCAAACCTATTTTTAAGGCTTCTTGAGGCGTGTAGGTTTTACCTTTAAATACATGATTATCGTCCTTTAGCTTTTCTCCATAATTGGACTTAATCCTAGAGATGAAATCATCTGTCAATTGCTTTAGTCTTTCGGAGTAGAGAGCTTCATTGCCTTTCATCAATTCTCTTATTTCTTGGTTTTTCTCCGTAGATTGTGGAGCATACAGCTCGTATATTTTAGCTCCCCATTTCTCAAACATAGCAGAGAAATCTTGATAGGAAAGCATTGTTCCTATCGAACCGATTAAGTCAGCGTAAGGACTTGCCATGTGGTAATCACAGCCACTTGCTATATCTTGAGCAGCGGAACATTGGTAACCACTTGTATAAGAAATAGTAGGTTTTTCTAAATTTTTGATGATGTTGGTTAGTTCTGCTGTGCCAGATACCATACCGCCGCCAGAGTCTATATTGAGTACAATACCAGAAATATTAGGGTTAGCATCCAGAGATTTAAGCAATTTTCCGTAAAACTGAGTTCCTAAATAGGACCAGCTTGAGTATTTAACAATAGGACCTATTATATTTACAACAACAGGAAACTTGCTGTCGCCTCTGCATTCTCCTTGAGAATGCAATTCCTCTAGATAAATTGTTTCTTTCTCTTTGGTAAGAGCCGTTATATTTTGGTTTTTCAAAAAAGAAAATTCCACGATCATATGAGCTAAAACCTCATTAAGGTAGGTTTTATCTATGGCAAGAGGAACATTGAAAAAACTGTTTATTCCAGACATATCACGGATTTGTCTGGCAAACATAAGATAGGTATATCGCTAATTAAAGGACATAGCTTGGCTTTAGTATCGTAGTTCCATAAATAGAAACTTCGTGCTTGTCGTTTCCAGAATTATCATCTTTATTGCCGTCTTGTAAATCTATTGTGAGTGGCTCTCGGTCATTTCCAAGCCATAATTTATCTACATTGGTAATTAGTTTTATAGCAAACTTTCTTTTGCCCAATAGTTCACTTAAACTGTTTAAATTGGCAGAATCTGTATATAAGCTATAATTGATATCTATATCATAGTATTCGTTATCTGCCGTGTATTTTTTTTTGATATTTTTATTAAAGTCTTCAGGAATAATGCTTTCCATTACAATCAAAGGCACGGCATTAATGGTACTCCTAGAAATAATATCGGTAAATTTTACATCTGAAGCTCTGTAAATTTCTACATTTCTGATTTCTCTAAAGATGTTATCTGGAGTATTTTTAATAACCATTTCCGTGTGCAATTTTTGAATGTTTTTTATTCATTTTTTCAATAATATTTTTCTTTTTACGCATAAAGTCCCTATGGATAGCATCATAGTATCCATCGGTATCTTGAATGCCATAAAATTCTAAAATATTTATAATGGTGTCTTTGTATTTTAGTTGGTATAGCCTTTTGCATAGAATAGCTTGCTCGAATAAGTGCTCTCTGAATAGCTTTTCTAAGGCTCTAGAAATAAGTCTTAGATGTTCATCTTCTATGAGAATTCCTTCCTTATCAAAGGCTGATTGACTCAAAGAAATAGTATAGTAATCATCCGTAACTAGATATTTTGAGCTTTCTGGTTTATAATAACTGTAACTTCTTTTCTTATTTAGAATGGAAGTTATAATGATGCCAAGCCAGTCTGTTTTATTTACTTTAAATACTTCTCCATACTTAAAGGTCAAAAACTGCTTAATAGCTCTAGTTACAGGAATTTTAATTTCTAGGTACATCTATGCTTTATTTTTACACAAAAATAGTAATAATCATCAGAGGATTTTAAGACAAAAAATAGAACTTACCAAGTCCTAGAGTAGGGAGTAAAAGTGTAATTCTGTAAGTCGCCTATTGGGAGCGGTTTTGGAGCTATTTTTAAAAGTGTAAGTCCTATTTTACCTGTTTTGTAAGTTGTGTAAGTGGCTATTTTCTTACAGTTATTTCTGTAAGTTTTATTTTCCTTACACTTTTATAGTAAAAAAGTGTAAGTATATAAGTATTTATAAATCAAATAGATTTACACAAATTGCCCTTAGACTTACAGAATTACACTTTTTTTTCTATTATTAGGGGTAGAGAGGGGATAAGGAAGCTGTTGAGATGTGTCCACCCCTTTATTTAATAAGGAAGCCGCCAGGTTTCCTGGCGGCGAGTTTTTATGTTTGCTTTAAGTAGTAAGGGCTTTTAAACGGCTTATCTATTACTTGTATTTGAACAAATGCCCTACAAAACCACTACCAGGCAACTGATAAGTACCGATGTATTTAAGGTTTTCAGTATTAAATACTTCTCCTGTGCTATATGTTATAATTCTAACATCTTCTTTTTCGGCTAATGGATTTACCAAAGCCCACAAGCAAGGTTTTCTATTTTGTTCTTGCACACATAAAATTTCTGCTCCTTTTGGGAGTGAAACGAATTGTACACCTTGTACAAGTAGTGGATATTTGTAAACTACTTTGTTCATTGCATTATTTTTTTTGATTTTGTTCGTTTATTAAAGCGTCTAGTTTTTCATTTATTTCCGAACTAAAAATATCTTTATTTTTAATATGTCCGTGAATTTCTTTTAACAGTTCCACGGCTTCAAACCCTAGTTTTATTTCTGGATTGAATTCTAGAGTTCTTTCGTTTTTATCTGCACAATTTTCTAATAAAACGGAACAGTTCATTAAAACTCTTTGAAAATGATTTTCTGCTATTTTATGACAAAGGATTTCTAAAAATCTTTGCTCACTATCTCTAGGTAATTTATTTAGGATTTCATAAAATTCCCAGTCTATGGACGATAAGTCCATTCCTGAACGAAAATCTTTTGAAAGCCACTCAATTTCATTGAGTAGTAAGTTTAACTTAGATATTTCTTCTTGGGTGGTTTTTGTTACTTTCATAATTATTTATTGTTTGTGAATTAAATTTTTGCACTTGCCGTTTTTAGGCTTAAATAATGATAATGGACCAAATCTATCGCCAGTATCTAGCCATCTTAGGCATTGCTCTTTTAATAGACAATTATTATTAGCACATCGGCTAATATCGTTAGGTAGTTTCATTTTTAGTGAATTTATATAGAAATTTTATTACTTCATTAGACTGATCTTTGAGGTAAGGTTTTGTGATGTCTATCTCTTGAAAGTAAAATTTGTCTGATTTTGTTTGAACGAAAATAACTCGATGGTCTAAATAACATAAACTTACTTCTTTAAAAAGATTTAACCAAGCTAAAACATCGGTCAGCATTGGTTCTTTATCTACAAGTCTTGTAAATTCATATCTGATATCATCCGTTATAACTTGTAATTTTTCTTGTTTTGTCATGATTGATAAACATACAAATTTATTTTTTCAGCTATTTTTACAAAAACAATCTGTCTCAAAATCAAATAATTCATACTGCTGTTTGGATAATTCATATTTATCCACCGCCTTTCTAAACTTCCTTTTTGATAATTCCACAAGCTCACTTATACTTATTTTGGTTCTCAAATCAAAATGAGGCACTTTGTCGCAGGAGTGAATTTCTTCCATTTTTTGCCACCACTCTGCTACTTTTGGATTTTCAGAAATAATAGTAAGCCTTTTTTTTAATGACTTTTTAAAACACAAATCACAATTTCCTTCGTAATCTTTTAAATCTAAATCAAAAGGCTGCTTACACCACCAATCTCTAATAAATTTAGAATCAACTTTAATTTCATCACAAAGGGGGTAAATGATATTTTCTCTAACCGCATTTAATGATTTTCTGTGAGCTTCGTCTGCTCTTATACCTATAACTTTTATTATTTCGTAGTTTTTATAATTCTCTTTTATATAACTGTCAATAGGACGCTGTTTCAATTCTCTTGTACAGTTTGATGCTTTATTGTTAGGTAGAGGGTACTTTTTAAGCATAGCTTCAAAAGGTTCTCCTTTGCGACTTGCAGATTTAAAATTAACAATTTTATAAGTGGTTCCTTTACCCTTTATTGGATTAACAGAGGCTTCTAACCAGACTAAGTTTAAACCAAATTTTTTATCGCATTTATCGATAAAAATTAAAGTTTCCTCCCTTTCTTTTCCTGTATTAGCAAATACAAATAATGTGTTTTTGTATTTAGCATTCTCTTTTATATACTTTGAAAGAAAGGCGGAGGTTCTACCTCCCGAAAATAAGACTACATATAACTTATTTTTTATCATGATTTATTTTTTTACTTTTAACTAAACTCACCTCTCTATCATTTACAAAAACATAATTATCTTTTGGAGGATGAAGTATGGTAATTTTGCCGTTTAGTTTCTCAGCCCAGGCTTTGAGTTCATTATATTTTGATGGTATGGAGTTGTAGAATTTGAAAATTTCCTCTTCGGGAATATTTTTATATTCATACATATATCCCACCTTGATATTGCCTCTGTAAAAAATAGAAATGATTTCATCAGTCCTGTTACTCTTAACGCCTATGATATCTAAATTGGCTAATAAGCAGTTAAATGATACATAACCAAACTCTCTTTTAATATCTTTTTTATAAGGAGGGTATTCTCTCTTTTCTATATTCATTATAAAAAGGTTTCGGGTTCTTCTACTTCTTGAGGTTCTAAGTCTTTAACTTTTGTGAACTTAATGTGTTCTGTGGATTTTTTCTTGACCCTTCCATTTTCATTAACCTCATTACCGTGTGCATCTTTTACAGGAATTTCAATGATTTTTCTATCTTCAAACTCATAGCCAAAGGCTTTCGCATATAACTTGCACTTTTTCTTGAAAGTATTTGAAGTCATATTGCTTAGGAATTTGGCATTATACGACTGTGCAGCTTCTAGCACTTCATCTTTTACAACATACTTATCTAGTATGCTTGGAATATAGGCATCTGCCCATTCCACAAACCATTGTCCCATCTCTGAAAGGTAGGCTCTCATAACGATATTCTCACTCGGAGCTTCTATCTTTTCGTCAGTAGATAGATAGAAACGACACGCTTGAAAAACAAAGTTGATGAATTTAAACCATTGGGCAGTATCCCAATCTAAAAACATAGAATGCCCAAAATCATCTTTAGGGTCTCTTTTCTCACGCTCGTCATTGGAGGCATGATAATAATCCGAGAACCCCATCACTAAACGCCTTCTGGTAGAAGAACCTCTTTGGTCTTTTATGGAATAATTGGTGGAAACCCCAAACTTTGGAGAGTTCCTGTAAGCCAAATTTACTTTCGCCTCAAACTTCTCATTTACGGTTAATTTAGAGGTTATTACAGAGAAGAAACTCTCTAGGTTGAAGCTCCTGCGGACATCATCAAACAGAATAAAATCCGTGTGCTGATTCACGCCTTCAAATAAGAATTTATCATTCTCTACATCTCCTTTACCATCTATATCGTGACGGTTCATAAAGAAACGCATTGCTTCAAAAAATAAAGATTTACCTGCACCACCTTCTGCAACATCATCTTCTATTACGGCGTTATCAGCTGCAAAAATCACCCAAGGTCGGGTAGGGTCTTTGAACCTATGAGCTGCATAGCCAAAGGCAAATATCTTATTGATTAGATGTTGCTTTTGCTCATCGTTCTCTTTATCTGAGAGATACTCACTTGTTATTTTGAATTTTGATTTTTCGTAAAAATCAGCTTCAGAATAACCTGCATCAGCGTAAGCCTTTTTTTCCTTCTCCCAATGCACTCTAGAAGTATTAATGAGGTAGTTTAGAAACTCGCAATCATTGTTCTTTATCTCTATGTCGTAGTATTTATCGCCTACTTTTGTAATAGAGAAATAAGGTCCATCAATGATGAATTTTTTTATCTCATAGTCGTCTATAAGATAATCGGTTTCCTCTTTTATGAGGTTATTTATAAGTTGAGATTCCAAGACATAGTTTGGGAAATCTTTTTCTTCAGTAATTGCATTTTTTGTGATTTTAAAAATGCGATTGCCAAGGAAAAAAGTTTGGCTTTCCCGCGTAAAATCAGTGAAATCCAAAGTACGGTTGTGCATACCTGCTAGATGACTATCGTTCAGCTTCTGAGATGTTATAAGCATATTCAGAAGGGCATAAGGTATTTTTCTTACTCCAAGCTCGTGCTGTTTAGCCAATAAAAAATTCTTAAAATAATCCTTAATAGGCTGTGTGTTTTTAAGCTCTTTGACAATTGAGTTATCAACTTGTGCAAAGTAGTAGCCGTCCTTCTTAGCAGGATCATCTATCCTACAAAAACCATTCAGTCTTAAAAAATAAAACCCAAACATATGATGGAAGTTGTAAGAGGTGCGACCTTTATCAGAAACAGACACCTCCCAAAATTGGGCTGGCATAGCTGCATCTATCATTTTATTTACCTCTCGGATCACCTTGCCTTTGGGCTGCCTTTGGTTGGCTCTCATATAGTCTTTAAAATCCTTTTGGCTATTCCTGGTAAAATATTTGTCTAGCCAAACCGTTTTCATCTCTAGGAACTCTAAGGCTAAAGCCTTGCCCTCTCTTTTACCAGTAATATCTGTATCTGGAAAATGAACTACATTTTTAGCCATACGGAATAACTCATCCATAAGCCATTGGTCTGGCTTTTCGGTTTCCGAATTCATCCAAATGGCAAATTTGCCCATAGAGAGCATATTAAGACCATCTGAGCCTCCAGTTGCAATGCAAATTTCGTCTAGTTTAAAATCCACATCACTTTCCGAAACTTCTGATGGAAGTAATTCCTTAGCACGAGCATAATCGTCCATTGCCTTTGCTAGCCCCTCTTTATAGATTTCTCGCACATAATCTAACCCAAAAACATACCTGCTAGGGCGACCACCTACATAGCGGAAGCGGCGGTCTTTGCCGTCGTCAGAATATTTTTTAGAACCTTTCGGCATGTAGATTTTTAGCCACTCGCCGAGGGCTTTATCTTTGTTTATAAAAGCCATTATCGGAAACTTATCTGTAGCTATGAATCGGAAAACTTTCCCCTTGGTTTCGTTGAAATAAGAATACTCTGAAAGCGACACCAAATTCACTTTATCGCAGTCTTCTTTCGTTACAAAAGGTCCGAGAAGCTCCAGCTCATATTCGGAAAATTCTTTCTCGATATAGTGGAACTTTTTTTCATTAAGCTCGTAAGGACAATCATCTAAATCGTACTCACGAAACTCATATTTGAAGAACTCACGAGTGTCTTCAAATATTTGGATACCTCTGGAGTTTTGCAGCTCTCGCCCAATCTCAAGTATCGCTTCATAGTAGGCGATATTATTCTCCAAAGCATATAACCCAAAGGCATCTTCATTTCTAATAGTACCACCAAAATCTGTCATCTTCCAACGGCGGAGATCTTTGTTAAATTTTAGGTTGGCTGATGGCGTTTTGTCATCGTGGCGAACTCTAAAATTTTTTCTGGTATCAGCTTGTGGATAAAGCTGAAGTATGATGTCTAGACCACCATCGGTAGCGTCTAGTATTTTTTCTGCGGCTATTTGTAGAGAATTATTATTCATTGTTATTATTTTTTAGGTAAAAAATCCCCACACCACACCAAAAAAATATGATGTGGGGATAGCGTTATAGTTAAAGTTGATTAGTTCTAAGCTGAAGCTAGCTCTTCTGGAAAAGTAATGGTAATCCCATTTCGGCTCAAATGTTCTAATAAGGTCCGAAAGGCATCTTGAAAAGAGGCAGCACGACCGAAAAATGCTTTTTTCTTGTCTATGCCTAACACAATATTGATGCCTTCTTTCCGAGTGGAAACCCGAAAATATTTGGCGTTGAGCTTTTCTGAAATAAAGATTAAATCTTCTAAGGTGTAGGTTTGCCCTGGTGTCGCTGGGCTGTGCGTTAAGAGCAAAGTACTTGCCTTCGTTTGCTCTAAAGTTTTTACTGAGTTTCGCATTAGTAAAAAATCTAAAAAAGTTAATAAATAAAGAAAGCGTTGCTTTCCCTGTGTCGCGAAACTCACTCACGGCAGTGCCATAAGAATAGGTACTTACAACGCCTAAGCGTTTATTTAGTGTTTTATAAATCCTAAGATTTACACTACCATTGAATAAGTTTCGCAGTGCAAATATATATAATATTTTTTTATGTGAAAACATTTCACCACTATTTCGTCTTTAATTTTGCACCGCAATCCTCACAGTGGTTTGTTCTGCGTAAATCGTTATAAGATTTGCAAACAGGACAAACCCTCCATACTTCGTGGTTATTAACCACTTCTCGTATAGATGGAGATACCCCCTTAGTTGGAGGGTATAATAAAAATGCGATTTTATTTCTTTTCAAGTCTATCATAGCTTTCTAATGCCATTCTTACAACCTTGGCTAAGTCTGGACTTTGCTTAAAAGCAACCGCTAGTGTGGCGGCGATTTCTATACCGTTACCTTTTACTATATTAGAAAATCCAGAACAGCTATCAAATGATGAAACAAATAAGGCACAAGCTCCTTTAGGCATCTCATTGGTAATTAGTGATGATATTTTTGTAGTAAACTCAGTAAATTTTATTTTTTCGTCCATATCTAAAAATTTAGTTTTTGTAATAAAAAGAAAGGCACTGCAAGCCGTCTGCCCTAAACCGCATATTGTTTTTGAAAGTTGAGGAAAATATAGCGGTTTCTTCGTGCCTTTCTGCAAGATCAACAGATAACCTGTTAGTTTATGTTTTTTTTTACATTTTTTATGTAAAAAATTTTTCAAAGCCATTGGCTTTATAAAACTCAATGTAATTTGGGAGGAATAATGTTTTTGAGTTTCTTTTTATTTGTTTGTATAAGGCAGTCTGCGTACACTTTACATGTAAGCAAAGCCTTAGATTAAAGTCGTTGTCGTTTTTTATTTTATTTTTTAATTCTTCGGGAAGAATAAAAAAATCATTACATTTGTCTTCCATTTTGTACGCCATTTTGGTAATGCAAAATTACATAATTTTAGATAAAAAACAACTAAAAATACATAATTTGTGTAAAAATGAATGAGAGAAAAATAGATAAGGCTGTATTTCAGAAGTTTAAAGATGAAGTGGAGAAGCTGAAAAAGGAAAAAAAAATGAAGAAAAATGATATTGCCCAGGCTTTAGGGTATGAAAAATATCAAACTTTCTCTAATATCCTGCAAGGGATTACAAAATTATCGTTGGAAGACCTGCTTAATTTTTGTGATATTTTTGGATATGATGTTTCATATTTCATGAATAACTCGGATGAAACGGAAAAGCACATCGAGATGATGAATATAAACACTATAAAAACAAGAATGAAAAATATAGAACAGCAGATAGATGTAATATCCAAGACTAATGACATGATGAAACAGCTCTATATCTCGGGAATCACACTAGCCGAAAGTCAAATCACTAACATGAAAAATTTAAGAGCTTTAATTGGACATTAGTCACAATTCTGTCCCAATAAAAAAATAAGTATAACTATAAACTACGGTAAACAAGGAGGTTAATAAATATTTGAACGCTTGGGTAATATTTCCTTCGCGTTCACCAACCGCCTTTTTTAGGGCGGTTTTTTATTTATAACAAAATCGATTGTCCTAGATTTAGTGCCAATAAAATAAAATGCAATATGTTTAGCAAGCAAGAAGCAGCACAACTGAAAAAAGAATTCTGGATTGCCTTTGGGAAGTCTTTTCCTAGAAAATGGCTTCTTTATAATACTAAAATTAAAGATTTTTCATTTAAGTTTTTTGCCGATAACAAAAAGGCAATGGTGTGCTTAGATATAGAAATGAAGGAGGAACTTTTCAGAAATGCTTACTTTGAGAAAATACAATCTTTACAATCTATTTTAGATGAAGCCCTTGGTGAGGAGGCTTTTTTTGAAGAAACACTATGCTTAGATAATGGTAAAGAAATTAGCCGAGTGTGGGTAGAGTGTGATGGTGTAAGTGTTTTCAATAAAGAAAGTTGGCAAAAAATATTTGAGTTTTTTGTAGAAAAAATGACGGCATTTGAAACCGTATTTTATGAGTACGAAGACTTTATAAAAGACATTTAAAGTAAGAGCTGTCATTTTATAAATTAGGTTGGTTTTTTCATTTTTCTTATTTTTAGGGCAAAAATTTTTAATAATGATTAAAATGATAAAGAAACCTCTAATATTATCTGCCGTAGTGCTACCTGCTGTAATGGCTTTTGCACAGCAATACGGAGGAATGTGGATGCCTACGGAACTCAATGAAAAAGAAATGAAAGAGCTGGGAATGAAAATATCTGCAAAAGATATATTTAATCCAGAAAAGCCTAGTATTAAAGATGCAGTGGTACAGTTCAACGGAGGGTGTACTGCGGAAGTTATTTCTCCTAAAGGGCTTATTCTTACCAATCATCACTGTGGTTATGGGCAGATACAATCTCACTCTAGCGTAGAAAAAGATTACCTAAAAGATGGTTTTTGGGCTAAAAATATGGGCGAAGAGTTGCCTAATCCTGGGGTAACTGTAGACTTTATTGTGGATATTAAAAATGTAACCAACGAAGTTTTAAAAGGAAACCCAAATCTTTCTGAACAAAATATTAAGGACAATATAGAGGCTTTAAAAAAGTCGTTTAAACTAGAGCCTTATCAGCATATTGTGGTGAAGCCTGTGTATTACGGTAACCAATATTATGCTTATGTTATAGAAACTTTCAAAGACGTTCGTTTGGTAGGGGCTCCACCGTCTTCTATTGGCAAGTTTGGTAGTGATACAGATAATTGGGTTTGGCCTAGACATACGGGAGATTTCTCGATGTTCCGTGTTTATGCAGACAAGAATAACAAGCCTGCAGAATATTCTAAAGATAACATTCCGTACAAACCAAAGCATTTTTTACCAATTTCTATCAAGGATAAAAAAGAAAACGATTTTACTTTTGTATTCGGTTTTCCAGGGAGAACACAGGAGTACCTACCATCTATCGCTGTGGAAAAAATCATGAAAGAGATAGACCCAGCAATGATTTCTATGCGAGAAGTCGCTCTTAAAACTTTGGACGAAAAAATGCGTGTAGATGATGCAACGAGGATTAAATATGCCTCTAAATATGCCTCGGTAGCCAACTATTGGAAAAAATGGATAGGCGAGGTGGAAGGACTTAAAAAGTCTAAAGCGGTAGATAAAAAACGAGCGTATGAAGCAGAACTCATCAAAAAGAACCCTGAAATAAAGAAAACCATAGATGGGCTTAATAGACTTTATACAGAGCAATCTGCCTATGCATTGAATAGAGCGTATTATAACGAACTTTTAAGGAATGCAGAGACACTTAATCTAGCTAACCGCTATCTAGATTATTTGTTTAATATAGAGAAAGGTAAAAATATAGAACCTAAGTTTTTTGAGAATTTAAAATCTTTTTATAAAGATTACGATGGCGAATTAGATGCTAAAGTAACGGCAAAACTATTGGCTTTATATACCAATAAGACGCCTGCGGAATTTCTTCCTAAAGGGTTTGAAGAATTTAAAAATGAAGAGGCTAATCTTAAAGCCATAGAAGAATGGAGTAAAAACTCGGTGATTACAGGAAGAAAAGCACTTAACGGTGCTTATGTAACTTCTGACTTAGACAAGGTATTTCAGAATAAAGATGCTTTAGTAAAAGAGCTTAATTCTGACCCACTTTTAGGAGTGTTAGCTATGTTACAGACTACCTATGTTCAAGGAACTCAGTCTAAGTTTAATGAATATCAAACACAAATAGATGCTCAGCTTAAAACCTTTATGGCACAGCAAATGGCGACGGATAAGGATAGAAAATTCTTCCCAGATGCTAACTCCACACTTAGGGTAACTTACGGAACGGTGCAAGGCTCTAATCCTAGAGATGCTGTATATTACGGATATAAAACGCATACTTCAGGAATTATGGAGAAATATATCCCAGGAGATTATGAATTTGATGTTCCTGCTCGTCTTATCAATCTTTATCAAAACAAAGATTATGGTATTTACAAAGATGAAACAGGAGAGGTGCCAGTTAATTTTACAGCGACTAATCATACCACAGGAGGTAACTCTGGAAGCCCAGCATTAGACGCTTACGGTAATTTGATAGGACTTAATTTTGACCGCCAATGGGAAGGCACGATGAGCGACATCAATTATGACCCTAAATTCAGTAGAAATATTATGGTGGATACTAAATATATCCTATTTATCGTTGATAAATTCGCTAATGCCAAATGGCTTTTAGACGAAATGAAAATTATAAAATAAGAGTATAATTTCTTTCAAAATAGAAAAAGTCAGACAACTTGTCTGACTTTTTCTTGTTTTTAATAACCGAATAAATCTTCTGTGCTTAACTCATGTACTGCTCCTAAACTTTTTAGATAGTTTAAGTCAAGGCTTTTGGTTTGTCCTATAATGGCGGTGTGGTACGGTATCGGTTTTATGTTTTGATTATAAAAATCAGTTAAATCGTCTAAACTAAGTGAGTTTACCTCATCATAAATATCCTTTCTAATATCATAGCCATATCCCCATTTTTGCATCGCAAGATAATTGAAATACAAATTTTGTTTTGTAAGCCTTTGCGAAGCAATTTGCTTCAGAGCAGAACTTTTAGCATTATTGAATTGCGACTTGACTTGTGGAAGTTCGCTCATCAGTTCGTTTATAGAGTTTAGAGCGATTTCCATTTTGTCTGCTTGAGTGCCAAGGTAAGACGTTACATAATCATACTTTTTGAGTTGGCTAGGGTAGGTGTAAGACACATAAGCTGAATATGCCAACGATTTAGATTCTCGTATTTCCTGAAATACAATAGAAGATAAACCTCGCCCAAAATATTCATTAAAGACGCTTATTCGTCCAAAGTTTTTAGGATTGATTTCTTCGCCTCGTCCTACCTTCATTATTTCCACCTGTACCATATCATAATCTACTAGATAGACTTTGTTTTGGTTAGTGAGTGGCTCTGGGTAGTTTTTAGGAGTTGGAGGCGTAAGGTTTCCTTTGGTAAGACCTATATCTAATAATGCTGATTTAAACGCTTCAATATCTTGCCCATAGAAGAATAGTTCATAAGGGTAATCCAACAATATTTGGGTTCTTTGTGTAAAATCTTCCGCTTTAGCCGTTTGTAACCTTTCTTTGGTGATAACATCTCGGAAACGAGAGTTTTCTCCATATTTAGCATAATTTACTAAGGCTCTCGTAATTTGGTTTTTGTCCTTTTTACTTATTTCACGAGCATCTAAGATGGAGGTTACCATAGTTTGATAAATGGAGTTATCAGGCTTTATATTCCTTAGCCAATGCACCATTAGTGAAACTCCTTTAGCAAGATTTTCCTCCAAACCGCCCAACATAATGCTAATGTTATCTGTACCAACTTGGAAGCTGTAATTAACCCCTATTTTGTAAAACTCTTGTTTTATTTCTTCGGGAGAATAGCGGTCGGTTCCCATATATTCCAACACTTCTAGTACCAAACCAAGCTCTTTATCATTATCCGTTCCCATAGGGAAAATAAAATTCATTTGAGCGAGGTTGTTTTGGGTGTTTTTAATGGAACTAAGTTTAATCCCATTGAGGTTATCCTCTAATATTTCTTTAGAATAATCGGCAAAAACAGGAGTTATATCGTGAGTTTTCTCTGCGAGGAGTTGCGTTAAAAATTCAGATTGAGCTTCCTTATTGATTTTAATAGGCGTTATTTTAGGGTTTTCTACGCGTATGAGTTTATCATTTTCGCCTCTTTCTTTATAAACTACCACATAATTTTCGCCAAAAAACTCGTTGGCAAAACTAATGACTTCTTTTTTAGTAATGGTTTCGTACAGATTGAGTTCGTTTAGTTCTTCGTTCCATTCTCTTTCTTTAATAAAGGTTTCGTAAAGGAGTGTGGCGAGTCCATCGGCAGTTTCTAGTTGTTTTAATCTTCCTTTTTTAATATCGTTGATGATGGCAGGGATAAGCCAATCTGGGAAATCTCCTTTTTTCAGGGCTTCTATTTGGGATAGAATTAAATCCTTCGCTTCGTCCAGAGTTTGATTTTCCTTCGGAACGATAACGATAGACAAAAATCCATAAGACTTAAATGGAGAATGAAATGCCGACGCTCTTAAAGCAGTTTGTTTTTGATTGATGTTTAAATCAATAAGTCCTACCTCACCGTTGTTTGAAAGGATTTGAGTGCATATCTCGGTAAGTCTAGCTTCTTGAGTGCCATAGCTATGGGTACGCCATGCCATCTGAAGTCTAGGTGCAGAAGGACTTTTAATAGTTCTTTTAATAATGTTGCTTATAGGTTGCTCTATAATAGTTCTTTTTGGAGGCAACTCTCTAAAAGAAAAAGTGCCAAAATAGCGTTCAGCTAAAGCAATAGTTGGTTCAAAATCTAAATCTCCCACCAAAATAAGGGCATAATTGTTAGGAACATAGTATTCGTTAAAATACTTATGTAGGGCTTCCATAGACGGATTTTTTAGATGTTCGGCTTTACCGAGGGTGGTTTGTTGTCCGTTGGGGTGATTAGGGAAAAGAGCGTCCATAATTTCATAATGCACCAATCTAAAATCGTTATCTTGAGCTCTATTGAACTCTTCATAAACGGACTCTAGCTCGGTATGGAATAACCTTAAAGTTAGCTCCGAAAAGCGTTCTTTTTCTACTTTAAACCATTTTTCCAACTCGTTGGACGGGATATTGTTCTTATACACCGTCTCATCTAGCCAAGTGTGGGCGTTAGTACCAGAAGCTCCTAGAGAAGATAAAATTTTGTCGTATTCGTTAGGGATAGCATACTGTGCTGCCTCTTGAGAAACAGTGTCTATCTCTTTGTAAATTTGCTTTTTTTCTTCCTCGTTTTTGGTGGCTTTGTGCTGCTCAAACAAGTCGGATAATTTCTGTAAAAGAGGTCGTTCTTTTTCCCAGTCAAGGCTTCCTATTTTAGAAGTACCTTTAAACATCATATGCTCCAGATAGTGGGCAAGACCAGTATTGTCTTTGGGGTCGTTATTACTTCCTGTTCTTACGGGGATATAAGTTTGTATTCTGGGAGCATCAGAATTTTTGGAGAGGTACACTTTAAGACCGTTTTTTAGGGTATATATTCTTACTTGGTTATCGTCGTTAGTTACCGATAGGTATTCTAGCCCATTCTTATCGGTGTGGGATATTACATCATATTTCATCACTTGCAAAAATCTTTATTGAGGTGCAAAGATACCTTAGTTAGAGTAATAATTGGTAAAATATTTAAATTTCATTAGCGACATTGTATATTTACTTTTGTAGAGTCAAAATCTAACTTTCTAAAAGATTTCATTTTTTAGTCTTAAAATCATTATATTTGTCAAAATTCAAAACGAGTTATGAGTACAACTTACATAGAGTCTCAAAAAGTGTCTTTTGAGGATTTTAAAAATAGTATTTTAAACGATTATAAACTAGGGAGAATTTCCCGAGAGATGTCCTATCTAGGTAGGAGAGAGGTGCTTACAGGAAAAGCAAAATTTGGTATCTTTGGTGATGGTAAAGAGTTGCCACAGTTGGCGATGGCAAGGGTATTTAGAAACGGCGACTTTAGGTCGGGATATTACAGAGACCAGACTTTTGTCTTAGCGATACAAGCCGTAAGTGTAGAGAGTTTTTTCGCACAGCTTTATGCAGATACAAGTGTAGAAAGAGAGCCCGCATCGGCAGGAAGACAAATGAACGGGCATTACGCTACTAGAAGCCTTAACGAAGATGGCAGTTGGAAAAATTTAACAGAACAGAAAAACATTTCTTCCGATATATCGCCTACGGCGGGGCAGATGCCTAGACTTTTAGGTTTAGCACAAGCCTCCAAAATTTATAAAGAAATCCAGTTTGAAGGTTCAGAAAAATTCTCTCGCAATGGCAACGAAGTAGCTTTTGGGACGATAGGAGATGCCTCCACTGCGGAAGGTCATTTTTGGGAAACCCTCAATGCCGCGTGTGCCTTGCAAGTCCCTATGATTGTAAGTATTTGGGACGATGGCTACGGTATTTCTGTGCCTACACACAACCAAAGAGCCAAAGCAGATATTACCGAAATGCTATCAGGTTTCCAAAGAAAAGAAGGTAAAGCTGAAGGTTGCGAAATCATTACCGTAAAGGCGTGGGATTATCCAGCCTTGTTAGACGCTTACGCTAGAGCAGAAGATTTTGCAAGGAATCAAAGCATTCCAGTGGTAGTTCACGTTAAAGAAGTTACGCAGCCACAAGGGCACTCCACATCGGGTTCTCACGAAAGATACAAATCAGAAGAGCGATTGAATTGGGAAGCAGAGTACGATGGTCTTAAACAGTTTAGAGAATGGATACTCAATTATAGCATAGAAATAGACGGACAAACGGAAATTCTTGCCACAGCAGAAGAGTTAGATGCCTTAGATAAAGAAGCAAAGAAAGAAGTTAAAGAAGGACAAAAAAGAGCGTGGGAAGCCTACCAAAACGCTATTAAATCTGTTAAGGATAAAGGTCTATCGGCGGTAGAAAAACTTAAAGCTCAAAATACTCAAGTAGAGTCTTTATTGCAAGATTTTGGTAAAATCATATCAGTTGGAAAGAGAGAAGTGTTCCATCTGATGAGAAAAGCACTATGGCTTACAAGAGGGCAAAACTCTGTGGAAAGAAAAGATTTAGAAAAGACTTATCAAGAGCTTTTATTGCAGGAGCAAGACCATTATTCATCTCATCTTTACTCTCAATCTCAATGGAAGGCAACTAATGTAAAAGAAGTAAAGCCAATTTATAGTGATAATTCCGAAGAAGTGGACGGAAGAGTAGTGGTAAGAAACAACTTTGATAAAATATTTGAAAAATATCCACAAACCTTAGTTTTTGGAGAAGACACAGGGAACATTGGTGATGTAAACCAAGGTCTAGAAGGAATGCAGGAGAAGTATGGCGCAACGAGAGTGGCAGATACAGGGATTAGAGAAGCCACTATCTTAGGTCAAGGGATTGGTATGGCGATGAGAGGGCTTCGTCCAATTGCAGAAATTCAATATTTAGACTACATTCTCTACTGTTTGCAAGGTATGAGTGATGATTTGGCAACAGTACAATACAGAACTAAAGGTGGACAAAAGGCTCCAGTAATTATAAGAACTAGAGGGCATAGATTAGAAGGAATTTGGCACTCAGGCTCTCCTATGGCGGGGATACTTAACTTGTCCAAAGGAATTTTGGTATTAGTTCCTAGAAACTTAACTAAAGCAGCTGGGTTTTATAACACGATGTTACAAAGTGATGAACCTGCGGTAATTGTGGAGTGTCTCAATGGTTATCGTTTAAAAGAAAAACAACCAGACAACCTAGGCGAGTTTACCGTGCCTGTGGGCAAAATAGAGGTAACGAAAGAAGGAGCAGATGTTACCCTTGTTACTTATGGTTCTACTTGGCGTGTGGTGATGGAGGCAGCTAAAGAACTAGAGCAGTTAGGCATTTCAGCGGAAGTGATAGATGTTCAGTCGTTAATTCCGTTTGACTTAGAGCACGAAATTGCAAAAAGTCTTCAGAAGACCAATCGTTTAGTGGTGATAGATGAAGATGTGGAAGGGGGAACTTCTGCCTTTATTCTTCAGCAAATTTTAGAAAAACAAAAAGCCTTTAGATATTTGGATAGCGACCCAGTAACTATTACGGCTAAAAATCACAGACCAGCTTATGCTAGTGATGGGGATTACTTTAGTAAACCTTCTGTGGACGATATAGTGGAGGAAGTTTATGCGGTGTTTCACGAAACTAATCCAAGTAAATTCCCTAAAATATAAACAATAATAAAAATTGATAAGAGCGATTGTTTAACGGCAGTCGCTCAACCTATTTAATACATAAAACTCAATATTATGAGAAAGATACAAATGGTAGATTTGCAGAGCCAGTATTTTAAAATTAAAAATGAAGTGGATAATGCAGTGCTTAATGTAATGCAGTCGGCACAGTTCATCAATGGTTCGGAGGTTAAATCTTTCCAATCCGAGTTAGAAGAATATTTAGATGTAAAACACGTAATCCCTTGTGCTAACGGTACAGATGCACTCCAAATAGCTTTGATGGCTTTAGGTTTAAAAGAAGGAGATGAGGTAATTACTGCAGACTTTACCTTTGCTGCAACGGTAGAGGTGATACATTTATTAAAGTTGAAAGCCGTTTTGGTAGATGTGGACTATGATACCTTTACTATAAATACAGAGAAGTTAAAGGAAGCCATTACTCCAAAGACTAAAGCAATAATTCCTGTGCATTTATTTGGGCAATGTGCTAATATGGAGGAGATTCTAAAAATAGCAAAGGAACACAATGTTTTTGTGGTAGAAGACAATGCACAAGCTATAGGTGCGGAATACACTTTTGCTGACGGAACAATTAAAAAATCTGGCACAATGGGAACCATAGGAACGACTTCGTTCTTTCCTTCCAAAAATTTAGGATGTTACGGAGACGGAGGAGCTATCTTTACCAATGATGATGTTTTAGCACACCGTCTAAGAGGAATTGTAAACCACGGAATGTACGAACGCTATTATCACGATGAGGTGGGCGTTAATTCAAGACTAGATAGCATACAAGCGGCGGTTCTAAGAAAAAAACTACCACATCTGGATAACTATAACGAAGCTAGACGCAAAGCTGCGGATTTTTACGATGAGGCTTTTAAAGATTGTCCTCATATTTTGACACCAAAAAGAGCGGAAAATTCAACGCATGTATTTCATCAATACACTCTTAGAATCCTTAATGGGAAAAGAAACGAGCTTCAGCGGTATTTGGCAGAAAAAGAAATTCCTGCAATGATATACTATCCTGTGGCACTTAGAAAACAGAAGGCTTACTACCAAGAAAGTAATGATGCTGATTTTGTAAATACAGACCGTTTGTTATCCGAAGTAATTTCATTACCAATGCACACCGAATTAGACGATGAGCAACTAAGATATATTACAGAAACTGTTTTAGAGTTTGTAAATAAATAAGAAAGAGTTATGACAATATTAGTAACGGGAGGTTTAGGCTATATAGGCTCTCACACAGTGGTTGAACTACTGAATGACGGTTTTGATGTAGTGATTGTAGATGATATGTCTAATTCGGAGAGGTTTGTTCTTAAAAACATTGAAGAAATTACAGGCAAAAAACCTATATTCTATCCTTTTGATTTAAAACGAAGAGAATTATTAAGTCAAGTTTTAGACGCTCATAATATAGAAGGGTGTATCAATTTTGCTGCTTTTAAAGCGGTGGGAGAAAGCCAAGTGAAACCGATAGATTATTATGAGAACAATCTCTTTTCCTTAATCAATATATTACAAGAATTTAAAGAACGGAATATTTCTAACTTTATATTTTCCTCGTCGTGTACGGTTTATGGTCAGGCAGACGAAATGCCGATAGACGAAAATACACCACTCAAAACTCCAGAATCTTCCTACGGTAAAACCAAGCAGATGGGAGAGGAGATACTAAAGGACTTTTCTAGAGCTCACACTAAAAAAGTGTCTCTGTTAAGATACTTTAATCCTATTGGGGCACACCCTTCGGGCAAAATAGGAGAGCTACCGCTGGGAGTACCTAACAATTTGGTGCCTTATGTTACACAAACAGCGGCAGGGATTAGAGAGAAACTTAGTATTTGGGGAGACGATTATCCAACGCCAGATGGTACCGCCATTAGAGATTATATTTATGTGGTAGATTTGGCTAAAGCTCATTTGGCTGCACTTAAAAAGCTTATCAATGCAAAAGAAGAGACTGTTTTGGATATTTATAATTTGGGAACAGGGCAGGGTTCTTCGGTTTTAGAAGTCGTTAAAGCTTTTGAAAATGCCAATCGGGTAGAAGTGCCGTATCAAATATGCAGTCGTAGAGAAGGCGATATTACCATAGCTTATGCCAATGCTGATAAGGCAGAGAGAGAACTCGCTTGGAAAGCAGAAGCTTCTTTAGAAGAAGCTCTTAGAACGACTTGGAAATGGCAAAAATATCTAGAGAAGAATACTAATATTTGATGAATTAAATTGATGAAAAAAGATTTAATACTAAAATATTTCCCAGAGCTTACCGAGCAGCAGCAATATCAGTTTGCGTTGCTAGAGCCTCTCTATAAAGAGTGGAACGAGAAAATAAATGTAATTTCTAGGAAAGATATGGATAGCCTTTATGAAAAGCATATATTGCATTCTTTAGGTATCGCTAAGGTAATGCCTTTTTCGGGAGGAACAAAAGTTCTGGATATTGGTACTGGCGGAGGATTTCCAGGGATACCCTTGGCAATAATGTTTCCAGAGGTAGAGTTTACTTTAATAGATTCTATTGGGAAGAAGATAAAAGTAGTACAAGCGGTATCAGAGGCATTAGAACTGAAGAATTTAACAGCCATACACGGAAGAGCCGAAAAACTTAAGGATAAATACCATTTTGTAGTCAGCAGAGCGGTTACGCAGATGCCTGTGTTTTTGCGATGGCTAAAAGGAAAATTTGAAAAAGAACAATTTAATCCTAAACATAATGGCGTACTTTATCTAAAAGGCGGCGATTTGGCGGAGGAATTGGCAGGACTTAAATGCGAGATTTTCAATCTTAAAAATTATTTTGAAGAAGAATTTTTTGATACCAAAAAAGTGGTGTATCTCTCTAAAGGTAACTTTAATTCATAGAAATTAAAACATAGATTTTACAAAAAATACTGATGAATTTCCTTAATAAAATTATAAATGAATTATTAGAGCAGTCATCGGATTTATCTCGGTTTAACATCGTTTTACCAGGTAAAAGACCCGTGGTATTTATTAAGGATATTCTAAAAAATCAAAAAAAATATTCGGGGCTACTTCCTCAATTTTCTACCATTGAGGAACTTATTAAGGATATTTCTGGCTATCAAGAAATCAAAGGGATTTCCTTATGGTTGTTTGCTTATAATGTTTACAGACAGCTATTTCCGACAGAGGATTTTGGTCAGTTTTTAAAATGGTTTCCAACATTATTGAAGGATTGGGACGATATTTTAAAGTTTTCTGATTCTGATGAGGCAGTGTTGGAATATATGTTTGATGAGGAACGCATTAAAAATTGGGGAGAAACTTTAGGCGAAGAAGACAATGCAAGGCAGAGAAATCTCAACTTTTGGCGAAAAATGACTACCTTTTTGCCATTACTAAAAAAAGAACTTAAAGCTAAGCAATGGGCAACCTCTGGAATGCTTCATCAGGAAGCCAAATCTAAAGTTAAATTATTTGCAGAGCAGACATCGGAGCAATATGTTTTTTGTGGTTTTAATGCCTTTACGCCGGTTGAAGAATTGTTGGTAAGGCAGTTGTTACAATGGGATAAAGCACAATGTTTTTTCCAAGCGGACGAGTATTATATTAAAGATAAAAGGCAAGAGGCAGGGCAGTTTTTAAGGCGTTATATAGATTGGGCGGAGTTTAATGATTACAGAGGCTTTAGTTGGGTAGAGAATCAGTTTTCTCAATCTAAAAACATCAATGTTTATGAGGTTTCGGGCAATGTTACCCAAACACAAGTGATTCCTAAAATATTCAAAGATTATAAAGAGTCAGACTATTCTAAGACAGCGTTGGTCTTGCTAGACGAGAATTTGCTTCCTGCATGTTTAGAAGTCCTATCAGAAGTGCCTAAAGTTAATATTACGATGGGGCTTCCGCTTAAGAATTTATCTTTTAGCAACGCTATGAAACAGATTTTTTATCTGCACAAACAGCTGGAGAAAAAATCATCAACTTATTATCATCACGATGTTGTGGGAATTTTGGAAACTTTGCCAACCGATGAGCAGGAGAATAAAATCATTAGAGCTTTTGTAAACTACATTTCGGAGCATAATATTGTTTATGTTTCCTACTCTCTTTTAAAAGAATATTTGGGTGGATTGAATTTCTTTAACATCTTTGAAAAACAAGGCGTTAAGGAGTTACTAGAGATATTGATAGGTTTTTGTTATCACTTGAAATTCAAATCTATAGATGATATTCAGTACGAGAATATTTCTTATTTTGAAAAGAGTTTTAAAATTGTTAAAAATCAATTAGAGCCTTACCAATTTGATGTAAGTATAGAAGATTTAGAGGTTTTGGTTAATCAGATGGTAAGCACAGAATCTGTGGATTTTCAAGGCGAACCTTTGTCTGGTTTGCAGGTTATGGGATTGCTGGAAACTAGATTGCTTAATTTTGAAAACATCATTTTGCTATCCACTAACGAAGGTAAACTTCCGCTAGGGAACTCGCAAAATACCTATCTGCCTTTTGATGTAAGAAAGAATTTCGGACTTAATACTTTCTTGGAGAATGATGGTATTTATGCCTATCATTTCTACCGATTGTTGCAGGACGCTCATCATATCCATTTGCTTTATAATGCCTTGTCTTCAGGCGTTAATACGGGAGAGAAAAGCAGATTTATCACTCAAATAGAAATGGAAAGTCCTCATCAAGTGCAAAAAATTATGGTGGAGAATGAGTCTCAACCCGTAGAGGTGCTTCCGATGGTGGTTTCTAAAACTCCACAAGTAATGGAGCGGCTCAAAGAATGGCAACATAATATTGCGGCATCACACCTTACCACTTACCTCTATAATCCTATTGATTTTTATGCTAAAGTGGTTTTAAAGATAAAGGAAACTTCCGAAATAGAGGAGGAGCTTTCTCTTAGGAATTATGGTAATTTAGTGCATTATGCATTGGAGTTCTTGTATGGTAAATTAAAAGGAAAGATATTAACTCCGCAGGATTTAGAATTGGCAATTACTCAAATAGATGAAAGTGTTGAGTTTGCAATAAAAACACTGAAACATCAGCCCGAATTTTACGAAAGAGGTATGAATTTCGTACATCAACAAATGGCTAAAAAAGTCATAGGGGATATTTTAAAGTTAGATTTGGAGCTGGTTTCTAGCGGGAATACCTTAGAAATACTAGATTTAGAAAAGGAAATCAAAGGTGTTAAATTTAAGGTTTCAGATGAGTTAGAAGTGGCTTTTAAAGGTTTTATAGATAGAATTGATAGGCTCAACGGAAATCTAAGAGTGATAGATTATAAAACGGCTAAAACTAAAAATCTAAGACTGAAAATCTCTGATAAAAATAGGGAAACATTACTTAAAAATAAAGACTATAAACAAGCACTTCAGCTTTGTATTTATGCCTATTCTATGGGGCAAATTTCCGAGTTTTGGGGTAAGGATATTAGTTGTGGGATATGGAGTTTTGTAGAGGTAGGTCGTGGAGTGCAAATGCTAGAAATAGATGGTGATTTGTCTGATGCTATGGTTTCAATATCAAGTATTATTACAGAAATTCTCAACCCTGATATAGATTTTGAGGAAAGTGTTTAGAAAGATATATTATGGCGAAAAAGAGTATCATTAAAATGAATAATTTCAGAAATAAAACTTTTCTAAAATTTCTTTGGGGAATTTTGGGAGTTTATTTCATGAATATAAGTATAGATACTCCAGATGATGATAGATATTATTTCTCGGAAACTTCAAACTATAATGATATGGAAAGTATCATAGAGGTGATTATAGAGAAAGTGTTTAAGTACGAAAATGCCATAGAAGAATCCGAAGAGTACGATTTGGATAATTATACTAAAAAAGCTAAATATAACTGGTTTTTTGGATTATTCTCTCTTTGTAAATCGGCTCAATTGGTTGATATTTATTTCTCAAAATATATTTGCACCGTTGGAGTATCCAAGCTCCTTAACGGCTTTTCTCAATTTGATGTGCCTCCGCCTAAAATTTGATTTTAATTTATAAATATTTGTGATAATGATGGCTCTTATTAAGAGTAAGAGTTACTAAGAAAGTTATGGAATAATTAAATTAAAACTCAAAAAAAATAAAATGAATTTTAAAAGAATAATGCTATTAGCTTTAGGGCTAATTTTTGGCAATGTGTTTTCTCAAAATCATAATAATGAAAAAGATAGTCTCTATATAGCAGAGGTGGAAGAACGGAAAGAACCTGCTAAAGTTTTACACGCAGAGCCTTTGTACATAGATTTGATAAGGGATTTAGGAGCGAGAAAAGGCGAAAAAGAATGGAATTTAGGACTTGGTTTAACAGATAAACTCAATTTTGATGCTTATGAAGCATTGGTAGAGTACGAATGGGCTCCTATTGATAGGTTAGGGCTAGAAGTGGAGCTACCGTTTACATTCTATTCTCCTACGGGAAACGAGAGAGTGCAGGCACCGTCTAGTAAACTTAATAGTCTGAAATTGGCCTTACAATGGTCGTTTTTGGTAAATGAAGAAAAAGCGACTACAATGGCTTTAGGCTACATCAATGAGCTAGAATTTTCCGATTTTGGACGTTTCGGAAAACCTTTAATTAAAGGGAATGTATACAACCCGTTTTTTGTGGTGGCTAAACGATGGGGAAATAATTTCCACACTTTGGTTTACACAGGACCAATGATAGAACAGAGTTTTATCACCAATAAATTTCATATGGTGTACGATGTACATTCTAGTTTCCATTATATGATTTCGGAGACAAGAAATTTTGTAGGAGTGGAATTTAACAAAACTTTTGATAGAGGTAATTTTGATATGGTCGTGCGTCCTCAGATGCGTTTGGGTATTTCGGAGCAGCTGATGTTGGGTGTTGTTGTGGGGATTCCTGTAAGTAGAGAAAATGAGCGATTAAGTTCTTTTCTAAGATTGATATGGGAACCTAAACATTAAGTTAAATACGGTGTTTGTTAGTAACTTTTTTAAGGTTGAAAGTTCAAAAAATGTTACTTTTTTTCATTGTTTTATTACAATTACCTATATTTGTATCCAAATAATTTTTATTTATGAGATTTATCGTAGCAAGTAGCGAGTTACAAAAGGCTTTACAAGTGGTAAGTGGTGTGATTTCCAGTTCACAATCACGCCCTATTCTAGAAAACTATTTGTTCGAACTAGATAATCAAAATCTTAAAATTACTTCGTCTGACGGAGAGACTACTTTGGTAACTTCTCTAGAGGTAATGTCAGAAGATCAAGGTAAAATAGCAGTTCCTGCGAAGACTTTTCAGGAGTTAATAAAGACCTTTGGGGAACAGCCTTTAACTTTTACAGTGAAGGAGTCTGCTAATGAAATGGGAGCTTTACTAGAAATTCTAGATGATAGAGATAACTATGAGGTGGCTTTAGACAATGCAGAGGATTATCCAGAATTGCCAGGGTTCGATGCTTCACAAAGTGTTACGATACCTTCAGGGGTATTAGCAGAAGCGTTGGTAAATACTTTGTTTGCTACAAGTAATGATACGCTTCGTCCTGTAATGACGGGGGTTTTATTCCAATTTGGAGAAAATGAGGCTAACTTTGTATCTACAGATTCTCATAGATTGGTAGTTTACAAGAGAAAAGACATTAAAAATAGTGAACCTATAGAGTTCATTATGCCTAAAAAGCCATTGAGTATTTTTAAAAATATTCTAGCTAATACAGAGGAGGAGGTCGTTATTGAGTTTAATGAGAATATGGCTAAATTTACCTTTGGTCATCATACTTGGATTTGTCGTCTAATAGATGGTAAATATCCTAATTACTCTGCGGTAATTCCTCAAGAAAACCCTAATTTGCTCACAGTAAATAGAAATTTACTACTTAGTTCTATTAGGAGAGCATCTATTTTGTCTAATAAATCTACCAATCAGGTAAGATTTAAACTATCAGGTAATATTCTTCATTTACATGCAGAGGATACTGAGTTTGCTAATAAAGCAGATATGCAGATTCCTTGCGACTATAAAGGAGAAGACATCAACATTGGTTTTAGTTCTAAATTTTTAACAGAAATGTTATCAGTTTTGAGTTCTGATGATGTATTGATGAGAATGTCTCAGCCTAACCGTCCAGGTATTTTAGAACCGATAGATGGGTTAGAGGAGAACGAACATATTTTAATGCTTTCTATGCCTGTCATAGGAATGTAATTAGTAATAGCTAAAGTGATTGTATATTAAATTACTTTCAGAATTTGAGATTTGAAATACAAATCTCAAATTTTGTTTTAAGGAAAATTTAAGTCAATATTTTAAAAATAATAAAGATTTTCAAACACATAATAAAGAATGAAAATATCAAATAATTGGTTAAAAAACTACATCAAAACCGACTTGAGTTCAGAGAAGATAGGAGCTTACCTTACGGACATAGGGCTAGAAGTAGAGGGTATAGAAATTTTTGAAAGTATAAAAGGAAGTTTAGAGGGTATTGTGGTAGGTAAAGTTTTAGCTTGTGAAAAACATCCAAACGCAGATAAACTCAAAAAAACAACCGTAGATGTAGGAGGAGGTAAGGTTTTAGAAATTGTATGTGGAGCACCTAATGTAGAGGCTGGGCAATTAGTACCTGTGGCAGTAGTAGGAACAACGCTTTATGATAAAGAAGGGAATAGTTTTGAAATCAAAAAGGCTAAAATAAGAGGAGAAGTATCTGAGGGAATGATATGTGCTGAAGATGAACTAGGGTTAGGGACTAGCCATGATGGAATTATGGTTTTAGACGAAATTCACGAAGTAGGAAAGCCTTTTGCGGATTATTTTGAAATTACCAAAGATGAAGTCTATGAAATAGGGCTAACGCCTAATAGAACAGATGCGATGTCTCACTATGGTGTGGCTAGAGATTTAAATGCTTTTCTGTACGCTTCTAATATCACCGAAACAGAATTTGAAAAGGTATCGTCTGATATTTTTCAGCCAGAAGGTGAGCATGGATTTTCTATAGAAGTAGAAGATACGGAGCTTTGCCCTAGATATATAGGAGCTGTTCTAGATAATGTTAAGGTAAAGCCTTCTCCAGAGTGGCTGAAAAATAAACTTAAAGCCATAGGGCTAAATCCTATCAATAATGTGGTAGATGTTACCAACTATATTTTACACGGTTTGGGACAGCCTCTACATGCATTTGATGCAGATAAAATTTCTGGACAAAAAGTAGTTGTAGGTGTTTGTAATTCTGGAACTAAATTTACCACTTTAGATGGCGTGGAGCGAACGCTTAACGGTGCAGAAATTATGATAAAAGACGCTTCGGATAAACCAATGTGTATCGCAGGGGTATTTGGTGGAGCAGATTCTGGTGTTTCAGATTCAACGACAAAAGTTTTCCTAGAAAGTGCTTATTTCAATCCAGTATCGGTAAGAAAAGCGGCGAAAGCTCATGGTTTAAATACAGATGCATCTTTCCGTTTTGAAAGAGGTGTAGATGTTAATGCGGTTAGAATAGCCATTACTAAGGCGATAAGCCTTCTTAAAGAAGTGGCAGAAGCGGAACTTATAGGAGATTTAATAGAAGTTTATCCTGAGAAAATAAATCCGCATTATGTACTATTTAGATATTCTAAGTTAGACCAAATTCTAGGAGTTAAAATCCACCGTGAAACGGTAAAGAAGATATTAAAATCGCTTGAAATAGAAATTCTTAACGAAATTCCAGATGGTCTAGAGCTTTCTGTGCCAACTTATAGAGCAGATGTTACTAGAGAGATAGATGTGATAGAAGAAGTGCTTAGAATCTATGGATATAACAAAATAGATAGCCCTCAGAAGATTGCGTTTTCGCCAGTAAAATTGAGTTTTGAAGACCAAGATGCTTTAGAAAATACTTGGGCTAGATTATTGCAGTCCAACGGGTTTAATGAAGTGATGAACAACTCGCTCACTACGGTGAAGGATGAAACCAATGCAGTTAAATTACTTAACCCATTGAGTAATGATTTGGCATTTATGAGAACTTCTTTATTAGAAGGTTTATTACAGAATGCAGTCTATAATATCAACCGTAAAAATACAGATGTTAAGTTTTTTGAGTTAGGTAAAATCTATCATAAATTTGAAACTTATAAAGAAAGAAAGCAGTTAGCAATGCTGATTTCTGGTAGATATCAATCTGAAAATTGGCTTGTACCTAAATCTAGTACAGATTTCTATCATTTAAAGTCTTATGTTAGATTAGTGTTAGAAGTTTTAGGAATTACTATTCAGGAGAAACCTTTGCAAGATGCTCGTTTCAGTGATGGTTTAGAATTTGTTTCTGAAGGTAAGGTATTAGCAAGGCTAGGTAAGGTAGCACTAGAATATCTTAAATCAGCAGATATGGAGCAGGAGGCTTTTTATGCAGAGATAGAAGTAGAGGCTTGTCAAGAGTTGAGAACTAAAGGTAACTTTAAGTTTAGAGAAATACCTAAATTTAATAAGATAAGAAGAGATTTAGCGTTACTTTTAGATAAGAACATCACTTATTCAGATTTATATCAAGAGGTAATGAAGAAGCCATCGCCGTATCTTAAATCGGTTAATTTGTTTGATGTTTACGAAGGTAAGAATTTGCCAGAGGGAAAGAAATCTTACGCTTTGAGTTTTGAACTTCTTAACGAAGAAAAAACATTAGAAGAAAAAGAAATTTCAGAAATAATGGGAGGGTTAATCACACTCTTTGAGAAAAATTTTAATGCAGAGCTACGCTCGTAAATACAAATAAAAGTTATGAAAAATATAATATTAACATTAGGTATAGGTTTACTGATGTTTTCTTGTGCTACGGTAGGTAATACAACTACAACTAAGAGTAAAAAGAATCAAGTTAGTCTATTATCAACAGAATGGATTTTAGCGGAAAGTAGGCTCGGCTCTAGCAAAGTACCTACTTTAACGGTAGAAACAGAAAAGGTATCAGGAAATTCTGGGTGTAACAATTATTTTGGACAGCTTAAAATAGATGCACAAACGGGAGCTTTTTCGGTAGAGAATGTGGGTTCTACTAGAATGGTTTGTAAGGATATGTTGGTGGAGCAAAACTTTCTAAAAATGTTGGAAAAAGCCAATAGATACGAAAGTGATGGCACTACTCTTACGCTTTACAAAGACCAACTACCACTAATGAAATTCAGTAAGAAGTAGATTGTTTTGATTAAATAATATAAAAACGGATTGAAAAGAAAATATTTCAATCCGTTTTTTGTTTTGTATAGAGAGGGAATAGGAAATTTTTTATCACTATTGTTTTAATTCTTGTCATATTTTATAAATCTTTGTCATTTTCATGTGTCAAAATGTCTTATGTTTGATACTGTGAGTCGTTTGGCATTTTTTTCGTGTTTAGGGTAGAAGTTAAAATTAAACAATAAAAATTTAAAACGATATGTCAGTAAATTTTAAACCATTATCAGACAGAGTTTTGGTAGAACCAGCAGCAGCTGAAACTAAAACAGCATCAGGAATTATTATCCCAGATACAGCAAAAGAAAAACCTCAAGAAGGTGTAGTAGTAGCTGTAGGTGCAGGGAAAAAAGATGAGCCTATGACTGTAAAAGTAGGAGATAAAGTGCTTTATGGCAAGTATTCTGGTACAGAACTTAAACTTGATGGTAAAGATTATCTTATCGTAAGAGAAGGAGATCTTTTAGGTATTTTAGGTTAAAAATCAATCAATAAAAAATAAAATAATACAGAGATTTATATCTGTGTTTTCATAACAATAATTTAATTAAATAAACAAAATGGCAAAAGACATTAAATTTGATATAGAATCAAGAGACGCACTTAAAAGAGGTGTAGATGCATTAGCAAATGCAGTTAAAGTAACTTTAGGACCTAAAGGTAGAAATGTGGTTATAGAAAAGTCTTTCGGTGCTCCACATGTAACTAAAGATGGTGTTTCTGTAGCTAAAGAGATAGAGCTAGAGGACAAAGTAGAGAATATGGGAGCTCAAATGGTAAAAGAGGTAGCTTCTAAAACTAATGATTTGGCAGGAGATGGTACCACTACGGCTACTGTACTAGCGCAAGCTATCGTAAGAGAAGGTCTTAAAAATGTGGCTGCTGGAGCTAATCCTATGGATTTAAAGAGAGGGATTGATAAGGCGGTTTCTACTGTAATAGAAAACTTAAAATCTCAATCTCAAGCGGTAGGAGATTCTTCTGAAAAGATTAAGCAAGTAGCTTCTATTTCTGCAAATAATGATGATGCAATAGGAAGCCTTATCGCTGAAGCTTTTGGTAAAGTAGGTAAAGAAGGTGTAATTACTGTTGAGGAGGCTAAAGGTACAGATACTACGGTAGATGTGGTAGAAGGTATGCAGTTTGATAGAGGTTATCAGTCGCCTTATTTTGTTACAAATCCAGACAAAATGGTGGCGGAGTTAGACAATCCGTATATTCTTCTAGTAGAGAAGAAAATTTCTTCTATGAAAGAATTATTGCCTGTTTTAGAGCCAGTAGCTCAGCAAGGTAAAGCTTTACTTATCATTTCAGAAGAGGTAGAAGGTGAGGCGTTGGCAACATTAGTAGTTAACAAACTAAGAGGTTCTTTAAAAATCGCTGCAGTAAAAGCTCCAGGATTTGGAGATAGAAGAAAGGCGATGTTAGAAGATATTGCTATCTTAACGGGTGGACAAGTAGTTTCTGAAGAAAGAGGCTTTACTATGGATAATGTAACTATTGATATGCTAGGTAGAGCAGAAAAAGTAGTTATAGATAAAGACAATACTACGGTAGTGAATGGTGCTGGAGATGAAGCTCAAATTAAAGCTAGAGTAAATCAAATCAAAGCTCAAATGGAAAGCACTACTTCTGACTACGATAGAGAAAAACTACAAGAGAGATTGGCTAAATTAGCTGGTGGTGTAGCAGTTCTTTATGTAGGTGCAGCTTCTGAAGTAGAAATGAAGGAGAAGAAAGATAGAGTAGATGATGCATTACATGCTACTAGAGCGGCTGTGGAAGAAGGTATCGTAGCTGGTGGAGGTGTAGCTTTGGTAAGAAGCATTGCATCTCTTGAGAATCTTAGCGGTGCTAACCAAGATGAAAACACAGGTATTAAAATAGTTAAAAGAGCTATAGAAGAGCCATTGAGACAAATCGTAGCTAATGCAGGTGGCGAAGGTTCTGTAGTGGTAGCTAAAGTTTCAGAAGGTAAAGGAGACTTTGGATATAATGCTAAAACAGACGAGTATGTTAATATGCTAGAAGCAGGGATTATAGACCCTACTAAAGTGACTAGAGTAGCATTAGAAAATGCAGCTTCTGTGGCTGGTATGCTATTAACTACGGAGTGTGTAATTACAGAATTACCTAAAGAAGAATCTGCAATGCCACCAATGGGAGGCGGAATGCCAGGTATGATGTAATCTTATTACAATAATTGACTTAAAACCGCTTTTTCTAAAGGCGGTTTTTTTATTTAATAAAAAATGGTATTTTGCATAGTCAATATTTTTCAATGAAAATTATGTAAGATGAGAATTAGAAAGCTTATTTATATGGTTTCAGTTTTGGCTTTTGTTGTAGGAAAATCTCAACAATATTTGCCTAAAGATACACTCTATGGTAAGGTTAAGACCTTAAGAGAAAAAGTAATATTTTTAACAGAAATTACAACTCCACAGTTTTTAGATTACGAAGATGATTATGGACACACGGGATTTAGAGGAGCTGAAGAGACCTTAGAAAACTTTAGAGAGGTATGGTACACCTATGATTTTTGTCATTATTTAAACTATAAAAAGGTTTTTGATACTCGTGGTAATATGGTTAAAGAAACTTGGTTTAATAAAAAAGACACTTGCATTGCTTCTTATCAAAGAGACTATGATTATAGAAGTAGAATCATCAGAAAATTGGACTCTGTCCGATCTACTATTCTTGAAACTCGTTATGATTATCTGAATGATAACGAAGTAAATATTATCAAGAAAAATCTGAGGACTAATAACGCTCATCATAGTTATGAAAAAACTGAAAGAGGTAAATTAAAGGTTCAGAAGATATTTCACAGTAATGGGGCTGTAAGTGAGTATAATTATGTATATGATGATAATGGATTACTGAAATATAGAGTTTATAAAAATCCATATTCTTGGAAACAAGATCAATATGGAGCTTGGAGTTATGGTATATATGGTACTCCTCCAAGTATTTATAAAGATATAGTGAATCACTACGATTCTGAAAAAAGACTTGTTAAAAACCAAAAAATTGGATTGTTTGAAAATGATACAAAGTACAAATTCCCAAATTTGTATGAACAAACTAAATATTACTATCAGGAAGGTAATTTAATTAGAGTTGAAAAAAAATATAATAATGGAGTAAAATACTATGAACATTTTTCATACGATGAACAGCATCAGATATCTATCCATTATTGTTGTAGCAAATCTAAAGATAAATCCTCTAGGATAGGAAGTTATAAATTACAAAATGATAAGATTGTCCATTTAAATCTTATTGCTGGAGAAAATAAGTATGATATTTCTTTTGATTATGTATTTGATGATAAAAATAATTGGACTGAAATTACCAAAACAGTTAATGGAATAGCTTTGTATAAGTGGGTGAGAAAAATAGAATATTATGAATAAAAAAGGACTAGCCGAAAATTAAGCTAGTCCTAATATATATAATTTAAAAGAGAGATAACTAGCTTTTCCCTAGTTTAACTTTCAGATTTTTTATCATTTCTTCGGTCATCATTTTGATGTCAAACTCATAAGAAAGTCCCCAATCTTCTCTCGCTTTGCTATCATCTATGGAAGCCGGCCAAGAGTCAGCGATGCTTTGTCTGAAATCGGGTTGATAAGAAATTTTGAAATCAGGTATTACTTTTTTTATTTCATTTGCAAGTTCTGCAGGTGTAAAAGACATACCTCCTAGGTTATAAGAGCCCCATACACTGATGTTCTCTGCAGGTTCTTGCATTAGTTTTATGGTGGCGTTTATAGCATCGTCCATATAGAGCATAGGCATAGCCGTGTTTTCTGAAATAAAGCATTGGTACTCGCCTTTTTCTACCGCTTCGTAGAAGATTTCCACTGCATAATCGGTAGTGCCACCACCTGCAGGAGCTTTCCAAGAAATAAGTCCAGGGTATCTTATACTACGCACATCTACACCGTATTTATCGTGGTAGTATTCGCACCATTTTTCTCCAGCCATTTTAGAAATACCATACACCGTGGTAGGGTTAAGCACCACATCTTGCCCAACATTGTGCTTTGGAATGCCTTTACCAAATACAGCAATGGAACTTGGCCAAAATATCTTTTTTAAATAGCCTTCTTTTGCTAATTCGCATAGGTGAAGTAGTGGTTCTAGATTGAGTTTCCAAGCAAAAAGTGGTTGTTTCTCTGAAGTTCCAGATAAAAGAGAAGCCAAGTGATAAACCGTAGTGATTTTATTTTCTTTGATAAAATCTTCCAATAGTTTAAAGTTGGTTACATCTATTCTCTCGTAGTGTCCAGCAGTAGTAATGCCTTCTCTCCATTTATCAATTCCAGAAGCAATAACATTCTCTTTACCGTAGATTTCTACTAGCTTTGCTGTAAGTTCGGTGCCGATTTGCCCTAAAGCTCCTGTGATGAGTATTTTTTCATTTTTACTTTCCATAGTTTGTTCCGATTTCATTTTTACAAAGGTACTAAATACGCCTATTTTTTGGAAATGATTTTGGTTAGAAATTTTAATTTAATGATTAGATTTGTATCCAAATTAAAGTGATAAAATGATTAGAAAAGCCCAAAGGGAAGATATACCATTGATACAAAGTCTTGCAAAGCAATCGTGGAATAGCCATTATAGAGGAATTATCTCGCAAGAGCAGATAGATTATATGTTGGGTATGATGTACTCCGATGAAGAGTTAAACCAACATTTTGAGAACCCTAACTATCATTATTATTTGATGTTGAACGATGGTGTAGAGGTAGGATTTATGGGGTTTGAAATAGGCTACGAACCTCAAACCACCAAATTACACAGGCTTTATCTTTTAGCGGAGGCTAAAGGAAAAGGATTGGGAAAGGAGGCAATAGACTTTTTAAAAAATGAAGTAAAAAGCCACAAAGATAAGTTTATCATATTAAATGTTAATAAGAAAAATCCATCGTTTAATTTTTATAAAAGCCAAGGATTTGGGGTAGAGCAAGAAGTGGTGTTAGAGGTAGGCGAGGGCTTTGTAATGGACGATTATATTATGAAAATAGCCATAGAAATTTAATTCTATGGCTATATTTATTAAGAGTAAAGACTAAATAATACTATCTATTGCATTAGTTTTTTCACTGCCTTTTTCACTGCTTCTGCATCTATTCCGTATTTTTTCATCAGCTCTGCTGGTGTAGCAGACTCACCGAAAGTATCGTTTACGGCAACAAATTCTTGTCTTGTAGGGTGCTTTCTTGCAAGTAGTCCTGCTACAGACTCGCCAAGTCCTCCAAGGTAGTTATGCTCTTCTGCCGTTACAATCTTTCCTGTTTTCTTTACAGATTTTAAAATGATTTCCTCGTCCAAAGGTTTAATTGTGTGGATATTGATAACCTCGCAAGAGATACCTTCTTTTTCTAGTTCTTCTGCAGCTACTAGAGACTCCCAAACCAAATGTCCTGTTGCTACAATGGTTACATCTTTCCCTTCTTGCAACAAAATCCCTTTACCGATTTCAAAAGGCATATCTTCTGGCATAAATACAGGTACAGCAGGTCTTCCGAATCTTAAATAGACAGGACCGTTGTAGTCTGCAATGGCAATGGTGGCCGCTTTAGTTTGGTTGTAGTCGCACGGGTTGATAACTACCATACCTGGCAACATTTTCATCATACCAATATCTTCTAGCACTTGGTGAGTTGCACCATCTTCTCCTAAGGTAAGCCCTGCGTGAGATGCACATATCTTAACATTCTTACTAGAGTAAGCCACAGATTGGCGAATTTGGTCGTAAACTCTAGAAGTAGAAAAGTTAGCAAAAGTACCAGTAAACGGTATTTTACCATTGATGCTAAGCCCTGCAGCGATGCCAATCATATTCGCTTCAGCGATGCCTACTTGGAAAAATCTTTCTGGAGCTTTCTCTATAAACTTTTCCATTTTTAGAGAGCCGATAAGGTCAGCACAAAGTGCTACTACATTTGGGTTTTTGTCAGCAAGTTCTGCTAGTCCAGCACCAAAGCCACTTCTTGTATCTTTTTTTTCGGTATAAGTATATTTCATTATTTCTTTTTTTGAGGTTTAATAATCAGCCAAATTATCTGTAGAAAGTTGAGCTAAGGCTTTTTCTAGTTGCTCATCGTTAGGTGCCTTACCGTGCCAAGCGTGAGTTCCCATCATAAAATCTACACCGTTACCCATTTCGGTATGCATAATGATAGCGATAGGTTTCCCTTTTCCTGTCTGTGCTTTAGCTTCTTCTAGCACCGCAATTACAGCTTCTAGGTTGTTACCTTCTTTAACTTCCAATACTTGCCAATCAAAGGCTTCTAGTTTAGCTTTTAAGTTCCCTAAAGAAAGTACATCAGACACATCACCATCTATTTGTCGGTTGTTGTAGTCTATGGTTGCAATTAGGTTATCTACTTTATTGTGGCTAGCGTACATAAGAGCCTCCCAAATTTGCCCTTCCTGCAATTCTCCATCGCCGTGTAGGGAGAATATAATACCTTTATCACCATCTAGCTTTTTACCTAGAGCCGCACCTACAGCTACAGAAAGCCCTTGCCCTAGAGAACCAGAAGCAATTCTAACCCCAGGTAAACCTTCGTGTGTGGTAGGGTGTCCTTGCAGTCTAGTGTCTAGTTTTCTGAATGTAGCCAATTCTTCTACTGGAAAGAAGTTGAATCTAGCAAGTGTACTGTAATACACAGGAGAAATATGCCCATTAGAAAGGAAGAATAAATCTTCGTTTTTGCCTTCCATTTTAAATGGGAGTGAGTAGTTCATTACCTTTCCGTAAAGAGCTGTAAAGTATTCTACACACCCCAAAGACCCACCTGGGTGTCCAGAACTTACAGCGTGTACCATTCTCAAAATATCTCTTCTGATTTGTGTGGTGAGATGTTTTAATTCTTCTACTGATTTTGCCATTATAATATAGGTTTAATTTTATTGAAATGATTGTTTTTTACTACTAATGAACCAAAGTCCTACAAAGGTAAGCAATCCGTTGATGATGAGCAACTCCAAACCGATTTGGAAATCTCCAAAAATAAGACTTTGATATTTATCTATTAAAAATGATAAGATAGGAGCGGCGATGCAGATGTAAGGCACTAGCTTATCTTTAACCGTTCTTTTAGTGAAAATCCCAAAAGCGAAAAGCCCAAGTAGTGGTCCATAGGTAAATCCTGCCAATTTAAGGATAAGCCCTATCATCGAATTATCGTTAATCCACTTAAAAATAAGTACCATTATTAAAAATGATACTGCCACCCAAAGGTGAACTCTCTTTCTAAATTTTTCTTTTTCGGAAGCGGAGATATTTTTTTCTTTAAGACCAAATATATCAATACAAAGAGATGAAGTCAGTGCTGTCATAGCTCCATCAGCACTAGGGAATAGGGCAGAAATAAGAGCAATGATAAATATAATAGAAATAAATGGAGGCATATGGTTAAGAGCTACATCTGGGAATAGCTGGTCTCCTGTGCTCGAAATATTCTCTTGTATGCCGTAAAGGTGCAGCAGCCCTCCCATATAAAGGAATAATGAAATAACACCTAGCAATATAAATCCTAGAGTTACCATATTTTTCTGACTGTCTTTTAGGTTGGTTACCGAGATAGACTTTTGCATCATTTCTTGGTCAATTCCAGTCATTGTAATGGTAATGAACGCTCCTGCTAGAATTTGTTTAATGAAGAACCCTTTATCATTAACATTGGTGTCAAATACTTTAGTATAACCTTGTTCGCTCATTGCGGTAAAACTATCTGCGATATTCAGTCCTAAATGATTAAGCATATAGAACGTACAGACAATAAGTCCTAAAAGCATTCCTGTGGTTTGTAGAGTGTCCGTCCATACGATGGTTTTTACGCCGCCTTCGTAGGTGTAGAGGATAATCATTACTAAAATAATGAGAGTGGTTACAATGAAAGGAACGCCAAGGCTATCCAAAATGGTCATTTGTAAAATATTTACCACTAAATAAAGCCTCGCCGTAGCACCTACCAAACGAGATACAATAAAAATAGAAGCTCCTGATTTATAAGATAAAGCTCCCATTCTTTGTTGAAGGTACCCGTAGATGGAGGTTAGTTTTAATCTGTAATAAAGAGGTAATAAGACATACGCAATTACAATGTACCCTATGAGGTATCCTATGGTAACTTGTAGGTAATGGAAACTGTCTTTTCCCACCTGTCCAGGTACACTTACAAAGGTAACTCCAGAGAGAGAAGTCCCTATCATACCGAATGCAACCAAAACCCAATTACTACTTCTATTTCCTATAAAAAAACTATCATTATTACTTCCTTTGCCTGTTCTATAAGCTACCCATAGCAGAATGCCAAAATAGGCAATAATAATTCCTAGTAAGAGAATTGGCGACATACGAAAATCATTTTCTATAAACATCGCAAAGATAACTTTTTCTTGTGGGGTAAAAAATAGACTTTCTAAAAAAAATATTAAAAAGGTCGCTTTGGTTACTCTATTGCTAATGGTGAATACTTATGTTTAGAATTTTATAATGAGTTTAAAAAACACTATTTTTGCAAAATGAATTCACTAATAGATAAATATAATATACCAGGTCCTAGATATACTTCGTATCCTACAGTACCTTATTGGGAAGAAGAGAGTTTTACTCATCAATCTTGGGAACATACGGTAATAAAATCATTTAAGGAGTCTAAAGAAGAGGGGATTTCCATCTACATACATTTGCCATTTTGTGAGCAACTATGTACCTTTTGTGCCTGTCATAAACGGATTACAAAGCAACATTCAGTAGAAACACCTTATTTGCAGTCTGTGATTAAAGAGTGGCAGCTGTACTTGGCTCTTTTTGACGAAAAACCTAAAATTAAGGAATTACATTTAGGTGGAGGAACGCCTACTTTTTTCTCGCCTGAGAACTTAAAAATACTGATAGAGGAAATTCTTTCAGATGGAATAATAGCAAAAAAGCCTGAGTTCTCTTTTGAAGGACACCCTAACAATACCACTAGAGAGCATTTGCAAGTGCTTTACGATTTAGGGTTTAGAAGGGTAAGTTTTGGAGTGCAAGATTATGATGAAAAGGTACAAAAAGCCATCAATAGAGTTCAGCCTTTTGAGAATGTAGAAAAAGTGACCCAATGGGCTAGAGAAATAGGCTACGAAAGTGTTTCTCACGATTTAGTTTTTGGGCTTCCGTTTCATACTTGGGAAAAAATGGAATATACCATCAGAAAGACAATGACTTTAAAACCCGATAGGTTAGCGTTTTATTCTTATGCCCATGTGCCTTGGATTAAAGGAGTAGGGCAGAGAGGTTTTGATGAGAATGACCTTCCGTCAGGCGAAGAAAAAAGAAAACTCTACGAGAATGGGAAGCAACTTTTGGAAGAGTTGGGTTATAAGGAGATAGGAATGGACCATTTTTCACTAGAACACGATGACCTTTATCAATCTATGCTTAACAAGAAGATTCATAGGAATTTTATGGGTTATACTTCGGGGAAAACTCAACTTATGGTAGGCTTGGGTATGAGTGCCATTTCTGACTCTTGGTATGCTTTTGCTCAAAACGAAAAAACGGTAGAAGCCTATCAGCAACGAGTAGAGAAGGGAGAAATCCCTGTGTTTAGAGGTCATATTCTAACTGATGAAGATTTGAAAATCCGTCGCCATATACTCAATATTATGTGTCAGCTAGAAACTTCTTGGACGGAAGCAACGGCTTTTCCAGAGCTAGAAACGACCATAGAGAAGCTTAAAGAGATGGAGGCAGACGGTCTTGTGGAAATATCAGAAAATAAAATCAGAATTACACAAGCTGGTAAGGCGTTCACACGAAATGTAGCGATGACTTTTGATTTGAGAATGTTAAGAAAAGCTCCAGAAACTAGAATTTTTTCTATGACTGTTTAGAAGAGTATTGATATTTCTCATTTGTTTAAAATGAAAACAATAGCAAATAAAGTTTATAATTATACTGAAAAACATTATATTTGCCGACTATAATTTTTAATGTTGTAAATTACTGAAAATGCAAGGAAAAGGACTTATTACAGTTGTTGCGATTGTTCTAGGGCTTATTTGTCTTAACGAAATGCTCCCTACTTTTTATGCGAGCAAGGTAGAGAAAGAAGCTAGAGCAATAGCAGGAGACAATCAGGTAAAGTATCAAAAAGAGATAGATCGTCTGTCTAAAGATACGCTTAATTTAGGGTTTACTAAACTTTACTACACGGCTGCTAAAGAGCGTGAAATGAAGTTAGGTCTAGACTTAAAAGGTGGTATCAATGTGCTTCTAGAGATTAACCAAAGAGATTTGGTGATGGATTTAACTAACTATTCATCTAACCCAATACTCATAGAAGCACTAGATAAAACAGATGTAGCTCAGAGAAATTCTACTAAATCTTATATAGAGGACTTCTTTGTTCAGTTTGATAATGTAAACAAGAGCAAAGGAGCAAACTTAAAGCTAGCGAGTCCAGAAATATTTGGAACTCAAAAATTAAGTAGCGAAATCAAATTTAATACTACTGATGACGAGGTTAAATCTATCATCAGAAAGAAAATAGATGCTGCGGTAGGTTCTGCTTACGAAGTTATTAGAACTCGTATAGACAAAATGGGGGTTACTCAGCCTAATGTTCAGAGAGTACCTGGTACAGGTAGAATATTGGTTGAGATGCCAGGTATTAAAGATATTGATAGAGTAAAGAAAATGCTTCAGACTTCTGCTAAGCTTCAGTTTTGGGAAGTTCAGCAAGTGCCAGAAGTTGCTCCTTACTTTGAACAACTTTCAAAATTAGTGTTGGCTAAAGGAGATTCTATGGGAGTTGCTAAAACAACTAATTTCCCAGCGTTGCTCAATCTAAATACGCTTAGAAGTAATGGAGTTGGTAACATTAAGTTAAGCGACACAGCTACTATTAACAAAATTCTCAATAGTTCAGTAGCTTTAAACGCTAGACCAGGTAATATTAAATATACTAAGTTTTTATGGGCTTATAAGCCTGAATCTACAGATCCTGACCACTTGGTGTTGTATGCTATTCGCTCTAATATTTCAGGTAAAGCTCCAGTAGACGGTGCGGTAGATAAGGCAAATATCAGCTACGACCAAATAGGTAGAGTAGTGGTAGATATGCAGATGGATAGTGAGGGTACTAAAGACTGGAAGATTCTAACTGAAAAAAATGTAGGTAAACCAGTAGCGGTTACTCTAGACAATAGAGTATATACAGCTCCTAATGTTGTAAATGCGATACCTAACGGGCGTACACAAATTTCAGGTAACTTTACTCAAGATGAAGCTCAAGATTTAGTAAATGTTTTAAACACAGGTAAATTACCAGCAAGTGCTAAAATTGTACAGGCAGATGTTGTAGGACCATCTTTAGGTCAGGCTTCTATTGATGCTGGTATGTGGTCGTTTATTATAGCATTTATCTTTATTGTAGTTTATATTATATTCTACTACGGAGGTGCAGGTGTTTATGCTGTAATTGCTATGATTATCAACTTGTTCTATATCTTTGGTATTATGGATTCTATGGATGCTACGCTTACTCTACCAGGTATTGCGGGTATTGTTTTAACGATGGCGATGGCAGTAGATACCAATGTAATTATCTATGAAAGAACTAAAGAAGAGCTTTTTGCAGGTAAAAATATTAGAGAGGCTTATCACGATGGTTTCAAGCATGCACTTTCAGCGATTGTAGACGGACATATCACGACATTGCTTACTGCGGTGGTGCTTTATATATTTGGTACAGGGCCTATCCAAGGTTTCGCGGTAACGCTTATTATAGGTCTTATTATGACGTTCTTTACTTCAGTGCTACTTTCTAGAGTAATGATATTTAGTAGACTTAATAAAGGTAAAGGTCTTTCTGTATGGACATCAGCTACTAAAAATATATTTAGAAATGTATGGGTAGCTTTCATAGAGAAGAGAAAGTTTGCTTATGCTTTTTCAGGAATTCTTACTGCTATATGTGTGGTTTCTATAGTGGTAAATGGCTTTAAGCTAGGGGTAGATTTTGAAGGAGGAAGAAACTATGTGGTGAAGTTTGATAAGACTGTAGATGCTGCTCAAGCGGAAGCTAGCCTATCAGAATTGTTCCAAACTAAAGACGGAAAGAATAACTCAGTAGATGTAAAGACATTTGGTACTTCTAATCAGTTAAAAATCACAACTGACTATAAGATTGATGATGAATCATTAGCGGCAGACCAAGAGATTGAGGCTAAATTATTTGAAGGATTGAAGTCTAATTATCCAGCTGGTTATACATTAGATAAATTTAAGAGTGCGGAAGGAGATAATTTAGGTATAGTTTCATCTACTAAAGTAGGACCATCTGTAGCAGATGATATTAAGATAGGTGGTACTTTTGCAGTACTAGCTTCTTTATTAGGAATATTTATTTATATCTTGTTCCGTTTTAGAAGATGGCAGTTCTCTTTAGGTGCTGTGTTAGCATTGTTCCATGACGCTATTATCATTTTAGGAGCTTACTCTTTATTCTATAAAATTTCTCCTTTCAATATGGAGATTAATCAGGACTTTATCGCAGCGATACTTACGGTGCTAGGGTACTCTATCAATGATACTGTAATTGTATTTGACCGTATCCGTGAATATCTAAGAGAGAGAAAGTCTACTACTTTGGAAGGGTTGTTTAATGATTCTATCAGCAGTACTTTGGGTAGAACTATTAACACTTCACTTACTGTAATGTTGGTAATTTTAGCGATATTCATATTTGGAGGTGATAGTTTAAGAGGGTTTATGTTTGCCTTATTATTAGGTATTGGTTTTGGTACTTACTCTTCTATCTTTATCGCTTCGGGGATATCGTATGATTTACTAAAAGGCAAAAAACAGGAAGATATCAAAATTTAATTGATATAAATTATTCATAATAAAAAGAAGCTATCTCAACTTGAGGTAGCTTCTTTTGTAATGTATTGTTTAAGTGTTGATTACTGGAATAGTTGTTTTTTAAGCCGTATTTCTGTATCTTTGCTTGGATAGGAAAATTTTGCAGAATAAATGGCTTTAACGACGGAAAATATACTACTTATTGGCTCTATACTACTTTTCATAAGTATCATTGTTGGAAAAACATCATATAGATTTGGAGTGCCCACATTGTTATTATTTTTGGCTATAGGAATGCTGGCAGGGTCTGATGGTTTTGGAGGAATTCATTTTGATAATTCTAAAACGGCTCAATTTATAGGGATAGTTTCTCTTAATTTTATACTATTTTCAGGAGGTTTAGACACTAATTGGAAATCTATAAAACCTGTCATAAAAGAAGGTTTGGTGTTATCTACGGTGGGCGTTTTACTTACAGCATTATGTTTGGGGCTATTTGTATGGTATGTTACAGATTTTACCATCTATGAGAGTATGCTTTTAGGGTCGATAGTGTCTTCCACAGATGCGGCTGCGGTATTTTCTATTCTTAGGTCAAAGAATTTAGCATTAAGAACCAATCTTAGACCAACTCTAGAGCTAGAAAGTGGTAGTAATGACCCGATGGCGTATGTGCTCACAATAGCTTTCTTAACCTTAGTTATCAATCAAGATCAAAGTATAACTTCTATTATACCATTGTTTTTTAGACAAATGATAATAGGTGGTATTGCGGGGATTTTGTTTGGGAAGTTAAGTAAGTTTATTATAAATAATATTAAACTAGGTTTTGAGGGACTTTATCCAGTTTTAGTAATAGCTATTATGTTTATTGTATTCTCTGCAACAGATGCAATGGATGGTAATGGGTTCTTGGCTATTTATATATGTGCGGTGTATTTAGGTAATCAAGATATTATCCACAAGAATACCATTCTAGGAATGTACGATGGTTTGGCTTGGCTTATGCAAATTGTTCTGTTCCTTACTTTGGGACTTTTGGTTTATCCAACTCAAATAGTTCCTTACATAGGTATAGGCTTAGTAATATCATTGTTTTTAATATTAGTAGCTCGTCCAGCAAGTGTGCTTATTAGTCTTGCCTTTTTCAAAATGAAAATGAGAAGAAGGCTTTATATATCATGGGTAGGACTTAGAGGTGCAGTACCTATTGTATTTGCAACTTACCCTTTATTAGCAGGGATAGATAAAGCTCACATTATCTTTAATATTGTATTCTTTATATCGGTTACTTCTGTTCTTATTCAGGGAACTACGCTTTCCATTTTTGCTAAATGGCTTAATGTAGCATTACCAGAGGAAGAAAAGAAAAATATAGTGGAAGAAGACGAAAGTGAGATGGCAAACATTCCTAAATCTCTTTTGCAAGAATATAATATAGAGGCAGATTATTATGCTAAAGAAAAACGAATAGTAGATTTACATTTTCCTAAATCAGCGTTTATAGTGATGATAAAGAGGGAAGGGAAGTATCTTCGTCCAGGAGGTTCTACCGCTATAAAAGAAAACGATACTCTTATTGTTTTAGCAAATAAGAATAGTGATTTAGAAGAAGTAAAACAATGTTTGCGTAACCCAATAAATACAGGATAGCATATGAAAAAACGAATTATTGTATTGGTAGATTTTTCCGAATATTCTGAAAACCTATTGAAATATGCCAGTGATTGGGGGAGCAAGGTTGATGCAGAGCTGGTGTTAGTTCATCAGAACAATGTTTTAGTACCATCATTGGCAGATATACAGGATAGGAATAAAATTATTAGGAATTCCAATTCGGAAACCTTTGATAAACTTAGAGATTTTGCCAAACCTATTATATCATCTACTTTAGAGGTTTCTTATTTAGCTTCGGAGTTAGATTTGCAAGAAATATTAGAAAAGTTACTTACTGAGCCATATCATAATATGATTCTTTTAGGGACAAAAAATGCAGGTATTTTGAAGAAGATATTTTTAGGAAGTAAAGCAGTACATATAATTGATAAAATTAAAAATAGTATTGTTGTGCTTCCGAGGGAAATTGATTCTTTCTCTGTAAATAAAATATTTGTAGCAGTAAAGCAGAAGTATCCGCTAAATATTCTTGAACTGAACCATTTTTTGAAGTTTGTAAATGAAAAAGAAACAGAAATTGTTTTTTTTTATATAGCGAAGCCAGAAGAAAATGTAGAAGAACACAAAAGAAATTTGGAGAAATTAGTAGAACTTTACGCTGACAATTACCAAGCAGACTATGCTATATATGAGTCTAATGTTCCCTCCGAAGGAATAAAAAGAGTCATAAATAATAACGAAACGGAAATTCTTGTATTACAGAAAGGGAATAGATTTGTGACAGACCATATATTTAGAAAGTTTTTAGTTAATGAGTTGGTATATGTAGGTGATATTCCACTGGTAGTATTACCTTAGAATAGAGTAATCATAGTATGAAAATAGCATTTCTAGGACCACAGGCTTCTTTTACCCAGTTGGCAGCCTCGCAGATTTTTTTGAATGAGGAATTATTGCCTCAAACTAGTATATTAGACTGTTTTATAGCCTTAGACGAGGGTGAAGTAGATAAAATTGTAGTGCCTTTAGAAAATTCCATAGAAGGTACGGTTTCGGTAACTTTAGATTATTTATACGATTTTAAGGATATTACTATCAATACGGAAGTCGTGATGCCTATCTCTCATCATTTAATGGTTCACCCCAATAATACTTCGGTAGATAATATTATTTCTCACCCACAAGCATTAGCTCAAACCTTTCATTTTAGAAGAAACCATTTTAAAGAAGTTTCAACCACAGACTATACTTCTACGGCAGCAGCAGCAAAATTAGTTTCGGAAAATCCAGATAAACCTTGGGCGGCGGTTGCCAACACTTATGCAGCGAAACTTTATAACCTTAAAATTTTACACTCTAACATACAGGATTTTGAACAAAACCACACTCGTTTTGTGGTGGTTTCAAAGAAAGGAGGAAATAAGTTAGAGCTACCATATCAGTCTTTAGCTCAAAAATCCAGTTTATTGGTTACTTTACCAACAGACTATGCTGGAGGGTTGCATCAGATTTTATCAGTATTTGCGTGGCGTAAGATGAATTTATCTAAAATAGAAAGCCGCACTCTAAAAACAGGACTTGGTAATTATTTCTTCTTTATCAATGTTGTAGGAGATTGGGGAAATATCCTTTATCAAAATGCATTGGAAGAACTAGAGTCTATAGGAGTTAAAGTTAAGTTTCTAGGAGATTATAACGAGTATCTTTTAGACGGATAGAAAGAAAACTTTATTATGAAAACAAAAAAGCGGTTTGATTTTTTATCAGGCCGCTTTTAAACTTTATTTAAAAATCTATATTAAAGGGTTCTTCCTCTGTACTACTAATACCTAGTGCTTCGTAGATATATTTAAAGGTAGAAAGTAAAACTGGTTTCCCTCCAATAATACATACATTATGTTCAAAGTGTGCTGAAGGAAGGTTATCTTTAGTAGTTACCGTCCAACCATCGCTATGGAAAACTACTTCGTGAGTTCCCATGTTAATCATGGGTTCTATAGCTAGAGCAATACCGTCTTTTAATACCTTTCCGCTTCCTTTTCTGCCATAGTTGGGTACTTGTGGGTCTTCGTGCATTTTTCTACCTAAGCCATGCCCAACAAGCTCTCTAACCACACCATAACCATGAGCCTCGCAATGACTTTGTATAGCGTGAGAAATATCACCAACGCGTTTTCCTCTTACGCATTGTTCTATCCCTTTGTATAAAGATTCTTTGGTTACTTTTAATAATTTTTTTGTTTCTGGAGCTACTTCTCCTACTTCAAAAGAGTAAGCGTGGTCGCCGTAAAATCCATTCATATAGACGCCACAATCTACAGAAAGTATATCGCCCTCTTTAAGAGGAGTATCATTAGGGATACCGTGTACCACTTCTGAATTTGGCGAAATACAAAGATTTTTAGGGAAGCCATACATTCCCAGGAAAGCAGGTTCGCCGCCGTGGTCTTTGATGTATTCCGCTGCTAGAGTATCCAAATGATTGGTGGTAACACCTGGTTTTATTTCCTTTGCCAACATACCCAAAGTTTTGGAAACCAGTTGGGCACTTTCCTTCATCAATCTTAGCTCCTCAATCGTTTTAAGTTGTATCATAAATGATTGTTTTTTATGAACTTTTTACCAAAAAAGCCCTTTTTTCTTTTCTTTTTTTAGTTTAGAATAGGCTAAAACTTCTTTACCTTCTACTCTGAATTCTATTTTATCTTTAATGATATTATAGACTTCACCCCAACCAGGGAAGCCACCAAGGTTTCTGTCATCAATAAATAAATCTGCATCAAGTTTTCTACTTTGCGTAGTACTATCAAAAACTTCTCCTTCAAAACTAGAGTTGATGGCATAAAATTCTAGTCCGTTTTTTCTACAGAATTCTACGGCTTCGTCTAGAGCCTTCCCACTACGGTAAGTCCATAGTATTAGTCTATAGCCTTCCATTTGGAGTTTTTTTAAGGTTTCAAATGCAAAAACTTTAGGTTTTCCTATTCCTGGATAAGCGTCTTCTACGATAGTGCCATCAAAATCTATGGCTAATTTTTTATTGTTAAGCATAACTTATGGTATTATTAAATCTTTAATAAGCTACAAATATAGTTATAAATGTAGATTTTTTCAAGCATTATCTTTTATATTTAAAAGGGTAGTAAGGTTTTGTTTTTTTTCTTGCTAGATAAAGGATTTTGATGGGTTTATATTGGAAATAGGATTGCGATATAATAAAATCAGGCTCTTGTCGTTTTACCAAAATCTAATCAATTGTTTAACTTTTGGCAAGCCTTTTGATTAGAGGGTTATTGTAAAAACAAATTTTATAAAATTAAAAATTGGAATTATGAAAAAATTATTTTTAGGATTAGCGGTAGTAGCTGGTTCATTTGCATTCGGACAACAATTTGGAGCAAAAGCAGGTTTAAATGTGTCTTCTATTTCTAAGGGAGGCTATGATGACACTAAGGCTAAAGTAGGTTACTATGCGGGGGTATTTCTAAACGCTCCTATATCAGAGAGTTTTAGTATTCAGCCTGAGGTGCTTTATAACAATTTAGGTTCTAAAACAACTGAAACTATTAGTTCATTAAAATGTGAAAGAAAACTCAATTTAGATTATATCTCAGTTCCTGTAATGTTCCAGTATAAAGCAACTCCTGAGTTTTACTTGGAAGCTGGACCAGAGTTTAGCTTTTTAGTAGGAGCAAACTCTAAGACTTCTTATGAGACACCTCTTGGTTCAGGGCAACTTCCTAAAGAACTTAATAAGGATAACTTTAATGGATTTAATTTTGGTATGGGGTTAGGTCTAGGGTTTAATATTACACCAAACATAGGTGTTAACGCTAGATATGTAGCTGGTTTTACAGATATTTCTAAAAATGGAGAAACTTCTGTATCAGATAATAAAACTAACAAAAACAATACTTTTCAAGTAGGTTTAGGAGTTAAATTCTAAGAAATATTTTAGCAAAAGGAAAGCTGAGAGGGAAACTTCTCAGCTTTTTTATTATTTGATAGGGAAGAAAAACCCTCTTGAAAAGCTAAGAGGATTTTATTTTTTTAACCTAAGATGGTAACACCATTTTCTAGCATTTCGTAGATGGCATCTCTTCCGTTTTCGGGTTTTACATTCACAGCACGAGTACCATTAAAATGTAAACAAGTTAAGAATCCTTCTTTAACAGCATCTAAACAAGTATATTTAACGCAATAATCTAGTGCTAAGCCAACAATTTCTACTAATTGTATATCGTTTTCTTTAAGATAGTCAGCTAACCCCGTTTTCATAAAATGATTATTGTCCTGAAAAGCACTATAACTATCTATTTCAGGGTTTTTACCTTTTTTTACAATGTAATCTACTTTACTAATATCTAGGTCTTTATGGAATTCTGCACCAAAAGAATTTTCTACACAATGGTCTGGCCACATAAATTGTGGTACGCCGTTCAGTGATATGGTTTCACCTACTTTTTTACCATTATTAGATGCAAATGATTTGTGATTTGCAGGGTGCCAATCTTGTGTGAAAATTATTTTATCATATTGGTTTTCTTCGATTAAAAGGTTGATGTAAGGGATAATTTCATTAGCGTTTGGTACAGCCAAAGCTCCTCCTTCACAGAAATCATTTTGAACATCTACCACGATAAGTGCTTTTTTCATATTTTAAATCTTTTATAATTTCATCTCAAAACAAATTTTTCGCCAAATTAAAATTACTGACAAATAGACAGATTTATGATGGCTAATACCAATATTGCAGACAAGTTATTTTTCCGTATTTTTGCGGTTTCGTATTTTAAAATAGATGAGTTTATGAAGCCTAGTTTAGCAAAGGGAACAAGAGATTTTTCGGCACAGGAAGTTTATCGTAGAAGATATATCATTAGTGTTTTACAAAAGAATTTTGAACTGTTTGGTTTTTCTCCATTAGAGACGCCTAGTTTTGAAAATTTATCAACTCTAACAGGAAAATATGGTGAGGAAGGAGATAGGCTCATTTTTAAAATTTTGAATTCTGGAGATTATTTAAGTAAAATATCAGAGCAAGATTTAATAGAAAAAGACCATAAAAAACTCACACCTAGAGTGTCCGATAAGGCATTGAGATACGACCTTACCGTTCCATTTGCGAGATTTGTGGCTATGAATCACGGTCAGCTTGTATTTCCGTATAAGCGATACCAAATTCAACCTGTATGGCGTGCTGATAGACCACAGAAAGGGCGTTTTAGAGAATTTTATCAGTGTGATGCCGATGTCGTAGGTAGCGAAAGTCTTTGGCAAGAGGTAGAATTGGTTCAGCTTTATTTAAAGTCTTTTGCTGAGCTTAATTTAGATGTGAAAATCCACCTCAATAATAGGAAAATACTTTCTGGATTAGCTATTTATGCAGGTATAGCAGAGCAGTTGATAGATTTTACTGTGGCTTTGGATAAGCTAGATAAAATAGGGAAAGACGGCGTTGTTGAGGAACTTAAAAGTAAAAATATACCTAGTGAAGCGATAGAAAAATTGGAGTTTCTATTCCACCCACTCAAAGATAATTTAGAATATCTATCGGCACTTAAGGAGCGTTTTTCTGATATAGAAATAGGGCTGAAAGGAGTTGAAGAAGTAGAGTTTGTGATTAAACAATGTCTTGCTTTGGGGATTTCTCCAGAGGTGCTTCATTTTGATATTACTTTAGCAAGAGGGTTAGATTATTACACAGGGGCTATCTTTGAAGTTAAGTCTAATGAGGTACAGTTGGGCTCCATTGGTGGCGGTGGTAGATATGACAATCTAACAGAAGTTTTTGGTGTTAAAAATATTCCTGGAATAGGGATTTCTTTTGGCTTAGATAGAATTTATCTAGTTATGGAAGAGCTCAATCGTTTTCCACAAGAGGTTTCTCAAAATGTACAGTATCTTTTTGCTAATTATGGAGAGCAGGAGGCTTTTCACGCTATGGATATTATACAGCAATTAAGAGCTAAAGATGTTTCTGCGGAGCTTTATCCAGAAGCTGCTAAGTTGAAAAAACAATTCACTTATGCGGAGAAAAAAGGGATTCCATATATTGTGTTTGTGGGGGAAGAGGAGATTAAAAATAAGCAAGTTTCTATTAAAAATTTAGAGACAGGAGAGCAAAACTCGCTAACTTTAGAGGATTTTTTTAACCAAAATTTATGATAAAATTATACCATAATAACAGATGTTCTAAGTCAAGAGGGGCTTTAGAACTGCTAAACTCTACTAATGAGAATGTGGAAGTGTTTGACCTTCTCAAAGATTCTTTAACTAAAGAACATTTAGAGGAAATACTTTCATTTTTAGAAATGAAGCCGTCTGAACTTATCCGAAAGAAAGACACATTCTTTAAAGAAAATTATGGAGATAAAAGCTATACAGAGGAAGAATACTTAGAAATAATGCTGAATAATCCTCGTCTAATAGAACGCCCAATATTGGTTAAAGGTAAAAAAGCCATTATAGGCAGACCAACAGAACTCATCACTGATTTTTTGAAAAAATAAATAATTGAGGTTATCTATAAAAAAGATAACCTCAGTTTGTTTTTAGAGTTTTTTAGGCTTCCATTCGTTGAAGAAAGCCTTTACTTTATCTAGGCTGTAGCCTTTATTTTCTTCTAATACGGCACTGTCTTGTATATGGATTACCTTGCCTGTTTGGTCTAAAACAATAAATACAGGATAACCATATTTCTCACCAGGGTTGCCATATCTTTCAAATAGAGCTTTGTTCTCGTTTTCTTTTGAATAATTCAAATGATAGTAGAGGTAGTTTTGATCTATAATTTCTTTTATTTCAGGTGTTTTGTTGATGTAATCATTAAATCTAAGACACCAAATACACCAGTTGCCACCAGCTTGCAGAATGATATTTTTATTCTCTTTTTGAGCTTGGGAAATTAAGGTTGCAATCTTCTCCTCGGCGTTATCTTCTGGGTGATAGGGCTTTTCTAGCTTGTCCTTTTCTTGCTCGGCTAGTTTTTGTTTAATTTCTATACTATCATTGGTATTGCTAGCTGAGTTTTCTGCATTTTTGCTGCAAGATGAAATAGCGAGTGTGGCACTCATCAATCCTATGGTTAAATAATGGTATTTCATAATTTTTGATTTTAAGTTTAAATCCCAAAAATAAAGAATAATTCTGACATCTCATCTGTTTTGTAATTTGTAAATTTGCAGTCGTTAAGAAAAGTCAATGCTAAATAATATCCTTTTTAGAACCGTTTATATCATCTCTAAACTTCCTTTAAGGGTGCTTTATATTTTCTCCGACCTTATTTTTGTGCTAAGCTATTATGTAGTGGGTTATAGAAAAAAAGTAGTCTTGGAGAATTTAAGAAAATCTTTCCCTGAGAAGTCCGAAACGGAAATAAATGCAATTTGTAAAAAGTTTTATCAAAACTTTGCAGACTATATTGTAGAAACATTAAAAACTTTTACTGTATCTAATAATGAGCTAAGGGTAAGGGTTCAGCATATCAATCAACATTTGTTTTCGGAGGCGTTAGAAGAGCAGAAAAATATCATAATGCTTTCTGGGCACATTTTTAATTGGGAATGGTTTAATGCTCTTGCCGAAGTAGTTCCACAAAAATACTGCTTTCCTGTATATAGAAAAATGCAGAGTGCTTTTTGGGAAGAAAAGGTTAAGCTCATTAGAGGTCGTTTTGGTAATACAGCACTAGAGGCTAAGCAGGTGGTAAGGCATATATTGAAGCAGCCTAATGATGGTAATTCGGTGTATATGTTTGTGGCAGATCAGTCGCCTTATGTATTAGATATAGATTATGGTTTGGAGTTTTTAAATCAAAAAACACCAGCCTTTATTGGGTATGATAAACTTTCTACCAAAATGGATTTAATCTTTATTTATTGTGAAATGAAGAAGGTTAAACGAGGATTTTATCAAGTTAATTATTACAGAATTTACCCTGATGGAGAGCGATTTCAGCCGTACGAAGTGGTTAATAAATTTCATAAAATGCTAGAAACCACTATTAAAAAACGACCAGACAATTGGCTTTGGAGTCATAGACGATGGAAGTATCAAGACGCCATTAAAACTTTTGCTAAACAATAAAATTATGAAATTAGCAATAGCAATACTTAATTGGAACGGAAAGCATTGGCTTAAAAGGTTTTTGCCTAATGTAATTAAACATTCTCAAGGAGCAGATATTTGGGTAATAGATAATGCTTCCACAGATGATTCTGTTGTTTTTTTAGAGCAAAACTTTCCAGAGGTTAAAGTGGTTAAAAACTTAAAAAATAACGGCTTTGCAGGTGGATATAATGAAGGTTTAAAGGCTATAAAGGCAGATGTTTTTTGCTTGTTAAATTCTGATGTAGAGGTAAGTTCTGGTTGGTTAGAGCCTGTTTTAGATTTGTTCAAATTAGATGAGAATATCGTGGCGGTACAGCCTAAAATATTAGATTTTAATAACGAAAAGTATTTTGAATTTGCAGGTGCAGGTGGCGGAATGATAGACAACCTAGGTTATCCATACTGTAGAGGTCGAGTTTTTGATGCCTTGGAGAAAGATGAAGGGCAATACGATGATGTATGCGAGATACATTGGGCTTCGGGGTGCTGTTTATTTATTAGAAGTGAAGATTTTTTCAACATAGGTGGTTTTGACGAGCGTTTTTTTGCCCATCAAGAAGAGATAGACCTTTGTTGGAGATTGAGGAATTTAGGAAAGAAAATCTACTATACAGGGCTTTCTAAAGTGTATCATGTGGGAGGTGGTACTCTTAATAAACAAAGTCCTTATAAGACTTATCTTAATATAAGGAATAATCTTTCTATGTTGCTTAAAAATCTACCTATTTATCTGTTGTGGATTATTTTCGTTCGGTTGTGTTTAGATGGTGTGGCGGGACTTTATTTTGGGGTTAAAAACGGTTTTCCTCATCTTTGGGCAGTGGTAAGGGCTCATTTTGGTTTCTATGCTCAAGTGTACGGAACTTGGCGTAGGAGAGATAAAAATCAACTTAGCAAATATTATCAGTCCAAGTGGCTAATATTCAAATATTTTTTGTTCAACCAGACTAAGGTTTAGAGATTATTTGTATTTTTGCTTTAACCCACTGTAATCGTGGTTCTAATTTGGTATAAATATGAAACTTAATCTTCCAGAAAAACTATATTATTCCATAGGCGAAGTTGCCAAAGCGTTTGATGTAAATACATCACTCATAAGGTATTGGGAAAAAGAATTTCCTGTAATAAAGCCTAAAAAAAACAAGAAAGGCAACCGATATTTCACACCAAAGGATATTGATAACCTAAAGATAATTTATCACTTAGTAAAGGAAAAAGGCTACACCTTAGACGGTGCTAGAGTGGCATTGGCTACCAACGAAAAAGTAAGCGAAACGGTAGAAATAATAGACCGATTAGAGTTTATAAAATCAGAACTTACCAAACTTAAAGATGCTTTGGTGGATAAGGAGTAAATGAGGCTAACATCTGATAAAAATGAATAATCGCAAATTTTTAGATATATTCTATTTGATTATTTCAAATCTGATGTTGTTTTGTTGTGTTTATGAATTATGTTTTTCAATAAAAATTTCGGTAATCTTTTTTAATGCTCTCTTATCGTTGTCGTGTTTAAATTTTGGCATTATAACTTCTCCCAAAACCAAATTATTGAATAAAAAAAGTATTTGGTATATAATCTCTGAATGGATTTTAGGATTTGTCATAGTATCGTTTTTTACTAAATTCTTTTCTATTAGAAGCTCAGAGCTTCAGCTTTCTTTTTGGTTTTCTGTTTGTGGTGTTTCATTATTGGGTGGTATTTTGACTATTGTAAATCACAATAAAATTTTTGGTAGTAAGATTGATATTAAGAAATACTTTATCTGGTTGATTCTTTTAACTTTTCTTTTTCCTTTAGTAAGTTATTTCTTTTTTAAGTTTATGTATCATAAAGAATTTTATGACTTAAGTTTTTACATCATTATTCCTGAAATAATTATTGTACTGATTTGGCAAATTTTTATGCTGTTAAGTCTAAAAAAGTACTAATCTAAAAGAGTTTAGAGATTTATTCATAAACTATTTTTCAATTCCATAATTTTATTTAATTTGGTGGCATCTAACTAAAAGTAAATGCTATGAAAAAGTCATTCTCTAAACTGGAGTTCAGTATGATAAAAAAGCAAGTGCTAGGGTGGTCGGTTATAGCGGTGTTGCTTTTGGGAATTCAGATATTTTTTTACTTTTATAAAAAACAAAAAGAAGAGCAGCCATTACCTGAGCTAACTTTTACCACCTCGGTAGAACACCAAAATAGAGAAAAATTAAATCTTACTCCATTTAATCCTAATCAGCTAAGTTTACAAGATTGGCAAAATTTAGGGTTTTCTGAACGGCAGTCTGAAACTATCCTAAAGTATAAAGATTTGTTGGGAGGTTCTTTTTCGTCTAAAGAAGAATTATCTAAATGTTATGTAATCTCGGCAGAGAAATTTAGCGAATTGTCAGAATTTATAATGCTTCCTGATAAAATAGCTAAATCTCATGAAAATTCATCTCATCAGTCGTTTTATAAGTCTAAAATTAAAGTAAATAAGTCTTTTAATCCAGATTTATACTCCGTTTCGGATTGGGTGAAGCTTGGTTTTTCAGAAAAGCAAGCTCTATCTTTTATCAAATATAAAAATTATCTGGGCGGAAGTTTCATTAGTAAAGAAAAATTAAGAGATTGTTATACCTTAAGTCCTGAAAATTATGCTATTATAGCACCATATGTTCTTTTGCCAAATAAAGTAAATTCTAGCACACCTAACGAAATTAGAGAGAAAAAAGAAAGTGTTGTATATCAACCTTTTGACCCTAATGACTTGGATTTAGAAGGTTGGCAAAAATTAGGTTTCTCGGAGAAACAAGCCGCTGTTATTGTAAACTATAAGCAAAAGATACTCAAAGGAAGATTTAAAACAGCAGACGATGTTAAGAAATGTTTTGTGATTTCTGATGAGAAATTCCAAGCATTAAGTCCTTATATTAGAATTAAAAATGAGGAACCTTCGGTAGTAGAAACTACAAAACCTCAGATAAAGACTAATTTTGCTTCGGTGGATCTTAATGAGATTTCTTATGAGCAGTTAGTGGAATTTGGGTTTACGCCTAAGGCTGCTAAAAGTTATATTTCGTTTAGAGGGCTACTCGGTGGGTTTGCTAACAAAAAGCAAATTCTAGAAACCTATTATATCGACCCTGATTTAACTCAAAAGTTAATAGAAACAGCTAATCTAAATACCTCTAAAGTGAAGAAATATAGTTTATCTAACGCTCCTGAAGAGTGGCTTAAGAAACATCCTTATTTTAAATATCACGCAGATAAAATTATTTTTTACAGACTTACCACACCTAACGATAAAAAAATCATAAAATTTATCAACCCTAAACCAGAGTATTTAGAAAAAATGACTTGGTATATGGCGGAGTAAGGGTTTTAATTGTTTTTTTTAATAAAAATCCGTACTTTTACCCTCATTATTTTACCTAATGAAAATGGAAAAATCACTTCATATTTCATTTGAAGTCTTTGAAAGTATTGAGGCTTTAAATGATACAGAAAAAAAACTATACGAAGCAGCTAAAACAGTTAGAGAGAAGGCTTATGCACCATATTCTAACTTTTTGGTAGGCTGTGCTATCCTTTTAGAAAATGGGGAAATTGTAACGGGAAGTAACCAAGAAAATGCGGCTTATCCATCAGGGTTGTGTGCGGAGAGAACTACCATTTATTGGGCATCTGCCAATTATCCAAGTGTTAAAATGAAGAAGTTATTTGTAATTGGTGCGCCAAAAGATAGTATTTCATCAATAGCAATTCCTCCGTGTGGAGCCTGTAGGCAGAGTATTTTGGAGTATGAAGCACTTCAAGAAGAGTCTATAGAAATTTATTTTGCTTCTGTTTCTGGCGAAATTTATAAAACAAAGTGTATAAGAGACTTATTGCCGTTTTCTTTTGATAAATCATTTTTATAATAATAGATTTATAAGACATTAAACATGGAAAAAATAGATAGCCTTAATCAAGTAGCAGAGTTTCACAGAACCTTTAATGCGCCTATATTAGACCAACCTCAAATTCCGTCTAAGGAAAGGTGTGAGTTAAGAGTGAGCCTTTTACAGGAAGAATTAAATGAACTAAAACAAGCGATAGAAGACCAAAATATAGTAGAAATAGCAGATGCCTTATGCGACTTGCAGTATGTGTTGAGTGGAGCTGTATTAGAGTTTGGGTTAGGCGAAAAATTTGTGGAATTATTTAATGAAGTACAAAGGTCTAACATGTCTAAAGCTTGTGAAAACGAACAACAAGCAGAGGAGACAGTAGCTTTCTATAAGGAAACAAAAGGGGAGGAGGCTTATTATGAAAAATCAGGAGAAAAATACAATGTACACAGAATTTCTGATGATAAAGTATTGAAGAACAAATATTACTCTCCAGCAGATTTAAAATCAATAATAGAAAAATAAAAATAATATCATGATAAAAAAACTTGCTCTAAGTACCGTATTGTTATTGGGGATAGCTTCTTGTGGAGTGGTTGAGAAAACAGTTGTTAATCGTCAAGTAGAGTCCGAACAGTATGGAAAAGTTTTATTAGGAAAGCAAACGCTTAGTCAGTTTCAGCAAGAGCCGTTTAAGACATGGTATGATGAGGAGTATGCCAACTACGAAACAGATAAAAATACTATAGCACTACTTAAAAAAAGCAAAGAGCTTAATAAATACGGTCTTACCGTTTTTGTAGGCTCTTGGTGTGAGGATAGCCATAGAGAGTTTCCTAGGCTGATTAAAATATTAAAAGAGGTAGGTTATCCGTTGTCTAAAATGAAAATAATAGCTCTTTCTAAACGCATGGAGTCACCAGAAAGTGAGGAGTTAGATTATCACGTGAAAAAAGTACCAACTATTGTTGTAGAACGCTACGGAAGAGAGATTGGGCGTATTGTAGAAACACCATCTACAGGCTTTTTGGAACAAGATTTGTATAATTTGGTAAAGAAAAAGTAACCTAAATTGAAAAATATTAAAGTTATTATAGGATTTGTAGGGGGCGTTTTAGTAATGCTCCTTATTTTCTTTGCATGGAAGGGATTTACGACCAAAAAAGGAGATGAAATCGTAAGTGATTATTACCTTATTAACAACCAAATTTCTAAAATGAATAAAATGGTGGTTATGGAGCAAAACTTTTCTAGTATGCAGAAAACTACTATTAAATCTGAGCTTTTTGGGAGTAGTCTTTTGCCATCTACGGAGAAGAAAATCATCACTTTTACCAAGACTATGGCACAGGTGTCCTATGATTTAGCCAAAATGAAGATAGAGGTAGATAGCACTGATAAGAAACTAATTATAAAAGGGTTACCACAGCCACAAGTTAGGATTATACCAAGTGTAGAAATACAATCTTTAGATGACTCTTTTTTTGACCGTTTTGATGAGAAGGACATTAAAAAAATAACTCAAAATGCTAAAGATGAGGCATACAAAAGGGTTAATCAGGAAGATTTAAAGAAACAAGGCGAAAAGCAACTTATGACCAACCTTAACGAAATATTTGTTCTTGCTAAAGCCCTAAAATACGAAATTGTAGATGAAACCAAAAAGATTCCTCTTGAGGGATATTAAATTAATTTATATTTAGCAGTTATTCAATATTTTATAAAATATTTTGTGATAAAAAAGTTAATGTAATTGATAAATTTTTTACAATAGTATTATGATAATCAATCGGATTATCTATCAGGTATTGGCTTTTATTAAAATTGAAAATATTTGGAACTTGTTGGATTGAGTGAGTTATGGATTTCATAATAAAATCAAAGACTTTTAGATTTTTTCTGTTAGAAGTTATTTTATGAAAAAACTTATTAGTATTTTTTTATGGTTAGTTTTACTTATTTCTTGTGTATCAACTCCTATAATTGAGAGTGGAAGTTATACTGAAAAAATAGATGGACTAAACATCAATTTTGTAGTGAAAGGAAAAGGTCCAATAATGATAGTGGGACATCCTAATTCGGGAAAAATTGGATATGAACTAACCTTAAAACCTTTAGAAGATAAATTTACGATGGTTTATTACAATTCTAGAGGAACAGGTGGTTCTGACGCTCCAGCAAGTTTAAAGGAATACAGCCCTTCTTATTCTGTGCAAGAAATAGAATTGTTAAGGCAGAAAATTGGAGCTAAGAAAATTTGGTTATTTGGTCATTCTGATCAAAGTGGTATAGCGTTACAATACGCTGTTGAGTATCCTGAAAATGTTTCAGGAATGATTTTATCAGGAACTAGCTATGTGGGTACACAAGACGAGTCTATAGAAAGAAGGAGGCAATCTGAAAATAAGCGAATAGCCGAATCTCAATGGTTTGCTAAGGTAGTTAAAGATTGGGATTATATGATATTGCATAAAACCAACCAAGATGATAAGGGAAATGATATTTCTAATGCTCCTCTAAAATGGTGGACTTATAATGAAGATAGTTCACAAAAGGTGATACCAATTGTTAAAGAAATATCAAAAGCAGGAAGAAGATTGCCTATCAATAATGAATTTTATCAAGAAAGTGTAGAAGAACGTTCAAAATATTTGGAATTTCAAAGAAAGTTTAAAAGTATCAATACAAAAATATTGATTATCAATGGTAAATACGATACCAATAATCCTCCTAAATATGCAAAAGAATTACATACCAACTTGCCAAAATCAACATTAGTAATAATTGATAAAGCAGGTCATTTTCCTTGGATTGAACAAAGAGAAGTAACTTTTGAAGAGATAGATAAATGGTTGAGTAAAGAGTAAAATGTAATTACATTTCGTAGCTCTCAAACTTTCCATTATCAAAAAATAAAACCACTCTTTTAACTTTTGGAGTGCTAGGTTCTTTTTCAATGTTAATAATCTTTTCGGAGTCTGAATTTTCTAATGGCTGAGATTCTCGTATAAGTTCAGCTTCTGTGTCTAATTCCGTTTTATGATATTCTCGTGGATTAGGGAAAACTTGTTTTTTTTCCTCACTGATAAAATTATCCTCAAAACTAAATAAATCGGGGAGGGGAGAAGCGGGCTGCTCTTTATTATCACTTTCGGAGGGATTACCGCTTTTTAGCATTTCGCCTTCTCCATTGATGAGCCAATCCCATTCAATTTCTGGAAATCGGTCTTTTATTTTTATAATAAAGTCAAGAGAGGGTTTGTTTCTCCCTGAAGTGATATGAGAAATACTAGAACGCTGTACTTCTATTTCGTCAGCAAAATCAGAGGCGGTAAGTTCCGAATAAGCTATAACTTTGGATATTCTTTCATTTAAACTCATAAAATAGAGATTACAATTGTTAATCATTAAGCTTTACAAAAGTAAAATAAAAAAATGAGCAAGCAATAAACATTTGTAAAATTTGGATAAAAACTAAAATTTACAAAAATAAAAAGTGCTTATAAATAATTTATTATAAGCACTTTATTTAATTTTAAATATGTAAATATTTGTAAAATTTAATCTGTTTTTCTAGCAGGAATTAAAGAAGCTAGAATGCTTACAGCCAAAATACTCACAATTATAATAAGCGAGTGTGTAGTGGTAAAGCCAAGCTCATCTAACTGATGGTGCAGAAGCATTTTCACTCCAATGAAGGTAAGTAATATCGCTAAGCCGATTTTTAAGAATCTAAATTTATCTATAATTCCTGCCAATAGGAAGAACATAGACCTAAGACCTATAATTGCAAAAATATTAGAAAAGAACACTATATAAGGGTCTTTGGTAACAGAGAAAATAGCAGGAATACTATCTACGGCAAAAATTAAATCAGTAAATTCTACAATGATAAGCACTAGAAATAGAGGTGTCATTTTTCTCACTCCATCTATATTTACAAAGAATTTATTTCCTACAAACTGATTATGAACTTTAAAGTACTTGTTAGCAAACTTTACTACAGGGTGCTTCTCGGTATCTATACTTTCTTCTTCCTCCTTCGAGATGAACATTTTAATCCCTGTAAATACTAGGAATGCTCCAAAAACGTACATTATCCAAGCAAACCTTTCTATAAGAGCGGCTCCTATGAAAATAAACATAAACCTCATAGCAACAGCACCCAAAATTCCCCAAAATAGCACTCTATGATAGTTCCTTTTCTCAACACCAAAAGCTGTGAAAATTAGTACAATTACAAATATATTATCTACCGATAAAGCGTATTCTACTACGTAACCTGTAAGATATTCTAGTCCTAGATTTTGGTTATAAATCTGGATACTCGTTTCTAAATCATTTGGGATTATTTTTATAGGATGCCTATACTTATGAACAATAGTTTCTAGCTTTTCAATACTATCAATACCATGTAATTGATGTCCAAAACCTAACAAGATAGAGTAGAAGACCATAGATAGGCAGACCACAAAAATACTCATCAGCAAGGCTTTCTTAAATGAAATGCCTTCAGTTTTTTTATTTTTTGATTTGCTAAGTACCCCTAGATCTAGAGCCATAACAATCCCAATGAATATTAAAAATCCTAGTAGAAATATAGTTTCATTTGTCATAAAGCAAAGATATGAAAATAAAAAATCTTAACTAATTACAAAAGTAAAAACATGGGCGTTTCCAGTGAAATATACATTTGTAAGTGTTTAATGTTAGTTTCTACAAATGGGGATAAATAATCATATTTGTAATTAAAGTTAATTTGATAAAACACTTTATATAAAATTTATAAAATACTGATTTTTAGTATTCAATAATTTTAAATTGAATTGTATTTAATCCACAATTTTATCAACAGACATTTAGTCATATAGGGGTGTTTAAATAATTTACAAAAGTAAAATATTGTTTTTGCTTTTTTAGTATTATCTTTGTGGAAGTAAAAATATTTGTTATGACAAATGTGTTTTCGTATGTTAAAAATGTAAACTTTAAAAATAGATATATTTCGCCCGAAAAATTGTTTGTTTTTCTAAAAGAGAAGTATGGGAGTGTTTTAGAACAGATAGGAACTTCTCCTATGGGAAGACCCATTTATATGATGAGTATAGGAAAAGGGAGAACCAATATAGTCGCTTGGAGTCAGATGCACGGTAATGAATCTACTGCAACTTTAGCTATGTTGGATTTATTAGAATCTTTAGAATATAATCCATCTTTATCTGAAGAACTTTGGCAAGAGATAAAATTGGATTTTATTTGGATGCTTAATCCTGATGGTTCAGCAGTTTGGACGAGAAGAAACGCTTTAGATATAGATATTAACAGAGACTTTATTAAAGAATCTTCTTTAGAAATGAGACTTCTAAAAGAAATCGTTTTGAGAGGTGATTATCACTATGCTCTTAATTTGCACGACCAAAGGACTATTTTTACAACGGATGCGGTTCATCCTGCGACTTTATCTTTTTTAGCACCATCTGAAAATGTAGAGAGAGAAGTTACAGAAAATAGAAAGAAAAGTATGGCGGTGATTGCTGAGATTTTTAGCAAGTTATCATTAGAAATTCCAAATCAAATAGGGCGTTATTCAGATGAGTTTTACCCAACTTCTACGGGAGATAATTTTATGAAGGCAGGAATTCCTACTGTTTTGTTTGAAGGTGGGCATTTCTTTGATGATTATACTCGTGCAAATACGAGACACTACTACACTAAAGCTCTTTACTATGCTTTGATGGCAATGGCTGATTTAAAAGGAGAAACTGGCGGATATGAGAAGTATTTTGAGATTCCAGAAAATAGAGAAACTCATTATGACATTATTTATAGGAATGTAAAACTAAATACTAATTTCCCTTGTGTGTTAGATGTGGCAGTACAATATAAGGAAGTTTATAATGAAGGAGATGAGGAAATTAGCTTTGTGCCTTATGTGGTAGAGGTGGGCGATTGTAGTAGAAAGAAAGGTTGGAAGGAAATAGATTGTACAGGTAAACGCTTTGTGAGTGATAAAAAATATCCTAAATTAGACGCTGTTGTTGATTTTAAAGTAGAATAACTTTCTTTTTCCAAAAATAAAATGAAAGATACATTTGTACATAAAGGAAAACGAAAAATATTGGTAGAATATCTAAGAGAAAAATTGGGTATTTGTGATGAAAATGTGCTATCAGCGATAGGAGCATTGCCTCGTCATTTTTTTTTGGAAAGTGTTTTTGAGGATTATGCCTACGAAGATAGAGCATTTCCTATTGCTGCACATCAAACGATTTCTCACCCTTCTACTGTGGCTGAGCAAACAGAATTATTACAGGTAGAGAAAGGAGAAAAAATATTAGAAATAGGCACAGGTAGCGGCTATCAAGCAGCAGTTCTTATGGTGATGGGAGCGAAAGTTTACACTATTGAAAGACAGAAAAAACTATTTGATTTTTCTAAAAAGATGTTTAAAATTTTAGGGCTTCGTCCACATTTTCAAAGTTTTGGAGATGGTTTTTTAGGATTGCCTACTTTTGCTCCGTTTGATAAAATTATTGTAACCTGCGGGGCTGAAACTTTGCCTGTGGAATTGTTAAAGCAACTTAAAGTAGGAGGTAAAATGGTCATTCCGCTAGGGGCTTTAGAAGAGCAGATACTTTATAGATTTACCAAAATTTCTGAAACAGAAATAGAAAAGGAAACTTTTGGAGTGTATAAGTTTGTTCCAATGTTGGGAGATACAGATGGCGTTTAAATAGGCTATCGTTGAAAAATTGAACGATGAAATTCGTGTGAAAGTTTAAAAAAATATTATCTTTGCTAAAAACCAATAAAACAATGGCAGAATATAAATTATTACTTCCTTCAATGGGAGAAGGCGTTATGGAAGCAACTATTATTTCTTGGCTATTTGATGAGGGTGACTTCGTAAACGAGGATGATAGTGTAGTGGAAATAGCAACAGACAAAGTAGACTCAGATGTTCCTACTCCTGTTTCGGGGAAGATTGTTAAAATTTTAAAACAAAAAGACGAAGTAGCACAAGTAGGAGAGGCTATTGCGATATTAGAAACAGAGGGCGGTGCCGTATCAGATACTATTCAAGAAGTACCAAAAGTAGTTGAAACTGCAGAGGAAGTTCCTAGTGCTGATGTTATAAAAACAATAGAAGCACCTCTAAATGAGTTGAAAGTAGAGTTTTCAGGAGATTTATATTTGTCGCCTTTAGTGAAATCTATTGCTCAGGAAGAAAATATTTCGGAAGCTGAATTAAAAACTATACAAGGTACAGGTCTAGAAGGTAGAATCACCAAAGAAGACATATTAAAATATGTGGAGAATAGAGGCCAATCTTCGTCATCTGTTATGAAGCAGGAAGTGCCTCAGGTGGTAGCATCTAGTAGTACGTCTGCGGTGTCTTCTGTACCTGTAAGCATTTCTGAGGGAGACGAAGTGATACAAATGGATAGAGTTAGAAAAATTATTGCTGATTCTATGGTGCGTAGTAAGCACACGGCTCCTCATGTAAGCTCATTTATAGAGAGTGATGTTACCAATGTGGTGAAATGGAGAAATAAGTATAAAAATGTTTTCCAACAGAGAGAAGGCGAAAAGCTTACGTTTATGCCTATTTTTGTGAGAGCGGTAGTGAAGGCTATTCAGGATTATCCAATGATTAATGTTTCTGTAGATGGAGACAAAATCATTAAAAAGAAAAATATCAATATAGGTATGGCAACAGCTTTACCAGACGGAAATCTTATTGTACCTGTAATTAAAAACGCAGACCAATTATCGTTAAGTGGTTTAGCTAAAGCTATTAACGATTTGGCTCATCGTGCGAGAAACAAAAAACTAAAACCAGAAGATACTCAAGGAGCTACTTATACTATTTCTAATATTGGTTCTTTTGGTAATTTAATGGGTACGCCAATTATCCCTTTGCCTCAGGTGGCTATTTTGGCAGTAGGAGCTATTGTTAAAAAACCTGCGGTACTAGAAACTCCAGAGGGTGATGTAATTGCGATTAGACAGAAAATGTTTATGAGCCATTCTTATGACCACCGTGTGGTAGATGGTTCTTTAGGTGGAATGTTCTTAAAAGCGGTTCACGATTATCTAGAGAATTGGGATTTGGATACAGAAATTTAAGTTGTGAAATTTTCTAAGGTTAAATACTAAAAAGCTATCTCAAAATTGAGGTAGCTTTTTTTAATATTTGTGAATGAAATGTTATATAATGTTTTAGATATTGATGAAGACTGGAAATTTTAGCATTAAAGTTTAATTGAAGCCATTCAGTTATGCCTTTTGCGTGCGATGTATATTTCGTGGCTTTTTGAAAAGTGGTGGATTTTCAGTACTAGACTTTATTAAGTGTACTAAATTCGAATTTATCACTAAGTTTTCAAAAAGGCACTTTAACCCACCCTTTTTAAAAAACGCTGTTGTATGCTATGTTATCTATTCATTATTAATCAAATACATTGTTAATTTTTCTATAATTTTGTCAGGGGTTAATTTGTCTTTTGGTGTTGTTCCAATTATATGTGGAATATACTTATCGTTTTTTAGTTCGGAAATGATGTTGCCTTTTGAGTTTCCTTTATTGTTATGATGATATATTTGACCAGTTATTATCAGATTATATTTTGATTGTCCTTTTACTAAACTTCTTAATACATTTGAACTTTCTAATTTTTTATTGTTAAAATATTCAATATCCCAATTATTAATTTCTACACCTAATTTTTCAAAAAATTTGTTTAATTCTTTTCTAATTTCTGCTTCGCTCGAAACTTCGCCTAAAACACAAATATTAAAAGGATTTGGAACGTTAAATTTTGAACTATCAAAATTTTGTTCAACTTGTATGTTTGTTTTAGCTAATATCTCAATATTTGATTTGTATTCTTGTATAATTTTTTTTGATTCTTCTAGTTCTAATTCAGCAAGTTCTCTTTTTAAAACTTCGTCTTCAAGTTTTGTAATCGAGTTTTCGTATTCAGCAAAAAGTTCATTATATTCTTCTTCTACTTTTGATAGTTTTTCGTTATTTTCTAATTTATTTTTAATTACATTTTGCTGACTTTTAATATATTTCGTTAGTCTTGTTTCGTAAGTTGAAACAAAATTTTCAATATCTAAATCTCTTAATCTTTTAAAAAATTCAAAAAAATCATTTGGCGATAAAATAAAAAAGTAATTCTTTTCTTTTGTTTCATATCGCTTTAAATAATCTTTACCAGCAAGAAGTTTATAATAATTATCTGCTTTAAAATCTTTGTCGTCTTTTATTTCAATTATTATAGCCTCTTTCTTTGTTTTAATTAGAAAGTCAGGATAAAAAGCATATAAAAATCCATCTTCCTTTTTATAAGCGATGCTAAAATATTTGCTTTCACTTATACCGTTTTTATACCACCAATTTACATAATCATCTGTATTTTCAAGTTCTATAATAAATTCTTTTTCAGGTTTAGAAAGTTCAGAAAGACCATTTTTATTTTTACGAACCATTAAAACTGGTTTTTCTTCGTTCTTTAAAATCGATTTTTTACTTGGTATTACTTCCTCAAAATCTGAAAAAATATTAACTTCGCTTGGCACTTCCCAATTTTTTTTATAGACGATTTCATCTTTTTTTGTTGGTAAATTAGCATATAATTCTTTGGCTCTTTCAATAACTTGTTTAAATTGAGAATTATTTTTGTTACTTGTACTCATAACAACTAACTGAATTATATCTTCATCACCAACATTCAAATTATCTTTAAACCAAGCACGAATTGTTGATTTTATAATATTTTGCGACCTTGAAACTTCATAACCACTTGCCATTTGAGAACAAAATCGGTTATAACTTCCTTGAATTTCGGAAATACTTTTTACTATTCTTTTTTCATTATCAAACTCAACATTTTGTTCTTTGTCAATTTCTTTTACAATACCATCAAGTTTTATTGATTTTGAAATTTTATCAACTTTAGAATTTATGTTTTCCTTTAGTTTGAATTCATCAGCTGCTTCAAAAAACACTTTTTTAAATTCTGCGGATAATCTTGTAAGTTCTCTTTTTCTGCGAATAAACTCGCTTGTTAATTGCGGTTTTCTATTGTAAATATCGTGGTCAATTATTAGTTTCTGTTCACTTGTATAATCTTTTGCTAAATCTTCTACTACTGAAAAATTATCTGACGCAGAAAAAACATAACCCACATTCAATTCTGGTTTTTCATCATAATGCTTTTGTTGTGGCATACGCATTATTCTTCCTAACGTTTGAATGTTGAAATCATATCTATCTTGATTCCATTCTCTTTGTAAAAACAAAATACTTGCTCTTGGACAATCCCAACCCAATGCAATGGCTTCTTTGAAAATCAAAACTTCTACTTCGCTATTGTCTCGCTCAACATCTTCTTTGTTTTCCTTATTTTCAGATAACCAAATAGCTAATTTTTTATTTTGAGTAGTGATGTTTTCTTTATTCAGAATTTCAATAATTTCGTCTTCGGGATTGATTATGTCATTTGCTTTTTTATTTGGAATTTGAATAAGCAACAAGGGATTAATATCAATACCCAAACTTTCATAAGCATTTTTTAATTGGTTTCGCTTTTTTAAAGCGACCAATAATAAATCTTTATTGTTTTTTACTTGATTTTCTTTAGCTGCATTAATTTGAATTTCCTTTTTAATCATACCCTCTTTAATAACGGTCTGCAAAGGAATATCAATTAAAGTACCGCCTAAATGATTAGGCGTTGCTGTAATTTCAATGACTAATTTTGGAGCAATAATTTCAATTAAAGCTTTTGATTTATCTGTTTTTGCATTTCTATGACTTTCGTCTATTAATAAAACTATCGTTCTGCCTTCTTCTTTTGTATTTTCTATAACGCTTTGTAAGTTCCAATTCTGCTCGTTATCTACACGAAATAATGAATTTTCTTTATTAATACTTTCCCAATTGATAAACATTATTTCGTTTTGCTCAATGGTATTATTATTTAATTCTGTATGTGCTAAACACTCCAAAAGTCGTTCATCTTCAAAATATCGTGATAGATTATTTAAACTTTGTTCGTGCAAAGAATTTACAGAAATCCAAATAAAAGAAAATGTAATATTTGGATTTTCTTTTACAATTCTTGTTATAGTTTGCGAAACCATAAAGGTTTTACCCGAACCAGTTGGAGCTTTAAAAATTATTGTACTTCCGTCTCGGTCTTCATCAGTTAAATATTCATTAGAAGTATCAACCAATTTATTAATGTATTTAATTTGATATTCAACTTCTTTCATTTACTTTCTTTTTAATTTATTTATTTTTCGATACACATTTAAAATTGCTTCAGGAATTGGTTTAACTGTAAATTTTATTTTAAGATTTTCAAAATCTTCAGCAAAATAGGTATGGTCGTAACTAAACACATAAATAATGGCTGGTAAGCCATTATTTAGTTGATTCAATTTGTTTACACAATCCTCTATTTGGATCTCATCATAGATAATTGCAGTAATTTTTTCATTGTTGCCAAAAATAGCAAAGTCATTTTTGGTTGTTCTTTTGCTTATTACCTCAAAAGTATTTTCTGCCATACAAAGCAGTTCTGTACTACGATTTACTAACTCTCTTTTGTCTTTATCAGAAGTTACTTGATTAACAAAGGTTTGAGTGAAATATTTTACATTGGCTGGTATGCCTTCCTTGTCTGCATAACCCTCAATTACTTTTTTTACTCTTGGATACGTTACTTCTGTACAAATATTATTTTCGTTATTAGTGCAAAGTATAAATTTTCTATTACCTCCATCTCCTTTATTGAGTTCCATTACTGCGTGAGCAGTTGTGCCAGAACCTGCGAAGAAGTCGAGGATTAGGGAGTTTTTATTTGTAGTTAATTTTAATAAATATTTTATAAACTCAACTTGTTTTGGATTTTCAAACTTTCCTTTTAAATCTAAATCTTCTAAATCTTTACTCCCTCTTTTGTAATCTAAATAGAGTGAAGATAATTTTTCAAATGTATTTTTTTTAATTTGAGGATTAAATTTATCATTTTCAAAATAAATGTCTTCAATTATTCCATTTATTTTTGCTTTTGTAGGTTCACAATTATTTTTGAAAAAATTCCTCATATCATTAGAACTTCTCCACCTTGCTTTTAATCTAACATTTTGAGCTAATTTACCGTTTTTAACAATAATAGGATCTAAATTTTCAATATTTTCATTTCCTCCTTCAATCTTTCTAGTAGTTTTGTAAATACCATCTTCCAAATTATAGCAACTTAAACCTTTTGGAAATTCAATTATTGGCATAGTTTGGTTTGCATTTCCAACAGTACCTCTAGAAATAGTGTATTTTGGCACACTATCAAAGTTTAATTTAGATAAATTTTTACAAAATGAAATTATATATTCATGTTTTTTAATTGTATAATTTGTTGCAATTTCACTACTTTTATTAACAATCCCAAAATTTAAAATATTATGTTCTCCAAAAATCTTATCACATAAAAGTTTTAATTGTGCAACTTCGTTATCATCAATAGAAATAAAAATTACGCCTTCGTCTTTCAAAAGTTGTTTAGCTAATCGCAGTCTTTTGTTCATAAAAGACAACCATTTGCTGTGGCGATAGGTGTCGTCTTTGTCTATCCAATGGTCATTATATTTCCATTCGTTTTTCTTGCCTGTGTTATAAGGAGGGTCAATGTAAATTACATCGATTTTCTTTTTGTGTGTAAAATTAAGTGTAAAAAGTGAGTGGTAATTATCGCCCTCAATGATATAATTTATAGGCAATTTGGGGGAAGAAATAATTTCTTTAGCCTCATCTTGTTTTAATACAGGTAGTTGTGTATCACAAAGGTCAGCAACCGCTTCGGGTTTGTCTTCCCACTTTAGTCCATATCCTTCTTTTTCAAGCTTTTCAAGTCTTGCTTCTATTTGTTCTCTTGATAAGTGAGCATATTTACTTTTTTTAGCCATTCAAATTTAGGTTATTATTAAGCCTGCGAAAATACAAAATTTTGTTAAAGTAAAGCGTTTTTTATTTAGTGTATTTTTTTCAGCAGGTTGTTGTCAAATATAGCTTACAACAACTATATCTACGCAGAATTTCTACTCGCATTAATGTTTCCAAATAGGGACCTTACTACCATATTTTCATAAACTTCGGAAAAAGAGCTTTCGTCTTGTACTTTTTTTAGAGCATATTGTTGTATGGTGAGTAGAGGCAGAACCATTTCTTCTCTCATTTGTATAGAGGCTTTACCAGCTGGGTGGTCTTCCATAAGGCTTTTAAACTCGGTAAGTTTTAGGAGCATTTCTTTAGAAAGTTGGTATTCCTGATAAATTTCTTGCCAAAAAGTACCAAATTCCACATCGTCTTTCATATACTCTGTGAGTTTAAAGAAAGATTTGGTAAGGCTCATCATACTATTTTCTAGTAAAGTTCTGAAAAATAGAGATTTTTTGTATAGTGCCTTTAGTTTTTCAAAGTTTCCATTAACATCATAATGAGCCAAAGCTGTGCCTACACCATAAAAACCAGGTACATTTTGTTTTAGTTGGCTCCAGCTACCCACAAACGGAATGGCTCTTAAATCGCTAAAGTTGAGTGTATCCGAATTACCTCTTTTGGAAGGTCTGCTGCCTATATTGGTTTTAGCATAATACTTTAGCGTACTCATCTTTTCAAGGTATGGGATAAACTTAGGATGATTTTTAAACTCCGTATATTTTTGATAGCTAATGTCTGCTAAATCTTGTAAAATTTCTTTCTCTTCGGACGAAATATTAGCTTGTTCGCTAGTGAAAATTTTATTATTAACACCAGCACTAATGAGCTGTTCTAAGTTATACTGAGAAGAATATAAAGTACCAAAGTTAGAGCTAATGGTTTGCCCTTGTATTGTAATCTGTATAGCATCAGATTCTATATCTTTACCAAAAGAAGCATAGAACTGGTGAGATTTGCCACCACCTCTAGCTGGAGGTCCACCACGCCCATCAAAAAACAGAACTTCTATACCATATTCTCTAGAGACTTTGGTAAGTCTTTCTTTAGCGGTATAGATGCTCCAGTTGGCTTTTAGATAGCCACCGTCTTTAGTTCCGTCAGAAAAACCGAGCATAATGGTTTGTTGATAGCCTCTAGATTTAAGGTGTTCTTTGTAATCTTTATTTTGATAAAGCGTTGTCATTACCTCTTCGGCATTGTCCAAATCATCTATGGTTTCAAAAAGTGGTACAATATCTACGGTAGGGTTCTGCCAACCACAAAGCTTCAGTAAGGTATATACCTCTAGTACATTAGCAGCATTTTGATTATTACTAATGATATATCTGTTGCAACCTTTTTCTCCATTTTCTTTTTGGATAGCCATCATCATTAGGATAGAACCTAAGGTATCTTTAGTGATTTCTTGGTTAAATGAGGTTAAGTCTAACACACCATTCACTTGTGATAAAACTTGGATTTGTTCTTCGTAGGAAAGGCTTGAATAGTTCTCAGGAATAATTTTTCCAGAGGTAGATTTTGCAATATCTTCTATCACACTTCGGTGGATTCTAGAATCTTGTCTAATGTCTAGGCTTGCAAAATAGAATCCAAAAATATCAATTTTATAGAGTAAAGCATCTAGTTCATCTACAAATAGAGATTGATGCTCTGAGATTAAAATGGCTCGTATTTTTTCAAGAGATTGTCTGAATTCTTGAAGCATTAGCGTACTTTCTTCTTCCAAAAACGTTGCTTTATAGAGTTGGTCTTCTAGATTTTTTACTAAATGTTCCACTCCTTTAAAAGTGAGTCTTCTTTTTAGGACTCTGATGTCTTTATAGTAGTTTTTTAGAATACTTTTTTTGAGTCTTTCTGCTACTTTTAGAGTAGTTTCTGGTTTTACAAAAGGATTACCATCTCTATCGCCTCCGGGCCAAAAGCCTAGTTCTACCACAGGGTTTTTAAGTGCTTCATCTTTCAAAATATGTTTTTTAAGATAGCTGTAAATATTCCCCATAGAATGGTAAAACACATTTTCTAAATACCAAATAAGCCCAATAGCTTCATCTAACGGACTTGGTTTTTCCTTTTTATAAAAAGGTGTTTTCCCTAGCTGTGCTAGAAGTTTTTTGATAGTGGTTAAGTCATTATCTTTAATCGCTTGGGTTAAATCGTTAATGATAACCAATACAGAGTCTGGATAGAATTGAGTTGGGTGAGCAGTAAGTACAGGTCTTACTTTAAGTTTTTGTAGAGTAGCTTTAAGTTCAGTAACCTTGTTACGAGCTTCGGCTTTCTCTTTCATATTTCGGATACTGCCCAGTCCGTCCATATTATTTACTGTGGAGAAAGCAGCATCTTCTATGGCATCAAACAGAACTACTTGCCTTTCAATATATTGTATAAACTTAAATAAAAGGTCGTTAGTTTCTTTTTCGGAGGATTGTGGAGCGTATTTTTTGAAAAACTCTTCTACAATTTCGGTAGGTGTTTTATTATCTTGATACCCTTTTTTACATTCTTCGCCAAACAGAGGTAAAAATCTCCCCACATTAGACACACCACTGAAAGGTAATGTCATAAAAATACTGTTGTAAATCTGATATTTAGATAACACACTTTCTTCAAAACGCTCTAGTTTTGTTTTTCTATCCTCCATAATATATATTTGTTTTAGTCTAAAACTATTTCTGGGATTTCTCCTTCTATAATGAGCTTCCCAGCTGTTACCTTTTTAATATCGTCTAGGCTTACATTAGGTGCTTTTTCTAATAATTTAAAGCCTCCTTCGGGTACTATTTCGTAAACGCCAAGCTCTGTAACTACTTTTTTGATGCATTTAACTCCTGTAAGAGGTAAGCTACATTTTTGGAGGAGTTTAGATTCACCATGTTTATTCACTTGCTGCATTGCTACAATAATATTCTTTGCGGAAGCAACTAAATCCATCGCACCTCCCATACCTTTTACCATTTTACCCGGTATTTTCCAGTTAGCGATGTCTCCATTTTCGGAAATCTCCATCGCTCCTAGTATGGTTAAATCTACTTTTTGAGCTCTAATCATACCGAAACTCATCGCTGAATCAAAAACTACCGAACCTGGTAAAGTTGTGATGGTTTGCTTACCTGCGTTTATTAAATCTGCATCTTCCTTACCTTCTTCTGGAAAAGGTCCCATTCCGAGTAACCCATTTTCGGATTGCAATACAACATTTATGCCCTTCGGAATGTAGTTGGCAACTAGGGTAGGGATACCTATACCTAGGTTAACATAGGAATTGTTTTTTATTTCTTTAGCAATTCTTTGTGCTATTTGTTCTTTTGTTAAAGCCATAATTGAATTTAGTCTTGATTGGTTTTTCTTACGGTTCTTTGCTCTATTCTCTTTTCGTAGTTTTCTCCTTGGAAAATACGGTGTACATAAATACCAGGGGTGTGTATTTGGTCAGGGTCTAATGTTCCTGCAGGAACGAGCTCTTCTACCTCTGCAATCGTAATTTTACCTGCCATTGCCATTGGTGGATTAAAATTTCTAGCGGTAGAACGATAGATTAAATTTCCTGCTGTGTCGCCTTTCCAAGCTTTAACGATGGCAAAATCAGCATCAAAAGCATATTCTAAAAGATAATCTTTACCATTAAAGTTTCTGACCTCTTTACCTTCGGCAACTTCTGTCCCTACGCCAGCAGGTGTGAAAAAAGCAGGCATACCATACCCCGCAGCCAAACATCTAGTTGCTAGAGTTCCTTGTGGGATAAGTTCTACTTCTAACTCTCCGCTTAGTAATTGTCTTTCAAATTCGGCGTTTTCTCCCACATAGGAAGAAATCATTTTTTTAATTTGCTTCTTTTGAAGTAAAAGTCCTAGCCCAAAATCATCAACACCTGCATTATTAGAAATACAAGTGAGGTTTTTTACATTTTTTCTTACCAGCTCGGCAATGCTATTCTCTGGGATTCCGCATAGCCCAAATCCACCAAGCATAATGGTCATTCCGTCTTTGATGCCTTCGCAGGCTTCTTGCACATTTTTAACTGTTTTATCTATCATTGTTCAGATTTAATTCTATTGATTTATTAAACTTTTATATCTTTTTTCATATTTATTAAAGCCCACAAAGTAGTAGTACAGGCTAAGAATAGCTGAAGCTGCCAACCAAATAATCCCATTTTTTCCTAAAAAGTCTTTAAAATCATCGGGTTGAGTAATGAAGTAATTGATAGGAGCAGCGATAAGTATAAACATAAAGGCGATTACGACGCCTTGTCTTACCGAAAATTTGAGTCTACTTTGTCGTAAGTTTTGCCATAAAGCGATGAATCGTTTGTCTTTTTCGTTCATAGTTTAAATTTCGTTTTTATAGTTTATTTTTATGAGAAAGCACTAATGCCTGTGATATCCATACCTGTTATTAAAAGATGAATATCGTGAGTACCTTCGTAAGTAATTACAGATTCTAGATTGGTGGCGTGTCGCATCATAGGGAAGTCTCCCATAATCCCCATAGCACCTAATATTTGCCTGCTTTCCCTAGCAATGTCTAATGCCATTTTTACATTATTTCTTTTAGCCATGGAGATTTGTGCTGGAGTAGCTTTGTTTTCATTTTTAAGCAAACCTAACCGCCACGAAAGAAGTTGAGCTTTAGTAATTTCTGTGAGAAACTCGGCTAATTTCTTTTGTTGAAGTTGAAAGCTACCAATAGGTTTCCCAAATTGTGTACGCTCTTTGGCGTATTGTACTGCGGTGCAATAGCAATCTATAGCAGCACCTATAACGCCCCAAGAAATCCCATATCTAGCAGAGTTAAGACAGGACAATGGACCTTTAATTCCTTTTACATTCGGTAGGAGATTTTCTTTAGGGATTTTTACATTTTGGAACACCAATTCTCCCGTTCTAGAAGCTCTTAGGCTCCATTTATTGAGTGTTTCTGGAGTAGTGAAACCTTCCATTCCTCTTTCTACGATTAATCCTCTAATGGTATTGGTTTCATCTTTAGACCAAACAATAGCGATGTCGCAAGTAGGAGCATTGGTAATCCACATTTTAGCTCCATTCAGCAGAAAATAATCGCCCATATCTTTAATGTGAGTTTCCATATCAGACGGATTAGAGCCGTGGTTGGGTTCGGTAAGTCCGAAAGCTCCTGTGATTTCACCCGCTCCGAGTAAAGGTAGGAATTTTCTTTTTTGTTCTTCTGTCCCAAATTCAAAAATAGGATACATTACCAATGATGATTGCACCGAAGCCGCAGAACGCACCGCAGAATCTCCTCTTTCTAACTCTTGCATAATGATGCCGTAGGAAATTTGGTCTAGCCCAGCACCGCCATACTCTTTTGGAATATAGGCTCCTAGAGCTCCTATTGTACCCAATTGTTGCATTAGGTTGGGGATTTCTTTATGTGTTTGTGCAGCGTTATCTATCTGAGGAATTACAGAACTTTGTACCCATTGTCTCACAGAATTTCTAACCAAGTTATGCTCTTCGGTAAGAAGGTTATCTAGCATGTAATAGTCTGGGATACTATTAAGTGGATAATAACTCATACTAATGTGATAAGGTTATGTTTAAACGCTACTAATATAGTTAAAATTATTATATTTGAATAAAATAAATTTGGTTATGGTAAAAATATTTGAGTCAGGATTTCTATACGAAGTAGAGATTATGAAGTCTAAACTTTCGTCTGAAGGTATAGAAAGCTATATCAAAAATGAGTATGTTAATAATGTAGCTGTAATGCCTGTAAACCAAAACTATATCCTTATGGTAGACGAGAGTAATGCTGACCGAGCAAGAGAAATTTTGGATAGGGTAGAAGAATAAGGTTAAGAGCTGGTTGATTGAAAATCAAATTAATTAGTTTTGGAGGGATATGTTTTATTGGAAGTAATTAGATATGATTGATTGGTTTTATAGAAGTAAAAATAAGATTGAGAATTACGCTCTAAGTTTGACATTGGAGTTTGGTAAAAATTGGGGTGGAGATATTTCAGAAAGACTACAATCTAGATTTCCTAATTTGACAAAAAAAGAGATTGAATACTATAAACAATTGGCTAAAAATGTTGAAACAGATTGTTGGAATTGTATTGATGATGAATACTCTGAAATTGACTCTAAGCAATTAAGCGAATTTCTTGCGACTAAAGTTTTTCTAAAATATACTTGGATAAATAAAAGGAATAAAGTCAATATAAACTCTAAATTTCAGTATTATTTTTGGAGAGAAGGTCGTCTAAAATAAAAATTTTAAAACATTGTATTTGAACTAAATAAAATCAGATATGCAGTGGAATAGCTCTTTATATCAAACGAAAGTTGGGGAACACCGTGAGAAAAATGTGATATGGATTTCTTTTCCGTATCAGAAGGAGCTTATTGACCTTCTTAAAGAACATACCACTGCCCGTTGGTCGGCTAGTCAAAAAAGTTGGTATGTGCTTAACAATAAACATTATAGAGAACTCTTTAGTATCACAGAAGAGCCTTTGGTTGGCAAAATGGTATTTTCAAAAATAAAAGCGGTTAATCGTCCTGCTTTTGAACGTTTTCAGGAACATTTAAAACTAAAAGGATACAGCCGAAATACACTTAGAACTTACGCCGTAGAATTTGCTCAACTGCTTTATGTCTTAAAAGATTTCTCGGTAGATGAATTGTCCGAAGAACGCTTAAGGGCTTATTTTCTCTATTGTTTTGAGGATTTAAAACTTTCGGAGGCGGAAATAAACAGCCGTATCAATGCGATTAAATTTTACTTTGAGCAAGTCTTACATCGTAAAAAAATGTTTTTTGATATTCCTCGCCCCAAAAAGAAAAAACAGTTGCCAAAGAGTTTAAATAAAAAGCAGATTTTAAAAATATTTGAGGTAACCACCAACCTCAAACATAGGTGTATGTTACAACTTTGCTATGGTATGGGTTTGCGAGTAAGTGAGATTGTGAATTTAAAACTAGAGGATATATGTAGCGAAACTATGCGTGTGCGGATTGAGAATGCTAAAGGTAAAAAAGACCGTATGGTGCCTTTACCTGAAAGTATTTTGCCTGAACTTAGAGCCTACTATCGAGAATATAAACCTAAAAAGTATCTATTTGAAGGACAATATGGCGGTATGTATTCGGTAAGGTCGGTTCAGTCGGTTTTTAAGACAGCGATGAGAAAGGCTGGGATAAATAAGACAGTAGGCATACACGGTTTAAGGCACAGTTATGCTACTCATCTTCTAGAAATGGGGACGGATATAAGATATATACAAGAATTTTTGGGGCATAATAATATCAAAACTACTCAAATTTATACACAGGTTACTTCTGAACATCAGCGGACAATAAAAAGCCCATTGGATAGTTTAAAGTAATGACTATTGTTTCTTTTTTACCAAAAGAAGCCACTCTTCGTCTAGTGGCAGGTAGCCTTGATCGTAAACAAAAAAGTAGGTTTTGCCGTTTTGGGTATTGATGATAGAGGTGATTAAGTCAAAATTAAATCCTTTGTTAGAAAGTTTTATTTTAGGAACTTTAGTTTTTTCCTCTATATTTAGTTCAAATAATATCCTGTAATTTTTCCTTAGTTGATTGTTTATATTTCGCATAAGGTTGGTATGGTCCTTATTCATGCGGTTATTGTAGGAGTTTCGGCAACTATCAGAGCAAAATTTTTTATCTTCTCTACCTACTATTGTTTCGTTGCATTCTAGACATTGTTTCATAGTGCTGATTGTTTGCAAGGGAGAATCTTAATCATAACAAATACTTTTAAGAACCCCCAAATTAAGTAAATTTATAGAAATAAAAGCATTTTATATAGAAATATCGTGAAATTTTTCAAATCCTAATGTTAGAGCTAGTTTTCTATTCAACTTTATAAACATAATCATCTTTGAACTTTATGGATTTTACTTCTATGTCCTTTATATTATGTTGTTTTCCTTTTATTTCAATAAAATCTATTGACGACATCCATCTAAAATTATGAGTTCTGTCAACTCTTACTGTAGAATGTTTTGGAATATCAATAATAATAACCGAATCTTTAACTTCAATTTTTTTATAGATTTTAGATCTGTACTTTTGTTAAAGTTTGATGGTTCTATGATTCCATTCTCGTAATCAAAACTAAATTTTCCAAAACTATCCCCTTGAATTTTATTAGAAATGTTATGGAGATATTTTGTTCTTATAATTTGATTTACATTTGTTAAATTCTGAATAAAAAAATCCGTTCTAATTGAACATCCAAGTAATGTAAAAAGTGATATAACGGAAACAATAGTATTAAGGTTTATAAACATTTTCATAATCCATTTTGTTTTAATAAAATTTCAGGTCGAAGATAAACATTTTGAAGATATTAAATTTACTAAAAGTTTAACATAGAGGAAATTCAACTCCACTTTTTGGACAACTACTGTTATTAGCAATACTTTTATTCAACTTTCTTTAATTTAAGAACTGTTTTCGTATTGTCAATATTTTTGTAGTTAAGTATGAGTAGCCTTGTTAATTTTATATTCATTCTGTTCATTTGGACTCATTAATTCTAAGTGGAAATTTAAGCAAAATAATGTATAAACAAAACTTATTATCCGATTACAAATAATTACAAATGGTTTTAGTCGAAAGTAAATAATTTTATACCGAGTATTATTCTGACGATAGCTCATCTTTGCCTTGTGAATGTAAAAGACTTTTAATCGTAGAAACTAAAATATAATTTAAAAATAAATCTATTATGAAAAACAAGGTTCAACTTATTGGTAATGTGGGTAACACGCCAGAAATTAAAGAGGTTAATAATACTAAAGTAGCTCATCTTTCTATAGCTACTAACGAAATTTACAAAAATGCACAAGGAGAGAGGATAGAGCAGACGGAATGGCATAAAGTGGTGGCTTGGGGAGGACTAGCAGAAATTATAGAAAAGTATGTTACCAAAGGTAAAGAGATAGCTGTTGAGGGTAAATTAACCTACCGAAGTTATGATGATAAAGAAGGAAATAAACGCTACATTACCGAAATTGTAGCTAATGATATCCTGCTTTTGGGGAGGACTAAATAAAATGGAGGTTATAGACATGAAAAAAGCCAAGAGTTGAACTTGGCTTTTTTATTATTACTTTGGGAAAACAGTTTTAATTATGCGTCTATTTTTGCATAAACTGCATTTTTCTCTATAAATTCTCTTCTTGGAGGAACTTCATCTCCCATAAGCATAGAGAATATTCTATCTGCTTCACCCGCATTTTCTATGTTTACTTGTTTTAGAATTCTGTTTTCAGGGTTAAGTGTAGTTTCCCAAAGCTGCTCAGGGTTCATTTCCCCAAGACCTTTATATCTTTGTACTTCTACGCCTTTACCATCGGCAGACATCTCTAAGGTTTTTTCTTCTCGCTCTTTCTCATTCCAAGCATATACCTTTTTGTTACCTTTTTTAAGAAGATACAAAGGTGGTGATGCAATGTAAACATAACCTTGCTCAATAAGTTCCTTCATATAACGGAAGAAGAAGGTAAGTATAAGTGTAGAGATGTGAGAACCGTCAATATCGGCATCGGTCATAATTACAATTTTATGATAACGAAGTTTACTTAAATTAAGAGCTTTGCTATCTTCTTCTGTACCAACGCTTACACCTAAAGCTGTATAGATATTTTTGATTTCCTCGTTTTCGTAAACTTTGTGTATCATAGACTTCTCCACATTAAGAATTTTACCTCTCAATGGTAGAATAGCTTGGAAATGTCTATCTCTTCCTTGTTTTGCGGTACCTCCCGCAGAGTCTCCCTCTACAAGGAATATTTCTGATTCGGCTGGGTCTTTTGATGAACAATCTGAAAGTTTACCAGGTAAGCCTGCTCCTCCCATAGGAGATTTACGCTGTACCATCTCTCTGGCTTTCTTGGCTGCTTGTCTTGCTTTAGCTGCTAGAACTACTTTCTGTACAATCTGTTTAGCTTCGGTAGGGTTTTCTTCTAAGAAGTTGGTAAGCATTTCGCCTACTATTTTATCCACCGCACCAGACACCTCGGAGTTACCAAGTTTTGTTTTGGTTTGTCCTTCAAACTGAGGTTCCATTACTTTTACGGAGATTACGGCTGTAAGTCCTTCACGGAAGTCATCACCTGTAATTTCTACCTTCTCCTTTTGAGGGATACCTAAGTCGTCTGCATATTTTTTCAGAGTTCTTGTAAGAGCTCGTCTAAATCCAGTAAGATGTGTACCTCCTTCGTGGGTATTTATATTATTAACATACGAGTGTAAATTTTCCGTGAAAGATGTGTTATATCTCATTGCAACCTCTACAGGAATGTCATCTCTTTCGCCTTCCATGAAGATAACATTCTCCATAATGGATTCTCTGTTACCATCTATGAACTCTACAAACTCTTTAAGACCACCTTCGGATAGGAAAGTTTCTGTTAAGAATTCTCCTTTTTCGTCTTTTACTCTCTCGTCTGTAATAGTGATATTGATACCTTTATTCAAAAATGCTAACTCTCTAAGTCTAGCAGAAAGGGTATCGTAATTGTAAACTAATTCATTGAAAATACTGTCATCTGGCTGAAAGAAAACCTCTGTACCTCTATAATCGGTAGTCCCTATTTCTTGAACATCTTCTAAAGCTCTACCTTTAGAGTATCTCTGTTGATAAATTTTCCCTTCTCTGTAAACGGTAGCGATGGTACTCGTAGATAAAGCATTAACACACGAAACCCCTACACCGTGAAGCCCACCAGAAACCTTGTAAGAGTCTTTATCAAACTTACCACCAGCACCTATTTTAGTCATTACTACCTCTAGTGCAGACTTTTGTTCTTTTTCGTGAAAATCCACAGGAATCCCTCGTCCGTTATCTTTTACACTAATAGCATTGCCCTCGTGAATGGTAACCGTAATGGTATCACAGTATCCTGCTAAAGCCTCATCTATAGAGTTATCTACAACCTCATATACCAAATGGTGCAAACCTCTCACTCCCACATCTCCAATGTACATAGAGGGTCTTAACCTCACATGCTCAATCCCTTCTAAAGATTGGATACTACTAGCTGTATATTGTTTATTACTCATTATTCTTTATGATTTTTTTAAAGATTACAAATATACAAATTTTAAAAAAGAGATAAAAATAAAATTCTTGCTAATCCTCGTTAAGTTTATTTGATGAAATCTTTATTTATTGAAATTCTGCAACTTTTAAAGATTAGAATTTGTTGGGTTCAATAATGTAGCAAAAACCAAAACTCTATCACCAAATATTTTTTCTACTTCCACAGTGATATTAGGTAACTCATTTGTAATAAAGTTCGTTCTGTCTTCGGTGGTTCCGAAAATAAGTAACAGATTAAAATTAGTCCCTTCTTGTAGTCTTTCAGTTTCTACTTCGGAAGCAATATAATGTTTTAAATTTGGGGTTTCTCTATAATGGCTTATGATACTTTCGTTGAAGTATGTTTTCCATTCGGATATGCTTCCTTGTTCACAATGGAATGTTAAACTTAATATACTCATTTCTAAGTGTGTTATAAATAAATTAGTAAAATATCCTGCAAAAATCGGTATTTTTTTGTAAATTAGCCCTTTGATTTTAATGTAAAATTGAAGTAATAATTTATTTAGTATAATAAAAAAGACTTATGCATAAAGAAGGAGAAAGGTTAATACCTATCAATATTGTGGACGAAATGAAGTCCTCTTATATTGACTACTCAATGTCCGTTATTGTATCTCGTGCCTTGCCAGATGTAAGGGACGGATTAAAGCCTGTACATCGTAGGGTTTTGTATGGTATGTATGGATTGGGAGTTTTTTCAAATAAAAAATATTTAAAATCTGCCAGAATTGTAGGAGATGTTTTGGGTAAATATCACCCACATGGTGATATCTCTGTTTACTATGCTATGGTGCGTATGGCACAACCGTGGAGTTTAAGGTATCCGCAAGTAGATGGTCAGGGTAACTTTGGTTCTATGGACGGCGACCCACCAGCAGCTATGCGTTATACCGAAGCTAGACTGAAAAAAATATCTGATGAAATTCTATCAGACTTAGATAAAGAAACTGTTGATTTCCAAAATAACTTCGATGATAGTTTACAGGAACCTACAGTATTGCCTACTAAAATCCCTAACCTTTTAGTAAATGGTACCTCTGGTATTGCGGTAGGTATGGCAACTAATATGGTGCCTCATAACTTATCGGAATCGGTAGATGCTATCTGTGCCTACATAGATAATAAGGAGATAGAAATAGATGAATTGATGAAATACATCATTGCTCCTGACTTTCCTACGGGAGGAATTATCTACGGCTACGACGGGGTTAGAGATGCATTCCATACAGGAAGAGGGCGAATTGTATTAAGAGCTAAAGTCGCTTTTGAAGAGATTGGAAACCGTAATGCCATTATCGTTACCGAAATCCCTTATTTGGTGAATAAAGCTGAAATGATAGCTAGAACATCAGAGTTGGTAAAAGAGGATAAAATACAGGGTATTCACGAAATTAGAGACGAGTCTGATAGGAGAGGAATGCGTGTGGTTTATGAACTTAAAAATGATGCAATACCTAATGTGGTCCTTAATCTATTATATAAATATACGGCGTTACAAACTTCTTTCAGCGTTAATAACATTGCCTTAGTAAAAGGCAGACCACAACAGCTTAACCTAAAAGATATTATTGTTCACTTTGTGGAGCATCGCCACGAGATTGTAATTCGTAGAACCCAGTATGAGCTTAAAAAAGCTAGAGAAAGAGCTCATATCTTAGAAGGTTTTATGAAGGTTATTGCAACTCAAGATACTTTAGATAAGGCAATTTCTATCATTAGACATTCAGCAACGCCACAAGCTGCTAAAGAAGGTTTAATTGCAGAGTTTGAACTTTCGGACATACAAGCTCAAGCTATTCTAGATTTAAGATTAGCTAGGCTTACAGGTATGGAGTTAGATAAAATCCGTGATGAATACAAAGCTATTATGGATTTAATTAACGACTTAGAGGATATTCTTTCCAACGAAGTTAGACGCTACCAAATCATTAAAGATGAATTGTTAGAAGTTAAAGAAAAATATGGCGATGAAAGAAGAACGGAAATAGACTATTCTGGAGGTGAAATGTCCATAGAAGACTTTATCCCTAACGAAGAGGTGGTACTTACCATATCTCACGCAGGATACATCAAGAGAACCCTCCTTTCAGAATACAAAACTCAGAGTAGAGGCGGAGTGGGCAACCGCGCGGCATCTACAAGAGACGAGGATTTCTTAGAATATATTGTTTCTGCAACCAATCACCAGTATATGCTATTCTTTACGGAAAAAGGGAAATGCTACTGGTTGAGAGTATTTGAAATTCCTGAAGGTTCCAAAACGGCGAAAGGTAGAGCAATACAGAACTTAATCAATATAGAACCTGATGATAAAATCAAGGCTTACATCAGAACCAATGATTTAAAGGATTCTGAATATGTTAAGCAGATGTATGTGGTAATGATTACCAAAAACGGAACTATCAAGAAAACTTCGTTAGAAGCTTATTCTAGACCTAGAACCAACGGTATCCACGCCATAGAAATTAGAGAGGACGACCAGCTTTTAGGAGCAAGACTTACCAACGGTAACTCCGAAATAATGATAGCTACTAAAAATGGTAAATGTATCCGTTTCCCAGAAGAGAAAGCTAGAGCGGTAGGTAGAACTTCCATTGGGGTAAGAGGTATTTCTCTAGAAGACAACGACGAGGTAATTGGTATGATAGTTGTAAACGATATAGAGAATGAAACTGTTTTAGTGGTTTCTGAAAAGGGCTATGGTAAGAGAACTGCAGTAGAAGACTATCGTATTACCAACCGTGGAGGTAAAGGGGTGATTACTCTTAATATTACTGAAAAAACAGGTCAACTTATTGCAATACAATCAGTGGTAGATGGTAACGACTTAATGATTATCAACAAATCAGGAGTTGCAATAAGAATGTCGGTAGATAATATGCGTGTTATGGGGAGAAATACCCAAGGTGTAAGGCTAATTAATCTTAAAAATAATGATGAAATAGCAGCCGTAGCAAAAGTGGAGGCAGAGAAAGATGTAGAGGACGAAGAAATGGAAGAACCTAACGATGAAACTGTAAATCCATCTGAAGGAAATTCAGAGGAATAGTATTCAAAATAAAATAATAAATATATTAAAATAGTATGAAAAAAGTTATTTTAAGTATTGCTGTGTTTTCAACAACACTAGCATTTTCACAAAAAAAAGAAATTCAAAATGCATTCAAAGCAATAGAATCTGGCGATATAGCAGCTACTAATGCTGAGTTATCAAAAGCGGAGGTGCTTATTGGTAGCAAATCATATTTAGTAGAACCTAGTCTATTAGAGCAATATTATTATTCTAAAGGAGTATCGCTTATTAAGTCTGGTAAAACTACAGAAGGAGCCACTTGGTTGGGTAAAATAGGAGATTTAAGTAAGTCTAAAATCTATACAGGAAAAGATGCTGAAAAAAATAAAGTTTATTTCGTAGGAAAAGAAGCCGCTGATGCTAGTGGTATAGCTGGTCTTAAAGAAGATTCTTATGCTTCTAAATTATCTGATAAACTTCCTCAGTTAATCAACCCTATTCTTAAAACAGCAGGAGATGAGGCTTATAAAGCATACCAAGCGAAAGAGCATAATAAGGCAGCAGACAAGTATTTGGAAGTTTACAACCTTCTGAAAGCAGTAGGAACAGATGATAAATTGTATGAATATTATGGAGCACTTAATTATGCACTAGCTAATAATAAACCTAAAGCTATAGAGGTTTATTCAAGACTCATTAGTAGTGGTTATACAGGGGTAAATACCTTGTATAAAGCTAAGAATAAGAAAACAGGGCAAGAGGAGAATTTAGATAAAAATACCTTTGAAACCTTCAAAAAATTAGGTGGAGCAGGTGATTATACTGATTTTAGAACAGAGCAAACGCCTAGTATAGAACAGGAGTTGTATGAGACTAATGCAGCTTTGCTCATTGACTCCGAAAAATATGATGATGCTTTAGTTTTGTTAGATAAAGGGATAAAAAAATTTCCTAAAAGTAATAAGCTATCAGAGCTTCAAGGAACTGCTTACTATAAATCTGGAAAAACTAACGAGTTTGTTAACAATCTTAAGAAGCAGTTGGAGGCTAACCCAAATGATAAAGTAAGTTGGTATAATTTAGGGGTTCTTTTAAGTAAAGATGAAGCTAAATTAAATGAAGCAGAAGGTGCATTTAAAAGAGCTTTAGAAATAGACCCTGATTATGTTCCTGCTATTCAAGGCATATTCTATAATGTTTATATGTTAGGTGATGACGGTAAAGTTATAGAGAAAGCAGAAGCTGCTAGAAAAGCAAAAAAAATGGACGAGTTTAATAAAATCTTACAAGATAGAAGGGATAGATTTGCTAAGGGATTACCTTATTTAGAAAAGTGGTATTCTTTAGAGCCTAAAAATCCTGAAATTGTAAGTTTATTAAAAGGAGTTTATCAAACTTTACGTAAAGAAGATAAAGTAAAGGAAATGAAGGCTGTAGAAGATAGCCTTAAAAAATAAAAGCTAAAATGGTATGATTATTGTTATGATAACCATACCATTTTTAACTTAAATTATTAACCATAAAAAATAAATTATTATGTCAAAAAGAGGAAATAACTCAGTAGGTGTATTAGTAGGTCTTTTAGCAGGAGCAGCTGTAGGTGTAGCTTTGGGAATGCTTTATGCTCCAGAAGAGGGAAAAAGAACAAGAAAAAAGCTGAAAAGAAAAGCTGAAGATTTAAAAGATCAAGCAGAGAGAGAATATAAAAGAGCTTACGAGAAAGTAAAAGACCAGTATCAAGATTTATCAGAGAAAACTAAATCTAATGTAGATAAAGTGGTTTCTAATGTTAAAGAAACTTATGATAAATACAAAGGTCAAGTAGTAGATAAAGCTAATGAAGTAGCTAAAGATGTAGAGTCAGAATTAGATGGCTTGAAGTAAAAAATACACAAATAAAAAAAGGAACTTGAAATACAGTTCCTTTTTCATAAAAATTAGACAAAAATAAGATTGATGATAAACTTCTTTAAGAATTACGCACAAAAAAGGCTTGATTTAATAAAAATGGAAGCTACCGAAAAAATGTCTATTAAAGCAGGTAATATAGCTTTCTTAGTTATTTTAAGTATTTTCTTCTTATTTTTATTTATATTTCTCAATATAGGGTTGGCTATACTAATAGGCTATTATATACAAAATATGGCTTATGGCTTTCTAATAATCTCTGGGATATACTTATTTTTAATAATTCTACTTTTACTACTCAAAAATTCTATAAAAGAGGGGATTGCTAATATAATTATAAAATCTATAAACAAATAATATGGGTACTAAGTATAGAAGTCTTTCCGAATTAAGGGCTCAAAAATCTTTGTTGAAAAATGAAATTTCTGATATGGAAAAAGTAATTACTTTCAAAAATCCTAAAAGTTCTTTGAGCTTAATAACTAAAGGATTTACTGATAAGTTTATAGAGGAGAGAAATAATGAAGGTGGCACTAACAAAATTTCTATAAATACAGGTAATATTGTAAAAGAGGTAACCAAAGAAATTAAAAATAGAGTATTTAATAGAAACTCAGACTCTTCACTTTTAACATTAAAAAATGAAGGGTTAGGGGAGAGTGTAGTAGATGGCTTTCTCAAAGTTGGCTTAGTAGGTACAGTCAGCAACTATGCTAAAAAAAATCTTAAAAACCCTAATTGGAAGAAAAGAGCTATAGGTTTACTTCTTGTTTATGTAGCACCGCTAGTTATTAGGCAGTTAAGAACATTCCTAGACGATTACCAACGAAAACAAACTGCTAAGAGTATCAATAGATTGATATAATCTATTTTTATTGAAGGGTAAGTCTTATTTATTCAAACTTAGACTGAATATTAGAATTAAGTATCAAATAAAAAATCCGTATCTTTGCAGAAATTTTATAATATTTAATGAATTTATTTAGCGAGTCCAATTTAAGTCCTGAAATTCTTAAGGCAGTTGGCGAAATGGGGTTTGAAACTCCTACGGAGATCCAAAAACAAAGTATTCCTTTTATTTTATCAGATGTTAGAGATCTGATAGCACTAGCGCAAACAGGAACAGGGAAGACAGCAGCGTTTTCATTACCTATCTTAGATATGATAGATGACACTAGTAGAAAAATCCAACTTTTGGTACTTTGTCCTACTAGAGAGCTTTGCTTACAAATAGCAAAAGACATAAAAAATTACTCCAAATATCAACCTAATATTAAATCTGTAGCAGTTTACGGTGGTAGTAGTATTACAGACCAAATTCGTAGCCTTAGAGATAAGCCTCAGATTATTGTAGGAACACCAGGTAGAGTGATAGATCTAATTAACAGAAAGGCATTAGATTTTTCAAGCATCCATTGGTTGGTATTAGATGAAGCTGATGAGATGCTTTCTATGGGCTTTAAAGACGATTTAGAAACCATTCTAAACGAAACACCTGAAACTAAACAAACTTTACTATTTTCAGCTACGATGAATAAAGAGGTTGAAAGGATTTCTAAAAGTTACCTTACCAATCCTCATCGTATATCTGTAGGTTCTATCAATGCTGTTAAAAAGAATATCAGCCACGAGTATTATGTGGTAAATTACAGACAGAAAAAAGAAGCACTTAAGCGTCTTATAGATGCTAATCCTAACCAATATTCCATTATTTTCTGCCGTACAAGAATGGAAGCCAAAGAAGTGGCAGATTATCTAATGCAGAACGGCTATGCCGCTGATGCTTTACACGGAGATTTATCTCAAGCACAGAGAGATACAGTGATGCTGAAGTTTAGACTTAAAAATATTGATATTTTAGTAGCTACAGATGTGGCGGCGAGAGGATTAGATGTAGATTCACTTACCCATGTGATTCATTATTCGTTACCTGATGACCCTGAAGTTTTTGTTCATAGAAGTGGTAGAACGGGGCGTGCAGGGAAAGATGGTATTTCTATGGCTCTTATAAAGCCTGAAGAAACAAGAAAGCTGAAGCATATTAAAGTTCAAACTCAGATAGAACTTAAAGAGAAGGCAATCCCTAAAGGAGAAGATATCATTAAAGCTCAAGTAGCAGGAGTATTTGAGCATTTGTTTACAGAACATGAAACTTATTTTGATTTTGATGATAGTCTTATTCCTGATTTATCGCAGTTTTCAAAAGAGGAATTGGTGCATCAGTTGTTACAATTTCAGTTGAGAGATTTAGCTTTATACTATAAAAATAGGAACGACTTATCAGACCAAAAACTAAAAAAAGAAGGTGATATCAAGGAAAGTCGTAGAGAGGGAAGACGAGATAAGGGAGAAAGAAGTAGAGACAGAGGAGGAAGGAAAAGTAAAAAATCTAATTCTGACATGGTGAGATTTTTCTTTAACTTAGGAAAAAGAGACCAATTAAAGAAAGTAGATATGTTGGATATTATTAATAAATCAACTAAGAAATCTAAGAAAAGAGCTGATATTGGAGATATTGAAATTTTGGATAAGTTTACTTTCTTTGAAGTAGAGAAATCATTCAAAAACGAAATCCTTAACAATATTTCTTCTATGAAATTTAAAGGTAAAGAAATGAGAGCTGAAGTAGCTAACTAATTTCTTTAAACTATTTTATTGAATAGATAATTCATACAGAAAGAAGGGATATTCAAAATGAGTGTCCCTTTTTTATTTTTACATGGAAAAAATATTATATTTGCTAGATTGATAATAACATATTAAAGTGTTGATAAATAATAATTTATAGAAATGGAAAACTTAGTAACACAAAACTCAAATCAAAAACAAAGTTATCATTTAGAATTTTTTGGTAAAGGCTCAGAGTATTTTTCAATAATGATTGTTAATTGGCTGTTAACAGTTATTACATTAGGCTTATATTACCCTTGGGCAAGAGCTAAAAAATTAAGCTACATCTATGGACAAACGGCATTAAATAACGAACGCTTTCATTTTTCGGGAACAGGGAACGAAATGTTCCGAGGTTTTATTAAGCTCATTTTATTCTATATTATTGTAATGGCTTTTTATTCTTTGTTTCTATTTGCTCTCAAATCTCCTTTGTTAGCTATCCTATTTTTGTATCTAATTATTTTTATGATTATACCTTTTGCAATACATGGGTCGTTTCGTTATAGAATGAGTAGAACTTCGTATCGTGGAATAAGATTTGGCTATCGTGGAAATAGAAAGGAGTTTATAAAAAAGTTTTTGAAATGGACTTTATTGACCATTGTTACATTTGGTATTTATGCGGCTTGGCTTCATATGAATACAAGGAAGTATGTATATCAAAATGTTCGTTATGGAGATGTAGAGTTTTCAAATAATGCTGATGGTGGAGATTATTTTATCCTTAATTTAAAAGGATATTTCCTTACACTAATTACATTTGGAATATACATTTTCTGGTGGGAGTGTGATGTTTTTAACTATTATATCAACAATATGAGGATGAAAAAAGGAGAGCAAGAAATAGCTTGCTACTCAACAGCTACGGGTGGAGATTTCTTTACTTTACTCGTAGGCAATTTACTGATTGTTATTTTCACTTTTGGCTTTGGAAAAGCCTGGGCAGATATGCGTGTACAAAAATTTATGTGTGATAAAATAAAGATGAGAGGCAATATAAATCTTGATGAGATTAATCAAACAGAAGAAAAGTACACCAACGCTTTAGGAGAAGATATGATGGACTTTTTTGATATAGATATAGCTTAACGAGATGCTAAATATTGAGGACGCTAAATATTTTGATGGGAAATCATCTGCTCATCAACTAGTGCAAGTAAATTTTGATGAAATATCTCTGACTTTATATTTTAAATCTGGGGAAGAGAATCTAGTTTGGAAAGGCACTGATTTAAAGTTTGAGAAATATGGTAATTCTATTGAGATAAGAAATAAGAATTACCCAGAGGCTATACTAAAAATAGAAAATAAAGCATTTTATCAAAAGTTTTATGAGGCAATGAAACTTAATAAGCGTGTAGATATCCATACACGCTTGTTAAGGCTTGGTTTCTTTAAATTGATAGCCGTTGCAATTGGGATATTTGGGCTGATGGTGTTGTCTTATTTCTATATTCTACCACCTATTGCGGAGCGTTCGGCAATGCTTTTGCCAGAAGAATTTGATAACAAAATAGGAAATACATTTGAAAGCACTTTTCTTGAACAACAAAAAATTGATTACAACAAAACAAAACTTTTAGAAACGTTTGCTAGTAAGTTAGATTTAGCTAATACTAAGCCGCTTCAGTTCACGGTTGTACAGTCAGAAGAAATAAATGCATTCGCTCTCCCTAACGGAAGAATAGTAGTTTTTACAGGGATTTTAAATCAAATGAAAACCTCTGATGAATTAGTTGCTTTATTGGGACACGAAGCATCACATATCAATCACAGGCACTCCACTAGAACGCTTTGTAGAAATTTGGGAGGCTATATGATGGTTTCTTTACTTCTAAGTGATGTTAATGGTATTATGGCGGTACTTACAGAGAATGCACAACAACTTCATTCGTTATCTTATTCTCGGAAATTTGAGCAAGAGGCAGATGAACAAGGATTACAAATTTTAATGAACAATAAGGCGAATCCTAATGGTATGATAAATTTATTTGAACGAATAGAGAGTGAAGATGAAAGATTATCTAATATTTTAAGCACACATCCGTTAACTAAAGACCGTAGGGATAATATTAGAAAAATCATTTCTAAATCTAATTATAAAGTGCAACCAAATGAGGCCTTAATTTCTATTTTTGAAAAAATAAAGCAGTAGTTTATACTCTTAATTTTTATAGATAGTTGAAAAATTTATTGAAAAAGAATACAATGAGTTTTTATTTATATTTATTTCCACTATCAGAAAGAGGGTATGAGCTACTTATAATTATAGGGAGAGAGGAGTGCCGAACACTAGCAAAAACTTTAAGGCTCTATAGTTTAATATTATTATTTGTTATTTTTTTTTGCGTTTCTTCTCATTTTGGTAATTAAACCATGAAATCATAAAGTTTACACCAGCGAGAAAGGTAAGAATAGTAAAAATTATATTCCAAAAACTAAAATTTGAATAATAAATAAGTGTTACAGCTTGTAAAATAAAAAATCCTAATGTAGCAACTCCAAAAAAAAGATGGTTTGAACGGGTTTTTATAAAAAATGGAATATTACCTCCTAGATAATGACCTGGGTTAAGGTTGTTATCATTCCATTCTTTATACTCGGTCATAAAGTTTTCTTGGTCAATTGTTTCACTTTCATCAATGTCTTGAGTTGAAATAATCTCTAGAGCAACTTTAATATCAGAGTTTTTAACTAAAATTCCATTATTTTCGTAATTAATGAGGGCTTCTATTTTGTTTTCAGATAAAATATCTTTTAAATATTCAGAGTTTACTAAATATTTACATTTGAAGATTTCTATAAAATTGTTCTCAGGTGTCATTTGTACTTTTTATATCATTCTCTCCACTATTACCATAATAATATGAGTACATATATGGGCAATAAAGGCACTTTCTAACCCTTTCTTCCAATATAGCCAACCAAATATTACACCTCCAACTGAATTCCCAATAAATACATAACTTAATAATCCAAAAGAAGGATTTTCAACGGCTTGATAGGTAATAGGGAAGTGACCAATAGCAAAAATAACCGATGCTATAATAATACCAATCCAATACACAATAGGTTGAGTTCCATTAAGTATTTTAGAAGCAATCCAAGTAACAAAAGTCATCACACCGAATCGCATTAAGATTTCTTCGGTTAGTCCACCGTACAGAAATCTAGCAGTTAGGGTAGGTTGCAGGGTTTCTCCTAAGACTATAAATTCTTTCGGAAGCATTGGCTTAAATATAATTCCTATAAGGCTTAATAAAACTCCTGATAGGATACCACCTAAAACACCATATTTCAGAATATTTTGGAGATTGGGGAGCTGATGACTTTTAATTCCGACTATGTGTTCAATAATGGGAACTTTTAGATTTACCTTTTGATGAAGAATAGTTCCTAGAACCACAGCAACAATGAGCATTATAGTAGGGTTTACTAATGCAAGCATTTTTATTTGTAGTGGACTAAAACTCTTTCGTAGTATTACTTCTGCTTCAGGAGGCAAGGGTATTTCCATTGTGAGAATTGAAAATACCCCTATCATTCCTAAACATAATAGAATTAACCCTAATTCTATGTTCTGTTTTTTCATTTATTCAGCTTTTGAAAGTTTTTGGAAAAATGGACTAATCAATACGCTGGTCTTTAATTTCATTTATAATTTCAGGATTTAATAGAGTAGATGTGTCTCCAAAATTACTAAAATCACCTTCGGCTATTTTCCTTAAAATTCTACGCATAATCTTTCCACTTCTCGTTTTAGGTAAGGCAGATACAAACTGAATTTTATCTAACTTAGCTATAGGACCTATGGTATCTGCTATCAGGTGATTGATTTCTTTTCTCAGATTTTCTTTATCTCTACTTTCTCCAGTATCTTTTAGTATCACAAAGCCATATAAAGCATTTCCCTTAACTTCATGAGGGTATCCAACAATAGCTGACTCTGCCACGGCAGGGTGTATGTTAATACTGTCTTCTATTGGTGCAGTACCTAAGTTATGTCCAGATACTATAATAACATCATCTACACGCCCTGTAATTCTGTAATAGCCTACCTCGTCTCTTAAAGCTCCATCTCCAGTAAAATATTTACCAGGGAAAGCTGAAAAATAGGTTTGTTTGTACCTCTCATGGTCGCCCCAAATGCTTCGTGCTATACCTGGCCAAGGAAATCTAATACACAAACTACCATCAACTTGGTTTGCTGTAATTTCGTTTCTTTTATCGTCCATGAGTACAGGCTGTATTCCCGGTAGAGGTAAGGTAGCATATGTAGGCTTAGTAGGAGTGATAAAAGGAATAGGAGCAATCATAATTCCACCTGTTTCAGTTTGCCACCAAGTGTCTACAATAGGGCATTTCTTCTTACCTACATGGTCGTTGTACCAATGCCAAGCCTCATCGTTGATAGGCTCACCTACGGAACCAATTACTCTTAAGCTAGATAAATCGTGTTTTTCTACCCAGTCCGAAGATTCCTTTGCCAAAGAACGGATAGCGGTGGGAGCAGTATAAAACTGGGTAACTTTATGTTTTTCTATAACTTCCCAAAATCGGTCAGGTTGTGGATAGGTAGGTACACCTTCAAAGATGACGGTGGTAGCCCCATTAGCTAAAGGACCATATAAAATATAGGAATGCCCTGTTATCCAACCTATGTCGGCGGTACACCAATAGATGTCGTTTTCTTTGTAGTTAAATACATTTTTAAAGGTATAAGCGGCGTAAACCATATAACCAGCACAAGTATGTAGCATACCTTTAGGCTTCCCCGTAGAACCTGAAGTGTAAAGGATAAAAAGAGGGTCTTCAGCATCCATAATTTGAGGAATATTGTCCACAGGAGTAGCGTTGTACAGAGGTTCTAACCAAAGGTCTCTTCCTTCTTTCATGTTGATAGAGTTATGAGTTCTTTTTACTACAAGAATTTTCTCAATAGTAGGTGTTTGCTCCGTGGCTTCATCTACGATAGATTTTAAGTCTAGCACTTTACTACCTCTATAACTTCCATCAGAACAAATCATCATTTTAGCTTTACAATCATTAACTCTAGAGGCAATAGCAGAAGCCGAAAATCCTGCAAAAATAACCGAGTGTATGGCACCTATTCTAGCACACGCCAACATAGCAATGGCTAATTCTGGAATCATAGGTAGATAAATGCAGACTCTGTCCCCTTTCTGTATGCCTTGGGCTCTAAGAATATTGGCCATTTTGCCCACTCTCTCATACAAATCGTTGTAGGTGATGTATTGCGTAGCTTCTTCAGGGTTATTTGGTTCCCAAATAATGGCGTTTTTATCGCCTCTTTCGGCAAGGTGTCGGTCGATACAGTTTTTGGTAATGTTGAGTTTAGCATTTTTAAACCATTTTATTTTAGCCTCATGCATATCGTACTCTACGACTTTGCTCCATCTTTGATACCAAACAAAATTTTCATCGGCTACTTTATCCCAAAACTTTTTAGGATTTTTTATAGATTTTTTATACTGCTTGAAATAGTCGGGTAGATTTTCAATAACATAATTTTTCATATACTTTACTTTTGTTAGGTTTATTATAAAATTATTTACTAATTGTGTTTATGAGTTCACTAATATAATTAAAAAATATTAAACCGTAATAAATATAAGTGGAGCTGTTTTTAACTTTAAATAAATAGAGTAGCTTTTAGTATCTTTGTAGCACAGATATTTTAAGAGAGATGAATTGGGATAATTTAAAGATAAGCATTAAAACTTTTTACGGATTAGAAGAAGTCCTAACGGAAGAGGTAAAAAAGCTCGGTGGGAGAGAAGTTGAAACTAAAAATAGAGCGGTAAATTGCGTAGGCGATTTGGGTTTTCTCTATAAGATTAACTATGCCTTGCGTACAGGAGTTAAAGTTTTGGTACCTATTCTAGAGTTTAAGGCTTATAATGAGCAAAAGTTTTACGATAAATTATCTCGTTTTCCTTGGGACGAATTTATGAATTTGAGCCAAACCTTTGCTATAGATGCTACGGTGCACTCGGAGAGGTTTACCCATTCGCATTTTATGACTCTTAAGATGAAAGACGCTATAGTAGATTACTTTCAGAATAAATATCATAAACGCCCCAATGTAGCTCCTAAAACCCCTGATATTAAATTCCATCTACATATTGATAAAGATATGGTGGTAATTTCTTTGGATTCTTCTGGCGACCCTCTTTTTAAAAGAGGCTACCGAAAGGAGCAAGGTGTAGCACCAATTAACGAAGTATTGGCATCTGGAATGCTACATTTGGCAGGCTGGGACGGTAAAGGTAATTTTTTAGATCCTATGTGTGGTAGTGGTACATTACTGATAGAAGCTGCTATGATGGCAATGGATTTGCCATCTCAGTTATTCAGAAAAGATTTCGCATTCCAAAATTGGAGAAATTACGATGAAGAACTTTTTGTTAAAATAAAAGAGTTTAGAATCAATAGGATAAAAGAGTTTACAGGGAAAATCATAGGCTACGATATAGACCCAAAAGCTTTGGCTGTAGCAAGAACTAATATTGAAGCTGCAGAGCTAGAAGATGTGATTGAACTAAAGAAACAAAATTTCTTTGAGACAGAAAAAGAGCACTTTCCACTTTTAATGGTATTTAATCCACCTTATGACGAGCGAATTAGCATCAATGATGAAGCATTTTACAAAAAAATAGGAGATACCTTTAAACAAAATTATCCTAATACTTTGGCGTGGCTTATCAGTTCAGATTTAGAAGCGGTTAAAAAGTTGGGGTTAAGACCTAGCCGAAAAATAAAATTGTATAACGGTAAATTGGAAACCAGATTCCTGCAATACGAAATGTACGAAGGAAGTAAAAAAGCCAAAAATCAAAACTAAATATCCTTTATTTCTATGCCTAGTATTTCTATCATTATTGCTATCTATAATAGGAAGGACGAACTTTTTGAATTGTTAAATTCCCTATCTCGTCAGACGGATAAAGCGTTTGAAGTTATTGTGGTAGACGATGGTTCGGTTATAGATTTACGACCTACAATAGCATTATTTGAGGAGATGCTGAACATTCAGTTTTTTAGGAAGGAAAACTCTGGTCCTGGTTTAACAAGAAACTACGGTGCAAGGCGTGCCACAGGCGATTGGCTAGTATTTGTGGATAGTGATGTGATTGTGGAAAATAACTATATAGAAGAAATAAAAAATAACATTTCCAAAACGCCTTGCGATGCCTTTGGTGGAGCGGATAAAGCCCATAGAGGGTTTAACCTTATGCAGAAAGCGATTTCTTACTCTATGACTTCTGTTTTTACAACAGGAGGGATTAGAGGAAGCAAAAAAGCGGTATCAAGATTTCAGCCGAGAAGTTTTAATATGGGTGTTAAAAAATCAGCTTTTGAGCAGGTGGGCGGTTTTTCGGAAATGCGTATAGGAGAAGACCCAGACTTATCTATGTCGTTATGGGAGGCAGGCTATAAAACGGCTTTTTTTGATAGCATTGGAGTGTATCATAAACGCAGAACAGATTTAGGTAAATTCTCAAAACAGGTCTATCAGTTTGGGATTGCTCGTCCTATTCTCAACCAAAGACACCCTAAATATGTAAAGCCTACTTTTTGGTTTCCTAGTTTGTTTTTGATAGGCTATATCATAGGACTTCTACACTATGTTATTTGGCATAATGGCTTATTACTCGGGCTTTATGGCTTATATACTTTTGTAGTTTGGATACATGCACTTATAAAGACTAAAAACATCAGTATCGCTACAATGGCTGTTATGGCAACCTATGTGCAAATGTTTTCGTATGGTTATGGCTTTCTTAAATCTTGGGTAAAGCTGAATGTTCTAAAACAAGACCCTAAAGAAGCATTCCCAAGTCATTTTCATAGATTTTAATCTTCATCTTCGTATTGTTCAAGATAGTAAGAAAAACTAAAACCATTTATCTCCTCATCAGCATCTTCAAGAGTGGTTAGGAGATCTTCAAAATCTTCTAGCTGCTCCACGGTCATATTTACAAACTCTAGGTGTAGAGGTAGTTTTATATCTCCACTGATGGAGTCGTAGAGGGCGTCTAAATTATTCCCGAAATAATCAGGAAGAGGTAATTTCTCTTTTAATTGAGAATAAAAATCTTCCTCATCACCAATATTAAAAAAATCTATATATACAGTTTGCATAACTAATTCTAAGTTGAAAAGATAACACGACAAAGTTACTAAAAATTATACTTAAAATTAAGGGATAGACAAAGCCTTTTATTTAATATTTCATTTGAAGAATACCTAAAACTCATCTATTTTTATTACTTTTACGAGATAAATTTAAATTTTAATCAATGAAAAATATTGCATCAGTATTGCTTTACGGTTCGGTAGGACTATCGGCAGTCGCTTGTACAACTATGAAAAAAACGAAAACATCAGCGGATATTCCTGTACCTGCAGGTAATCCTTTTTTAGAAAAATCAAAATTACAATATCAAGCCCCAGAATTTGATAAAATTAAAGATGAACATTTTAAACCCGCTTTTGATTATGGTCTAAAAGTACAGGAGCTAGAGGTACAAAAAATTAGTGATAATACAGAAACTCCAACTTTTGAAAATACCGTATTAGCATTAGAAAACAGCGGTGAAGTACTCAAGAGAGCTCAATCTATTTTTTATAATTTAACGGGGTCTAATACTAACGATAAGTTACAGGCTCTACAACAGGAGTACGCTCCAATTTTTTCGGCACATTCGGATAAGATTTACCTTAACTCTAAACTTTATGAGCGTATCAAAAAAGTGTACGAAAATAGAGGAGGGCTTAATAGCGAAAGCCAAAAGTTAGTGGAGTATTACAAACAAAACTTTGATATTGCAGGAGCTGGACTTTCTGACGCTAAAAAGGAAGAGCTTAAAAAAATTAACGGAGAATTAGCCTCTCTTTCAACACAGTTTTCTAATAAGCTATTAGATGCAAGAAAGAATGGAGCGTTAATTATAGACAGTGTTAAAGAACTAGATGGGCTTTCATCTGATGAGATAGCTGCCGCAGCACAAGCAGCTAAGGAAGCAGGGCACGAAGGGAAGTATCTTTTATCATTATTAAATACCACCCAACAACCGCTCTTGCAGAATTTAAAAAACAGAGCAACGAGAGAAAAGCTGTTCAAGGCTTCTTGGTACAGAGCAGAAAAAGGTAATGCTGATGACACTCGTTCAATTATAGAAAAATTGGCAAGATTAAGGCTGAAAAAAGCTCAAGTTTTGGGTAAAAAGTCTTTTGCAGAGTGGAAACTTCAAGACCAAATGGCTCAAAAGCCAGAAGAGGCACTGAACCTTTTGGCTCAACTAGCAAAACCAGCGGTAGAAACCGCAAAAAGAGAAGCGGATGAAATCCAAAAAATTATTGATGAACAAAAAGGCGGGTTTGAACTAGCACCTTGGGATTGGAATTTCTACGCAGAGCAAGTAAGAAAGGCAAAATACGATTTAGATGAAAACGAAATCAAACCTTATTTTGAGGTAACTACTGTTTTGGAGAAAGGAGTTTTCTATGCGGCTGAAAAATTCTACGGAATTACGTTCAAGGAAAGAAAAGATTTACCTGTTTACCACCCAGATGTAGTGGCTTACGAAGTGTTTGATAGAGATGGCAAATCTATGGCTCTTTATTATTTAGATTTCTATACTCGTAACAACAAAGGTGGTGGTGCTTGGATGAGCAATTTTGTAGATCAGTCTAAAACTTTGGGGCAAAAACCTGTTATTGTAAATGTATTTAATTACCAAAAACCAGCTCCAGGTAAGCCTTCGCTAATTAGCTATGATGATGTGACTACTATGTTCCACGAGTTTGGACACACTTTGCACGGTTTGTTTGCAGACCAAGATTATGTGAGCCTTTCGGGAACTAATGTGCCTAGAGATTTCGTAGAGTTTCCTTCTCAAATCAATGAGTTTTTTGCTTTAGAACCAGAAATACTTAAAAACTACGCACTGCACTATCAGACTAAACAACCAATGCCACAATCTTTAATTGATAAGATTAAAAAGGCATCTGCTTTTAACCAAGGTTATTCTACAACGGAGTTGGTAGCGGCAGCAACGTTGGATATGGCGTGGCATTCGGTAACTAGTGAGGAGCAGTTTAAACCTGCTTTGGATTTTGAAAAAGAAGCACTTAATAAATATGGATTATTGGTAGAGCAAGTTCCACCTAGATACCATTCGCCTTATTTTGCTCATATTTGGGGTGGTGGTTATTCTGCTGGGTACTACGCCTATATGTGGAGTGATATGCTAAATTCTGACGCTTGGGATTGGGTTAAAACCAACGGAGGAATGACTCGTGCTAATGGCGACCGTTTCAGAAAATATATTCTTTCCGTAGGGAATACCAAAGACCTTAATCAGGCTTACAAAGAGTTTACAGGTAGAACTCCTGACCTAAAACCTTTGTTAAAAGATAAAGGGTTTATTAAATAGATAGAATATTACTGTCCCATCCTAAAAAAGCGTTACAGATTTTAGGATATAAAAATAGTTAATTTAATTGGAATAGAGCAATTATTTCTCTATTCCAATTTTTTTATAAGTTCTAATTTGCATTTTACTATTATTCTCTTATTCATTCCTAAGTGGTAAAATTTGAGATATATTGAAAAAGAAATGAGCGTTATGTAGTTTGTATTTACGAAATTTATACTTTTGTTTCAGAAAACCTATTGTTATAGGCAACTATACCAAACATATCATAAATGAACAAAATATTAGTATTATTAATTTTATTGACACAAAGTATCTATTCTCAAAACTTTGGTGATTTTCCTAAAATTGAAAAAGAAAAACTTCAACGAGATTTGGATTTATTATATCAAGGATTGGATAAATTTCACTCGGGAATGTATTGGTATACACCGAAAGATAGTGTTGATTTCGCTTTCCAACACGCAAAAAGTAAAATAACAACAAACCTTAATGTGTTTGAATTTCATAAAATAATTGCACCATTGGTAGCATTATCAAGAGAAGACCATACTGATATTTTTTTACCAAAAGAAGTTAAAGAAGAAATTAACAAAAACGAAAGTATCCGATTTTTGCCTTTAACAGTAGTTTTCTTAGGTGAGAAATTATATTGTACTCATAATGCTTCAGATAATTCTACAAAAATCGAAAATCTTGAAATTGAAGAAATAAACGGAGAAAAACCGAAAGAAATAGTTAGAAAAATTGGAAATTTATTTGCGTCAGACGGTTACATAAAAACTGTGAAATATAGTGATTTAAGAGGTTTTGGTTTTTCTAAATATTATTACTATTACTATGGAATAATTGAGAAATATGAAGTGAAATTTAAAGGAATTGAAGACCCTATCATGATTAACTCATTGTCAATTAGTAAAATTAATGCTAACTTAAAAAAGAATATTGCTTTAGCTGAGAAAAAAGATGAAAATGAACCTCTGAAACTTAAAATTATCAATCCAAAAACAGCTTATTTAGATATTCAAACATTTTCAAATGATGTTATCAAAAAAGATAGTAAATACAAAACCTTAAAAAAATTCTTAGAATATAGTTTTTCTGAAATAAAGGGAAAGGATATTGAAAATGTAATTATTGATGTTAGTAAGAATGGCGGAGGAACAGAAGGAAATGAAGGATTATTGTATTCTTATTTTGGCGATAAGTATCAAAAATACGCCAAAGTAAGAGTAAAAGCCCCAAAAATAGTACTTGATAATGGAATTGATAAACCTATAAAACTTAAAGTATTTGGACTTTTAGAGAGAATTTTTGCGAATAAAAAAATGAATGACGGAAGTCTTGAAAGAAAAAATAACTTTGGTTTAGGGCTTAAGGCATATAAAAAATCACCCAAAAATAAGTTTAAAGGAGATGTGTATATCATCATCAGTCCAATAACATATTCTGGGGGTAGCGAATTTTCAAATATGATGTATTCAAAAGGATTAGCTACATTTATTGGGCAAGAAACAGGCGGTGGTTATTTTGGAAACACAAGTGGATATAGCCAAAATTTGACTTTGCCAAATTCTAAAATAACTATTGAAATTCCAGCATTACAATTCCTTATGAATGTTGAACCAAAATTACCTTTTGGTAGTGGAGTTAAACCACATTATGAAGTAATACCAACAATATATCAGTACATTAACAATGAAAATGTTTTTTTAGAATATGCTTTAAAATTAATAAATGAAAAAAAATAACAGTCTGTAAACAAAGTATTACCAAAAGAGGGAAGTCTCACTTTTGCTTCTTCCATCTACTTCTGTATAGAAGTGGTAAATATATCTTATTTGAAAAATATAAAGATACATACCTTTTAGGAAACAAGTTGAGGCTATTTTGTTTGAAAGTTTTGTTATTTTTGTTTAAGCACCTTTTAAAATTTGTTATTATGAAAAAGAACATTTTTAGCCATTGTTTTGGTTTAGACCGTTTTAGATTTGTATCAATGATAGGTATAAACTCAATTAAATATCAAACATTATTTGTGATGGTATTGGTGCTGTTGTCAAATACGATTACGGCGCAAACAAGAGAAATTATAAACCCAAAGGGACGATGGTTTTTTGGGGCAGAGGTGGGGCTGAACTCAAAAATGTCGGTTCCTCCAAGTAAAATGTCGTTTATGCAAGGGGGCTTTTTAGCGGAATATTTTTTTGCGAAAAACTGGTCTGTTAGCGGAAGGCTAAAGTATTTTGAAACAGGGGTAATAAATCCAATGAATGATGGTTCAAAAGGTTTTTTTGAGGGAGCTGTTATTTCGGTTCCTTTGAATATCGTTTGGAGGTACCGAATCGTAGATAATTTTAGTGGAAACTTAAATTTAGGGTTGGCTATAAATCAGGAAGTGAAGAGCAACTACCACTATACACCTAATGAGGCAACGGATTATGATAAACTTTATGCCTCTTTTAATGCAGGAATAGGTTGCAGCTATTTTATTTCAAAATATATGGCTTTATACATGAATTATGAGGCTATTGTTTTGGGGAATGACAGAGATGAAGCGGATCTCTTTGAAATTCTCCCTAATTCGCCTAACAATAGTCTACTCAGTATTGGGATAAAATATAGTTTTAAGAAATAAATAGAATAATTAAATCCCTCAACATTGTTTGTTGAGGGATTAGTTATAGAATGGTAGTTTATAAATCAAACTCTTGCCCCAAGTTAGGTAAAACGAGTTCTACATTTTTCTCTTTAAAATGGTTTTGGGCTTGGGTATGGTCTATACTAATCGGAGGGAAGGTATCAAAGTGGCAGCCAATAACCTTAGGGGTTTTAATAAGTTCCGAAGCGGCAAAACTTGCTTTTCTAGCACACATAGTATAATGTCCACCTATAGGCAAAATAGCCAAATCTATCGTTCCGTATAGAGGTGTTAGTAGTCCCATATCCGAAATCACACCTGTGTCTCCCGCGAGATAAATATTTTTATCAGCAAATCTAAATACATATCCACAAGGCTCTCCGCCGTAGCTTCCATCAGAGAAAGAGCTGGTATGAGAAGCGGTTACCATTGTGATTTTTAAATCTTCTATCTTAGCAGAACCACCTAAGTTAATATCAATATTATGTTGATGATTGAAGTAAGCACAAATTTCGGGCTGACCAATAATAGTAGCGTTAGGGTAGGTGTCTAGCACTTCCTGTACATCGGCAATATGGTCTCCGTGAGCGTGAGTGATGAGTAGATAGTCTATTTTTTCTTTAGTAATATCAAACCCCGATTTTTCTTTTTGATAATTATAGAAAGGGTCTGAAAGAATATTGATACCCTTATAAGAAAATAGAAAACAGTTTTGTCCTAGAAATTTTATTTTCATTGTAGTATTGTTTTTATCAAATTTATTTCTGATTAAAAATAATTAAGTCCTACTGCTAAAAGTATAGACATTACTAGAGTAATGATGCCTACTTGTTTTAAAAATGGGTCCAGCTCTTTGGGTTCGTTTACTTGCATAATTCTTCGCCTAAGTGCCATCATAGGGAAGAGTAAAATCATCACGATGAAAGCATAGTAATTCCCTCGTTCGTGTAGTTGATTTAACATTAAAAAAGCAAGTATCAAAATGAGAGGCAGTTGCATCAGTATCATTTGATAGACCATGGCTTTTCTAAATCCTAGTTTTAGTGCTAGGGTATGCTTACCAGAGGCTTTATCACTTTCTATATCTCTCATATTATTTAGGTTGAGTACGCTTACACTCATCATTCCCACGGCAGTAGCAGGAAGAAAAATATCCCAATCCAAAGACTTAGTAAACAGAAAATAGCTACCAACCACAGAGACTAATCCAAAGAATATAAATACCATTATATCGCCTAGCCCCATATATCCGTAAGGTTTTTTGCCTACCGTGTAGCCAATAGCCGCAAGGATACACAATACACCTAACCCAATAAAGAACCAAAATTCTTTAATATGCTTTGGGAAAAACGCTATATATAGCAGGACTACACTCGCTAAAAAAGCAAGAACAGCCGTAATGAGTACCGCCATTTTCATTTGCTGGGCTGATATTTTTCCAGAGGCTACCGCTCTAGCTTCTGCTTGGGTGGAACGATGAGTATCTGTACCTTTTACGCCATCGCCGTAATCATTAGCAAAGTTGGATAAGATTTGGTAGAGTAGAGTTACTAAAAGAGCAAGGATTAAAATCCAAATGTCCCAAGTACCTCCTGTTTCTTTAAGTTTCCATTTAGCCACAAAAGCTCCCGTAATAATTCCGCTTAATGATAGTGGAAGCGTACGCAGCCTTGCGGCTTGTATCCAATGCTTCATTTTATTTTTATTGAAAAGTGATATTTTTTATTAAGAAATCCATTGATTTTCACCGAAGTCAGGTTTTCTTTTTTCTAAAAAGGCATTTCGTCCTTCTTTGGCTTCGTCAGTCATATAGGCGAGTCTTGTTGCTTCTCCAGCAAATACTTGTTGACCTACCATGCCGTCATCTGTAAGATTCATCGCAAACTTTAGCATACGAATAGATGTAGGCGATTTTGCTAATATCTCTTGAGCCCATTCATAAGCGGTATCTTCCAACTCTTCGTGAGGTACTACTTTGTTTACCATTCCCATTTCAAAGGCCTCTTGTGCGGAGTAATTTCTGCCTAAAAAGAAAATTTCTCTTGCTTTTTTCTGCCCTACCATTTTAGCTAAATAGGCAGAACCATAGCCACCATCAAAACTGGTAACATCAGCATCTGTTTGTTTGAAAATAGCATGTTCTTTACTGGCTAAAGTTAAATCACAAACCACATGTAGTGAATGTCCTCCACCAACTGCCCAACCTGGAACTACAGCAATTACTACTTTGGGCATAAATCTAATAAGCCTTTGTACTTCAAGTATATTAAGTCTGTGTCTGCCGTCTTCGCCTACATAGCCTTGATGACCTCTTGCTTTTTGGTCGCCACCGCTACAGAATGCCCAGCCGCCATCTTTAGGGCTAGGACCTTCACCTGATAATAATACCACCCCAATAGATGGGTCTTCGTAAGCATCATAAAAGGCATCGTAAAGCTCTGATGTTGTTTTTGGACGAAAGGCGTTACGCACTTCGGGTCTATTAAAGGCAATTCTAGCAACGCCGTTGCATTTTTTGTAAGTAATGTCTTCGTATTCCTTGGCTGTTTTCCAGTTTATCATTTTTTAAAATTTTCGTAAAGATAATTATTTTAATATTAAATTTTTAAATCCCTAAGTAGGAAAATACTTTAACTAAAAATAGACTGCCTAAAAGACAGTCTATTAAGTATAAATTTAATGGAGTTTATTTATACATTAACTCCAAATAAATAACCTACTAATGCCGATAATCCCATAGCTAAAGTTCCCCAAAGTGTAATTCTTAATACGGCTCTTACTACATTAGCACCACCTGTTTTTGCAGAAATAGTTCCTAATATAACAAGGAAAATAATGGTAAATCCATAAAGGAAGTATTCCATACTTTCTACAGGAGCAAATAAGGTTACTAGAAGAGGCAATACACCTCCTACAGTAAATGCAGCTCCTGAAGCTAATGCCGCCTGTGTAGGGTTAGCTTGGCTAATCTCATTGATGCCTAGCTCGTCTCTTATGTGTGCTGCCAAAGCATCAGCTTCCGTTAATTCCTTAGCAACTTGTAAAGCAGTATCTTTTTTAAGACCTCTTTTTTCGTAAATCTGAGCTAAAATTTGAAGTTCTAATTCAGGGTTTTCTTCTAATTCCTTAATTTCTCTAGCGATGTCAGCCTTTTCGGTATCCGTTTGAGAACTTACAGAAACATATTCTCCCGCTGCCATAGAAAGAGCTCCCGCTACCAGACCTGCCACAGTGGCAAGAACGATAGGTTCTCTCGTAGTACTTGCGGCTGCAACCCCTATCGCCAAACTGGAAATAGAGATTATACCATCATTAGCACCCAATACAGCTGCTCTTAGCCAGTTACTTCTGTGTATGTAATGGCTGTCTAAATAGTTTTCAATAGTTGTCATATTTTTGGTTGTATTATTCTTGTTCATTTAATTTATATTTTTTTAGTTCATTTCCTTTATAGCAGTAAAATTCGTAGCTTGGTTTTTTGTTAAATTTAAAAACTTTTTCCAAATCTATATAATCATAAGATTTTGATAATTTTTGATATTCTTTAAATAAGTTAGGAGGAAGTTCATCAGGTGATATAGGGCGTTCTATTTCTAAGTCTCCATCTATAGCGTACTCTAGTGTAAAAGCACTTTCTCGCCATTTGAAATGAATTTCACTTTTATTGTCATAATTATTTTTAGAAAGTTTAATGTTATCTTGAGCAATGATTTTCTGAGAGGTAGTAAAAAGTAAAACAAAACCAGATAATACCATAGCTCCATAACCTATTTTCTTAAAAATAAATTTGCTTAAATAGGGAAGTACAAATTTGACAGTGTAGGAAGAGATAATAGCCTAAATAGCGATTACCACACCCAACCAAATTGCCGTACTAGAATATAACCCCAATAGAATGTAGATGATGATTTTAATAAGATGTAAAAAAATTTCATTTGCTGCTCTAGTTGCTACAATCTCCTCTTTACTTAATCCGTATTTTAGATAAAAACGATTAAATAATAGTCCTATAGCTCCTGTAATACCAGATACAAAACCTGCTAAAAAACCTATAATGCCTAGTATATATTTAGGGTAAGGTTTTTCGTCTTGTTTTTGCTGTTTTCCTGATTTGAATAGCTGGGGTAGGTTTGCTATAAGAAACAAAGCTACCACCAGTTGTAAATAAACAGGATTGATATACTTTATGAAAAATGCTCCCAAAAAGACAGCAGGAATAGAAAAGGGTACAAACCAAAAAAATATTTTCCAACTAATATGTTTTTTGAATACCACAATCCTAGAAGCAGAGCTGGTAAAAGTTCCTATCGTTAATGAAAAAGGAACTACAGATGAAGGTAATAGCAAATTGAGTATTGGGATAAGTATAAGGCTAGCTCCGCCACCACAAATCGCACTAACCCAAAATGCTAATATAGTTCCTATAAACAGTAATGAAATTTTTAGTAACATTTATTTTCCTACTATTCTTTTTTATTCTTCTACATTTTTAAGTCCCATAAGGAGGTTATAAGCTCCTTTAGTAACAAATTTTTTATTCATAAGTTTGGTTAAATCTCCTGAAATTTCGGTATAACCATTTTCTGAATTTCCTATAGTAACAGGTACCATTCTAAATGTCTTTGGCTTTATTTCTTCAAAGATATACTGCTTACCTTCCCAAGTAAGCACGGCATCATCTGGCACAGATAAACTGTTTTGAGCATTAGCTTCTACATCAGCATTCATGAAAGAACCTGGAACCAAATCTGGCTGTCCACCAACAAAATGGCAATGTACAGGAACGCTTCTATCCGAATCAAAATTTTTACCAATTAAAATAATAGAGGCTGTGTATTTTTTATTTGGGTTTTGATTGGCGTATGCATACACTTTTTGACCTATTTTAAGGTGCGATAAATCCTTCTCAAAAGCCTTTAATATCAGGTGAGTATCCTGAGTGTTTACTATTTCAAATAATTTATCCACAGGAGAAACATATTGTCCTATATTTACATTTACCCTTGTGATATATCCTGATATTGGGGCTCTTAATGCCACACTTCTTTGGATAGATTGAGGTGTGATTTTATCAGGATTTACCCCTAAAATTCTAAGTCTTTCTGCTAAAGCGTTGATAGAAATATTTTGATTTTTAGCTTCTGTGTGAGCCATTTGCATCGCCTTATCACTACTTGCTTGGCTTTGGTTAAGGTCTTTTTGACGCTGATAGTCTTTCTCTGCATATCCAAAATTAGACTTTGCTAATAAATAATCCTGCTGAAGCTGAACTAAATTAGGATCTTCTAATATCGCTAAAACATCGCCTTTATTCACAAAATTTCCAGGCATAAACTTCGCAGACTTTACATAACCTCCACTAGGTGAAGATACGCTAGCCATACCTTGTGGTGGAACATCTATATTACCATTAAGGGTAATTTTAGAAGAAATTTCCTGTTCTGATAATAAAGTGGTTTGTATCCCAACGCTTTTCATTTGAGCATCGGTAAGTGTAATTTCGTTCTGATTGGCAGAAACTTCAAATGCAGGTTCTTCCGTAGTGTTTTCTTTTTTAGAGCAAGATAAAACGATGCTCCCTATGCTAAGTATTATTATAATTTTTTTCATGAGATTTAATATTGAGAGTTATCTAATAAGGCATTGATTTCTATAGCTCTATCATTAATTTCCTTTAACTTATCTATATACATATTTTGTATATCTAATGCTTGGTTCATTAACAAACTCCACTCTAGGTAGTTAATCTGTCCTTCATATAATTGGCGATTAGCTGTTTTAATAATGGTTTCAGAGTTTTCTAAACCTTTAGATTGGTAGTAGTTAATTTCGTCTTTTAACTTATTGTAAGCATTATTGAGTTCTACATACTGTCTTTTTAGATTGTTAAGACCTAATTTCCATTGGTTTTCTGCTATTTCCTGATTGATTTTTTGTCCAGAAATAATAGATTTTTGAGCCGAATTAAAAATAGGAATAGACACCCCAACTACCACCGAGTGGAAGCGAGTGGAGTGGTCATAAAGCAAATTATCAGCCCCCATACCATACATAGTCATAGTATTGTAACCAATATTGAAAGAGGGAAGGAGTTTAGACTTCTCCGTAGCAAGTCTAGCCATTTCCACATTTTTTTGTTGGTTCATAATTTCCAAAACTCTATTGTTTTGTAATTGGGGTTCTTCTGATAAGTTGGCAATACTCATCATGGACAGAGCTTGAGAATCATTAGTATATACTTGCCCGTCATTGATTAGAAAACTTAGCTGTTTTTGAGCTATTTCTCTATCTCTTTTTATATTGTTTACTTGTATTTCCGCTTGTGCCTTAAAGTTTTCTGCTGTGGTTTTTTCTAAAATATTAGATTCTCCTTTCTGTAACCTTAGATTAGCTCTGCTAAAATACTGCTGATAAATCTGTTCTATCTTTTTCAGTAGAGCTTCTTTTTCATCTAAATAGCACAACTGGTTATAGATTAGACTGATTTCTCTTTTTAACTGCCACTTTTCTAATGAAGAAAGCATTACGCTAGTTTTCCATTCTTCTAGTAGAAGTTGTTTTTGTTTTTGATAAACACCAGGAAGTCTAAATCCTTGAGAGACAGAAAATCTATTATCCTTATACGATGAGTTGATTTGTCCATATTCTCCCGATACATTCAAAGGGTCTATTGTTAAAAAAGACTTCTTTATCTTTTCTTGATATTTTGATCTTAACTCTGCATTTTTGAGAGTCAAGTTGTGCTCTAAAGCTTTTTGGTAAGCTTCGTCTAAGCTAATCTTAACTTGTGCATTGGCAATACCACCAAAAAACACAGAAGATAACAACACGAATTTTATATTTAGTTTCATTGTTTTCTGCTTATTAAAAAGTTAATACAGTTGGGTTAGGCTTTGGTCTTTTTAATTTTTAATCCTTTTTTGCTTTCAAACCAAATGTAAAGAATTGGTAGAAGATAAAGCGTTAAAAATGTAGCTAATAAAAGCCCTCCAATAACTACTGTTGCTAATGGACGTTGTACTTCGGCACCTTCTCCTGTACTTGTTGCCATAGGTAAGAATCCTAACGAAGCCACGAAAGCTGTCATTAGTACAGGGCGAAGTCTATTTTTGCCACCAGCTCTCACGGCATCTTTTAAAGAGGTTTGCAGAGCTTTTTGTCTGTTAAATTCGGCGATGAGTACAATACCATTCAGTACCGCTACACCAAATAGAGCGATAAACCCTACACCAGCTGAGATACTGAAGTTCATTCCTCTAAGCCAAAGAGCTAAAATTCCTCCAATAGCAGACAACGGAATTGCCGTGAAAATAAGCATACCATATTTAATAGAACGAAACGCAAAATAAAGCATTAAGAAAATCATAAGTAAGCTAGCAGGAACGGCTATTGATAGTCTTGCTTTAGCTTGTTGAAGATTTTCAAAAGTACCTCCATATTTAATGAAGTAGCCTGGTGGCAATTTTAGTTTTTGTTCTACTTGAGTTTGCAAATCTGCTACTGTAGTTTGTATATCTCGGTTTCTAACATTAAAGCCTACAATAATTCTTCGTTGAGCGTTCTCTCTCTGGATTTGGTTAACACTTTCCTTTAATTCTACATCAGCAATGGAGCTTAACGGGATTTCAGTGCCTGTAGGAGTGCTTATTAGTAGGTTTCTAACATCATCTATATTCTTTCTTTGCTCTCCACTAAGCCTTACCACGAGGTCAAATCTCTTTTCGCCTTCATAAACGGAGCCTGTGGACTGTCCAGCAAATGCGGTATTTACAATACGGTTGATTTCGCTGATATTCACTCCATATTGTGCTATCTTAGCTCTATTGTATGAAATTACAATCTGTGGAATACCAGAAATAGGCTCTACATAGATATTTTGAGCTCCTCTAATACTTTTAGATATTTCTCCTAATTTTTCAGAATAAACCTTTAAAGTATCTAAATTTTCACCAAATATTTTACAAACCACATCTTGTCTAGCTCCAGTCATAAGTTCATTAAAACGCATATTAACAGGATATTGGAAAGAGTAGGTTACGCCTAGCATATTCTTTTTAAGTTCGGCAGACATTTTTTCTGATAGCTCTTCATAGGTTTTAGCAGAAGTCCATTCTTCACGAGGTTTTAGAATCACCATCATATCACTCGCATCAATAGGCATTGGGTCGGTTGGGATTTCGCTACTACCTGTTTTACCTACAATTTTCTCTATCTCAGGGAATTTTTTCAGTAAAATCTGTGATGATTTTTGTACAGCATTTGTGGAAGTTTTAAGGTTACTCCCTGTAAGCACTCTGGTATCTACCGCAAAATCTCCTTCTGGAAGACTTGGGATAAACTCTCCACCCAAACGCGTAAGAATAAATACCGAGAATACAAACAATGCCAAAATAGCAATAACGACTACTTTTGAACGATTGAGGATTTTGGCTAAAGTTTTCTCGTAGAAGGCTTCTACTTTCTCCATCATCTTGTCAGAGAAATTCTTTTTGAAGTTTATTTTTTTACTTAATACCAAACTACTCATCATAGGTACATAAGTTAAAGACAGAATAAATGCCCCTAAAAGTGCAAACGCTACCGTCTGTGCCATAGGTTTAAACATTTTACCTTCAATCCCTTGTAGTGTAAGTATTGGTAAATAAACTATTAAGATGATGATTTGTCCGAAAACAGCAGAATTCATCATTTTTCCAGCAGAAGATTCTACTTCATCATTCATCTCTTGTTGAGAAAGTTCAGACTTATCAGATTTCTTTAACTCGTGGAGTTTATGCAATACAGCCTCCACAATAATTACCGCTCCATCTACAATTAAACCAAAGTCCAATGCCCCCAAACTCATTAAGTTACCACTTACACCAAAGATATTCATCATTATAATGGCGAATAACATAGAGAGTGGTATAACTGAAGCTACCAAAAATCCTGCACGGAAATTTCCTAAGAATAAAACCAATACAAAAATTACAATTAAAGCCCCTTCCATGAGGTTCTTTTGTACTGTTCCTATGGCGTTATTTACCATTTTTGTACGGTCTAAGAAAGGCTCTATTTTCACACCTTCTGGTAGTGTTTTTTGGATTTCATCAATGCGTTCTTTTACATTTTTGATAACTTGGTTAGAGTTAGCACCCTTCATCATCATTACCACTGCACCAGCTACTTCGCCTTTACCGTTGTAGGTCATAGCACCATATCTAGTGGCACTACCGTAGCCTACATTACCTATATTTTTTACTAAGATAGGTGTCCCATCGGGAAGTGTTTTTACTACGGTGTTTTCTATATCCTCAATTTTACCTACCAAACCTTCTGTGCGGATAAATAATACTGTAGGACCTTTTTCTATGTAAGCCCCACCTGTATTTTGGTTATTACTTTGTAAAGCGTTAAAAACTTCTTGCATTGTAACGCCCATTGCCTTTAGTTGAGTAGGGTTGACAGCTATTTCATATTGTTTAAGATAACCACCGAAACTGGCAACATCGGCAACGCCTTCTATTCCAAGGAGTTGTCTTCTTACCACCCAATCTTGTATGGTACGGAGCTTCATTGCATCATAACGGTGCTCGTAGCCTTTTTTAGGACGAACTACATATTGGTAAATTTCACCTAACCCAGTGGTGATAGGTGCCATTGTAGGAACTCCTAATTCAGCTGGAATATCCTTGGATACCTGTTGTAACCTTTCTGATACTTGCTGACGAGCCAAGTGTATATCTACATCATCTTTAAAAACAATGGTAATTACAGACAAGCCAAAGCGAGAAAAACTTCGGATTTGTTTAATTCCTTGTATATTATTATTTGCCTGTTCTAGTGGGAAAGTGATGAATCTTTCCACATCAGGAGCTCCTAAACTAGGAGATACAGTAATGATTTGAACCTGATTATCTGTAATATCAGGCACAGCATCTATGGGGAGTTTTCTAACTTCAAAAATACCGTAGATAATTAGAGCTAATGTAAATAAGCCTATTATTAGTTTATTTTTGATAGAAAACGCTATGATTTTATTTAGCATATTTCTAAAGTTTAATTTTACGAAAAAGAGTAACATTGGTTAAAACAATAATTTTAACCAAATAGACGACAAGGAACTAGCAAAGAAAGATGTTCCCTAGTATAAAATTAAACTAATCTTGGAGGATGAAATACCAAATCACTATTATCAATAGTAAAACTATCGGAATAGCCGAAGTTTTGGGATTTTTCTTTATAAATTTTGGACGATTTTATTTTAAAATCAAAACTTGTAGGCATCGCTAATACAATAGAGCTAGAAATGTTCTGGTTTTGAGATTTAAACGGAAGTTTCATATCTTCTTCATAATCATCATCGTGGACATCTCCGCTGAGATAATGAAGTGTAATGAATTGTCCGAAAGACATTTCTGGATTGTCGTTTCTATGTTCTACGAAATGCTCTATCAATACAGGCAATTTCAAAACTTCTCTCACTTCTGAAAAAGAAACAAGATAGCATGTGATAAAACCGTATATAATAAACTTTCTGAACATATCTTGCAACAAAGGTAAGCATTAAAACAATAGATTGTATTATAGTCTCAAATTTAGAATGAGTTTAATTTAACACAGCTGAGATTTAATATTTATCAAAAATTATTACTTTTGTGGAATAATGTAATATTTAGTTTTATGAAAAAAATATTTGTGATAACCTTAGTTTTAGGTTTAACTTCAGTAGCGTGTTCTAAAAAAGAAAATGTAAATGAAGAAAGTAATGTAATGCTTCAAGAACCAGAGGTAACTGTAGTAGCTGATACCGCTAAGACTGCGGTAAGTACACCTGCTACAACGGAAGCCACACCAGCAGCTGATTCTACTGCTACAAAATAAGCCATATGAAATATACTTATTTTGGAGTATTAACATTGATGCTATTTTCTTGTAATCAGAAGGAAACTTCTCAAACAGAGACAGCTGTGAGAGAAACACAAATTGCATCAGAGGTTAAGACAGAACCCAATTTGGAGCACCAAGGCTATCAGTTGATAAAAGGTTCTGATTGTTTGAGTTGTCATAGTGTTGATAAGAAAATGGCAGGACCCTCTTTTAGGGAAATAGCAGAAAGGTACACTCAAGAAGATTTGGAAATGTTATCAAAAAACATCATTGATGGTGGTAGTGGTAATTGGGGAGAAATACCAATGCAACCGCATCCTCAACTGTCTAAGGAAGAATCGGATAAGATGGTGGAGTTCATTATGAGCCTTAAAAAGTAGAGTAGAAATTTAACAAAATGAGAAGACCTTTTTAGACGAGGTCTTCTTTTGTTTTTTAATTTAGTTTACAAAAAGAATTCATGGATAAAAAATATAATAAACAGTTAAAATTTAGAGATTTAGGATTGATGGATTACCCTGATGCTTTTGAGTATCAAGAAAATCTTATGAAGGAAATCATAGAGCTAAAACTCAAAAATAGAGATAGGGTAGATGGGGTACAGGAATTAACGCCAAATTATTTTTTATTTGTGGAACATCCTCATGTGTACACTTTAGGAAAAAGCGGAAACGAACATAATATGTTGGCAAATACAGATAAATTAAAAGAAATTAATGCCACATTTATAAAAACCAATAGAGGAGGAGATATTACTTATCACGGCTTTGGGCAGGTTGTAGGTTATCCTATTTTAGATTTGGATAATTTTAAAACAGACATACACGCTTATATGCGTAGTTTGGAGGAAGTTATCATAAGAGTAATTGCAGAATATGGCTTAAAAGGGGAGCGTTCCGAAGGGGAAACAGGTGTTTGGCTAGATGTGGGTAAACCTTATGCCAGAAAAATATGTGCAATGGGCGTTAAAACTTCTAAATGGGTTACTATGCACGGCTTTGCACTCAATGTAAATACAGATTTAAGGTATTTTGAATACATTATCCCGTGTGGGATAAAAGATAAATCTGTAACCTCTATGGAGCGGGAGCTAGAACGAAAATTCACTAATGAAGAAATTACAGAATTAAAGGAAAAAATAAAAAAACACTTTACACAGATATTTGGTTCGGAATTCATATAGAAGCTGAAAAAGTATTATATTTGTTGGGTTATGCAGAATTTAGCGTTTATCATCAATCCTTTTTCAGCAAAGGGAAAATATCAATCTTTTCTAGAAAAAATGGAAAAGGAGTTTCCTCAGGCATTGTACTATATTTCAGATTCGGTAAAAGGGACGGAGGCTTTTATAGAAAATAATTTCTCAAAAGCAGATATTTTTATTGCCGTAGGAGGCGATGGCACTATTTCTAGCATCGCTAAAAAACTGATAGGCACGGATAAAATTTTAGGAATTTATCCCGCAGGGTCAGGCAATGGTTTTGCTTACGAAATGGATTTTACTAAGGATATTAGTACTTTAATCAATAAAATAAAAAATCCTAAAAGTAGAGAGGTTGATACTTTTACGGTGAATGGTCAGCTTTCCATAAATGTTTCAGGTATTGGTTTTGATGGTGCCGTTACCAAAGCATTTGAAAATACAAATAGAGGATTTGCCAATTATATTAAAACGAGTATTAAAACTTTTTTTAAATATCGTCCTATTCAGATTAACTTTAAAGAAGAAGAACTGAAAAAATATAATGGTAAATATTTGATGTTCAATATTGCAAATACTAGGCAGTTTGGTAATCACGCTTACATCGCTCCGAAGGCATTGGCTAACGATGGACTTTTGGATTTAGTTTTGGTTAAAAAATTTCCACTTTGGTATGCTTCAATATTTGCAACGAGAATGTTTAAAAAACAACTGAAAAATGACCAATTTGTAACCTTTTTGAAAAAAGAGAGTTTCTCTTTTGAAGCGAGTGCTAAAGATTGGCATCTAGATGGCGAATATTACGAAATATCTTCACCCATATTGGTAAAGGTTTCAACTGAAAAACTGAAAATTTTATACTAAAATTAACTTTTTAACTACATATTATGATAAAAACGAAACTAACAGCTTTAGCGATGGTATCTTGTGCAACTTTTGCGTTTGCTCAAGATGGCTTAGTGAATAGCCTGAAAAACAATCAGTCCGAAAATCCTGATTTTAAATTTACGGTAATTAAAGAGAATGGAGTAACTCCAGTAAAAGACCAAGGTTCTTCGGGAACTTGTTGGAGCTATTCTGGGAATTCTTTCCTAGAATCTGAAATGATAAGAATGGGGAAAGCTCCTGTTGATTTAGCAGAAATATTTACTGCTAGAAATTCTTATCACGATAAAGCCAAACTTTATGTACTTAATAATGGAGCTATTTCTTGGGGAGACGGTGGTGAATTGCATGATGTTATCAATATGTATCGTAAATATGGTGCAGTTCCGCAAGAAGTGTATTCTGGTTTAAAGGAAGGGCAAACGAGAAATAATTTCTCTGAAATGCAAGCGATTATAAAATCAATGCTAGATACTTATGTTAAAAATCCATCAGGGAAATTATCGTCTAACTGGTTGTCTAATATAGATGCTATTTTGGATAGTTATTTAGGTAAGTATCCAACTCAGTTTACTTATAAAGGTAAACAATACACGCCTCAAACCTTTGCTAAAGAGGTAGTTGGGATTGTTCCAGAAGATTATGTAGGTATATCATCATATAAAGATTATGCTTATTATGAGAGATTTGTAGTGCCTATTCCAGACAACTGGAGCCACGAAACTATGTGGAATGTTCCAATGGAAGATCTTACAACAATCATAGATTACGCTATAAATAATGGATACACCGTGGGTTGGGCAACAGATGTATCTGAGCCTTATTTCTCGTACAAAAATGGGGTGGCTTATGTACCAGATTTAGATTTGGATAATCTTAACGCAGCTACTAAAAAAGATTTATTTAAAGGTCCAAAACCTGATAAAAAAATTACAGAAGAGATGCGTCAGGAAGCTCTTAACAATCTTACTACAACAGACGACCACGGTATGCACATTGTAGGTATTGCTAAGGACCAAACAGGTAAAGAATATTATATGGTGAAAAACTCTTGGGGAACAACCAACGATTATGAAGGTTATCTTTATGTAACTAAGCCGTATGTATTGTATAAAACAACAGGTATTTTACTTCATAAAGATGGTATTCCTAAAAATATAACTAAGAAGTTTAAAATAAACACTAATATAGGTTTATAAAATACTCGAAGAGACCGATATTATTCGGTCTCTTTTTTAGTTCAGAGTTTTCCTATAATTTATATTATGTTAAATAGATATTTGCTGCATGTCAAATCTAAATAAAACGATATAATATTATACATATAGAAGTTCTTTTTAAAAAAATCTTTATATATATTAAACTTCATTTTTTATACACTCATTTAGTAAGTATCAAATAATGACAAACTAAAAAACCGCCTCAATTCTGAGACGGTTTAAAGATATTTTAGAAAAGTATCTAATCTAATTATTTAGATTATTTACCTTCTTCCATTTTCTTTTTAAGTTCTGCAAGAGCATCAATATCTCCTAAAGTTGTTTTTTCTTCAGATGCAGAGCTTTTAGCAGCAGCTTCTTTTACATTTTTCTTTTCTTCTTCACGGAAAAGACCTGTGTGAGATACTACTACTCTCTTGAATTCTTTATTGAATTCGATTACTTTGAATTCAGCTTCATCTCCTTTCTTGATTTTAGAACCATCTTCTTTTTCAAGTAATCTAGCAGGACAAAAAGCTTCTACCTCTACATCTTCGAATTTAACTTGAGCTCCTTTATCAAAAACATCAGATGCTACTCCCGTATGTACAGTACCTTCAGCATATTTAGTTTCGAATTTATCCCAAGGGTTTTCTGTAAGTTGTTTATGACCTAAAGAAAGTCTTCTAGCATCTACATCTAGCTCTAGAACTACAACATCTAACTTATCTCCTACGCTGCAGAATTCAGATGGATGTTTGATTTTTTTAGTCCAAGAAAGGTCAGAAATATAGATAAGTCCATCAATTCCTTCTTCTAATTCTAAGAATACACCAAAGTTAGTAAAGTTTCTTACAGTACCAGAGTGCTTAGAGCCTAATGGATATTTATCTTGGATATTAGCCCATGGATCTTCAGAAAGTTGCTTCATACCTAAAGATATTTTTCTTTCTTCTTTATCCAAAGTAAGTACTTGAGCCTCTACCTCGTCTCCTACTTTTACGAAATCTCCAGCACTTCTAAGGTGTGTGCTCCAAGACATTTCAGAAACGTGGATAAGACCTTCTACACCTGGAGCTACTTCTACGAAAGCACCATAGTCAGCCAATACCACAACTTTACCTTTTACTTTATCTCCTACTTTTAGATTTTCATCAAGAGCGTCCCAAGGATGAGCTTCTAACTGCTTCATACCTAATTGGATTCTTGTTTTATCCTCATCAAAGTCAAGGATAACCACTTTCACAGTTTGTCCATCTTCTAAGATTTCTGTTGGGTGGTTTACTCTAGACCAAGAAAGGTCTGTAATGTGTACTAGACCATCAACGCCTCCTAGGTCGATAAACACACCGTAAGAAGTGATGTTCTTAACTGTTCCTTCAAGAACTTGACCTTTTTCAAGCTGAGCGATGATTTCTTTTTTCTGATCTTCGATATCAGCCTCAATAAGAGCTTTGTGAGATACCACCACATTTTTGAATTCAGGGTTAATTTTAACCACCTTGAACTCCATAGTTTTACCTACATATTGGTCGTAATCTTTGATAGGCTTAACATCTATCTGAGAACCAGGTAAGAATGCTTCGATACCGAATACATCTACAATCATACCTCCTTTTGTTCTAGACTTAACGAAACCGTTTACTACCTCACCACTTTCGTGATATTGGTTTACTTTATCCCAAGCCTTAAGCGTTCTTGCTTTTTTATGAGAAAGTTGTAATTGTCCTGTTTTGTCTTCTCTTCTATCCACCATTACTTCTACCTCGTCACCTACTTTTAGGTTAGGGTTGTAACGGAATTCGTTAAGAGAAATAACACCTTCTGATTTGAAATCAATGTCAACGATAGCTTCTTTGTCTGTAAGTCTTACTACTTTACCTACGATAACATCATCTTCTGCTAAATCGCTTAAAGAACCTTTGTAGATTTCTTCAAGTTCTTTTTTCTCGTTTCTGTCCTCAGCATTAAGACCAGATTCAAAAGAATCCCAATCAAAATTTTCAGGTGCTACATTTTGGTTCATAAGAACCTCTTCTTGTTGTTTTGTCTGTTCTGACATAATAAAATAATTTGTATCCAAAACTACCATTCTTTGAGCTGAAACGGATAAATGGGTTTTGAAGTCGGTTAAATATTACAGTTTTTTACTTTTTGCTCAAAAAAAGTCCGTAAAAAGTGGTGCAAATATATGTAAAATTTATTATCTGACAATATGATTTTTAGACTTTTAGCCTCATATTTAAGTTTTATAAAAAATAGGCAACGAAAAGTATTTAATCTGAAAATAAAAAAAAAGTGCTTTTTTCTATTTTTATATTTGATTATCAGTGCTTTGTTTAGCTTATAATGATTTTCCAAAAAATAATTATCTTTACGGAAAATTTAAAATTTATGATAACAATATTTAGTTTTATTTTGGGTTCTTTGGGAGCCATTCTATTTGTGGGAATTGTTTTCCTTAGCTTTTTTGGACTTTGGTTTATTGTAAAGCAACAAACATCAGTTATAATAGAACGCTTAGGGAAATTCCATAGTGTAAGAGGTCCAGGTTTTCATCTTAAAATACCTTTTGTCGACCAAATCGCAGGTAGAATTTCTTTAAAAATCCAGCAGTTAGATGTAGTGGTAGAAACCAAAACTAAAGACGATGTATTTGTTAAAATAAAGGTATCCACGCAATATCTAGTTATTGGGGAAAAGGTTTATGATGCTTTCTATAAGCTAGATAATCCTCACGCTCAGATTACATCTTATATTTTTGATGTGGTAAGAGCGGAAGTTCCTAAACTTAGATTAGATGATGTGTTTGAGAAAAAAGATGATATTGCTATCGCTGTAAAATCAGAATTACAAGAGGCGATGAATGACTATGGTTACGACATCATTAAAACCTTAGTAACAGACATCGACCCTGATGAACAAGTAAAACAAGCAATGAACCGTATCAACGCTTCAGAAAGAGAGAAAATAGCCGCTCAATACGAAGGTGATGCTCAAAGAATCCTTATCGTAGAAAAAGCTAAAGCAGAAGCAGAAAGCAAAAGACTACAAGGACAAGGGATTGCCGACCAAAGAAGAGAAATCGCTAAAGGATTAGAAGAATCTGTAAATGTACTTAACAAAGTGGGGATCAACTCTCAAGAAGCTTCGGCACTTATTGTAGTTACTCAGCATTATGATACGCTTTCGTCCATTGGTTCTACTAATAAGTCTAATCTTATTCTACTTCCTAACACGCCCAATGCGGCTGGAGATATGCTAAATAATTTAGTAACCTCTTTCTCTACGGCAAGTATTATAGGAGAAGAAATCAAAAAGAAAAATAAAGAAGCGTAAAAGTTTACTTTAAAAGGGTTAAATCAAAAGAAAACAGTCCCAATATATTCTAAGACAATTTTAGATATATTGGGACTCATTTTTATTTTCACCTTTCATAATTCATCACTAAATTTGCAAAATGATGAAAAATAGAGATTTCATAGAGGTCTATGGTGCTAGAGAGCATAACCTAAAAAACATTGATGTTAAAATTCCTCGTAACGAGTTGGTTGTCATTACGGGATTATCAGGAAGTGGGAAATCTTCTTTAGCATTTGATACTATTTTTGCAGAAGGACAAAGGCGTTATATAGAAACATTTTCTGCCTATGCTCGTCAATTTCTAGGTGGATTAGAACGCCCCGATGTCGATAAAATAGAAGGACTTTCACCTGTTATCGCCATTGAACAAAAAACCACTAATAAAAACCCTCGTTCTACCGTAGGGACAGTTACAGAACTTTATGATTTTCTCAGACTTCTATTTGCTAGAGTTTCCACGGCTTATTCCTTGGAAACAGGTAAAAAGCTACAAAGCTATACCGAAGAGCAAATTTTAGAAACCATCAAAGAACAATATCAGAATGAAAAAGTCTTGCTTCTAGCACCGCTAGTAAAGGCTAGAAAGGGGCATTATCACGAACTTTTTGTGCAATTAGCCAAAAAAGGATATTCCCAAGCAAGAATAGATGGTACTTTACAAGATATAGAGTACGACCTTAAATTAGACCGATACAAAACTCACGATATAGAAGTAGTTATAGACCGTTGGGTTATAGGCGAAACCGCATCTGAAGCTAGAATGCAAAAATCACTTTCCACAGCTTTGCAGATGGGTGACGGTGTAATTATGGTTCAAAAATATAATTCGGAAGAGTTTCAGTATTTTTCTAAAGATTTAATGGATACCGCTACAGGACAGGCTCTACCATTACCAGAACCAAATACTTTTTCGTTCAATTCTCCTAAAGGGAGTTGCCCTCATTGTAAAGGTTTGGGAACTGTAAAAAAAATCAATCCCGATTATCTGGTTACCGAGCCTACACTACCCTTCCAGTCGGCACTATTACCACTAGAAACTTATAAATTTAGTAAATGGGCTTTATCCCAAATTAAAAGCATACTAGAATTATTCGACCTTAACCTACAAACACCATTTAACAAAATTCCTAAAGAAGCCTTAGACTACATCTATTACGGTTGTGATAAAGAGTTTGTAAAAGATTTAAAACATGCAGGAATTTCCAAAAAGACTAAAATTAACTTTGAAGGGTTAATTCCTCATTTAGAAAAAGTTATAGAAGATAAAGAGAACTACGGTGCTACACAAGTAGAGCGAGAATTTGCTGTAGAAGAAATCTGTACGGACTGTAACGGAACAAGATTAAAACCCGAAAGTTTAGCCTTTAAAATAGAAGGTAAAACTATTGCTGAAGTTAATGCGATGAGCTTATTGGACTTAAAGGATTGGCTTTCGGAAATAAAAAATAGCTTCAGCGAAAAAAACAAAATTATTGCCCACGAAATTTTAAAAGAGATAGAAACTCGTTTGGGCTTTCTGCTAGATGTAGGACTAGAATATCTTAGCCTTAACAGAAGTAGCAAAACCCTTTCCGGAGGAGAGTCTCAAAGGATTCGTTTGGCAACTCAGATAGGTTCGCAGTTAGTAAATGTGCTTTATATTTTAGACGAACCTTCTATTGGTCTTCATCAGAGAGATAACGAAAGACTTATTAACTCTTTAAAAAGTTTACGAGATTTAGGAAACTCCGTTCTTGTGGTAGAACACGACAAGGATATGATTTTAGAAGCCGATGAAGTGCTAGACATTGGACCTAAAGCTGGTAAGTATGGCGGAAAAGTATTGTGGCAAGGTAGCCCAAAAGATTTGATGAAAGCTGACACCATTACAGCAGACTACCTCACAGGAAGAAGAAAAATAGAAATCCCTAAAAAAAGAAGAGAAGGCAACGGTAACTCGATTGTCCTCAAAGGAGCAACGGGCAATAATCTTAAAAATGTAACCCTAAAAATTCCTTTAGGGAAAATGGTAGTGGTTACTGGTATTTCAGGAAGTGGTAAGTCCTCACTGATTAACGGAACCCTCTACCCTATTCTCAACCGTCATTTTTATCGTGCTGTGCAAGAGCCTCTTCCATACAAAAAAATAGAGGGTATAGAGCATATAGACAAAATAGTAGATGTAGACCAAACGCCAATCGGTAGAACGCCTCGTTCTAATCCTGCCACTTATACAGGTGTATTTTCGGATATTCGAACACTATTTGCTAACCTCCCAGAAAGTAAAATCAGAGGCTATAAAGTGGGGAGATTTTCGTTTAATGTTAAAGGTGGACGCTGCGAAACTTGTCAAGGAGGTGGATTGAAAGTGATTGAAATGAATTTCTTGCCTGATGTCTATGTGCATTGCGAAACTTGTAACGGCAAACGCTTTAATAGAGAGACCTTGGAGGTAAGATACAAGGGTAAATCTATATCCGATGTCCTAGATATGACCATAGACGAAGCTGTGGAATTTTTTCAGCCAATCCCAAAAATCTATTCTAAGGTGAAAACGCTACAAGAAGTTGGTTTAGGTTATATTACCTTAGGACAACAGTCTACTACACTTTCGGGCGGAGAGGCTCAAAGGGTAAAGTTGGCTACAGAACTTTCTAAAAAACAAACAGGTAAAACACTTTATATTTTAGATGAACCTACCACAGGGCTACATTTTGAAGATGTTAAGATTCTGATGGAGGTTATCCAAAAGCTGGTAGATTTAGGAAACTCCTTTATCATTATTGAACATAATATGGACGTGATAAAGCTTGCCGACCATATTATAGATGTAGGTCCAGAAGGTGGTAAAAATGGAGGAAGTATTGTGGCAGAAGGTACTCCAGAAGAAATTATAAAGAATAAAAAATCTATCACAGGTAAATTTTTGAAAAAAGAAATGTAGATAAAAAATAAAAACTTTAGCACTATGAAAAAACTATTACTTTCTGCGTTAGTAGCAACAGTTGGTTTTGCTAATGCACAAAAATTGGAAACAGGGTTTAAAATAGGGTATGTAAATTCTACTTTACACCTAGAAGCTATGGGACAACAATACAAACCTAACGCTAAATCTAGTGTTTACATTGCGATGCCTGTATCTTATAAAATTAATAAATATGTATCTCTACATGGAGAACTTGGTATGGCAGGACTTGGAGCAGAAAATCTAATTATGGATAATAATGAGCGTTCAAGGTTGCATCTTACCACTGTCTATATTCCTTTGGGGGTTAAGTTTACACCAATAGAATCGTTAGGGATTTTGGGTGGATTTAACTTAGGTTTTGTAACCAAAGCTCTAGGAAAACAAAACGGACAAGATGTAGAGTTTACCGATATTAGAAAGGGTAACCACTCTATATTTTTGGGTGGAGAATATAAAATAACTAAGTCTATATTTGTGGAAACGAGATATAATATAGGGCTTAGCAACCTTTATCCAACCAACGACATCACAATGAAAAACAATTTCTTACAAATAGGCATAGGGTATTTATTTGACAAATTTTAATATTTAATAAAAAGTAAAAATGAAAAAAAGAGCGTTAATTAGCGTATCAGACAAGACCAATCTTGTAGAGTTTGCCACATTTTTGGAGCAACACAATTATCAACTCATTTCTACGGGAGGCACATTTAAACATTTAAAGGAAGCTGGACTTTCTCCTATTCAGATAGATGAAGTTACAGAGTTTCCAGAAATGCTAGACGGTAGGGTAAAAACGCTACACCCAAAAGTACACGGAGGGCTTCTAGCCGTACGCTCTAACCCTGAGCATATGAGTACCGTAAAAGACCACGGCATAGAGCTGATAGATATGGTAGTAGTGAACCTCTACCCTTTCTTTGAAAATGTTAACAAAAATATTTCTTTAGACGAAAAAGTAGAATTTATAGATATTGGTGGCCCCTCAATGCTTCGCTCGGCAGCTAAGAATTTTAATGCCGTTACCGTGGTTACTGATGTTAAAGACTATGCTAGAGTTCAAGCCGAAATTTTGGAAACAGGTGATACAACTTTGGAAACCAGAAAAAAATTAGCTGGAAAGGTATTTAACTTAACTTCGGCTTATGATGCTGCTATTTCTAAAATGCTTTTAGAGGAGGAATATCCAGAGTACCTTAATGCTTCGTATCAAAAAGTAGCCGATTTAAGATATGGCGAAAACCCTCATCAATCAGCGGCTTACTATGTTTCTACTAGCGAAAATGGAGCGATGAAAGATTTTGAGCAATTAGGTGGTAAAGAACTTTCTTTTAACAATCTAAGAGATATGGATTTATGTTGGAAAGTGGTTAATGAGTTCAAAAATGAGAAAGCGTGTTGTGCCGTTAAGCACTCTACACCTTGTGGTGTTGCTATTGGAGAAACCGCTTTAGACACTTATAAAAAAGCATTTGAATGCGACCCTGTTTCCATCTTCGGAGGTATTGTAGCGATGAACTACACTGTAGATAAAGATACGGCTGAAGAACTCAACAAAACTTTCCTAGAGATTGTAATGGCGACAGATTTTGATGCTGAAGCTCTAGAAGTATTATCTAAAAAGAAAAATCTAAGAATTATCAAGATTAAAAATCCTGTATCTGACCGCCAAGTGTGGGTAAAGATAGACGGTGGAATGTTGGTGCAAAACGCCGATGACCAATTCTCTGATGATATAAAAACGGTTACAGAAGTTCAGCCAACGGAGGAACAAACCAAAGCTCTACTCTTCTCCCAAAGGATTGTGAAGTATGTAAAATCTAATGCCATCGTAGTTACCAACGGCACACAAGCTTTAGGCGTAGGCGGTGGACAAGTAAATAGAATATGGGCTACCCAACAAGCCATAGAACGAGCGAAAGAGAAATTTAGTGGAGATTTAGTTTTAGCTTCTGATGCTTTCTTTCCGTTTAGAGATGTGGTAGATACTTGTGCCAAAGAAGGTATAAAAGCCATTATACAACCTGGTGGAAGTATGAGAGATGACGAAAGCATACAAGCGGCTAATGAGCATAATATCCCAATGCTATTTACAGGAATGAGACACTTTTTTCATTAAATAACAATTAACACTAAAAACGATAAGCATCAAAAGAAATTTGATGCTTATCATTTTATAAAAATATGCTTATGAAATTCCAAAAACATAAGCATATTTTTAATTTGTGCTTTTAGAGCTTCACCAAACCATTTCGTTGGGCTTAAATTAAACAAATTTATGAAAGTGAAAGTGAAAACCATTTTGTGATAAAAAAAATTAGGATATAATACTAAAACTCTTGATGTAAAAACGGCTGAATCAAACGGTTCAGCCGCTTTTTATAAACCTTTATTTCTGCATAAAATACTTATAGTAAGAACAACTTCCCATTAGAGATTTACTCGTTTCGGTATCGCTGTACTTTGTTTTCAACTCTGTGAAATAACTTCTGTAGTTCTGATTTTTAGCTTTGTCTAACTCTTGCTGAAATTTGTTTTGTTTTTCCTCCCAATTGGCATCACTATAATCCCAGTTTGGAGTTTGATTGGCTTCCCATTGGTAGTATTTTCCTTGTTCAGCACTTGCCATTTGGAAGAGTATTCTAGCTTGAGTTTCTCTATCTGTACTTTTTTCTAAAGCCTTTTTATAGTAACTAATAGCAACATCAAAGCTATCTGATTTTAAACCTACATTATTATAAGGAATGCTTTTGTAATAGTATAGAGGCGTGTATAATTCAGTATCACTAAGGAAGGAATATTTACCACCATTGGCATTATTTATATCCATCACAAAATAATGTCTGTAATAACCTAATATAGAAGTATTGTATAAAAAGTTCCCTAACAATTGGTTGGCGTGGGCAGCATTAACATCATTACTTTTAGCTATTTTGATAAGTTTTAATACTGCTTCTGCAAGTTCCTTTTTATTCATATTATTTTTAATGAATTTAAAGTCGGAGATGAAACTTTCTGCTTTCATTGACTCGCTTTCAGGACTAGTATAACTTACCCAAACATTATGTCCGAAAACTAAAGAAGAAACATTGTTGTAACCGTTGTAGCCTTTAATTTTCATTCTTACCGGTGTATTACTTTGCAATGATCCATCTTCTGAAAATGGAAATTCGTATCTAGGAATACCTATAAAACCACTTGCTTTGGTATAATAATCTAAAGCTTTTTTGAAGTTAGCCGAACGCATCTCGTAATCTCCATAGAGTACATTTATGAAGTTTTGAGTGTCTTCACCTGTATCTATATTCTTAGCGAGAATGCTATTTTCAAAAGCATTTTTGTTTTTTCGTTTATAAAATGCTTCAATATCTCGGACTAGGTCTATATCCAAAATATCTTGCAAGCTTGAAAGTTTATTAGACATTAAGAAAGACTTAGCTCTCTCCCCTTGTAAGAAATATCTATTAGCTAAAATATCTGTAATAAAACCTGCCTCTGAGCTGTTATACCTGTCTTCGGAAATAGCAGTTACCAAATCAGGGTAAGTTTTCATGATATGTTGCTCAAACTCGCTATCAATTCTTGGTTGAGAAAGAATATCGTTTAATAATTTCATTTTATCAATTTGGGTAAGATATTCTTGGTTGCTGGTGTTTATATTTTGTAATAAGCTACTGCTAGACTTATAATCTTTCTGTAAAAACTTTATATAAGCCTCTGATATTGCCCAGAACTCATCATTTGATTTGGTTTTAACTTTTTCTGTCAGTTTTTCTAGCTGTTCTATATAATCTTGCATTTTTTTGTTGTATTCCTCATCAGTTCCTGAAGAAGAAACTACAGGCAAACGGTTAGGGTGATTTAACAGCTCATCATCAGAAAGCCCTTTACTTTCTTCGGTAGTTAAAACTTTAGGTTCAGAACTTTCCATTCCAAAAAGGTTCTTAAAGAACGATACTATTTTATCCCAAAACGAAGCACTAGCTTTGTCCTCTGTCTTACTTACTGAAGGAGTTGTTTTAGATGAAGTACCCACTGTTTTGATTTCCTTCTCGTTATAGTGGTAATATGGTAGAAAATACCTTTCTAACTCATTGATGGCTCTGGCTTGAAGTACTTTTAAAGCCTCCGAATTAGGGTCTATCTCATAAATTTTCTCCATCATTGGGAGCGGATTATTAAACCCTTGATAGCCGAGAAGAAAATACGCCATTATCTTCTCTTTATCATTTTTAGCTCGGGAAAGCAGGTCTTCAAATGCCTTTTCGCTGGACAGTTTAATAGAAGTATAAGCCGTTTGTTTTCTAGAGTTTGAATTTATAAATACTTGGAAGAAATTCCAGTTAGCTTCTTCTTTCTGTCCTAGCCCACTTTGTGCTCCCGCCATTTGTTCTAAAGCCATATAATAGATAGCGTTTTTTAGCCCTAGTGGCTCTACATAGGTAGAAAAGGCTTTTACGGCTTTATCATAATTTCTATTGTAATGTTCAAAACGAACAATTTGATAGGCATACCTTAGTTTTATCTCTTTGTTTGAAGTGTTGTTATAAAGATTTATAAGGGTAGTAAGTGTATTTTCATAATCTAAAGTAGACGCGAGATTATAGGTTTCGTCGTCATAATAAAAACTATAGGTATTGTCATCATCATTGGCAACTCTGTTGATTCTAAGGTTATTCAGTTTTTTGGCCTCAATGAGATAATCCAAACCTTCTCTATAATTCTGATAAGCACCTAATTTCTGAAAAATAGCCTGATTCTGATATCCATCTTTAAACGAAATAATATCTTGTAATGGGAGCTTATAAACCAATGTTTTTACCTCATCGTAGGAAAGTTTATTGTTGAAAAAACTTTTCCAAAGTTGTAGATTATCATCAATGATAGCTATATTGTCTGCTTCATAAAAAGGAGATGAATAGGACAAAAGAAAAGGTGTATAAGACTTATCTTTTATAATAGTCTGTGTAAAAAGGTTAAAGTAATCACCGTCTGAGTCTTCCCAAGCACATGCTTTAGAATTTTGGTGAAGTAATAATATAACGCCTAATGAAATAACTGCTTTTTTCATTGTTTTAAAGTTTTCTATTTTTAATAAATTGACTATCCAAATGATAGTAGATAATATGATAATGTTTTAATTTCTGGTCTAAAAATGTTTTAACTTCAGTCAGTTGCTTCTCTGAAATTTCCTCTACTCTAATGGTAAACCCCTTGTTTAAAAAATATCCAAAGTAGAAACCATCTTCTAATATCACGGTTTCGGTGTCTGATATTTTCTTAAATTTATCATTGCTTAAATCGCTAATATTTAAAGCATTGATAAGTTTATGCTTACCCACATGATTGGTAACTATGCCCCAAGAATAAATTGGTAGAGCTACATCTATATTTTTGATAGGATACTGGTCTAAGGAAGCAAGGTAATTTTTAAGTAAATCTACCTCTAAGATAGAGTTTTTACCATCGTTATCTAAAGGCGATGAGGTAGAATAACACATCAGATAAACTTTATCCACAGGCGGAATGCCCATTTTCTTCTTATCTTTAACCTGATGCAAACGGAGCGTAGATGAGACTTTTTTTGAAGAAATCTTTTTTAGCTCCTTTAAAAAGAGGAAAAAATCTTCACGAGTGGTTTCCGTCCAATCACAGTCTATTTGTATCTCAGTAAATGCCCTTTCCTTCAAGCCTAGACTCTTTTGTATCCTTAAAATATTATCAAAAGTAGCCTGTGCCATTTGAGCAATCTCTTCTTTGGATATATTGAAAAAAGTTCTGTTGGTAATAAATACCGTAGGTACAAATTGTTTTTTTGCATCTAGCAGGTGAGCATTACCACTAATTGGGGCTAGAATTTCCACTTTTTGTTGCTCTTTATCTATATCAAAAAAACGAATGTAAAGTGTATCTAGTGAAGCCTTTTGTAGTGCCTTTTTCTCGCTTTCGTCTAACTTAAAATGGGATTTCCAATAATAAAAAGAATATTTATGCTCTGTGCTCTTTTGGCAAGATACAAGCAAAGCGAATAACAATAAGAAAATAATTTTCATTTTCATAAAGTACAAATATAAACAAAATCTGTTATGCTTAACTTAATTGATTTTATATATCATAGTATGTTAGAAAAGAGATTCTTTACTCTCTAGTATTTTTTTAACTTTGCAGAAAAATAGATTTATGCTTATACTTTCTTCTCCAGCTAAATTAATGAATGTCTCATTAAAATCAGATATGCTAAAACTTACCGAACCTCAATTTATAGAAGATTCGGCGTTTATACAATCGTTTTTGAAAGAGAAAACACCACAATACCTTTCTGATTTAATGGAAATTTCTTCTAAACTAGCAGATGAAAATTGGGAAAGAAACCAAAACTGGAGTACCTCGCCTTCGGAAGAGGAGTCTAATGCAGCCCTCTATACTTTTACAGGTGAGGTTTATCGTGGGTTAGACGCTCCTACCCTAGATAGAAAAGCCATAGATTATCTCCAAAAACATTACAGAATACTCTCGGGATTGTACGGATTGTTAAAACCTTCGGATAGGATTATGCTGTATCGTTTAGAAATGGGGCGCCCGTTCCAGTTTGACAAGTATAAAAATTTATATTCTTTTTGGAAGTCCAAAATTACAGCGGCTCTTAACGAAGAGTTAAAGGACGATGATATTCTCCTAAATCTTGCCAGTACAGAATACTTTAAATCAGTAGATACCAAAAAGCTAAAAGCGAAGGCTGTAGATGTTAAATTCTACGAATACAAGGACGGCAAACTAAAAACTATCGTGGTTTATACCAAACACGCTAGAGGACTTCTCATTCGTTTTTGTGCCGAAACCAATGCCAAAACTTTAGATGATATTAAAGCCTTTAATTATGAAGGTTATCTTATAGACGAAGAACGCTCCAAAGACAATCAACTGGTATTTGTGAGGTAATGAAGTTGCTAGAATTACATTCTATTTTTAAGCGAGAGCTTTCGGAGCTTTATAATAATTCTGAGGTTTCTTGTTTGTGGGAAATTTTTGGAGAGCATTATTTAGGTTTAGACAAAATAGGACTGCGACAATCCGAAAACACCCAACTTCCCTCTCAACCGATAGTAAAATATACCGAAGCCATCAACCAACTAAAAAGCGGAAAACCTCATCAACAAATTTTAGGCGAAGCTGACTTTTTTGGTATGAAATTTTGCGTGAACCAACATGTGCTTATTCCTCGTCCAGAAACAGAGGAACTGCTAGACTACGCCATCAAAACCATTTCAAAAGAGTTTTCCAAAACAGAAATTAAAATTTTAGATATAGGTACTGGCTCGGGAGTGATTCCTATTGTGCTGAAAAAACATTTTCCGAATGCGAGAATAGCCTCCATAGATTTCTATAAAGAAGCTCTAATCATCGCCAAAAAAAATGCAGAAAGGCATCACACCGATATTGAATTTATATTTGATGATTACCTCAATTATAAATTGCCAACTCACTATGATGTGATTATTTCTAATCCACCATACATAGGTATAGAGGAAGTTTCTGAAATTTCGGATACTGTAAAGAATTTTGAGCCTCATTTAGCTCTTTTCTCTCCTTGTTCAGACCCTTTAGTATTTTACCGAAAAATAGCAACAGATGCCAAGCACCATCTTAATAATAGAGGATTTTTATTTTTAGAAATAAACCAAAAACTAGGAGCAGAAACTTTAGCTTTATATAAAGATTTCAGTGATGCTCAACTCATCAAAGATTTATCTAATAATGACAGAATGATTATAGCAAAAAAATGAAGCCAGAATTAACCAAAAATCTAGAAGATTTAGAAAAAACATTTCAATATTTAGCTCAATTCTTGACTGAAGAACGCCTGCAAAAAATCAACCATTATGCGGAGGAAAGCTCGGATTTCATTTTACCTGTGATGGAAGATGTTTATCAATATCGCAATGCTGCTGCAATCGTGAGAAGTGTGGAAGCGTGTGCCTTCCATAAGGTAGTGGCTTTAGAAAAAGATAATATTTTTGACCCAAACCTCAGCGTTACCAAAGGAGCAGATACTTGGGTAGAAGTGGAAAAAATGCCTAGAAATAAGGCTTCCCTAGAGAAGATAAAAGAGCGAGGTTACAAAATAGTGGCTGTTTCGCCAGAAAATAATGCTACTATGCTCCCAGATTATAAGGTAGAAACGCCCATTGCTCTAGTTTTTGGCACCGAATGGGAAGGCGTTTCTGATGAATTACTAGACTTTGCAGACGAAACTTTGGCAATACCAATGTATGGTTTTACTAAGAGTTTTAATGTTTCTGTGGCGGCGGCGATATGTATGTACGAACTCAAACAAAAACTTCTTAATTCTACCATAGATTACAAACTTAGCCCCGATAAAAAATGGCATACCAAAATAAGATGGGCAGTAAATTCTATAAGAAGCGGAGAAGAAATTTACCACAAATTTTTACGAGAAAACTTTTAACAATCCATAAGCCACAGCACTTATTCGGAAGAATGCTAAATTTTCCTTATTTTTGCCACTCAAAATAAAGCGATTATGTTCAATAGTTTACAAGATAAATTAGACAAGGCTCTTCATAACCTTTCGGGAAGAGGTAAAATTACGGAAATAAATGTAGCTGAAACGGTTAAAGAAATTCGCCGTGCCTTAGTAGATGCCGATGTAAATTATAAGGTAGCTAAAGATCTTACCAAACGAGTACAAGAGAAAGCCTTAGGGCAAGATGTACTTACCAGCCTAACGCCTGGGCAGCTAATGACCAAAATAGTACACGATGAGTTGGTAGAGCTTATGGGTGGTTCTCAAGAAGGCATCAATCTTTCAGGGAAACCTACAGTTATCCTAATTGCTGGGCTTCAAGGGTCTGGTAAAACTACTTTTTCAGGAAAATTAGCTAACTATCTAAAGAAAAAAAGAGCTAAAAATCCGCTTTTGGTAGCGTGTGATGTTTATCGTCCTGCTGCGATAGACCAGCTAAAAGTACTAGGAAGCCAAACGGGAATCCCGGTATATACCGAAGAGGAAAATAAAAACCCTTCTACCATAGCAGAAAATGCCGTTAATTTTGCCAAAGCCAACAAGCACGATGTGGTTATTGTGGATACCGCAGGTCGTCTAGCGATAGATGAACAAATGATGAACGAAATAAAATCAGTTCATTATTTCATCAAGCCTACGGAAACTTTGTTCGTTGTGGACTCTATGACGGGGCAAGATGCTGTAAATACAGCTAAAGCCTTTAATGATGCTTTAAACTTTGACGGTGTTGTCCTTACAAAATTAGATGGGGATACCCGAGGTGGTGCGGCTCTTACTATTCGTTCCGTAGTTAATAAGCCCATTAAGTTTATTTCCACAGGAGAAAAGATGGAGGCTTTAGACCTTTTCTATCCTGAAAGAATGGCAGACCGTATCTTAGGTATGGGTGATGTAGTGTCTTTAGTAGAAAGAGCTCAAGAACAATTTGACGAAGAGGAAGCTAAAAAACTACAAAAGAAAATCGCTAAAAACGAATTTGGTTTTGATGATTTCTTAAAGCAAATTCAGCAGATTAAAAAAATGGGTAATATGAAAGACCTTCTTGGTATGTTACCAGGGATAGGCAAAGCCATTAAAGATGTGGATATAGACGACAACTCATTTAAACACATAGAGGCTATTATCCATTCTATGACACCAGAAGAAAGAAGAAGACCTAGCATTATAGATATTAATAGAAAGAAAAGAATAGCCAAAGGAAGTGGTAGAAAACTAGAAGAAGTCAACCAACTTATGAAGCAGTTTGACCAAATGGGTAAAATGATGAAAATGATGCAAGGACCTCAAGGCAAACAGCTTATGGCAATGATGGGCAAAATGGGAGGCGGTATGCCAGGCATGGGAGGCTTGTTCGGAAGATAACAGAATAAAATTGAAAATATAAACCGATAGTAGTTCAGTATGAAATTACTCTCGGTTTTTTTCATATAAGATTAGGGTTAGTAAAATTTCTTCTTTAGCCAAAGAGAGACTTTTACAAGTAAAATAAGAGCAGGGACTTCTACCAAAGGACCTACCACTCCAGTAAATGCTTGCCCCGAGTTTAGTCCGAAAACAGCAATAGAGACAGCTATGGCAAGTTCAAAATTATTTCCAGATGCGGTAAAAGCTACAGAAGTTGTTTTATCATAACTTATTCCCATAGCTTTTGTAACAAAGAAACCTATTATAAACATAATACCAAAATATATTAACAAAGGAATAGAAATAATAAATACATCTTGAGGTATTGTTACAATAAGTTCTCCCTTAAGTGAAAACATAAGCATAATAGTAAATAACAGAGCAACTAAAGTAAGTGGTGATATTTTGGGAATAAAAACCTCTTTATACCAGTTTTCTCCTTTTAGATTTATTAAGACTGTACGGCTTATGATGCCCATGGCAAAAGGGATACCTAGATAGATAGCTACACTTTTGGCTATAGTATAAATTGAAATATCAATAGCCATTCCATCAAAACCAAATACAGGAGGCAGTTTAGTGATAAATAACCAAGCGTAAAAGCTATATGCAAATACTTGAAATATACTGTTAAGAGCTACTAATCCAGCCCCGTACTCTTTACTTCCTTCTGCTAAATCATTCCAAACCAAAACCATAGCAATACATCTTGCAAGTCCAATAAGGATTAGCCCTATCATATACTCAGGATAATCTTGCAAAAATATAATAGCTAGAATAAACATCAGTATAGGTCCTATAATCCAATTAAGAACTAGTGAGATACCAAGTACTTTAATATTATGGAATACTTTGGGCAGTAGCTTATAATCTACTTTGGCTAAGGGAGGGTACATCATTAAGATAAGTCCTATAGCAAGGGGAATATTAGTAGAGCCATTGCTCATATTATTTATTTTTTCAGGAATAATGGGAAAGAAATATCCTAACCCTACACCTATCAACATTGCTGAAAATATCCAAATGGTAAGATATTGATCTAGAAAACTAAGTTCTTTTTTCATTCACTTTTTTTATTTAATATTCTGAAATACATATAACATTTCCGTGGCTATTTGTAAGCTTCTTTCGGCGTAAACAAAAGTTTGTTTAGGCGTATTATCTGATATTTTAGGGTCTTCATAAGTTATGGAAAATCGTTTTTCTGCACCTAGGACGGAAGGACAATTGTTATCCGCTTGAGAACAAGTCATAACAGCAGCAAAATTCCCCTTGGGATTAAAAGGATGATCTAGAGTTTTGGAAAATCCAATAATAGGCATTTCGTTATCCGAATATTTTATTGCATAAATAGGATTGTTTTCATCTTTTGACAATGTCTCTATGGAAAAACCTACATTACGAAGAGTATCTACTATTTTAGGAAATAGAGCCGTAGCTTCTGTTCCTGCGGAGTAACATTCTACATTATAAATTCCAAAGTAATAAGCCATAGTCTTTGCCCATATTTGACAAAGATGACTCCTGCGAGAGTTATGTGTGCAAATAAAATTGAGCCTAATAAATTCTCCCTTCCTTTGCTTTTCTGTAATGAAGTCTATAAGAGCTTGTAATATTTTCCTCCGTTCTTTTGGTATAATATCTACCTCTAATTGCTCTACAAACCACTGAACTTTAGATAATAAAGACATCTTTATTCATTATTTTTAGCAACATCCTGAGTTAGGGTCACAGCAATTAGTTTTATTCTGAAGCTCTGAAAGTTTTAATTTAGGCTTTTCAGTAGGGATTCCACATTTATCAGGAGCTAAGCAATCGGTTTGTTTAGTTGTAAGAATAAAGTGATTACCTTGGAAATCTAATCCAAACTTCTGAATGCTCTCCCCTTGATATTCTACTTCTATTTCATCATCTGTAAGATGTAATTGTTTTTCGGAAAGAGTAATGATGTCTAATAGTTTCTCAGGAGTTAGTCTATGGTCATAATCTGTTGCCGTCCATAGCTGAAAGTTTACCCACTTCTCTTTTCGTACTGTTCCACCACAATCTATAAAATCTTTGGTAATTTGACCTATCTCTGTAATATGAAAATGTGGCGGAATAAAATCTCCATTAGGTGTTTGAAAATCAATTCTGTCTAGTGTAGCTAGTACTTTTTTAAATTCTGATAATTTCATAATAATTCAATTTTAGTTAATCGCAAATAAACGATTATTGTTATATGTTTTTTTATCAATCACAACAAGAGGATAGAATTTTTTTATCAAAAAAATTCAAGAATAAAGATTTAGCAAGATTCCATTTTTCTTCATCTATACAATATTTTATTTTTGGAGGATTAAGCTCTCCTTTTATAAGTCCTACTCTTTTTAGTTCTTTAAGGTGTTGAGAAATAGTAGATTGTGCTAATGGGAATATATCTACCAAATCTCCTGTAAAACAAGAATTTTGTTGTTCCAAACAAGATAAGATAGCGATACGAGTAGGATGAGCCAAAGCTTTTGCAAAGTCGGCTAGTAATTCTACATCTCCCGTATAATCAATAGGTTCTAAATTTCTTTTCATAAGTTTATCGCAAATATACGATTAGTTTTCAAATAAACAAATAAAACGGAAGATATTCTAATCGTTTACAACAGTTGAAACTACATTACAGAATTATAAATCGTGGTTAAATATGGATAAGATAAACTTATTCAATATGCTTTTTTTTCACTATCTTTGAAGGGTAATAATACAAGTATATGCAGGATACTTCTAAACAATACGACGAAATTATAAACCTTTGTAAAGATTTATTTGAGAAGAAGCTCCAAGATTACGGTGCAGCGTGGCGAGTGCTACGCCCAAGCTCTATTACAGACCAAATTTTCATTAAAATCAATAGAATAAGAACGCTCCAAATGACCGAAAAAAGAATGGTGGAAGAATCGGAGGAAGCAGAGTTTATTGCAATAGTTAATTACGCTGTTATAGGTCTTATTCAGTTAGAAAAAGGGTTATCAGAAAATTTAGATACTGATACTGAAGAAATTTTAAACTTGTATCAACATTACACCAGCGAAGCTAAAGCCCTAATGCAGAGAAAAAACCACGACTATGGCGAAGCGTGGAGAAATATGAGGATTTCCTCTATTACAGATTTAATCTATCAAAAGGTACTTCGTACCAAACAAATAGAAGATAATAATGGACACACTTTAGTGTCGGAAGGTCTAGATGCTAACTATTTTGATATGCTTAATTACGCTGTATTCTGTCTTATAAAAATAAACGAACAAAATGCTTAAACGCTTACTAAGAATTGTTGTTGCTCTTATTTTTATTGCTTCAGGTTTTGTTAAAGCAGTAGATGTTAAGGGATTTTCATTCAAATTAGAAGAATATTTTTCTCCTCAAGTCTTTAATATTGAGATACTAGAGAGTTGGGCTCTTCCAATCGCTTTTTTTGTAGTGATTTTGGAACTTATTTTAGGGATTTTATTACTATTAAAAATTTCAGTAAGAAAAGTGCTTCTAGCACTGATTGGGCTGTGTGTATTCTTTGCTTTTCTCACTTTCTACTCAGCTTATTTTAATGTAGTTACAGATTGTGGTTGCTTCGGAGATGCTATTAAATTTACACCTTGGCAAAGCTTCTGGAAAGACATTTTACTGCTAGTACTGCTCCTTCTACTCTACTTTGCGTATAGAGATAAGACTTCTATTTCTTTCATGAGAGCAAGAGGTTCTATACTGTTTTTAGGAACAATAGTTTCTCTATGGATAATGCTTCACGGGATTAAACATGAGCCTATTATTGATTTCAGAGATTATAAAATAGGAACAGATTTAAAGTCCGAAAAGAAAAAGATTGAAGAAAATCCGTCTGAGTACAAAACATTTTACACCCTTGAACATAAAAAAACTAAAGAGATTATAAAAGTTAATCAAGATGATTACATCAACCAAAACTATTGGCAAAATCCTGATTGGGTAATCCAAGAAGACAAAACCACGTCCGAAGTTGTGAAAGAAGGCTATGCGTCTGAAATTGTAAAATTTAAAATAGAAGACCTGTACGGTAATGATATTACAGATAGCCTTATACAAGCTCCAAAAACGGTTTTGGTATTTAGCTATAAGCCTACCGAGGTAGATGCTAATCTCCTAGAAGCGGTAGAAAATAAAATTTCCAAGCACCGCAAAACAGTAGTTTATGGAGTTTCTACGGCACAAAATACATTTAAAACATTACCAAATGCAATGATGGACGGCACTGCCATCAAGACCATAGCGAGGAGCAATCCTTTTGTACTCGTTTTAGAAAATGGGAAAATTACAGATAAAAAAAGTGCAAAAGATTATACTAACTAAACATTAGATTAACCATTTAATAAAAAATAAAAATGCAAAAATCAAACAAATCTATAGCAGGTTATCATTTGTTAATGATTCTTTCTGCGGTGGACTACGAAGTACAACCAGAGGAAGGTATCGTTATCCAGAAATATCTCGCTGATGAATTTCCGTTCAGAATCAATTTAGATAACGAGTTGGAAGTCATTGCAACGCTACAACCAGAAGTATGGAAAGACCATTTTGAGTTTCATGCTCGTTGTTTCTTAGATGATTCTACCGAAGCCGAAAGAAAGAAATTTGCAAAGTTTGCAAAAACACTCATTAAAGCAGATAATGAGGTTACAGAAAGAGAACACCAGTTCTACAAACTAATGAAAACTATTTGGAAATTAGACTAATCTTAAAGCATTGATATTATGAGAAAAAACATTGTAGCAGGAAACTGGAAAATGAATAAGAATTTTTCAGAAGCTAAAGAGCTTATGCAACAGCTATCCGAATATGCCAGTACGCATACACCTAACTGTAAAGTAATGATAGCTCCACCAGCTCTTTATCTTACTACGGCTAAAGATATTTTTAAAAATAAAGAGGTAGAAGTATATGCTCAGGATATTTCTGAACACGAATCTGGAGCTTATACAGGAGAAATCTCTGCTTCTATGATAGCTTCTGTAAACTTAGATGGGAGCATTATTGCTCATTCTGAACGCAGACAATACCACGGAGAAACCGATAGCCACGCTAATAGAAAAGTGAAAACCTTATTAGATAAAGGGCTTACACCTATCTATTGTAATGGCGAAAATTTGGAAGAAAGAAAGTCTGGTAAGTATTTAGAAGTGATTAAAAACCAAACGCAAACGGCTTTGTTTACGCTAAGTGCCGAGGAAATAAAGAAAGTGGTTATAGCTTACGAGCCTGTATGGGCAATAGGTACAGGAGAAACTGCCACCGCAGAACAGGCACAAGAGGTACACGCTTTTATTAGAAATATGATAGCAGAAAAGTACGGTAAGGAAGTGGCAGAGGAAGTTTCTATCCTTTATGGTGGTTCTGTAAAACCAAGCAACGCAAAAGAAATTTTCTCTCAACCTGATGTAGATGGTGGTCTTATAGGTGGGGCTGCTTTGAATATAGAAGATTTCTCAAAAATAATAGAGGCTTTCTAAAAGAAGCTAATATTTTTTTGACTTTAAAAATAGAAAACTGAGAGTTTTTATGGCTCTCAGTTTTTTTATAATAAATCTCATTTCTAAAATAAGGAAAGGGAAAGATGGTAAAATTCACATAAAAAAGTTTTCAATTCTGAAATTTTGTTTAACTTAGTAGGGTAAGAATAATTTAATCATTGTTTCATTAAAATTGAATAAAAATTATGAAAGTTTTTAAAAGTTCTAATTCTACCGAAGTAAATATCATAACAGGATTAACCTTAATTATTTTAAGTTTACTCATAGTTACCTTATTTTATAATAATATAGGTGAAGAAGTTAATGTTTATTTCAAGTTCGGAATTTTGTTAATAATTTCACTAGTAGCTGTGTACTTTTATGCAAACTCATTGAATAAAATTAAAATTACAGATAAGCACCTTATTTTACAAAAAAATATAGGTTATCAGATGATACCTCTTGATAATATAAAGTCTGTTAATAAAACTGAATTTTCAAACCTTACAGCTACATTCAGTTCAAAAGGTTTTTTTGGTTTTAATGGAACCTTAATGGATGACACCGTAACTTTTGTTAATGACAGAAAGAACATGGTAAGAATTTTTACATCTGAGAAAAAATATTTACTGAGTGTAAATACTCCCAATGACTTTATAAGAGATATTATAAATAGTAGCAATAATGATTAGTATTATAATTTTCTGCTCTATTCCATAAATTTGTATAATTTATTAGCCATACACTTACATTATGAAGTATATCTCATTTCTTTTTATTATATTGGCTGTGTTATTATCCTGCCATACAACTAAGCGGTCTGAAGTTGTGGATTACTATCCTAGTCCCAGTATACCTAATTTAGGAAACAACTCAAAAAACACAATATTTCTATACAAAAAAAGAGAAGTTTCGGAACAGCAATTTGTGAAGTTGGCTAGTAATAAAAAGAATCTATCCATCATCATTATTAAAGATTCCAACGAAATAAAAGGTATGAATTACAATCCTGTAATTGTACATCATATTGTTATGGCAAAACCTATAAGAAATAAATTAAAATAAATTTATTTTGTATAAGTATTCCGCATTAGGGATAGAGGCGATATCCTTTTTCTGAGGGAAGGCACGACCGATGAAAAAGATAAAGCCGAAAGCCCGACCCTTTTAGCCTAGGGTAAAGCCTCGGAAAAGGGAATGCCATAATAAAAATATAAAAGAAAGAAAATGTATATCATTGGTGTAATGTCTGGCACTTCACTAGATGGGATTGATTTTTGCTATTTTAAAATAGATGAAAGTACTTATGATTTTGAAATTATAAAGGCTCAAACTTATCCGTATCCTAAGGAATGGCAGATGAAGCTAAAGTCTGCTGCTCAACAAACAAAGCAGGAAGTAGCGTTACTAAATGCAGAATACTCAAGCTATCTTAACAGAGAGATACTGAAGTTTATTAAAACTGAAAATATTGAAAATTTAGATTTAATTGCCAGCCACGGACATACGGTGTGGCACAATCCTAAAAGTGGTTTTACTTTGCAAATAGGTAATTTACCCACGGTTTCAAAAGAAATAACAGTGCCGCTAGTAGGCGATTTTAGAGTGCAAGATGTGCGTCTAGGTGGACAGGGAGCACCGCTAGTGCCTATGGGCGATGAGTTGCTGTTTTCGGGCTACGATTTTTGTCTTAATCTAGGTGGATTTTCTAATATTTCGTACAAAAGAAATGGGGAAAGATTGGCTTTTGATATTTGCCCCGTGAATACCTTATTGAATTATTATTCCGAAAAATATTTCTCTCTTCCCTATGATAAAAATGGAGAAATTGCTAAAAGTGGCAAGGTTTATCAACCTCTTGTTGATGAACTTAATGCTCTACCCTTTTATAAACAATCTCATCCTAAATCTTTGGGAATTGAACAAGTGAATGAATGGTTTATCCCAATTATAGAAACATTTTCTTTAGAGTCTAAAGACTTATTGGCAAGTTTGGTAGAACATATGGCAATACAAATAGCCAATGTTTTGGATGCGAATATCGGTAAAAAGCTTTTGGTTACAGGAGGTGGAGCTTACAATCAATTTCTTATTGAAAGACTGAGCTTTTTAGCTCCTGATATAGAAATAACTGTTCCGTCTTCGGAAGTTGTGGAGTACAAAGAAGCCCTTATTTTTGGTTTGTTAGGGCTTTTGAAGTTGCAAGGTAAAACCAATGTTTTAGCGTCTGTAACAGGAGCAAAGCATAACCACAGCTCTGGAGTACTATTCTTAAACGGAGCATTATTATAGCTTTAATTTTTGTTTCTAAAACCCTTGTTCTTCGGTTTCTTCCATTAGTTTGGTGTAAGTAGCGTAACGGCTTTCAAGAATATCACCGCTTTCTATAGCGGAAAGTACGGCACATTTAGGCTCGTTAAGGTGCAAACAGTTATGGAATTTACACTCTTCTCTCGTTCTAAATATTTCAGGGAAATAATGCTGTATTTCTTCCTTTTCAACATCTATCATCGCAAATTCCCTAACGCCTGGTGTATCTATAACACTACCACCGAAGTCCCAAAAATGCATTTGAGCAAAAGTTGTGGTATGTTTACCCTTGAGGTGAACCTCTGACACTTCGCCTGTTCTTAGATTAAGCCCTGGTTGTAGAGCATTTACGAGTGTAGATTTGCCACTGCCCGAATGCCCAAAGAATACTGAAATTTTATCTTTAAGAATAGTTTTAAGTTCTTCTAAATTCTGTTGAGTACGAGACGAAATCAAAAGACTATCGTAACCAATATGATGATAGATGGTTCTAAGAGCTTCTACATATTCTATATCTTCTTCACTTAGCATATCAGCCTTATTGAACAATATAAGTGGACGAATATTATAAGCCTCACAACAAGCCAAAAAACGGTCTAGAAAACCTAACGAAGTTTCGGGACTATTTAAAGTGTAAAGAAAACAAGCGACATCTATATTAGACGCTATAATATGAGCTTCTTTGGATAAATTAACCGACTTTCTGATGAGATAGTTTTTTCTTGACTCTATTTTGGTAATCCAAGCGACTCCATCTGTCTCTAGCTGAAACTCTACCCAATCTCCTACAGCAAGAGGGTTGGTAAGCCTTGTTTTTTGGAGTTTAAATTTACCTCTTATTCTAGCTTCATAGAACTGCTGGGTCTCTTGCTCCAAAACTTGATACCAACTTCCAGTGGATTTTGTAATCAGTCCTTTAAATATTATGGTTTCATTACTACTACTCATAAGAGGTATATTCTGCTATTTTTTATTAGTATTGGCACTATCTACTACTAATATGAAAATCTCCTCATTAGATTTTTTCATAAAGTAATTCTCTCTAGCAAACTTTTCTTTTTCGCCTTTATTAAACATTAGTTTTTTGTAGAAAGCATCATTTTTTTCATACTCTGTTTTGTAGTAATCTAGCTGCTCTTCGTACTTTTTAATCTCTGAGTTTAAATCTCTTATTACAAGAAAAGAGGTATTGTCAAAAAAAGTCATCCAAACAAAAAAAGCCACAATGGTTATAACATACTTATTAAGTATGTACCTCTTAAAAAACTCCATTTTAGGAGAAAGCTTTTTAGGCTCTTCCGTTGGATTTATATCTTTAATGAGCTTTTTCATTCAGAATGTTTTTTTAGAGAATTGCTGATGACTGTGGTTAAAAAGTCTATCGCAACAGGATTTTGTTTCATATTAGGAATAATGATGTCTGCCTCGTTTTTAGAGGGTTCTATAAACTCTTGATGCATTGGTTTCAAGGTTGTTTGGTAGCGATAAAGCACTTCTTCTAAATCTCTGCCCCTCTCCTGCGTATCTCTTTTAATACGACGGATTAGACGCTCGTCTGAATCAGCATGCACAAAAATCTTTACATCAAACTCCTTAAGCAACTCTTTATCAGTAAGCACTAGGATACCTTCTACAAGCAATACTTTTTTAGGCTCTACGGTTACATAATCTCCTGTACGAGAGTGCGTAACGAAGGAATAGATAGGCTGTTTTATAGACTCATTATTTTTAAGAGCTTTTACGTGTTTGCGTAGAAGTTCAAAATCTATGGATTTTGGGTGGTCATAGTTAAGCCCTTCTCGCTCTGCCATACTAAGATTTTGGTTGTCATGATAGTAGTTATCTTGAGAAAGAACATTTACGCCCTCCACATTTAGTTTCTTCAAAATCTTGTTGACTACCGTAGTCTTTCCTGAGCCAGTACCACCTGCTATTCCTATTACTAACATCTTTTTAATTCTATTTTTTACTCCGCAAAGATACACAATATAACAAAAAATAATGTAGAATATATTCAATTAGCCATTGATAAAATTCACATTGTGAAATTCAGTTTAATTATTTAACTTCACACTATGAAAAAATAATCTAATGGAGAATCATATTTTAATCAACGAATTCCCTGAGTTTTCGGAGAAAATTTCAGATTTAAAACAAACTGATAATCATTTCAAAAAACTTTTCAATGATTATGATGAAGTTAATGGTAAAATTAAACATTACGAAGCTGGAGAGCAAAATCATACCACAGATGAGTTTCTCACAGAACTTAGAAAGGAAAGGTTACATCTAAAAGATGAAATCTATGAATATCTAAAAAATAAGTAATACAGATGTTTATTTCTAGTGCAACGCAATAGGGAAAGCCTGTTGCGTTTTTTATTATCTATTAAAAGACCTTCTAAGTCCATTTTTTTTCCTATTTTTGCCGCGTAATTTTTTCTTTATGCAAAATATTAGAAACATCGCGATTATCGCCCATGTTGACCATGGAAAAACAACTTTAGTGGACAAAATTATCCACGCAACTAACATCTTTAGAGAAAACCAAGAAAGTGGTGAGCTTATTATGGATAATAATGACCTCGAAAGAGAACGAGGCATTACCATTCTTTCTAAAAATATCTCGGTAACCTACAAGGATACTAAAATAAATGTAATAGATACGCCTGGACACGCCGATTTTGGTGGAGAGGTAGAGCGTGTGCTTAAAATGGCAGACGGCGTATTGTTACTTGTAGATGCCTTTGAAGGACCTATGCCACAGACGCGTTTCGTTTTGCATAAAGCATTAGAATTAGGATTGAAGCCTATCGTGGTTATCAATAAAGTGGATAAACCTAACTGCCGTCCAGATGAAGTTCACGACCAAGTTTTTGATTTGTTCTTTAACCTAGACGCTACCGAAGAACAGCTAGACTTCCCTACTTTCTATGGCTCGTCCAAAGAAGGTTGGTTTAATTCAAGCCTAGAAAAATCAGAAAATATTTTACCCCTCCTAGACGGTATCCTACAATATGTACCAGAACCAAAGGTAGAAGAGGGTAATCTACAAATGCAAGTAACCTCGTTAGACTACTCTTCTTTTTTAGGAAGAATTGCCGTAGGGAAAATCATCAGAGGTTCGGTTAAAGAATCTCAATGGATTGGCTTAGCTCAAGAAGATGGTAAAATCGTTAAAGGTAAAGTAAAGGAACTTTATATTTTTGAAGGATTAGGTAAGAAAAAAGTAAGCGAAGTATTTGCAGGAGATATTTGTGCTATCGTAGGTTTTGACAATTTCCAAATAGGAGATACTTTCGTAGATTTAGAAAATCCAGAACCTCTTCCAAGGTTGTCTATAGATGAGCCTACTCTTAATATGACTTTCTCTATCAATAACTCTCCGTTCTTTGGTAAAGATGGTAAATATGTTACCTCTAACCATTTAAAGGAAAGATTAGAAAAAGAACTTGAAAAAAACTTAGCCTTAAGAGTACAACAAACAGAAGATGCAAACACTTTCTTAGTATTTGGTAGAGGGATATTGCACTTATCTGTACTTATAGAGACTATGCGTAGAGAAGGTTATGAGATGACTATCGGTCAGCCTCAAGTAATTCTTAAAGAAATAGATGGCGAACAGTGCGAACCTTACGAGTCTTTAGTGGTAGATGTTCCTGAAGAATATGCTTCTAGAGTGATAGACTTAGCTACACAGAGAAAAGGAGATTTACACATTATGGAGACCAAAGGAGAAATGCAACACCTAGAGTTTGAAATTCCTTCTAGAGGTCTTATTGGACTTCGTTCTCAAATGCTTACTGCAACTGCTGGGGAAGCAATTATGGCACATAGATTTGTGGATTATAAACCATTTAAGGGGCAGATACCTGGTAGAAGTAACGGAGTATTGATTTCTAAAAACCAGGGGTCATCTACCGCGTACTCTATTGAAAAGCTACAAGACAGAGGGCGTTTCTTTGTAGACCCAGGTGAGGAAATTTATGTAGGTATGATTGTAGGCGAGCAGAACAAACCTGGAGATTTGGTAGTGAATATTGTAGAAGGTAAGCAACTTAACAATATGCGTGCTGCAGGTAAAGATAAAGACGGCAGCATCGCACCTAAAGTTCTTATGACCTTAGAGGAGTGTATGGAATACATACAACAAGACGAATGTATAGAAGTAACACCTAATTTTATCCGAATGAGAAAGAAGATTCTTTCCGAAGAGGATAGAAAAAGAGCCGAAAGAATGGCAAAAGCCTAAAATATCAAAATCCCATTATAAATTTTATAGTGGGATTTTTTTGTAAAAAACTAAAGCTACTCCAAAGAAAGTAGCTTTATTATATAAAATTTGAAAAAGTGGAGAATACGGGATTCGAACCCGTGACCTTTTGACTGCCAGTCAAACGCGCTAGCCAACTGCGCCAATTCCCCAAGATTGCTTTTGCGAAGATATAAATATTTCAACACAAAAGCAAAATAGTATTTCTACTGTTGAGACTTTAGATATTCATCTACAATTTCTAAAGCCTTTTTTTCATCTTTTAATTCCACCTTAACTTTCATAGTCGTTGCCGTAGGCGTAGATAAAAATGAAAGATAACTATTCTCTACTTCTGCTGTGATACCAGCTTCTTCTAACTTCGATTTAATTAGTTGTACTTCTTGTATGGTATCTCCCTCAAATACGGGAACTCTTGTTACTACATCCATAATCATTATTTTTTTAGGTTAATGACCCCAATATACTACTTTTATTTGTAATAACCAAATTTCTACAAGGCGTATTTATTTTGATAGCTCATTTATCGTTTTCTGAATATCAGGATCATCAGGCGTAATAGCATAATATTTAGCAATGCCAGATTTTTGATTAACCACAATATACCTAGGAATCCAATTCAAGTCTATGTAGTTGTTAAAATCATTTTTCCAACCAGAAAAGAACCAATAATTTTCTTTATTAGCTAATTCGTGCTTGTCTAATCCTTTTTTCCAAGCCTCTTCGTTCCTATCTAAAGATAGAAATACAAAGTCTACATTAGGATTGTTGCTCTCTAATGTCCTTGCAGCAGGTAAGGCGTTAATACAATCTCTACACCAGCTTGCCCACATATCTAATACAAGTATTTTTCCCTTGTGTTTAGCTAGTACATCTTTAATTGTAACTTTCTTTCCGTCTATTGTTTGTATTTTTTGAGACAGAGCAGATGCACTAAAACTAGTCTTTAAAACTTTAGGAGCTTCTTGTGAATATGCTAAAGCTCCGAACATCATTCCTGTTATTACGAGTATTTTTTTCATAAGTTTTAAATAAATTAGATTACAATAATACAGACTTTCCTTATCAAAAACAAAACCAAAAAGACTTTTGATATCCCATTTTTTTAAATTATTTTTGTAACATTCTAATAAAAAAGTAAAAAATATGTCAACTTATGTGGTAGTAGGCCTCCAATACGGAGACGAAGGTAAAGGTAAAATTACAGATGTACTCTCTGCAAAATCTGACTATGTAGTACGTTTTCAAGGTGGTAATAATGCAGGGCATACGGTATATGTGGGCGAAGATAAATTTGTTCTACATCTTTTGCCTTCTGGTGTATTGCAGTGCAAGGGTAAATGCGTGATAGCTAACGGTGTAGTAGTAGATCCTAAAGCGTTTATCTCCGAAATAAAACAAATAGAAGCTAAAGGGCTTAGTACAGACCATATCTTCATTAGTAGGAGAGCTCATGTCATTATGCCTTATCATATTCTTTTAGATACTTACAGAGAAGAAGAGTTGGTAGGAGAAAAGCAAATCGGAACTACTAAGAAAGGTATAGGACCGTGTTACGAGGATAAGATTGCAAGAGTAGGAATAAGAATGATTGACCTACTAAACCCAGAAGTCTTAGCAGAAAAAATTAAAGTAAATCTTAAGGTCAAAAATTCATTATTTGAAAAGTATTTTAATAAACCAACTTTAGATTTTGATACCATTTATAATGAGTTTCTAGCTATTGGAGAGCAATTAAAAGACAGAATTGTAGATACAGAACTAGAGATTAACGAGGCTATTAAAGAAGGGAAAAACATCTTGTTTGAAGGGGCTCAAGCCTTAATGTTGGATATAGATTTTGGTACTTATCCTTATGTTACTTCGTCATCTCCATCTACGGGAGGCGTATGTACAGGAGCAGGAGTGCCACCTACGGCTCTTAAAAATTTAATAGGTGTGGCTAAGGCTTATACTACGAGAGTAGGTAATGGTCCCTTCCCTACTGAGCTAGATAATGATTTAGGCGAAAAAATTAGACAAATTGGTCATGAGTTTGGAGCAACCACAGGAAGACCTAGGAGAACAGGTTGGCTAGATTTAGTTTCATTGAAACACGCTTGTATGATTAACGGCATCAACAATTTAGTTATAACAAAATTAGATGTACTGACTAATATCGGAGAAATAAAAGTAGCAACTAAATACAAAACAGAAGACGGAAAAATTATAGATTATTTCACTTCTTCTACTACCAAACTTTATGATTACGAGCCTATATATGAGACTTTGGAAGGTTGGACGGAAGATATTACCAAAGCTCGTTCTTACGATGAGTTGCCAATAAATGCTCAAAAATATATAGAATTTATAGAGAAATATTTAGGTATCAATGTTTATTTGGTATCTGTAGGACCAGAAAGAACTCAGAATATCATAAGAAAAGAGTTGTTTTAAATAACTCTATTATTTAATAATATTATAAAGTTAGTTGTGAAATTCATGACTAACTTTTTTTGTAAAAAATAGCACTTGAATTATTTATATTTAAAATAAATTACAATTAAATTAGTGGTAATAGAAATATTCTATAAATGTAATTTATCATAATATATTTCGGTAATATATGGTATTTTTGCAAAAAAAATATAATAATTGTGATATGAGAAGAAACAATACTATTTTTACATTACTTTTGGGTGCTACATTACTAAGTTGTGCTGAGCAAGTGGACAAAGGAAAAGCAGAGTATGTGTTTGATACCTCTGGAATGTCTGATTTAATGAGAAGTTCTAACCAGTACTTTAAACCAGTATCAATAACTGATAAAGGCGATTTCAGCGAGGATATGATTAATCTCGGTCAGAAGTTATATTTTGATAAAAGACTTTCAAAAAATGAAACCATTAGTTGTAACTCTTGCCACAACTTAAATACTTTTGGAGTAGATAACTTACCAACTTCTCCTGGAGATACCAAAGAATTTGGAGGACGAAACTCCCCTACCGTTATTTACGCCTCACTACACAGTCAGCAGTTTTGGGACGGAAGAGCTAAAGATGTAGAAGAACAAGCTGGAAAGCCTATCTTAAACCCAATAGAACATAATATCCCATCGGAGAAGTTCTTAGAAGATAGGTTAAGACAAATCCCTGAATATCAAACTTTATTTAAAAAAGCATTTCCTAATGAAGCTCAGCCTATTACTTATAAAAATTTAACTAAGGCGATTGGTAGTTTTGAGAGACAGCTGTTACCTGAAAGTAATTTGATAAGTACCTAAATGGAGATGAAAATGCTTTAACACAAAAGGAGAAAGATGGTCTAAAAGCCTTTATAGATAATGCTTGTATAGCTTGTCATAACGGTCCTGCCGTAGGAGGTGGCTCTTTACAAAAATTCGGGGTTTATGCAGATTATTGGAACTACACTAAAAGTAAGAAAATAGATTTGGGAAGACAAGATGTAACTAAAGATGAGAAAGATAAATTCTTATTTAAAGTACCAAGTCTTAGAAATATTGAGAAAACCTATCCTTACTTCCACGATGGTTCTGTAGCTTCGTTAGAAGAAGCCGTAAGAATTATGAGTAAAATACAAAACAATAAGGATATTAGAGATAAAGAGGTTGAAAATATAGTTGCTTTCTTGAAGTCGTTAACGGCAGATATAGACGGTAAGTATAAAACAGTAGCTAGCAAATAACATTTCGCTACTATATTCTAGTTGAAAACTCAAGGTTTTAAATACAAAAGCCTTGAGTTTTTTTATGATATCAATCTTAGGTTTTTGGTGTCTCTATATTAAATTACTAACTTTGCAATCTCGTAATTTAGAATAAAATGAAGCATTTATCAGAACAAGAAATTATCCGTAGAGAAAAGTTAGAAAAACTTTCTCAAATGGGCATAAATGCCTTTCCGGCAGACGAATATGCTATTACACATACGACACAATCTATAAAAGAAAATTTTCAAGGAGGAAGCAAGGTTAAAATCGCTGGTAGGCTAATGTCTAGAAGAATCCAAGGGAAAGCTTCTTTTGCCGAATTACAAGATAGCGAAGGCAGAATACAAGTGTATTTTAATAGAGATGAAATTTGTCCTGACGAAGACAAAACCCTTTATAACGAAGTTTATAAACATTTACTTGATATTGGAGATATTATAGGCGTAGAGGGAGAATTGTTCAAAACTCAAGTAGGAGAAATGACGGTAATGGTTAAAAATTTCACTCTATTAACCAAAACTCTTCGTCCACTTCCTCAACCTAGAACTGATGAAAACGGCGTGGTACACGATGCGTTTAACGACCCTGAACTTCGTTATAGACAGCGTTATGTGGATCTTACAGTAAATCCACATGTTAAAGAAATTTTTGTAAAAAGAACCAAGCTGTTTAATGCAATGCGTGGGTTCTTTAATGACGCCGGATATTTCGAGGTAGAAACGCCTATTTTACAGGCTATTCCAGGTGGAGCTTCAGCAAGACCATTCATTACGCATCATAATGCTTTGGATATTCCACTATATATGAGAATTGCTAACGAGCTTTATCTTAAAAGGCTTATCGTAGGCGGATTTGATGGCGTGTATGAGTTCTCTAAAAACTTCCGTAACGAAGGTATGGACAGAACTCACAACCCTGAGTTTACAGCAATGGAGATTTATGTGGCGTACAAGGATTATAACTGGATGATGGATTTTACCGAAAAACTATTAGAACATTGTGCTACTGCGGTTAATGGTAAACCTGAATCTCAGTTTGGAGAACATACCATCAATTGGAAAGCCCCTTATCCAAGAATTTCTATGACGGAAGCCATTCAGAAATTTACAGGGTTTGATATTACAGGAAAAACCGAAGAGGAACTTAGAACCTTTGCTAAATCCATCGGTATTGAGGTAGATGATACGATGGGGAAAGGCAAGCTCATTGACGAAATTTTCGGAGAGAAGTGTGAAGGTAACTTTATTCAGCCTACTTTCATTACTGACTACCCTATCGAAATGTCGCCACTTACTAAAAAGCACAGAAGTAAAGAAGGCTTAACCGAAAGATTTGAGTTGATGGTTTGCGGAAAAGAAATTGCGAATGCTTACTCAGAGCTTAACGACCCTATCGACCAAAGAGAACGCTTTGAAGAACAGCTTAAACTTTCAGAAAAGGGCGATGACGAAGCGATGTTTATCGACCAAGATTTCCTAAGAGCTTTAGAATACGGTATGCCACCTACGGCTGGTTTGGGTATCGGTATGGATAGATTGGTAATGTTCTTGACGAATAATGCTTCTATTCAGGAAGTACTTTTCTTCCCTCAAATGAGACCAGAAAAGGCTCAGCCTAAAATAGAGATTGGAGAAAACGAAGAAATTATCCTTGGCATTCTTAATAAAAACAACGGTAAAATGCTGATAGCTGATTTAAAGACTCAATCAGGCTTAAGTGGAAAGAAATGGGATAAATCTTCTAAACTATTAGTTTCTAATAATTTAATTTCTCTAGTAACTGAAGGTGAGGATAAATATTTCCAAATAGTTTAAAAATAGAACTTTATAAAATTACAAGCAGGCTCAAAATTTATAGAGCCTGCTTTATTTTTTGAGTTACAATAATATTCTAAACGACAATGGTTTTGGTAAGTGTATAACCATTAGCAACATCTCCTTTGATGTTATCTAACATATTACCACTTAAACTATCGGAGAAGACATTATCACTCTCGTTTTGTGTATCAGCCACTCCTTTGTAGCCTGCTGTTGCATAAACAGTATCGCAAACACTCTTTGGAAAAGCTATCTGCGAAACTCTAATAGAATTTCCATTTGCATCAAGAATTTCCAAATGTATGTGTGGTGCACGCCCTCTGTACCAGCCTGGGAAAATACTTATAAATGATACTTGTCCGTTTTTATCCGTAGTGCTTCTGCCCCTTAAAAAATTATTACTAGTATAATTTGCCTGTTGCATACCTCCACCTCCATACTGTGAGTAATTGCCCTCGGCGTCGCAGTGCCAAATATCCACCAAAACACCAGCCATTGGTTGGCAATTATTACTTTGGTCTTGTACCGTTAAATTTATAAGGAGAGCAACACCTGAGCGGTCTCCTACAATATTTTCTCTAACTAATTGAGCAGGTGTCTTAATTGGGAATGGACCTGCGGTTTCACTTGGTGATAAACTACAGTTTCCTGTACTAGAATCAGTACTTGTTGTACTTCCTGATTCTCTATCTTTTGAGCAAGAGGTAATCATTGATGGTATTGCAACTATAGTCCCCAACCCTAATAAACCTTTCTGTAAAAATTTTTTCCTATCCATATATTATTCTTTACTTACAAAGAACAATATTCTTTATTTCAGAAAATAGTAAAATACAGACATTTTATAAAACATTTTGTTCTTTTCTAAACTGCAAAGGAGTGACATTATTATTTTTTTTAAAGACCTTACAAAAATAAGATGGCTCTAAAAATCCCACTTCGTAAGCTATTTCAGAAATAGATAAATCACTATGTTTTAATAATCTTTTAGATTGCAGTAGCCTTCTATTCAATATTATGGTATTTAGTGTAGCATTAGAAATGAGCTTTATCATACGACTTAATTGTCGGGTAGAAATTTTGATTCTGTTGGCATAATCTTCTAGAGATAAATCTTTATAGTAATTGGTTTCTACTAAGTCTAGAAATAATTTGTAACTACGAATTTGATTGTTAGTATAAATAAAGTCGTCATTCGTATCAGATATAATATTTCTTTTAACTTCATTTAAAAATAAAAATAATAAGGCTTTTATATTTTCTAAAGTTAGAGTTTTTTGGTTGTATTCTGACAAAAGTAAGTGGGCATAAGTATGTAATTCGCTATGTTCATCAATTGAAATAAGTGGTTGGAATCTAATATTATGCAAATACACAATTTCAAATAACAGATTAGAAGGAATTAAGCTGTTATTTATAAAGTCTTTTGTAAATAAAATCCTGTAACCTTTAAGTTCCTGACTAACATTTTTCTCTAAGTGATGTACTTGCTCTTCATTGATAATAAAAAGGTTATTGTTTTTAATATGAAATGTATTAAAATCTACATTATGTATGGCAGAACCTTCTTCTAGTAAATAAATTTCATAGAATAGATGTTTATGTGGCGTTTTTACAGATTGAGGTGGTAAATAATCTAAATTTTCTAATCTATGGATAAGGAAATCTTTATGCTTTAGCTTTTGTCCTACGAAATCTTCTATACTATAAGCTGTAAACATTTAAAATAAATTATTATAAACAACAAACAAAGATACAAGTTTATTAAAATGTAAGAATTTAAATCAACTAAAAAGGATTAGCAAAATGCTAACCCTTTCTTAATTTAGTCTTTACCTACAGGATAACGCTCTGTAAAACAACCAAAACAATGTTTATCCGAGCCTAAAATAGCTTTAAGATTTTCTAAACTTAAAAACTCTAGGGTATCCACACCTAAATAGTTTCTTAGTTCTTCTAAACTCATATTGGCAGAGATTAAATCATCTTTCGTAGGCGTATCTATTCCCAAATAACACGGTGCAATAATTGGCGGAGATACGCTTCTAAAGTGAATTTCTTTAACTCCAGCGTCTTTTAAAATCTTCACCAATCGTTTAGAGGTTGTACCTCTTACAATAGAGTCGTCTATAATTACTACTCGCTTTCCTTTAATTTCGGAAATAATAGGATTGAGTTTTAGATTTACTATTCGCTCTCTCATCTCTTGTGTAGGCACGATAAAAGAACGACCAATGTATCTATTTTTAATTAAAACAGGACGAAACGGAATGCCCGATGCTTTAGAAAACCCAATAGCTGCTGGTACTCCAGAATCAGGAACACCTATAACAATATCAGCTTCTACAGGAGCTTGTTCCCAAATTTTCTCCCCAGATTTTTCTCTAATTTCGTGTACATTTATCTGCTCCATCTCGGAGTCTGGTCGTGCAAAATAGATGTACTCGAAAGAGCAAATATTTCTTTCGCAATCATTTTTTACCATGTAAGATTTTAGCCCTTCTTCGTTTTCACCTGTGTAGATGATTTCTCCAGGTTTAATATCTCTTACATAGGTAGCTCCCACAGCGTCTAAAGCACAACTTTCAGAAGCGACTACATAGGTATTACTTTCCTTCATCTCTCCTAATACCAACGGACGAATGCCGTTAAAATCTCTAAAAGCAAAGAATTTATTTCGGGTCATACCCACCACAGAATAAGCTCCTTTTATCTTCTCCATCGTTACCTTTATCGCTCCACGAAGCCCTAAATCTAAGTTTTTTTGTATAAGTCTTAGGATAACTTCAGAGTCAGAAGTTGCTCTAAAAACCACGCCCTCTGCTTCTAGCTCTTGCTTTAGTTCCATAGCGTTGGTTAGGTTACCATTATGAGCTATGGATAGGATAATTTGGTCGTACTCATTTTTGGCAAAAAACGGCTGATAGTTGTATTTCTTCTTATCCCCAGCAGTGGTATATCTGGTATGCCCTATTACGGCATTACCCATAAAATCTTCGGGGTCTTTAATTTCTTTATAGACATCTAAAACAAGCCCTTCATCTTTAATGTTGATGATTTTTCCGCTGTTACTCACAGAAATACCACAAGCCTCTTGTCCTCTGTGCTGAAGAGCAAAAAGCCCAAATTGAGATAATGAAAAGGTATCCAAATTTTCTTCCGAATACAGTCCAAAAATACCGCACTCTTCTTGTGGAGCGTCTAAAGCCTCTTCTTGTTTCGTTCTCAACAGGTTTCTCCCATACGGACGATGTTGAAACTGCTTTAGATAAGTTTCCTTATGTTCAGTTAAGTTTTTCATTAGTTAATATATCCTAAATATGGGTTAGTTATGCTAACACTTTTTTTAGTCTTTCATAAATTTCCTCGTATGCCTCTGTAACACCACCTAAATCCCTTCTAAAACGGTCTTTATCCAGTTTTTTCATTGTATCTTTATCCCAAAGGCGACAAGTATCAGGAGAAATTTCATCAGCTAAAATGATTTGTCCATCCGGTGTTTTACCAAGTTCTATTTTGAAATCTACCAAGATGATATTCATTTTATCAAATAATTCAATTAGAGTTTGGTTGATTTTATCTGTTAACGAATACATTTCGTCTAGTTCTTCTCTCGTAGCTGCTCCTAGAAATATGGCGTGATAATCGTTGATTAGTGGGTCTCCCAATTCATCTTTTTTGTAGCAAATATCAAAAATAGTAATAGGAGATTTGATGCCTTCTTCCATACCTAAACGCTGTGCCATACTTCCCGCAGAATAGTTTCTCACTACCATTTCTAGTGGAATAATATCCACCTTTTTCACTAACTGCTCTCTGTCGTCTAGCTGTTTAATAAAATGGGTAGGAATCCCTTTCTCGTTAAGGTATTGAAAAATAAGCGTTGTAATGGCGTTATTCATTTGCCCTTTCTTATCTACTTGTCCTTTTTTTTGAGCATTAAATGCCGTAGCATCATCTTTAAAACGGACAATCACCTCGTCTGCTTTATCCGTAGCGAATACCTGTTTCGCCTTACCTTCGTAAAGCATAGCTCCTTTTTGACTCATTTTTATACTTTTTATTTATTTATTATTTTTCTAAAACATTCACTCAATTTAATCTCTGAAATAAGAAACCCCGTTCTTAAATATATTATGATAGTTTGCCGTTGGGATATTCTTCATCAATCCTTCTGCATAGCGTTCAGGGTGTCCCATTCTACCGAATATCTTACCGCAAGGGCTGGTAATACCCTCAATTGCAAATAGAGAATTGTTAGGATTGTATGGCATACCGTGAGCAATAGCTCCGTCTAAATCTACATATTGTGTCGCAATTTGTCCATTCTTGTATAATTGAGTAATCACTTCTTCTGATGCCATAAATCGTCCCTCTCCGTGGGAAATTGGAATGGTATAAATCTCTCCTTTCATACCTTTAAGCCAAGGGCTATCCTCATTAACCACCTCCACATTTACCATTTGAGAAATATGTCTTCCGATGCTATTATGAGCTAAAGTAGGCGAATTTTGGTCTAAATCTCTAATCTCACCATAAGGTAATAGACCTGATTTTACCAATGCTTGGAAGCCATTACAGATACCGATAATCATACCATCTCTTTCCAAAAGTCGGTGTACAGCCTCACGCATTATATCATTCTTAAGCACATTTACGATGAATTTGGCAGAGCCATCTGGTTCGTCTCCGGCGGAAAAACCACCCGAAAAAGCCAAAATTTGGGATTGGTCTATCTCCTTAGCCCACGCTTTGATACTCTCTTGCAAAGCATTGTGGTTAAGATTAACCAGTGGCTTCATAGAAACCTCTGCTCCTTCTTTTCGGAAGGCATTAAGTGTTTCATATTCGCAATTAGTACCTGGGAAAACAGGCGTGAATACCTTTGGTTTGGTAATATGATGTTTTTTAATAATAATCGTTCTAGGTTCAATAGAATTGAGTTCGGTGTCTAATTCTAGCTCTATTTTTTGTTTTTCTTTTGTTGGGAAAAGCGTTTCAAAAGTTTGGCAATAGACTTTCTTCAAATCGTCTATATCAAAACTATCATTGTTGATTACTAATTGTTTATCATTGCTAACTTCGCCTATCTTTTGTAGTAACTGGTGCGATAAAGGCTCTGTACTTTCAATAAGCAATCCACCAATATTTTTTTCTAGTAAAGCCGTATCATTGGCATTAACTATCGCTCCTAGCCCATTTCCAAAAGCCATTTTAGCTAATCCTACAGCAAGACCACCTTCTTTAATTGTTTTTACAGAAACGATTTTTTTATCTTTAATTTGATTGAAAATATAGGTGTATATTTCCTTTAAATCATTATAGTTAGGAAGTCCTTTAGCTTCTTCTGTTTCTTGAGATTGATGATAGAAATGATAAATTAAATTTCCTGCTTTTTTAAATTCAGGCGAAATGATATTTGATTTCTGACCATCTGCACATGCAAACGAAATAAGTGTAGGCGGTACATTGATGTCTTGATAAGTGCCAGACATAGAGTCTTTTCCACCAATAGCGGCTAACTCAAAGTTCATCTGAGCATGATAAGCTCCTAGCAACGAGGCTAATGGTTTTCCCCATTTATCTGGATTTTGCCCAAGTTTTTCAAAATATTCTTGGAAACTTAGTCGAATCTTGCGGAAATCTCCACCCATTGCTACAATTTTAGCCACACTTTCCACTACGGCATTAGTCGCTCCCACCATTGAGTTTTGTTCCGAAATAGTGGCATCAAATCCCCAACTGGCTAAAGAAACGGTTTGTATATCCTTAGCTTCCATAATTGGTAAAGTTTGAACGCTTCCCTCCATTGGTGTTAGTTGATGTTTTCCACCTAGAGGCATTGCTACCGTAGTTGCTCCCACACTAGAGTCAAACATTTCTAATAAACCTTTTTGAGAGGCCACATTTTTGTCAGCTAATAATTTTTTAAAGTTAGTTTCGTTAAATTCTAACCTTTCTGCCTGTACTTCTTGAAGATGATTAACTAATGCTTTTTGTGTTTTAGAACAGCCATTGGTATCTAAAAATGCTCGGCTCAAATCCACAATTTTCTCACCTCTCCAAAACATTTGCATTCTGCCAGAATCTGTAACTTTAGCAACTTCTACTGCCAAAATATTCTCTGTCTTACAAAAGCTGATGAATTTATCTTTATCGTTGGCATCTATTACCACTGCCATTCTCTCTTGAGATTCGGATATGGCTAATTCGGTTCCGTTAAGCCCTTCATATTTTAATGGAAGAACATCAAGATTAACCTCCAAACTTTCAGCTATTTCGCCTATTGCTACCGAAACTCCTCCAGCACCAAAATCATTTGATTTTTTAATCAACTTTGTAACCTCTGGATTTCTGAAAAGTCTTTGTATTTTTCTTTCCTCCACAGCATTACCTTTTTGTACCTCGGTAGATAGTGTGTGGATAGATGTTTCGTCTTGCTCTTTAGAGCTTCCCGTAGCACCTCCTACGCCGTCTCTACCTGTAGCACCTCCTAAAATAATGACTAAATCTCCTGCCTTAGGTTGCTCTCTTTTTACCCAATCTATAGGAACTGCTCCTACCACAAAACCAACTTCCATCCTCTTAGCACGATAGCCTTCGTGATAAATTTCGGAAACTTGTGTCGTCGCTAAACCAATCTGATTTCCGTAGGATGAATAGCCATTAGCCGCTTGCTTGGTAATTGTTCTTTGAGGCAGTTTACCTTTGAGCGTATTTTCCACAGGCTCTAACACATCTGCCGCTCCCGAAAGACGCATCGCCTGATACACAAACGAACGCCCAGATAATGGGTCTCTAATAGCTCCACCTAAACAAGTAGAAGCTCCACCAAAAGGCTCTATTTCTGTAGGGTGATTGTGAGTTTCGTTTTTAAATAAAAGATACCAAGGTTCTTTTTTACCATCAAATTCAGCATCTATTTTGATAGTACAAGCATTGATTTCGTCTGAAACCACAAGATTATCTAGTTTGCCTGTTTTATGGAAATATTTAGCACAAACGGTAGCCAAATCCATTAACGAAATAGGTTTAGCTTCTCGTCCTAAAAACGCTCTTTTTTCTAGATAATCTTTAAAAATATGTTCTAAAGTAGCCTTAAATTGTCCATCAAAACGAATGTCTTTAAGCTCTGTTTCAAAAGTGGTGTGTCGGCAATGGTCACTCCAATAAGTATCTAAAACTTTAAGCTCTGTTTCGGTTGGATTTCTCTGTTCCGACTTAAAGTAGTCTTGTATATAAGCTAAATCATCTAACCCAAAAGCGAAATTTTGTTCTGTATAAAACTCCTTTAATTGTGATTCATTTAAAGTGATAAAATCATTATAAACTACAACTTCTTTAGGCGTTTCCTCTTTTGGAATTTCCAATTTAGAAAGATCTTTCTCTTGAGATTCTACTCTATTGATGAGTAAGTCTTTTACTTTTTGTAGTTCTTCTTCGTTGATACCTTCTACTTCTACCAGCTTTCCACTTCTTACTTTGGCTTGAGTGGTTTCCGTTAATAATACAATACACTGTTGTGCAGAATCTGCCCTTTGGTCGTATTGTCCAGGGAGAAACTCCATCGCAAAAGATAAACCTTTAACAGGGTTTTCATAGTGTAAAATATCGGTTACAGGATCTGCAAAGACATTATACACTACTTTGTCAAAATCAGTATCATTAAGTCCAAAAACATCATAGATATTATAAACCTTTACCTGTTTGACATTGGGTAATATATTTTTTATTTCATCGAAAATTTTAGGACTTTCTACATCAAAAATCCCTCTTTTTTCTATGTAAATTCTTTTACTCATTATTAGATTTTTTAGATTTTATTTTTCAAAAATTAGAGCGTTCCAAAAATACTCAATTTTTGATTTTATTCAGAATATAAAGCCGACTATTTTACGACTTCTGTAAAAAAATATCACAAAAAAAGCCGCTATTGGACACCCCAATAACAGCCTTTTATGTTAATAACGAATTTAAGTCATTTTTAGTCTAAATCTTCGTCATCATATTTTTCTAACTCAGCATCACACCACTTGAAAGCAGCTTCTACAGCTTTAGTAGCTTCATCTGCAATGCTCTCTTCATCATCTCCTTCTAAATCATCTAACCACTCTACTTCTTCCTCCTCTACATTAAGAATAAATCTAGGGTACTCAGTGTGAACTACGAATAAGTCTTCTGGAAACTCTGTGTTGTCCGCTAATAAAAATTTAGGTAATTTCATTGGTTTTAAAATTTTAATATTCTAGTGTTAGAATCTTGTTCTGCAAATATAAACAATTATTTCTGTTAATCTGAATTAAATTTTGTTAATTTTTAGAAAACATACGGGCTACTTTTTCAGCCTTTTTTGTTTCGGTATAGTCATAGAAACCTTCTCCTGATTTTACTCCTAATTTCCCTGCCATTACCATATTTACCAATAGTGGACATGGGGCGTACTTTGGATTTTTAAAACCATCATACATAACATTAAGGATAGCTAAACAAACATCTAAACCTATAAAATCTGCCAGTTGTAGCGGTCCCATAGGATGTGCCATACCTAACTTCATCACGGTGTCTATTTCTTCGACTCCAGCTACATTGTTATATAAAGTTTCTATAGCCTCGTTTATCATTGGCATTAGGATTCTATTGGCTACAAATCCAGGATAATCGTTAACTTCTACAGGCACCTTTGACAAATCTTTTGACATTTTATAAACAGCATCAAAAGTTTCTTTAGAAGTAGAATAGCCTTTGATAATTTCTACCAATTTCATAATAGGAACAGGATTCATAAAATGCATTCCGATGACTTTATCAGGTCTCTGCGTTACCGCTGCAATCTGTGTGATGGATATAGAAGAAGTATTGGTTGCTAGAATACAGTGTTGTGGTGCCAAAGTATCTATTTGTTTAAAGATATTCAACTTTAATTCTGTATTTTCAGTGGCGGCTTCTACAATCAGATCTGCATCTTTAACAGCACTTTCTAAGGAAGTGTTTTTAGTAATATTGTTTAGTGTTTCTTCTTTTTGAGCTTCGGTAAGATGTCCTTTAGAAATAATTCTATCTAAATTTTTAGAAATAGTATCAATACCTTTATCTAGAGCTTCCTGCGAAATATCTACTAAATTTACCTTAAAACCATTTTGAGCAAAGGTATGAGCTATCCCATTTCCCATTGTCCCAGCTCCGATTACTACAATATTTTCCATTTTTGATTTAATTATAAATTTCGGTCACTAAAAATAATACAAATTCTTAATAGACACAAATAAAAAGAGAGAGTAATTAAAACTCTCTCTTTAATATTGATAACAAAAAAATTAAACATTTATTTTACTTGATCTACAACAGCTTTGAATGCTTCAGGGTGATTCATTGCAAGGTCTGCAAGAACTTTTCTGTTCAATTCGATGTTGTTCTTTTTAAGAGCTCCCATAAACTGAGAGTAAGACATTCCATACTCTCTGCATCCTGCGTTGATACGCATAATCCAAAGGCTTCTGAAATTTCTTTTCTTCTCTTTTCTACCACGGTAGGCATATTGCATTGCCTTTTCCACGGCATTTTTAGCAACAGTCCAAACGTTTTTTCTTCTACCGAAAAAACCTTTAGCTTGTTTCATTACTTTTTTTCTGCGTGCTCTTGACGCTACAGAATTTACTGATCTTGGCATAATTTAATAATTTGTTTTTTTGAAATGGGCGAAGTTTTAACGCTTTCTTAGTGGCACCATTTCAGGGTTAAACTTGTTTGAATTTTTTGAATTCTTATAAACCGAATAACTGATTTATAAAAACTACTTGATAGCTAATTGCTTCAAAACGCTTTTCTCGTCAGATGAATGAACATAAGAAGTTTGCGTAAGATTTCTCTTTTGCTTAGTTTCCTTCTTAGTCAAGATGTGACTTTTATAAGCATTTTTTCTTTTGATTTTACCAGTTCCGGTAAGAGCAAAACGCTTCTTAGCTCCTGATTTCGTTTTTAATTTTGGCATTTTTTTGCTTTTTTATCGTTTTGTTATCAATATATGTTTATTTTGTTTTTTTAGGACTCATCATCATAATCATTCTTTTGCCCTCTAGTTTCGGTAGCTGATCTACTTTTCCTACGTGCTCTAAATCTTGAGCAAGTTTTAATAAAAGTATTTCTCCTTGATCTTTGAAAACAATAGAACGCCCTTTAAAAAACACATAGGTCTTAAGTTTAGAACCTTCTTCTAAGAACTTTTCGGCGTGTTTTTTCTTGAATTCGTAGTCATGGTCATCGGTTTGAGGTCCAAAACGAATCTCTTTTACTACTACTTTTACTTGTTTAGCTTTAAGCTCTTTTTGTTTCTTCTTCTGCTCATAAAGGAACTTTTTATAATCCATAATACGAGCAATGAAAGGCTCTGCTTTATCAGATATAACTACCAAGTCTAGTTCTTGTTCTTCTGCCAATTCTCTAGCTTTGGCTAGCGGATATATACCTGGTTCTACATTATCCCCTACAAGGCGAACCTCTTTAGCACGGATTTTTTCATTAATCATGTGCGCATCCTCCTGCTGGCGACGCGGTGCTGACCTGTTAATTTTTTTTCTAATTGCTATGGCTTTATATTTTTAATTGTTAAACCTTACTTTATAATCTTTGCTTCATTTTTAAAATATTCCACAAAGCTTTCTATACTCATTTCTCCTAAATCTCCTTCTCCTCTTTTTCTTACAGATACCGTTTGGTTTCCTGCTTCATTCTCTCCTACAATGAGCATGAATGGTATTTTCTTCATCTCTGCATCACGGATTTTTTTACCCGTTTTTTCATTTCTCTCATCTACCAGTCCGCAAATATCGTGATTTTCTAATAATTGTGAAACTTTTTTAGCGTAATCTGTATATTTTTCACTGATTGGAAGTAGTATATACTGGTCTGGATTTAACCAAAGTGGGAAATCACCTGCTGTATTTTCAATTAAAATAGCAATAAATCTTTCCATAGAACCAAAAGGTGCACGATGAATCATGATAGGACGATGTCTCTCGTTATCGCTACCTACATAGGTTAAATCAAATCTTTCAGGAAGGTTGTAATCTACCTGTATGGTTCCGAGCTGCCAACTTCTACCCAAAGCATCTTTAACCATAAAATCTAATTTAGGTCCATAAAACGCCGCCTCACCATATTCTACAACAGTGTTAAGTCCCTTGTTCTTAGCCGCCGTAATAATCGCAGACTCTGCTTTCTCCCAGTTTTCTTCAGAACCGATATATTTAGCTCTGTTCTCTTTATCTCTTAATGATACCTGTGCTATAAAGTCTTCAAACCCTAAAGATTGGAATACATAAAGCACCAAGTCTATTACTTTTTCAAATTCCTCTAATAGTTGGTCTGGTGTACAGAATAAATGGGCATCATCTTGAGTAAATCCTCTTACTCTAGTAAGTCCGTGTAATTCACCACTTTGCTCATAACGATATACTGTGCCAAATTCCGCATATCTTTTAGGTAAGTCTTTATAAGACCATTGTTGTGCTTTATAAACTTCGCAGTGATGTGGGCAGTTCATAGGCTTTAATAAAAACTCCTCTCCTACATGTGGCGTTTTTATTGGTTGGAAGCTATCTGCTCCATATTTTTCGTAATGCCCAGATGTTTTATATAGTTCTATATTCCCGATGTGTGGAGTCATTACAAACTCGTAACCACCTTTTCTTTGTGCTTCTGAAAGGAAGCTTTCTAATTTTTTTCTAAGAGCCGCTCCTTTAGGTAACCACAGCGGTAATCCTGCACCTACCTTTTCAGAAAAAGTAAATAAGCCTAGCTCTTTCCCTAATTTTCTGTGGTCTCTACGCTTAGCCTCCTCTAGTCTTTCTAGGTATTCTTTAAGGTCTTTTTGTTTAGGGAAAGATATTCCGTAAACTCTCGTTAATTGTGGATTTTTTTCATCACCACGCCAATAAGCCCCTGCAGCGTTAAGTATCTTAACTGCTTTAACAATCCCCGTAGAAGGTATATGCCCTCCTCTACATAAATCTGTAAAATCATCATGAGAACAGAAAGTAATTTCTCCGTCGTTAAGATTTTCTATCAATTCCGTTTTGTATGGATTGTCAGCATATTCTTTCAAAGCCTCTGCTTTAGAAATAGCATAAAGTTTAAAAGTAGAGTCTTTCTTTGCATTTTCTAGCATTTTTTGCTCTATCTTTTCAAAATCTTTTTCAGATAATGTTTCGTCTCCAAAATCTACATCGTAGTAGAAACCATTCTCTATAGCAGGACCAATGGTAAGTTTAGCATTTGGATAATACGCCAATATTGCTTGTGCTAAAAGGTGAGCAGAAGAATGCCAAAAAGCCTTCTTTCCCATATCATCATTCCATGTAAGAAGTTGTACCGTAGCATCTTCGGTTATTGGGGTGGTTACCTCCACTTGTTTGTTGTTTACCATGGCTGAAATGGTATTTCTAGCCAACCCTTCACTAATAGATTTTGCTACTTCTAAAGGAGTTACTACTCCTTCAAATTCTCTGATACTTCCATCAGGGAGTGTGATTTTTACCATTATTACAATATATTTTAAAAAGAATACAAAGTTATAAAAAGTTTTTTATCATAAAAATATATTACTTCAAATTTATATATAAGTCTCTAATGAAGTTTAGAATTTATTCAAAGTAAACAGTTTTCTTAAAAATTTTCAAGTTTGAAACATTAAACATTGTCTTTTAACAAAAAAATATTACATTTGCTAAATGAAAACAAATGGTGTAATACAAAAGTGGTGGTGTCAAACTCTTAAGCAGGGTCTGAACTTCTATCGTATTTAGCTTTTTTGGTAAGAAAACAAATTTAAGGATAGTAATAAACAATAAAGACTTCTGCGGATTATCGTAGGAGTTTTTTTATTTTAAATGAATTAAAAAATGATTAATATTAAAACAGAGTCCAAATCCCTTATGGGAGACCTACATACTCCTATGGGAGTTTATCTAAAGCTTCGTGATGTATTTAGGGATACTATTCTTTTAGAAAGTACAGAACATAATTCGGATAATGGAAGTTACTCTTTTATAGGTGTTAATGCGATTGCTGGTATAGAGATAAATAATTATGAAAGTTATGAAATTAAATTTCCCAACCAGCCACCACAAAAATTAAACTTTCAAGAGGGTGTCCTCCTAACAGATGTTCTCCAAGACTTTGCGGAAAATTTCAAATGTGAAGAAGTGGAAAGTGCTATTGATAAAATGGCTCAGGGCTTTTTTGGCTATACAAGTTATGAAGCCATTCCTTTCTTTGAGTCTATTCAGTTTAAACCTCAAAGCAAAGAAACGGAAATCCCAATTCTTAGATATAGATTTTATCAGTACATCATTGCTTTTAATCATACCAATGATGAAATGAGAATTATAGAGAATAAAATAGAAGGATTAAATTCGGAAATATCTTATTTGGAAGATATTATCAATCATAAATCTATAGCAGTATATCCGTTTGAAAGCATAGAACAAGAAACCTCTAATCTTGAAGATGCAGAATATCTAGAAATGGTAAAACAGGCTAAAAAACACGCTTTTAGAGGAGATACTTTCCAAATGGTGCTTAGCCGTAGATTTCAGCAAAAATACAGAGGAGATGAGTTTCAAGTGTATAGAGCTTTAAGGAATATCAACCCTTCGCCATATCTTTTTTTCTTTGATTATGGAGATTATAAACTAATGGGTTCTAGCCCTGAAAGTCAGTTGATTATCAAAAATAAAAAAGCTATTATTCATCCTATTGCAGGTACTTTTAAGAGAACAGGGAATATTCAAGAAGATTTAGCATCGGCAGAAGACTTGAAAGCCGACCCAAAAGAAAATGCAGAACATACGATGTTGGTAGATTTAGCTCGAAATGACCTTAGTAAATTGGGGAAAAATGTTAGCGTTTCTAAACTAAAGGAAATCCAGTTTTTTTCATCAGTGATACATATGGTAAGCGAAGTAACAGCCGAATTAAGCGACAATATCAATCCATACGAAATGATAGCGACTACCTTTCCACAGGGTACATTGAGTGGTGCTCCTAAATACAAGGCTATGGAACTTATTGATTTGTACGAACCTACTTCGAGAGGATATTATGGAGGTTGTATCGGTTTTGTAGGTTTCGATGGGACTTGCAACCAAGCGATTATGATTAGGACTTTTTTAGCCAAGAATAATCACCTTTATTATCAGGCAGGAGCAGGAGTTGTAGCAAAATCTTCTCCAGAAAGTGAACTACAAGAAGTTAATAACAAACTTAATGCCCTAAAAAGGGCTATTAAAAAAGCAGAGACTCTAAATAGAGCTTAAAAATTTAAAGACAAGCAAATGAAAATATTAGTATTTGATAATTACGATAGTTTTACCTATAATTTAGTTCAAATTATAGAGCAAATTACAGGCAATGAGGTAGATGTTTTTAGAAATGATAAAATTCCGTTAGAAGATATAGAGCAATATGATAAAATAATATTGTCCCCAGGACCCGGTATTCCCAGCGAGGCAGGACGATTGTTAGAAGTGATTAAAACTTATGCATCTACCAAATCTATTTTGGGAGTTTGTCTTGGGCAACAAGCCATTGCAGAGGCTTTTGGAGGAAGCTTGGTTAATTTAGATAAAATTTATCACGGTGTGGCTACACAAGCCGAAATTATAAAGTCAGATGCCCTTCTGTTTCAAAATATGCCCCAAAATATAGAAATAGGTAGGTATCATTCTTGGGCTGTAAATCTTGAGGATTTTCCTTCTGAATTAGAAATAACGGCCGTTGATGAAGAAGGTATGATTATGGCACTTCAACACAAAACTTACGATGTACACGCTGTTCAGTTTCATCCTGAGAGTATTTTAACACCTTTGGGAAGAACGATTTTAACTAATTTTCTAAATGCTTCGTAGGAGTTATTTATAATAAAATCAAATTATGAAACAAATATTAAACTATCTATTTAATCATCAGACGCTTAGTAAAGCGGAGGCGAAATCTATTATGATAGAATTGGCTCAAAATAAATTTAATGAGACCGAAGCCACCGCTTTTATAAGTGTTTTTATGATGAGAGCTATCACTTTAGATGAGTTAATGGGGTTTAGAGAAGCCCTGCTCAATCTGGCTACTCCGATAGATTTAGGAACTCGAGACTTAGTGGATATTGTAGGCACAGGAGGCGATGGCAAAAACACCTTTAACATTTCTACCTTAGCCTCCTTTGTCGTTGCAGGAGCTGGACAAAAAGTGGCGAAACATGGTAATTATGGGGTTTCTTCGGTAAGTGGTTCGTCTAATGTGTTGGAAATTTTGGGATACCAATTTAAAAATAATTCAGAAGGACTAAAATCAGATTTAGAAAAAGGGAATATCTGTTTTCTTCACGCACCGTTGTTTCATCCTGCCTTAAAATCAGTAGCACCTCTTAGAAAAGCGTTGGGACTTAGGACTTTCTTCAATTTATTAGGACCTTTAGTTAATCCCGTTCAGCCCAAATATAGTATGATAGGTGTTTACAATTTAGAGATAGCAAGGCTTTATCAATATCTATTACAAAGGGAAAATGCCGAATTTATGCTTGTCCACGCCTTAGATGGCTATGATGAAATCAGCCTTACTCAAGACACCAAAGTTTTTGATAAAAATGGAGAATACATCTATTCTGCCGAAGAATTAGGATTTAAGAATATTTCAGAAGATCATATTTACGGTGGCGAAACTAAAGAAGAAGCGGCGGCTATTTTTCTTAATATATTAGAAGGCAAAGGCACTCCAGAGCAAAATGCTGTCGTCTTAGCCAATGCCGCAATGGCACTTTATAATACTAAAAAATATGGGGATTATCAAAACTGTTTTGAATTAGCGAAGAAAAGTCTATTGGAGGGAAAAGCTAAAGATTGCCTAAATAAAATAACCGCTTAATGGAACTAAAAAACAAAGAACGATGCGGCTGGGTAACCAATGATGAAATTTACATCAATTACCACGATACAGAATGGGGCGAGCCTGTTTTTGAAGATAAAAAACTCTTTGAAATACTTTTATTGGAAGGGTTTCAGGCGGGATTGAGTTGGATAACCATTTTGAAAAAAAGAGAAAATTTTAGGCAAGCCTTTGATGATTTCAACTATACCAAAATCGCCACTTACAACCAAACTAAACTCGAAGAATTACTCTGCAATACAGGGATTATCCGCAACAGATTAAAGATAGAATCTTCGGTTAAAAACGCTAAGGCTTTTATAAAAGTTAGAGAAGAGTTTGGTACTTTTTCCCAGTATATATGGCATTTTGTGGAACATCAGCCAATTAGAAATGAGTTTAAAAACCTATCGGAAGTACCCGCCTCTACTTCGCTATCGGATAAAATATCCAAAGACTTAAAAAAGCGAGGGTTTAAATTCGTAGGGACTACCATTATTTATGCCTTTATGCAAGCCATCGGTATGGTAAACGACCATGTGCAAACTTGTTACAAACACCCTAAAAACCTAAATTAAATGACCATTTTAGACAAAATAGTAGATTGTAAACTGGACGAAATTCAGCAAGCCAAAAAGCAGACGCCATTAGAAAAACTCAAGGATACTCCGTTTTTTCACCAGCCTACACGAGGTTTTATTGAGAGTTTAAAGTCTAATCCATACGGAATTATAGCCGAGTTTAAAAGGAAATCGCCCTCTAAAAACAACATCAACATAGAGGCTAAAATCCAAGAGGTTTTACCGTTATATAAGGAATATGGAGCGGCTTGTGTGTCTGTATTGACGGATACGCCTTTCTTCGGAGGAAGTTTAACCGATTTGGAAGAAGCCAATGCTTACGATATACCTTTGCTAAGGAAAGATTTTATTGTAGATGATTATCAAATTTATCAAGCTAAAGCCCATGGTGCAGACTGTATTTTACTTATAGCCAATATTTTGGTTAAATCCCAAATTGAAGACCTTACAGATATTGCACATCACTTGGGTTTAGATGTCTTGTTAGAATTTTATAGTGGTGAAGATTTTGATAAATATTATTCCAAATTAAAAATGGTAGGCATTAACAACCGAAATCTCAATACTTTTGAAATAGATTACGAACACGCTATTAGAATGCGAAACCAACTGCCTGAAGGAACTTTAGGCGTTGCCGAAAGTGCTATTTATAGCTCTGAAATTTATAAAAAACTAAAAAACAATGGCTTTGATGCTTTCTTGATGGGCGAATATTTTATGAAACAAAACCATATTGGAATGGCTTTACAATCTTTTATTGAAGAAATAAAATAAAAAATGAAACTTGCACCTAAAATAAAAGTTTGTGGACTTACCGATTTGAATCAAATTCGGGAAATTATAGATTTAGAAATAGATTATCTCGGCTTTATATTTTACGAAAAATCACCAAGATATGTGTTGAATCATTTAGCACTGAAGGAAATCGCTTCGCTAAATCACAAGCAAAAAGTGGGCGTTTTCGTAAATGAAACCACCGAAAAAATAGTGCAAATTGTTACGGAAACTCAACTTAATTTGGTTCAGCTGCATGGCGATGAAACCTCTGATTTTATTCGTGATTTAAAGAGTAAACTTCCACAAGAAATCCAAATTATAAAAGTGATACGGGTGGGAGAAATAGTGCCTGATATTTCGGAATTTTCAGAAATGTCTGAAATAGACTTTTTACTTTTTGACACGGATAGCAAAGCCTTTGGCGGAACAGGTAAAAGCTTTGATTGGCAACTATTAAACGAATTAAACCTCACAAAACCTTATTTTTTAAGCGGCGGTATTTCTAACGAAAATATTGGCAAAATCTCAACCATTAAACAAAAACCAATCGCTTTAGACCTCAATAGTAAATTTGAAGTTTCCGCAGGCAATAAAGATGTGGAGCTTATTAAAAATTTTAAATTAAGTTTGTATCAATAGAAATAGATTAAAATGAATTATCAAAATCCAGATAAAGAAGGGTATTACGGAGAATTTGGCGGTGCTTTTATCGCCGAAATGCTCTACCCTAATGTTAAAGAATTACAAGACAAATACTTGGAAATCATTTATTCGGAAGATTTTCAAAAGGAGTTTAAAGATTTATTAAAAAACTATGTAGGAAGGGAAACACCATTGTATTTTGCACCCAATTTGAGCCGACAATATGGTACTAAAATCTATCTTAAGAGAGAAGATTTAAACCATACGGGAGCCCACAAAATCAATAATGCTTTGGGGCAAGCACTCTTAGCGAAAAAGTTGGGCAAACAGCGTATCATAGCCGAAACAGGTGCTGGACAACACGGCGTTGCCTCTGCTACGGCGTGTGCTTTGCTTGGTTTGGAATGTATTGTTTATATGGGCGAAGTAGATATTGCCCGACAAGCTCCTAATGTTGCCAGAATGAAGATGTTGGGTGCTAAAGTCGTTCCTGCGACTTCGGGTTCTAAAACTTTAAAAGACGCTGTAAACGAGGCTCTGAGAGATTGGATAAACAATCCTACAACCACCCACTATATCATAGGTAGTGTGGTGGGGCCTCACCCTTTCCCCGATTTGGTAGCGAGGTTTCAATCCGTTATTTCAGAGGAAATTAAAGTCCAGTTACAAGAACAGGAAGGCAGAGATTATCCCGACCACCTTATTGCGTGTGTGGGTGGTGGTAGTAATGCCGCAGGGACTTTTTATCATTTCGTGAATAATGAGAAAGTCAATATCATTGCGGCAGAAGCTGGTGGTTTGGGGGTTCATTCTGGAGAAACTGCTGCAACAACGGCTTTGGGAAGCATTGGCGTTTTGCACGGCAGTCAGAGTTTGGTTATTCAGACCAAAGACGGACAAGTGATTGAACCCTACTCTATTTCTGCGGGGTTAGATTATCCAGGGATTGGACCGATGCACGCTAATCTTTACCAACAAAAACGAGCCGAATTTTTAAGCATTAACGATGATGAAGCTCTAAAATCCGCATTCAACCTGACTAAAACAGAAGGTATTATTCCTGCCTTGGAAAGTGCCCACGCCTTAGCCGTTTTGGATAAAAAGAAGTTTGGAAAAGAAGACATTGTTGTCATCTGCTTAAGTGGTAGAGGCGATAAGGATATGGAAACTTATTTAAAATATCTAAACATTTAATCTATGAAAAGTAATATTATCCATATTGTGGTAAGAATAGCTATTCTAATTTTATCTTGGATTTTAGCTCTTCCTATGGCTTATTCCTATTTAGATTACACGGCTTCTAACAGGCGTTGTGGAACAGGAGACTCTATTTTGGTAATTTTTATTATCGGATTATTTTCTCTTCTATGGGTTATTGCAATGATTATAGAGGCTATTATACTAAATATAAGAGATAATAAAACAACAAAAAGAAACATCAATCTTATTATGATTGGTTGTTTAGTCTTATTTTTTATAATTTTATTTCTATAAAACTTTTAAATGAAAAAATTAAATATATACTTTACAGCAGGTATTCCCCAGTTGGAAGATACTACAGAAATCATTAAAATAATTCAAGAAGCTGGAGCTGATATGATGGAGATTGGTATGCCTTATAGCGACCCTGTTGCCGATGGTGAGGTGATACAACAAGCTCACATTAAAGCCTTAGAAAACGGAATGTCAATAGAGAAACTCTTTGAACAGTTAGCAAAAATTAAAGGAGAAATTCACATTCCAATAATCTTGATGGGCTACATCAATCCTGTGCTTTCTTATGGCTTTGAAAAGTTTTGCCAGAAATGTCAAGAAACAAACGTTAATGGACTAATTATCCCCGACCTCCCTCCTATTGAGTTTGAAAAAAAATACCAATCCATTCTCAAAAAGTTTAATCTAAACTTTACCTTTTTAGTAACACCAGAAACATCTGATGAGCGGATTTTGTATTTGGATAGTTTAAGCTCTGGATTTTTGTATGCCGTGAGTTCTTCGTCCACAACAGGCAACCAGTCCAAAACATTGAAAAACGAAGATTACCTTAATCGATTAGCCTCATTACCACTGAAAAATCCACTAATGATAGGCTTTGGGATTAAAAATAAAACCGACTTTACCACAGTTACCGAACAAGCCGATGGTGGTATTATAGGGACTGCATTTGTGAAAATTCTTTTAGAAGAATCGGATTGGAAAGTAAAAACTAAACATTTTATACAAAGTATTAAATCTTAGTATTTATGCTATGTTTGCAAAAACTATAATATCATATAACAGCAACCAAACTTGTACTATGAAACTAAGAAATCTATTTTATTTAGCAATCTCATTATTCTTTTTGAGTTGCAAAACTAATATTCAAAATCAAAAAAAATACATCTATTATCTTCATGGAAGAATTATTGAAATTCAAGGAAAAAATGCTGTAAGTGAAGAATTTGGAAAATATGAATTTGATAATATTGTAAAAGCCCTTAAAGTTGAAAATTCCGAAGTCATTGCGGAAATAAGAAATGAAAATGTTGATTATTTAGAATACGCCAATAAAGTTTCAAATCAAGTAGATAGTTTAATATCTTTGGGAATAAATCCTAAAAATATAACTATAATTGGTGCTTCAAAAGGAGCGATAATCGCAAGTAATATTTCAAGTATAAATCCAAATCCTATTAATTATATTTTCCTTGCTGGTAATAATGATTATCAAGAAGAACACAATGATTGGAAATTTCATGGGCAAATATTATGTTTTTATGATGACTCTGATAATATTGCAGGTAAAAACTATGATTACTGGAAAAACAAACTAAACTTTACAAGTAAATTTGAGCAAATAAAGATTGATAAAAAAATTGGTCATGGATTTTTATATAAACCCTATAGAGAATGGATTGAACCGACAAGAAAATGGATACTTCATCAAAAACTCTGAAAAATTATTGTTGCCGTATAGCCTTATTTTTTTAAGAGAAATAGTAAAAAACTGGTGTTTTTTAGCCAAATATATTTTATTTCCCCTAATTTGTTTAAATTAGCGGTTAAAACCTAACAAAATGTAGAATTAAAGAATATTTACTTTAAAGTTCTACTCTTCATAAATACCCAATTAACATATGAAAAAGATAAAATTTGTAGTATTTACATTATGGTCTGTGGTAATTTCTGCCCAATTTACAGACTATGATATAGTAAAAGAAGTTAAAACTCACAATAAAAGTGTGGTGGTTTCGGCTCACCCCCTTGCCAGTGAAGCAGGTGTTTTAGTATTAAGAAAAGGCGGTAATGCTTTTGATGCTGCTATTGCTACACAGTATGCTTTGGCTGTGGTTTATCCTCAGGCAGGTAATATCGGTGGTGGTGGTTTTTTGGTAGCGGTAAAATCTAACGGAGAAAAAATAGCCATAGACTTTAGAGAAACGGCACCAGCCAAGGCACATAGAGATATGTATTTGGATAAAAAAGGTGTTGCTAGTACAGATTTATCACAAAACGGACGACTAGCTGTAGGAATACCAGGCTCGGTAGCAGGATTTTATGAAACTCTAAAATACGCTTCTCTCCCAATGGAGGTGCTGATACAGCCTGCCATAGATTTAGCGGAAAAAGGCTTTGCTATCACGGAAAAAGAAGCCAATCTACTTAATGAATGTCAAAAAGATTTTGTAAAGCATAATAAAAGCTCCATTGTTTTCGTAAAAGAGCAACCTTGGAAAGCAGGAGATGTATTGGTACAAAAAGACCTAGCAGAAACACTTAAGAGAATACAAAAATTTGGTAAAAAAGGCTTCTACGAAGGTAAAACGGCTCAATTAATAGTCGAGGAAATGAAGAGAGGTAACGGCATTATTAGTTTAGAAGATTTAAAGAATTATCAAGTTAAAAATCGTAAGCCTTTAACTTTTGATTACAAAGGACACCAAGTAGTTTCTATGCCTTTACCGTCAAGCGGTGGGATATTGTTGGCTCAGATGTTAAAAATGTCGGCTTACGAAAATCTTGCTCAATATCAATACGCCTCTCCAGAAGCGGTTCAGATTATGGTAGAAGCAGAACGCCGTGCCTATGCAGACAGAGCAGAATATATGGGCGATCCTGATTTTATTGAAGATAAAACAGAAATGCTACTTTCAGATAGCTATCTTAAGAAGCGTTGGGCATCGTTTAATATGTCTAAAGCAACGCCTAGTGCAGAGGTTGGTAAGATAGTTAACCCTAATCAAGAAAGTACCCAAACAACACATATTTCTATTTTAGACAAAGAGGGAAACGCTGTTTCCGTGACTACAACACTTAATGGATACTATGGTAGCAAAGTAGTAGTTTCTGGTGCTGGTTTCTTTTTAAATAATGAAATGGACGATTTCTCCATCAAACCTGGAGTTCCTAACTTATTTGGAGCAGTAGGCGGAGAAGCTAATGCTATTAAAGCTGGTAAAAGAATGCTGTCTTCTATGACACCAAGTATTTTATTAAAAGATAATAAACCTGTAATGGTGGTAGGAACACCTGGTGGAACTACGATACCTACTTCTGTATTTCAAGCCATTGTAAATATTGTAGATTTTAAATTAAGTCCAAACTTAGCGATTAACTTGCCGAAGTTCCATCATCAATGGCTACCAGAAAACATCGCAGTTGAAAAGGATTTCTCTAAAGCTACGATAAAATCTTTAGAACAAAAAGGCTATACCTTTAAAGAACGAGGAAGTATTGGTAAAACAGAAATTGTTCTGAAAGATGAAAACGGTAATATCACTGCTGTAGCCGATAGCAGAGGCGACGATGCCGTAGCTGTAGAATAAAATATAATTATACTTTAACTTATATAACGACTGTCTATTGAGGCGGTCGTTTTTTTATATTGGGAATCTAAGTTGATAATTGTTGATATATTTAATCTTTTCTTAATATATACTTCATATTCTGTTTAAAGGTAAATGCTTACTTGCAGCCTATAAAATTAAACTAAACTGAACATGAAAAAAATTAAATTATTATTGAGTTTGTTAACGGTATGTGTTACCTCTAATCAAGCCTACTCTCAGATAGATAAATACTCAATACCTTCTATAACAGAATATTTTTTATCCTTTGGAGACAGTAGAGTCTTAAGACCAAACACTACGCCATTTAGTATCAATATGGTACTCAATGGAGATCCCAAAACGAGGCTTGGCTTCTGCTGGTTTACAAATGATATTGTGGAGAATGAAAATAGCGTTGTACAAATTGTTGCAAAATCTAATGCCAAGGAAGATGATTTTGTAAATGCTATAGAATTTAGTGCTTTAGGAGAAAAGATTAGCTTAAATTATCTTAATGCTAATAAGAATACAATGGTACTAGATTACCTAAACTTTGCATTTCCAAAATATATTGATATTCAAAATCCTGCAACAAGGGAGTATATCTCTCATAAAGCCGTAGCAGAAAATCTTACTCCAGATACAGAATATTCTTTTAGAGTAGGTAAACCAGGAGCTTGGAGTAGTATAGGCTCTTTCCGAACGGCTCCTAATACATCCTCTTTCACATTTAATTATACCACAGATACTCAAGCTAATACTCCTATGATGTTTGATGTGTCTCAATATACTGTAACCAAAGCTATGGAGATGTTTCCAAATGCAAGGTTTAATCTAAATACAGGTGATTTTATAGAGACTTCGTCCACCTCTACTACAAAATCTTCTTCTTCTGAGTGGGAATGGGAAAGATGGTTTGCCACTATGCAAAATCATTGGATGAAAATGCCTATAGTTCCTGTGTTGGGAAATCATGATGTAAGTGTAATAGATAAAAACTTTTTTCGCCACTTCAATACCGATGATTCTTACAATAAAGAAAATCCAAATTTTGCCACAAAGATAGATGGTACTAACTATTCTTTTGTTTATGGGAATGCTTTGTTCATTATTCTTAATTACGAAGAATACAGAACGCCTGGTTATCTAGATCATTTGGGTAATTGGATTAGCGAACAAGTTGCTAAATATCCAGATGTAAAATGGCGTTTTTTAGCTTCGCATAGAAATATTTACACAGGTGCTAATCATCACGCTAAGGCTGATTTAAAAACCATTAGAGAGGCTATGATTTCTTACATAGATAAAAATGATATTGATTTCTATTTTCAAGGGCACGACCATGTTTATGAAGTTATAGGTCCTGTTTATGATAAGAAGTTAGTGCCTAATGCAGTTACTGATATTAAAGAAGTTCCTGGAGGTACAAGAGCTAATATGACAGGGAAAGAAGGTGGTATCTATAATGTTCAAAAAGGTACTGTATATATGGTAAATAATTCTGCGGGAGTAAAAAAATATTCACCTAGAACAGAAGCCGAAATGAAATCTTTTGAGAGTGTAACAGGTGTACCAGATTATTTCAGCTTGTTTACGGGTAGGTTGGGGCAAACTGACGAACCTACTTTCAGCAATGTAGTGGTAACAGACGAAAGTATGAAAATTACCACCTATGCTGTAAATGAAAAGGGAGAAGCTTACCTTTTTGATGAAATAAAAATAATAAAAAAAGATGATACGCTAGGAACGGATATTATCTCAAAACCAAATAAATCAGATATTTCTGTATATCCTGTACCAGCTACCGATGTTTTAAACATAAATGCAGAAAATGTGCATCAAGCTGATATTTATGGCTTAGATGGTAAACTAATATTGAGTACAAATACTAATAAAATAGATGTTAAAAACTTGAATAAAGGAGCCTATGTTGTTAGGGTAATACAGACTAATGGAGCAACCTCAAACCATAAGATAATTGTAAAATAAAAATAGTCTATTTCTAACAAATGAAAAATAGAGTTGTAGTAAATGCAACTCTATTTTTTATTTAAGATAGCTTTTTTAAATTTTAGGCATTTAGATATCCTTAGTTTCTATTAGTTTTATAAATACCATAAGCTAAACATACTTGAGCTATAATATAAGTTATCATTACCGCAAGACCTTTGTACACGTTATATTCAAAGAAAATAGAATGAGCAAGAATAGTATCTGATATTACAAAAAAGAAAGCTCCAAATTTAATGTATTTATTTTTTAAGCCTAATGAAAAATAAAGCATTACCGATATAGCAGAGGCATACACAATTACAGGGATTTTCATCTCACCTAAATGACTCCAAAACAAGCTAATAAAGACAGTTAAATAAATAGCTATTGGTAATAATTTTACTAAAGAAAATCGAGGCGACCTTATTCTATAAAAACAGATAATGTAAAAAATATGAGCTAATAAAAAACTATCTAATCCATACAAAAAACCAGAGTCTTTTAGTAAAAAAACATCACCTAAAAAACTAAAAAACAACCCTGTTAAAAAAAGCTTATTATTACTTAGTGACTTAGTTTTATTAAGTTGATAATAAATTAAAGCTATTATGGGAATTAGTAATGGCTTACTATATATTCTTACCCCTATTTTATCAAAATAAACTCCTAGTAAATCTACAATGAAAACAATACTCAATAGTATGATGTAGCCTATTTTTTTCATTTCTAATTATTAGCTAAGTCCTGTAATTACACCATTATCATCTATATCCATTCCTTCGGCAGCAGGGATACTAGGTAACCCTGGCATACGCATAGTAGTCCCAAGCAACGAAATTACAAACCCTGCACCAGCAGCAAATTCAAACTCTCTTACTGTAACTTCAAAATTTTCAGGTCTACCAATTTTAGAATCGGTATCACTAAGAGATTTCGGTGTTTTTACCATACAAACAGGAAGTCCTGAAAGTCCTAAAGACTCTATCTTTTTCAATTGAGTTTTAGCTTTGGAAGTGTAGGCAACAGATGATGCACCATAGATTTCTGTGGCTATTTTCTCTATTTTTTCTGGTATGGTTTCTGTGTAAGCATAAAGCGGCTTGAAATTGCAACTATTGCTTTCCGCTAATTCAGCAACTACTTTAGCTAATTCTTTCGTACCTTCTCCGCCTTTGGTAAATCCGTAAGAAACCACAGCTTCTATGCCTTTTTCTTTACACTTCTCTTTAATAAACTCTATCTCCTCCGTGCTATCTGTATCAAAATGATTGATAGCTACCACAGGCTTCAATCCAAATTTCATTACATTCTCCAAATGTTTTTCTAAATTACCTATTCCTTTTTTTACAAAATCTAGATTAGGTGTACCATACTCCTCTTTTTTAGCTCCTCCGTGATGCCTCAAAGCCCTTACTGTAGCCACTACAACCACCGCATCTGGTTTTAGCCCTGCAGAAATACATTTAATATTAAGGAATTTTTCAGCTCCTAAATCCGCTCCAAAACCAGCTTCAGTTACGGTATAATCAGCTAAAGATAGTCCCATTTTAGTCGCTAAAACAGAATTAGTACCTTGTGCTATACTCGCAAATGGTCCACCATGTAAAATAGCAGGATTGCCTTCTAGGGTTTGCACTAGATTAGGCTTTATAGCGTCTTTTAGAAGGATAGCCATTGCCCCTACAACATTTAAATCTCTAGCATAGATTGGCTTTTTATCGTAAGTACTTCCTACATAGATGTTTCCTAAACGCTTTTTGAGATCCGAGAAATTTTCAGCTAAACAAAGAATAGCCATAACCTCAGAAGCAGGTGTGATATTGAAACCATCTTCTCTAGGAATACCATTTGCAGAACCTCCAAGCCCAATTACTATTTGTCTTAAAGCCCTATCATTCATATCCATTACTCTTTTCCAAACCACGGTTCTAGGGTCTATATTAAGCGAACGAGATGCATTTTGAATATTATTATCAATAGCTGCTGCCAATAGATTATTTGCCTTTTCTATGGCAGAAAAATCACCCGTAAAATGCAGATTAATATCTTCCATTGGGATCACTTGGGAATAACCACCACCTGCAGCCCCACCTTTAATTCCAAAAACAGGACCTAAAGACGGTTCTCTTAATACAGCGATGGCTTTTTTTCCAATTTTATTAAGTCCTTCGGTAAGCCCTATACTTACAGTAGTTTTACCTTCCCCTGCTGGGGTAGGTGTAATTGCAGTGACAAGAACCAGTTTAGATTTTCCTATTTTATTCTCGTCAATTAGCGACAACGGAAGCTTAGCTTTATATTTTCCATATAATTCTAAGTCATCTTCTGGAATGTTAACCTTTGCAGCAATTTCTTTTATCGGTAATATTTTTGCGCCTTGTGCTATTTCTAAATCTGATGGAAAACTCATAGTACCTATTTTTAATAATTTAACTAAGCCCAAATTTACTAAAACCTAAGGCAATTGAAAAGTTATTAAACCTTTATTTTGTCATTGTTCTTTGCATACAGAGGCAAAATTTTCTCTATTGACCCCGACATGTAAATTTTCTCATAAAAATTAGGCTGATTAAAAAAAATATTTTAATTTTGCCGACTGTTAATCAACCTCTGACGAGAGCCGTGTATGTTGTTTGGCATAAACTTATTTTATTTATTAAAAAATGGATTTAATTAAGTACGTACAAGACAAGTACATTACAAAAAAAGAATTCCCTGAATTCAAAGCTGGTGATACCATCACTGTTTACTACGAAATTAAAGAAGGTCAAAAAACAAGAACTCAATTCTTTAAAGGAGTGGTTATCCAACTGAGAGGAACTGGAGCTACTAAGACTTTCACTATCAGAAAAATGAGTGGCGATGTGGGCGTAGAAAGAGTATTCCCTATCAATATGCCTGCTCTACAAAAAATCACAGTAGACAGAAGAGGTAGCGTAAGAAGAGCTAGAATCTACTACTTCCGTGACCTTAGAGGTAAAAAAGCTAGAATTAAAGATAAGCCTTATATTGCTAAATAATTTAGGCTTTACTAGAAGATTTAAACCTAAATCCCTCTTAATTATTAGAGGGATTTTTTTATTTATATACCATTTCATAACTTTGTAAAATATAAAATAATATAATGCACAAAGCAGGATTCGTAAATATCGTAGGAAAACCAAATGCTGGCAAATCAACTCTTCTTAATCAATTGATGGGTGAAAAGCTAGCCATAGTAACTAAAAAAGCACAAACCACAAGACATAGAATATTCGGGATTTATAATGAGCCTGATTTGCAAATTGTTTTTTCTGACACCCCAGGAGTTTTAGACCCAAAATATGGACTTCAGGAAAAGATGATGGATTTTGTAAAAGATTCTCTACAAGATGCAGATGTCTTTCTTTTTATAGTAGATGTAACAGACAAAGAGGCTCCGTCAGAATTTCTTGTAGAAAAGTTGAATAAAATTCCTGTTCCTGTACTTATCCTTATCAATAAGATAGATCAAACCAATCAAGAGGAATTAGAAAAATCAATGCATTTTTGGCATGAGCAAATCCCTAAGGCAGAAATATTGCCTATATCTGCACTAGAAGGATTTAATACAGATGTTATTTTACCAAAATTGAAATCTTTACTTCCTGAAAATCCACCATACTACGATAAGGAACAATTTACGGATAAATCTGAACGCTTTTTTGTAAATGAGGCTATTAGAGAAAAAATCTTGCTTAATTATGAAAAAGAAATTCCTTACTCTGTAGAGGTGGTTACAGAAATGTTTAAAGAAAAAGAAGGTATTATCTTTATAGACTCTATTATCTATGTAGAAAGAGACAGCCAAAAAGGTATTTTAATAGGACACAAAGGCGAGGCTATAAAAAAGGTAGGCACACAGGCGAGACTTGATTTGGAAAAGTTTTTTGATAAGAAAATTCACCTTAATCTTTTTGTAAAAGTTAGAAAAGATTGGCGTAAAAATGAAAGAGATTTAAAGAGTTTTGGTTATAGATAAATTTAAAAGCCGTTTCAATTTCTGAAACGGCTTTTATTTTTTATTACTGCTTTGCCTTTTTTTCTTCCTCGTTATAAGCAGAGATTATCTTTTTAACCACAGGGTGTCTTACTACGTCCGCTTCGTTAAGATATACAAAACCTATTTCCTTAATGTTTTCTAGGATATGCATAGCCTCTTTCAATCCCGATTTTTGCTTATATGGTAAATCTACTTGTGTGGGGTCACCTGTGATTATGAATTTAGCATTCATCCCCATTCTTGTTAGAAACATTTTCATTTGGGCATGAGTTGTATTTTGTGCTTCGTCTAAAATTACAAAAGCATCGTCCAAAGTTCGCCCTCTCATAAAAGCTAATGGAGCTACTTCTATCACTTTTTTTTCAATAAATCCTTCTAGCTTTTCGTGTGGTATCATATCTCGCAAAGCATCATAAAGCGGTTGTAGATATGGGTCTAGCTTCTCCTTTAAGTCCCCAGGTAGAAAACCAAGGCTCTCCCCCGCTTCCACCGCAGGGCGTGTGAGGATAATCCGTCTTACTTGTTTCTCCTTTAAAGCTCTTACTGCCAAAGCTACACTGGTATAAGTTTTTCCTGTACCCGCAGGACCTATGGCGAATACCATATCTTTTGTTTCTGTTTCCTTTACGAGTTTTTTGAGGTTAGTGGTTTTAGCTTTAATGATTTTCCCCTGAACTCCTTTCACTATAATATCTTGGTCAAAGACGAGTTGTTTTTCTTTTTCGTCTTTTATCATCAAGATACTTTCTACATCTTTAATGGTAATAGTATTATGTTTAGTGATAAATTTTACAATATCGTTTAATTTTTCTTTTAATACTTCCAAAGTTTCGGGATTTCCCATAGCGAATATGAAATGGTCTCTCCCTGTTATTTTAAGGGTAGGAAACGAAGATTTTATCAGATTAAAAAACTGATTTTGAACTCCGTAAAAGGTTTTAATTTCTATTCCTGAGATTTCGTAAGTTAATTCCATATATACTAAGTGATAGATTTATTGTCTGTTAAATATTTTTTGTAGAGGATTTCTCAATTTTCTAATGAATTTAATTTCTTCCTGAGTTAATTGCAAAGGCTTATTTTGAGATAAAAAGCTCTTCATTGTTATAAAAAATTCTGAAAAAGAACTATTTTTAAAAGACGACTTCGCAGATGATATCATCGCTAAAGGCAAATTAAGTCCTATATTGTAAAAATATTCTCCCAATTTTTCAGCTTTTTGAGATTTGTATTTATAAGCTGTGGGTCTTAAATGTTTTACCCAAAGATTTTTAATAGTAACTGTTTCATAACCATTCATTTGAGCTAACATAACATCTATATTATCCCAACCCAATACGGAGCGAAGTCCAGTCATTGCAAGAAAACAGTCCTTTCGGTAAGATTTTATAGGACCTCTGACGTGATTTCTTGAGGATAAGTTTTCATAAACCCATTCTCCCTTATCGTTTTGAATGTACACCAGCCCAGAAACCATACCTGCTTTAGAATTTTCTGTATAGACTTTATTGATGTTTTCTAGATATTGCGATGGAAATATAATATCAGCATCGAATTTGCAGATAACATCATAATCAGCTAAAGAAACCTCTTCTAAACCTCGATAAAAAGTTTGAACGACCTTTGCCCCAGGCTGATGAAAGGAAGATTCTAAATTTTTGAGTTTAAAAGAAAGGTTATCTTTAATGAAACTTTCTACCAACTCTTTTGTTTTATCTGTAGAGCCATCATTTACAACAATGCAGTCAAAATTTTGATAAGTCTGTTCTGCTAAAGAGTTTAGACATAGCAAAATACTATCTTCTTCATTATGTGCTGGTATGATGATAAGGAATCTCAAATTGGTTCAACTATAAAAATTCTTAGCAAATATAAAGATTCCTCTAAAAATAAACACCTCCTCCTATTTGAATTATAGATTGATTAAAGTTTAAAGAATTATTAAATGCCTTTATGGAAGCTACTTTATGTAGTCCAAAGTGATAACTCATATCTATAAAATAGTTTTTGGATATATTAACCGTTATTCCTGCTTGAGCCTTTATATTGAATAAATTGATATTGTTCTTTATTTCATTAGTTATAATATCCTTACCTTCTTCAGATGGTTTTCCTTCAATAGATTTCAGATGGTTTTCTTTATATATTCCGAATACAATTAGCGATGGTTGTAATCCTCCATAAATTCTAATATGATTGGTCTGTACTCCCACACTAGTTTCTATTGCAATTTGGTAAATAGAAATCTTGAGTAACGCATTTCGGTATTTTTCCAAATCATTAGGAAACTTAGTTTTAATAAAATAAGTAGAATTTTTTACTGTGCCTCCTGTTTCAGAAAATTTGACTCTAGCGTTTAAAAAATATTTGTCAGATATATTGTAGTTTTTAGTAAATCCAATAAAATATCCCAACTTTTTTCCTGAAACTAACTTTAAAGAAGTGGTATCATCAAAATTAATAATTACATTAGAAAGACTAGCTCCTGCAAAAATAGCTCTATTTTGCTTAAAATATTGAGCCTTGAACCCAAAACTAAAAAACAGAATTATAAAAAATAATCTCATCACGTTTTTTACAAAATATAAGGTTGCCTTAGTAAAAAGGCAACCCTAAAAATATTTTAATAATATAACTATAAAATTAGAACTTATATCCTAAGCCAATTTGGAAGTATCTTTGTCTAAGTTTCGCAAAATCTGTATAGTTTTTATTAAGCGAAGATACACCACAGTTATATCTAGCATCTACAAACATATTTTTAGTAAACATGTACTCAGCACCTAAATGTAAACCAAAGTTTGCTGATGCTAACTCTGATTTTATTGTATCGTCTAGTTTGATTTCGCTATCAGTCTCAATAGACTTTTTAACATCTGTTCCATCAGCTTCAATTTTAGTACTCACACCAGCATTGAAATTAACTGAGAAACCTCCTAAAATAGAAAATTTATCAAATGAATATTTCAAAGAAACTGGTACAGACACTTGATGCATAGAAATAGTAGCTGAAGCTTTTTTTACGTCTAACTCAGAAAAATCAGCGTCTAAAAGATCTTCTGCAGATTTAATTTTATTAACATCAGCTGTTAATTTAGCACCTACATTGCTATAAAGAACTTCCCCCTGTAAGCTAAGATTTTTTCCAAAACCATATTCTACAAAACCACCAGCGTTAAATCCAGATTTGTTACCTAAAAGTACTTTAACACTAGTTGCTGGAGTACCTAAACTTACATTAGATAAGTTATAACCAGCCTTTAAACCGTATTTAACTTGTGCATTCAATCCTCCAAAAAGTGCAATCGCACTAGCTAATAAAATTTTTTTCATTTTTAATAATTTTTATTTCAATCGTTATTTTGCAAATATAAACCAAAATCATTTGAGAGTGCAAATGATTTTCATCACATTTAATGAGCTTCTAGCCAATTATCTCCTATCCCAACCTCTGTAAGTAATGGTACTTTGGTAGAATAAGCAGTTTCCATTTCTTGTTTTATTAAAGTAGTTGCAACTTCTATCTCTTCATTTGGAACCTCAAATACTAATTCGTCGTGTACCTGTAAAAGCATTTTGGTTTTTAATCCTTGGGCTTTTATTTCAGAATCTATTTTTATCATTGCCAATTTTATAATATCGGCAGCACTACCTTGTATTGGAGCATTTACGGCATTTCTTTCTGCGTGTCCTCTCACTACAAAATTGTTAGAGTTTATATCTTTAAGGTGTCTTTTTCTTCCCATTATAGTTTCCACATAACCTTTCTTTCTAGCCATTTGAACTTGCTCAGTCATAAAGGCTTTTAGCTTTGGATAAGTTTCATAATAGGAGTCTATAAGCTGTTTGGCATCAGTTCTAGAAAGCCCTGTTTGGTCTGCTAAAGCGAAAGCACTTTGCCCATAAATAATACCAAAATTAACCGTTTTAGCTTGACTTCTTTGAGTTTTAGACACCTCACTCAAAGGAACATCAAACAACTTAGATGCCGTAGAAGCGTGAATATCCTGCCCCTCCTTAAATGCGTTTATCATAGTTTCCTCCCCTGAAATTTCTGCAATAAGACGAAGCTCTATTTGAGAATAGTCGGCTGAAACAATTTTAGAACCTTTTGGAGCTACAAAAGCACCTCTCACCTGTTGTCCTCGTTCCGTTCTTATAGGGATATTCTGTAAATTAGGATTATTACTAGCCAATCTTCCCGTAGCGGCTACCGTTTGTGCAAAACTAGTATGCACTCTGCCATCTATTGGACTTATTTGATTTGGCAAAGCATCTACATAAGTAGATTTTAGCTTTTGTAATTGTCGGTATTCTAAGATTAACTTGATAATCTCGTGTTTATGAGAAAGTTTTTGCAAAACATCTTCCGAAGTGGAATATTGTCCTGTTTTGGTCTTTTTAGCCTTAGGGTCTAATTTTAATTTTTCAAATAATATATCTCCTAATTGTTTAGGTGAGTTAATGTTTAGTTCTTCTCCTGCCTGTTCAAATATTTGTCCTTCTAAAATCTTTAAATCTTGCTCCAAGCTAATACTTTCATCTTTTAGCCATTCTTTATCCAAAGCTACACCAGCAAGTTCCATTTTAGCTAAGACCTTGACTAAAGGCATTTCTATCTTATAAAACACCTCTTCTACCTCTTCTTTTTTTAGTTGAGGCGAAAAAATTTCGTATAACTGAAAGGTAATATCAGCATCTTCTGCAGCGTATTGTGTTTGTGTCGGTAAGTCAATTTCCCGTAATGTTTTTTGCCCTTTTCCTTTTTTGCCAATTAAAGTTTCTAATGCTATGGGTTTATAATTAAGATACATTTCCGAAAGGTAATCCATACCGTGTCTGCCATCAGGATTGAGCAAGTAGTGGGCAATCATTGTATCAAATAAATTGCCTTTAACCTCTATGTCGTAATTTAGAAGTACTTTGTAGTCATATTTTAGATTATGAGCAATTTTTAAGATGCTTTCTTTTTCAAAAAACGGACGAAAACGCTCTACAATAGCTTGTGCTTCTGCTCTATTTTCAGGGACTGGAACATAATAAGCCAGGCCTTTTTTATAACTGAAACTAATGCCTATAAGCTCTGCTTCCATCTCATCTAAAGAGGTGGTTTCTGTATCAAAACAAACTGCTTTTTGTTTCAATAGATTTTGTAGGAGCAAAAGCTGACCTTTTTCTGTATCTATATATTGATAGAGATGCTCTCGGTCTTCTATGGTATGTTTGGTAGTTGTAGCTTGTTCTAATGCTTCAAAATCTGAAAATAAATCTAACTGTACTGGCGACTGAACAGAATCTTTATCCGATTTTTTTTCCTCTGCTGAATTTTCCGTAGAGAAAGCTTTGTAAAGATTTTCGTACAATCTTCGGAATTCTATTTCTTCAAAAATTTGTTTTACCTCTTCAAAGTTAGGTGTTTCTAAATCGTATTCCTCTTGATGAAACTCTATGGGAGCATCACAAAGTATGGTGGCTAGTTTTTTTGACATAAGACCACGCTCTGCGGAGGCTTCCACCTTTTCTTTTAATTTCCCTTTAAGCTGATGAGTATTGGCTAGAAGATTCTCCATTGAGCCATACTCCTTGATGAATTTTTTTGCAGTCTTCTCTCCCACTCCTTCAAGCCCAGGGATATTATCCACCGAGTCGCCCATCATTCCTAGATAATCTATAATCTGCTTAGGGTTTTCTATTTCGTATTTTTCTAAAACTTCCTTTACGCCTAAGATTTCAACATCGCCACCTTTTAACCCTGGTTTATAGATTTTTATATGCTCTGTAACCAGTTGTGCAAAATCTTTATCAGGAGTTACCATAAACACCTCGTAACCTTGCTTCTCTGCCTTGCTTGCAATAGTACCTATAACATCATCTGCCTCGTAGCCCTCTACTCCTAAAATTGGGATATGCATTGCCTTTAAAATACGATGAATGTAAGGTACCGCAATTTTTATAGCCTCTGGAGTTTCGGCTCTGTTAGCTTTATAGTCAGAAAAATCTTCGTGTCTTACATTTTGTCTCCCCACATCAAAAACGACTGCTAAGTGCGTAGGGCGTTCCCTTTTAATTAACTCAATAAGAGAGTTAGTAAAACCATAGATAGCGGAAGTATCTAATCCACCAGTGGTAAGTCTAGGATTTCTGATAAAGGCATAGTAGCCTCTAAAAATCATTGCGTAGGCATCTACAAGGTACAGTTTTTTATCGGTGTTCTCAGTCATAGAGCAAAGATAAACAAAATCTTTTTTCTAATAGACGAGATTTCCTACTAAATCTTAGAGCTTCTCTAGTCTAGCAAACTTTAAAATCAAGTTTTTTTCGCCTTCGTGTTCAAAATGAACTTTTGCTTTGATGTTGGTAGCATCGGTTCCATCAATAAAAATAACTTCTCCCATACCAAACCTGTCGTGTCTTACTCTATCGCCTACTTGTATATCTTGTGTCGTTCCACCAATAGGATTGTTAATTTTAGCTGATGCTAACGGTTTTAGTTTTTTAGGTTCTTTGGGCTGAAGACTCGTTTCGGCACGATTGAGAGTTTTCTTAGGTTCTTTCTTTTTAAAAGCAATTGGAGCTGATGGTATATCATCAAAAATATTAGATTTAATCCCTGAATGATTTACAAAACGCCTTTCCATACTTGCATTAAGGAAATCTAAATATTGAGCATCTATTTCGCTAAGAAATCTGCTTGGCTCCGAGTCTGTAATTTTTCCCCATTGGAAACGAGATACCGCATAAGAAAGATAGGCTTGTTTTTCGGCTCGAGTTAAAGCTACATAGAAGAGTCTTCGCTCCTCCTCCAATTCCTCTCGGGAGCTACTGCTCATAAAACTCGGAAACAGGTTTTCCTCTAACCCCACAAGGTGTACCACAGGAAACTCTAGACCTTTGGAAAGGTGTATCGTCATTAGAGAAACCATATCCTCACTGCCGTCTGGCTTGTCTTGAGTGTCCGCCGAAAGGGCAATGTTTTCTAAAAAGTTGGAAAGACTCGCATCGCCTTCTTCAAGTTGCTGTTGTTCCTCAATGAAACCTTGCATTGAGTTCATCAATTCTTGTATGTTTTCTAATCTAGAAATTCCTTCGGGAGTTTGGTCGTCTTTTAGGTTTTTGATAAGTCCACTTCTTTTAGCCACTTCCATTGCAACGGTGTAGGCATTTTCGGTTTTAAGCATCACTTGGAATGCCTTTATCATTTGCCAAAAATCATTTAACTTATTGAGAGCCGAATTATTAAGCCCTAATCTAGGTGTGTGAAATGGCAAATCTGATAGAACTTGAGCTAAAGATAACCCTTGCCCATCTGCGTAAACAATAAGTTTATTTTGTGTGGTTTCGCCTATACCTCTCACGGGATAGTTGATGATTCTTGTGAGTGCCTCGGCATCGTTTTCGTTTACCAAAAGTCTTAGATAGGCTAGTAAATCTTTAACCTCTTTCCTTTGATAAAAGGACAATCCGCCATAGACACGGTATGGAATATTTTTTCGTCTTAAAGCATCTTCAAAAGCTCTGGTTTGAGAGTTTGTTCTATATAAAATAGCAAACTCATTGAACTTTCTTTGTTGAGAGTTGTGCAGTTCCCAAATGTTGGCGGCAACAAAGTTGGCTTCGTCGGCATCTGAAAGTGAACGGTAAACTTTAAGTTTTTCGCCTTCTTCATTGGCACTAAATACATTCTTTTTGAACTGTTGCTGGTTTTTAGCAATCACTTCATTAGCAGCATTTACAATATTCTGTGTAGAACGGTAGTTTTGCTCTAGTGAAACCGTTACGGCATCTGGATAATCTTTTTTAAAGTTAAGAATATTATAAATATTAGCTCCCCTAAAAGAGTAAATAGATTGGGCATCATCTCCCACGACACAAATATTTTCAAATTTGGAGGCTAACGCCTTTACAATAAGATATTGAGAATGGTTGGTATCCTGATACTCATCTACTAAAATGTATCTAAATCTGTCTTGATATTTTGCAAGAACTTCGGGGAAACGCGTGAGAAGTTCGTTGGTTCTCAAAAGCAAGTCGTCAAAATCCATCGCTCCGTTTTTAAAACAAACCTCCACATATTTCTGATAAATTTGCCCAATGAGTTTCATATTTGCTCGGGCGTCGTTTTCCATAAGTTCAGGATTGTTATAGTAAGCTCTTACGGTGATGAGATTGTTTTTGTATTGAGAGATTCTGGCTTGTATTTTTTTAGGTTTGTATAAATCTGAATCTATATTAAGGTCTTTAATGACTTTTTTGAGTACATTAAGAGCATCTTGAGAGTCGTAAATGGTAAAGTTGGAAGGAAATCCTAAGTAATGAGCCTCACTCCTCAATATTCTTGCAAAAACAGAGTGGAAAGTCCCCATCCATAGACTTTTAGCATCGCTTTCTCCAACCACTTTGGCAATTCTCTCCTTCATTTCTCTAGCAGCTTTGTTGGTAAAGGTAAGTGCAAGTATATTAAAAGGGTCTACTCCATTGGTGATTAGATGTGCAATACGCATCGTAAGCACACGCGTTTTACCAGAACCAGCTCCTGCCAATACCATTAGTGGACCTTGTATTGTAGTAACTGCTTCGTACTGAGCTTCATTCAATCCCTTCAAATAATCTACCATAGAAATGCTTTTTAATATTGTCTCTCCAAAAATCCCACAAATTTACAACCTATAAACGATTAAAAAAAATACCGATGATATTCTTTAGTTAGAAAATTTACTATACAAAACATTAACTTTTACTGATGATAAAATTAACTTAAATTCTTCAGCATACTTTTGACTTCTGATTTGATTCTTGCTTTAAAAGACTCTGGTTCAACAATGCGTACTCTATCTCCATAAGATAAAATTTCTCGTTCAAAATCGTAAGTTGGGACGACAAATATTGAAATCACCAACTCATCATTCGTTTCGGAAATGATTTTCTGTGATGGGTGTAAAGGCAAAGCCTTAATATAGTTTCCTTGATGCCAATCGAATGAAAGAACAATTTCTTGTGGTTCTTCTCCATTTGGAGCAATAATGCCAAAAGAATATTCAAAGGCTTTTTGAGGTTCATAAGTTTCTCTTTTAAAGGTTTTGTTTTTAACGTCCAAATCAGAGATTCTGTCTAGTCCAAAAGTCTTCATAAATGTTTTATCGCCTTTTGACTGATGATCTTTTGCTAATAAATACCAGCGATGTTCAAATTCCTTCAAAGCATAAGGTTCTACAATTCTTTCAAACTTTTCGTCTGTCCAAAATTTTTGGTAAGTAAAACAGATGACTTTTTTGTTGACAATAGCATGAATAAGCCCATGAAGATGCTGTAATCCTCTTGCTTTCCTTTTTTCGAAAAGCATAATATTTTCCCTGCCTTTGACTTCTCTGTAAGCCTCAACTAAAAGTAAATTATCAAAGATATTTTCTTCATATAGTTCCAATTCCTCATTACTAATGTAATAGGCATTGTTTGCACGGGAATAAGAAATTTCAATACCTGAGATTTCTAAAATTGCCTTTTTATCTCTGAGAAAAGTACGCTCTGTGAATTTGAGTTGATCTAAAATGTCTTTTTCTTCAAATTTTTCTTTTAAGTAATTTTCAATTTCCTGAAAAGATGCACCTTTTTCTTTTCTCCGCCTTAGTAGCTCTTCTATATACTTCAAACGAAGCATTTGTTCTGTTTTTGCCATTGTGAATTTTTATATTGTAAAGATAAAGGATTAAACAGACAAAATAAGTCTGAGAAAACTTTTTTTAATCGCCTTATTTTGTCTGAATACTTCAAGAAATTTGTAAAAAAAAACAAAAATGAAACTTGAAGTTGAGTTATACCCAAATGATTATTTGTCAGATTTTTTAATTTTTTCTACCTGTAGAAAGAAAGGGATTCTCTCTAAAGATTTCACAAAAATAATACCTCCAATTTACGATGATATTAAAATTGCTTTTTCTAGTTTTGTTTGGGTAAAGAGAAACGAATCTTGGTTTTTGATGAACATTCAAAATCAGAAAGTAATAGGGAAACCCTTTGCTAAAGTCAACAAATTCAGCCTCAATTATTGCTGTGTGTCTGAAAATGGTGTTGATTTTGGTTTTATTGACATAAAAGGAGAATGGATTATCTCACCCAATTATACTACTGGACAATTTCTTGGGCTGCATTTTTTTGGTGTAGAAAACAAATCTGGGAAATTTGGAATTATAGATTTAAAGGAAAATATCATTCATCCTTTTACCCTAGACACTCTTCCTACTTTTAGCAATGTCGTTTCATATCTGCTAAAAAGAAGAAAAACACTGAAAGAGTGGCTCCAACTGTAATTTTAAATACAAATTTTATCTAAATAGTCTGCAAAAATTTTTAAATTTTCAATTAAATATTTTTTCTTTTCGGAGCTTGAAATAAATCTTTTTACATAATTTTCTTCGTCATTAGTTTCAATAAAATACTTCCAGCATCTCCAAGATGAGGTTCCAGGTTCGTCATTGATTTCTTGCTGGAAAGATTTTAGTTTATCATAAATAATAGGATTCAATTCTTTTGAGTTATCAATAGTACAAATTCCTAAAAATACGCTGTAACCTTCATGCTCAAAGCCTATGGCTAAATTTTCCCAATTATCTTTTGTAAAATATTTATTCCAATTGGTAGAATTAATTTCTTTTAAACCTAAAAAATCTGAAATCTCATTAGAAAGATCTTTCAAAATTTCTTCCACCGCTCTATTGAATAGTGTTTTTATTTCAAAAGAGGCTTCTATATTGGCTTTAATTTCATCAATTATTTCCATTTGTTTTTCTTGATTAATACCTTTATTACTCATATTCTTTATCAAATTATAATACTGTTGTATGGCAGTTTTCAAATACGATTTATTAGAGTTTTTTTCTAATTTTGTAGTGCATTTTTCCAACCAGTTACAGATTGTATCTTGGTAGCTAATACATTTATAGCTTATTTTTTTCTCTGAAAGCTCCTTATGGTAGCTAGATTGATACCCTGTCATCGTCAGAAATAAAAGTTCTCCATTTGGAAATTTATTATGATACCTTTCCAATTGTTTATACTGTTCAACAGCATCTATTTTATTTTCAATCATCCATTGTTTATTGCCATTTTCAATCAAAATATCTATCCTGCCTCCATTTTCGCTATTTTTATCAATTTGACCGCAATAACACTCACGAGTTACTCTAATAAAATCCTTTGTTAAATAGCATTCTCCGTAGATTTCTGAAAGAAAAAGTTGTAAAAACAAATCTCCTTGTCCGTGACTTCCATCAGGGGAAAGCAGTTCCGCAATAATTTTGGAATGAGTGTTATTTTCTTGTCTTTCTAAACCTAAAAGAGAGTATATATTGAAATTTTCTCCGTTTTTATAAATATTATCATTGTGTTTTTTAAGAACAGTATTTATATTTTGTAATAAATCTCCCATGATTTTTTTTGGGCAAAAATAGTTCGCTTTATCCAATTTTGAAACTCATCATAGTCGTAAACAAAACAATGATGTATAGATTTTACTTCTCATGTTTCCGAAACCACATTATCTTTTTCAATAAGCCAAATTTTAATTTCTCGCGAGTTTACATATTAACTATTAAAAACCACTCTTATTGGGTGGGTATTTTCATCATCAATAAAATCTAATGGGGTAATCTAACCTTGAATTATGGTTTAAACAATAACAGATTTGAAGCTAAAATCTTCTTGATAATTCTATAAGAATCTGCTGAGTTTTTAGAAAAAAAACAAAAATGACTTTTCATTCACTATCTTTTACAGATTGAAACTTTAACATTTCATTATAAGAGATTTAGAAGAAATTAAAATAATTTTGTAACAAATCATTAGAAAATCCTACTAATCGCTTTAAGAAATTAAAAACAAAAAAATAAATTTAATATCGTAATGAAAAAAAAGTTTTTCTCTTTGGCAGTGGCTACTTTCGCGGGAGCTCTGCTAAATGCACAACAAATCAAATTTGAGGAGTACGACCTCCCTAACGGACTTCATGTAATTCTCCATCAAGACAATTCGGCTCCTGTAGTTACTACCGCAGTAATGTACCACGTAGGTGCTAAAGACGAAATGGAAGGTAGAACAGGATTTGCTCACTTTTTTGAACACCTTTTGTTTGAAGGAACTCCAAATATCAAAAGAGGTGAATGGTTTAAAATAGTTTCGTCTAACGGTGGTAATAACAATGCTAACACTACTGGAGATAGAACCTACTACTACGAAACTTTCCCTTCTAACAATACCCAACTTGGACTTTGGATGGAAGCTGAAAGAATGAGACAACCGGTAATTAACCAAGTAGGTGTAGATACTCAAAGAGAAGTGGTAAAAGAAGAAAAAAGGCTAAGAATAGACAATCAACCTTATGGAAATCTGTTTAATAGTATTTTAACTTCTGCCTTTAAAAATCACCCTTACAAAGGGACTACCATTGGCTCTATGGAAGACTTAAATGCAGCAAAATTAGAAGAGTTCCAAAGTTTCTTTAAGAAGTATTATGTACCCAATAATGCTACTTTAGTCGTAGCTGGAGACATCAATCCTGAACAAACTAAAAAGTGGATTAACGAATACTACGCCACTATTCCTAGAGGTGCAGAAGTTACTAGAAACTTCCCTAAAGAAGCACCTATTACCAAACAAGAAGAAGTAACGGTTTATGATAATAATATCCAAATCCCAGCCTATGTATTTACTTACAGAACACCATCTAATAAAGAAAAAGATGCTTATGTTCTGGAAATGTTGGGCAGCTATTTAAGCAGTGGTAAATCTTCTGTTCTATACAAAAAATTAGTAGATCAGGAGAAAAAGGCTTTACAAGTACAAGCGGCTAATATTGGTATGGAAGATTATAGCATCTTCGCATTCTTTGCAATACCTATGGGAGCTACTACCAAAGCTACATTAGAAAAGGATATAGATGCTGAAATCAAAAAACTACAAACCACACTAATTTCAGAAGAAGATTATCAGAAACTTCAAAACCAGTTTGAAAATCAGTTCGTAAATTCTAATTCTACTGTGGAAGGTATTGCTCATTCTCTAGCAGATAGCTATGTTTTAAAAGGAGATACTAATCTTATCAATAAAGAGATAGACATCTACCGTTCTATCACCCGTGAAGACTTAAAACAAGCAGCGATTAAATACCTTAATCCAAACCAAAGAATCAACATCAATTATTTACCTCAAAAAAAATAATTCTAATTAACAATGAAAAATATCAAATACATTGCAGCGGCGTTTCTAGTTTCAGGAATATTATCTGCTCAAAATATAGACCTTAATGCAATGCCAAAACCAGGACCTACTCCTACGGTAAATGTGGCACAGCCTAAAACTTTCACCCTTAAGAATGGACTTACCGTAATGGTGGTAGAAAATAATAAACTCCCTAGAGTTAATGTTACTCTTACCATAGACACACCTCCTGTATATGAGGGCGATATTGCTGGCGTTTCTAACATTATGGCAAGTCAATTAGGTAATGGAACTACTTCTCTTAGCAAAGAAGAATTTAACAAAAAAGTAGATTTTTTAGGAGCTAGATTAAATTTTGGGGCTTCTGGAGCATTTGCCAATACACTATCTAAATATTATCCAGAAGTGGTAAGTCTTATGGCAGATGCTATCATCAATCCGAAATTCTCTAGTGAAGAAGTTCAAAAGTCTAAAGAAAGAGCTTTAGAAGGGCTTAAAGCAGACGAAAAGAGTGCAGAAGCTATCGCTAACCGAGTGTCTGATGCTCTTATTTATGGTAAAAATACCGCTTTAGGAGAGTTTAAAACAGCGGAAAGCATCAATAAAATTCAATTAAAAGATGTGCAGGATTTCTATCAAAAATATTACACACCTAACAACGCTTATCTTGTAATCGTAGGAGATGTAAAATTTGATGAAGTAAAAAAACAAATAGAAAGCCAATTTAAAAATTGGAAAAAATCTAATGTTAAAATCCCAACTCCTGCACCTGCGAAAAATCTAGCCTCTACCGAGGTTAATGTGGTAGATGTTCCTAATGCTGTACAATCTATCATTAAAGTAGGTAATGTTTCTACTTTACAAATGAGAGACCCACAATATTTCGCTGGAGTTATGGCGAATTACATACTTGGTGGCGGTGGCGAAGGCAGATTGTTTATGAACCTTAGAGAGAAAAATGCGTTTACCTATGGAGCATATTCTAACCTATCTACGAGTAAACACTCACCTAACTTTAGTGCAGAAGCAAGTGTAAGAAATGAGGTTACAGATAAGGCGGTAAAAGAATTCATCAATGAGCTTAATGCCATCTCTACTGTAAAACCAGAAGAGTTACAAAACGCTAAGGCAAAACTGAAAGGTAATTTCATAATGTCTTTAGAAAAACCTGAAACTATTGCTAGATTTGCTTTAAACCAAAAACTTCAAAATCTACCTGCGGATTTCTATACTAATTATTTAAAGTCTATAGAAAAGGTAACAGCTGCTGATATTAAAAAGGTAGTTAATGAAAATATTTTGCCTAATCAAGCTAGAATTTTCATCGCTGGTAAAGCAACAGATATTGCTGATAGTTTGGAAAAATTAGGTTATCCAGTAAAATATTACGATGCCTATGCAAATCCTAGCAAAAAACCTGAAGTTAAAAAAGTAGATGCTAATGTAAATGTAGAAAGCGTTGCTCAAAACTACATTAAAGCCATAGGTGGAAAAGAGGCGGTTAGTAAAATCAATTCTGTTACGATGAATGCTACGGCTACCGTTCAGGGAATGCCTTTGGAAATGACTTTAGTACAAGCAAAAGGTGGTAAAATGATGATGGATATGAAAATGATGGGCAACTCTATGCAAAAAGTTGTATTTGATGGCAAAGACGGTTACATTATGGCTCAAGGAAATAAAATTCCTATGCCAGAACAGGCTAAGCAAGAGATGCAAAAATCTACTGAAGTTTTCAAAGAATTAGCGTTTGCTAATAATGGTAACTATGAACTAAAAGGCATTGAAAAGGTAAATAATGAAGACGCTTATGCCATTAAATCAGGTAAAACCACTTATTTTTACAGCGTAAAATCTGGATTGAAATTAGGTGAAACTAAAGTAGAAAAAATGGGTGATAAAGAAATGACTATCCCTTCTACTTTCTCTGATTACAAAGAAGTTTCAGGAGTTAAAATGCCGTTCAAAATCAACCAGAATATGAGCGGTATGGATATTACTTTTGAAGTAAAATCTTACGAATTTAATAAAGCTCAAGAAACAGATTTTAAATAGTTAATAAAACCATAACTTTTTGAACATTAAGAGGCAATTCTATTTAGAGTTGCCTCTTTTTTATATAAGTTTTGATGATTTTATTCTTAATATAAAATTATTCTTCTTATATTTGCGGACTTAAAAAATTATCTTTTTAGTTATGGGTACAGTTTTTACACTATTTATGGTTCTTATAGTAATTGTGTGCGTGTTGTTGGTAATGGTAGTTATGGCACAAAACCCTAAAGGTGGAGGTCTTTCAGGAACATTCGGGGGAGCGTCATCAGCTTCTTTTGGAGTTCAAAGAACCAATGATTTTATGGAAAAAGCAACTTGGACGCTAGGAATTACAGTTGTATTACTGATTATGTTGAGTGTAGTATTAACCGCAAAACCTACGGTAAATGTGGCTCCTGTAGCACCTAAGAAAACAGAATTACCTAATGCTCCACAAGCACCAAACCAAAAAGTAGATTTAAATAATACAGCTACGCCAGTAGCACCAAGCAACACAGCAAACTAAGATTTTAAGTCTTAAATAAATAATAAAAAAGCGAAAGAGATTATATTTCTTTCGCTTTTTTTAGTTTTAGGCGTTCTATAAAGTATTTTAGTTTTAAACCTTGTAATAAAAATAGATATTTGAATCTATTTTCAGACTTATAATATTTCTCCAGAAATAGAAACATCGCACCATAAAATCTTGATAAATATTTTAAATCTTTCACAGTGCTTTGCCCCTTGTGATGAAGTATAGAATAAGCCCCATAATAATAGTTTTGAAAGCCTTTACAGATAAGAGTATAGCACAAATCTATATCTTCGCCGTACATAAAATATCTTTCATCTAAACCACCTACATCTAAATACAATGCTCTCTTCATTAAAAGAAAAGCACCTGTAATCACTTCTACACAAGCAATTTCGTTTTCGTTGATGTCGTTTCTGTAATAGGTTTTACGGCTGTTTTTCTGAGAGGTAAAAAGAAATAGCTTCTCAAAAGAATTGATAATATTTGGGACAGAACGCTTGCTCTCTGGAAGGAAATCTCCAGCCAAATTATGCATTCTTACACCGATGCAACCCAAATTATCACAACCATCAGCAAATTCTAGCAAACCATCTAGTCCATCATTTTCTAACTCTGTATCTGGATTTAGTAATAAAATATATTCGCCTTGAGCTTTTGTGGCGGCAATGTTATTCGCTTTGGAGAAACCTAAATTTTCTTCTAATGTTATAAAATTTACCTTCGGAAAGGTGTGTTTTAGTTTTTGCCAAGAGTTGTCTGTGGAGCAGTTGTCTATGACTATAATCTCGTAATCTACTTTAGTCGCATACTTTTCTATGGATTGAATACAAGCCGATAACAAATCGGTTACATTATAATTAACGATGATGATGCTTAGCTTTTTTTTCATAAAAACTTAATGACCTTTGTATGGCATTCGGTTCAAAATAGACCTACCTAAAGAAACTTCATCGGCGTATTCTAACTCGTCTCCCACGGAAATACCCCTCGCAATATTGGAGAATTTAATATCAAAATGCTTAAACTTTTTATATAAATAATACACGGTGGTATCGCCTTCCATAGTGGCGGATAGGGCAAAAATCACCTCCTCTATCTCTCCAGTTTCTAGTTTACTTTCTAGAGTTTCTATATTTAATTGTTGAGGGCCAATGCCTTCCATAGGCGATATTTTACCTCCTAGAACCAAATATTTCCCTTTAAATTTTCCTGTATTTTCTATTGCCATTACATCTCTCACATCTTCCACAACACACAGGAGTTCGGAATATCTGCTATCATCTGAGCAGATTTCGCAAACATCTGTGTCCGAAAAGTTGTGGCATTCTTTACAGTATTTTATCTCCGTAACTAGATTTTGTATAGCATCGCCTAGAGCTAGCCCTTGTGAACTAGGTTGTCTAAGCAAATGAAGAGCTAGCCTGAGAGCCGACTTTCTACCTATCCCTGGGAGACCTGATATTTCTTCTACTGCTTTTTCTAAAACCTTACTTGGAAAATTCATAAGCACAAAGGTAATTTTATTTTAAAAATAAAACAAAAAGAAAGCCGACTAAAAGCCGACTTTCTCCATTTATTAAAATTGATTTTGAAATACAATCAATTTTCTATTTAACCATCAGTTTCACATTGTGTTTTACTCCTTTGTCATCTATTAGATTTAAGATATAAACACCTTTAGGATTTTGGGATAAATTAAGTTCAAACTTGTTTCCTTTGTAGCTGTTAGATAAAATCTGTTTTCCAGATATATCGTAAACACCAGCTTTTAGAGAAGATACTGTATTAGCTGCTTCTACAACAAAATAGCCATTAGATGGGTTAGTATAAACTTTTAATCCTCCGTTAGCGTTAACATCTGATGTAGAAAGTGTAGTGATATTAACTACTACTGTTCTTTTCTCCGCCTTTACATTATCGGAATATACCGCATATACATCATAAGTGTAAGAACCATTAGTTGTGATAGTTTCATTGTATAGGCGAGTGTTGTAATCGTTAATATTACTTACACTTACCCCATCTTTAACAACCTCATAACCTACTAGGTAAGGCAATGTAGTTATTCCGAATGTCATTTTAGGGTTAGAAACATTATTTATCTTATTAGCGTCTTCTCTAAGCATATTGTCCGAAACTAGTTTCTGTCCTGCTAATAGAACTTTTTTGTAGTCTAGTTCAGAAGAAGCAAGGAGTGTTCTCTCTGCCGAAGTACTGGCACCAGATTTTGCTGCAGGAGAATTGTCGTAACCTACCTCTACATCATCTAATGCAATATAGAAAGCATCGTCTGCTTTTTGAGTTCTGTGGTGGAATGCTACAAAGAAGTCTTTATCAGTGTATTGTTTAATATTAAATTCTTTAGTAGCGAATACTGCTTCTTTTCCAGTTGCATCAAATGTATGAACCTTATGTCCTGCTTTTATCTCCTCAACAGTAGGTGCTTGACCTGAGGCTGGAGCCTCTACAACATAAACATCGTACCTTTCTGGCCAAGGAAACTTTACAGCATACTTCAATACCTCTGCTCCTTTTCTTAATTTAGGTGTTACTAGATAGTCATCAGCATCTATAGCCCCTGAAAACCAAGAATAAGATCTAACACCATACTCTCCAGAGTTTTTAAACAATGTAGCCGATGAAATAGTCCATGTTTGGTTATCTGTATTACCATCAATCACGGTCATTCCTGCAGGTAAGTTTCCAGCACTTTCAAAGCCTTCGGAATATACAGGGTTCATCTCTGGTCTATCCCATTTAAGAGCTAGATTTTTTGTATTCTCATCAAAGCTATGTGTTAGGTTTTCTACGCTATTGTAGATACCTGTTACTGTGATATAATTATCTTTTTCTTTAGTGTTAGTACTATGTGCAGATGTAGCAGTAAGTCCTACTTTGTATTTGCCTATTTTAGAAAACTTAACATTAGGGTTTTCAGAAGTATCTGTAGTTCCTCCTACATACTCTACTCCATCAGACGGAGTGATAGTCCATTTATACTCTGTTGGTTTAGGATTACCTGTAGATGTATTGGCAAATACTACTGCTTCTCCTGAGTATATATTTTGATTACTTACAGTAAAGTCTGCTACAGTAGCAGCATTCTTAACTGTAACATAAGTATTCTTAGTTAAAGAATTTTCCCCTTTTGCATTGGTAGCTTTAAGAGTAACAGCATAAACTCCTTCTTGGTTAAATACAACTTTAGGATCTTTAGAACTTGCAGAAGTATTTTCAACGAAACTTACTGTACTAGGATTGAAAGACCATTCCCAAGAGCTTATAGGCAATGTGGAAGCTGTAACAGTACTGTTAGTTAAACTAACCGTTTCAAAAGAATTAGGGTTTAATTTACTTGCTTTAAAATCGATATTAGGTTTATCTTCTGCATACTCAAACCTTGTTTTATCTATAGCAAAGGCATAAGATAAAGCAGTTCCTTCTGTTTTATGATTAAATCCAATATAAGCTATTTGGTCAGTATCTACACTAAACTCATAAGAGTATCTATTGTAAGCCGTAAGAGCTTCCACCTTAGGTGCCACTTCTTTAGTCATTGAAGAGCTATTAGCCGCAGAACCTAAGAAGATACTAATATTTTCATTAGGAGTTTGGAATTTACGAGCATAGAATATCACTCTATAAAGAGTATTCTTTTTAAGTTTTAAAGGATTAGAGAATAGCCAATCATTTACATTAGTTTTGTTTCCTGGGAAGTTTAATGCGAAAGAGCTACCTTCATAGGCTAAACTAGCGTCATCATATTTTCTCCATGTTCTTCCATCAGCATCTTTATCTTCAGATATCCAACCATTCTTAGCAAAATCATCTTCGTAGCCAAATTCATGAGATGATAAATCTGGCGTTAAATCAGCTACAATACCATAAACCTCTGCATTAGCTTTATTATTAAGTTCTATCTCATCACCTGTATAAACTACTTCTGCAGCGATGGTATAATTAACGAAAGATTTAGATAAATCTATGTTTTGTAATACTGTAGTCGTTTCCCCTGGGTTTAGAGCTGATACAGAAATTTCCCCTTGAGCAACCTCTTGGTTGTTACTATCTTTATTGAGGAGTTTATAAACAATTTTAGCATCTGTAGCCACTTCAGTACCCTTGTTGGTTACCTTAAATTCTACAGGTGTAGCGGAAGAGTATTCTGCGGGAGATACTTTTACATCAACAGCGGTTACTGTTAAATCTTTTGTTACACCATTATTAATACCTGTAACTACCATTCCGTAATCTTGGCTATCAGCATCTACTAATGTGATTGTTGTTCCCGTAGCATCTGTTGTAATATTATTCTTTTTTAGAGTTCCTTTGTGACTTACCTTTATGGTGTAGGTAGCACCTGGGACAGGATTGTCTATTACAACTTGCTCTACATTATCTACATCATTATCAGCTTTAATAGCTGGGGACACGGGATTGTCAGGATTTAGTCTCCAAGGTAGTTCCTCTACTCCATCTTTTATTATTCTTACATCTAAATCATTTACTAGCATTTTGGTACGATTATTAAGAGTACTCATGCTGACAAGTGTAGCAGGCACAGGATCTGTCCATGCAATAGTTACTTTTAAAGGTTCTGTTCCAGAAGCTACCACTTGTAATTCTTCCGTTGCTCCATTTTGTAAGGTTTTTTCTTCTATTAAAGAATATTGATTCCTTAATGAAATAGCCTTAGCTGCATCAAATGCGTTTAATAATCCCCATCCAGAAGCATAGTCTGGTCCTGGAGCTTCACCAGCCTCGTTGGCTGTAGCAATAGCTAATGCCTTTAAAGTAGCCGACTTCATATGAGCATTAAATTTCTTAAAGTAATGCTCTTGTAGTAATAATAGAGACCCTGTAACATTAGGAGAAGCCATGGATGTTCCACTCGTTGTTCCATAAGTAGTATCTCCTGTAGACACACTAGATTTAAGGTTAACGCCAACCCCAGAAATATCAGGTTTAATTCTTCCATCATCTACAGGTCCGAATGCACTAAAGCTAGCCATTCTTACATCTTGAGGGGTTTTATATCCTCCAGCAATTTTATTTGCTGCACCTACCGTAAGAATATTTTTTCCTGTACTTCCGTATATAATACAATCAAATCCATTATCTCCTCCATTTCTTTGTCTCACTTTAGTTGAAGTTATCCATTGTCCTGATGAGTTCCTTACGTAATGAGTTTCCCCAGGAGCTGGACCATCCCCTCTAGGGTTTCCTGCTGCTTTAACTGGTAGATAATAAGGGGCGTTTAAAGCTATTAAATCCCAATCTCTATCGGGAGCTGAATATTGACCGTAGCCTCTAAATTCAGTGTCGGCGTCACTTCCAAACCAATGCCATCCTTGTGTTCCAGACCAATTTCCCCAAGAGAACCCCCCTACATAACCGTAAGAGTGATTGGAGAGAATAGCACCAGCTGTTGCAGCAGCTATCATTTCATCTTCATCGTTATTCCAATCGTAAGCATCTAGCGTAGCTTTAGGAGCCATACCTTTAGCAAGGGCATCCACTCCTGCTGCTATCATAGTTCCAGCCACATGGGTAGCATGATCGCTATTACTTAATGGGATATCTTTCTGAGTTACTCTTCCACCAAATTCCTGATGAGTAGTTCTAACTTTTCCTCCGTCCCATTCGTGTACTTTCATTCCATTGCCTTCTAGGCTAAATATTCCAGCGTCAGGGCTAAGCTTATTAGTCCCCGTACCCTCTGCAGCACCAGCGTTATAAGTAATGTAGTAAAGGGCATGTCCTTTTTGATCGAAGCCCTGGAGTTGGTAAAATTTACCATTTGCCTCTCCCATAAATGGGATTTTAAGGTCTTTTGCTTTGGCTTGCAGTTCTTTTACACTGAGGGTAGATTTTCCAAACCCTTTTTGTAATACACTTAACTGTTTGAGATTAGATGATTCTCTAATCTTCTTTACTTGCTCCGCATTTTGTGCAAAAGCGAAACTTGGTGCCAACAGAAAACCAGCTGCTATAGGCAACAAATTATCTGTTCTTAAAATAGATTTTTTCATAAATACAAATGTTTTAAACTGTTTTACAATATTAAATATTTTTATTCAATAAAAAAATTAAACAAGTGTATGATAATCTACGCTATACATGTATTTTTAAATAAAATTTAATAAAAATCATAAAAAAATAAATATATTTTAAAATTGAATGTGAGTGATGTTTTTTTTGTCTACAAGACTCAATAGTGTAAATGAGGTATATATTTGATAATTAGTTAATTATTTGGTTTTAATGATAAATAACTTTAATGGGTCTTAGTAAAATTAACAGCTTAAAGTAATATTATTTTTATTTTTGTATTAAGTTTTTGTAAATGTGGTATTTAGCATTTTTTTTATGTGTTTTTTTATATGATTAATATCATGAAAATAATTAAGTATTGCATAACTTATGATTTTGTTATTTATAATGAATATAAATAATAAATCAAGGGAGAGTTTGAAAGTTATTATTACTGTCAACTAGAGTATTATACATTTTTTTTTCATTACTTTTGTGGAAACTAAATGTTGTATAATATAAAAAAAACAGAATAAATGTCAACAGCTAAAATTTACTACACCCTTACAGATGAGGCTCCTATGTTAGCCACTCATTCATTTTTACCTATTGTAAAAGCATTTACAAAGTCAGCGGATATACAGATAGAAGTTCCAGATATTTCTTTATCAGGGAGAATATTGGCTAACTTTCCAGAAGTTCTTACCGAAGAACAAAGAATTTCTGATGCTTTGTCTCAATTAGGAGAATTAGCTACAAAACCAGAAGCTAACATTATTAAGTTACCTAATATTTCCGCTTCTATACCTCAGCTTAACGAGGCTATAGAAGAATTACAGAAAAAAGGATTTAATGTACCTAACTATCCTGCAGAACCGAAAACAGAAGAAGAAAAAGAAATTAAGGCTAAATATGCTAAAGTGCTTGGTTCGGCTGTAAACCCTGTACTTAGAGAGGGTAACTCAGACAGAAGAGCTCCTAAAGCTGTAAAAAACTATGCAAAGGCCAACCCACACAAGATGGGAGAATGGTTAGCAAATAGTAAAACAGATGTAGCCCATATGAGCCAAGGAGATTTCTACGGTACTGAAACTTCTACGACTGTAGAGAAAGATGGTAAGTTTAAAATTGTATTCTTTGGAAATGATGGTTCAGAGAAAGTACTAAAAGATTACGCTTCTCTTCAAGCAGGAGAAATTATAGACTCTTCTGTAATGAACATCAAAGCCTTAAAGACTTTTGTAAAAGATGCTATACAAGAAGCTAAAAGTAGAGATGTATTGCTTTCTGCTCATTTAAAGGCAACTATGATGAAGGTGTCTGACCCTATTATTTTCGGGGCTATTGTTGAAACTTTCTTCCAAGAAGTATTTGAAAAATATGCAGAGACATTCAAATCATTAGATGTTAATCCTAACGATGGACTGGCAAGTCTTTATGATAAAATTGCAGGAACAGCTCAAGAAGCTGATATAAAAGCTGATATTGAGCGTGTACTAAACGAAAGTTCAAGAGTAGCAATGGTAAATTCTGATAAGGGAATTACCAATTTCCACGTTCCTAGTGATGTTATTGTAGATGCTTCTATGGCGGCATTAGTTCGTGGTGGCGGTAAAATGTGGAACAAAGACGGACAAGAAGAAGATACTTTAGCCATAATCCCAGACCGTTCTTATGCTGGTTTCTATCAAGCTGTAATAGATGATATGAAAGCTAACGGAAAGTTAGACCCTACTACTATGGGTAGTGTACCTAATGTGGGACTAATGGCTAAAAAGGCAGAAGAATACGGTTCTCACGATAAGACATTCCAAATGGAAGCTGAAGGTACAGTAAAAGTTCTTAATGAAAATAACGAGGTTCTATTAGAACAAGAGGTAGAGGCTGGAGATATTTTCAGAATGTGCCAAACTAAAGACGCTCCTATACAAGATTGGGTTAAATTAGCGGTTAACCGTTCTCGTTTATCGGATACTCCTGCTATATTTTGGTTAGATAAAGGTAGAGCTCACGATAGAGAAGTTATAAAGAAAGTAGAGCAATACCTTAAAAATCATAATACAGAAGGTCTTGATATTAGAATTTTAGATGTTAAAGACGCAATGTCCGAAACTCTTAAAAGAGCTAGAGAAGGTAAAGACACTATTTCTGTATCTGGCAATGTTCTTAGAGATTACCTTACGGATTTATTCCCTATCCTAGAGTTAGGAACTTCTGCTAAGATGTTGTCTATTGTACCTCTTATGAATGGTGGCGGGTTATTTGAGACAGGTGCAGGAGGTTCTGCTCCTAAACATATAGAGCAGTTTATAGAAGAAGGCTATTTACGTTGGGATTCTTTAGGAGAATTTTTAGCACTACAGGCAAGTTTAGAACACTTGGCACAAACTCAAAATAATACGAAGGCTCAAGTATTGGCAGATGCACTAGATGAAGCGAATGCTAAGTTTTTAGCTAATGATAAATCTCCAGCTAGAAAAATAGGAAGCATAGATAATAGAGGTTCTCATTTCTATTTAGCGCTATATTGGGCAGAAGCTTTAGCTGCACAAACTCAAGATTCAGAGCTGTCTGCTCTTTTCCAACCTATAGCTAAAGAAATGCAAGAAAATGAGGCAAAAATCAATGAAGAGCTCATAGCTTCTCAAGGTAAGGCTCAAGATATTGAAGGCTACTATCGTCCAAACGAAGATAAAACTTACGCTGCAATGCGTCCTTCGGTAACACTTAATCAAATTATTGATAGAATATAATCCGTTATATTCAAAATACTTAATAACAAAATAGGAGGGTTTTTAAGCCTCCTATTTTTGTTTTTCTATTTGACTTCTTGTTTTTAAAATATAAGATTTCTTTAACGAACCCTAATAACCTCTAAAAAATTGTATCTTTGCAAAACATAATTAGTTACAAGTATGAGCAGAGAACGCAAAAATTTTTCAGGAAGATCAAGAACAAATCAAAAAAGAGGGAATACTGAGAACTCTCGTGGCTCAAAATTAGGAGGTAGAGATTTTGATTCTAGAGATAAATATGTAAAAGGAGACCGCAGAGGTGGAAGAAGATTTGATGATAAAGAAGCCGACAGAGCTAGAGCTTTTGTCCAAAAAAGAAGAATAAATAAACTTGTACAACAGCCTAAAGATACCATTAGGCTTAATAAATACATTGCTAATTCAGGGATTTGTAGCAGACGAGAGGCTGACGAATTGATACAGCAAGGTTTAGTTGAAATCAATGGTAAAGTAGTAACCGAACTAGGCTATCAAGTGCAAAAGACAGATAAAGTGGTTTTTGATGGGCAAAGCATTACACCTGAAAAGCCTGTGTATGTACTTCTCAACAAACCTAAAGGTTATATCTCTACCACGAAAGATGAAAAAGCTAGAAAAACGGTAATGGATTTAACGGCGAATGCTTCTCCATATAGAATTTTTCCTGTGGGGCGTCTAGATAGACAAACAACGGGCGTTATTCTACTCACCAATGATGGGCATCTTACCAAAAAACTTACCCACCCATCTTTCAATATCAAGAAAATTTACCATGTTACCTTAGACAGAAAGCTTACAGGCGAAGATATGGCGACTATAGCTAAAGGGATTAGATTGGAAGAAGGTGTTGCAGAGGTGGATAGTATTTCTTATATAGACGGTAAACCTAAAAATGAAATTGGTATAGAAATTCATATCGGGTGGAATAGAGTGATTAGAAGGATATTCCAAAGGTTAGGCTACGAAGTTGAGGCGTTAGATAGAGTGATGTTTGCAGGACTTACCAAGAAAAATATCAAAAGAGGACATTGGCGTATCCTTACTGAACTTGAGGTAAATAACTTGAAGATGTTATAAACTAATATTAGTTTGATATAAACAATTTATTAGGACTATTCTTTATTTTATTCCCATTTTTGTAGTAGATTTTTGAAAGAAATGGAAGGAAATATTGTACGTTAATACTGACGATTTGTTTATTCTTTCTGTAATTTATCTATTAGTGAAAGCTCTATAATGAGATTTGAATGTTTCAAGCTATAATTTTAGTAGTTTTATTATTTCTGATTCCGATTTTGTTTACGGCAAGTAGGCAGAGAAAGATTACTGAGTTTAAATTGAAAAGTTTAATTCAAATTTTGAATAAAGCATTGATAGTTCAATTATGTTGTGGCGTTATCTTGTTTATTATCGTTTATTTTCTTGATTTCAAATTTAATAGCAATATAATACAGCAAACAACTATTGAGACTTCTTATTATTTTGCTGTGATTGGAGCCTTTTATTACTTTCCTCTTCTAGTCTTTTTGAATTTGGTTATAAAAAGTTGGAAGTAATCTAGTATAATGATATAAAAATGCAAAAGATATTTTTACAAAAAAGGAGATAAGTGGTAAAGATTATTTTAGAACTAAAAAATAGATGACGTAAGATTTTATTGGTAAAAATACTTAAATTTAAAAAACAAATAAGCGGAAAAATAATATTTTCCGCTTATTTTTATTATGATATTGATGAGAAAACTCTAAATATTCTCTCCTTCTGTTTTCTCTTCCTTATTCGTGTTCAGAATAAGATAACCTGCAATCCCTCCTATGAGAGAAGCTATAATAATCCCCATTTTAGCCTCTGGAACATATTCTGGGTGTAGTTTAGTATCGAAGGCTAATTCTGTGATAAATAAAGACATCGTAAATCCTATAGAAGCTAAAAAAGCGACTCCTAACAGGTTTTTCATAGACAAACCTTCTGTTTTTTTAACTATTTTCAGTTTTATCAAAGCACCTAATAATCCAAATATACCTAGCACTTTTCCGAGTAATAATCCTAAAATAACTCCAATAGTAACCAAACTCAATCCATTATCAAAAGAGATAGGAATAGCCGCATTACATAATGCAAAAATAGGCATCACAATAAAACTCACAAAACTATGCATACCATGTTCCAAACGCTGAGAAGGAGGTATGGTTTCTTTTGTTAAATCATGCATATCCTCCACTACACGAATTTGCTCATCAGTTAAATCTTCGTGCTTTTCATCAGGGTCTATACTTAGGAATTTGTCTCTGAGTTCTCTCATTTTATATACAAAATAGCTTTCATTAACTCTAGCGTTAGCAGGAATGGCAAAAGCAGCTAAAACGGCTGCAATAGTAGCGTGTACTCCAGACATTAAAAAGCAAAGCCAAACACCACCTATTCCTAATATAGCGTAATGAATGATACTTTTAATACCTATTTTGTTAGAAAATAGCATCAGTGCAAAAATACCAAGCCCTAGGCTTAGGTATCCCATATGTAATTCATTAGTATAAAATATAGCGATTACTAAAACTGCTCCTAAATCATCCACAATAGCCAAAGCTGTTAGAAATACCTTCAGTGGCAAAGGGACTTTGTTTCCCAATAGGTACATTACGCCAAGTGCGAAGGCAATATCCGTTGCCATAGGAATCCCCCAACCGTGTGCTGCATCTGTACCATTATTAAAGAAAGTATAAATAAGAGCAGGGAAAAGCATACCTCCAATAGCTGCTATAATTGGGAGCATTGCTTTTTTAGGAGAAGCTAACTCTCCATTGGTAAGTTCTCGTTTAAGCTCTAACCCTACCACAAAGAAAAATATGGCCATAAGCCCATCATTTATCCAATGGTGTAAGGATAGGTCTAAAGAATAATCTCCAAAACTAATGGCGATATGCTGATGCCAAAAATGTTCATATTCTTCGCTCCATTCAGAATTAGCAAAAAATATGGCTATTAAAGCAGCAATAAACAATACAATACCTCCTGTGGTAGATTTACTAATAAATTTGTTTACTGGTTTTAAAATGTACTTATCTGCTGGAGTTAAATTAATTTTAGGTTGTTCCATAAAATATTTATCTTTTATCAAATTAAATAATTAGATTCTTTTTACACTAGTGACTCCCTCTATCCTTCTAAGGTGTTTAATAGTTTCCTCTAGTTGGTCTTTACTTTTAACTTCAAGACTTATTTGCCCTGTAAAAATCCCATCGGTAGACTCGATACTAAAGCTCCTCATGTCAATGCTCATCGCATTAGTAATAATTTTGGTAATATCATTTATCATTCCCATTCTATCTAAGCCTTCTACTTGTACTTTAACACGGTTGCTAAAGCTCTCAGCATTTACCCATTTTGCGGTTAAAACACGATAATCATAGTTAGCTCTTAGATTTACAGCGTTTGGACAGTTATCATTATGTACCTTAATACCATCAGAAATAGTTAAAAAACCAAATATCTTATCTCCTGGCACTACCGTACAACATTTGGCAAAAGTATGGTTGAGTTTTTCTTCATCTTTACCAAAAACAATTAAATCGAGATTTTGATAAGGATTTTCCTCTTTTATATTTTGAGATTTGATTGGGATTTTTCGGAATTTTTGAAGAAGCGAAGAGAAAATACTCTTTCTTTCTGAATATCTTTTTAAATCACCGATATCTAGGCTACCATCATGAAATTTAAGAAATAGCTCTTGTGAAGTCTTGAGTGCGAAATACTTTTGTAGATTATTAACTTCCTCCTCACTAAATGCAATTTTTGCACTTTTCAGTTTTCTTTGTAGAATTTCCTTTCCTTCTGCAACACGCTGATTTCTTTCTATATTTAAAGCATTCTTAATCTTTGATTTAGCTTTAGAAGTTACTACAAAATCCAGCCAGTCTTGTTTAGGTCTTTGATTGTTAGAAGATAGAATTTCTATTTGGTCTCCATTTTTTAGTACATAACTGATTGGAACTAATTTCCCATTGATTTTAGCTCCTAAACATTTCATACCCAAATCTGTATGCACAGAAAACGCAAAGTCTAATGCGGTAGCATTTTTAGGTAAAATAGTAACCTCGCCTTTTGGAGTGAAAACAAAAACTTCTTTAGAATAGAGATTGAGTTTGATATCATCTAGCAGCTCGGAGGTTGACATCATTTCCTGATTTTCAAGAACCTCTCTAATCTGAGTTACCCATTGCTCAAAATTGGTATCATCACTGTTTCGCCTAAACCCTTCCTTGTATTTATAATGAGCCGCTACCCCTTTTTCAGCAATTTCGTCCATTCTTTCGGAACGAATTTGCACTTCTATCCACTTGTTGTCAGGACCTAATACCGTGAGGTGAAGACTTTCATATCCAGTGGAACGAGGAGCAGAAATCCAATCTCGCATTCTCTGAGGGTTACTCTTATAAAGGTCTGTAACAATGGAATAGATTTTCCACGCTAAAAACTTCTCATTTTTAAGGTCAGATTTGTAAATAATCCTAATAGCGTAGTTATCATAAACCTCTTCAAAGCCCACATTTTGCTTCAACATTTTTCTATAAATGGAGCTAATAGCTTTGGTTCTTCCTTTTATTTTGAAATCTAATTCTTCTTTAGAAAGGTATTCAGAAACTTCATTTTTAAATTCCTCTAGATAGCCTTCTCTTTGCTCTTTGGCTAAATCTAGTTTGCTGGTAATTTCTGTATAAACCTCAGGATTATTATATTTTAAAGATAAATCTTCTAATTCTGATTTAATATTATAAAGCCCTAGCCTATGAGCTAATGGAGCATAAATGTAAACCGTTTCGGAAGCTATTTTTTTCTGTTTGTCTGGACGCATACTATCCAGCGTCCTCATATTATGTAAGCGGTCTGCAATTTTAACCAAAATAACCCTAAAATCTTCGGATAATGTAAGTAACAGCTTTCGGTAATTTTCGGATTGTATAGAAATATTCTGGTTGTTCATTACCGAAATTTTCGTTAATCCATTAACGATACTGGCTATTTTCTCTCCAAATATTTTTTTGATGTCTTCGTAGGTATAATCGCTATCTTCTATAACATCGTGCAATAAAGCACAAGCAATGGAAGTTGCTCCCAAACCTATCTCTTCGGCAACTATTTTTGCTACAGCGATCGGGTGGTAGATATATGGCTCACCTGTTTTTCGCCTCTGATCTTTGTGTGCATCTAGTGCTATATCAAAAGCTTTACGAATGAGCTTATTTTGCTCTTCATTGAGAGTTCTGTAAGTATTGGAAATTAAATCCTTATACCTTGCCAAAATCTCTTTATTTTCTTTTTCTAAATCGTAAACCATATATTTCTACTTTAAAACCAACATAAAACATTTATATACTTCTAGCCTCCAAATAAATCCCCTATAATACCCTCTTCTGGTATATCATCTGAGTCATTTTGTTGTTCTCTTTCTTCTATTTCAGGTTCTTCCTCCTCCTCTCTTTCTGGAATAGTAATATTGATGGATTTCACTTTTTCCTTAATAAACTGATTCCCCATTGCTTTAATCCCCTTAACTGCGATAAACTCGTCTATATCTACAGTTTCAGGGTCTTTTTCTTTGCCTGTCTTGTCTTTTCCGAAGATGATTTCTGCAGTACAACCGTCTTGAACGCCCACAAACTCAATAAAGGATTTAGGGTGTTCACTAGGCATAAACCCTTGAGGATTAAGTGTATTATCTAATAAAAATCTCTTAATGAAATAGATTTCCTTCTCGCCATCATAGTAGATACAAGTAATAGGTTGGTCTGGTCTCCATTTTTCAAGTACTAGATACTCATCATCAAAGCGATTCATCAAATCAAAAGTCATTAGTTTAGCTTCTCCTTTGGTATTGATGGTCAGTATTTTATCATCTCCTTTGAAACTACCTAATAATGTACCTCTTGCATCTGCATTAAGCCTTCTTACCGTTTCATCAAACCATATTTTTCTAGGTGCTAATGTAGAAACGCCTTCTTCCTTCAAATCTACCTTTTTTACAGCATATTTGGTAACCAGATTTCCTCTAGAATTTCTACCCTTAATAGCTAAATCTGAAAAGTCTATCTCTATTTTATTTTTTCGTATTCTAGCATTAGGTTTTAAAAGAACTGTTACTACCTCTGCTTCACCATTAGGATTGGCGGAGAAATAAAGCACTTCTGAACCTTTAGCTTCTGAAGCTAAAGGATATTCGGTATTTCTTGTAATGGAGGTTACAGAAAATCTTTTCATATAATAAGGTCCCGTTTTGCCCTCTCGGTAAATCATATTATAAACGGTGCGTTTATCATTTTTCTTCCAAACACCTGTGTGTATAATATCTTTACCCACAAAAGTTTTAGGCTCTACCTTAGTTACTTGCATTACTCCGTCTTTTCTGAAGGTAATAATATCATCTATATCGGAGCAATCAAACACATACTCGTCTTTTCGGAGTGATGTCCCTATAAAGCCCTCTGCCCTATTAACATAGAATTTTTCGTTAGCTACGGCTACTTTTGTGGCATCAATAGTATCAAAAACTCTAAGTTCTGTTCGGCGTTCTTTATCCTTACCAAATTTCTTTTTAATATTGAGGAAATAATTGATGGCATACTCCACCAAATGAGCTAAATGATGCTTGACTTCCTCCATTTTACCTTCAAGAGCAGCAATGTTTTCTAATGCTTTATCTCTATCATATCTAGAAATACGCATAAATGGAAGCTCCGTAAGACGAATAATATCCTCGGTAACCACCTCCCTCATTAAGTTTTTAATGAAAGGTTGAAGGGCTAAGTTAATGGCTTCATAAACAGATTCTTTAGAGTCTTTACCTTTAATCTCTTGGTAAATTTCGTTTTCAATAAAGATTCTTTCTAGAGAAGCAAAATGCCACTTGTCTTCCAACTCTCCAAGCTCTATTTCTAGCTCTCTTTTAAGAAGGGAAACAGTGTGGTCTGTATTTCTCTTTAAAATCTCCGAAACACTTAGGAACATCGGCTTATCGCCTACGATAACACAAGCGTTGGGCGAAATGGAAATTTCACAATCTGTAAATGCATACAAGGCATCTATCATCTTATCGGGCGAAACATCATTATTAAGATGAATGTTGATTTCTACTTGGTCAGAAGTGTTATCTTCTATCTTTTTGATTTTAATCTTCCCTTTCTCATTAGCTTTGATGATGCTGTCAATCAAGTCGCTAGTCGTTTTGGAAAACGGAAGTTCAGTAATGCATAAAGTATGCTTATCTTTTTGGATAATCCTAGCTCTCGCCCTTAATCTTCCACCTCTTTCGCCATCATTATAGTTGCTAACATCTAGCATACCACCCGTCATAAAGTCTGGATAAAGCTGGAATTTCTTTCCTTTAAGATACGCAATAGAGGCTTCTATTAATTCATTAAAGTTGTGAGGCATCACTTTAGTAGAAAGCCCTACCCCAATACCTTCCACACCTTGAGCGAGAAGTAACGGAAACTTAACAGGTAAATCTATAGGTTCATTATTTCTACCGTCATAAGATTTTACCCAGTGAGTTGTTTTTGGGTTGAATACAACTTCTAATGCAAAGGGAGTTAGTCTCGCCTCTATATATCTTGCAGCAGCAGCAGAATCACCAGTATAGACATTCCCCCAGTTACCTTGTGTGTCTATAAGAAGTTCTTTTTGACCAATCTGAACCATTGCATCTGTAATGGAAGCATCACCGTGAGGGTGATATTTCATAGTATTCCCTACGATGTTCGCAACCTTGTTGTAACGACCGTCTTCAAGCTCTTTCATAGAGTGCATAATCCTCCTCTGTACAGGTTTGAAACCATCAAAAATAGAAGGAATGGCACGGTCTAATATCACATAAGATGCGTAATCTAAAAACCAATCTTTATATAATCCTGAAACTTTTTTCAGCGTTTCTCCTTTCTGATATTGTTCTTCCATTACTAATTTGTATCTCTATTGTTAGAGTTTTCTTGATTTGATTTTATGGTTCTGTTAAGCGATAGCTTTAAATCTTTTATCTCTTTACTATTAAGGTAAGAAATATCGTATTTAAGTACAGTTAAACTTCCTTTCTTATTTTTTAGTCTTATATATAATCTTCTAAACAGGAAAACATCAACTATTTCGTAAGAATCTAATTTATATTTTGGAAATTCATCTTTTGCGTTTTTGCCTAGAGAATCAATGATATTTCTATTTTGAAAATTAAGAGCTTCGCCATCACTATCGTACTCAAAAATTTGTCTTCCCCTAATATAAAAAATGAGATATAGAAAAATGGCAAAAGCTATAATACCAATATCAATAGGTATAGTAAATAGCTTTGCTACCTTGTTTTGTAATATAAAGAAAATTAAACCTACCAATAGCGTTATATTTGCCAAAGTAAATATAAACTGATAATAGGGAATTCTTACTTTATTACTTAATCTCATAGTTTTTTAATACACAAATTTATTCTCCTTCTATAACTTCTTCTACAACTAAATTTTCTAGAATAAACTGCTGTCTATCAGGTGTGTTTTTACCCATGTAAAATTCTAGAATTTGGTCTATGGTTTGGTCTTTACCTATCACCACAGGTTCAAGTCTAATATCTTTCCCTATAAAGTGTTTAAATTCCTCTGGAGAGATTTCTCCAAGACCTTTAAATCTAGTGATTTCAGGGTTTTTACCAAGTTCATTCAGTGCTTTTATTCGCTCTTCTTCTGTGTAGCAATAGCGAGTTTCTTTCTTATTCCTTACCCTAAACAATGGTGTTTGTAAGATATACAAATGTCCATTTTTAATTAAATCAGGAAAAAACTGAAGAAAGAAAGTAATCATCAATAATCTAATGTGCATACCGTCCACATCAGCATCGGTGGCAATAATAACTTGATTATATCTTAAATCTTCTAAACTTTCCTCTATATTAAGTGCAGCTTGTAGGAGATTGAACTCTTCGTTTTCATACACTACTTTCTTGGTAAGTCCGTAGCAGTTAAGAGGTTTCCCTTTGAGCGAAAACACCGCTTGAGTTTCCACATCTCTAGACTTGGTGATAGACCCTGATGCAGAATCTCCCTCCGTTATAAAAATCTGAGTTTCTGATTTTCTATCTGCTTTTTGCTCATTGTAGTGTTGCCTACAATCTCTTAGCTTTTTATTATGTAAAGATACCTTTTTGGCTCTTTCTCTAGCGAGTTTTTGTATTCCAGAAAGTTCTTTTCTTTCCCTTTCGGAAACTAATATTTTCTTATAAATTGCCTCTGCAACTTCTGGGTTTTTATGTAGGAAATTATCTAATTTGGTCTTAAGAAAATCTATTACAAAGGTTCTTACAGTTGGACCTTGTGGACCAATATCATTAGAACCTAACTTGGTTTTGGTTTGAGATTCAAAAACAGGCTCTTCTACATTTATAGAAATCGCTGCAATAATAGACTTTCTGATGTCCGAAGCATCAAAGTTTTTATTGAAAAATTCTCGTATTGTTTTTACATAGGCTTCTCTAAAGGCATTAAGGTGCGTTCCACCTTGTGTGGTATTTTGCCCATTAACAAACGAAAAGTAAGTTTCCGTTTGAGACTTATCCGAGTGAGTAATGGCAACCTCTATATCATCGCCTTTAAGGTGTACAATTGGGTAAAGCGTTTGGCTTTCCATTTCTTCCTCCAATAAATCTTTCAGTCCATTTTCGGAAAAATAAGTTTCTCCATTAAAAATGATTTTAAGACCTGGATTTAGATAAGCGTAGTTTCTGAGCATACGCTCTATATACTCTTTTCTGAATTTATAATTCAAAAATATTTCAGCGTCTGGAATAAAGGTAATTTCAGTTCCGTTTCTATCGCTAGAGTCTTCTTCTGGAAAATTCTCTGTGATATTACCTCTGCAGAATTCGGCAACTTTAGTTTTATTATCTCGCACCGATTTTACCCTGAAATATTCGGATAAAGCATTAACTGCTTTGGTACCTACTCCGTTAAGTCCCACCGATTTTTTAAACGCCTTACTGTCATATTTTCCCCCAGTATTCATTTTAGAAACAGCGTCTACCACTTTCCCTAGAGGGATTCCCCTTCCATAATCTCGGATTTGGACTTTTCTGTCATCTAGCTTGATTTCTATCCTTTTACCAGCTTTCATTCTGAACTCATCTATGGAGTTATCCAGAATTTCCTTTAATAAAATATAGATACCATCATCAGCCGATGAACCATCTCCTAACTTTCCAATATACATACCTGGACGAAGCCTAATATGCTCTTGCCAATCGAGGGTTCTAATGTTATCTTCGGAATAATTAACCTGTTGTAATGCTTCACTCATAAATAAGCCTCTATTTTTAATGTAAAAAACAATAACCCACAAATTTAAGCAAACCTATTTTAAAAGAAAAATTTTAAACAAAAGTATTTTTTACAGTTCGCTATAAACCTCAAACAATCAAAATATTAAACACTTTAAATGCTAGAATGTACAAATACTATAACTAAGCAGTGTTTAAAAAAGTTGAAAAATCCTTTTAGTAGGCGAAGTTTTTTTTATACTTTTGTGTCAAGGTTAGAACACATCCTGAGGATATGCTAAGAGAGATAGAAAATCATTTTTCAGAGGTTGAACAAAAGGTAATCCGCTTAAAAAGTGATTATCAAAAACTTAAAGATGATTATTCGGCTCTTTTGGATAGCCATAATGAAACGAAGAGGAAACTAGATACAGAAAAAAAGGCTCATCAGGAATTGTTGGAAAAATATAAAGAAATAAAGTTAGTTTCTGCAATATCGGGTAATCCCAACCATAATAGATTGATGAAAAACCACATCAATAGACTTATTAAGGAAATAGATGCTTGTATTGCACAACTTCAAAATAAAGGCTTGTAATGGAAGTGCGTAGAATCAATATCAATATAGCTGGTAGAAGATACCCACTTAATGTACCTGCCGACGAAGAAGAAACACTCCGTAAGGTAGGAAAACAAATAGAGACGATGATTAAGGAGTTTGAAACTAATTTTAATGTTCAAGATAAACAAGATGTTTTGGCAATGTGTGCGTTAAAACTAGGTACTAATGCAGAAGTCGCCAAACAAAATGGAGAGAATAATATAGAAAGTGTCCAAAAGAGATTGAGCAACCTCAGTCAGTTATTGGACGAGTAAATAGAAACAATAATTAGGATACAGAAATACTCCTCATTGTTGTATAAAATTTTGCCTGCAACTGTTCTAACACTAATTAAGGTAAACTCAACGCTAAACTAATACTGGGTAAATGCTTGCTAGATGGCGTGCCGTTTTATCACGGATTACAGATAGTAAGACTTAACCTGAATCGTGTTGATTAGGAGTTTACTCTTTTAATCTTACAGAATGGTTGTAGGTTTTTTTATGGAAAAAAGTTAAAAATTAATAAATATATATAAATGGATACAGTAGTTTTAATTATCAGTATACTCGGAAGTCTTATAGTGGGAGCCGCTATAGGATTTGCTTTTGCTAAAAGCTCGTTGAATTCTAAGGCAAAATTCATCGTGGAAGATGCTAAGAAAAACGCGGAAAATTTAATAGAAAAAGCTAAAGTAAAAGCCGAAAGTATAAAGCAAGAAAAAAATATACAAGCTAAAGAACGCTTTTTAGAGCTCAAAACAGAACATGATGCTCATATACAGCAGAGAGAAAAGAAAATGCAGGAGGTTGAAAAAAGAGCAAGGGATAAAGAGCAGAAACTAAATGACGAACTAAGCAAAGTAGGTAAATTAGAAAAAGATTTAGACAAGAAACTTAGCGACCTTTCTAGAAAAGAAGAACAACTAGAAAAGAAGCAAGAAGAACTTAGCGTTGCTATTGCAAAGAAAGTAGAACTTTTAGAGAAAGTTTCGGGTTATTCCGCAGAAGAGGCTAAAGAAGAATTGGTAGAAACCATGAAGTCAGAAGCTAAAACCAAAGCTCAGTCTTATGTTCAGAACATTATGGAGGAAGCTCAACTTAATGCAAAGAACGAAGCTAAAAAGATAGTAATCCAAACTATCCAAAGAATAGGAACAGAACAAGCCATAGAAAATTCGGTATCTGTATTTAATATAGAATCTGATGATGTTAAAGGTAGAATTATTGGTAGAGAAGGTAGAAATATCCGTGCTTTAGAAGCAGCTACAGGTGTAGAAATTATAGTAGATGACACACCAGAGGCTATCCTTTTATCTTGTTTTGACCCTGTGAGAAGAGAAATTGCAAGGTTATCTCTACATAGGTTAGTTACAGATGGCAGAATTCACCCTGCAAGAATTGAAGAAATTGTAGAGAAAACAAGAAAGCAAATAGAAGAGGAAATTATAGAAGTTGGTAAAAGAACTATTATAGATTTAGGAATACACGGTTTACACCCAGAGCTCGTAAAAATAGTGGGTAGAATGAAGTACCGTTCTTCTTATGGGCAGAACTTATTACAACACTCTCGTGAGGTGGCCAATATAGCAGCAACTATGGCTGCAGAGCTAGGTCTTAATGTAAAATTAGCTAAGAGAGCTGGTCTACTACACGATATTGGTAAAGTACCAGAACAAGAGTCTGAACTTCCTCACGCTTTGCTAGGTATGCAATGGGCTGAAAAATTTGGAGAAAATCCAGAAGTGGTAAACGCCATAGGTGCACACCACGATGAAATAGAAATGACTTCTCTCCTCTCTCCTATTATCCAAGTAGCAGACGGAATTTCAGGTGCAAGACCTGGAGCGAGAAGACAGGTTTTAGAATCTTATATCCAAAGGTTAAAAGATTTAGAAGCAGCAGCGTTAAGTTTTGAAGGAGTTTCTAGTGCTTACGCTATCCAAGCAGGTAGAGAGCTTAGAGTGATGGTAGAAAGTGCTAAAGTAAATGATAGTGTAGCCGCTCAACTTTCTTACGATATTTCAGAAAAAATTCAAAATGAACTGACTTATCCAGGTCAAGTAAAAATCACGGTGATTAGAGAAACTAGAGCCGTTAATATCGCTCGATAAACATTAACTATTTTATATCTAAAAATCCAAACTTAATAACTAGGTTTGGATTTTTTCTTTATGAAGAACTGCAAAAAATCACTTTCAAAAAATCATTAGAATTAAGAACAAATTACTACCTTTGAAACATGGATTTAAGAGATCAACTAAAGAACCTTTTTCCTGCTCATATGGAGCAAGACTTTGAGCTTGAAGAAGAGGGAGAAACTTCTGTTCAGAAAGAACCTCTCATCTGTAAATATGAAAAAAAAGGGAGAAATGGTAAGCCCGTAACTCTGATTGAAGGCTTTGAAGGTAATGATGATGAACTGAAACAAATTTCTAAAAAAATTAAAACAACCTTAGGAATAGGTGGTTCTGAAAAAGACGGAGTTATCATTATACAAGGCGACAATAGAGATAAGATAATGGATATTCTTAAAGAGATGGGATACAAAACCAAACGAGTAGGAGGATAAAAATAAAAAAATATATAATTATGCTTAATAAGTTAGCTGCATCAGAACTGGTGCTTAATGAAGACGGAAGTGTGTATCACCTTAATTTGCTTCCAGAGGATATTGCAGAAAAAATAATTTTGGTAGGAGACCCAGACCGTGTTCCTAAGGTTTCTAAGTATTTTGATAAAATAGAAATCAAAAAGAACAAAAGAGAGTTCTATACACATACAGGGACGCTTAGAGGGGAAAGAATTACGGTAATGTCATCAGGTATCGGTACTGAGAATATAGACATCGTAATGAATGAGTTAGATGCTTTGGTGAATATTGATTTGAAAAATAAAGAATTCAAGTCAGAGCATACTGCGTTACAGTTGTTCCGTTTAGGGACTTGTGGTAGCGTAAATCCTGATATAGAGGTAGATAATATGCTAGTAACTCAAAATGTGGTGGGACTTGATGGTTTATTACATTTCTACCAAGACTATCAGTTTGAAAATGAGTTTTCTAGAAATTTCTTAGAAAAGTTCCCTTATGAGAAAATAAAATCAATGCTTTATTTTTCAGACTGGGCAGAAGATATTTCAGATTATTATAAAGATGCTAAATACCACGGAAATACCGCTACTTTCCCTGGATTCTATGCTCCACAAGGAAGACAGCTAAGGCTTAAAGCTGTAGATGAAAACTTCTTAGAAACCCTTAATGATTTAGGCGTTTCTAACTTTGAGATGGAAACTTCCGCTATCTATGGTCTATCAAAACTACTTGGTCATAAGGCTCTTACTGTAAACTGTGTAATTGCTAATCGCCGTAGAGGTGAATTTTCTGCAGACCACCACGCTTCAGAAAAAAATATGATAGAATGGGTGTTGGATAGGATTGTTAAGTAATTTAGCCAATCAATTAGGTAGAAAATATTAAAAGATAGCATTTTGCTATCTTTTAATATTTTGGATATATTATGACTTATCTATGTTAAAATTTCTTCAGCATAAATATTGTACATTATTTTGAGATTAGTACATTCCTTCTTTTAGTATGATAATAGAGTAGAAAATACTGCAAAGCTACAGCAAGTACACAAAAAAACATACTGCCATATTTTAATACTTCCTTATATTTTGGATATAGATGCCCCAATCCTCTTAATAAAGGTATGATAATTAAACTTGATATCCAGCATCTAATGATGAGTGGATGAAATATTAGTAAGATATAATTAGAAAATTTTATCCTTTTAGAAATAATGGCATATGAATAAAAACAGAATAGCCCTAAAAAACAGAGTAGAGTTAACACCCATACTTGCTCTGGGAATATTAATGCCAAAGGTGTACTTATGATACTAATTAAAATACTCTTATTAAGAATATTTCTAAAGCTATTTCTAATACAATCAGCTTCTATCTTTGGTACTTTTTTTAAAGAAAACCAATCTACTTTTACAGGTATTAAATCTTTTTTCCAAGCTACTTTGGTCTGCAAAAATGATTCCTGAAAAGAGTTGTTTTGTCTCATTTTTAATTCTATATCCATACAAAAATGTTCTACAACTTCATCTAATAACCATAGAGATATACCACGCTGCTGTAGATAATTTTTTATTATACTTTGTTGTTCTTGGTTTATCATAACTCAAATTAGTTTGGTTAAGAAAATTGAAGATTAAATATGTAATTAAGATTTGTAATAAAGTTTTTCATTTCATTCTCTTCTTTTTGTTGTAATTGTATACCTTTTTCTGTGAGAAAGTAGTATATTTTTGGTCTCTCCCATTTATTTTTTGAATTTCGGATTTTATGATACCGTCAGATTCTAGTTTATGTAAAATAGGATATAAAGCACCTTCAGTCATTTCCAAATGACCTTTTGTAAGCTCTTTTACATATTGTGTTATTTGGTAACCATACATTTTCACTTCCTTTGCTAAGAGCTTAAGAATAATATTTTGAAGAGTTCCTTTGTATAGTGCATTTTTTTTCATGAGTCAAATTATATTATTAATACATTGCAGATATATGCATAATAAAGTTATATATAAAAATGTTATGGTGTATTTGTTTTAACTATCAAGTTGTGCTCACGCTGTGGATCTGTAGGCAATCGCTCTTTTTCCAACTTTTTCTTACCGAAGAGAGTTTTTACAGCTCCTCACTAATTAGTAAAATTCCATCAAAAAAGGCTTGAAGTATTACTTCAAGCCTTTTTATTTTTAATAAAATATTTACTTTCGGTAAGCATCGGTATGTACCTTTGCTACCGCTCTTCCAGAAGGATCGTTCATATTCTTAAAAGATTCGTCCCAAGCCAATGCCGTAGGTGTACTACATGCCACAGATGGCACAGATGGAACGGTAAGTGCTGCCGCTTCCGAAGGGAAATGTTCTTCAAAAATACTTCTGTAATAATATTCTTCTTTAGATGTAGGCGTTTGTACAGGAAAACGAAACTTAGCATTAGCTAATTGCTCATCTGTTACCTTTTCGTTCACTAGTTCTTTAAGCTTATCTATCCAGCTATAGCCTACTCCATCAGAAAATTGCTCTTTTTGTCTCCACGCTACAGATTCTGGTAAGACATCTTCAAAAGCCTTTCTAAGCACCCATTTTTCCATTCGCTCTGGAGTAACCATTTTATCTTTCGGATTGATTCGCATAGCTACATCCATAAATTCTTTATCTAAAAATGGTACTCGTCCTTCTATCCCCCAAGCCATAAGAGATTTATTAGCTCTTAGGCAGTCATATTGGTAGAGTTTATCTAATTTTCTTACCGTTTCGTTATGAAACTCTTCTGCATTCGGAGCTTTATGAAAATAAAGATAACCTCCAAAAAGCTCATCTGAGCCTTCTCCAGAAAGCACCATTTTTATCCCCATAGATTTAATTACTCTCGCCATTAAATACATTGGCGTAGAGGCTCTTACTGTAGTAATATCGTAAGTCTCTAGGTAATAAATTACATCTCTTATGGCATCTAAACCTTCTTGTATTGTAAATTTTATTTCATGATGAATGGTCCCTATATGTTTTGCTACTTCTTTCGCTGCTTTAAGGTCTGGAGAACCTTCTAATCCAACCGCAAACGAATGTAGTTGAGGATACCATGCTTCAGACTGGTCATCAGTTTCTATTCTTTTAGCAGCATATTTTTTAGCTATGGCTGAAGTAATAGAAGAATCTAAACCGCCTGAAAGTAGTACACCATAAGGTACATCAGACATCAACTGACGGTGAACGGCAGCTTCTAAAGCTTCTCTAAGCTCAGACAGATTAGTGGTATTATCTTTTACACTATCAAACTCTCTCCACTCTCTTTTGTACCACTGCTCAAATTTGGCATCTTTACTGTACCAGTAGTGTCCTGGAGGAAATATCTCTATTTTAGAACAATAACCTTCTAAAGCTTTAAGTTCAGAAGCTACATAAAAAGTTCCATTTTTATCCCAACCTATATATAGTGGGATAATCCCCATGTGGTCACGAGCGATAAAATATTCATCTTTTTCGGTATCATAAAGGGCAAATCCAAAAATACCATTAAGTTCATCTACGAAATCTTTACCTTTCTCTTGGTAAAGAGCCAAGATAACCTCACAGTCAGATTCTGTTTGAAACTGATACTTCCCTTCAAATCTCTTACGAATTTCCCTGTGATTATAAATTTCACCATTAACAGCTAAAACTAATTTCCCATCAGGGCTAAACAATGGCTGCTTCCCAGAAGCTGGGTCTACAATCGCTAAACGCTCATGAGCTATAACTACTTTATCATCACTATACACACCGCTCCAGTCTGGACCACGATGGCGTATTTTTTTTGACATTTCTAATATTTGAGGTCTGAGACTCTCTACCGACTGCTTTACATCAAAAGCACAAACAATTCCACACATATATTCTCCTAAAATTATAAATCGACAACAAATTTATTATTTTATACGACACCACGCCTTCTTTAAATCAAAAAAGATAAAAAAAGTGAAAGAAAAATATTTTTTGAGGTCAATTCCGTATCTTTGCACAGATTGTAAAATAAACTGTAATACTAATAGAATATTATGTTCCGAACACATACTAATGGCGAACTTTCGCTGAAAAATCTTGATGAAAATGTAACACTTTCTGGCTGGGTACAGACAATAAGAGATAAAGGTTTCGTAGTCTGGATAGACCTTAGAGACCGCTATGGCATTACTCAACTTGTTTTAGACGAGGAAAGAACATCTAAAGAGCTACTAGAGAAAGCTAAGAAACTAGGTAGAGAGTTTGTGATACAAGCCAAAGGAAAGGTTATTGAAAGAAGCAACAAAAACCCTAAAATCCCTACGGGAGAAATAGAAATATTAGTAGAAGAGCTAAATATTTTAAATGAATCTCAACTTCCACCTTTCACTATAGAAGATGAAACAGATGGTGGTGAAGAACTGAGAATGAAATACCGCTACTTGGATATTAGAAGAACTCCTGTGAAAAACAAGCTCATCTTCCGTAGTCAGATGGCACAAGAAGTGAGAAATTACCTTTCTAACCAAGGTTTCATAGAGGTAGAAACACCTGTACTCATTAAATCTACCCCAGAAGGAGCTAGAGATTTTGTAGTACCTAGCCGTATGAATGAGGGGCAGTTTTACGCTCTACCACAATCTCCACAAACCTTTAAGCAACTCTTAATGGTAGGTGGTATGGATAAATATTTCCAAATTGTAAAATGTTTTAGAGATGAAGATTTAAGAGCAGATAGACAGCCTGAATTTACTCAAATAGACTGTGAAATGGCATTTGTAGAGCAGGAAGATATTATGAAGGTATTCGAAGGCATGACAGCTCATCTCCTAAAAAAAGTTACAGGGAAAGACTTTGGAACCTTCCCTAGAATGTCCTTTGCAGAGGCTATGCAAAAGTATGGCAACGACAAGCCAGACATCAGATTCGGAATGGTATTTACTGAGTTGAATGAAATTGTTAAAGGAAAAGATTTTAAAATATTTGATGAAGCAGAATTGGTAGTCGGTATCAATGTAGAGGGCTGTGCAAACTATACTAGAAAGCAGATAGATGAACTTATAGATTGGGTAAAACGTCCACAGATAGGTGCTAATGGAATGGTTTGGGTAAAATATCAAGAGGACGGAACACTAACCTCTTCGGTTAATAAATTCTATACTGAAGAAGATTTAAAACTAATTGCTGGAAAATTCGGAGCGAAAGCAGGTGATTTAATGCTTATCATGAGTGGAACAGCTTCCACCGTAAGAACTCAACTTTCTGCTCTAAGAATGGAATTAGGTAACAAATTAGGCTTAAGAAAACCTGATGAGTTTGCTCCTCTTTGGGTGGTAGATTTCCCTCTTTTAGAGTGGGACGAAGAAACTCAGCGTTACCATGCGATGCATCACCCATTTACTTCACCAAAGAAAGAAGATTTACAATTACTGGAAAATGAGGCTGGCAAAGCGAGAGCTAATGCTTATGACTTGGTACTTAATGGTAACGAAATTGGAGGTGGTTCTATTCGTATTTATGACCGAAATCTACAATCTAAAATGTTTAATCTGTTAGGTTTTACAGAAGAAGAAGCAGAAGCACAATTCGGATTTTTAATGAACGCCTTTAAATATGGTGCGCCACCTCATGGCGGACTTGCCTTTGGTTTTGACCGACTAGTGGCTATCCTAGACGGCAACGAAGTTATTAGAGATTATATTGCTTTCCCTAAAAATAATAGTGGTAGAGATGTCATGATAGATGCTCCAAGCAACATCGCAGAAGAACAATTAGAAGAGCTGCATTTAAAATTGAGAAATTAGAAATTAAACAACAATCCCGTCTTAAACTTTAGGACGGGATTGTTTATTTTAGTAGGTAAACCATTTAAATTTTACACTAAACCATTCAGTATAATATTTACTGCTTTTGGTAGGATTTTATATTCTATCTCGTGTACTTTAGCAGCTATACTTTCAGCGGTATCATTAGGAGTTATTTTAACTTTGTCTTGTAAGATAATATCTCCTTCGTCTATTCCTGAGGTTACAAAATGTACCGTAGCCCCCGTTTCTTTTTCCCCTGCTTCTAACACAGCTTTATGAACATTCATTCCCCACATATCTTTACCTCCAAATTTTGGTAATAACGAAGGGTGCAAATTAATCATTCTGTCTTGATACTCTTCAGTTAATGGCGATTTTATGATAGACAGAAAACCTGCTAGAACAATTAAATCTACATCTTTAGGAAGTTGCTCCTTTAATTCAGAAGAAAAGTTTTGCCCTCTTTTAATCAATAAAGTTTTTATTCCGTGGTTATGAGCTCGTTCTAAACCGTAGCAATCTCTATCTGCAACCACCATACTTATTTGAGCGTTGCTAATCTCTTTGTTTTCTATTGCTTCTATAAGTCTTTGGAGGTTACTCCCCGAACCAGAAACTAGGACTACAATATTTTTCATATAAAAAAATAATTAGTGTAGTACAATTTTTTCTGAGTGTTCTTCTATAACTCCTATCTCATAAGCATCTTCAACAAGAGATAATGCCTTATCTTTATCCGCTGAATCTACCACAACTACCATACCTACGCCCATATTGAATGTACCAAACATCTCCATTCTTTCTACACCACCTCTTTTTTCTAATTCTAGCATAATTTCAGGGATTTTTATTCTTGAGGTATCTATTTTAGCACATAATCCATCAGGGATAATTCTAGGAACATTCTCTATAAGTCCGCCGCCTGTAATGTGTGCGATTCCTTTTAAATCTACCTCTTTCATTAGTTTATGAATAGGCTGATAATATAACCTTGTAGGTTCTAAAAGAGTTTTATAAATAGGCTCTCCATTAAATTCTTCATAAAAATCAAGAAAGACTTTTCTTACTAAAGAAAAACCATTAGAATGGAAACCAGAGCTTGGCAAAGCAATAATGGTTTGACCTTTTTCAATTTTAGAACCATCTATAATTTGGTCTTTTTCTACAATCCCCACACAAAAACCTGCCACATCGTAATCGCCTACTTGGTACATACCTGGCATTTCGGCAGTTTCACCACCAATTAACGCACAGTTGTTATCCTTACAAGCCTTTACCATTCCTAAAACTATTTCTGCGGCTACATTTGCATCTAACTTTCCACAAGCTAAATAGTCTAAAAAGAACAAAGGCTGAGCACCATGACACAAAATATCATTGGCACACATCGCAAAACAATCTATCCCTATAGATGAATATTGTTTGGTATCTAAAGCAATTTTTAGCTTCGTCCCCACTCCATCTGTACCACTTACTAAAACCGGATTTTTATAATTAGAAATTTCATAAAATGCCCCAAAACTCCCTAAATTATTAAGTACATTTTTGTTGTGAGTTTCGGCTACGGCAGATTTTATTTTATCTACGGTTTTGTATCCTTCTTCCTTATCTACACCAGCAGATTTGTAAGTATTGCTCATTTTTAACTTTTTATTTTTATTAGTCCACAAATATAATGAAAAACGAGAAATTATTTAGTAATGTACCAAATAAAAAGGCTTGAAATGTATATCTATTTCAAGCCTTAATTTTAATGTATTAAAAAGTATTTGATTAGTATTCAAATAAGACACTTCCCCAAGTGAATCCGCTACCAAAAGCTGCGAGACAAACCAAATCACCTCTTTTTATTCTTCCCTCTTCTACAGCTTCGCAAAGAGCAATCGGAATAGAAGCAGCCGTTGTATTACCATATTTCTGTATATTGATAAATACCTTATCTTCAGGCAACTTAAGTAATTGCTGAACATACTGTGCAATTCTAATATTGGCTTGGTGAGGTATCAACATATCTAAATCTTCTACTTTTTTCCCTGCTTTATCCAATGCTTCCAAAATACTTTCTGGGAAACGAGTAACGGCATGTTTAAACACAAAGTTACCATTCATATAAGGATATAACTCTTGCTTAGTGATGGCATCTGCATCGTTTAGTAAGCGGTCGCTCCAACCATATTTAGTGCCCGGAAATTTCACGGCTAATTCTTCTGCATATTTTCCTTCGGAATGCATATTAACCGCCAAAACATTCCCTGATTCTTCAGAGTTGGCAGCTGATAACACCATTGCTCCTGCCCCATCTCCAAAAATAACAGAAACGCCTCTACCTTCATCAGAAAAATCTAATCCAAAAGAGTGTATTTCTGCACCTACTACTAATATATTTTTGTAAACATTCGCTTTTATAAAAGCATCAGCTACACTCATAGCATAAACAAAACCAGAACATTGGTTTCTAACATCTAATGCTCCTATTGTATTGCAACCTAACATTTCTTGCAAAAGCACTCCACAACCAGGGAAATAATAATCAGGCGATAGTGTAGCAAAAATGATATAGTCTATATCTTTAACTTCCAATCCTGCATTTTTAATGGCTTTTTCTGCAGCCTTAAAACCTAGATAAGCCGTAGTTTCTTCTGCATCACATCTATTTTCACGATGTCTTCTTTCTTTAATCCCCGTTCTCTCTGTTATCCACTCATCACTAGTGGTCATTAGTTTTGACAAATCATCATTAGTTACTACATTATCAGGAATATAATACCCCAATCCTCTTATAACACTTCTTTGCATAGTTCAATTTAAAGTGGCAAAAATAACACTTTTAAAAGTAACTCTCAAAATGTTTAATTATTTAGTCTAAATACTAAGGATAGATTATAATAAGGCGTTTAATGAAAATTTTTAGGTTTAGGTCTAAAATACTAACTTTGCAAAAACCTAATCTAATGAATCTAAAAAAAGACTTTTTCCTAGAGTGTTACCAACTAGGAATTATTAAATTTGGAAAGTTTACACTAAAAAGTGGTATAGAAAGTCCATTTTATGTGGATTTAAGACCATTAGCTTCCGACCCTAAAATTCTTAAAAAACTAGCGTCTTACCTTCTAAGTCTTACAGATACTAAAGATACAGAGTTGATATGTGGCGTACCTTATGCTGCTCTACCTATGGCAACGGCAATGTCTTTAGAGAGTGAAATACCACTCATAATTAAAAGGAAAGAAGCTAAAGCCTATGGTACTAAAAAGCTGATAGAAGGAATCTATAAAGAAGGTCAAAAATGTCTTTTGGTAGAAGATGTAATTACCAGCGGTAAATCTTTACTTGAAACTATCCCTGAAGTTGAAAAAGAAGGGATTAAAGTAACCGATATTGTAGTAGTGCTAGACAGAGAACAAGGTGGAAAAGAACTGTTAGAAAAGCAAGGCTATCGCGTACATACACTGTTCGGAATAAGAGAAGTGTGCGAAATGCTTTACCAAGAAAATTTATTGTCGGCAGAGGAAATAACGCAAATAAATCAGTTTTTAGACGGAAATCCTATTCAGTTTCAGGAGAAAAAGAGACTTTCTTATGAATCTAAAATTGCTCACGCTAACCAGCCTGTTGCCAAAAGATTATTAGAAATAGCCTTAGAAAAACAATCTAACCTTATAGCTTCTGCTGATGTTATTACCACTAAGGAATTACTAGACTTTGCCGACAAGGTAGGACCTAATATCGTAGCTTTAAAAACGCACATTGACATCATCACCGATTTTGATTTTGACAATACCATACTTCCGCTCAAAGATTTAGCACAAAAGCATAATTTCTTATTGATGGAAGACCGAAAGTTTGCGGATATTGGTAATACTCAAGAACTACAATATTCTTATGGAGTGTATCGCATTTCGTCTTGGGCGGATTTAATTACTTCACAAGTGATTGGCGGCGCTTCTTCGTTAGATTATTTCTTAAATTCAGGTGTGATTGCCATTTTAGGAATGTCCTCCGAAGGTACACTTACAGATGCTAATTACCGTGAAAAAGCTATTAAAATTGCACAAACGCATCCTAATGTTATAGGTGGCGTTTCTCAAGATGCTTTACCTGAAGAGATGCTTCTTTTCACGCCGGGTATCAATCTTGAAGACAAAGGCGATTCTAAAGGACAACAATACAACACGCCTGAACACGCCTTTAAAAAACTCCATGCCGATTTTATAATCGTTGGTAGAGGTATTTACAAATCTGATGATGCAGAACAAGCCTCTCTAAAGTATAAAATAGAGGGTTGGAAGGCTTATCAAGAATCGTTATAATAATCGCAAAGAGCTATGTTTGCTCTATTGATGCCCCCGCAAACATTAAACAGATAGACAAATGAACAAAAAAGCCAACACTTCTGCATCACATTACCGCACCGAAAAATAGAAAGCTGAAATGACACTAAAAGAAACATTTTCAAAATATACACTAACACAGGGACAAAACTCACTTCTTGATGAATTAGAGCGGTTTCTATGTGATAATTCAACTTGTTTTCTATTGAAAGGTTATGCAGGAACAGGTAAAACTTTTATGATGAAAGGACTTACCGATTTTCTTACGGAAACCAAAAGAAGCTTTAGAATTGCGGCACCGACAGGGCGAGCTGCGAAAGTGATTTCGCAAAAAACCAAACGAAAGGCTTATACTATCCATAAAACGATTTATTCAAGTAAAGACCTAAAAGAATTCAAAGTAAAAGACGAGGACGGAACTGAAACTTTTAAATTCTACTACGAACTCAAAAATAACGAAGATCCAAACAATACAATCTACATTATTGATGAAGCCTCAATGCTGTCAAATGTATATTCAGAAGGCGAATTTTTTAGATTTGGTTCGGGCTACCTACTCAAAGACTTGATAAACTATATCAACTTTGATAATAACGACCACAATAAGAAGATAATATTTATAGGAGATAACGCACAGTTGCCACCTGTAAATATGAATTTTTCGCCTGCACTTGACAAAAAATATTTACAAGAAAACTTCAATCTTGTTTCAAATGAATTTGAACTTACAGAAGTTGTAAGGCAAAAAGCAGAAAGCGGAATTTTGCGTAATGCAACCAAACTACGACAATCATTAAAAGCAAACATTTTCAATCAACTTGATATTGAAACTAATTTCAAAGACATCAATAAAACAAAATACGAAGAGTTATTGTCAAAATATCTTGAAGCTTGTAACAATACAATTGACGAAGAAACAATGATTGTTGCATATTCAAACTCATCAGTAAAGGAATATAACGATTTTGTCAGAAATCATTTTTTCCCAAACCAAAATAAGATAACAGTAGGTGACAAAATAATTTTAGTCAGCAATAACTACAATTATCCGCAAATGGAACTTTTAAATGGCGATTTTGGAATTGTAAAGGAAGTTGCACCAACGAATGATGAAATCAGAACAATCTCACTAAAACGAAAAAACAAAAAAAACGAAACGATTGTAGTCAGCGTTCCTCTTACTTTTCGTAATGTTACAATTGCATTCACTGACGAAGATTTTAAGAAACACGACATTGAATGTAAAATCATAGAGAACTTGCTTTACTCACATCAAAGAGATTTGAGTTCAGATGAGTTGAAAGCCCTTTACATTGATTTTAAAATCCGAAATCCAAAACTAAAAGCAGGAACAAAAGAATTTAAGGACGCTTTGCGAAGCGATAAATACTTTAACGCTTTACGAATTAAATTTGGTTATGCTGTTACTTGCCACAAAGCACAAGGTGGAGAATGGACTAACACATTTTTGAATTGCAAAACATCAATGGGGTATTTCAATCCAAGTTATTTTCGTTGGCTTTATACAGGTATTACAAGGGCAAAAGAAAAATTGTTTACGCTTGATGAACCACATTTTAGCATAGCAAGCAATATTCAACCGCCCAAAATTGAAAACATTAAACCAACAGAAGACATTCTTAAATTAAATACAGAAATTTCAGAAATAGAATTGCCATTTGACTTTTCAAATCAAACGTCTTTTGTGAAACATATTTATCTTGCAATTAGTGAGTGTTTGAAAGATGAAAATGTAAATATCAGCAACATTCGTCACACCAATTATTTGGAACATTACACCTTTTCGCAAGGAAATGAAGTTGTAATTTTCAAAATCAATTACAACAGTCATAATAAAATTACAACCATACAAAAGCCAGCAAACTCAACGGAGTTTACTGAAAGCATTTATACTAAACTTGCTAAACTTCAAAATAAGGTAATCATAATTGCAGAACCCGAAACAAACGAAGCGGAATTTGAGTTTGAACAATCATTTCAAAAAGAGTTTTACGAGAATTTAAAGGGAAAATTACAGCCTTTCAATTTTCAAATAGCCAAAATTGAACACAAACAATACCACGAGATTTATGAAATAAAGAAAAACGGTTTTACAGCGACATACAAATTTTGGTATGATGGAAATTTTAGGTTCAAGAAAACTGAAATTATTCCGTCAAGAACAACAGGTTTAGTTGAGGAAATAAACGAACTCTTATTAGAAAAAATATTTTGATATGGACTCTAAAACCGTTTTTGAATTACGAAATGAAGCAAAGTATTTATCAGGAGTAGAAAAACTGAATAAATTAAACAATGCTTTAAACATTTCACGACAATTATACTTAGAAGATAGTTCAGATGAATGGATAAAAAAAGCATTTGCTTGGATTCTCATAGATTTGTGTAAATACTACATAGCCGATAGAAAATTAAATCAAGCAGAAGTTTGTTTTAAAGAGCTAAACACAATAGATTTTCAAGGTCACGAAGATGATATAATTGAAAATCAAAAAAACTTTCTTCGTCCAAGAATTGACACTAATTATTCGGAAGTTCAAAAAGCAGAAGAATTAAGTAAAAACGGAAAACATCAAGAAGCATTAGCAATTTTCAAGAACCTAATTTCTCAAAACAGGCTTACAGAATTACATCACGAACCTTATGGTTGGATAATTTACCGATACATAAAAGCGAAAGAAAGTAATCTTACGTCTGTTGAAGTGCGAATGTTTTTGAGAGATTATATGAAGTTAAAGAATGAAAGGCCATCAATGCTTCATTCTATGATTTTAAATTTTGCTTTAAACTATTCAAAAAAGCACAATGACTTTAAGTTTTACAACTTTTTTCTTTTGTGGAATCCTGACAATCTTCGTTACGAAGATTTGAACGGTGGATATAAAGATGGAAAAGATATTCCTTCACTTATTTCACGTATTTGCAGAGAGTTTGTAAACTCAAATACCGAGATAAACATTGAAGAGTTATTATGTAAAATAAATCTTAACAAAGAAGTTGTTATAGACTTTTTCAGAGAAACTATTTTTTGGAACATTCTAAATGCTCACAAGGAAAATAAATTTTCTGAGTTGTGGAATCTGTTTGAGCAATACAATAATAATTATTCCAATCTCGGACAATCAAAATGGCATTCCGAAGTTTTAAATCTTGCTGAGAGGTTTATGCAAGAAAATGACGAGTGGCGTTTTCTCAACTTTTTCAAAAATTGGAATCCAGAAAATCTAAGAATTGACGATTGGAAAGAAACAAGAAAAGAAGAATACACATATAAACCATTAGCAATAAAAGCACTTAAAAAATCTTTTGAAATCCTGAAAACTCAAACAATTGAACAAGATTTATCTTGGCTAATCAAACCGTATAAAACTGCAATCAAATTGTTTCCATATGATACATGGTTGTTGAGAGAAAAAGCATTGCTTCATTTTAAAAATAACGAATTTGATTTAGCAATCAAAATATACAAACAACTTGTTTTGGAACTGGCGAACAAACATTATATTTGGCAGGAGTTTTCAGACTGTATCAGTTCCGATAATTCTTTAAAAATTGGGATGCTATCAAAAGCATTGAGTTTAGAAAAAAACGAAGATTTTTTAGGCGACATTCATTTAGATTTAGCAAAAGTGTTAATTGACGAAAATCTTTTAGAAAATGCATTTGTAGAACTTGAAGCATACAAGAAACATAGAGAAATAAAAGGTTGGAAATTATCATCACTTTTTGACGAATTATACAAAAAAGCAAGTTCAATTAAACAAAGTTTAAAAGACAATCGGGAACTATACAAAAAATATATTCCTTTTGCCGAAAACTTCGCTTATGCTGATATTAATTGGACAGAGCTTGTTTTGGTTGATAAATGGAAAGACGACAAAGGAAAAGACCGTTTAACTTTTACAGATGGAAAAACGATAGAGTTTACAATTAGTAAAAATCGTTTTGTAGCCTTGAAACAATCTGAATTAGGACAAATTTTAAAGTTCAAACTTCACAAGCAAGAAATTAAAAAGGAAGTTGAAACAAAATTTGCATGGTTTGAAAAAACAATTGTTATAGAACACAAATATATTCCACTTATTACAGAAAGATCTGAAAGGAAACATTGGGAAATTTTAGAAGACACTTTTGCTATTGTTGATTATATAAACAAAGAGAAAAACATTATTCACGCAATTACAACGGAAAACAAAGAAGTCTTTTTTCCTCAAATTAAACCTGAACTACAAATTGGAGATTTTGTAACAGCCAAGAGTTATATCAAAAAAGTAAAAGATGAAAACAGAACAGAACTGCGACAAATCCAGAAAATTGACAAAGGTTCTGTCATTTCAAAATTCCAAACTCAAATTGCAATCATTGACGGAGTGAACGAGCAAAAGCAATTATTTCATTTTGTCATTTCATCCAAGTTGCAAGGAATAGTCAAATTCACAGAAACAAGCCTAAGACCAAACGAAGGCGATTTTATTAAACTTTCATTTGTTATAAAAACAGAAAAAGATAAAAAAATGAGAGTAAAAGCACTAAACATAGAATCAACAAACGAAATAAACACAAGTTTACAAAAAGACATCACAGGTCTTTTAGAAGTAAAATACAAGGATTATAATTATGAAGAAGATATTCCTGATTTTGCTTTCATTGGAGACTATTATGTTCCGAAATATCTTTTGGAAAAGAACAATATTTCTAACGATTGCAGGGTAAAAGCAAGAGTTATTTATGGAGAGGATAAAATGAAACGCCCAAGATGGAAAGTAATAAAAGTTGAGAAATGTACGACCGAATAAAATACTTAAAGTAAATGACGGAAAAACAAAAATTAATAGAAGCTTTTAAATCTTTGGACTTTGAAGCATTACAAAATCTTTTAGATGATAATAGGTCATATATGGATGTATCCAAAAATCTATTTTTGTCTACATTAAAACAAAAAATAGATGAATACGAAGATTTAAAATCATACGAAAATGTTGTAGAAGGAATTTGCAACCATTGTAATAAAGGATGCAAAGCATATAAATTTAAAGCTGAAAATTTACCGTCATTACCCTTATATTTTGAAGAAAAAGACGGAAAAGTTACTGACATATATTTGTGTAATGATTTAAAGGAAGATAAACCTGATGAACACGATTGGGATATTCATTTTAGTTTTTACGAAGAAGAAAAATTAGCCTTTAAGCCATCAATAGAATACTTAATAACCCTCCAAAGAGTTGAAAAAGCTGTTGATGAATTTAATAATCTTGAAAAAATGGGCTTAGTACCTATTGAAGAAGTGATTTACTGGTATGATAAATATAAACTTTTAGCAAGAGAATTAGAATTAGACAATCCATTTGTTGCAATAAAATATAAAGCATACAAACATATAAATTCTCTTTATAGCGAAGTTTCCAATCTGATTCACAATTTTAAGAAAAATAATTTGGCAAAAAATGCTTTAGATATATACCATAAAATAAACCCAGAAAACGAAAAAAGTATTGTAAAATGGTTGTTAGAAAATGACAATAATTATTTCTTTGATTTAAAAAAGACTGACAATTGGAAAAAAACAGGTTTTCTAATTTTAGAAACTAATCCAAATTTACTTGTTGATTGTAGCGGATATTTAGACGGATTTTTTCTGAGTGAAATTTACTCTAATCACTTGAACGAAATTATGGAAAAATATCAACCAACAAGTGAGCATTTTGAACAAAATGGAGGAAGTGTCGAATGTTCTTTGAAAAGCTATTTGAAACTTCACAATAAATACTTAGATTTACTTTAAGAATTCCAATACTTTTGGTAACACATAAAGCCAAACAAAAATGCAAAAGAGTCACTAAGCCAATTTTTCTTTTTATATCATCTAAAAATGTATCTTTGGCAACATTTTTAAGTTGTGAGAAAAGCGTTACCATCTACTCTAATATTTTTATTTTTTGTTTTAAGTTGTGCTATAAAAGCTCAACAAGATAGTGTTTGGGTTAAAGTTTCATTTACCGAAAAGAAAGAAAATAGAGTTATTATCAATCAAAAAATCGTTCATTATCAAAACGGAAAATCGGATAACCTCCTTCAGCTTCTAAACTGGATAGCAGCTTATCAACCCAAAAACACCACCCTTGCTAAAAGAATGCTAGAGGCTCGAAAAACTGACCTCTATTTCTCCAAACCAAAAGACAGAGGCTATCTAAAAAGTTTAAGGATCAACGGTGAAAAATACACCAATCTTGACCAAGAAATTATTTCTGTACCATTAGAACATGCTAAAAGTAAAGATAATAAAATAGAACTGAATCTAACCTACGAACTACAACTTCCCCACTCCAAATACACAGGTATAGGCTGGAATTCAGAAAAAGAAAAAGCCTTACTAAAGTATTTCTTTCTAGTTCCTAATACCAGCAATGAGCCAAGATATTTCCAAAATTTAGACGAAAAACAATATATAGGTGTTTTTTGGGACGTACAATTAGATAACCCTCTACTTAAAGTAAGTAGCAATCTGCAAGAAGTTCAGCCAAACCACTTTACAGGAACTCTAAATACAGACCCTGAATTTGTAGTTTCATTAAAAAATAATGAGGAAAAATTCACAATAGTCCACAAAAATACTTTGGTAGAGTTTACCTATCCTATAAGTCAAGAAGAAAAGCAGTCGCTCTATTTTTATGTGCCGCTCCAACTCAATTTCATAGAAGAAAGTCTAGGTAAATTGCCTAAAAAAATACTCATAAGTGAAAGAACTAAAAACGAAAATAACTTTACAGGAATTGATGATTTTAAGCTCGGGAAGTTTAAGCTTAAAATGTTCAGCGACACTCAAAAAACTGATCTTCATTACTTCTCCATCATTTCAAAAAAGTGTGTAGAACATCTTTTACAAACAGATAAGCTTAATGCCCATTGGATTGAAAACGGACTAAAAACTTATTTAGAAATAAGATATCTAAAGACTGTTTATAACGATGAAAAACTCTTAGGACAATTACCTGATAAACTCACTCTTTTTAAAATAAGCCCTCTAAAATGGAGTAATGCTTCTAAACTTAAACTTACAGAGCGGTATGGGATTACTTATCAATACATTACCAGCCAAAATATTGATCAGCCTATAGACACACCGCTCCAGCTAATGAGTAACTTTAACACCACGGCAGTAAGCCAAATGGAAGTAGGAAGTTTATTTAACTTTATTGCTGAAAAAATGGGCATAAATCAGTTTAATCACTTTCTAAAAAGATATTTATCTGAATATAACGGAACGGTTATCAATAAAGAAGATTTTTTAAATCAACTCATTATTGAATCCAAATATTCTGCAAATTTTGCAGCTAATTTCATCAGGAAAAAAAATAGATTAGATTTCAAAATTAAAAAGGTTGAAAAACAAGAAAATGGATTGCTCGTTCATATTCATAAAAATACTGAGGAAAAAGTACCATTTCAATTAAAAGTTACAAATTTCGACAATCAAGATAGTCTATATTGGTATGATTCTTCAAACAAAAAGAAAGAAATTTACCACATTCCACAAACCGATGTAGAAAAAATCGTAATAAACGATGACTATCTTCTCCCCGAATATAATGTTAGGAATAACTACCTCTATACCAAAGGAATATTCTATAACATGAAAAAGCCAAGTCTAAAATTTTATACCGATATTCCAGACCCAGAATATGAGGAAATTTATATTTCACCTTGGTTAAATTATAATTTTTATGATAAAGTACTTATAGGAACTCGCATAAGTAACAGTAATCTTTTAGATAAGCCTTTCCTTTATTCTGTAATGCCTTATTATAGCACAGGAACCAATAAACTTACTGGCTCAGCAGGAGTATCCTATAATATTTTACCACCTAACAGCTTTTTTCAAAATTGGAGAATAGGAGCAAATGCTACGTATTTTCACTATAATAAAGACTTGGCTTTTAGAAGACTAACAATTTTTTCTAATATCACTTTGCCTAAAGATGCGAGAAGCCAAATAGACCAAAGATTTGGAGTTTCGTTTCAGCATCTTACAAGGGATTTAAGTCCTTTAATGCAAAATTTAAACGATTATGATAAGTATAATCTATTCAATATAAATTACACTTATTCTGATAGGAAAGCCATACACGAAAAACTATTTTCAACCAATTTTCAAATGGGTGGAGATTTTAGTAAAATTTCGGCAGAAGCTTTTTATAGATGGGAATATCAACAAAATAAAAAACTGATTTTAAGATTTTTCAGTGGCTATTTTTTACAAAACCAAACCAGAAATTCTTACTTTGATTTTGGTATTTCTTCCTTATCCAATTATGCTTTTGCTTATAGCATTATTAGGCAGTCTAACGCTAGTTATCTTGCTCCAAGACAGTTTATAATGGCGGAAGGAGCATTTAAATCCGCCATAAATGATACCGCAAACCAGTGGATAAATAGCGTTAATATAGACTTGCATTCGTTCCGTTTCTTTAGCATATATGCAGATGTAGGATTGTATAAAAACAAAAGCCAATCTCCACGCTTTATATGGGACACAGGTGCAAGTCTAAAAGTTATTCCTGATTTGTTTGAAATCTATTTTCCATTACAGTCCTCTCTAGGGTTTGAGCCTTCTTTTAAAGACTATTCTAAGCGAATCAGATTTATGTTTAACTTTAATCTAAACGCAGTGGTAAATCAACTTAGAAGAGGTTGGTTTTAAATGAAGAAAATTTACTTTTTTGTAAGATGATAATCTTCTTTAATATCCTCAGAGCCAACTTCTGGAACTAGAAATAAACCCTTGTCCGAAACATAGAATACTTGTTGTTCCTCGGCATCTTCGCCATCGGTAAGTGTTATGAATTTTTTGGTAACATCCCAAGTGAAAGTTCCTGTGTTTTCAAACTTTTCTTTATCCATATAATCCGAAATCATGTGATAAGACCAATCTTTTTGGTTTAGGGTTAAAGTTGTTTTAATTCCGCTACAATCAGCACAAGGAAATACTCCTTCGTAAGTTTCAGGAGCTTCATTTTTATCAGTAACGCCTTCTTGAACTACCTCTGATGAAGTATGATTTACAAAGTTTTTTTCATTTTTTTTTTCATTACAAGATGCCAATACTCCTAAAACCAAAACAGCAATACCAAAATTTTTCATTTTACTTCTAATTTTATTTATGTCCAAAAATAGGTTAAAATATTTAATTTAGAAGTTAAGATAATAAAAATTTCTATTGGAAAAGTAATATGCTACACATGTATTTAATTATTATAGCTACTTAATATTATATTTGTACACTATAAATGAGCAGAAATGGACAAAAATGATATTTTGAAAGGTAATATTTTAAATTTTCATCCTCGGTTTAATGAGGAGATTCTATCTTTAGGCATAGAGAAATTTGATGATATATATTTAGAATCAGGAGAACATATTTTACTAGAAGGTGATTATTGTGACTTTATTTTTTTTGCAGAAAGTTCTATAGTAAGATGCTATATTATAGATGATAATGGGGAAGAAAACACACTTTGGATTGAGCCAGAGAGAATGTTTTTGACTGATTTTGAGAGTTATAAACAAAATATTCCTTCCAAATGCTATATGCAATTATATGAGAACTCTAAAGTTTATATTTTGAAAAAACAAGAATTACTTAATCTTTATCAAACCTATCATGATTGGGCATTATTTGGCGTCTTGATTATGGAAAGTTATTTTATGAGAAGTCTTGATATTCTCAATAGATTAATATATAGTGATGCTACGGAAGCTTATTATTTTATAGAAAAACATTACCCTAGATATTTGGAAGTAGTACCTCTTAAACATATAGCCTCCAGGCTAAATGTATCTCCTGTTTCTATCTCTAGAGTAAGGAGTGGTACACAAAAAAAAGAGTAATTAACATTTGTATATCAATAGTTTTCATTCTCTATATAAATTTGTGGGTCGAACTTAAACCTTACAAAATGAAGAGAAAATTACTATTATTTTTTGGTGTATTACCAATGTTATTTTGGGCACAATTTACCACAAATATCACAACTGCTCCAGAAATATGTACAGGGGATGGAAAAGCAATTATAAATATTGCTAATACAACTGTAGGTTCTGTTTTTGAATTTGTTACTTATAAATTACCTAATACTAGTACGCCATATAGAATAACGAATTCTGTTATAGCAAATTCAACATCTTTAAGTTACGAAGAAGGCAGTTTACCAGCGGGAAACTATTCAGTTAAAATTAATGAAATAAGAGGATTAGAGTCAAGAAGCCAAACTGCAAGTTTTTCTATCTCTAATGAATTTAAAGAGTTGAACTTCAGTAATGATATTAGTTATTCTTGTGGATCAGCAAAGATTACAGTAAATGTATCTTCTGGTTTTCCTGTAAGTTATGAACTTAGAACTTCTGCAGGGGTAGTGAGACCGCCTCAAGCGAGTAACATCTTTAATAATGTGCCTGCTGGAACTTATAATGTAATTGTCACAGACAAATGTGGCAATACAAAAGGACTTAGTGTTACAACAACTGCTGAAACAAATAACTATACATTTGTTACTGCTGCAACTAATCAGTTAGGTTTTAATTTTTTATCATCTTGTAATACATATAACCATATTATAAGTATAAGAAGAAATGGAAGCTCTAATATTCCTGCAGAGAAATTTCCAATACAAATAACTTACAAAATTACAGCGCCTGATGGCAGTATTACAACTCGAAATTATACAATGAATAACAACTTAGAGAATGGTAAATTAAATGTAACTGATATCCCTTTTTATTATAATCAAGCTTTTAAAATTGAAACTAGCTTAACAGATGCATGTGGTAATACATATACACAGACTAATAATATACCAGCAAGGACATTGAATCCAGAAGTTATTACCTATGCAGGTGTTTGTGGGCAGAATTATATAGGAATAAGAAACTATATTACCGCTCCCGCGTATAAGCTAGAATTTACACAATATCCGTCTCAATTCAAACCTTGGGAGTTGAATAATAATTTTGTATCGGGCTCCTACTCAGCTACATTGACTGATATTCCTATTGTCTATTTTGGAGATGCTAATAATGCACTTCCGATTGGTAATTATACTTTTAAAATAACAGATGCTTGTGGTAATGTAGCTATAAGAAGTTTTACAATTTCTTCGGGATTTATTTTAAGAAATAGAGGAATTAGAGAGGGTTGTAATGCTACAGGGAGCGTCTATTTACAGATAACAGGGAATTCTGATAACATTAAAGTTGGAGATATCACAGAACTTAGAGTGCTGAATGGACCTAATTCTTACTCCAAAACCTATCCAGTAAATATAGATAATACAATAGTTAGTGGAAGTGCATTTGTAGGGAATTTACCTGCTGGAACTTATGTTTTTGAAGCTAGTAATAGTTGTGGGATACCAAAGCAAGCTACAGTAACATTGGCGGGATCCAATATAAAGATTACATCTAATGTTACATACAATTGTGGTAGCTTTAATTATTCAGCGAAAATAACTTCTAATGTCTATAATCCATATATAGATTTAGAGCATTTTAATGAGGGTAATAATACTTGGGAAAAAATAGGTACATTATCAAGACCGGGAGCAGTATCTAACTATACAGGTATTCTAAATAATGTAACTTTATCAGGCAAATTTAGAACAAAGGTCAGATATGAGGTATATAACACTGGTACAACATCTACTAGCGTTTGCGAAGAAATAGTTGACACTTTTATGGTAGCACCTGGTGGGCTTAGTCTTAAGAACTACTATACGGTATCTTGTGCTGATAATACATATAATCTAATTGTGGACGCTATAGGTATTGCACCGTTGAAATACGAAATTTTTGAAAAAGACGGTGTTGCTTTTTCTATAGATAATGGTATAGATCCAGTATTTGTAGATTTAGCAGAAGGAGCTTACAAGGTAAGAATTAGTGATAATTGTGGAAACTCCATTATTGTCAGTCTTAGAGTTAATAGAAACAAATTACCTATTATAAAACCTAGTAATTTGTGTGATGGAGAAAGTGGAAAGCTATTTATAGATGGGCTTAGTTTTATGGATATTGCATGGTATAAGGATGGGATAGAAATTTCACCTTCCTCTACAGGTAATAATACACTTAATTTTAATCCTTTTCAATCCTCTAAAGATATAGGATTATATACAGCTAAATTATCCTATAACCCAAATCCAAATTCTTGTATTGATAATTTTATTACATTCAATTTAACAAAATCTAATCAAGATAACCCTAACGCAGGAGTGGGACAAACGGTAACCTTAAATAAAAATCAAATAACAAGCGGTATTGATTTATTTCAATACCTCAGTGGTTCTTACGATAATTATGGAACTTGGGAGGAAACTACCAATAGTAATCTGTTAGTGGATAATGAATGGTTTGGTGCATTTGCTAATCCAGGGACTTATACCTTTACTTACAAAGTTTCAGGAACATGTTCCAATACAGCAACTTCTACAGTTATTATTAATCTTATAGGGGCTTGTTATGAAGAACCTACAACTATTGGAGAGGCACTTTCTACAAATCATGGGATCACACTATTAAAAAGAGCTGGCAGCCATAATGGAGTTGCATCAACAGATGACTGGCCTATGTTAAGAAAAGGAGCATGGACAGTTCTAGAATCAAATAAAAAAGGATTTGTAATAACAAGAATGGCAGAGCCAGAAACAGCAATCACTAAACCTAAAGAAGGTATGATAGTATATGATACCACCGAAAAATGTTTAAAAATATATAGTGATGGATCTTGGAAATGTTACAATACTCCAGATTGTCCTTAGATAAAATAAATTATAATAATAAAAATATGAAAAATATAATTGTAATATTCTGTCTTTTAGTTTCTATAAAATCTCTTTCACAAGTGATTATTGGAGGAGAGATAGGCACATACACAACAGATACAGAATCTATTTTGTTACAATTCTCTAACAATGAAAACAGAGGTATTGTAGTACCTTATGTAAGAGAATTGCCTTCAGCACCAGTAGAGGGAACAATTGTTTTAGATGTTCAAAATCCCGAGAAAGCTAAAATGAAATATTTCAATGGAAGTTGGATTGATTTAAGTCAACAAGATGGCAATGTTACTTCTAGCTTATTATACCAGCCTGTTGGAGTAGGAGACGAAAGTGATTCTAAAGTGATTATTGGAGAGCCAAACACTTCTGCCGATGGAGTGTTAGTTTTGGAGTCTCAATCTAAAGCAATGGTATTACCTATTGTAAATGATTTTAAAGATATAATAAATCCAGCTCCAGGAATGATGGTTTTTATAAATAAATCAGGAGCTAAAAGGTTGGCTGTTTTTAATGGAACTAAATGGAGCTTTTGGAAAGACTAGCTTAACAACAATATTAAATAAAGGGGGCTGATTTTTGCCCCCTTCTTTTTTCTAAAAATACTTTTGTTGTAATGCCTCTATGGTTTTGGAACTATTCCCTATATAGATATCGTTATCTCCTATAAGAAATACAGGTCGTTTTAAAAAGCTATAATGCTGTAATAAAAGTGTTTTGAAATCTTCTCCTTTCAACTCTTTTACATCTATATTGTTTGCTTTAATTTGAGTAGAACGCTTACTGAAAAGTTCTTCATAAGACTTTGTGATAGCATACATTTGGGCGAGTTCTTCCTCATTTATAGGCTCACTTTTGATTTCTCTTAGATTCCAATCCGATAAGTCTAAATTCTGCATAATTCTCTTACAGGTACTGCAAGTTTTTAGATAAAAAACAGTCTTAGTCATTTTTATAGAAGTTTAATTTTATCGTCTAAAATTTCTATCACTTTGTCTTTATAAAGTCCTCCAATAGCTTTTTTAAAGTTCTTTTTGCTCATCTGTAGTTCAGTCTTTATTTCTTCTGGAGAAGATTGGTCAGATAGATAGAGTAATCCGTAATTTTCCTCTAGCTTATCTAATATCTTTTGCCTGAACTCATCTATATTAGTATAGCCTTCAGGTTGTAAACTTACATCTATTTTACCATCTTCTCTAATGTTTTTAATATAGCCCTCTATTTCATTTAATGGATAAAGTTTTTGGTAAACATCGGAGCTATAAACCAAACCAATGTACTTTTGGTTAATAATAACATTCCACCCTAATTCTGTTTCATTCATGAGAATAAGGTTTACCTTCTCCCCTTTCTTTAATGATAAATTTTGATACTGAGGGTTTCTTTTAAATTTGGTTGTTCCTGTAAGTAACCCTGTTTCTTCATCTACATAAACATAGATAAGATAGCGTTTTCCCTCCTGCATTTTACCCTTTTGTTGTTTATAAGGAACAAATAAATCTTTAATAACCCCTAAGTCCATAAAAGCACCGCTAGGTAACACTTGCACACAATTGAGAACGGCGAATTCATTAACTTGGCAAAGAGGTATTTCCGTAGTCGCTTTGAGGATTCCTTCATCTTGATAAACAAACACCTCTAAGCTATCCCCTACCTCCATATTAGGTAAAGTGAAAATATTAGGGAGTAGGCATTGTTCACCATTATCTGATGTAAGTAACCAACCATTATCTGTTTTTTCTTTTATTTCAAGTGTTTGAGTAATTCCGATTTGCATTTCAAAAAAAATTATGTCTTGCAAAGTTAGGGCTTTCTATTCAGAAAATTCTTTGTTTTCACTTAATTCTCTCTTTGATTCTTTGCAACAAAAATAAAAAGGCACTTCGTGAAAAGTGCCTAAAAGTGTAGTTTGTAGCCCTATGAGGACTACAACCATATATTGATAATCAATATTTTAACTTATTTTTTGAAAATTTGTTACCACCGTTGTTACCACCGAAGTGCGTTTTACTCATTTTTACCCTCATTTTGAATAAATGAAAAGGGGGTATTTTTACCCCTGTTTTTTATTCGTTACCGTAGTTAATATTTAACCGATATTCATAGACAAATCCAATGCCCTCAATAAGGCTAAAAAATTAGATAACTGCAAATCTGTTTTACCCTGTTCAATTTTTGCGATATACGCCCTGTTTTTGCCTACCTTTTTTGCTAGTTCTTCCTGCGTTAGGTCTCTTTCTTTTCTAGCTTCTCTTATCAATTCCCCATAATAGTAAGCTAGTGCCTTTGCTTGGAACTCTTCTCTTTGTGGTGTTCCTACTTTTCCGTGAGTAGTATCTATATACTCGTTCATTGTAGGTAGTTCTTTTTCTACTTTATCCCAATTTATTTTTATTGCCCCCATTGCTTCGTTTTTATATGCAATGTTACAAATTTATTACATACACGCAAAGTAATTTTATAACCTCATCTAATCCCTTTTTATAGTATCAGAATGTAATAAATGTTACCCTTTTTTATGGACTCCAAAAATTCCCCCTGGAGGATATTAAAAACATTAAATATTTGATGAGGTTATTTTTACTGAAGTTTACTGAATATTTACTGAACATTTCGTTTTAGACCATTTTAGGCAATATTTAGTAAACCTTTTTTCTTTCTGTTCTACCGAAGTTTACCGAATATTTACCGAACATTACCGCTTTTCTAACTTACCCCATTTTACCCCATATTTACCCTAGTTTAGCCTATATTTACCCCAACTGTTTTATATACTCTAGTGCCTTATCTCGGTAGAATAAAGGGCGTTTCTTTGGATTTAAAGCCTCATACCCTCCAACGATAACCTCATCAGGAATTTGCCTATCTTTTAGTATACTATGTAACTTCTTTGTGTTTACTTGTAAGGCACTAGCGAAGCATTCAAAGTTTATAAAGGGGCTTCTACTCTTACGAGTGATACACACCGTCTCCATTAGTTTAAATAAAGGTTTATTATCTGCACTCATATATCCTAGTCCCTTTGTGTCTTCCATATTACAAATATAAACAACTGTATCAAGAACTGTATTAACAACCGTGTCAGAAACTGTATCAAATAGATGTTATTTTAGATAGTGCCCATAATACGGACGCAAACAGTAAGTTTAAGCGGATTAAAAGTAAATCATTAGTTTACTTTTCTGTATTTTGAGTATTTAGATAGATTAAAACCTTCTTATTTTTCAAATACGATAACCTAAGAATATTGAGCGTAACCAAAAAATGGCAAACGATAGCTAACAATAGTAAAAATAGCAAATGCCACCTCAATGTAAATGTAAATAATTCGTAATATGGAGAGGATTAAACTAAAAGTAAATTAAACTGTACCCATTGGGTTCATATTTTACCTTTATCTTTAAAAATGATTTTAAGGTATCAAAAATCAATTATATTTTACTAAGTAATACCCTAACATTAGAAATGTTTTTAAATTGATTTTTGAGGTGTTTTTTGGTTAAAATAACCGCATTTGCCATTCAGGGTAATGCCTAGCCTCAAACTTTGCCCTGTTGTGTTTCTTGTTAAACTTAGCGTTTCTGATATTGTGAGCAATGAAATAAATCTTGTCTTCCAAATTTACACCCCTCTTATTTCTCGGCAGATATTTTTTCTCTAAATTGTTGAATATTTCACGCTCATTTTTCCAATAATATTTTAGCCCCGTGAAACATAAAAATTTGCTCCCTTTTTTCTGCATTGAAATATCCAATTTCGTAACCTCGCAAACCCTCTCTTTTTTTTCGTATTCAATCGCCCCATTTTTACCCTCTTTTTTTATTCCGTTTTTAGCCGTTTTTTCAAGAGGGGTAAAAGGCGACCGAATGACACTATATACTAGTTGGCATTTGGTCGCTTTTTGGGGTTTCAAAATATCGGTCATTTGGTCGCTACTTTTACTGCTTAAATCTTGGTCATTTGGTCGCCACTTTTGATTTAAAATATCGGTCATTTGGTCACCACTTTTTGCCAAAAGTTCGTCCCATTTTTCAGCTATTAAATTGGATATTTTAGCCTTGATATTTTGGCTATGTTTCACAACGATTTTATTATAATCCTGCTTGTGTTTATGTTTTTTACGCTTGTCATCTATATTACTCCAAAAATTAGGGTTACAGTAGTCTTTTATGGCTTCTTTCTCCCTCTTGTTCATCTTATCGGTACGCATTGTAAAATCGTAAAAATAGACCTCGTTAAAACACTCTAGTAGCCTGTATTTTAATTGCTCCACTTTTTCAGTATCCAATAAGTCCGTAAGGTAAGTTATACCTATATCGTTGAGTTTTTCCATTTTCCTGTACTTCATTTCAAAACGAAAAGTATTCGGCTGTATGTTCTTAACTATGGTTACCTCTATATCATCGCCGTTATACTGCCTGTACTTGTCGTATATCTTTACGAAATACTGCGTTTTTTCCACCTCTCTAAAGTTACCTGCCGTTATGCTCTTGGTAAACTCTTTATCTTGGTAAAATAGTAGGTTATTGAGTACCTTTTGAGGGTCAAAAGGGAGCGTTACATTTACCCCAAATTCTAAGTTAGTTAGCTTTAGGTGTTGAGGTGTTAGACCTAGTACCCTTTCTATCTCGTAAAGGGTTACGGATAAATCCTGACCATTAAAATCGTTACCGTTAAAATCTGCCTTATTAAAAAACTTATGCAAACTGCCCTCTATATATACACTCCTAGAGGGGTATTGTATTATCTTCATTTGGTTGTATAACCCTACCATTTTACCACTCGTTTCGCCTGTTGTGGTGTTTACCTCTGTGATAAAATCCATTAACTCGGTTCTAAGTTGATAAGGGGCTTCGTACTTCGCACGGATATAATCTATCATATTACATTTTATTAAGCGATGATTAGCGACAATTAGCGTTTTATTTGGTTTATCTGATGAGGTTAGACCGCAAACCTCATCAGTAAATCTATTTTAGTTTTATAGTATTCTATTTTGCCTCTGATGAGGTCTTTTGTCGTTTCGGTCTTATTAGCTAAGGTTATAAAGTCCGTTTCCAAATCCTCTCGCTTGGTGCGGTACTCTATGTATAACTGTTTTTGTATTTCTTTAGCTTCGTCTAAACTGCATACCTTAAATATAGTTTGCTGTCTGCCGTTGCATTCTTTCGTGCCTATCTTTCGGATTAGCCCCACTTTTTGCAGGTCGCTAATACGGTTGGTTACTAGATTGGTGTTTATATTGTAGGCGTTTGCTAGTTCCGTATAGGTACACTCTCCTAATTGCTCTATCTGTTTTAATACCGTTGTCATTCTCTCAGGTAGTTCTTTTATTATGGCTTTATAGCCCTCCTTTTGTGCGTTCATAATTTTATTATTTTGGTTATCCTTTGGTTATGGTTAGGTTATCTTTCGGTTATAGTTAGGTTATTCGTTGGTTTGCCTTTGGTTTGTCGGCGGTTCGTCAGCGGTTTGCTGACAACCTGCACCCCTATATTTTATTGCGTTTTTAGTGGTTTGTTTTAGGCGGTATCTTGATTTAATTTCTCAAATACTCGGTTGTTGAGTGTCTTAATCTCATCTAAAAACTCGTCATAGGTTATATCCCCTTTCATTGCCCTTTCGTAAATATCAGGGTAATCATCGTTAAGGTCATTTCTTACATCAAAAATGAAACAGTCTATATCCCAATCAGGTACAAAAGATACAGTTTGCGATACATACCAAAATACATTACTTATCCTGTACAACTCCTTTGTGGTATTGAAATAGGTTTGTTTGTGTTCTTCTGTAATTTCTTTGTTTTCTATGATACACCTCAGCAAAGTGTAAAATATATCTGCATTTACTTTGGGCATACCCAACCCCTCTAAGAATAGGTTTAGGTTATGGGTGTTATCCATTGTCTCTAACAAGTACAAAGACAACTCAAAGCTGTTGAAATAGTCTGTATTTGTTCCAAAATCCTCATCATATACTAAGGTTGGTCTTTTGTTTTCTGCATTTTTCAGTTCACTTTCGTAGATACTGCTGATGCTGTTTATTATTCTCATTTTATTTGTTTTTAGTTAGTTAATTGATTAGATAATTCCTTTTGCTCGGTCTGATATAGCTTGTATCCGTTGAGGTTCTAGGGGTAATAAACACCCCATAATCTCATTTATAGAGTTCGTCATCTCCTTTACTTGTGGATTATTAGAGGCTACCTCGTGCAGTCCTGAACGCACTCGCCAAAGATTAGCTAGTAGGTTATTATAAGCCTCTTCGCTGTTGAGCAACTGCTCTAGGTGTTTTACCATATAAGGCTCTAAATAGGTTCTTTTGGGGCTTACCTGCCCCTTGTTGTGCTGATTTGTCATAGCGTTATTTTATATATCTTTTATTTACTTTTAATGTATATTTTATAATTGCAAATTTACATCTTAGTATGATTATATGCAAATTAAATGTAAAATATATACCTTGTTATTTACATTTGGTGTATATTTGCAGTATAATTAAAGTAACCAATGTTAAGGCTTAAAGAAATTTTAAAAGACAAAGGCGTTACAGGTAAAGAATTAGCTAACAAAATAGGATTAACCGAAACTAGTATATCAAGGATTGTAAAAAATGAACAATTCCCAAATGCTAAGACTTTAAAGGATATTTCTAACGCCTTAAATATTCCTGTTAGAGACTTATTCGCTCATTCTGATAACGAAACACCTTTATATATCCAAAACGAGCAAGGGGATTATGTAGAGGTAGGTAGTCTTAGAATAGATACCCTTAATCCTAAAAAAATATCTGAATAATATCTCTAGGGTAAGTATTAACATAGCCAAAACGAGGGTCAAATATTTGCCCTATGATAATATCATTATCACGGCAGTATTTCGCTACCTTACGCCCTATGATAGAGGCTCTTTTATTATCAATTCGTTTTTTCTCTAGTGTGGCGTAACCTGCTATTGTGATAAAACTCTCCTCGCTTGTGGTTATCTTCGCCTTGATATGATTAACTTCTTTTTGTAGCGTTTCTAGTTGCTGTGATTGTTGCAGTAATAATTGAGCGGATTGTGCCACTATCTCCACCTGCGAAAGTGGTTTTTTCAGGCGTTTTTCACACTCTATAAAATACTGCCTCGCTTGTTCGCCCTTTTCGGTTCTTGCCATCATTGCTAAACGCTTAGCAAAGTCTATAGTAAGGGCAAAATCTTTAGTTTCGTTACCGTTCAACATAATGTTGAAGGTCTGATAATCAATATTTTCTATTGCAAACTCATTATTTTCTATATTTTTAGCATACCAGCGAGACCAAACGGCTTTATTATATCCTAAAAACTCATACAACTCTCTAGCTGACACGACTTGTTTGCCGTTCTGTTCTGTGATTTTGATTAACTCGTTCATTTTTATATTAGTGTTTATGATTTATAACTTTTTTACCTATATTTGCCCTATGTAAATGCCATTTATTGGTGTTACAATTCAACAATTAAAGGGAGCTTTTGGGCTTCCTTTTTTTTTATTAGTATTTGATTTTACCTTTATCTACTAATACCTCTACTTCTTTGCGTTTGTAATACACCCTATTACCTATACCGTACGCCGTTAGCTTACCGTCTTTCGTCCAGCGGTTCAGAGTGCTTAAATCTATGCTTAACATCTCCTTTACCTCTTTCCGTGTGAGGTAGGTTGTGGGTTCTTTGGGTTGAAATTGTTTTGATAGTCTTTGCTCCAATTCAGGAACAATAGCTTTAGAAATCGCTTTGATTAGTTCGTTAGGGTTTGTCCCTATAAATTGTATTGCCTCCATAATTTTTTGGTTTAGAATTATGGGGCAAAAGTATATTGTTCATCTAGGCAGTAGTTAGCCGTTTTTAAAATGTACTATCCGTTTTTATATCCGAAAAATAAAATAACCACCTAATAAATAAGTGGTTACAAATGCTATTTTGAATTTATACTTTTTTCAGACGGTATCTTAAATCTATCCATTTTATCTTTATTAAATCCGCTATCTATTTTTTTTGTACTTATAGTTCTCCTTACATATTCTTCTGTTATTGGTTTCTTTCTGTCTATTAGTTCAAAATGTTCTAATATCAGTCTTGCTACGGCAGTTTTATTTATTTTACCGTTCCTTTTAGGTGGTATTATCCAACCTTTATCTATCAATTCAGAAAATATATATCCAATAGATTGTAAAGAACCTTTAACTTTTATTTTTTCGTAGCCCTTGCTACCTTCCTGCGTGGTGGGTTCGTCTTTAAAGTCATCTGATAAATCGTAAGGCGGTTTGCCTTTTAATGGTATTATTTCGCCTGTTGTGTGTTGTTCTTCTGCGGTTGGCGTTACCTCATCTGTGGTTTGTACTCCGTTTATTTCTTTTTTACGGTCGCTTATGAATTTATATATTTTAGGAATTGATAACTTGAAATTATTATATTTAGTATCGTTAATATATATTATATCTATTTCAACATTAAACATACCGCTAGGAATATCATAACCTGATATATCAAGGTCTATAAATTCTATACATTCTCCTAAATCAGTTTCTATTTTTTTTGTAATAATATAATCATCATTCCTACCTGCGGAATTATAATTATGGTATGGTTCATCATATATTTGTTTAACATTGTGATGAAAAAATTTATAACTATTTGAGTAATTTTCTATATAGTATTTGTCTATTTCTCTAAATCTATTATTTATAATTTCAAACACTCGTGTGAAACTTAATCTTTCAAATACGCTTCCTTCTTCATCTGCACAATATTGACCTTGTAGATTCCAATAATATTTAGGAACATTATTAGGCTTAACCTCAACCCAAACAGTCTTATCTTTATAATATGGTTCGTCTATCGTTATACCGCTTATGTCGGTTACTGCATAATCAGAATATCTCTCATATACATAGCCTAAATAATCCATTTCATCGCCGTCAGGGTATATACTTAGCCACTTTTTTAAATCGGCTTTGTAGTTATCCTTAAACTCTTTAAAAGAGGTGTAAAAGGGTATTTTCATAATGTTCAAGTTTACAATTCAACAATTTTATTTTTATATGGTAAAAAAGGGCGGTTATTTACCGTTATCTTATTTTCATTTATACAAAACTGCGTTTTTATATAAAGGTTAGGAGGTTCGTTTATACAAAACTGCGTTTTTGTATAAAGGTGGGCTACTGTATAAATAAATTTAGTAGTGGCTCATTGATATAGTAGCTGTACTTACCTACCTGTATTTTATTTAGATACTTATGTTCTGATAGTAGTTCTAAATACTTTCTTGCGGTTTGGTACGATACCCCTAAATCTTTCTCCAAAAACTCTATTTTAGTGTAAGGATTTTTAAATAGGTTATTCAGCAAGTCCTGACTATACAGCTTCGGTAAATCGTTACGAAGTTTATATTTAGTCTCCTGCATTAGTGTTTTTATATTTTGGACTAAATCAATGGTCTGTATTGCTGTAACCTCAACGCCTTTGATGAGGTATAAAATAAGACTTTCCCAATCGTTCTCACTTCTTACCCCTTGCAATACTTGATAATATTTCTGTTTGTTCTGCGTGATATAACGGCTCAAATACAATACAGGTAAATCTAAAAGTCCCTGCAATACTAGATATAGAATATTTATAATCCTGCCTGTTCTACCGTTACCGTCATAAAATGGGTGTATGCTCTCAAACTGATAGTGTATAATCGCCATTTTAGTCAAAGGGTCTAAGTCTGAGAAACTATTGTCATTGATGAACCTTTCTAGGTTTGCCATTAGGTCTAAAATAGCCTTAGTCTCTTGCGGTGGGGTATAAACTACCTCGCCCAGAGAATTAACTAATTTAGTCCCTGCTTGTGTCCTAAATCCTGCATTATTTCGCTCTAATTCTTGCTGTATAGCTATGATATGTTTGTTTAATAATAAACCCTCTTTACGCACTATTTCAAAGCCTAACTTTAAACTTTGAGCATAGTTATATACTTCTTTTGTTGCAGGGTTTTTAGTCTCTATTAAAATGTTTTCTTTATATAGTTCGTCGTGGGTGGTTACTATATTTTCTATCTCGCTACTATCTTTAGCCTCTTGCAACGCTAGAGTATTGATTAAAATATGCTCGTTGGGTATCGTCTTTACCGTCCCCTTTAGTTCAGCTAGGTATCTATGAGACTTTGTCAGTTGTTTTAATACTGCGGTGGTCTCTATTTCTGCGGTAGGCGGTAGATGAGGTAAATTAAAATCCATTATCTTAAAGTATTAGTTTAGTTGTTCAGGGGTAATGTTCATATTTTTAAAGGCTTCGTAAACCTTTTTTGCCTTTTGTAGCTGTTTAGTGTCTATATCTATTTTGTTGTAATGCTCTAGGAGGGTTTTATCGTGGTGGTTAGTCATCATCTGCATAGTTTCGGTATCCATAAACTGCCCAAATAGAGTAACCGAGGTTTGTCTCCCTATATGAGAGGTTACTAATTCATAAAAAGGATATTCGCCCTCTATTCTTCTATTTCCGTTCTCGGTGGCTTCTATCTTTGCACTTTGCACCACCTCATCAAATCCTGCGATTTTGCAGAGTTTTTTTAATTGACGGTTATAATATGGTTCGCTTATCACTTTAGGGAATTTACCGCCTCTTTTGCTCATTATATCCACTACTTTAGGGAGTAATGCCGTGTACTTTATACCCTTATCTTTTGTGTTGCGGTTTTTCTTCTCTATAACCTTTATAAACTTGCGACCGTTGGGGTCTTCTACTATATTAGCAGTATCTAAGCTGAAAAGTTCTGAAACCCTTAACGCTGTATAACACGAAATCAAAAGCCAATCTCTGACCTCATCTAAACTGCCTGTAAGGTCCAGCGTTTCTAGGATAGCTAGTTTATCAAAGTTGAGGTAAAGCCCCTTAGTTACATTATCAGGGTTGCGGTCTATCTTCCACGCTAAAACATCTTTACTAATGTTATGCTCTGTTTCCGCAAACTTGCACAACATTTTTATATCTTTCAAATACTTAGTTTGGGTTTGTGCCGTGTACCCTTGTCCATTAAACCATTTTACTAGTTTGTTACGGAAGATATTATTTATATCCGTTACGATGAGGTTCTTATTAAACTTCATCAGGGTACTTTTTAGCCCTCTGTATTTTTTAATGGTGTTTGCTGATATTGGTTTTTTACCCTGCGTTTTATCCTCTACACTTCTAAATTGTATGTAGTAGTCTATAAGTGCGTCTAGTTTATCAGGGATAGTGTATTTCTTCTTTGTCTCCAGCTTGTGAGCAAAGTAGTGTTTTAAAATAAAGTCCTTTAAATACTCTTTAAGTTGTGGAGCGGTTAGGTTGAGGTTATTATCTATCTGATTAGATATATCTAGCTTAAAGGTCTCTATACGCTTGTTGAAATCTAAAATTTCTGCGTTTTGTTTTTTGGTCTCTACGGTTTTTGCTCCTTTAACAATTTGGGAGGTGTCCCATTGCTTGGTTGTGTCGTCCCAATTTTCAGAATGGATAACAAAGGGGGTGTTTATATGTAGATCAAAATCCCTGTTAGGTCTGTACCTTAGATAAACTTTTTTAGGCTCTTTAGTGCCTCTTAGGTAAAAAATGATATTTGCCATTATAGGGGGATATTACAATTCAACGAGGCAAATATATAGGTTGGTGGTAACAATTCCAAATTTGTTACCACCGTTGTTACCACCGAAGTGCATTTTACTAAAATCTATTGCAATCTGTTGCAATGAGGTTAATTTTTGAAACATACCATAAATAGAGGGTTTGTAAACAAAAAGGCACTAAAAAAGGCACTTCGTGAAAAGTGCCTAAAAGCGTAGTTTGTAGCCCTATGAGGAATCGAACCTCAACCTAAAGAACCGGAATCTTTAATTCTATCCATTAAACTATAGGGCCCCTTATTTTATTTAAAACTTAATTTTAAGTCCACCCATAATTTGCGTACCCAAAACTTTGTAACCATAGTAATTTTGGTAATTAGCTCCTAAAAGATTATTACCGAGTGCAAAAATACTGAAATTCTTGCTAATCTGATATTCCGCTGAAATATTAAGGTCTGCATAACCACCTACTTTTTGGTTATCAATCTCTTCTTCAGCATATATAGGAGGAGAAAGTAAAACGCCTGAAGGATTGATAGAAAAACGATTAGCCGTTCTATCACTTACAAAAAAGCCTCTAAATCCTAATAATAATTTGTCTTTAAGCGTTTGATATTTTGCTCCTATTGATGCTTGTAACAATGGTCTATAATAAACATTAGCATTGTTTTCTAAATTATACTTTTGGAACTGAATATTTCCATCTAAAACTAGAGAGGCTAGAGGTTTATACTCTACTTCACCTTTAATTTGACTAAGAGTACCGTTGTGATAAGTAGTAGAAAAAGTATTAGCATAATCATATCCTAGCCTTGAGTTATCGTCCATTAGATTAGAAAACAAAGAGTTACCTCTAAAGAACATCATATTGTCCAATTTACCATAACTAGCTTTAACATCATAATTAATTTGCTCAGAAACAACTCCTTTCACCCCAAAATAAAACTGATATTTAGTATGTGTAGGTTTTAATTCTAAATCAGATACCAAAAACGGATTCTGCTCCAATAGTTCCGAATAAGTATTGAACTGAAGTCCACTCTCTACCCCACCGTATAAATTAGCTTCTGGAGTTGCCGCTACAAATAGTTCTGCTTGAGGGAGCCAATAAAAACGATTAGATTTTTGTTGTGTTTCATTCAGCTTTGTTAAGCTAGAACTTAATAGATTAAATCCAGAACCAATCTTTAAGTAAGATTGCCCTTTTTTAAAAGTGATTTTGGGCGATAATCCACCACCAAAATAACGAGAATTATGTTGATTTAAAATATTAAACTGAGTATTTACCATATCCATTTTTACTCCCAAATCCAAATTAACATCTAAATCTTGACCTAATTTTAAATGATGCTTAGACAGATTTACAAGAGCGTCTATTTGACTTTCATTAGCTTTAAATCTATCTCTAATAGCCGAAGTTTTTACAGTAATATCGTTAAGAATTTCGTTAGAGTAAAAATCATAATTACCACTTATCTGAAAACGACTGTATTTTTGTCCCAAATCAGCATCAGCGTTAGGCACCAAGGCATAGATGCCATAATAATTATAATCATTAAGACCTACGGAAGTGGTAAGATTAGCCTTGCCTTTTTCTCCAAAATGATTAAGAAATCCTGAAATTTCCGCTTGTTTCTGCGAGGAATCCCAAGCATATTGCTTTTTTAAACCTTCATTAGATAGATAATGCACATTTGCCCCTACCTCTAAATTATCTTGCATCTTACCAGAAACATTAGCATCGGCTAAAAATTGATTGTAATTACCATAACCTATTCTAAAGTAGTTTCTTAGATAATTTCTATTGAATTCTGGCGAAATATCTTCACCTTGTATTGCTGAAGTTTTGAAATCTGACAATACAGGCACATTTACTACTTCGTAATTTATAGGCTCTTGCTGTTTTTCTTCAGGTGGATAATTTTTTTCTAGAGCTACAGAAGTTTTCTTTTTTTCTATACGCTTAACTTCGGGCTCTCTTTTGCGGTCTAGGATAAGCTTTTCCTCTTTAATCTGAGCTAACGAGATACCTCCCCAACCTAACAATATTAGTGTTATTATTTTATGTTTGTTCATTTTCAATTCTAGTTTTTTAATCGCTAAAAATTATTTAATCATTTTTTTGACTTCCTTAGCTTCTGCCACTACATCAGGGAAGTCTTGATAGTTAGCTATCACTTGGTCACAGGTATAACTCGCTTGATATTTGTCCTTTAACGCCAAATAGTTTCTAGCCATCAATACCAAAGATTTAGCTCCCCAATATTCCTCCGAAGCGTAATTATTAGCGAGTTTAAAGATACTTTCATTACTATTTTTAAAGGCTTTAGCTTTATTTTGATAATAAGCCTTAGCATAAAGGGCTTCCGCCGCTACGCTAGGATTAGATGATTTTTCTAAATCTGTATAAGATTTTTGAGCCTCTTTGTCTTTCCCTTGGTTCATAAGGCTTCTAGCTTTAATGACTTTAGCCTGTTCTAACACTGCAGGTGAGTTTTTGGTATTACTTAAAATTAAACCTGCATAAGTTTCTGCTTTAGCGAAGTCTTTTTTATCAGCATAGTATTTCATCAACTCTTGTTGAGCGAAAGATTTTATTTTTGGGTTATTAGAATCTACTAACTTGGCTAAATGTTCTGCAGCTTCTTCTCCTTTATTTTTAGATAAAAGAATTTGAGCGGAACGAATCCTTGCTTCCTCTTGATAATCATTAGGATAAGCCGTTACGAAATTGAATGATTTCAATGCTTTAGCATCATCTCCACTTTGATAATAAGATTCTCCTAATTCGTATTGAGCTTGGAAGGCTGTATTGCTAGAAACATTTTGTGCTAAATATTTCTCGTAGTAAGGGATTGCTTTTTCGTACTGCTTTTTGGCGTAAAGCTGTCTTGCAGTAGATAAGTTAATTTCGTCTATTTCAGATTTGTCTAGACCAACGCCTAAATTCTTAGCAAAGTTTTGATAACCTGCTGTATCTCCAGTTTTTAAATAAAGAGAACGAGCTACCGCTAACACCTTATCTGCATAAACGGTATTTTGATATTTTTTAGCTAAAGATTTTATTCCAGAAAACGCTTTGGCTTCTTGGTTTTGTTCGATATCATTTTGTACCATATAAATTTCTGCATTGGCTACCAAATGAGTATCTGTACTGGTTTTAACCACTTTATCAAAGTATTCGCTAGAAAGAGCAAACTCATCATTAGCAGCATAGGCAGTACCTATTTCGTACAAAGCATCATCTTTATACTCCGAGTTAGGATACTGAGCAACTAACTTTTTCATTTCTGAAATTTTAGCTTCAGTATCACCTTTAAAGCCTAACGCCATTGCCTTTTGGAACAGCGTATATTCATCGGAAGTTTCGGCATTGTTATAAATAGCGATAGCATCGTTTAGTTCGTTATCAGCATAGTGTGTGTCGGCTAGTCTTAGTTCCGCATCAGCTTTAAACTCTGCTTTAGGATTTTTAAGGTAAAGTTTAAAGCATTCCTTAGCTTTACCGAAATCTTTATTCTTAAAGTAAGCGTATCCTAAATCATAATTGATTTGTGAGCGTTCATCAAGGCTACCTTCTGTCTTTTGTAGTTTTTCAAAATAACTAATAGCCGAAGGGTAATCTTCTAACTGATAATAAGTCTGTGCCAACCAATATTGAGCCTTTAGATAAAACTCTTGATTATGATTAAACTTTAAACTCTTTTTAAAATATAGTTCGGCTTCTTTGTAATTCCCTTTATTAAATTCTTCCGTTCCTAATAGATAGGCTACTTCTTGTTCTATTTTATCTGTTTCAGTAGTTTTGGTATTGAGCTGATTTAAAGCATTTAAAGTCTCTTTATAATTACCTGAATAAAGATAAGATTTCACCAACAAAGTTTGCATTTCTGGAGAACTCTCTTTGTAATTTTGGATATAAGACCGTATCACCGAAGACGAAGATTCATAAGGGTTTCCTATATCATAACTTAATTTAGCATATTGTAGATGAGCCAGCTTTTTAACTTTGGCATCATAGGACATCTGATAAGCAGAACGGAAGGCAGACAGAGCTTCTTGCTTTTTATTGGTTTCTAAATAAGCATTTCCCAACTGATAATAGGCATTTTGAGATAAAGCAGACTGACTATTAACCAACTGATTATAATAAGATACCGCCTCATCATACAAACCCATTTGTGCCGCTACAAAGCCCATTTCGTATAAATCGGACTCGCTAGGAGCTTCTTTAGAGTCTAAAAATACCTTTAGGTGAGGATATGCGGCTCTGTATTCTCCTTTCATAAAATAGCTTTCTCCTATTATTTTATGAACCTCGGATTTGTAAGAACTACTTAAATTTTCTTTTAAAAGCATTTCTCCTTCAGCTATTGCTAAATCATAGTTTTTATCATTAAAATACATCTGAACAAAATAAGGCTTTACTATTTTGCTGTATTTTTCCTTGTCTTTAATCTCGTTAAAGTATTCAAAAGCCTTTCCTGTTTGTCCTTCTGTGTAGTACAAATGTCCTAGCATATAGGCGATGTCTCCTTTTTCTGAATCTTCAGAAGAAGTGTAAGCGTTCTCCAAATCCTTAATAGCCGCTTTTGAATCGCCAGACATAAACTTAGCATACCCTAGCTTTAAAGAATGTTGGGTCTGTTCCGAAGATGATAAATGATTAACATTTAATTTATTAAGTATTTCTAATGCCTTTGGAAAATCTTTTTTTATTAAATAAAAATCAGCTAAAGGAGCTTGTCCCTCTGCAAAATGTTCTGTATTAGGATGGTTTGCTATGAAGGTATCCAACCCTTTTTCCGCATTAGGATTTTGTAAAATAACATCAATCAAATGAGTGTAAAACCCAGCAACCTCTTTTTGAGATTGAGTTAAAGACTGATGATAAAGATATTGCTGAGTGTATTGATATTGAGAAGCCGCAAAAACTTTAGTGGTGTAGAGTTGGCTCGCTAAATCCGAAGAAAAGGTATTTTTTTGACTAAAAATAGCCGACTGTTGTCCTTCCGAAAGTCCGAAAAAAAGCATAGCCGTAGCTATCCATATTTTATTTTTATTCATCTTTATTTTAAAATGAGATTTTTGGTATTTAATTTAAAGGAACGAAAATAAGCAAAACTTATTATTTAAACAACTTGCAAAGTCTAAGAGAACCATATGTTCCTGTAGAATTAAGTGTAAATATGATATTAAACATATCTTATCATAAAAGTTTTAATTTGTAATTTTGTAGGAAAATACAACATATTATGTCAAAAAAAGTACTTTTAGCAATATTAGACGGTTGGGGGTTAGGTACAGATGATAAAGTTTCTGCAATTGCCCAAGCACACACACCATTTATGGATAGCTGTTACAGTAAGTTTCCCAATACCACTTTAGAAGCTAGTGGCTTAGCCGTAGGGTTACCAGACGGACAAATGGGAAATTCTGAGGTAGGACACATGAATTTAGGAGCAGGAAGAGTGGTTTATCAGAATTTGGTAAAGCTCAATATGGCGGTGGAAAATAAGACTTTAGGTCAAGAGAAGGCTATTTTAGAAGCCTTTAGTTATGCAAAAGAAAATGGTAAAAAAGTACATTTTATTGGTTTAGTATCCAATGGTGGAGTTCACTCTCACATCAATCATTTAAAAGGACTATTGTCTGCAGCAAGTGATTTTGGATTAAAAGATAATGTTTTTGTACACGCCTTTACAGATGGTAGGGATTGCGACCCACACTCAGGAAAAGACTTTATAAAAGAGCTTACAGAACATATGCAAAATACAACTGGGAAACTTGCTAGCGTTGTGGGGCGATACTATGCAATGGATAGAGACCGCAGATGGGAAAGGGTAAAATTGGCTTATGATGTGATGGTAAACGCTGTGGGAGAACCTAGCAGAAATGTAGAGGAAAGCATAGAAAAATCTTACCAAGAAGGCATTTCTGATGAGTTTTTGAAACCTATTCTTTGTGTAGATGAACATGGGAACCCTATTGCAAAGATAGAAAACGATGATGTGGTATTCTGTTTTAATTTTAGAACCGATAGAGGTAGAGAAATTACCGAAGTTCTTTCGCAAAAAGCATTTCCTGATTTTGGTATGACACCACTAAAACTCCATTACATCACACTTACCAATTATGATAAAGATTTTAAAGAGGTAAAGGTTGTTTTTGATGAAGAGGTTTTAAGCGATACTCTAGGAGAAGTCTTAGAGCGAAGCGGAAAATCACAGATAAGAGTGGCAGAAACAGAGAAATATCCTCATGTAACTTTCTTTTTTTCAGGCGGTAGAGAGAAGGAATTTAATGATGAAAAAAGAATCTTATGCCCAAGTCCTAAAGAGGTGGCTACCTACGACCTTAAGCCAGAAATGTCTGCTTATGATATTACCAACAAAATTGTACCTGAACTAGAGAATAAAACAGCGGATTTCGTTTGTCTTAACTTTGCTAATACTGATATGGTAGGGCACACAGGTGTTTTTGAAGCAGCTGTAAAAGCAGCCGAAACTGTAGATAAATGTATAGAAAAAGTAGCCACTACAGCTTACGAAAACGGTTATACTGTATTTATACTAGCTGACCATGGAAACTCTGATGTTATGATAAATCCTGATGGTAGTCCTAATACTCAACATTCTACCAACTTAGTTCCTCTTATTGTTATGGATAAAGACAAGGTATGGAACTTAACTCCAGGGAAATTAGGCGACATTGCACCAAGTATCTTAAAAGTAATGAATATAGAGAAACCTGAAGCAATGACAGGTAATATCATTCTTTCTTAAAAGAATACTTTAATTATAAAAAAGCATCGCCTCGAATAAAATTCGAGGCGATGCTTTTATTTAGGGTAAATAACTCATTAAACAAAAGGTATCTTAACCACTTTTGCTGGTACATTTTTATTTCTAATCTGAATAAAAATCTCACTACCTAATTTAAAATGAGGCTGATCAACATAAGCCAATCCTAAACCGATTTTTTTCATAGGACTCATGGTTCCTGAAGTTACTTTACCAATTATATTTCCTTCTGAATCTACAACAGGATAGTCATGCCTTGGAATGGCTTTCTCTTGCATTTCAAAACCTACTAATTTTCTCGTAATACCTTGTTCTTTTTGTTGAGCAAGAAAATCTCTATCTACAAATTCTGTATCTAGCTTGGTAATCCAGCCTAACCCTGCTTCTAATGGAGAAGTAGTATCATCTATATCGTTTCCATATAGACAGAATCCTTTTTCTAAACGAAGGGTGTCTCTAGCCGCCAACCCACAAGGGATAAGCCCAAACTCCTCTCCTGCTTTAGTCAAGGCGTCCCAAATTTGCTCAGCGTATTCATTTTTGAAATAAATCTCAAAACCTCCGCTTCCTGTATAACCTGTATTAGAAATAATAACATCAGCCACACCATCTACTCTTCCTACAGTAAAATGATAGTAAGGAATATCTGCTAGTTGAGTATCTGTTAGTTTTTGTAAAGTATCTAGTGCTTTAGGACCTTGTATTGCGATGAGAGAAATTTCGTCTGAAGCATTAATCATTTTAGCTCCAAATTTCTCGTTGTATTTAGAGATATGTTGCCAATCTTTATCAATATTAGACGCATTTACTACTACAAAATACTTTTGGTCTTCCATTTTGTAAACAATTAAGTCGTCTACAATTCCACCTTTTCCGTTAGGAAGACAAGAATATTGTGCCTTTCCATTCTCTAAAGCCTCTACATTATTAGAGGTAACATATTGTAGAAGTTCTTTAGCACCAGCACCTTCTATGAAAAATTGCCCCATATGAGAAACATCAAAAATTCCTACTTTTTCTCTTACAGCAAAGTGTTCTTCTGTTACTCCAGAATATTGTACAGGCATTTCAAACCCAGCGAAAGGAACCATTTTTGCTCCTAGCGAAACATGTTTGTTAAATAAAGCTGTTTTGTTCATTATTACTTTTATTATTAAATTATTTTATTACTTCAACATTTTTTGTTTATACTCTTTGAGAATGATTTTAAACCATTCTGTAAATTGTTCTGGATTAGCCTCTAACTCTTTATCCAAAGTTTCCATAGAGATGTATCTTACCTCCGAAACTTCTTCAGGATTAAGATTAAAATCACCTTCATAAATTCCTGTAAATACATAGTCTAGCTCGTGTTCCCAAAGATTATCACCAACCTCGGCTTTATAAATAAAACTAAATTTTTCGGAAATATCAGCATCAATACCCAGCTCTTCAATGAGTCTTCTTTGAGCTCCAGCCTTGTAACTTTCTCCTAATCTTGGGTGAGAACAAACCGCATTAGTCCAAAGTCTAGGCGAATGATACTTAACCCCTGCCCTCCTCTGGAGCAACATTTCTCCTTTGGTATTGAATAAGAAAACCGAAAAAGCACGGTGCAAAAAACCACCTCTATGCACTTGGAGTTTTTCCATCACACCTAAAACCTCATCTTTAGGATTTACTAAAACGACTTTTTCACACATAATGGTGGCAAATTTAAGGTATTATTCCTTTACAAGAAACTGTTTAAACTGAATTTAATACCCAAACAATTACTTATACGAAATTACTTTATCTAGTTCTATAGGATTATTATTTTTTCTTAAATAGGCTTGTAAATCTCTAGTTACTTTATTAAGACCTTCGTGAGTAGTTACCTTCTGCCCTCCCACATTAATTGCCCAAGTTCCCTCTCTCATTGAGCGAAATTGATAATATGGGTCATTATAGTTGTCTATCTGCATCTCTCTAAATTTTTTGTATGGAATTGAAACTGGATTCTTTTTGAAAACGGTCTCTACAATATTAGTATTCGTAGTCTTAGGTTTCTCTATTTTTAATAATTTATAAATAAAATTATCTTTAGTATCATAAAGTTCTACAACAAGCCCAGGAAGACCATTAAATTTGTGAGGACCTTCGGAAATTGGAAGAGAAGCCACAAACCAAGCAATCCATTTTCTACCTCCAAAGTTTGTAGTTGCTCGCTGTGCAGTCCAATCACCAATTTTTTTAGTTTCATTTTCTATCTTCCATTCAATTTTGTCATTAGATTCATAAACCCAATAATCTCCTCTAAGAAAATAGTAATTCTTATTGGTTGAAGTGGATAGTTTTCTTTTAATCTTGGCAAACTCAAAAGTATAGCTAGAAGCCCCATTGTTATTTAAAGCATTTAATGAATCTATCCTTATCGCTTTTTGTTCATAAAACTGAATCTCGTCATTATTCAATTCCAATACCATTGATTCACTTTGGTAAGAAGTTACTGTGGAATCGGTTTTATATTTAAAATCATAGATAAACCTCGTTGTTTGAGAAAATGCTACAAACGAAACAAAAAGTAGAACAAATTGAATGCTTTTTTTCATAATATTTAGTGTTTTAAATTGGTTATATCGATTTTCATACTATACTAGCCAGACAACAATTATAACAAAAAATATAAAGTCTCAAAAATTTTTCAGTGGTTACTTATGATACCTCAGTTCCATTTCAGGAGTTATTTTAAGAAGTGTTTCATAGATGAGTTTAATTACATTTTGCACATCAGTTTTATCCACCATCTCTACCGTAGTATGCATATACCTTAACGGAAGCGAAATAAGTGCAGAAGGTACGCCACCATTAGAATGAGCAAAAGCATCAGTATCTGTTCCTGTAACACGGCTAGAAGCGGCTCTTTGGAAAGGAATTTTTTTAGCTTTAGCGGTATCTGTAATTAGAGTTCTAATGTTATGGTGTACACTAGGAGCGAAGAAAACCACTGGTCCATCGCCACATTTTTGCTCTCCTTCTTTTTTCTTATCAATAAAAGGCGTCGTAGTATCGTGGGTAACATCGGTTACGATAGCGATATTAGGTTTAATGGTATTGGCTATCATTTCGGCACCGTAAAGCCCAACTTCCTCCTGTACAGAATTGGTGATATACAATCCAAATGGTAGTTTATTTTTATTTTCTTTTAGTAGTCTAGCTACTTCGGCTATCATAAAACCACCTATCCTATTATCCAAAGCACGACAGACAAAATAGCGGTCATTAAGTTCAAAAAAGGTATCAGGATAAGTAATCATACAACCAACATAGATGCCCATTTTTTCCACCTCCTCTTTAGACTTAGCTCCACAATCTATAAAGATATTTTCTATTTTAGGTACAGGCTCTTCCTGTTTAGCTCTAGTATGTATCGCGGGCCACCCAAAAACACCTTTCACGATGCCTTTTTCTCCGTGTATATTCACTACTTTAGATGGAGCGATACTTTGGTCTGAACCCCCATTTCTAATCACATAGATAAGTCCATCTTCAGTAATATAATTAACATACCAAGAAATTTCATCAGCGTGAGCTTCTATAACTACTTTAAACGATGCATCAGGATTGATGATTCCGTAAGCTGTCCCATAATGGTCTGTTCTTACTTCATCTACATAGGGCTTGATGTAATCCATCCATAATTTCTGTCCAGCGTGTTCATATCCTGTAGGAGAAGCTGTATTAAGGTATTGTTCTAAAAATTTTAAAGATTTCTTTTCAAATTTCATAAAAAGGAATAATTTTTGATATTAAACAGTTTTTATTTTGAGAAGGTAAAAGTAATGAATTTTAAAATAAATTTACTGATTATTTTTTTGTGTATCGGTTTTATGTCTAAAGCACAAAAGGATACCCTTGTTGTAAAGGCGCTATCACAATATCCAAAGGAATTACTCAAGAAAGATGACTACGGAAATTACTATTATTACGATGAGAAACAACAAGCCAAAATCTACGAAATTGAAGGCGAAACAGTAATCGTTTTAGATGAAGTAGTTATTCCAAACAAGCCTAGATTTAATAATCAGTTAGATAAAAATTATTATTTCTTTTTAAGTAAAAAATTGAACCGAGTTTACCCTTTATTTATCACTGCTTTAGAACAATATAACGAAATAAATAACTACACCTCTCGTCTTGATGATAAATCTGAAAAAAGAAAATACATAAAAGCTAAACAAGAAGAACTTGCACAAGCCTACGAAAAAAAACTAAGAGATTTAACCACCTCCGAAGGTCGTATTTTTGCCAAACTAATGTACAGAGCTACGGGAAAAAGTGTATATGATATTATCAAAGAATTACGCGGTGGCTGGAGTGCTTTCTGGTGGAATGTAAAGGGGAATATTGCTGATGTAGATATAAAAGAACCTTACGACCCATACAGAAATAGACACGATGAATTTGTAGAGTCTCTACTACAATCTTATTGGAATCTAGGTTATTTTGCACCTTATGAAGGGCATAAAAATTTTAAAGTAAGAAAGGAGTAATATTCCTTTCTTACTTTAAACGTGATTTATAGCATTATTACGCCTTCTATCTTATGAACTTCTTTATAAAGGTTAATCACCTGATTTGCATCTAGAACAAACGCTTGGATACTGGCAGAGATATATTTACCGTTCTTGCTTTCCTTGGTAGATATGGAGTTTTGAGTATTATCAAAAATCTGATAAATTTCTGTAAGTTTAGCCTTATCATTAGGGAAAATAAATTTAAAAAGATAATCCGAAGGAAAATCGTGGGCTTCATTTAGTTTTTCTCTAAACGAATGATAAGGGTCTTTAGTTGCGTCGTCTTCAAATGTTTCTACCATACTTTTATTATTTTGCCGAGCAAAGTTACTACAAAAAAGTGAAATGCGGAAAGATATAGTGATAGAATTGAGTTACAAGGGTTTTGGTTGAAGTGGCGATAATCCGTGAAGCCATTACAATCCCTGCCGAAGCCAAATCCTGACGCCGCTACGTTACTTGTTCGTAACCATGCCCGAAAATGCGACAAACGGGTACGAATAGCGAAACAAGGCTCTAAGGAATAGTGAGTTATCCATAACTCATGCGAAAAATCAGGTTACGGAAAAAGATTGCGCCGTTCCTCCCCGTTTTGCGTACCAACACCGGACTCTTCACCAACTAATTTTGAAACCCAAAAATTAAGGACAATGAAGAGTACATTTTCAGTAATCTACTACCTCAAGCGTCAGGTAGTGAAAAAGGACGGGACAGTTCCCGTCATGGGACGCATCACGGTGGACGGCAGCCAGACACAGTTCAGCTGCAAACTGACTGTCGATCCGAAACTGTGGGACACCAAAGGTGGACGTGTCACGGGCAGAAGCACGGCGGCACTCGAAACGAACCGTATGCTTGACAAGATGCGGGTACGCATCAACAGGCATTATCAGGAAATCATGGAGCGTGACAACTTCGTCACGGCGGAGAAGGTGAAGAACGCCTTTCTCGGACTGGAACACCGCTACCACACGCTGATGCAGGTGTTCCGCCAGCACAACGAGGACTACGAGAAGCAGGTGGAGGCAGGCATGAAAGCCAAAGGCACGCTGCTGAAGTACCGCACCGTTTACAAGCACATGCAAGAGTTCCTCGACATCCGCTACCATGTGAAGGACATCGCCCTAAAAGAGCTTACCCCGGCTTTCATCTCCGACTTCGAGATGTTCCTGCGCACGGACAAGCACTGCTGCACCAATACCGTGTGGCTGTACGTCTGCCCGTTACGGACGATGGTATTCATCGCCATCAACAACGAGTGGCTGACGCGCGACCCGTTCCGCGAGTATGAAATCAAGAAGGAGGAAACAACACGCAGTTTCCTGACCAAAGATGAGATCCGCCTGCTGATGGAGGGGAAACTGAAAAACGCCAAACAGGAATTGTACCGCGACCTCTACCTGTTCTGCGCCTTCACGGGGCTGTCGTTCGCGGATATGCGCAACCTTACGGAAGAGAATATCCGCACCTACTTCGACGAACACGAGTGGATAAACATCAACCGCCAGAAAACGGGCGTGGTGTCCAACATCCGCCTGCTCGACATCGCCAACCGCATAATCGGCAAATACCGGGGACTGTGCGGGGACGGCAGGATATTTCCCGTTCCGCATTATAACACGTGCCTTGCCGGTATCCGTGCCGTCGCCAAGCGTTGCGGCATCACCAAGCATATCACGTGGCATCAGAGCCGCCACACGGCAGCCACGACGATATTCCTCTCCAACGGTGTTCCCATCGAAACGGTCAGCTCCATGCTCGGACACAAGAGCATAAAGACGACGCAGATTTACGCAAAGATAACCAAAGAGAAGCTCAATCAGGACATGGAGAACCTTGCCGCAAGATTGAACGGCGTCGAGGAATTTGCAGGTTGCACCATCTAAAAAGAAAAGCCATGAAACGTGACACAATCATCATCGAGGACAAGGCAGTCAGCGTAACCGGTAACGACGTGTGGATGACCGCCACCGAAATAGCCGGATTGTTCCATACGACCGTCCCGGCAGTGAACGCCGCCATCAGAGCCGTCCGCAAGTCGGACGTGCTGAACGACTACGAGGTGTGCCGCTACATGCAGCTTGAAAACGGGCTGCACGCGGACGTGTACGCCCTTGAAATCATCATCCCGGTCGCTTTCAGGGTGAATACCTACAACACCCACCTGTTCCGCACATGGCTGGTGGGAAAGGCACTCTCACAAGAGAAACGGCAGACATACGTGATGTTCATACAGAACGGAAAAGCCGGGTATTGCTGATTGCACATACCCCATAAGACAAGTAAACGGGTAGCACCACAAAAGGTGTCACCCGTTTACTTTTTCATGAAACCGCCTCACTCCAGCGGCTTGCGGTAGTTCGCTTCCAGTACCCCGCGCAGCCCCGTTTCCGGGTAAAGCACCTTCCCTCCCAAAAGTATGAAGGGCAACACGCGGTTGTTGCGGTATTCCTGCAAGGTGCGCCGGCTCACACGGAGCAGTTCCGACACCTCGCCGTCCGTCAGGTAACGTTCCCCGTCCAGCGGAGGACGGTAGCTTTCCAGAAATGCGGACAGCCATTTCGAGCCTTTGCGCATATCCTGCACCACAGAGGCTATCGGCTCGTCTTCCATCGTAAAAACATCGTTGTTCTCGTTCATCATAACTTCGGATTCAGTGGGTGAATAAATCAAATCATCTGCCGTGCGGATAGAGCGTGCCGACAAGCGGTATCAGCCGCTTCACCTCCTCTGGCTTGTAATAGAACCTGCGGTTTATCTGCGAGTAGCCGATAAGCCGCCTGTCACGCAGCGTCTGCAACGTGCGCGGGCTTATTCTCAACTGCCCGCAGACCTCCTCGCCCGTGAGCCATCTTTCCATGCGCCCCGTGTCGCTTTTGCGCCTCAGGGCGGCGACCTTCTCCGAGAGTGCGCCGAATGCCGCCACCATCATCTCGAAAGTCTTTTTCTCGATAGATACTATTTCCATATTCATGTCATTTAGAGTTTGCCGCAAAGGTAACGAAACGGCATACAAGACGTATCGTTTTCCGCTGAAAGGCTGCCTGTTGCGCCGTTTGACCGGGTTACGGAGCCATCTTCCGCAAAAATCTTACGTGAGTCACGTAGTGAGTTGTTAAAGCCCCTTTTGTTTATTGCCGAATTTTGTCGCAGAAACAAAAAGAAAGGACTGAACATGAAAGTGATAACAATGGAAAGTTCCGCCTACAAGCAGATGATGGCGCAGATTGCGAACATCGCAGGGTACATCCGCGAGGCAAGGGACGAGAAGAAACGGAAGCGGGAAACCGAAGACAAGCTGCTTGACACGGCACAGGCGGCGAAGATGCTCAACGTGAGCAAGCGCACCATGCAGCGTATGCGCACCGACCACCGTATCGAGTATGTGGTGGTACGCGGAAGCTGCCGCTACCGCCTTTCCGAGATACTGCGGCTATTGGAGGACAACACAGTAAGGAACGAGGAAGGGACAATAGACACCCTGTTCCACAACCACACGCTGCGCACGGGCGGCAAACCAAAAGGAAGGAGGACATAGGTCATGGAACTGCTCACACGAAACAACTTCGAGGGCTGGATGCAGAAGCTGATGGAACGGCTCGACCGTCAGGACGAACTGCTGCTGGCGATGAAGGCTGAGGGGAAACAGCCCACTATCACGGAAAGCATCCGCCTTTTCGACAATCAGGATTTGTGCATGTTGCTCCAGATAAGCAAACGCACCCTCCAACGCTACCGCAGCGTAGGCGCATTGCCCTACAAGACGCTGGGCAAGAAGACCTATTACAGCGAGGAGGACGTGCTGACATTCCTTTCCAACCATATCAAGGACTTCAAAAAGGAAGATATAGCCTTCTACAAGGCTCGTATCCATAATTTCTTTCATAAATAACCCATTAAAACATTTTTCAGATGGCAAAGAAAAAAGACGAAAAGGACGTGCTGGTAGTCCGTGACGAGAAGACAGGCGAGATCAGCGTGGTAGCCGGGCTGAACGCGGACGGCACACCCAAGCGCACCCCCGCAAAAGCGGAGAACGCGCAGAGTTTCCTGCAATTCGACCGACATGGCGACGTGCTGGACAACTTCTTCAAGAACTTCTTCCGGCAGTGCAAGGAACCCAGCCGCTTCGGTTTCTACCGCATTGCGGCAGACCAAGCTGAAAATCTCTTAGAGGTGATGAAGCAACTGCTGAAAGACCCCGAAGCGAACAAGGAGCTGCTCGCCCCTCACAAGGTGGACACCTCCGACTATGAGAAGAAGGTGCAGGAAGAGATGGCAGCACAACAGACAGAGAAACAAGAACCTCAAAAACAGGAGAACATGGAACAACGGAAAGAACAGCAACAGGACAAATCCGAACAGATGCAGGGCAAACGTGGCTACCAGCCCATCGACGAGAGTAAAATCAACTGGCAGGAGCTGGAGGACAGATGGGGCGTAAAGCGGGACAACCTTGAAAAGTCCGGCGACCTTACGAAGATGCTCAACTATGGCAAGTCCGACTTGGTAAAGGTCAAACCGACCTTCGGCGGCGAATCATTCGAGCTGGACGCCCGCCTCTCCTTCAAGAAGGACGGTGAGGGAAACATCAGCCTCGTGCCGCACTTCATCCGCAAGGAGCAGAAGCTGGATGAGTACAAGGAACACAAATTCTCCGACAATGACCGGAAGAACCTCCGCGAAACGGGCAATCTCGGTAGGGTCGTGGACATTGTGGACAGGGAAACGGGCGAGATCATCCCCTCCTACATCAGCATCGACCGCAAGACGAATGAAATCACGGACATTCCGGCAAGCAGGGTGCGCATCCCGGAGCGCATCGGCAAGACGGAAATCACCACGCAGGAGCGGGACATGCTCCGCGCCGGACTGCCCGTACGCGACAAGCTCATCGAGCGCAACGACGGCAGAAAGTTCGTCACCACCCTGCAAGTGAACGTGGAGCAGCGCGGCGTGGAGTTCGTGCCGGGAACCGGCAAGTCGCCCCGTACCGCACAGACACAGGAAACCAAAGGCGACACATCGAAAAGTCAGGCGCAGGGCGGGGAAAATGCCGCACAGACCAAGAAGGAGCAACGCCGCAACACGTGGACGAACGAGGACGGCAGCATCCGCCCCATCAGCAAATGGAGCGGCGTGAGCTTCACCGACCAGCAGAAAGCCGACTATGTGGCGGGTAAAGCCGTGAAGCTGGAGAACGTGACCGACAAGCAGGGCTTCCATGCCACGATGTATATCAAGTTCAACCCGGAGAAGGGACGCCCGTACCGCTACGACACGAACCCTGACAATGCACAGCAGGTTGCTCCGTCCAACGAGAGCCGCACGCAGGTGGCGGTGAACAACGATGGCAAGACCAACGAGGCTACAAAGAATCTGAGAGAGCCGTTGCAGAAAGGTCAGACCAACCCGAAGGACGCCCGCCAGCAACAGCAGCAGGAGAAGCCGCAGAAGAAAACGGGCAAGGGCATGAAAATGTAATCCCGTGTCCGCCACTGAATCCAAAATAAAATCCAAAGTATCAACAAAAAAGAAGAAGACATGAAGACAATCATTGCAGAAAAGCCCTCCGTGGCACGTGAAATCGCCCGCATCGTGGGCGCGACAAAGAGAGAGGAAGGATATTTCGAGGGAGGCGGTTATGCCGTGACATGGGCATTCGGACACCTCGTTCAGCTTGCCATGCCCGACGGCTACGGCGTGCGCGGATTTGTCCGTGACAACCTCCCGATTATTCCCGACACATTCACGCTCGTCCCCCGTCAGGTCAGGACGGAGAAAGGTTACAAGCCCGACAGCGGCGTGGTGTCGCAGATAAAAGTCATCAAAAGACTGTTCGACACAAGCGAACATATCATCGTGGCGACCGATGCCGGACGCGAGGGAGAGCTTATCTTCCGCTACCTCTACCACTATACGGGTTGCACCACTCCTTTCGTGCGCCTGTGGATCAGCTCTCTCACCGACAAAGCTATCCGCGAGGGACTGCGGAAACTCGAAGACGGCAGCAAATACGACAACCTCTACCTCGCCGCCAAAGCGCGGAGCGAATCCGACTGGCTCGTGGGCATCAACGGCACACAGGCGTTATCCATCGCCGCCGGACACGGCACGTATTCCGTGGGGCGGGTGCAGACACCAACGTTGGCTATGGTATGTGAACGCTACTGGGAGAACCGCCGCTTTACGTCCGAAGCATTCTGGCAGCTCCATATCGCAACGGACGGTTGCGACGGCGAAGTCGTGAAATTCTCATCCTCCGAGAAATGGAAAGAGAAAGAACCGGCGATGGAACTATATAATAAGGTAAAGGCGGCAGGTTGCGCCACTGTCACGAAAGCCGAGCGCAAGGAGAAGACGGAGGAAACTCCCTTGCTCTACGACCTGACCACGCTCCAGAAAGAAGCCAACGCCAAGCACGGCTTCACGGCGGAACAGACGCTTGAAATCGCGCAGAAACTCTACGAAAAGAAGTTGATAACCTATCCGAGAACGGGAAGCCGCTACATCCCCGAAGACGTGTTTGCCGAAATTCCCAAACTGCTCGCTTTCATCGGCACACAGCCCGAATGGAAAGACAAGGTGCGGGCAAAAGCCGCCCCGACACGCCGCAGCGTGGACGACGGCAAGGTGACAGACCACCATGCCCTGCTCGTCACGGGTGAGAAACCGCTCTTCCTCTCCAAAGAGGACAATACCATCTATCAGATGATTGCCGGGCGCATGGTCGAGGCATTCTCTGAGAAATGCGTCAAGGATGTGACCACTGTCACGGCGGAATGTGCCGGAGTGGAGTTTACCGTAAAAGGCAGCGTCGTGAAGCAAACCGGATGGCGTGCCGTCTATGGCGAGGAAAAAGAGGAAATTACCATCCCCGGCTGGCAGGAAGGCGACACGCTGACACCGAAAGGCTCGTCCATTACCGAAGGAAAGACCAAACCCAAGCCGCTGCATACCGAAGCCACCCTGCTCTCGGCAATGGAAACGGCGGGCAAGGAAATTGAGGACGACGCACTGCGGCAGGCGATGAAGGACTGTGGCATCGGTACTCCCGCCACACGCGCCTCCATCATCGAAACGCTTTTCAAGCGCGGTTACATGGAACGCTGCAAGAAGTCGCTTGTTCCCACCGAAAAAGGACTTGCCCTCAATTCCGTCGTCAAGACGATGCGCATCGCCGATGTTGCCATGACGGGCGAATGGGAAAAGGAGCTGGCGCGTATCGAGCGCGGGGAACTGTCCGACGACACCTTCCGCAAGGAGATAGAGGCGTACACACGTGAGATAACCTCCGAACTGATCTCGTGCGACAAGCTCTTCGGCAGCCGTGACTCCGGCTGCGCGTGTCCCAAGTGTGGCACGGGCAGGATGCGGTTCTACGGCAAGGTGGTACGCTGCGACAACACGGAGTGCGGACTGCCCGTGTTCCGGCTGAAAGCGGGACGCACCCTGTCCGACGATGAAATCAAAGACCTGCTCACCGAAGGGCATACCAAGCTGCTCAAAGGGTTCAAGAGCAAACAGGGCAAGAGTTTCGATGCTGTTGTCGCCTTTGACGGGGAATATAACACGACTTTTGTGTTCCCGGAGGCTAAAAAGGACAAGAAATTTTCAGGACGGAAGAAATAGTATTAACTTTGCCACTTGTTCAGAGTAATGAATTGTTCTTCGATACCGGATTACACTCATACTTTGGATTTAGTGGTGGCACTCGGAGGGATACCGAGTGCCTTTTTCTTCCTTTTTCCAACCGATTATCCCGTTAATTATCAATCCGCTAAATCCAAAGTAATGAACAACAAGAAGAAAAACGAGGGTCAGACCGACTTTTCCTATTACGGTCTGTACCTGCTGGACTATCTCCGCACGAACAAGTTTGAACAGGCTGACGACACCGCTTTCATACGGGAACGGGCCGACCGTGCCGCCGAAACGTATGAGAGGGCACGGCTTGAAGGCTATCCCGCCGATGGTGCGCAGGAACTGGCGATGGACACGCTGCTGCGCGGGCTGCATTATTCCCGTTACGCCATCCTCCGCGAAGTCGTGGAAAACGAGTTTGCCGATGAAGTGCCGGAAGAGAAGCGTGAAGCCTTTGTCCTGAAACTGCTGCCGCTTGTCGGCAACGTGTTCTCCGTCTATGACCTCTCGGATGACAATTTCGCCCTGTCTTCCGATTACGACCTGCTCTACACGGAGCTGACGGGAGCAACCGTCCTTTACTTAGACGAATATGGCGTTTAACCGCAAACAGAAACTGCGGGACAACATCGAGGCGATACGGACGGCATTCATCCTTGACAGGGAAAATAGGACAGCGACAACCGAAGAGCGTGCCATACTTCAAAGGTACTGCGGTTTCGGCGGTCTGAAATGTATCCTCAACCCTGCAAAGGAACTGACGGATGCCGTCCGGTGGGCGAAATCCGACCTCGAACTGTTCGCCCCGACGGTGGAGCTGCACAGGCTTATCCGTGAGAACAGCAAGGACGAAACAGAGTACAAGCGGTTTGTGGATTCGCTGAAAGCGTCCGTGCTGACCGCTTTCTACACCCCCAAAGAGATAACCGACACCATCGCGGACGTGCTGGCAGATTACAGCGTCCGCCCCGCCCGTATGCTCGAACCGTCGGCAGGTGTCGGCGTGTTCGTGGATTCCATGCTGCGGCACAGCCCCAATGCGGATGTGATGGCTTTCGAGAAGGATCTGCTCACGGGTACAATCTTGAGGCATCTCTATCCCGACCAGAAAATGCGCACCTGCGGTTTTGAGAAAATCGAAAGACCGTTCAACAATTATTTCGACTTGGCGGTGTCCAACATTCCGTTCGGTGACATTGCCGTGTTCGACGCGGAGTTTCAGCGGAGCGACTCTTTCGGCAGACGCTCCGCCCAGAAAACCATCCACAACTATTTCTTTCTCAAAGGACTGGATGCCGTGCGTGACGGCGGTATCGTGGCGTTCATCACCTCGCAAGGGGTATTGAATAGCACCAAGACCTCCGTGCGTAACGAGCTGTTCAGTCAGGCCAATCTGGTATCCGCGATACGCCTGCCCAACAACCTGTTCACGGACAACGCGGGCACGGAGGTGGGCAGTGACCTGATTGTCCTGCAAAAGAACCTCAGCAAGAAGGAAATGTCGCAGGACGAGCGGCTGATGACCGTGATACAGACGGACACGAAAACCGCCCTGACCGACAACGCCTATTTCATCCACCACCCGGAACGCATCGTGCATACGATGGCGAAACTTGACACAGACCCCTACGGGAAGCCCGCTATGGTTTATCTGCACGAGGGCAAGGCAGCAGGCATCGCCGGGGATTTGCGCCGTATGCTCGACGAGGATTTCCATTACAGGCTTGCCATGCGCTTGTATTCGGGTTCAATCCGGCAGGCAGGAACGGAAGAAAAAGTTGCCGTTCAAAATAAAGTAGAGCGTCCTGCCATAAAATTGGAAACAGTATCCTCGGCGCAGACGGTGGAAACTCCGACAGAAAAGCCGCAACCCGCAGATGAAAAGCCGGAGATAGAACCGCGCCCGCAATATTCCGCAGGCGTGCAGCTCACCCTGCTTGACCTCTGGGGGATGACGGAAGAGGTCAGCCAACCGAAAACCTCCAAAAAGAAAAAGACGGTGAAAAAGGCAGTTACGGCAAAGTCCACTCCGCCCAAACCGAAAGTCACGGTTACACCGACAGCTCCAACTGCAAAACCCGCAATGGAGAATAAGGAGGTGAAAGCGGAGAACACCGCCAAGCCTGCCGACCCGGACGACATCTATGCCACACTGGACTGGGATACCAATCCTCCCATCAACGGTTTCTATGAAATGATGATGGGTTTGACGCCGGAGCGTAGGAAAGAACTTCGGGAACTGGCAAGGCAGCATAACGAGAAACAAGTGGCGGAAAAGACGGAAGTGAAAGCCGTGCCGGAAACTTCCCGTGAGCAGCCACGACAGGAGGAAACACAGCCGGAGGCAGTCGCCGCACCTGCCGTTACAGATACCCCATCGGAAGCGGTGGGGACTTTCCTTTTCCCCGACATCGAAGCGGAAAAGCCGAAGGAGGAAGTCGTGGACCTTTCTCCGCGTGCCTACCACCGCACGCCGGAGATGCACCTGCGCGAAGGGTCGCTGGTGGCTGACCGGGGGCGTCATAACATCGGCTACCTGAAAGACATCACGCCATACGGGGCGACATTCCAGCCGCTCGACCTGAAAGGATACCAGAAGGAAAAGGCGTTGTTGTATGTGTCGCTGCGTGACGCCTACGAGCGTCTGTACCGTTATGAATCGCTCCGGCGCGAGGCAAATGTTCCGTGGCGAGAGCATCTGAATACCTGTTACGATGAGTTTGTCATGCGCTACGGCAACCTCAACGCCAAGCAGAACGTGAAGTTAGTGATGATGGATGCGGGCGGGCGCGACATCCTTTCGCTGGAACGGATGGAAAACGGAAAGTTCGTCAAGGCGGACATCTTCGAGCATCCTGTTTCCTTCGCGGTGGAGAGCCATGCCAACGTAGGCTCTCCCGAAGAAGCCCTGTCTGCGTCGCTCAACAAATATGGTACGGTCAATCTCGACTATATGCGGGAGATAACCGACAGCACGGCGGAGGATTTGCTCACTGCCCTGCAAGGGCGCATCTACTACAATCCGCTCGTGACCGGTTACGAAATCAAAGACCGTTTCATCGCCGGAAATGTCATAGAGAAAGCGGAACGCATAGAGGCATGGATGGGTGACAATCCCGAAAATGAGCGTATGCCGGAGGTGAAGCAGGCGTTGGAGGCTCTGAAAGATGCCGAGCCGCAGCGCATCGCCTTCGAGGATCTGGACTTCAATTTCGGGGAACGCTGGATTCCGACGGGTGTCTATGCCGCCTACATGAGCCGGCTGTTCGACACGGAGGTGAAAATCGCCTATTCCGCAAGCATGGACGAGTTTTCGGTGGTGTGCGGCTACCGCACCATGAAAATCACGGACGAGTTTCTGGTGAAGGGGTATTACCGGAACTATGACGGTATGCACCTCCTAAAACACGCCCTGCACAACACCTGCCCTGACATGATGAAGTCCATCGGCAAGGACGAGCATGGCAACGACATCAAGATGCGCGACAGCGAGGGAATACAACTCGCCAACGCCAAGATTGACGAGATACGAAACGGCTTCTCCGAATGGCTCGAAGAGCAGTCGCCGCAGTTCAAGGAGCGGCTTGTGACGATGTATAACCGCAAGTTCAACTGTTTCGTGCGCCCGCGCTACGACGGCTCCCATCAGACCTTTCCCGACCTCAACCTGAAAGGGCTGGCAAGCCGGGGTATCAAGAGCGTCTATCCCTCACAGATGGATTGCGTCTGGATGTTGAAACAGAACGGCGGCGGAATTTGCGACCACGAGGTGGGAACCGGTAAGACGCTGATAATGTGCATCGCCGCGCATGAGATGAAGCGTCTGAATTTGGCACACAAGCCGATGATTATCGGGCTGAAAGCCAACGTTGCGGAGATTGCAGCCACCTATCAGGCGGCATATCCCAACGCACGTATTCTGTACGCTTCGGAGAAGGACTTTTCGACCGCCAACCGTGTGCGCTTCTTCAATAATATAAAGAACAACGACTACGATTGCGTCATCATGTCGCACGACCAGTTCGGCAAGATACCGCAGTCGCCGGAATTGCAGCAGCGCATCCTGCAAGCAGAGCTTGACACGGTGGAGGAAAACCTCGAAGTGCTACGGCAGCAGGGAAAGAACGTGTCGCGGGCGATGCTGAAAGGATTGGAGAAGCGCAAGCACAACCTTGAAGCGAAGCTGGAGAAGGTGGAACACGCCATAAAGTCACGCACGGACGACGTGGTGGATTTCAAGCAGATGGGCATCGACCACATCTTCATAGATGAGAGCCACCAGTTCAAGAATCTGACTTTCAACACGCGCCACGACCGTGTGGCGGGATTGGGAAACAGCGAGGGAAGCCAGAAGGCACTTAACATGCTCTTTGCCATACGCACCATACAGGAGCGCACAGGAAAAGACTTGGGTGCGACCTTCCTCTCCGGCACGACTATCAGCAACTCACTGACTGAATTGTACCTGCTGTTCAAGTACCTGCGCCCGAAGGAGCTGGAACGGCAGGACATAAGGTGTTTCGACGCTTGGGCGGCGATATTTGCCAAGAAGACGACGGATTTTGAATTTAACGTGACGAACAATGTGGTCCAGAAGGAGCGTTTCCGCTACTTCATCAAAGTGCCGGAGCTTGCCGCCTTCTATAATGAAATCACGGACTACCGCACGGCGGAGGATGTGGGCGTTGACCGTCCTGCCAAGAACGAGATACTGCACCATATACCGCCCACGCCGGAACAGGAGGACTTCATACAGAAACTGATGCAGTTCGCCAAGACGGGCGATGCCACCTTGTTGGGCAGGCTGCCGCTTTCGGAAACGGAAGAAAAGGCGAAGATGCTCATCGCCACGGACTATGCCCGGAAAATGGCACTCGACATGCGCATGATAGACCCGAATTACGAAGATCATCCCGACAACAAAGCGAGTCACTGTGCCAAGATGATCGCGGAGTATTATCAAAAATACGACGCCCAGAAAGGCACGCAGTTCGTTTTCTCTGATTTGGGGACATACCAGCCGGGCGACGGGTGGAACGTCTATTCGGAAATCAAGCGCAAACTGACGGAGGACTACGGTATACCGCCAAGCGAGGTGCGCTTCATTCAGGAGTGCAAGACCGACAAGGCGCGGAAGGCGGTGATAGACGCCATGAACGCCGGGACGGTGCGTGTGCTGTTCGGCTCTACCTCTATGCTCGGAACGGGTGTGAACGCCCAGAAACGGTGTGTGGCTATCCATCATCTCGATACGCCGTGGCGACCGTCCGACTTGCAACAGCGTGACGGACGCGGAGTTAGGGCAGGTAATGAGATTGCCAAACATTTCGCCGGGAACAACGTGGATGTAATCATCTACGCGGTGGAGAAGTCACTGGACAGCTACAAGTTCAACCTCCTGCACTGCAAGCAGACTTTCATAAGCCAGCTCAAAAGCGGTGCGATGGGTGCGCGTACCATCGACGAGGGGGCAATGGACGAAAAATCGGGCATGAATTTCTCGGAATACATGGCGTTGCTCTCCGGCAATACCGACCTGTTGGACAAGGCGAAACTGGAAAAGCGGATCGCATCGCTCGAAGGGGAACGCAAGTCGTTCAACAAGGGCAAGCGTGATTCGGAGTTCAAGCTGGAGTCAAAGACCGGCGAGTTGCGCAACAACACGGCTTTCATAGATGCCATGACGGAGGACTGGAACCGCTTCCTGTCGGTGGTGCAGACCGACAAGGAGGGCAACCGCCTTAATATAATAAAGGTGGACGGAGTGGATTCCGCCGATGAGAAGGTCATCGGAAAGCGTTTGCAGGAGATAGCCAAGAATGCCACGACCGGAGGGTTGTACACGCAGGTCGGTGAACTTTACGGTTTTCCGATAAAGGTGGTGAGCGAAAGGATACTCAAAGAGGGATTGGAGTTCACCGACAACCGCTTCGTGGTCGAGGGGAACTACAAGTACACCTACAACAACGGGCATCTGGCGATGGCTGACCCGTTGGCCGCCGCCCGCAACTTCCTCAACGCGATGGAGAGGATACCCTCCATCATCGACCAGTACAAGGCGAAGAACGAGGTGCTGGAGATGGAGATACCGCAGTTACAGGAGATAGCGGGTAAGGTGTGGAAGAAGGAGGACGAGCTGAAGCAGTTGAAGTCCGAACTTGCCGCCCTTGACCGAAAAATTCAGCTGGAGCTTGCGCCACCCACGCCCGAAGTCGCAGAAAAGGAGAATGAAGGGCAACAGCTCAAGCCGGAAGCGGAAGATGTGAGGAACAGGCAGGCGCAATATCCCGAAAATGCACCGCCGCAGATACGCAGTCCGGCGGATAGTATCGTTGCCAACCATGTCATAATCGGGCGTCCGGGACTGTATGCCAAGGAGGAAACCCGGTCCAAAGGATTGAAAATATAACCTAAGGAATTTTATCTGAAGTATTAATAAGGGCTATCCCAAAAGGTCTAAAAGTAAATTTTATCCTTTCTGCAAGTATCTATAGGATGGCAACTGCATTTTTTTCTTTTTGGGCAGCCCTTATTAAAATTTATTCTTATTTTAGGTTATATACATTCATGTCCATTTATGTAAAAAATTCCTGCTGACCTTGTTTATGTCTTGTCAGTCACCATTTGCAAAACCATATTTGACCCTCAAAGAGGCTGAATTTGATAAGTAACTTGCTACATACTCATAATAAGGAGCTAAATAGAACACGAATGGGAAATACACAAATGCTAAACTAAAGAAGATATTGGCCAAAATAAACGCTATACCGAGAGAGAAACTTGATTTTTCAACTTCCTAAAACGGTGTTGTTCAAACATTTCTACTTATTTGTACTTGCCAGTTGAACCTACGCTTCCCTAATAAAATGTCTATGGTAAAAAGTTAAAAAATCCTCCCACTTTTGTTAGATATATTTTTTTGTGTAATTTTGTAATCGTTATGCGGCAGTAATAATATACATATTAATACGAGTTAGTAATCCTGTAGTTCTCATATGCTACGAGGAGGTATTAAAAGGTGCGTTTCGACAATGCATCTACTGTAGTATATTATTGCTTAATCCAAATGAATATTATAAATTTAGGAATTCTTGCTCACATTGATGCAGGAAAAACTTCCGTAACCGAGAATCTGCTGTTTGCCAGTGGAGCAACGGAAAAGTGCGGCCGTGTGGATAATGGTGACACCATAACGGACTCTATGGATATAGAGAAACGTAGAGGAATTACTGTCCGGGCTTCTACGACATCTATTATCTGGAATGGAGTGAAATGCAATATCATTGACACTCCGGGACACATGGATTTTATTGCGGAAGTGGAGCGGACATTCAAAATGCTTGATGGAGCAGTCCTCATCTTATCCGCAAAGGAAGGCATACAAGCGCAGACAAAGTTGCTGTTCAGTACTTTACAAAAGCTGCAAATCCCGACAATTATATTTATCAATAAGATTGACCGTGCCGGTGTGAATTTGGAGCGTTTGTATATGGATATAAAAACAAATCTGTCGCAAGATGTCCTGTTTATGCAAACTGTTGTCGATGGATCGGTTTATCCGGTTTGCTCCCAAACATATATAAAGGAAGAATACAAAGAATTTGTATGCAACCATGACGACGATATATTAGAACGATATTTGGCGGATAGCGAAATTTCACCGGCTGATTATTGGAATACGATAATCGCTCTTGTGGCAAAAGCCAAAGTCTATCCGGTGCTACATGGATCAGCAATGTTCAATATCGGTATCAATGAGTTGTTGGACGCCATTTCTTCTTTTATACTTCCTCCGGCATCAGTCTCAAACAGACTTTCAGCTTATCTCTATAAGATAGAGCATGACCCCAAAGGGCATAAAAGAAGTTTTCTTAAAATAATTGACGGAAGTCTGAGACTTCGAGACGTTGTAAGAATCAACGATTCGGAAAAATTCATCAAGATTAAAAATCTAAAGACTATTTATCAGGGCAGAGAGATAAATGTTGATGAAGTGGGTGCCAATGATATCGCGATTGTAGAAGATATAGAAGATTTTCGAATCGGAGATTATTTAGGTGCTAAACCTTGTTTGATTCAAGGATTATCTCATCAGCATCCCGCTCTCAAATCCTCCGTCCGGCCAAATAAGCCCGAAGAGAGAAGCAAGGTGATATCCGCTCTGAATACATTGTGGATTGAAGACCCGTCTTTGTCCTTTTCCATAAACTCATATAGTGATGAATTGGAAATCTCGTTATATGGTTTGACCCAAAAGGAAATCATACAGACATTGCTGGAAGAACGATTTTCCGTAAAGGTCCATTTTGATGAGATCAAGACTATCTACAAAGAACGACCTATAAAAAAGGTCAATAAGATTATTCAGATCGAAGTACCACCCAACCCTTACTGGGCCACAATAGGGCTGACTCTTGAACCCTTACCGTTAGGGGCAGGGTTGCAAATCGAAAGTGACATCTCCTATGGTTATCTGAACCATTCTTTTCAAAATGCCGTTTTTGAAGGGATTCGTATGTCTTGCCAATCTGGTTTACATGGATGGGAAGTGACAGATCTGAAAGTAACTTTTACTCAAGCCGAGTATTATAGCCCGGTAAGTACACCTGCTGATTTCAGACAGCTGACCCCTTATGTCTTCAGGCTGGCTTTGCAACAGTCAGGTGTGGACATTCTCGAACCGATGCTCTGTTTTGAGTTGCAGATACCCCAAGTAGCGAGTTCCAAAGCTATTACAGATTTGCAAAAACTGATGTCTGAGATTGAAGACATCAGTTGTAATAATGAGTGGTGTCATATTAAAGGGAAAGTTCCATTAAATACAAGTAAAGACTATGCCTCAGAAGTAAGTTCGTACACTAAGGGCTTAGGCATTTTTATGGTTAAGCCATGTGGGTATCAAATAACAAAAGACGGTTATTCTGATAATATCCGCATGAACGAAAAAGATAAACTTTTATTCATGTTCCAAAAATCAATGTCATTAAAATAATGGAGCGGTCAGGAAATTTCTATAAGGCAATACGGTTGGGATATATACTTATCTCCATTCTTATCGGATGTATGGCATATAATAGCCTCTATGAATGGCAGGAGATAGAAGCATTAGAACTTGGCAATAAAAAAATAGACGAGCTCCGAAAAGAAATAAACAATATCAATATTCAAATGATAAAATTTTCTCTATTGGGTGAAACAATACTGGAATGGAACGATAAAGATATCGAGCATTACCATGCACGGCGTATGGCAATGGACAGTATGCTCTGCCGTTTCAAGGCCACCTATCCAGCAGAGCGCATCGATAGTGTGCGCAGTCTTTTAGAGGATAAGGAACGACAGATGTTCCAGATAGTCCGGTTAATGGATGAACAACAATCTATTAACAAGAAGATAGCCAATCAAATTCCGGTTATTGTACAGAAAAGTGTGCAGGAACAGTCCAAAAAGCCAAAACGAAAAGGTTTCTTAGGCATATTCGGCAAAAAAAAGGAAGTAACTCCAGCAGTATCAACCACTATCCTTCATTCGGTCAATAGAAACGTAATCAGCGAACAGAAAGTGCAGGATCGCCAATTGTCGGAACAAGCCGACAGCCTTGCAGCTCGTAATGCAGAACTTAACAGACAACTGCAAGAATTGATTTGCCAAATAGAAGAAAAGGTACAAACCGAACTGCAAAGCCGGGAAAACGAAATAGTTGCCATGCGTGAAAAGTCATTTATGCAAGTAGGCGGTTTAATGGGATTCGTTCTTCTATTGTTGTTAATTTCCTACATCATCATACATCGTGATGCAAAAAGCATTAAACAATACAAGCACAAGACAACTGATTTGATAAGGCAACTGGAACAATCCGTACAACGGAACGAGGCACTGATAACGTCAAGGAAGAAGGCGGTACATACTATCACCCATGAACTGCGCACACCGCTGACAGCAATAACAGGCTATGCCGGACTGATACGGAAAGAACAGTGTGAGGATAAGTCCGGGCAGTATATCCAAAACATACTGCAATCCTCCGACCGTATGCGGGATATGCTTAACACTTTGCTTGACTTCTTCCGCCTGGACAACGGCAAGGAACAGCCCCGTCTGTCACCCTGCCGGATTTCAGCAATCACGCACACACTTGAAACGGAGTTCATGCCTGTTGCCGTGAACAAAGGGCTGTCCTTGTCCGTGAAGACTGGACACGATGCCATTGTATTGACCGACAAAGAGCGAATAATACAAATCGGGAATAACCTGCTGTCAAACGCTGTCAAGTTCACAGAAGAAGGCGGTGTTTCTTTGATTACTGAATATGATAATGGAGTTCTGACACTGGTCGTTGAAGATACAGGTACAGGCATGACAGAAGAGGAACAGAAACAAGCGTTCGGTGCGTTTGAACGTCTATCAAATGCCGCCGCAAAGGAGGGTTTCGGGCTTGGGCTTGCCATAATGCGTAATATTGTGTCGATGCTTGGCGGAACAATCCGTTTAGACAGCAAGAAAGGGAAAGGCAGTCGTTTCACAGTTGAAATTTCTATGCAGGAAGCTGAAGAACAGCTTGGATATACAAGCAATACACCTGTTTATCATAACAATAAATTCCATGATGTTGTCGCCATTGACAATGATGAGGTATTACTTCTGATGCTGAAAGAGATGTATTCCCAAGAAGGAATACACTGCGACACTTGCACCGATGCTGCGGCACTGATGGAAATGATACGCCAGAAAGAATACAGCCTGTTGCTGACAGACTTGAATATGCCCGATATAAACGGTTTCGAATTGCTGGAACTGTTGCGTTCGTCCAACGTGGGCAATTCACCAACAATCCCGGTGGTTGTGGCAACCGCTTCGGGCAGTTGTAACAAAGGGGAACTATTGGCAAAAGGCTTTGCCGGATGCCTGTTCAAACCGTTCTCCATATCGGAACTGATGGAGGTTTCCGACAGGTGTGCCATAAAAGCGACACCGGACGGGAAACCGGACTTTTCCGCCTTATTGTCCTATGGCAATGAAGCCGTCATGCTGGAAAAGTTGATAACTGAAACAGAAAAGGAAATGCAGGCGGTACGGGATGCAGCAAAAGAAAAAGACCTGCAAAAGCTGGATTCCCTGATCCACCACCTGCGCAGTTCGTGGGAGGTGCTCCGTGCCGACCAACCGCTGAATGTACTTTACGGATTGCTTCGTGGCGATGCTCTCCCGGATGGTGAAGCGTTAAGCCATGCCGTGACTGCCGTGCTGGATAAGGGAGTGGAAATAATACGGTTGGCAGAAGAGGAAAGGAGAAAATACGAAGATGAATAAGACAAAAATAATTGTGGTGGAAGACAACATCGTGTATTGCGAATATGTCTGCAATATGCTGTCACGGGAGGGCTACCGCAATATGAAGGCTTACCACCTCTCAACCGCGAAGAAACATCTGCAACAGGCAACAGATAATGATATCGTGGTTGCCGACCTGCGTCTGCCTGACGGCAGTGGCATAGACCTTTTGTGCTGGATGCGAAAGGAGGGAAAGATGCAGCCCTTCATCATTATGACCGACTACGCCGAAGTTAATACCGCCGTGGAAAGCATGAAACTCGGCTCGATAGACTATATTCCCAAACAGCTTGTGGAGGATAAACTTGTCCCCCTGATCCGTTCCATACTGAAAGAACGTCAGGCAGGACAACGCCGTATGCCTATATTCGCCCGTGAAGGTTCCGCCTTTCAGAAAATCATGCACCGCATAAGGCTGGTAGCCGCCACCGATATGAGCGTGATGATATTTGGTGAGAACGGCACGGGCAAGGAGCATATTGCCCACCTGTTGCATGACAAGAGCAAACGTGCAGGCAAGCCATTTGTGGCGGTGGACTGCGGTTCACTCTCCAAAGAGCTTGCACCGTCGGCTTTCTTCGGACACGTCAAAGGTGCATTTACAGGTGCGGACAATGCCAAGAAAGGATATTTCCATGAGGCGGAAGGCGGCACGTTGTTTCTGGACGAGGTAGGAAACCTCGCGTTGGAAACCCAACAGATGTTGCTCCGTGCCATACAAGAGAGGCGGTATCGCCCGGTCGGAGACAAGGCAGACCGGAATTTCAATGTCCGCATCATCGCTGCTACCAATGAAGATTTGGAGGTATCGGTGAATGAAAAGCGTTTTCGGCAGGATCTTCTGTACCGCCTGCACGACTTCGGGATAACCGTTCCTCCGTTGCGTGACTGTCAAGAAGACATTATGCCGCTGGCAGAGTTCTTCCGTGATATGGCAAACAGAGAGCTGGAGTGTAGCGTGAGCGGGTTCAGTTCCGAAGCACGTAAAGCGTTGCTGACACACGCATGGCCGGGCAACGTGCGGGAACTTCGGCAGAAAGTTATGGGTGCTGTATTGCAGGCGCAGGAAGGTGTTGTCATGAAAGAGCATCTGGAACTTGCCGTGACGAAACCGACCTCTACTGTCAGCTTCGCCTTGCGCAATGACGCGGAGGATAAGGAGCGGATATTGCGTGCGTTGAAACAGGCAAACGGCAACCGGAGTGTCGCCGCAGAACTGCTCGGCATAGGCAGGACAACACTATACAGCAAACTTGAAGAGTATGGACTTAAATATAAATTCAAGCAATCATAGCCCGTAATTCACTGAATTTGGCTATCTTTGCATAACATTTGAGAAAAACGGCGATTGGCAGGAGCTTTTCGCCGCCAACATATAGGATAAGACCGCAAGGCGTTTCAAGCGAAAATCTGGTAAATTGGAACTACGGAGACGATTGCGTGATGCTTATGCTATGCTTACGCATAGCGTGCATTCACGTACTCTCCGTAAAGGCTTTACCAGAGCCATCGCTTGAAGGTAGTGTGAATTGCACGCTACTTTTTTACCCTTGCCTAACGAAAGGAAACGATTATGGGTAAAGTTCAGATTCTCGCCGTACTGACGATGGACGGATGTCTTTCTTCAGAGTTATATGATAAAGCACATCAGGATTTGTGCCTTGACCGTTGCGGTCTTGATGAAATCAGGAAGAAAGCCTTTTACCGTGTGACACCGGACTATTCCATTTCAATGCTGCACGAATGGAGAAAAGACTGCACAAACATCCGTTACCTCGCGGAAGCCACACCGGACACGGCAGACTATATAAACGGACTGCTGCGGATGCACGCTGTGGATGAAATCATACTATACACCGTTCCTTTCATATCCGGAAGCGGACGACATTTTTTTAAGTCGGCTCTGCCAGAGCAACACTGGACGCTTTCCTCTTTGAAAAGCTATCCCAACGGTGTATGTCGCATTATCTATATCCTTGATAAAAAAGCAAGATAGCCAAAATGTGCGGCAAGCATACATTTCTATTTTCAGGAATAGAATAAATGTTCCGATTACAAACAATTTAAGTCGGAGATAATTTGTCCTTGTGAAAAAATACTGAATTTTATACCTCTGAAATCCAGCACTTTGTAAAATTGAGTGTTGGATTTTTTATTTTCTGCCGCGTTTTTTGCCAATTATATTCATGTGCGCACGCAGAAAACAAAGTGTAATTTTCAAAATTGACAGAACCATGAATTATTTCTTGCTGGCGGAAACCGACTTTTTCCGCCTGATAAACGAAGCCGGCGACTGCAATATGGAAACGGCATACACGGCTTTCGCCACCCAAGTGATCGAACTGTGCAACGGCGGCATGGACATGAACCTTACCGTCATCGCGCTTGCCTACATCGAAATCGAGTTGCAGCACCATCCCGTACGTAATCTGTCAGAAGAAAAAAGAGAGATTGCCGCCTACGTCAGCAAGGCTCTGTCTTTCGTAAGAAAGATGCAGAAATTCCTTGCCACGCCCCAAGTGCCACCACTAATATCCGCCAACAACGCAACAGAAACCACCGCCAGCCTTCTTCAATGGACGGGCAATGCCATCGACCTCGTGGAACTTATCTACGGCATAGACGTGATGGGCTGCATCAACAACGGCAATATGCCGCTCAAACAGCTCGCCCCACTTCTCTATAAGATATTCGGGGTTGATTCTAAAGACTGCTACCGCTTCTACACTGATATCAAACGCCGGAAGAACGAAAGCCGCACCTATTTCATTGACAGGATGCAGGAAAAACTGAACGAGAGAATGTTGCGTGATGAGGAGTTGGAGCGGATGAGAAAATAAAAAAATATCCATTACATATGAGAAGACAGGAATACTCGTATCCTGTCTTTTTATTTTCATTTAATTATATATTAATTAGCACAATATATGTGAGTTTTTCATTCCTATAAGGACAAATTTCAGAAACGTATGTCTGGTAAATTATTGAGTCATCATAGTATGAACATATATCATTACTAAAAACAATGAAACAACTTCCATAAGATTGTGGTTGTAAAAATCGCCATTTAATAGCCCGTTTTTTTTGTAAAATTCGCCAATTAAAAAAATATGATTATCTTTGCATTATATTTTATAAGGTATGGAAACAGTAAATAGAATACTTCAAGAGAAGATTACAGCACGAATCGCGCCCAATAAAGCAGTACTGATTTTTGGTGCTCGCCGTGTTGGTAAAACGGTAATGATGCGTAAAATTGTGGACAACTATTCAGGTAGGACGATGATGCTCAACGGCGAAGACTACGACACATTAGCACTATTGGAGAATCGCTCAATAGCCAATTATCGGCATTTATTGGATGGTATTGATTTGCTGGCTATTGATGAGGCACAGAACATACCACAAATCGGTAGTATTCTGAAGTTGATAGTTGATGAAATACCGGGAATAAGTGTCTTGGCAAGTGGTTCTTCGTCATTCGATTTGCTGAATAAGACTGGTGAACCGTTGGTCGGCCGCAGTACGCAATTTCTCCTTACACCATTCTCGCAACGGGAAATCGCACAGACGGAAACGGCACTTGAAACCCGCCAGAACCTCGAAGCGCGCTTGATTTACGGTTCCTATCCCGAAGTAGTAATGATGGAGAACTATGAACGTAAAACAGACTACCTACGTGATATTGTCGGTGCATACCTGCTTAAAGATATCTTAGCAATTGACGGCTTAAAAAATTCGAGCAAGATGCGCGATCTACTGCGATTGATAGCTTTTCAGTTGGGCAGCGAAGTTTCTTACGAAGAGTTAGGTAAACAACTCGGCATGAGCAAGACGACCGTTGAAAAATACCTCGACCTATTGGAAAAGGTCTTCGTTATCTATCGTCTGGGGGCTTATTCGCGTAACCTACGCAAGGAGGTTACAAAAGCTGGCAAGTGGTACTTCTACGACAACGGCATTCGCAATGCCATTATCGGGGCTTTCTCACCGCTGGCCATTCGGCAGGATGTCGGTGCGCTGTGGGAGAACTACATCATCGGAGAGCGGCGCAAAGCGAACTTCAATGAGGGACTGCACAGGGAGTTCTATTTCTGGCGCACCTACGACAAACAGGAAATCGACCTGATTGAGGAGAGTGCCGACAGTCTTACCGCCTTGGAGTTCAAGTGGGGAAATAAAATGCCGGCCGCACCGAAAGCCTTCCAAGAAGCCTATCCCTATGCCGAGTTTCATGTGGTAAATCGGGAGAATTATTTGGAGTTCGTATAATCAATAAATTACGTATATGGAAACAAAACTACAATCCAAACAGCAATATCCGCGGTTTATCCAAAATAAACCGTGTGGTATTGACAAATTCGATGGAGGTTCGCAAGAAAGGTTGGCAAAAACTATTGCTCGCCATTTTTGTCAGAATGATTCATTGGATGAGGAATGTACTTTACCTCGAATTATCGGCATCGAAGGTATTTGGGGATCTGGAAAATCCAACGTGGTTAAAATGTTGGAACGTGAATTATCAGACGACTATTACTTTTTTGAGTATGACGCATGGGGACATCAAGAGGACTTGCAACGCCGCTCTATATTGGAATTGCTTACAAGCAAACTTATTGATGATGGTATCCTATCTGGAAATGCAACAATAAAAGTCAAAGGTGGAGGTACGAAAACCGTATCATGGTCTGAAAAGCTGAAATATTTATTAGCCCGTAAAACGGAGACCGTAACCGAAAAATATCCCCTTATCAGTAATGGTATGGTTGCGGCATTTTTGGTTGCAGTTTTAACTCCGATATTTACATTTATTGCGTATGCAGTAAAACCTACACCCACAACATGGTGGTTTTCTTTATTGTCTATTATCATAGCTGCATTGCCAGTTCTTATTGCATTGTGCGTTTGGAAATGGGCATATAGCAAAGATCATAAATATGGATGGAGTTATATGTTAGCTATTTATCAAGATAAAGTCGAAAAGGACGTTTGCTATGAGACTTTGAGCGAAGACGAACCAACGGTTTACGAGTTCAAAACATGGATGCAAGACATTTCTGATTTTATCAAGGAAAAAGGACAACGTAAATTAGTCCTTGTTTTTGACAACATGGATCGTCTCCCCGCTGAAAAAGTAAAAGAATTATGGTCTTCTATCCATACGTTCTTCGCCGATAGCGGTTTTGAAAATGTTTGGGCTGTTATTCCTTTCGATGAAACACATTTAGCTTGTGCATTCGGAGATGAGACCGACGAACAAACGAAACAACTGACCAAGTATTTTATCAATAAAACTTTCCCTATTGTTTATCGTGTTGCTCCTCCTGTTATTACCGACTATCGAAGTATATTCAACAAACTGTTTGTTGAAGCATTTGGAGAAACAGAAAATGAAGCGAAAGAAACTATAAATCGGATATTCAGATTGGTAAATCCTAATGCCAATGTTAGGGAAATTATATCATATATCAATGAGATGGTCGCTCTTAAACAAGAGTGGTGTAACGAAATTTTGATGATAAACATAGCATTGTTCTGTTTGAAGAAGACGGATATTCTGGCAAATCCAGTAGAACAAATATTGTCCGGCGACTATCTGAATGGCATTCAAACAATAATTAACAATGATCTGCAAACACAACGCGAAATTGCAGCTTTGGTATATGGTGTCGATGTTGAAGATGCTCGACAAATTCCATTGAAAAAATATATTGAAGGCTGCATCAACGGAGAAGAAGACCACGACATAAATCAATATGCAGAGACTAATAAACAATTTGACACTGTATTAGAAGAAGTTATACAATGTATGGACAATGCGCTTATCGATAAGATTATACATTGTTTGCATAAATTAACTCGAAAGAGCGATGTTATTCTGCGTGTATGGCAAAGAATAGCACAATTGAAATTAAAAGAATCCATAGAGAAGCAGGTGTTCCCTGTCGAATACCAAGAACTGCTGTTGCATTTAGACACGGAAAGCCAAAACCATGTGATTGCTCAATTATATAAGAAGATAGTTCGGTTCAATGACTTCAATGGCGGCGACTATTTCAAAACGTTAGATGCAATAGACAGGTTTATTGCGCAAAATAAGTTGGCGTGCGATTTTACGTCATTGATTGAAGCAAAAACAGTCAAGCCAAATACATTTATCGATTATATTCAAGCTGCAAATGCAACAGATGCTGCCTATCGGGATAACGCGACAACTAAAGCATATAAATATTATCAAGTAGCAACAAATTCGGAGGCGCTCGATAATTATTTGGCAAACTTACTACCCGATAATTTCGACCATGCAGATATTGTAAAAACGTTAAAAGATAATTCTACCTATACGTTTCCAACGCTTTTGCAAGCGATCACGAATTGCATTGATGAACAGAATGTAAATAAAGATAATATAGGGGCTATATTTACAACCTATCGTTTATTGGCATCTGACGAAGAAAGACCTTTACCTGTAACGTTAGATTCAACCTACATAAATCAGTTGCATTCTGAATTAGAAACTGATGGCCGAAACATTAAAGAGTCTGGATATTACGATTTAGTCGCCATGCAATTGGCACATGGTCATTCCGTTTCCTTAATAGAGGGTGGAGATATAAAATATGTTGCAGAACTCATGGACTATTATGTGGATCATGGAGACTTATTAGTAAATAGTGTGGGATGGAATATACCGCTATTAAATGAAACACTACAATACATGGTAAATCATAAACTTGGCTATAAATTATTGCTCTCAGACATATTGCCCCAATTTGAAGATATTAAGAACAGAATAGGTGTAACGGATGAGGTATTTATCGAGCATTTAGCAGAGTGGAATACCGATTTGGATAAGTATATCACTAAGAACAATATTAAAGATGTAATTCCTGACGCATCTTTTTACGATTTGACCACTAAAATAAGCAATGTCCTGACCGATCATATCAATAAAATAGCGTTCGAAGCGTTGTCTGAAATAAGTGTTGATACATTATACGCCCAAAGAACAGCACATACATCATATTATTGGTTTGTCGCAATAAAACATTTACTGGCTAAAATCAAATCCTTGCCAGATAACTTGACTGAATTTGGCAAAAAGATTCTGATGGATATTGCTTCTGGAACTCAAAGTTTGAATCCTTTCCCTAATTGTTTCAAGAATATAGTTGAAAGATTGGATAAACGAAAAATTAAATCGACAGTTACCGATATAAGAAATGATTTCTGCATCGGTAAAAAGACTATCAATGCAATAAAGTTTCAATTTTTCGAAACATGGCTTAGATCGCATGGTAATTTGAAAAGTCAAGCTGGAGACGTTATTGATAAAATAGTGAAACCTGTAATTTCCGATGGGGCATGCCGTTCATTGATTCTGCAAAACAAAGATTTTTATATGGATTTAATAAATACAGCAGGGGATGATGCTTATGAATTGAAAAAGAGTCTCCGAAACCTCATACAAAAAGATTCAGATCCGCAATTGGTTAAATTTGTCAATTCGATAGATTCAGTACCTGAGGTTGAAACCGCGTAAGTATTTGTCTAACAAGTCCGAATTTTACGATTTTACCCGTCAGAACTGAAGTGCCCCCCAAAAAAATTGTATCCAACTTTTGGGGGTCACTTCAAACTTCGATAGGGATAATTTTCAATTTTGGGGACTTGTTAGACAGTCTCATTATCTGGTAGCAGTTTACACAGCACCGGATCGTTTTTGATACGCTCCAGTTCCTCCTGCACAATCTGCTTCACCTCTTCCTTGATGCGCCGGTAGTTCGCCTGCACCGTTTCCTTCATGCGGTCGTTGCCGTCCTCGTCCGTGAAGTTTGTAATGACGGGAATTTTCTTGTAGGCACTTTCTTCCCGTTTCACCTTTTCGGCATCCACCACAATCTCGCAATGAAAAATCTTCTGCTCGATACGCTCGTTGAAGTTGTCGGATACAGAACCGACAAACATTCCCTGCGTAAGCCCGGAAATCTTACTCGGTGGAATGAGCGCGTCCATCTGCGTGTTGATGGAGGTGGAAACATCCTGCCGGTTGATGGAGATGGACTGCCGTTTCTGCAACACCTTACCGAACCGCTCGGAGAGCGTCTTGGCTGTTTCCCCCACCACCTGACCGGAGAAAATATTGCCGACAGTGTTCATCACCACTTTCGCCTCTTTGTCCCCGTAGTCACGCACTAACTGGCTGAAATCCTGAAAGCCCAGACACACGGCAACCTTGTTGCTTCGGGCGGTAGCTATAAGATTGTCCAACCCTTTGAAGTATATTGTGGGCAACTCGTCGATGATGACCGATGACTTCAGCATCCCCTTCTTGTTGATGAGCTTCACGATACGGGAATTATACAGACCGAGTGCCGCACCGTAGATATTCTGACGGTCGGGATTGTTACCCACGCAGAGGATTTTCGGCTCTTCGGGATTGTTGATGTCCAGCGTAAACTCGCTGTCTGACATCACCCAGTAGAGCTGCGGTGAAATCATCCTCGAAAGCGGGATTTTTGCCGACGCTATCTGACCCATGAGCTGCTCCGCAGCCCCTCCAAGCCACGCATCCATGAACGGCGAAAGGTAGTTCTCCAGCTCCGGATAAGAGGTCAGTATCGGAAATATATCCTCGTAACGGCGGTTCAGAAACTCGATAGCATGGGGAAACGTGCAAAACTTCCCGTTCTGATAGATTTTGAGATACCAGATAATACTGGCAAACAGAATGATAGGTGACTCCACGAAGAAGTCGCCCTGCTTTTGCACCCACGTTTTATTGAGGTTGAGCATTATTGTGTAGGCACTCTCATAGGCATCCGTAATATCTTCCATAAAATCCGGGTGAATGGGATTGCACCGATGAGAGCGTCGCGGGTCGTCGAAGTTGATCACATAGAACTTCGGCTTTACCTTGTAGCCGTCCGGGTGGTTCAGCAAATGGTTGTAGGCAATAGTAGATAGGTCGGGATACTTGAAATCGTAGATGTATTGACTAAAGCCCTTTTCAATCTGTTGCTTGATAAAATTGTTTACCACGGCATAGGACTTGCCGCTGCCCGGCGTACCCAACACGATGGACGCACGGAAGGGATTAACTACATTGATCCAACCGTTGTTCCAGCGTTTCCTGTAATAGAAACGTGTCGGCAGATTGACCGAATACTCGCTTTCGATAAGCCTCGTTTCCTGCATGAAACTCTCGTTCTCGTTGTTGAAAACATCCTCCATCAAATTGTGTTTCAACAGGCGGCTCATCCACAGACCACCCATCAACAGGCAGACATAGCCCGTTCCAATGGTAAGGACATACAGTCCCGTCACCGCTTCAAGCGGCAGCGGCAGGGGCAGCAACCACCAGTTCAGGAAAAACAGCACGAACCCGACGGCAAATGCTGTCCAGATTCTCCCCCAAGTGATTTTCTCACCCTTGACACCCTTCGTACCCAGACAGGACAAGGCAAGCAAAAGGACGGAAAACAGCTTCGTGTAGAGAATGGAATGGAACAGCCCCGCCGTGCGGTCGAAGTTCAGAAGGATTTTGTCCACCACGCCGATGTTCACGCCCCACAGCCGGATGGCTTCGTAGCAGAACCAGTACACGTTCATGACCACTAAAATGATACTCACGGCACGCAGAAAATCCATGATTTTCGCCAATGCCCTCAAATCGTCTTCTTGTTGTGACATACATTGATTTTTTAATTGTTGATACTCTGATTACATACCCAAGCCCTTGCGTTTTTTCTTCTTTTTGCGCTTCATCGCCCGGATGAAAGCCTCTTCCTCGGCATCTACCGCCGGACCTTCGGGAGTGAGCAAGCCCATACCGCCCGATATATCTTCACTGTCGTAGGCGGTCTGCCCGTGTGCCTTGTCCGCAGCATCCACAGGGATGGATAGCGGTATCGGCGGTTGTCCGGCGTATGGCAGGGTGAAGTGTTCCTGCAAGGCATTCGCCGAAAGCTCCTTACCCATGCGCGAACCGTTCAGCACGCATCCCGTGCGGTGGTCGATGAAGGTAGCCCCATAGATGCGCCCTTCCTCTGTGTAGCGCAGTACGGTGTCGATGCCCTTCTCTTTGAGTTGGGATACAAATTTGTCCTTGTCATAAGTGCCTTGCAGCACGGAAAGGACGGTGCGTTTCGTCATGTCTGCCAGTTTCCTATCCTTGATTTCCGATTTGGAACGGACAAACTTCTTCTGTACGGCTTCATAGCCTGCGGACTTCCCGAAAAGCGAGGATTTGAACGGGTTGCCCACCTTGTTACCCTTGTCGTCCGTGACGGAATAGACCAGCCCGTGATACTCCCGTCCGCGCACGTTGCCCCTCGCTTCCTCCACCGTCATATTATATAAGGAAAGGAGCGCACGGTATTCGCCCATCGTCTGGAAACGGTACTGCCCATTCAGAGCCTTCACGGTGTTGCCTACCTGCTTCTTCACATCACCTGCCGATGCGGCCACCTTGCGCAACGGATTATCCAATCTCTGATTTTTACGTTCTGCCGGATGCAATCCGTACTTCTGTTCCAGTTCCCTGCGGATACGGTCGCTGCGGCGGTAGAGAAAATCCCGGTTGAGCCTTTTCCCGTTCTCGTCCACGTTGACCGTCACGATGTGCAGGTGGTGGCGGTCGATGTCCTCGTGCTTGAATACAAGATAAGGCTGGTTTCCGAAACCGAGTTTTTCCAGATACTCGCGGGCGATATTCTGCAACTCAATATCGGTCAGCACATCCTCCGGGTGCGGGTTGAGAGAGATATGCACCACCGGCTTCTCGATCTTCATCTGCGGTGGCAGGAAGGTGAGAAAACCCTCCATCGCCTTGCCTATGTCCACCGTTCCCGAACCGTCATTGTAGATGCGGTTGGTGGTGAGAAGCCGCCCCTGCGCCTCGTTAATCTTCTCCCCGTTGTAGGCAATCGCGCCGTACAACGAACTTCCTACACTGATTTTTGCGACCATTTTGCCTCCATTTCCCTTGAAAGTTCCACAATCCGGCGGCTCAGTTTCACGAGTTCGACGGTGTGTTGCTCTAATTTGTAGAGCAACGCCATCGCCTTTTTCTCTGAAAAATGCAGCCTCAGTTCCTTCACGACTTGGTTGTAATTCGTACCCACGGCACGGAATTGTGCATGAAAATCCGACAGTTTGGTGTAATAGTCCACCAACGTCTTGTCCACCTTCAGCACCTTGAACGGTTGCCCGAAGAAGTGCGCTTTGAGGAAAACAGACCGTGCATAGACACCCGATTTTCCGAACATGGCGAGGAAACGGTTGTGTTCCTCCTCGTTGAAACGGACGGTGTACCGGTACACCGCCGGATCAAGTTTGGGATTTCTCCCTGATTTGCTTTTCCTTTTCTCTTTCATATTACTTTGGATTTAGCGGATTGACGGCATAAGCCGCCGCTTCGGATTACAGCACCGCAGTTCTGAAAGGCTTCCCGACTTCGGAGGGAAAGCCCGCCCCCTGCAAGGGCAAGTGCTTTTCGTGGCTGCTCAAAATATTTTGAGCGGCTGAAAAGACATCTTGCTATGTTCAGGTGAACATAAAAATCCGTCAGGGGACGGATTGGGAAAATACCTTTCAGGACTCCGGGCCGCGCGTCATCGGCGAACCCTGCTGTCCGGGTGCAAAGTTACGCCCTTAAAGCGGTATCGGACAGATGCTTGACCCGGTCAATGACTGCCAACCGGCGCAACGTGCCGCCACTTGCCGGAGAAGTGATACAGGTTCCAAAATATACTTGTTTATTTGCAGCATGATTCAAGAAACGAACGATTTGAAGATATGATAAACGGAACATTCAAATACCCGGAAATCCGCTTCTTCGGATACTTGCCGAAACGGATACCCGAACCGTCGGAAACCCGGTTCTCCGACAATTCGGTGACGTATGGATTCAATGACTTCATGACGCAATGTCGTCAATCACCATTTGTCCGACGCACCGCTTCACCACAGAACCGGATACGCGACGACCCGCCTGCGTGTGTAGTCACGGAAGCGGATGGTGCGACAGCCAAATCCGTATGGAAACAGAAAAACAAATCATCAACAATTAAAATAAATGGAACTATGAGTAAGGAAATCTTCGTTGCATTCGCAACACAGAAAGGTGGCATCGGCAAATCCACTGTCACGGCACTTGCCGCCAGCTACCTGCACAACGTGAAAGGCTACAATGTCGCCGTCGTGGACTGCGACGACCCGCAGCACAGCATCCACGGGCTGCGCGAACACGAAATGGGGCTTATCGACAGCAGCACCTACTTCAAGGCTCTCGCTTGCGACCATTTCCGCCGGATCAAAAAGAACGCCTACACCATCGTCAAAAGCAATGCGGTGAACGCCCTCGACGATGCCGAGAGGATGATTGCCACTGAGGACGTGAAACCCGACGTGGTGTTCTTCGACATGCCCGGCACACTCCGAAGCAACGGCGTGATAAAGACGCTCTCGCAGATGGACTACATTTTCACTCCGCTGAGTGCCGACCGCTTTGTCGTGGAGAGTACCCTGAAATTCGTCACGATGTTCCGCGACAGGCTGATGACTACCGGACAGGCGAAAACAAAGGGGCTGCATCTGTTCTGGACGATGGTGGACGGCAGGGAGAGGAACGACTTGTACGGCATCTACGAGGAAGTGATAGCCGAAATGGGCTTTCCGGTACTTTCCACCCGCTTGCCCGACAGCAAGAAGTTCCGCCGTGACCTTTCGGAAGAGCGCAAGAGCGTTTTCCGCTCCACCATCTTCCCGATGGACACGGCACTGCTGAAAGGGAGTGGCATCCGGGAGTTTTCCGAAGAGATAAGCGACATCATCAGACCGCAGTGAGCATGGGCAGCAGGAAAGTGAACACGGAAGGCATCGACGAGGAACTGCTGTTAGCCTCCATCGGGCGGCGCACACAGGACGGGACACTGCGCCCCGCACAGGAAGTACCCGCAGCTGCACCGACCGAAGAGGACACCGCCGCACCGGAACCATCTCCTGTGCAACCCGTAACACGGGAAAAAGCGCAGAGGGAAAGTGGACGCCGGAAAAGGCAGGACGAGGACTACAACGAGCTATTCCTGCGCCGCAACGAGATAAAGACCCGCCAATGTGTCTATATCAGCCGTGACGTCCACGGCAAGATCCTCAGAATCGTGAACGACATCGCCGGAGGGGAAATCTCAGTAGGCGGATATGTGGATACCGTGCTGCGCCAGCATCTGGAACAGCACAAGGAGAGAATCAACGAACTGTACAAGAAACAACGTGAAGATCTGATTTGAAAATGGAAAAAGAAATGACACCGAATGAAAAAAGACCACAGCAAGACTGCGGAGGTATGTTTACCCAAGTGCAGGCGAGTGTGGAAATACTGTCGCCTGTCCCGGTAAGCGGCAAATGCAGTGAGAAGGACTATGAACGCCTGTTCATCCGCGACCCGGAAGTAAAGGCACGTGAGGGGAAGATGGCGTATGTGCGCCCGGAGTACCACGAGCGTATCATGCGTATCACCCGTGTAATCGGGCATGACCGGCTTACGCTGTCCGCTTACATCGACCATGTGCTGACGCACCACTTCAACCAGTGCGAAGATGCGATAAAGAGCCTTTATGCCCGAAATTACAATTCAGTATTCTAACCAAAAACGGAAGGATATGAATTACACAATCAGCATGACAGACATTCTGCTGGCGGTATCGGTCGGCTGCAACCTCTGGTTCCTGTTCCTGCTCCTTTACGAGCGCATCATGGACACGCGGATTGTCCGCTTCTTCAAGGGCATTGTCGGATTATGGCGGTCACTGGACGGGAATGAGGCTAAACGCATAGCGGCACACGAGGAAGTCCCTGCGGAAAAGGCGGACATCATCGGCAAGAGCCGTTTCAGGATGGCATCCACCCGGACAACCGCTGCCATACCGACGCAAGAAGCCGCCACTATTGAAAAAGGCATTGAGCTGTCGGAGGAAGAGGCTACTTTTGACGACGGAAAAACGGGAAACGCATCCCGCCCGGCACAAGTCCCGGAGGAAAAACTCGATGAGACCTTCACGAGCATACCGCCGGAGGAACTGGGATACGGGGACGACGAACCGGAAGAGGACGCCTCGGACACGCCACGGGCTTCGGGCAGCAGCTTTGACGAGATTGACGACGCCTGCAAGACCGCCAAAAACCCGGACGCGACACAGGCGGAACGTGAAAAGGCGGCTAAGGTGTTCACCGACATGGAGGGCACGGAGTTGTACGAGAAAATGATGGAAGGCTCTTCGGAGATAGGCATCCGCATCAAGGGGCTTATCGAGATTCGGCTGAAGAAATCTGAAAAGGAGTTCGTCGTGCCGGACAACATCGAGGAGTTCGACATTCGCAACTATGTATGACAACAATAAAAGAAATGAACATGAAAGAATGACATCAACCCACGCGGCGAGGAAACGCAAGGCGCATCCCCATCCGCAACGGACACGCCCACGTCCGTGGAAACAAACGGGCATCCACTAAAACCAAAGTAAAGAAACAAAGTATCAACCGCCCGACAAAGGACCATCCACCCTTTTGACGGCAAAAAACAAGAACAGTTTATGAACAAGAACATCTTGAAAAACAGAAAAGCAATCCTCTCCGCGGCACTTGTCATCGCCGCAACCGCCTCCGCTTTCGCGCAGGGAAACGGCATCGCGGGCATCAACGAAGCCACCTCTATGGTGAGTTCTTATTTCGACCCCGGAACTAAACTGATATACGCCATCGGTGCAGTCGTCGGGCTTATCGGGGGCGTAAAAGTGTACGGCAAGTTTTCATCGGGCGACCCCGACACCAGCAAGACAGCCGCCTCGTGGTTCGGCGCGTGCATCTTCCTGATTGTTGCCGCCACCATCCTGCGCTCATTCTTCCTTTAATAAATAATGTATGGCTGAATACCCAATCAACAAGGGTATCGGCCGTCCGGTAGAGTTCAAGGGCTTGAAGGCACAGTACCTCTTCATCTTCTGCGGAGGTCTGCTGGCTCTCTTCGTCCTGTTCGTCATCCTCTACATGGTCGGTATCGACCAGTGGATATGTATCGGCTTCGGCGCGGCATCGTCCTCCCTCCTTGTATGGCAGACCTTCGCGCTGAACGCCCGGTACGGTGAACACGGGCTGATGAAATTAGGAGCGGCACGGAGCCATCCCCGATACCTTATCAACCGGCGGCGGATAACCCGTCTGTTCAAACGACAACGAAAGGAAGAAAGACAATGAGGAATACATCGAAAATGACAACACTGGAAAACAGGTTCCCACTTTTAGCGGTGGAGCATGGCTGCATCATCTCAAAGGACGCCGACATCACGGTGGCTTTCGAGGTGGAACTACCGGAACTTTACACCGTGACGGGTGCGGAGTACGAGGCGATACACAGTTGCTGGTGCAAGGCTATCAAGGTGCTGCCGGACTACTCCGTCGTCCACAAACAGGACTGGTTCATCAAGGAACGCTACAAACCGGAGCTTCAGAAGGACGACATGAGCTTTTTAAGCCGCTCTTTCGAGCGTCACTTCAACGAGCGTCCGTACCTGAAACACACCTGCTACCTCTACCTGACCAAGACAACAAAGGAGCGTAACCGGATGCAGAGCAATTTCAGCACGCTGTGCCGGGGACATATCATCCCGAAGGAGCTGGACAGGGAAACCACGACCAAGTTCTTGGAAGCCTGCGAACAGTTCGAGCGCATCATGAACGACAGCGGGCTTGTCAGGCTGCGCCGCCTCTCCACCGATGAGATTGTGGGTACTGAGGGAAAGACGGGACTTATTGAACGCTACTTCTCGCTCATGCCGGAAGGTGACACCACCTTGCAGGACATCGAGCTTTCGGCAAGGGAGATGCGCATCGGCGACAACCGCCTGTGTCTGCACACCCTCTCCGACGCGGAAGACCTACCGGGCAAGGTGGCTACCGACACCCGTTACGAGAAGCTCTCCACCGACCGGAGTGACTGCCGACTGTCATTCGCCTCCCCGGTGGGGCTTCTGCTCTCCTGCAACCATATCTACAACCAGTATGTGCTGATAGACAACAGTGAGGAAACCTTGCAGAAGTTCGAGAAGTCCGCCCGTAACATGCAGTCGCTATCTCGCTATTCAAGGAGCAACAGCATCAACCGCGAGTGGATAGACCAATACCTGAACGAAGCCCATTCCTACGGACTGACCTCGGTACGGGCACACTTCAACGTCATGGCGTGGAGCGACGATGCGGAGGAACTGAAGCATATCAAGAACGACGTGGGCAGCCAGTTGGCAAGCATGGAATGCGTGCCGCGCCACAACACCATCGACTGCCCGACACTCTACTGGGCGGCGATACCCGGCAATGCGGCGGACTTCCCGGCGGAAGAGAGTTTCCACACCTTCATCGAACAGGCGGTGTGCCTGTTCACAGAGGAAACCAACTACCGCAGCTCGCTCTCGCCCTTCGGCATCAAGATGGTGGACAGGCTCACGGGAAAACCGCTGCACCTTGACATCTCCGACCTGCCCATGAAGCGAGGTATCACGACCAACCGCAACAAGTTCGTGCTGGGTCCTTCGGGCAGCGGCAAGTCTTTCTTCATGAACCACCTCGTGCGCCAATATTATGAGCAAGGCGCACATGTGGTATTGGTGGACACGGGAAACTCCTATCAGGGCTTGTGCGGCATGATCCGACGCAAGACAGGCGGAGCGGACGGTGTGTATTTCACCTACACGGAAGATAAGCCCATCAGCTTCAACCCGTTCTACACCGACGATTACATCTTCGACGTGGAGAAGAAGGACAGCATCAAGACCCTGTTGCTGACGCTCTGGAAGTCGGAGGACGACAAGGTGACAAAGACGGAGAGCGGCGAGCTGGGCAGTGCCGTGAGTGCCTATATTGAGCGCATCCAATCCGACCGTAGCATCGTGCCGTCGTTCAACACCTTCTACGAGTATATGCGTGACGACTACCGCAAGGAACTGGCACAGCGTGACATCAAGGTGGAGAAGTCCGACTTCAACATCGACAACATGCTCACCACCATGCGGCAGTATTACCGGGGCGGGCGTTACGATTTCCTGCTCAACTCCACGGAGAACATCGACCTGCTCGGCAAGCGGTTCATCGTCTTCGAGATAGATTCGATTAAAGAAAACCGCGAACTGTTCCCCGTCGTGACCATCATCATCATGGAAGCCTTCATCAACAAGATGCGGCGGCTGAAAGGCGTGCGGAAACAGCTTATCGTGGAAGAGGCTTGGAAGGCCCTCTCATCGGCGAACATGGCTGAATATCTGCGCTATATGTATAAGACGGTCAGAAAATATTACGGCGAGGCAATCGTGGTGACGCAGGAGGTGGACGACATTATCAGTTCTCCGGTGGTCAAAGAGAGCATTATCAACAACTCGGATTGTAAAATCCTGCTTGACCAAAGGAAATATATGAACAAGTTCGACCAGATACAGGCGTTGCTCGGACTGACGGAAAAGGAGAAGTCGCAGATACTCTCCATCAACATGGCGAACAACCCTTCACGGCTCTACAAGGAGGTGTGGATAGGCTTGGGCGGCACGCAGTCGGCGGTCTATGCCACGGAGGTCAGCGCGGAAGAGTATCTGGCGTACACCACCGAGGAAACGGAAAAAGTGGAGGTTTACCGTCTGGCGGAGAAGCTGGGCGACGACATCGAAGCCGCCATCCGGCAGCTTGCCGAAAGGCGGAGAAACAAGGAATAACTAAAAAACAGAATGTATCAACCAAAAAAGAAAAACGCGTATGAATTTACCAAAAGTGAAAATGCTGCAAGTCAGCAAGTGCCTTATCGGATTGGCGGTCATGATGCTGCAATCCTGCGACGTGGCCGACAACCGCCGCGACATGCTGTGCGGGAACTGGGAGAGCGTGGAGGGAAAACCTGACGTGCTTATCTACAAGGAGGGCGAAGCCTACAAAGTGACGGTGTTCCGTCGTAGCGGTCTGCGCCGCAAGCTCAAGCCGGAAACCTATCTCTTGCAGGAGGAGAACGGCAACCTGTTCATGAACACCGGCTTCCGCATCGACGTGTCCTACAACGAGGCCACGGATGTGCTGACTTTCTCGCCAAACGGGGACTATGTGCGGGTGAAGCCGCAGCCGGGACATCCGACCGAAGAATAACAACCACTAAAATCCAAAGTAACATGAGAACAAGAATAACAATGATTATCTGCCTGTGCCTGCTTTTCGCGGGCAGGGCAAGCGCACAGTGGGTCGTAAGCGATCCGGGCAATCTAGCGCAGGGCATCATCAATGCCTCCAAAAACATCATCCATACCTCCAAGACCGCCACGAACATGGTGAGCAACTTTCAGGAGACGGTGAAAATCTATCAGCAGGGCAAGAAGTATTACGATGCCCTCAAATCGGTGAACAATCTGGTCAAGGACGCCCGCAAGGTGCAGCAGACCATCCTGATGGTGGGCGACATCACAGACATCTATGTGAACAGTTTCCAACGGATGCTCCGTGACGGGAATTTCAGACCCGAAGAGCTTTCCGCAATCGCTTTCGGCTACACGAAACTGCTGGAGGAAAGCAACGAAGTGTTGACGGAACTCAGGAACGTGGTGAACATCACCACGCTCTCCATGACCGACAAGGAGCGCATGGACGTGGTGGAACGCTGCCACTCGAAGATGAAGCGTTACCGCAACCTCGTGAGCTACTACACGAACAAGAACATCTCCGTGAGTTACCTGCGTGCGAAAAAGAAGAACGACCTCGACCGCATCATGGGGCTGTACGGGAACATGAACGAAAGATACTGGTAGCCTATGAAGTTCGACAACCTTCATCAGATTTTACGTTCACTTTATGAGCAGATGATGCCGCTGTGTGGGGACATGGCTGGTGTGGCGAAAGGCATCGCCGGGCTGGGTGCGCTGTTCTACGTCGCCTACCGGGTATGGCAGTCGCTGGCGAGAGCTGAACCGATAGACGTATTCCCGATGCTCCGTCCTTTTGCCATCGGTCTGTGCATCATGTTCTTCCCGACTGTGGTGCTGGGCACGATAAACAGCATCCTCTCACCCGTCGTACAGGGCACGGCAAAGATGCTGGAGGCGGAAACGCTGGACATGAACCGATACCGGGAGCAGAAGGACAAACTGGAATACGAGGCGATGGTACGCAACCCCGAAACCGCCTACCTCGTGTCCAACGAGGAATTTGACAAGCAACTGGAGGAACTCGGCTGGTCGCCCTCCGACATGGTGACGATGGCGGGAATGTATATCGACCGGGGAATGTACAACATGAAGAAGAGCATCCGCGACTTCTTCCGCGAGATACTCGAACTGCTGTTCCAAGCCGCCGCCCTCGTGATAGACACCGTCCGCACCTTCTTTCTCGTGGTGCTGGCGATTCTCGGTCCGATAGCCTTCGCCCTGTCGGTATGGGACGGTTTCCAAAACACGCTCACGCAGTGGATATGCCGCTATATACAGGTCTATCTGTGGCTACCGGTATCGGACATGTTCAGCACCATACTGGCGAAGATACAGGTTCTGATGCTGCAAAACGACATCGAGCGGATGCAGGCAGACCCGAACTTCTCGCTGGATTCGAGCGACGGGGTGTATATCGTATTCCTCTGCATCGGCATCATCGGCTACTTTACCATTCCCACCGTTGCGGGCTGGATTATCCAAGCCGGAGGCATGGGCGGTTACGGTCGCAACGTGAACCAGATGGCGGGACGAGCCGGAAGCATGGCGGGCAGCGTGGCGGGTGCAGCCGCAGGAAACGCAGTCGGACGTGTCGGCAAATTGCTGAAATAATCAATGTGCAATCATAAATTGGAAAATATAAATGGAATTCAAATCACTTAGAAACATCGAATCGTCGTTCAGGCAGATACGCCTGTTCGGTATCGTCTTCCTCTCGCTGTGCGCCGTGGTGACGGTGTGGAGCGTGTGGAACTCCTACCGTTTCGCAGAGAAGCAACGGGAGAAAATCTATGTGCTGGACAACGGCAAGAGCCTGATGCTCGCCTTGTCTCAGGATTTGTCGCAGAACCGCCCGGCGGAGGCACGGGAACATGTGCGCCGTTTCCACGAGATGTTCTTCACGCTATCACCTGAAAAAAGCGCGATTGAACACAACGTGAAACGTGCCTTGCTGCTGGCGGACAAGAGCGTGTACCACTATTATTCGGACTTCGCGGAGAAGGGGTACTACAACCGCATCATCGCCGGGAACATCAACCAAGTGCTGAAGGTGGACAGCGTGGTGTGCGACTTCAACGCCTATCCCTACCGTGCCGTGACCTACGCCACACAGAAAATCATCCGGCAGAGCAACGTCACCGAGCGCAGCCTCGTGACCACCTGCCGCCTGCTGAACGCATCGCGGTCGGATGACAACCCGAACGGTTTTACCATCGAGGGTTTCACCATCATTGAGAACAAGGATTTACAGACTATCAAACGGTAACAGGACATGAAAAGTATCAGAAAATCAATGTGGGGCATGTATTGGAAACTCCACGACAAACGGAAACGCTTGGCGGCAAGTCTCAAAGGGTATCTGGACGGCTTGCCGCCGGAAACACGCCGCCGCATCGTGCTGGGGATGTTCGCCGCCTTCGCGGTGCTTGCCCTTTACACCTTCGGCAGAGCCGTCTATGACATCGGCAGGAACGACGGCTCACATATGGAAACGGGACACGCCGGACGGGTGGAACTGCCGACCCCGGCGGAAACAGGCAATCACTTAACACCTTATTTATATGGAACAGACAAAGAATGAACCGACGAAAGAGAACAAAGCTGCTCCCGAAACGGGGAAACCGAAAAAGGAGCGCGAACCGCTGACAGAGGCGCAACGGCTGAAACGGCAGAAGATGATCGTGCTGCCCGCTATGGTGTTGGTGTTCATCGGGGCGATGTGGCTGATATTCGCCCCGTCCTCCGGCAAGGAGCAACCGCCGGGAACGGACGGATACAACACCGAGATGCCCGACGCTGACAAGGCGAACCGGCAGATTATCGGCGACAAGCTGAAAGCCTACGAGCATGGGGAGATGGAAGAGCGTCAGGAGAGCCGCAACCGTGCCATCGGGCAGCTGGGCGACATGTTCGACCGCGAGATAGCGGGAACGGAGAACGGAGTGGACTTCGACCTCGCCAATCCGGGCGGCAAGGAAGAAAGGGCAAAGCCAGCCACGCCGCAGACCATCCAGTCCTCCGCAGCCGCCTACCGTGACCTGAACGCCACGCTCGGAAACTTCTACGACCAGCCGAAAAACGACAATGCGGAGATGGACGAATTGTTGGAGCGCATCGCATCGCTGGAGTCGGAACTGGAAAGCGAGAGGGGCAAGGCTTCCTCTATGGACGAGCAGGTGGCTCTTATGGAGAAGTCCTACGAGCTGGCGGCAAAGTACATGGGCGGTCAGAACGGAGGACAGCCATCGGCGGAACAGAGGGCAGAGCCAACTACCGTGCAGAAAGGGAAGAAGAACAAGGCAATGCCTATCAGACAGGTGGAGCATCAAGTAGTTTCTTCACTCTCACAGCCTATGAGTAACGCGGAGTTTGTCGCCGCCTTATCGCAGGAACGCAACCGGGGTTTCAACACGGCTGTCGGCACGGCGGAGGTATTGGACAGGAACACCATACCGGCGTGCGTGCATGGGGCGCAGAGCGTGACGGACGGGCAGACGGTAAGGCTGCGCCTGCTGGAGCCTATGGCGGTGGCAGGCAGGACAATACCCCGGGGTGCGGTGGTGGTCGGCACGGGCAAGATACAGGGTGAGCGGCTCGACATCGAGATTACCTCGCTGGAATACGACGGCACGATTATCCCCGTGGAGCTTGCGGTCTATGACACGGACGGACAGCCCGGCATCTTCATCCCGAACTCGATGGAGATGAACGCCGTCCGGGAGGTCGCCGCCAACATGGGCGGCTCGCTGGGAAGCAGCATCAACATCTCCACCAATGCCGGGGCGCAGCTCGCCTCCGACTTGGGCAAGGGGCTGATACAAGGCACGAGCCAGTACATCGCCAAAAAGATGCGAACCGTCAAGGTGCATCTGAAAGCCGGGTACAGGGTCATGCTTTACCAAGAAAAATATTGAAAACAATAAAAATTACCACTAAAATCCAAAAGTAATGAGAAAAGTAATCATCATGTTTGCCCTCGCTATGGGCATCATAACTGCCAACGCGCAGGAGAATGTAACCGTTGAAACGACCAACGGAAGTGAACAACCGACCTTGACGAAGGAGGTCTATCCGCAGAAGGAGGCGGACGGCGACCTATATCACGGGCTGTCACGCAAGCTGACCTTCGACCGCATGATACCGCCGCACGGTCTGGAAGTGACCTACGACAAGACCGTCCACGTCATTTTTCCGGCGGAGGTGCGCTATGTCGATTTAGGCTCGCCCGACCTGATTGCCGGGAAAGCCGACGGAGCGGAGAACATCATCCGTGTGAAGGCTACCGTAAGGAATTTTCCCAACGAAACGAATATGTCCGTCATCACGGAGGACGGCAGTTTCTACACCTTCAACGTGAAGTACGCCGCCGAACCGCTGTTGCTCAACGTGGAGATGTGCGACTTCATCCATGACGGCAGCACGGTGAACCGCCCGAACAACGCGCAGGAAATCTATCTGAAAGAGCTGGGCAGCGAAAGCCCGATGCTGGTGCGCCTTATCATGAAGTCCATCCACAAACAGAACAAGCGCGAGGTGAAGCATATCGGCTGCAAGCGTTTCGGCATCCAATACCTGTTGAAAGGCATCTACACGCACAACGGCTTGCTTTATTTCCACACGGAGATAAAGAACCAGAGCAACGTGCCTTTCGATGTGGACTACATCACTTGGAAAATCGTGGACAAGAAGGTTGCGAAGCGTACTGCCGTGCAGGAGCAGATTATTCTGCCGCTCCGCGCGCAGAACTACGCCACCCTCGTGCCGGGCAAAAAGAGCGAGCGCACGGTCTTCACGATGGCGAAGTTCACCATCCCCGATGACAAGTGCCTCGTGGTGGAATTGAACGAGAAGAACGGCGGCCGTCACCAGTCCTTCGTGATTGAGAACGAGGATTTGGTACGCGCGGGTACCATCAACGAACTTCAAGTACGCTGACCATGAGAAAGTACATCGCAATAATCATCGCGTCGCTTGCCCTTTTTACAGGGCAGGCGCACGCCCAGCGGTGTCTGCCGAAGATGCAGGGCATCGAGGTGAGGGCGGACATGGCGGACGGCTTCAATCTCGGCGGCAAGGACGGCGGGTACAGCTTCGGGGCGGCTCTCTCCACCTACACGAAGAAGGGGAACAAGTGGGTGTTCGGTGGCGAATACCTGTTGAAGAACAATCCCTACAAGGACACCAAGATACCCGTGGCGCAGTTCACGGCGGAGGGCGGCTATTACTTCAAGATACTGTCGGACGCCCGAAAGATTGTTTTCGTCTATGCCGGGGCTTCGGCTCTCGCCGGATATGAGGCGGTAAATTGGGGGAAGAAGGTGCTGCATGACGGCTCCACGCTGCACGACCGGGACGCCTTCATCTACGGCGGTGCGCTGACGCTCGATGTGGAGTGTTACGTGGCAGACCGTATCGCCCTGCTTGCCAACCTGCGGGAGCGTTGCCTTTGGGGTGGCGACACACGGAAGTTCCACACGCAGTTCGGGGTCGGTATCAAGTTCATCATCAACTGACACGGGCATGGAAAGGACGGAAATAGATGCTGTCAGAAGGATGCCGCTTGCGGATTTTCTCGCACGGCTGGGGCATGAGCCTGTCAGAAGGAGCGGTAACGAGCTGTGGTATCTTGCCCCGTACAGGGGCGAGCGCACATCCTCTTTCCGTGTGAACGTGGCGAAACAGCTCTGGTACGACTTCGGTTTGGGCAAGGGCGGCGACATCTTCACGCTTGCCGGGGAGTTTCTGCAAAGCGATGACTTCATGAAGCAAGCGAAGTTCATAGCGGAAGCCGCCAATATGACGGTTGCCGGATGGGAAAAGCCCGTCTATCTCTCGAAGCCGACCGAATCCGTTTTTGAGGATGTGGAGGTCGCTCCGCTGCTCCGCTCACTGCTGACGGAGTATTTAGAGGAACGGGGCATCCCTTACGCCATCGCATCCCGTCACTGCTGCCGCTTGAACTACGGTGTGCGTGGGAAACGGTATTTTGCCGTTGGCTTTCCGAACATGGCAGGTGGCTATGAAGTCAGAAGCCGATATTTCAAGGGTTGCATACCTCCGAAGTCTGTATCACTGGTAAAGGCGAATGACATCCCGGCTGACGAGTGCCTCGTGTTCGAGGGCTTCATGGACTTTCTCTCTGCCGTGACGCTTGGTGTAACCGGTAACGCTGACTGTCTTGTGCTGAACTCAGTCGCCAACGTGGAGAAGGCGGCGGGATTGCTGGACGGATACGGGCGCATCGGCTGCTTCCTCGACCGTGACGAAGCCGGACGGCGGACGCTTGCCGCACTTACCATGCGATACGGGGAACGTGTCACCGACCGTTCCTCCCTCTATGACGGTTGCAAGGACTTGAACGAGTACCTGCAACTGACAACGAAAAAACAGAAAAACAACCATCTAAAAATCGAAGAACAATGAACATACTGAACAACAGAAACAAGAGAACATCAATATTCAAGGCAGTGGCGTTATGCCTGATAGCCGCCATGTCATTCACCCTCGTGTCATGTGACGATGACATGGACATCCAGCAGTCCTATCCCTTCACGGTGGAGGTCATGCCCGTGCCGAACAAGGTAGTAAAGGGGCAGACAGTGGAAATCCGCTGTGAACTGAAAAAGGAGGGCGACTTTTCGGGTACGCTCTATACCATCCGCTATTTCCAGTTCGAGGGGGAAGGCTCGCTCAAAATGGATAACGGCATCACCTTCCTGCCTAACGACCGCTACCTGCTGGAGAACGAAAAATTCCGCCTGTACTACACGGCGGCGGGTGATGAGGCGCATAATTTCATCGTGGTGGTGGAGGATAACTTTAGCAACTCCTACGAACTGGAATTTGACTTCAACAACAGGAATGTAAAGGACGACGATCTTACCATCGTTCCCATCGGCAACTTCAGCCCCTTGTTGAAATGATGCGTGTATTCATGACAATGCTCTGTTCACTTCTGACGGTCTGTTCTGTGTCCGCGCAGATCAGCCGCCAAGAGGGAACGGACGGGCAGGCGGCAATCTACCGACTGCCGCTTATGGAACGTGCTTTTTTATGCTGCCGCTACTTTGAAGGCTGGCACTCAGAAAAACACTACCCATACGTCGGTTGGGGTCACAAACTTTTGCCAAACGAGAAGTATTCGGCACGAACCATGACAAAACGGGATGCGGATGAACTTTTGCGGAAAGACCTGCGCAAATTTGTCGCCATGTTCCGTAAATTCGGGGTTGATTCGATTTTGCTTGGCACGTTAGCTTACAATGTGGGACCGGCGAAGCTGTTAGGCAGCAAAACAATCCCCAAAAGCACCTTAATCAAGAAGCTGGAAGCTGGTGACAGGAACATCTACCGTGAGTATATAGCCTTCTGCAACTACAAAGGAAAACGCCACGCCATGCTGCTCAAACGGAGAAAGGCGGAGTTTGCGCTGTTGTATATCCCATAAAAGGACTGACAAAACTGGCAAAAGACGTGCCATATTTAACTTGGCACGTCTTTTGCTCTATCACTTGATAGATTATCGTAGGATTTTCTCGTTAATTGACATCGTTGAGCCATTTTTGCCTATCGGTTTCCAAATAACACTTCAAGTTGTAAGTGTTGTGAGAGCAATACAAAACATAGTTATTAACCATAAAAAGTATAGCGAAATTATGAAGAAAGTATTTAGGAAAATTCAGAAAGGAACAACAAAAATGATTGAACGTATCAAATCGTTGGGGGAAATGGAGACGAAGCAGAAATGTGTAGTTCAACGGTTCGAGATTATCATTCCCCTCCACCAAAAAATAACGACCCAATATATAGCCTCCGCAAGTTTTACTTGCGGATTTTTTAGTTATCGCAGATTGGACAAAGGTTTCTTTGCTACTTTCTTTGTCCGCCATCATGCTCACTGAAAGAAAGTAGGGCGGCTCTCGCCGCCCCGCCACTCAAAAGCGTGTGTAAAGTCCCGTCACCATCGTGAACATTTCCTCCAGCATATCAAAATAGATACCCTCGTGTACGGCAATGTCCTTTGTCTTGCACTCAAAGGTCTTTTTGCTGAACGTCCTGCGGTAGAAGCGCATATTGTAGAGGTCTGCCCCTTCGTCATAGATGATGTCAAGGCGGTTGGCACTTGTTTTGTTCCTTGCAAGGCTCATCCGTAAGCCGTTGCCCATATCTATGAAATCACGGCTACCTGTCATGGCGGTGAAGCGTTTTCCGCCTATCTGCTGTAATATCGTCTTGGCTATCATATCTTTTGTTTTTAGGGTTTTAAGTATTGGCGGTGCGGACACCGCCATCCCGTTCAAAATTCTCGCATTTCGGAAATGGGGGTCTGCCGTTGTAGCCACTCTTTCACACATTCCATATTGTACTCGCTCGTGATGACTGCCGTATGGCTGTCGGTGGCGGTGAAACGTGTGCTTTCGTAATCATCTATCCACCCCTTGAGGGTGTCCGTTCCCCACGCTCCGGTATCGTCAAAGATACCGTCCAATGCCGTGATAGGTTCGCTGAACTTGACTATCAGCGTTTGATAGGTCGTGTTCATAGTCTGTCCTCCTTTCCCTTCTTTGCGTTCAGCCACTTGTCCCGTGCGGCTCGGCACTCGTCCAACGTGGGTTTGACACAAGAGAACAATTCTCTGTCTATGGGGTGGCGGTAGTCGTACTGCACAAGTGTCCGCCTGCGTCTTCCGATACCCGATTGGAAACGCTCGTATTTCTCCGTACCTGCTTCCGCGCAGGTGCTTACTCCGTTGATGGTCATTCGTGTTATCATAATGTTGCTTTTTAGATGGTTAAAAATGTACTGACAGAACTCTGTTCTTCATCACCATTTCGGGGTTGCTTGTGTAGCGTTGGTGCAGGTAGAAATGGTGTGAGCCGAAGCCGTAAAGGAAAAACTTGTCAAGTTCGTGCTTCTCGGCAAACTCCTTTACGCTCTTTCTCAATTCCCCCTCACTCGTTGTGAGAGTGAGGAGGTTCACAAATTCAAGGAACATCGTGGGGATTGCATCATCCCACACACAAATCATACTTTCAATTCTTACTTCCATATCAATGTTGTTTTAGGGGTTATGCTATGCCGCTTTCATCCGCTCACGGATAAGGTTGGCGTTCTTGTTCACAAGGTCTATGATGCGCTCGTGATATTCGGTGTCCTGGTTGTGCTTGCCGTGGCACTGCACCACTTCGAGGGTTCGCAAGTCCACCTCTACGGTTTCAATAATCTCATCGCCAATCCTTGCCGATAGTATGAGGGTGTCGGCTTTCTTGTAGTATCCACTGCCAAACACGCAGATGCCCTGCGTCTTGCCCTCGTTGTAATACTCGTCTATGCTTTCAAGCACCTTGACGATTATTTCCTCGTCCGTGATTACCAAGCCGAAGAATTTGGATTTGTTGGCGATGAAATCCTCCGCATCTTTCTTTCGTTGGAGTTGTCGCTGTTGCTCACGCTCACGCCTTTCAATCTCCCAACGGCGTTGCTCTGCGGCTCTTTCCTTCTCGTGTATGGCTTCAATTTTTCGGGTTGCGTTGTCGTGTGCCGCCATGAAATCTTCGGGACAGATGTTCTTCGGGTTACGGAGGTCTTGACCGAGTTTTTTGAGCATACGCAGATAGTCGCACCACATTGAGAGGTTGTCTATCTGATACTTGTGACGCTTGGCAATCAGATATGATGCCCAACATTCATCGGCAGTACGGGTATTGAAAAGAAAGTGTTTCATGACCTCAATCTCACCGCCTTTCATAAGGGTTTCAATTCTTGGGTCTGAAAGCAAGGCTTTGAAAAGACGCACGGGGGAGATGCCGTGGAAATCGCCCTTGAAGCCGTTACGTCTGAGTTGGGGCAATATCCTCATCTTTGGATATGCACAGCTTCTTGCCACCACATCATCGTATAGGCTGTTGTGCGGTCTTACCTCCATATCGCTGCCTAATGCCCACACATCGCAATAGCAGAAAAGGAAGCCACGGAGCAACGCCATGTCCGTAACCTTGCCGTCGGGTGAAATCCAACGCTGCACGACCTCGTGGCAGTAGAAACGCATCGGTTCGCCTTTCCTGCTCTCGCATCTGACCTGCGCCACGCGGATTACCTGATACCCTTTGCAGGTGGTTATCACGCTGAAATTCTGCGTTTCCTTGTAGATGCGTCTGCGTGTGTCCTGCACTTTGAGTTCGGCATGGCATTTGGGGCAGGTGCAGCCTTCAAGGGTGTCGCATAGTCCGCTGTCGCTGTGCCACTCGTGACCGCAGTCGGAACAGGTGATGTTCCCTTTCTTGGTGCGGTAGCCGATATGCTCAACGCAGTGGCGGTATGCCCAATCTATTTGTGTCGCTGATATGGGGCGAAGGTTGGCGGAAAGTCTTGCCACCTCTTTCTGTATCTTGGTCTTCGGTTTCATAAGCCTAAATCAAATAATGAGGGTTGGGGTTGGTTTTCTTTTCTCGCTGACGGTCTGTGGCGGTTCTGCAACTTGCGGAGTTCCTCCTCTTGGTATTTGCGGACAGCGTTCTGACGTGCCTCCGCCTTTTCCTCTGCCGTGAGTTTCACAACGTGGTTCACAACCACTTGGCAGTCCATCGGTTTGCCCACCTCTATCTCGTTTTCCTCATAGTAGTGGATGGCTTGCCCGAATATCTCTCCGTCCGTGAAACCGTTGCAACCGCTTTTCTGCACATAGTTCAGAATGTGGGTCACGCACTCGTCCATGTTCTTGGCAGGGTTGCGGTACTTCTTTGCAAATAGCGCATCTTCCTCCGCACGCTGTTCCAAGTACATATATATCGTTCTCTTGAAATGGTCTGTTCCTTTCATATCGCTGTCATTTTTAGATTATCTGTTTCAGTATCTCTCTCCAATAGGTCGGCTCTACCTCGCTGAGAAGGAAGTCCATGAAATCCCTCCGTGCGTCCTTGTTCAGTTCGTGGTACAATCTTCGGAAAGTTTCAAAATTGCCGTTGATGTACGTTTCCACCATATACACGAAGATGTTGTCCACCTCGTAATATCTGCACTGCTGCGCTGCCGTCTTGCTGTTTCTTTTTGCCATGTCGGTAAGGGTTAAAGGGTGAATAACCAAAGGATGAAGCCAAAGAAGGCAATGGTGGAAAGGATAGCCACGATTACACCTATCGCCACTCGGAACACTCCGTTTACAATCTCTCTGATGATGCCCCAAAGGATGCCGAACACCCCGAAGGCGGTGCGCATCATCAAGCCGCATATCGCCAACCCGATGTGTTGCGCCATTTGTCTGAAATTTGCCGTTGCCGTCATATCTTCGCTGTTTTTGATTTTTTTGTTTTTAATGCGGATTCAAGAGCTGAGGGAGTTGAGTTTCAAACTATCTTATCTGCCTCTCGTTTATCCGACATTTTTTTTATGCGTCTTTCTGTCGCATCGGTCGTTTTCGTTTCGGGTGCTTGAAAAGGTAGGGATTAGGGAATGCAAGGTTTTTCGGTCAAAATACTACCCGCAGGGCTGGAGATTTTTACCGAAAACAGGAGGCTTGACCTTGCTTTCCCGTCCAATCCCGGAATTACCTTTGCGCCCAGAACGAAAATGACTGACTGATGCGGCTTACTGAAAGGCGCAAAATGGAGGTAAACGAAAACAGAGGCAGATTGTGTAGAAAAAAACTTCAGGGGAAAATCCGTAAAAAAAAGAATCACCAAAAGGAAAAAGACATCACCGGAAGCGTGAAAAGGGCAAACCACAACAAAGGAAGTATGATTGTTTCCGATCCGACGGAACTTGTTCAGCCGGGTGGCAACAATCATTCTTCCCGGTTTGTCCGGCTGTGTGTGGGCGCCTGTTTCATTCATGGGGCAGGCTGACACACTCTGCATTCACTTTCCGCTTCCGGCAAAAGAGACAGCGAAAAAAGAAAAATCATTTGAAAACCCGTAAAAGCACCTCTTGGCATAGGCGCAAAAGAAAGGGGCATTGCTTCATCTGTCTAAACATCGTTTAGGCGTGAGGCAATGCCCTTTTCTCCAGCTATGCGGTAGTCGGCACACGTTTGTTCCAAACTCGTTTTGGGCAATGGTGTGCCGACGGACAATACCGCTTTTACGGAAAATTCTTATGAATGAGGGGATAAAAAACGGGAGTTTATATCAAAATCTCGAATTAAATAGCTACTTTTGCATACGAAGAGTTCTTTGAAGGTTACGCAACGCGCAGAAGGATAATGCAGTAGATAACTAACTAAATCGTAACCTATTACTATCAAGAGCAATTAACCTACGCTCATTTCCAATAAATTACACTCTTTTCGTAACTTCTTTGTGCAAAGATACAAAATAAGTTTTAGGATTATGACCGTACTACATTGTCATACCAATATCAATTCCTTTAATTTTTCGGTAAAGGTCGGTGGCGTAGTTATCCGTCATACCGCTTACAAAATCTAGTACACCCAATACTTTTTGATATACACTTCCCTCCTCTACCCTAAACTGATTAGGAATTAACTGAAGAGCTTTTTTATCATAACCTTTTCGCTCCGAAGGGTCTAAAATAGCCGAAGGAATAAAGTGATTTAGCAATTCATACATTACATTATAACCCGCGTTTTCAATCTCTACTACTGCTTTATGATTGTATATTTTTTCAATGGAAAAACGTTCTATCTTTTGGAGGGCATTATTTTCTTTTTGGTAAATGCCAAGCAACGAACTAGCAAAAGTTCCATCTAATAAATCTGCCGCATTATCTTTAAATATCTCAATAGACTTGTTAATTAAAGAGTTGATGACTTTAGCTCTTAAATAAGAAATTTGCTCATTACTATCCGTAATTACACTTAGTTTTTGGTCTATCTTTTTAGTGTCAATCTCTATAGATTTTATTAAATCATAAAACAAATTTTTACAATCCGAAGTATTTACAATCCCCAATCTATGGGCGTCTTCCATATCTATAATATTATAGCAAATATCATCTGCCGCTTCTACCAACCACACAAAAGGGTGTCTTTTGTAGCCCAACGGATTTTGCGTTTCCTGTATCATCGCTGTATTTTCGGCAATGTGCTTAAAAGTTTCTTTTTCGCTTTGGAAGAATCCAAACTTCTTTCGGTGCAGAACACTTTTATCTTTAGCTATCGCCTCACAAGGATACTTTGCGATACTCGCTAAAGTAGTATGGGTAAGTTGAATGCCTCCTTTTTCCTTTCCTACTTGCTTATTGGTAAGCACTCTTATCGCATTGGCATTTCCTTCAAAATTGATAAAATCTGCCCATTCATTCGGTGCGAATTTAGGTTTGAGTTCACTTTCATTTCTAGCGAAATAACTTGCGATGGCATCTTCTCCCGAATGTCCAAAAGCAGGGTTGCCTATATCGTGGCAAAGACAAGCCGCTGCGATAACCTCTCCTAGCTGATAGGTATAGAAGTGTTTTGCTGTTTCGGATAAATCGTTCTTATAAGTTTCCACCAAGAAAGCTCCCGCTAGACTTCCTAAACTCCGCCCAACAGAAGAAACCTCCAACGAATGCGTAAGCCTATTATGTACGAAAATACTCCCTGGCAATGGGAACACTTGTGTTTTATTTTGCAACCTTCTAAAAGCCGAAGAGAATATAATCCTATCATAATCCCTTTGGAAATCGTTGCGAGAAACTTTGGTGTTAGGGTCATTACCTGTTCTTTGATTGGTGAAAAGTTGGTTTAAATCCATATTAAGACACACAAATAATTTAGGAAGCAAAAATAAGTAAATAATAATATACTCTTACTTACAAAAAAAGTTGTATATTTGCTTTTCTCAATAAGAGAAAAACAAGTCCTTGGTATTCTCAAAAATAGACTTTAATATGAAAACAAAAATAGTAGGCACAGTTATTTTGATTTTTATAGAATTCATTAGTTGCCATCACAATAAGAGTAAAAATAATTGGAAGTCTTTTTTTAAAGATAATAATGTAAACGGGACATTTGTACTAAAAAAGTTAAATTCAAATGAAACTCTAATTTACAATCAAGAGAGAAGTGATAAAAAATATACACCTGCTTCCACCTTTAAAATTCTAAACTCTATGATTGCATTACAGGTATTGTCTGTTACAGATGTAAATGACACAATTCAATGGGACGGAATAGACCGAGGATATGAATCTTGGAATAAAGATCAAACCATGAAATCCGCATTGCCTATTTCATGTGTATGGTTTTACCAAGAATTGGCTCGTAGAACGGGACAAAAAGAAATGCAAAAATGGCTTACAAAATCAAACTATGGGAATAAGAAAATTGGGAGTAAAATTGACAAATTTTGGCTTGATGGTACTCTTGCTATTTCGGCAAATGAACAAATTGTTTTTCTTGAAAAACTCATAAATAATAAATTACCATTTGATAAAAACATTCAAGAGAGCGTAAAAAAAATAATGATTACAGACTCTACAGAACATTATATCATTCATTCAAAAACAGGCTGGGGAAACAATATAGGCTGGAATATAGGTTATATAGAAACAAAAAATAATATTTGGATTTTTGCATTGAATATGGATATGAATGACATAAAAATGGCAGATATAAGAAAAAAAATAACTTATAGCATTTTAAAAGATCAAAAAATAATTCAATAGAATAACCAACAGATACTCAATCTAGATATAGAATACACTAATTGCTATAACTTTCCAAAAAAATTATTACCTTTAACCCGCAAACCATCAAAAACCACTTAGGGCAACTCAAAAATAGGTGTGGGCGATACAAGAATAAGTACGGGCAATAGAAGAAAGGCTCGGGGCGACACAAAAAGTTGGTGAGCAATGCAAGAATGACACGGAATGATAGAAGAATGGTAAAGGGCAGCACAAATTGTTAGTGAAAAATACAAAAACGGCTTGGGGCGATAGAAGAATGAGTGGTTTTTATTTATAAATTTGAAAATAATTTAAAAAACTAAATACAAATCACTAAAATTTAACACTTATGAAAGTAAAAAGAATTTCCGAACTCCAATATTTGGAGAATTACCGTCTGTTATTCGCCAACCTTGATGAGGTACAAGATTTAAAAACCGAACTGGCAGAGTTTGGTTATGATGATGCCAAAATAGCCGAAGGCAAAGCCCTATTCGACCAAACACAACAGCTCTACAACCAAAACCAACAAGAAACCGCCGAAGAAAAAGAAGCCTATGCTCGGTTTTCAGACGCCTTTGATGTTCTAAAGAAAACCTACAACAAACACCGAAAAATAGCCAAAGTTGCCCTTATGAAAAAAACCGAACTTTGGAAAACCCTCGCCCTCGATGGGAGTTTGTCTGCCGCTTATCTCAAAGCAATGCAAGAAATCAAAACCTTTTACGAACAAGCCCAAAGCCACAGCGAAGCCCAACCTTTATTGGAGAAATTCAAAATCACTCCAGCCGAAGCTAAGGCACAAGAGGCACAAATCCTACAAGTAGAAACTCTCCGTGCGGCTTACGAAAAAGAAAAAGGCGAAAGCCAAGATGCCACCCAACAGAAAAACAAAGCCTTTACTACCCTTTCCGATTGGGTTCGGGAGTTTTATGCCGTAGCCCAAATCGCCTTAGACGACCGCCCACAACTACTGGAAAGCATCGGCAAGTTCGTCAGAAGTTAAAATTGAAGAAGTCTAAAAAAAATCCTGAACTGTTTGGTTCAGGATTTTTTATCTTTTTTAAGCAAAATACTTTTAATCTCTTCTAGACATTAAAATTCTTAATACATACCAGAACAGAAGCATTACAGAAGCAAACAATTGTAGAGAAGCTCCTACATACTGCCCTTTGGTATAAGTAAACTGTAGTTTTTGTGTTTCGTATAAGATACTTGCTGATGCCAAAAGTACCATACCTACTGAGAACCAAAGTCCAAGATTAAACCCGAAAAGAGCTCCAGCTATAATAAGACCTAAAGCCACGAAACCACCAACTACAATAATGTTTCTTAGGAACGAAAAATCTCTTTTGCTGGTAAACGCTACTCCCGTAAGCCCGCCAAACAATGCTAGAGTAATAATAGCTGCCTGTGGTATTAGAGTTGGGTCGCTATAAAACATTGCAATGTAAATCATTGGCAAAAAGATAATCGCCTGCAATAATACATAGAAGCCAAGCCCCATATACTGCGTGTTTTTATTCTGAGACAGTGTCCATTTGTTTGCTAAAATAGAAGCTAACCAAAAGCCTCCTAGTATCAAAAGCCAAATATACTTCCCAGAAATCATAGAAATAATAATTTCTTCAGGGACCACACTAATAAGAAGACTCTCTACCACCACAAAAGCCAATACCGCTAATGCTAAGTGAGTATAAGTTTTCTTGTAGAATGTTGCTTTTTCAACATCTGTAGCCTGTGCCACTAGTAAATCATTAGAATATTCCATAAGATTGTTTTTTTAATTTTTACAAATATAACAAATTTAATTCATTTCTAATTAGTCTATGATTCTTAAAAAAGCCATAGTATCCACATTATCAGCATAGGTATTTAAACTAGGAGTTTGAGCCTCACCAAAGCCTACCTCTCCTCTATTCAAACAGAGATGACTTACAATACACTGTATATTTTCATGGTTTTCATTTAGAAAAGTTTCAACCTCTGCAATATTATCATAACGGCTAAAGTTAATTACCGAAAGTGGACTGAAAAGTTGGCTATCTTCTTTAAGCATTACAAAATTATTATCCCAAAAATTTTCTTGATTTAGGAGATAAACCGCTCGGTTATAGTCGTAATTGTTGGCATATTTGTGATGATTGATAATATCCTGAAACCCTACGAAGTTTTCAAACAAACGCTCTAATTTAAAATCTTGAGGAATGAAAAGCCTCGTAACATTACGGCAGCCTAGACCAAAATATCTAAAAATATCTTCGGCTAAAAGTTGTAATTCTTCATCTGTTTCTTTCCCTGAAAGAACTGCCACCGAAGTTCGGTTTTTACGAATAATGTTTGGTTTATTTTTAAAGTAATATTCTAGATACCTTGCCGTATTATTACTTCCCGTAGCAATCACAGCGTCGTAATTCTCTAGTTTTTCTACCAACTGATATTCTATACCTTCAGAAAGTGAAGCCCATTTTTCTAAAAGAAAAGGCAGAATTTGCTTATCCTTAGAAGACATTTTAATAACAGGAGTATGCCCACTAAGTACGACTGTGATAACATCGTGAAGTCCAACTAAAGGAATATTTCCTGCCAATATCAACCCCACTTTTTTACCGCCTTTGGTTTCGGGATAACTATTTACCCAATCATTGAGGTTCTCTTCGGTTAATAAATCTGCCCATTGCTTTAACGCAAACCGTAAACTGTCTTGAGTAAACCAAGGATTTTCTATTTCTGAACGGCTTAGTTTCATTGAAAATAAAGCTTCTTCCTCTGAGTAAACCTCTTCTGTTTTTTCTAAAAATTGATTTATGAAAAGTCCCAGTTGAGCTAAGCCCGAAATTTTAATACTGATATTCATTTGGTATTTTGTATAAAAATATGATAACTTTGTGCAAATTTAAAAATTTATTAAGAATGGCAATCATAATCACTGACGAATGCATTAACTGTGGGGCTTGTGAGCCAGAATGTCCTAATAACGCAATATATGAAGGAGCTGTAGATTGGCGTGCTTCTGACGGAACAGAACTAAAAGGAATGGTAACACTACCTTCTGGACTTACCATAGATGCAGATGCTCCGCAAGAACCAGTAAACGATGATGTCTATTTTATAGTTTCGGACAAATGTACAGAATGTAAAGGCTTCCATGAAGAGCCACAATGTGCTGCTGTATGTCCTGTAGATTGTTGTATCCCAGATGAAAATAATGTAGAAACGGAGGAGCAACTCCTATCTAAGAAAGCATTTTTACACGGTGAATAAACACCCCAATATCGCTCGCTATTAACTCTAAATAGCGAGCGTTTTAATTTTTAAATAGAAATAAATTTAATATAATAAAAAATGAAAATGAAACACAATTTTAGTGCTGGTCCGTGCATACTTCCACAAGAGGTTTTTCAAAAATCAGCAGAAGCTATACTTGATTTTAATGGTATGGGCTTATCTTTATTAGAAATTTCCCATCGTTCCAAAGATTTTGTAGCGGTGATGGATGAGGCAAGAGCTATTGTAAAAAGACTTATGAATCTTAATGATGATTATGAAGTCTTATTTTTGCAAGGAGGTGCTAGCTTACAGTTCGTTATGGTTCCTTTTAATTTACTTAGTACTACTGGTAAAGCCGCTTACCTAGATACAGGTACATGGGCAGCAGGGGCAATAAAAGAGGCACAGAAATTAGGTAATGTAGAAATTGTGGCTTCGTCTAAAGCAGACCAATACAGCTATATTCCTAAAAATTATACTATTGGGAAAGACTTTGATTATTTCCATTGTACTTCTAATAATACCATCTATGGTACTCAAATGAAAGAGTTTCCGCAAGTGGAAGTTCCTATGGTGTGTGATATGAGTTCGGATATTTTCTCTAGACAGTTAGATTTTTCTAAGTTTGATTTAATCTACGCTGGAGCACAAAAAAATATGGGTCCTGCAGGAACGGTATTAGTGGTTGTAAAGAAAGATATTTTAGGAAAAGTACAAAGAGAGATTCCTTCTTATTTAGATTATTCATTACACATTAAAAAGGAGTCTATGTTTAATACGCCTCCTGTTTTTGCTGTTTATGCCTCATTACTTACACTACAACATTTAGAACAAAATGGTGGAATTGCAGAGGCTGAAGTTAAAAATAAAGCTAAAGCCGAACTCATCTATAATGAAATAGATAGAAACCCTTTGTTTGAAGGTTTTTCAACAAAAGAAGATCGTTCTATGATGAATGTAAGCTTTAAACTAACTGATGAATCCAAAAAAGAAAAGTTTGACACTTTATGGAAGGAAGCAGGCATCAATGGTCTTAATGGGCATAGAAACATTGGTGGATATAGAGCAAGTCTTTACAATGCACTCCCATTAGAAAGTGTACAGGTATTAGTAGATGTTATGAAATCTTTGGATTAGAATTAAATAAATTTAAGTAATATGAAAGTATTAGCTAACGATGGTATGTCCAATGCAGGCATTACGATGTTAAAAAATGCAGGAATAGAGTTTGTTGAGCATCGTGTGGCTCAAGAACAATTAGCCAATTTTATAAATGAAAATAATATAGATGTACTTCTTGTGAGAAGTGCTACCAAAGTAAGAAAAGATTTAATAGATGCCTGCCCTAGCCTCAAAATAATAGGCAGAGGCGGTGTAGGAATGGATAATATAGATGTAGATTATGCTTTATCTAAAGGTATTAAGGTTATCAATACACCTTTAGCTTCGTCTAAATCTGTGGCAGAAATGGTATTTGCTCATTTCTTCTCTTTGGCAAGATTTTTACACGAATCTAACCGAATGATGCCTCTGGAAGGTGATACCAAATTTAAAGATTTAAAAAAAGCCTACACTAAAGCGGTAGAACTTTCAGGAAAAACGTTAGGAATTATCGGTTTGGGAAGTATTGGTAAAGAAGTAGCTAAAATAGGTATTTCTTTAGGAATGAATATAGTTGCTTATACTAGAAAAGCTAGAAAAGAAACTATTTCTCTTAACTTTTTTGATGGAAGAAGTCTTGATTTTGAGATAGAAACTACGGACGATTTGTCTAAGTTACTGTCTTCGTCTGATTTCATTACAATAAACACACCTAAAACAGAAGGATATATACTAGATTCTGCTGAGTACGAGTGTATGAAAGATGGTGTATTTATTGTAAATACGGCTAGAGGTGGTGTACTTAATGAGGAAGCTTTACTAGAATTTATTGAAAACGGTAAAATAGCAGGCGCTGCTCTAGATGTTTTTGAGAATGAGCCAGAGCCATCTTTATCTTTACTTATGAATCCTAGCCTTTCATTAAGTCCTCATTTAGGAGGCAACACTCTTGAAGCCCAAGAAAGAATCGGAACAGAACTTGCTCAACAAATTATAAACTTTAATTCGTAAAATGCCTACATTTAAACCATTTAAAGGAGTAAGACCAAGAAGCGAGTACATTAACATATTTCCCACTCGCCCGTTGGATAACTATACTGATGATGTGATAGCTGAAAAAGCGAACATAGAAGGAAGCTACATCAATATGGTAAAGCCCTATATATGCAGTAAATCCAAAGATGTAAACAGAAATTTAAGAAAGGTAAGAAATAACTACGAAGAAATAGCAAAGAGTAATCTTATGCAAGATGCCGCTTCTTACTACTTATACGAGCAAATAATGCCTAACAAAACCGTTTTCAGAGGTTTGTTAGGATTAGTTTCTGTAGAAGATTTTTGGAATGGCAAAATAAAAAAGCACGAGGCTACTATTACACATAAAAAAGAAAGGTTAGCCGAGTACCTTGGTAAGGTAGAACTACAAGCAGAACCTGTACTCCTTACCTATCCAGCAAACTCAAAGGTAGAAATGTTGATGAACCTTGAGGAGAAAAACATTCCTATCATAAATTTCAAAGATGACCAAAATATTTGTCATAAAGTTTGGAAAATAGATAACCGCTTGAAACTCCAACAGTTTAAAGAAGTTATAGACCAAATAGACTCTTTCTACATAGCCGACGGACATCATAGAATTGGCTCTGCTGCATTGAATGCAAAATTACAAAGAGAGAAAAACAAAAAAAGTTCAGGTACAGAAGGTTATAACTTTGTTTATAGTTTTATAGTATCTAATCAGTCTATAAAAATACACGATTACAACAGATTGATAAAAGACCTTAACGGATTTTCTAAGGAAGACTTCTTAAAACGATTGGAGCAAGATTTCCTTATCTATGAAAAGGGAGAAACGCCTTATTTCCCTTCTAAAAAATTCCATATCAGTATGTATTTAGATGGGAAGTTTTACAGTCTACACATTAAGCACGACCTTCGTCCTACGGAAGAAGGATTGGAGAGTATGGATCATTACCTTTTAGAAAAGTTTATTCTAAAGCCAATTTTAGGTATAGAAAACTCTAAGATTTCGGATAGAGTTAAATTTCTAAAGGGAACTTCTGATATTAACGGAATACTAAAATTAAAAGACAAGGTAGACTCAAACGAATACCAAGTTGCTTTTGGTGTTTACCCAGTGAGCTTTAATGATTTAGTTAAAATATCCGACTTAAATCAAAAAATGCCACCAAAATCTACTCTAATATCTCCAAAACTAATGACTGCAATGGTGATGTACGATATGAAATAAAAAAAGAAGCCTTGCTAGTAACTAGCAAGGCTTTTTTCTTTATTGTTCAAATTTGAAAGTTCTAATAGGGAAAGGTATATTGATACCTTCCTCATCAAATCTTTTCTTTAGGGCAGTAATAAGATTACTTTTTTGTTGTGCTACTTGCAAACCAGAATTAACATTGAGCATACATCTTATTTCAAAATCAATAGCACTATCTCCAAACGATGTATAGAGAAAAGTAATTTCTTCTCCTTCTACTAAGTGTTCAACCGTTTTCTTTACCGTTTCTAAACTAATTTCTTTAACTTTATCTAAATCAGACTCATAACCAACGCCGCAAGTTAAGATAAGTCTTCTTTGAGATGTTAGGGAAGAGTTTTTTATCGGTGAGTCTAAGACCAATTTATTAGGTATTAGTACAATATTATTATCTATATCTTTTATCGTAGTCATTCTAAAGTCTATATCCATAATTTGACCAGAGAAATTATTTGAGGATACCCAATCGCCAATTCTGATATTTTTCACTAAAGAAAGTACCACTCCTGAGAAGGTATTGGATAGCGTTCCTTGTAATGCTAGACCTACGGCTAACCCCATAACACCCGCACCCGCAAGAATCGTATTTAAAACACCATTAAGGTTAAGAACTACCAAAACGAGTATAATCCCAAGCATAATAACTCCTATAGATACCATTCTGGCAATTACATTTTTAGCAGAATCTTGTAAAGATGTTTTGTAAAGTAGACTAACAACAACTCTATAAATAATTCTTGATAAAAATAGAGCGACGGTAAAAACAAAAATTGCTACAATAAAGTTAGGGATATTAGAAAATATGGACTGTTGCCAATCTTCTAATTTCTCATAGGTTTTATCCCAAGCAGAGCCAACATTTTTTGTAAATGACTGTTCCGTAGTAGTTAAAAACATATTATTTTATTCTTTTTTTTAATTTTACTTTTACTCCCATTCTATAGTTGCAGGTGGTTTACTAGAGATATCATAAGCTACTCTATTGATACCTTTAACTTCATTGATGATTCTATTAGATACCTTTTCTAAGAACTCCCAAGGAAATTTACTAAAGGTTGCCGTCATAAAGTCTATTGTATTTGCAGAACGCACCACAGCTGTGTATTCATAAGTTCTCTCGTCTCCCATAACTCCTACCGATTTCACAGGAAGTAATACCACAAACGCTTGAGACACCTTATCGTATAAATCATTTTTATAAAGTTCTTCTATGAAAATATCATCGGCTTCTTGCAATATTTTAGCTTTTTCAGCATCTACTTCACCCAAAATCCTAATACCTAGTCCTGGTCCTGGAAACGGATGCCTGTAAACCAAATGATGTGGAATACCCAACTCCTCTCCTACTTTTCTTACTTCATCTTTGAAAAGTTCTCTCAAAGGTTCTAAAAGTTCAAACTCCATATCTTCAGGCAAACCACCTACATTGTGATGGGATTTTATAACCGCAGATGGACCTTTAACCGATTGAGATTCTATCACATCTGGATAAATCGTTCCTTGAGCTAAGAACTTAGCACCTTCTATTTTATGAGATTCTTCATCAAAAACAGCTACAAACTCATTTCCGATGATTTTTCGTTTTTGTTCAGGGTCTGAAACACCTTTTAATTTTGATAAAAATCTCTCCGAAGCATCTACTAGCTTAATGTTAAGATTGAAATGAGAACCATAATTCTCCATTACTTTTTGTGCTTCATTTTTTCTTAAAAGCCCTGTATCTACGAAAATACAAGTCAGTTGAGAACCAATCGCTTTATGGATTAAAACTGCTGCTACAGAAGAATCTACGCCTCCAGATAGTCCTAATATCACTTTTTGGTTACCGACTTTTTGTCTAATTTCTTCTATGGTACGGTCTATATAGCTAGTAAGTTTCCAGTTTTTCTCTGCCTTACAAATATTAAAGACAAAGTTTTCCAACATCTTAACACCTTCTTCTGTATGAGAAACCTCTGGATGAAACTGAACGCAGTAAATATCTTTATCCTCATTTGAAATAGCCGAAATTACATCTGTTTTAGCGTTAATAGTAAAACCTTCTGGCACGATTTCAACTTCATCAAAATGGCTCATCCAAACAATAGACTCTTCCGAAACTCCTTGAAATAATTTAGAAGACTGTTGTATTTTAAGTTCAGCTTTGCCATATTCTCCTTTAACACCTTTTTTTACAGTACCACCCAATAGATGAGTTGTTAGCTGCATACCATAGCAAATTCCCAATATAGGAATTGATTGTTCAAACAAAGCTTTATCTACCAAATGGGCGTTTTCCGCATTTACAGAGCTAGGTCCACCAGATAAGATAATCCCTTTTGGGTTCTTTTCTAATATGACTTCAATAGGTGTATTGTAAGGCAATACTTCAGAGTAAACTTCCATTTCTCTAATACGTCTTCCTATCAGTTGGTTGTACTGAGAACCGAAGTCTAATATGATAATTCCGTTTTGCATAGATTGTTTTATTTAGACAAAAAGTAACTATGGAAATTATTAACGAATTTCACATAATTACTTTTCAATATTTATATAATTATAATCTGATTAAAATTTAGCAATATCATCACGATAAAAAGCATAGTCAAAGTTTACAGAAAGAGCATCGGCATAAACTTTTTTTCGTGCCTCTTCATAAGTTGGAGCAGTTGCCACAAAGTTGATAACACGCCCACCATTGCTCACAATTCTTTCGCCTTGTCTAGTAGCCCCAGCAAATAATACTTGGCTGTGTTCCACCTTATCTAAACCTGTAATTTCGTACCCTGTTTCTATATTTCTAGGATAGCCTCCAGAACACATTACCAAACATACTGCCTTTTCGTCTTTAAATTTAAGCTCTATCTCCTTACCTTCTAAACAATCTTCTATAACATCAATAAGATTATTTTCTAATAGAGGCATAATTACTTGTGTTTCAGGGTCACCTAATCTCATGTTGTATTCTAAACAGTAGCAACCATCAGCTGTTACCATCAGACCAAAGAAGATAAATCCTTTAAACTCAAGTTCATCAGCTTTAAGACCTTGAATGGTTGGGTTGAGTATGTTTTTCTTAAAGTCTTCCATGTGAGCCTCTGTAAACTCTGGACTTGGAGCCACACTACCCATACCTCCTGTATTTGCTCCTTTATCTCCGTTGCCTACCTTCTTATAGTCTTTCACTGGTATACACGGGAAAAGCTCTTTGCCATTAGAGAAAGCAATAATAGAAGCTTCAAATCCTCTTAAATACTCCTCTATAATTACTCTAATCCCTGCATCTCCGTAGATTCTTCTAATCATAAAATCATCAAGGGTAGCCAATGCTTCATCATAGTCTTCACAAATAACTACACCTTTACCTCCTGCCAAACCACTTGCCTTGATTACTAAAGGATAGTTTTTGTTATTTAGATATTCTTTAGCTTCTTCGTAAGCATCAAAAACTTTTGCAACAGCAGTCTTTACGCCATGCTTCTGCATAAATTTCTTAGAAAATGCTTTACTTCCTTCTAAGCTAGCTGCCTTTTGATTAGGACCGAAAACTTTTAAATCAAACTTTTTAAATTCGTCTACTAAACCGTCTACCAGTGGAGCTTCTGGACCTACAATGGTTAAATCTATCTTTTCTTTGATAGCAAAATCTCTTAGGTATTTAATATCAGTTTCGTGTGCTGTTTTACCTAGGGCTTGCGTAGTGGCATTACCTTTAGCAAAATACATTTGGGTAACTCTCTTATCATCTTTGAGTTTCATAGCTAGAGCAGATTCTCTACCTCCATTTCCAACGATTAGTATTCTCATTATTTTTTGTTTTTTTATTTAAGTAACGATTTGCACAAAAATACAAATTTGAACTTAATATTTTAAATTCTTTTTTAATTTTAACTTGTAGTTAACTTAGTACCTCTTTATAAACTTTCATTAAGTCTGTAGCTATATTTTCATCATTAAACCTCTGCACATAGTCTAATCCCTTTTCTGAACGGCGTTTTCTTTCCGCTTCATTATTCCATAGAAATAGGATTTTGGATTTAATATCTGATATATTATGCGGATTGATGTAAGTAGAATCTGGACCACCAGCTTCGGGCATACTACTTATATTACTCGTAATAACAGGAGTGCCTGAATATAAAGCCTCTATAATAGGAATGCCAAACCCTTCGAAAAGGCTGGGATAAATAAATATATCTGCCAACTGATAAATCCCTGCCAGCTCCTCCATAGATACATTTTCTAAAAAATGGACTTCTACTTTGGTTTGAGCTAGTGTTTTATCAACTTCTTTTTGATATTTTGTTTTTCTACCTATTACAACTAAAGGGATACCTGTACCGTCTAAAGCCTTAATGACATTGAGTAAATTTTTCCGTTCTTCTATCGTGCCAACATTTAGTAGAAAACGTTTTGGCAACTGATACTTTACAGCAATTTTAGTAAGTTCGCTGGGGCTTAGTGGGTTCTTAAAAGCTTTATGACAGCCTTGATAAACCACTTTTATCTTCTTTTCCGAAACATTTAGATATTTAATAATATCTCTTTTTGTTTGCTCTGAAATGGCAATGATAACATCTGCCTGTTGAGCCGCTTTTTTAAATTTCCAAAAATGAATTTTTCTGTCAAAGAAAGAATAAAATTGAGGGTAACGCAAGAAAATTAAATCATGAATAGTTACTACTTTTTTAATTGTTTTATCATTCCATATCAAAGGGAGTTCTCCAGAAAGTCCGTGAAATATATCGGCTTTTAAATTCTGAGCATCAGTTCCCATTTGCCTTTGCCTCGCTAAAAATCCTTTGGATATTTCTTTAAAAGTAACATTGGGTAATGTTAAAATATCTTTTCCTCTTTCACTTATTTTTTCAGCTAAAAGATAGTATTGATATTGCGAAAATTCTGAAGCCAAAATCCTTACCAAATCTCTAGAGTAGTTCCCTAGACCTGAGGTATTATGAAAAAATCTTTTGGCATCGAAGGCTATTTTCATAATGATTATTTTGTTTTTTCAGCTAAAAATTCTTTATAAGTTACAAATGTTTCACCCTTGTTCTTTAACCAAGATACGAAATTATCAAATCTTTTTACCATAAGCTCTCCTGTATTTTTGGTAGTATAGGACGGTAATTTGTAACTTTTTTTGCTAATATTAGAAAATTCCCAAGGATGGAAATAGATATTAAGATAACCATCTCTTTTTAACGCATAATTAGTCAACAGTTGGTATATAAATATCGGAAAATTATGAAAACTAAGCCAAAACAAAGGTACTCTTAATAAAGAAACAGAAGCTGGTATTTGCCAAACATTTCCCTCTTTAAAGTATGTTTTAGAAAAATGTAAATTGTTATATCTTCCTGGCAAAAAGGTAGGATTGATAGAAGAATTGTATAAATACCCCGCATCTTCCACTTCTTCCTCCTTTATAGGCTGCATTCTAGGCATTCTTAACCCCACAACTTCTGTATTAAACAAAGTGCTAAGTCGCTCTCTTGAGGTTTTCAAATCTGACTCGTCAAAATGAGAATGATACCAAGTGTGTGAGGCAAGTTCGTGTCCTTCTGACAGTAACTGATGAATTAAATCCTGACTATTTTCTGCAAAAACTACCGTTGAGAAAAAAGTCGCTTTTATTTGATATTTTTTTAATATTTCCAATATATTTTTTAACCCCTCTTGAGATACTTTTAGCTGCTCCTCAAAAGGGATACCCCCTTGGTATTCTAGGGGCATGTCAAATTCTTCTATATCAAATGAGAGTAGAACCATCTGGTTTAAAAGTTTTTTGTTCTAACAATATAAGTGGGACGTTCTTTAACTTGTTTAAAAATCTTCCCTAGATAAATCCCCATTATTCCAAGAATAATAAGCTGAACTCCACCAAAAAAGACCATCGTCATAATTAGAGATGCCCAACCAGAAATTTCTGTATCTGACCAAAATGCATACACCACATAAGGTATATAAATGAGTACCGCTAATATGGAAAAGAAAAACCCTAAATAAGCTGCCAAATAGAGCGGTTTTGTACTAAATGATGTTATCCCTGTAAATGCGAAGCTAATCATTTTCTTTAGATTGTAGCTGCTTTCTCCCGATAATCTTTCAGCTGCAACAAAACTTACGCCCGTTTGTTTAAAACCAACCCAATTCGTCCACCCTCTTAAAAAAAGGTCCTCTTCTTTTACATTTCGGATAATATCAATAACAGAAGCATCCATTAGTCTAAAATCAGACCCGCCTCCTTTAGTTAAATCAATATCAGATATTTTGGATAAAAAGTTATAAAACCATTTGGAAGTTATTTTTTTGAAAAAAGAGATTTCTTTAGGGTAAGTTCTTATAGTATAGACTATATCATAACCTTCCTCCCATTTTTTTATCATTTCGGGAATCAATTTAGGAGGATGTTGCATATCTGCATCCATAGAGATAGCGGCATTTCCTTTGGCGAAATCTATTCCTGTCTTTACAGCACATTGATGCCCAAAATTTCTCGAAAATTCAATATATCTAACTTCTTTCATTTCCTTAGAAACCTCCTCTAAAACTCGTTGAGTATTATCTCTACTCCCATCATTCACAAAGATAATTTCAAAGTCATAATCAGGTGTACTTTTCATCACTTTTTTTATCTCTGCACATATAGGTCTAATGTTATTCTCCTCATTATGTGCTGGTATGACAATAGAAATAGTTTTCATAGATAGATATAATCTAAGTTAATGAGTAATCTTTTTTAAAATCTTTTACCAATAATTCATAAAGTATTCTAAACCAAACTAAACAACAAGGCAATGCTTTTAGAGAATACTTAATAACATAATCTTCTTTTATAGACCTCGGAAATAAATCTGAAAAGCTAAAACAAGTCAGTACCATTACGAAAAGCATAAGTGCTATTGTGGTAAATGTTTGATTTTTTTGTATTACAAACCATATCATTACCCCAGCAACCGCAATAATATAAGTAGGTGATTCTGAACCTGAACTAAATAAAACTATAAACAAAAGTGTAGAAGCTAATATCATTAGCCTGAAAGCCGTGGCTTTGTATTGTGAAAATCTAATATATGGCAATGCAAAGAGAATAACTCCTAGTACTAAAAATACCAAATTTGATATATTAGGGTCTCCAAGAACTCGCCTTACAATTCCCATTAAAGAAAAATCTTGTCTATTTCCCAAAACCTGATTGGACAGATTTTTTTCACTTAAAGACTGATACCAATCTAGGTAAGATTGAAGCCCAAAATGCATATCGGACAGAAGCATAGGCAAAATTAAAAAGAGAATAGAAATGCCTAAAAAGGAAAAGATAAACTTCTTTTTATTCGATATAAAGGGGAAAAATGCTAATCCTGCAATCCCATAAATTTTCACAAAAAAACCAGTCAAAATAGCTACAGATGCGTGTATCTCCTTTTTGTTATCAATATAAATAGCAGATAGTATAAGCAAAGCAGTAAGCCCAACATTAAATTGAAAACTTACCGCTGCTGTAATATATTCCTGTAAACACAACCATGCTAACAATGTTTTTTTATTAGTAGAGATGGGTAACTTAGCGAATGCGTACATCAGCAGCCATACATTTGCTAAATTCCACAAAACCATTCCTATTGCATCTGGCATCAATGCGAAAGGCATTATTATCGTACTAAAGAATATGCCGTAATGATTGCTATCAAAGTAAAGTTCAGGATATTGTGCATATAAATTCTTCTTATCTACTGTATGAAAAAATACATTTTTAAATAGCAAATAATTATTATAAGCCTCTTTCCCATGAAAATATTTACTAAGTGCAGAAAAAATAGCCGCCAAGGAATAAACTCCAAAAATTACTTTTGGATTATAGAACCATTTTAGCAATTTTGTTTTTACAGACATAAAGACTATACCGCTACATTATTTTCTCTTAAAGCATCATTAAGAGAGGTTTTCTTATCTGTTGACTCTTTTCTTTTACCAATGATTAAAGCACAAGGTACTTGATATTCTCCTGCAGGGAATTTTTTAGTAAGACTTCCTGGAATTACTACTGAACGAGCTGGTACTCTCCCTTTATATTCAATTGGTTGCTCTCCTGTTACATCTATAATTTTGGTAGAACCTGTTAGTACCACATTAGCACCTAAAACAGCTTCTTTTTCCACATGTACACCTTCTACTACAATGCATCTAGATCCCACAAAAACATCATCTTCTATAATTACAGGGGCTGCTTGTAATGGCTCTAAAACACCACCAATACCAACACCACCACTTAAATGCACATTTTTACCTATCTGAGCACAACTGCCTACCGTAGCCCAAGTATCTACCATAGTACCACTATCTACATACGCTCCAATGTTTACATAAGATGGCATCATAATAACTCCAGAAGCTATATAAGCCCCTTCTCTAGCCACCGCGTGAGGTACTACTCTTACTCCCTTTTCAGCATAGTTTCTTTTCAAAGGCATTTTATCATGAAATTCAAAAGGTCCTACTTCGATAGTTTCCATCTTTTGAATAGGAAAATACATTACTACCGCCTTTTTCACCCATTCGTTTACCTGCCAACCGTTAGCCGTAGGTTCAGCTACACGAAGTTCTCCTTTGTCTAGTTTAGCAATAACTTCTCTAATTGCTTTTTGGTTTTCTTCATTTTGTAATAAATCTCTGTTTTCCCAAAGATTTTCTATTGTTTGTTGTAATGACATATTTGTATTTTATATTAAAGTATTCTTCTTGCAAATAAAAAAGATTTGTTCCAGTAAGTTTCATTTAGAGACGAAATAATAACTCCTTTAGAAGTAGAAGCATGGATAAATTTAATTTCTCCATCAGTTTCTATGGTATGAACAATACCCACATGAGAAACCTTAGCACCTCCCATAGTTGCGAAAAAAACTAAATCCCCTGCTTTAATTTCTTTAACAGAGATGCTATTCCCCTCTAATGCCTGATCTGTTGAACGCCTAGGAAGGGTTTTATTATTCTCTATAAAAACCTTAGAAACTAGACCAGAGCAATCAAAACCAGATGAAGTATTTCCTGCATACTTATAAGGAACACCTAAATATTTTTCGGCTGTTTTAATTATTTTTCTAGCCTCTTTAGTAACTACTCCTGAATTTTCTGAAGATAATGTTTTAGATGTAACTTTACTAACTTTAGCCACAGGTCTCTTAGAAGTTCCACAGCTAACTAACAGCACAGAAAATAGCACAAAACTAATAAATCTTCTCATTATTCCAATTTGCCCCAAAAATACAAAAAAATAGACTATAAAAAAGGTAGTGTAAACTTTAAGTTTACACTACCTCTAAATAATTATTTGACTTTATGTATAAAAATAATCTTTTGCTTCTAGCTATTTATTAAAATACATATTTGATACCAAGACCAATGTTACCAAGATCAATACCTAAAGAAGCATTATCTGTACTTTTTCCACCTTCTGGCTTAGATGTTTGATAACCAAAAGCTCCCACAGTAGCTTCTACAGACCAGTTTTTAGTAATAAAGTAATCTACCCCCGGTCTTAAGAAGAAACCAAAAGAAGATTCTTTTGCTTCTTTTCCTTCTACTCCAGCTACAGTAGCCTTTCTACTTCCCCAAGCCATTGGTACATCAAATTGTCCAAAAAGATAAAAGTTATTACTAATTCCCCAATATTTTCTAACCATAGGAGTGAACACAAAGCTAGATGTAGTAACCTTGTTTTGATCATCCACTTTATCAGTAACTCCTTGGTAGCCAATACCTGCACCAACAGCCACAGTAGGGGAAACAAAGTAACCAACTGTAGGAACAAAAGATGCTCTATTTACAGTATTTCCTATTAGGTTGTCTTTAGTAGAACTATAACCAAAAGATCCTGTAACAAAAGTTCTTCCTGAGAATCCTGAAGTTTGAGCATTCATTGCTCCGAAAAGTGCTAAAGCACCTACTAAAAATAGTTTTTTCATTGTTTTAATTTTAAATTTCTGCTCGGCAAATATAGAATATTTACCTCTAATAAAAAATGATATTTATCAGTGATTAGAATAAACCATTGAGTTGACTGTCTATCCTTTCTAATATAGAACCAAAATCTTCTGGTCTTTCTACGAAGTCTAAATCATCAACCTCTATGATTAAAAGTTTACCTTCTTTATAATTTTGTATCCAACTTTCATATTTATTATTAAGCTTGGAAAGGTAGTCTATACTTATTTCTGCTTCGTAATCCCTACCTCTTTTGGCAATTTGTCCCACCAATTTGGGTACAGAGGCTCTTAGATAAATCAGTAAATCTGGGGCGGAAACAAAAGTTTTCATCAACTCAAAAAGCGAAGTATAATTTTTATAATCTCTATCGCTTAAGAGTTGCATTTCGTTTAGGTTTTCTGCAAAAATATGAGCGTCTTCGTAGATGGTTCTATCTTGAATAATGTTTTTGCCACTCTCTCTAATCTCTTTAACTTGACGAAATCTACTCCCTAGAAAATATATTTGTAAGGCAAAAGACCACTTAGACATATCGTGATAAAAATCGTCTAAATAAGGGTTATCATCTACATCTTCAAACTGAGCCTCCCAGCCGTAATGTTTTGCTAACATCTTGGTAAGTGTGGTTTTACCTGCTCCTATATTTCCTGTTACTGCTATATGCATGGATTTGTTTTTTGAAAAAAATTATTGATTTAAAAAAGTTCGTAAAGATAAAGTTTGTCTCCTATCAAAGCCAAATATCCATTGTTATTTTTTTCCACAATTTGGGCTTTGGGTTCAGAAAAAACTGTTTTTAATTTATCTTCCTGAAACTCAATTACAGAAGTATTGGTAATCACAAAAATAGAATTTCCTTCTCGTCTTAACTTCCTAGCAAATGACACTTCCATTTTTTGAACCTTTTTTGAGATTAAGGATATTTTTATTAAATAATCATTTTGCAAATAATATAAGAAGCCATTGTCTACGATGAAATCTTTAATATCGTTAAAATCTATATCTAAAACAAAAGAGTTAAGTAATCTATTTTCTCTGAAATGATACTGTAACAAGGTCTTAGACATAGGATTAAGCAGCCACATCAATTGTAGATTTTCCATATACAAATGGCTGATATAGCTAGCACTCTGGCTAGGCTTAAGACTTTGAATTTCGTTAAGATTTTGGTCTAGCATTTTTATTTCCTGCTGATTTTCGGAAAACAAAACGATATTAAGAGGATTTTGCACCGATTGAACCTTAAACGGAAACACCATCATCATTCGTCCTTGCTTTTGCCCTTGTGTGTTATATTTGGTAAAGCTAAAATCGTTATTCTGATATAGGTAGATATTTTCATAATCGTCTATAAAAATATCTTGCACAGATTTTAATACCTCCTCATCTATAGGTATAAGAACCTGTGCAGAAAGGTTTGCAACCCAAAAACTTATAACGAAGACAAGGGTTCGCACTTCACTAAATTATTTAATCTTAACCTCGTAGATTTTATCCCAATTTTTCCCTGTAACTAGCATATTTTCACCTTTGAAGGCAATACCATTTAAGACATCATCTTCCCCTGCAGTATGTTTTTTAGCTATCTCCGAAAAATCAAATTTCCCTACCACTTCCCCTGTGTTTGGATTGATTTTCAGTATATACGGTTGTTGCCATACATTAGCGTAAATAAATCCTTGATGATACTCTAGTTCATTAAGTCGGTCATAAGCTTGGGTGTTTCCTGCTACGGCAATCTGTTTAGTAATTTCAGACGGGTTATTAGGGTTTAAGAAATAGAGATTTTTTGTTCCATCTGATAAAATAAGATTTTTACCATCATAGGTAAGTCCCCACCCCTCGCCTATTGCACCAGGATAAGGGAATTCTGATAAAAGTTTTAGACTAGCCTTATCATAAATAAACCCTTTCTTGTTTTGCCAAGTAAGTTGATAAACTTTATCGCCCACAATCGTAGAACCTTCCGAGAAAATTTCATTAGACTGTGGTGTTACCGCCAAAGGTGTTACACTTCCTAAATTATATTTTAAGATTCTAGAACTGCCATTTTGCCCATCACTTTCGTAAATAGTATTTCCCTCTAACTGAAATCCTTGAACGAAGTTTTCGGTACTATGCGGGTATTCGTTCACGATAGTATAGCTTAAATTTTGTTCTGGATTTTTAGCAAAAACATAGATAGTGGCGTCTTGAGTTAATGTTTCTCCACTTTTAGTTTTAATAACAAAAGATACCTCGTTATCACCTAGACTAAAAACTTCAGGCGTAACCTTAAGGTCTGATATTTCCTTATCTCCAAAACTAATACTTATCGTCTCAGCATTTTTGGTAACCTCTTCTGGAAGTTTGATAACATCACCGAAATGATAACCTTTTTCTTCCATAGAAAGATTATACTCATTAAGTGTATTTAGTATCTCTTTATCTTTATTACAAGAGGCTAAAAGCATTAAGCTCAAACAAGCCACAATGATATTTTTTTTCATAATTAGAATCTTTATTTTTTCAGTTTTTAATTATACTTTAACTTTTGTTTTATCTACATTCAAAATTTTATAAACCATTTCTTTCAGAAGCTCAGCATCTGTCATATTTACTGCCCCTAGACCTTTACTTTTCATATCAAATTCTCTAAGAATAGATATAATTCTAGTAGCGTGTTTTAGTGGATAAAGCCTCGCCGATGTTTCATAATCTTTAATAAAATAAGGATTAACACCCATCTCTGCCGCAATGCTCTGTGGCGACATACCTTTAAGGCTATGAAAAACAATGAGGTTAGAAAAATAATTATACAAACTACCCAACATCATCACAAACGGATTAGATTTTGGATTTTTACCAATGTAGTAAGCTATTTTCATCGCTTGTTCTTCATTCTTTGTTCCTAATGCCTTTTGTAGTTCAAATACATTATAATCTTTACTAATCCCAATATGTTTCTCCACTAGAAGGCTATTAAGTACCTCGCCTTCCTTTAAAATCAGTTTAAGTTTATTGATTTCATTAGCTATTCTAGAAAGGTCGTTTCCTAGATATTCGGCTAAAATTGTAGGGATATTAGGTTCTGCTTTCAGCCCTGCTCTAGAAATTTCATCTTGTATAAATTGAGGTAAATTCCAATCTTTGACAGGTTCGCTAGGGAAAAGCATTTTATTCTTAGCCAAAGTTTTAGCAAACTTTTTCCTAGAATCTACCTTTTTGTGCTTGTGAGCAATTACCAAAATGGTAGACGGCACAGGATGATTAACATAGGCTTCTAGAGCTTCTATCTCTTTTTCTGTAAGTCTAATATCTTGAGCCTCTTTGAGTACAATAAGCTGTCTGTCGCCCATCATTGGGAACTGCCTTGCTAACGCCAACACTTCCGAATAGGTAGTATCCTTACCATAAACCACGGTTTGGTTAAACGCTTTTTCGTCTTCCGTAAGGACTTCATTTTCGAAATGTTTTACCGCTACATCTATATAATAAGGCTCTTCCCCATGAAAAAAATAAATAGGGAGAAGTTCTTTATTTTTAATATTTTTGAGGATTATTTCTAACTCTTTCATAAAAATGCAACTTCCAAAACTTAATTTTTCGGAAACTTTTGATTTCCAGTTTAGGAAAGACAAAGATACATTTTTTATTTACGATTTACCAAGAAAATCATGGTTAGTGCTTACACCCGAAGAATGGGTGCGACAACACTGGATACATTATTTCCACAAGACTAAAGGTTATCATCTTTCCGCCCTTATCACAGAACAAAAACTAGAGCTTAACGGAACAACAAAACGCCTAGATTTACTAGTTACAGAAAAGGCAAAACCTAAGATTTTAATAGAGTGTAAAGCTCCTTCCGTTCCTCTTACAGAAACCACTTTTGAACAAATTGCGAGATATAATAGTATTATAAAATCCCCCGAAATTATTTTAAGTAATGGGATAAAACACATCTACGCCAAATACGAGAATGAAAATTACACATTCTACAAGAGAGAGTTATACTAATTTCTAAGTGGTCTAGCCTATTTTATCATTGTTAATTGTTAAATTTGCAATTCTTATAATTTTTAGAGTATGAATCCAAAACAAGATATAAAAACTCCTAGCAAAACCTTATCCAAAGGGCGTATTGTCATAGGCGTAAGTTTAATTTTAATTTCTGCCATCTTAGTTCTTTCTTTCATTTCTTATCTAGGAAGTTGGAAATCTGACCAAAGCCAAGCAGGAATGCTTACGGACAAATCTGTAAAGTCTTCTAATTTTATAGGGAAATTTGGAGATTGGCTAGGGAATCTGTTCATCTTTGAAAGTTTTGGAATAAGTGCCTTTATTATTGCTTTCTTAATCTTTATGCTAGGAACTTTAGTTCTTAAAAAGAAATACTTTAAACCTTTAAAAGCGTTTTCTCATTCGTTATTTTTTATTTGTTGGTTTCCTATTTTTATTGGAGCTATTACCAAAGGCGAAGGTGTTTTAAGTGGTGTATATGGATTTCAAATATATGATTATCTAAGCGTATTCATCGGAGATTTTGGGCTTTGGCTTATCCTTATTACTAGTATTGCTTTGTACTTTGTTTTGGAGTTTAATCTTCGTCCAAGCGTTATTAAGGCTAAGTTTGACCATCTTAACGATAAAGCGACTTCTACTTTGGAAAATATTAAAGCTAAAACAGGTTTCCAAGATGACGAAGACAATGAAGATACTTCTACCGAGGATATTACAGATTTAGACTCTGATGCAAATAACCTAGTTAAAGAAGAATCCACTAATAATATTATCTCTACTCCCAAAATAGAAATTCCTACTAAAAAGGAAAATATCTCCTTTGATAATATCAATTTTGATTTAGAGCCTCAATCTACAGCCGAAATCATTGCGACACCTAACAAAACTTCTGAAACTAAAAAGGAAAATATTGTAGAAGTTTCTTTAGAATCAATTCCAAAGGAGGAGATTTCAAATAATGATGATATTGATTTCAGTATAGAAAAAACTGCTCCTGTAGAAGTTGTAGAAAGTGAAGATATCGCTAGCGAATTAGTAAAAAAACACGGACTGTATGACCATAGGTTAGAATTAGCCAAATTCCAAATGCCTAGTATTGAGCTACTAGCCGACTATGGCAACGAAGAAATTACCATCAATAAAGAAGAGCTAGAGGAAAACAAAAATAAAATTGTAGGACTTCTAAAAAACTTTAATGTAGGTATCGCACAGATAAAAGCAACCATCGGTCCTACCGTTACTCTCTACGAAATAGTACCAGAAGTAGGCACAAGAGTAGCATCTATCAAAAAACTACAAGACGACATAGCCCTTAACCTTTCGGCTTTGGGGATTCGTATTATTGCACCTATGCCTGGTAAAGGGACAATAGGTATAGAAGTACCTAGAAAAAATGCGTCTATGGTATCTATGCGTTCAGTAATTGCTTCTCAAAAGTTCCAAACCACAGATATGGATTTACCTATTGTGTTTGGTAAAACCATCTCCAACGAAGTCTTTATGGCAGATTTAGCCAAAATGCCTCACCTCCTAATGGCAGGAGCTACAGGACAAGGTAAATCCGTAGGAATCAATGCGATATTAGCGTCTTTACTTTATAAAAAACACCCTAGCGAACTTAAACTAGTGTTAGTTGACCCTAAAAAAGTGGAGCTTTCGCTTTATTCTAAAATAGAAAGACACTATTTAGCCAAACTACCTGATACAGAGGAAGCCATTCTTACAGATAATTCTAAGGTTATCAATACACTAAATTCTCTGTGTATTGAGATGGACAACAGATACGATTTACTTAAAAATGCTTTCTGTAGAAACCTGAAAGAGTACAATAAAAAATTCACTGAAAGAAAACTAAATCCAGAAAACGGACACCGCTATTTACCTTACATTGTTTTGGTAGTAGATGAGTTTGCAGACCTTATTATGACGGCAGGTAAAGAAGTAGAGCATCCTATTGCCCGTTTGGCACAGCTGGCTCGTGCGGTTGGGATTCATTTGATTATTGCAACCCAAAGACCATCGGTAAATGTTATCACTGGTATGATAAAGGCAAATTTCCCTGCTAGAGTATCTTTCCGAGTGAATGCAAGTGTGGATTCTAGAACGATATTAGACGCTACTGGTGCCGACCAACTCGTAGGTAAAGGAGATATGCTCTATACCAATGGCAACGATATTACGCGTGTACAATGTGCTTTTATAGACACGCCTGAAGTTGAAAAAATAGCAGATTTCATAGGTGAACAAAAAGGCTACCCTGGAGCTTACGAACTACCTGAATATAGTGGCGAAGACAATGGCGGTTCTAGCAGCGATTTTGACCCTAACGAAAAAGATGCCCTCTTTGAAGAAGCTGCGAGAATTGTGGTTTCTACACAACAAGGCTCTACTTCTATGTTACAGAGACAGCTTAAATTAGGATACAACAGAGCAGGGAGAATAGTAGATCAGTTAGAAGCTGCAGGTATTTTAGGTAGCTTTAATGGTTCTAAAGCGAGGGAAGTTCTTATCCAAGATTTAACATCATTGGAACAGTTTTTGGAATCAATGAGACGAAATTAAAAAACAATCTATGAAATCTATACTAAAAAAAACAGGATTAGTCGTTTTATCTCTAGGAGCTATTTCTTACCTATCAGCTCAAAAAATTGATGCAAAGGCAAAGGCTCTTCTAGATGGTGTATCGGCTAATTATAAATCTAAAAAGAATACCTACTTCAAATTTTTGTACGGCTCTGGCAAGAATAAAGTTCAGAAAGCCGAAACAGGGATTTTCTATTCTAATGGTTCTCAATACAAACTAAAAATAATGGGAACTGAGCAGATATTTGACGGAAAGAAAGTCTATAATATCAATGATGAAGGCCAAGAAGTTACCATAGCGATGCCTAACAACGATACAACGATGTTTTCCCCTATGAACTATCTAGACGATTACAAAAAAGGCTACGATATTGAGTATCTAGGCAAAAAGAAAATCAGTACAGGTAAGGCAGCCGATTTGGTAAGAATGAAACCTACTAAACAAAGTGAAATAAAATATGTTTATCTTTTTGTAGATGCTGGTAAAAAAGAACTTTTAAAACTAGAACAACAATCCAAGGATAATGATATTGCTGTGATTGATATTAAAGATTTTAAAAGTAACCAAAACTTAAGTGCTGATACTTTTAGTTTTAATAAATCAAAATATCAAAACTACATCATTACTGAACTATAAATGTTTATCAAATGAAATCTTTAATACTAACATTAGGACTTCTCTCCTCTTTTGCTTTAGGGCAAAATCATAATTTTAAAAGAGAAATGTTGCCAAATGAAATAGAGGCTCAAAAGCTCAACCGTATTAAAAATGATTTTTATAGAAACAAAGATAGTTATTACAGCAGAGCTAATACCTATGCCGAGTTGTTTATAAGAGTTCCTAACCCTAATTATAGGAGATACACAATTAACATCTCTGACCAAACTATCGAAAATAGGACAGGATACTTTAGATTCTTTGATTTGGAGGCAGGCAGACATCAACTTACGGTACTTAGAAACGGTATTCCTATTTACAAAACTGTAATATTTTTGAGAAACAATCAGCGTTCTTTACTAGATTTTTATCCTTTTGAAGGTCTATTTCTAGTGGATGAAATCCCTATACAACAGGAATACCCTGAATATCCCGACTGGAGACCAAACGGAAATATAATGAACTCTGCCGAGTTTCAACAATTTTTGGAACATTTCAAAAAACAAAGTTTTGATGATAATAAAAAGGAGGTATTCTTAGTTCAAAGCCAAACTAGCAGCTTCACTTCTCAGCAAGTATTAGAACTCATAAAGACCATGAGTTTTGATAAGGGAAGATTGGAGGTTGCCAAAGCGGCTTATGCCTATTGCCCTGACCCACAAAACTATTATATAGTTTCAGAAGGATTTTCTTTCAGAAGCTCTAAAACGGAACTTTCTGATTTTATACTAAAGAATAGACGCTAAAAAATTATTATTAAAAACTATAAAAATTGCCACAGAGGTTTTATCTTTGTGGCTTTTAAATTGATTTTGTAATCATAAAAATATATGCTGAAAACATTAGACCGCTATATCATTAAAACTTTCTTTGGACCTTTTTTGTTCATTTTCAGCGTATTGTTTTTTATCTTCTTAGTTAATATTGTTTGGATTAAACTTTCACAATTTACAGGCAAAGGGCTTTCTCCCTTTGAGATAGCTAAACTTCTATTCTATATGGGAGTGAGTGTGGTTAATATGGTATTGCCTCTTACCGTGCTACTTTCTTCCATAATGACCTTTGGTGCATTTGGCGAACGCTACGAACTCGCTGCAATGAAAGCGGCAGGTATCTCGTTATTTAGAATTATGCGTCCGCTCATATTCGTTGTAACGCTACTATCCATCATTTTATTTATCTTTTCTAACAATGTCATTCCAGACTTTAATAGAAAAGCCAAAAATATGCTTTACAATATTGCGGTTACTAAACCTGCACTCAACTTTACTGCAGGTCAGTTTATCGGAGCAATACCTGGAGCATCTGTAAAATTTGATAAAATTTCTGGAGAAAATGGTGAGAATTTAGAAGGTATTATCATCCACAAAGAAGTAAATGGAAACAATCCACAACAAACTATTATTGCCCCTAAAGGGAAATTTGTACCTGCACAAAACAGAAATTATCTAAAACTCATCTTATATAAAGGCTATGTTTATGAAGATGAAAATACTAGCTACAATTATAATGAAAGGGCTAAACAACCTAACAAAAGTATAAAATTCGATAGTTTAGTAGCCCATTTTGATGTAAGTGAACTTGTAAACAAAGCCATAGAAGACGAAAAAATAACTGATAGTTATCAGTTTCAGACCTATGTAGAAATCAATAATACCATTGTTCAGCTAGATAAAGAGCAAAAAACAAGATGGGATAATATTAGCAATGAAATGATTTCTCAAAACAATTTCTATGTTAATTACTTAGATAAATCAAAGAATAAAAAAGCAACACAACCTTTTAAGATTGATACATTAAAGAAAGACAAAAAAGCTGAAATTCTTTATAATGCATATCAAAAAATAAATACGCTTAAAGAAGATAAAAAAAGCAATAAAGACCCTGAGTTATATGAAATGCTTAAACAACGTAGCAAGATGATTATGTATCAGCAAAGGATACTTTCATTCTCCATAACTTGTATTATTTTCTTTTTAATAGGCTCTAGCTTGGGTTCTATCATTAGAAAAGGAGGTATTGGCTTTCCTGTGGTTATTGCGATTGTCATATTCATTATTTTTTATGTTCTTAACTTAACCGTTGAAAATCTATCTTGGAAAGGCAAACTCAATCCTTATCTAGCAGCATGGCTACCCAACTTAATACTAGCTCCTCTAGGTATATGGTTTACCATAAAAGCACTTACAGATTCGCAGATTTTAGATGCTGAAAAATATAAAGCTTTCTTTAAACCTATAATACAGAAATTCTCAAAGAATAAAGAACATCAGAGGTATCAATAAAAAAATAATTTATTAATCTTTACCTTTAAACAACCACATGTATATTGCTTTTGAAAAGGTAAGAAAAATCATCGCGATAATAAGATTAAAAATTAAATGAGCTATGGCAATTTTATAGGTTAAATCAACATCAAAACTTCCTATAAAATTAGCAAACATACCGAAAAAAGGTAAGAATAAAAGCACGCCTATAAAATTAAAATAAAGAGTTGCTTTTGCTGACTTTTTAGCTGCTTCACTCATATTTATTGATGCTAATATAGCCGTACTAGAAGTTCCTAAATTAGCCCCTAATAATACTGCTATAGCCCCATCTAAAGTTACTAAACTTTGTGATGCTAGTATAATAACTAATCCTGTAACCACAGAACTAGATTGTAGTATTGTGGTAAGAATAGCACCTAAAAGAATACCTATGGCTATGCTATCAGAATATTGTAGCATCTCCACAAAAATAGGAGCTTCTTTTAATGGGGCTATGCTAAAACTTATTAGCTGTAAAGCAAATAAAATAAATCCTAAATAAAATATAGATTTACCTATAAGATTAATCTTATTTGGTACAACACTAATTAAAGTTCCTAAAACAATAAGAATACTTCCTAAATCATCTAGTTTTAAGGCTACGAGCCATGCTGTAAAAGTAGTTCCCACATTGGTTCCTATAAGAACACCAAAACTGTTATAAAAAGAAATAACACCTGCATCTACTAAAGCTACAATGATGGAGCTGACTGCACTACTAGACTGTATGAGAGCTGTAGCTAAAACTCCTACTAGAAAACCATAAAATTTATTCCCTGTTACTTTTGACAGCCATATCTTTAATCGTTCTGCACCTACTTCTTGGAGTTCTTTAGAAAAACCTTTTAGGCTAAATAAGAATAATACAATTGCAGCCAGTATAGATATTGTTATTTGGAAAAGTTCTCTATTCATCTAAATCTTTTTAATCTTTTCCAAATTTACTATATTATTTTTTTAAGAAAATATTTTGGCAAGAAAATTGATTGCGGTAAATTACTTTTTGCAAAAAGATTCAAAACTAATAATCATTTGTAGATTTATTTAGTATTAATTTTAAATTTTATGACAAATGATAACTTTTTCACAAAATCAAAACGAACAAAAAGCTCTAGATGAGCTCTTATTTGCAAGTAGAAATAAAGCCTATGGAGCCTATTCTCTTAGAGCAGAAGCTGATTATTATCTCAAAAAAGCTTTATTTTCAGGAGTAGCTGTATTTGGAGTTTTTATTGGGGTTACCTATGCTTATTTGCAAACAAAAAAAGTGCATATTACTACCAATAAAGGCGTAGAAATAGAGATAAAACCTGTTGAGCCTATAAAAAAAGAAGATAAAAAAATAGTAAAACCCATCGTACCAAAAGTACAATCGGTTAAGAAAGTTGAAAAAACGGTAGAAGTTAAAACAGTGGATACTCGTGTCCCTACACCTATGGCTAATCCTCCTATAGAAACACCTCTGCCAAGTGTTAAAACTCTACAAACAGCGGCATCTGGTTTAGAGAACAAAGAAGGAACTATATCTACCACTAGTATTGTACCTACTAAACCTAACATTGGAAATGGAACAGTTACTAATAATACAACGCCAGAAATAATTAAACCCAATAATGTTATAGAAACCGTAGTGGACGAAGATGCTGTATTTATGGGAGGTATAGATTCTTTTAGAGCTAAAGTAGGTGAGAATTTTGATTATGAAGCAATGGTTGGAGAGGAAGGTCTTGTAAAGGCAATGGTAACATTTGTGGTAGAAAAAGATGGTACTATTACCAATGTAAAAGCGGAGGGGCAAAACAATATGTTTAATAAGGAAGCAGAAAAAGCCATAAAATCTGTCAGAGGTAAATGGACTCCAGCTAAAATTAAAGGAGAGGCAGTGCGTTCTTACTTCAAAATTCCTGTATCTATAAAGTTTGAATGATAAATAATTACAATTTTTGACCAATTAATTATCCACAATTACCTTAAAATTGTGGATAATTTTTTATAAGTTTAAAGCATTCATTACAAACAAATTAACATATTTTTATATTTTGAAAATTGAGACTGCATTAAAAAAATTGTATTTTTGGGACTTAAATCAAAAATATGGGTAAAATAATAGGTGTTGCTAATCAGAAAGGTGGTGTAGGGAAAACTACAACTTCCGTGAATTTGGCTGCGGCATTAGGCGTTTTGGAGAAAAAAGTTTTGATTATAGATGCAGACCCTCAGGCTAATGCCACTTCTGGGCTAGGGATAGAGGAAGTGCAATATTCTACTTACAATCTTTTGGAGCATAGCGTTACAGCTAGAGAATGTATCGTACCCACGAGTTCTCCTAATTTAGACATTATTCCGTCTCACATAGATTTAGTTGCTGCAGAGATAGAACTTGTAGATAGAGATAACAGGGAATATATGCTAAAACAAGCCCTAGAAGAAGTTAAGGACGATTATGACTACATCATTATAGATTGTGCTCCTAGCTTAGGGCTTATCACAGTCAATGCACTTACTTCCGCAGACTCTGTTATTATTCCTATTCAGTGTGAATATTATGCATTAGAAGGTTTAGGTAAACTACTTAATACCATCAAAAACGTCCAAAATATACACAACCCTAATTTGGATATAGAAGGGCTTCTTCTAACGATGTATGATGGTAGGCTTAGACTATCCAACCAAGTCGTAGAAGAGGTAAACACCCATTTCCCTGATATGGTTTTTGAAACCGTTATCAATCGTAATGTAAGACTTAGTGAAGCTCCTAGTTTTGGAGAAAGTATCCTAATGTACGATGCCGAGAGTAAAGGTGCTATCCAATACATACAGCTTGCCGAGGAAGTTTTACTTAAAAACGAAGAAAAAGTATCAAACTAAAAACATTAAATCTAAATCATTATTAAATGAAAGATAAAAAAAGAGCCATGGGGCGAGGTTTAGGAGCGATATTGAATGCTGAGAAAAAGGCAACCATAAACACTGCTACAGACGAAGGTGCTAAGCAGATTATGGGGAGTATCGTAGAGATTAACATTGAGGATATTTACCCCAACCCTAACCAGCCTAGAACTTACTTTGACGAAGATGCTCTTAATCAATTAGCACAATCTATCAAAAACCTAGGGGTGATACAACCTATCACGCTTAGAAAAGACGGTGCTAGATTTGAAATTATTTCAGGGGAACGAAGATATCGTGCGTCCCAAATAGCAGGATTAAAAACTATCCCTGCCTACATTCGTTTGGTAAACGACCAAGAGCTTCTAGAAATGGCTCTTGTGGAAAATATCCAACGAGAAGATTTAGATGCTATTGAAATTGCTTTAACTTACCAAAGGTTGCTTGAAGAAATAGGTATGACACAGGAAAACCTAAGTCAGCGTATTGGTAAAGAAAGAAGTACGATTACTAATTATATCCGCCTTCTAAGATTAAGCCCAGAAGTACAAGGAGCTATTAGAACTGGAGCCATTTCAGCAGGACACGGAAGAGCCATTATAAGCCTTCAAGACGAAAAGCTACAACAAGAGTTATTTGATAAAATCATCAAAGAACAACTTAATGTCCGCCAAGCTGAAGCCGTAGCATCTGGACTAAAAAATCCTAAAGAGAGAAAAAATAAAGTAGAAAGAGAGCTTCCTAACCATTTAAAAAGAACTCAAAAATCCCTTTCTGATTTGCTAGACATAAAGGTAGATATTAAAGCCTCTGCCAACGGGAAGAAAGGAAAAATAGTTTTTGATTTCAATAATGAAGAAGAGCTAGAACGAATTTTAAATGCTTTTGAAAAATAAATTAATGTCTAAGGTTTTTAGTTTTTTAGCTTTATTGTTCGTTTCACTAGGGTTAGCTCAGAACACTAATGTAGATACTCTTGGTATTTCCAAAACAGAGACTGAGATAGTACAAGAAATAGAAAAAGCTAATGCTAATAAACCTATTCTCAAAACTTACAATCCCACACTTGCAGGGCTTTATTCTGCGGTGTTACCAGGTTTAGGGCAGTATTACAACAAAAAATATTGGAAAATCCCTATTGTATGGGGTGCGGTAGGTACTAGCGTGGGCATTGCCATTTGGAATCAAAACAATTACGAACGCTACCGAAAAGCCTTTGTAGCAGAGCTTAACAATCAGCCGCACGAATTTTCTGGTATTAGTGGTGTAGATGCTACCGTTCTTGGGAATACACAAGACCGTATGAAACGCCAAAGAGATTATGCCATCGCCATTTCGGCAGGAATTTACATACTTAATATTATTGATGCCGTTGTGGACGCTCATCTACACGAACAAAGAAACGACCCAGATTTAGCCATTGCTCCTACTCTACTCAGTGACCAATGGGGCTTACAAAACGGAAAATTAGGGTTTTCACTCAATTATAGATTTTAAAAAAACAAACTTATGAAAATTGCACTAGTAGGATATGGTAAAATGGGGAAAATTATAGACCAAATAGCTACTCAAAGAGGACATCAAGTGGTCGCTAGGCTTAATGAATCTCCTACCCCAGAAAATCTTAATCAGCCCGATGTGGTGATAGAATTTTCTAATCCAGAAGTCGCTTTTGAAAATATCAAAACTTGTCTTGAACTTAATATTCCTGTGGTTTGTGGTACAACAGGGTGGTTAGAAAGAAAGCCTGAAATAGAAAAAATAGCAGAAGCTAACAAAACCGCTTTTTTATATGGGTCTAACTTTAGTCTTGGAGTTAATTTATTTTTTGAACTGAATGAAAGACTTGCTCAGCTAATGAATAACTTTGGAGAATATGATTGTCAGTTAGAGGAAATTCATCACACCCACAAAAAAGATGCTCCTAGTGGCACGGCAATTACCTTAGCAGAAGGTATTATAAAACATACTGATTTTGACAGCTGGAAACTAGAAGAAACTAAAGATAAAGCCTTAGGCATTACAGCCATAAGAGAAGACGAAGTACCTGGTACTCACAGTGTGTTCTATCGTTCCGAAGTTGATGAAATTGAAATAAAACATACTGCTTTTAACCGAAATGGATTTGCACTAGGAGCCGTAATTGCTTCCGAGTGGATTATAGGCAAACAAGGAAACTTCAATATGAAAGATGTCTTGTTTCAATAAGTAATGATTAAATTCAATAAAAAATAAACCAATGGATTATATATTAAAATATACCGTTTTTGTACTCATTCTTTCTGTACTAATGGGTGTTTCCACATGGAAACTATTTAAGAAAATGGGATACAATCCTATTTTTGCTTTTATACCATTTTATAACTATTTTATAGTTTTAAAAGAAACCAAACAGCCGAAATGGTGGGTAGTATTATCCTACTTCCCTATTGTAGGTCCTATTATGATGTCTGTTTTTCACTTACATCTTATGAAGAAGTTCGGGAAAACAGATATTGTAAGTCAAATTCTTACGGTAGTATTGCCATTTATCTATATGGCAACGGTTAATTACAACCCTAAAACTGAAATTGAAGAAAAAGACACCTTCTATCTAAGTGGAGAAGAAAAAGAGGTAAAGAAAGAATCTTTCTTAGGGTCTATTACTTTCGCTGCGGTGTTTGCTACGGTAATACATACTTTTATTACTCAGCCGTTTGGTATTCCTACAGGGTCTATGGAGCGTACTCTGTTGGTGGGAGATTTCTTGTTTGTTAATAAACTCAACTACGGCTATAGAATGCCAATGAGACCTTTAGCTATCCCTTTTTTGCAAGGAACAATAATGGATACAGGAGAGCCTAAAAATCCAAAAGACGATCCTAAGTCTTATGTAGAAGCCGTTAAGCTACCTTATTTTAGACTACCTGGTTGGGAGAAAGTGGAGCGTAGAGATATTGTAGTATTTAACTATCCGCAAGATTCTGTACATACAGCCATAGATAGAAAAGATGCTTATGTGAAAAGATGTGTGGCTGTAGGCGGAGATGTTTTAGAGGTTAAAAAAGGGAAACTTTTCATCAATGGTAAGCCAGAAGTTATTCTAGGTGACCAAGAGAACCAAGTTTCTTATCTTGTATATACTTCTCAGCAGATAGATGTTAATCAACTTTGGAATCGTTTAGGATATTTACCTTTACAAGAAGGAGCTACTGCAGATGGTTATGTTTACCATTTCCAAGGGCTTACAGATAAGTTGTTAGCAGATATTAAGCAACTCCCTGAATTTGTAAAAGCGGAAGAAATACTTTCTGAAAAAGGTGAAAAAACAATTTCTTACCTTAATCCTCAACAGACTAAAATTGATACGACTAATACTATTTTCCCAATCAATAAAGATTGGAATCAGGATTGGTATGGACCTATCAGAATTCCTAAAAAAGGAGATGTGGTAAAAATCAATCAAGAAACACTTCCTGAATACCAATGGATTATTTCTAAATATGAACATAATAAATTAGAAAATAAAAACGGAAAAATCTACATCAATGGTAAAGAGGCTAATGAGTACACCATCAAACAAGATTATTACTTTATGATGGGTGATAACCGTGATGCTTCGTTAGACGCAAGATTTTTCGGATTTGTGCCAGAAGAATACATCGTAGGAAAACCAATGTTTACTTGGATGAGTCTGCAAGGTGTCTTTGATGAAGGACCTAAAAAAATAAGATGGGACAGAATGTTTAAAGCTACTAATACAGGAGAAGCTAACAAAACTTCTTATTGGTGGATAGCCGCTATCATTCTTGGATTATTTTTTGGTTGGGAGTATATTTCTAAATTATTCAAAAAGAAAAAAGACGACTAGATGAAACTATTACCTTTGTTTTACCTCCCTCCTATTTCTTGGTGGTCAGAGTTTTTGTCGGAAGAACCTATAATTTTAGAACAACACGAAAACTTTCCGAAACAAACTTATAGAAATAGAGCTAACATTTACGGTGCTAATGGTAAACTATCCCTTAGTATTCCGATAAAGCATAATGGGAAAAGAGCGTTAAAAGATTTAGAAATTTCCTATGACGAAAATTGGCAGAGTCTACATTGGAAATCTATAAAAATAGCTTACCAAACTTCGCCTTATTTTGAGTTTTATGAGTCTAAGTTGGAAAAAATATTTCAATCTAAAGAAACCTATTTAAAAGATTTTAATTTAAAGGCTTTAGATATAATTCAAGATATTTTAAAGACAGATAAAACCTTTCAGTTTTCCGAAAGCTACAAGAAAGAAATTGAAGGAGAAGATTATAGAGACTGTTTTTCTGCCAAGCAGCCTACTTCTTATGAAGTAAACGAATATTATCAAACCTTTTCTGATAAGTTAGGGTTTTTAGAAGATTTATCTATTTTAGATTTAATCTGTAACATTGGTCCAGAAGCCACAACTTATATCAGAAATATTAAACTAAAAAAATAAAATGGTATAATACTTGAAAGTCGGTATTATATTAAAGTCTAAAAAAATAAAAAATAATGAAGAAAATAATGATTGCTGCTTTATTTCTAGCAGGACTGAATTTAACTTTAGCACAAGAAAAAAGAGATAAAGACGCAGAAACTTGGTATCACAAAGATTTCTCCACAACTAATGTTTATGGAGTAAATACTAACAATGCCTATAAATTTTTAGAATCTAAAGGTTTAAAGCCTAAAACTGTAGTCGTAGGTGTATTAGATAGTGGCGTAGAAGTAGACCACCCAGGATTGGCAAAAAATATGTGGAAAAACCCTAACGAAGTTCCTAATAACGGAATAGATGATGATGGTAATGGCTACATAGACGATATCCACGGTTGGAACTTTATGGGAGGAAAGACAGCCGATGTAGATGTAGATAACCTAGAAGTAACTAGAGTGGTTAAGAAATACAAGCCTATCTTTGAAGGTGACGACTCTTCTAAAAACAAAGCTAATCAAGCTCAAATGCCTGAAGAGTTTGAAATGTATATGAAATCTAAAGAGATTTTCAATAAAAAAGGAATTGAAGCTCAGCAAAGTTTCCAATACTACTCTCAGTTTAAATCCAGAATTTCTGCCATTGTTAAAGTTCTAGGAGATAAAACTCTAACTGCAGAAAATTTAGCTACTATAAAACCTACTTCTCAAGAGGAAGCAATGTATTTACAGATACTCAACCAAATGGCAGCATCTAAAGAAATGCAAGGCAAAACTTCTAAAGAAGTAGAAGAAACTTTAAGCAAAGAGATTAACGATGCTTTAAAGCATTTTGAAACGCAGGCCACCAAGCAATATAATCTAGATTTTGATACAAGACAAGAAATCGTAGGAGATAATTACGAGGATTATTCTGAAAAATACTATGGTAACAACCATTACGAAGGTCCAGATGCCCAGCACGGAACTCACGTGGCTGGTATTATTGCTGGATATCCTCATGGTAAAGAAGTGCAGTATGGTGTAGCATCTAAGGTAGCTAAGATAATGACCGTTCGAGCTGTACCAGACGGAGATGAAAGAGATAAAGATGTGGCTAATGCTATTAGATACGCTGTAGATAATGGAGCTAAAATCTTAAACATGAGCTTTGGGAAACCTGTATCTCCAGGTAAAAAATATGTTTGGGACGCCTTTAAATACGCTCAAGAAAAAGGAGTACTCCTTGTAAAAGCTGCAGGTAACGAAAACGAAAACATAGAAGAAAATGTGTACTACCCTACTAACTTCTACAAACCAACTGATGAAAAACCTTTCATAAACAATATGATAGTAGTTGGAGCTAGTACAAATGATAATGAGTTTCTAAGAGCTGGTTTCTCTAACTACAATGGTAAAATGGTAGATGTATTTGCTCCTGGAGATAAAATCTACTCTACCGTTCCAGATGGTAAATACGAATACCTACAAGGTACTTCTATGGCTTCGCCAGTAGTAGCAGGTGCAGCAGCGGTACTTTTGGCTTATATGCCTAACCTTACTCCAGAGCAGATTATAGAATCATTAGTAAAAACGGCTAATAAATCTACCGTAAATGCTATGATTAACTCAAATACTAACAATCGCTTTGATTTAATTTCTAGAGCAGGTGGCGTTATAGATACTTACAAAGCTGCAGAATATGCTTACAATAATTTCTACAAAACTACTCAGAAGTCAGAAACGCCAAAAGCAACTAAAACAACTACAAAAAAGAGAGTGAGAAAATAATATTTTCTTAGTTTTATTTTAATCAATAGAAGTCATCGAAAATTTTTGATGACTTTTTTTATTTTTTAATTTTCAGATGAGGCAACCTTTTTATTATTTTGCCGTCTTATGAATAGAAGAAACTAATAACCGTGATTTCAAAAGAGATTTTTGACTTATTAAAACAAAATAACCGACTGGCACAAAAGCAAGTTTATGATGCTTTTTCGGGTAAAATGTTAGCTATAGCAAAATCTTACACTAACAATTTATCCGATGCAGAAGATGCTTTATTAAAGGCTTTTTATACTGTTTTCACTAAAATAGACACTTGTAAAGGGGCAGAGTTTTTCACCTTTTGGTTAAGAAGAATTGTTATAAATGAAGCCATTAGCATCGTACGAAAACAGAAGCACATTTTATACATAGAAAAAGACATAAATGATGACCTACAAGACGAACCAGAAGATACAGAAACACAAAATCATTTATTGGATATTCCGATAGAAGAGTTGTTATCAGAAATGCCATTGGGCTATAAACTTGTATTTAACCTGTATGTATTTGAAGAGAAAAAACACTCCGAAATTGCAGAAATCCTCAATATAAAAGAAGGAACTAGCAAAAGTCAATTTAATAAAGCTAAAAAGTGGCTCAAAGAATTCATTACCCAAAAACAATCTTATGGAAAATAAAAATTTAAAGCATAGCTACGAAAATCTTTCCGAAAAGCCCTCTCCTATGCTATGGGAAAAGCTAGAGGAAAAATTAGAAGCAAATGAAAAAGCGACTCCTATTTTCAGTATCAAAAAAATGATGAGATATGCTGCTGTGTTTTTAGTTTTAGTCAGCCTTGGAAGTTTATTATGGAAATTAAATACACCTAGCATTCCCGAACAACATAGCAATGCTATTGTTTCTAATCCAACTACCACTACAAAAACACCAGTGGAAAGCACTACCGAAAATACCACTCCACAAGAAAATTTACTAATAGAAAAAAAGAATGAAATAGAAATTAAACCTCAAAAAACCAACCATCAAATCATTGCTAAAAATAGCTTTACACATAAAGATAGCTTAAGAATTAAAAATTTAGAAAATACTCCATCTAATTCTGAAGTTTTAGCTAAATCAACTGAACAAAAAAAGGAAGAAACTTATGTAACAGCTGACCAATTGCTTTTTGGCAGAGAAATAGGCAAAGAAAAGAGAAATCAATCAGAAAGTAAATCTAAACTTGGTAAAGTAGATAAAAAGGAAGCTAAAGAAAATACATTCCCTATTGAAATTAAAGAACCCAAAGAAGTGGAAGTTCTCGGTGTAAAAGTGTATTCAAAAGAAAAATAATATAAAATTTAGATTAAAAACTTATCATATTATGAAAACTCAAATTTTATTATTTGGTACCATGATATTCGCTATGATGGTGTCTGCTCAGGAAAACAAACTTAAAACCTACAGCAAAAAAGTAGATAGCATTGTACTATCAGAAAAACAGCTTATGAATAAAGAAATAGATTCGTTAGAAATTCTTTATTCTGATAAAAAACTTTCACACGAAAACCTTTTAAACCAAAAATCAGAAATTGCCCGTAAGTACGAACAACGCATTAACACCAAAATCCAAGAAGAGAAAAAAACTTTAGAAGAATTTACTAAAGAACAGGTAAGACACAGAGTACTTTCTCCTAAAAATGATACTATAAGAGACTTTTTTGTCATAAGAAAAAACAGCATAGATATTAAATCTAGCAAAAAGAAAACCCCAGCGTCATTGCTTAAAAAATCTAGTATATCTGTCTCCTACGCCTTTCTCAACCTAACTGAAAATACAGGAAGTCTTAATCCGTTTGAAACCACTTCTAATATGCGTGTAGGCAACTCACATAGTTTTGAGTTACAAGCCAGAAAGGAAAGACAAGTAGGCAATACCACCAGTCCGTTATTTATTCGCTACGGATTAGCGTATAGATCAGATACCTATATGCCGAAACGTCCTTTAGTTTTTCAACAAGAAAATAGACACCTCCAACTATCAGAATTTCAAGAAGGCTCTTTAAAACGCTCTAAACTACGCCACGCCTATCTTACATTCCCTGTAGAATTTCAGTATGTGCTGAATCCTAGTTATACAGAACACAAAGGGAAGTCTTATCTAGATAATAGCAAAAAACAATGGCGTATAGGCTTTGGAGCTTACGGAGGCATCAATCTAAGAAGTTTAATCAAAGTGAAATATTACAACGAAGGCGGACAATTCAAAAAATACCAAAACAAAGTAGATTATGGTGTAAATTCGTTTCTATTTGGAGCTAAATTCAGTGTAAGTTACGGAGGGTTTAATCTATTCATCAAAAAAGACTTCACTCCAATATTCAACGATGAAGCTCTTATCCCTTCTAAAAACGGAATACAAATCGGCTTAGATATTATTAACCTCAATTTCTAAATTTCTTAACATAGGTCAATAATTTAGAATTAGAATAAATGTATATTTGCATTAGTAAAATCATTAAACAATGAAAAAAATAGCATTATTATTCGTTATGGCAGGTGGGCTACTTACAGCTCAGACCAAAAATCTAAAAGTAGAAAAAGCCAATATTAACTGGTGGGGCTATAAGGTGATGAAATCCGACGCTTCCTCTCATAATGGGACATTAGGGTTAAAAAATGGTACTGTAGTTTTAAAAAACAACCAACTAGCAGGAGGTACTTTTGTTTTGGATATGACGAGCATCAACGCCACAGACCTCACAGGAGAATACCAAACAAAGCTCAATAATCATCTTAAAAATGGAGATTTTTTTGAGGTAGAGAAATATCCTACGGGAAGCTTTAAAATCACTTCTCTTAAAAAAACAGGAAAGGCAGATTACAACTACCTTGTTACAGGAGTACTTACTGTAAAGGGTAAAACCAATACCGTAACTTTCCCTGCAAAGATAGATGTAAACAAAGGAGAAGTTACCTTAACTTCGGATAAGTTCTCTATTGATAGACAAAAGTGGGATATCGCTTACCAATCTTCTATGAAAGATGTAGTCATTAAAGACGATATGGATTTACAAGTAAGTTTTACAGCCAAGTAACTATTTTAAATTTAATTTAACAAAAAAATCCAAGAAGTAAACTCTTGGATTTTTTGTTAATTTTAAGATAGTGATAACTATTAATTACCTCGATATGTTGAGTAGCCATATGGACTTAAAGTTATTGGAACATGATAATGACTATTATCTTTTATTTCAAATACTACTTCAATAAATGGGTAAAAACTTTTTTGTCCTAATTTGTCAAAATAAGGTTTTGTAAAATAAGTTAACCTATAAATTCCTTGATGATTTATATCTTTCTCTTCCTTCAAAAAATCTCTAATTCGCCCATTTGAATCGGTTATTTTTTCATCAACTTTTATCCAATTACCTGTATTATTCATTTTTGACAGACTAATCGTAACTCCAGAAGCTGGTTGTCCCTGAGTAATATCCAAAATATGACTTGATAACTGGTATTTTGCTTCTTGTGCAAACATAAAACTTGTAAAAGCAAGTATTAATACTAAGAAAGAACTCTTTTTCATAATATATAAATTTAAAAAATTAGTTACCATTTAATCTCCCTATTGATATACTTTATTGCTATTTTTAGTACAAAAATCTACCTTTTTTGAAATTTTAATCTAACCTATTTATTTGGTTTGTCTCAATTGCTAATATCCCCACTTTTGCAAGCCTCACATCTTCAATACCATGTGCTCCCCCTACCCCAATTCCTCCTACGACTTCTCCATCTAACCAAATAGGGATTCCCCCGTCTAAGATTAAAATATTCTCATCCAAATAACGAATATCTTCGGGTATAGTTCCATTTTTGATACCCTGAGCGATCTCAGCGGTTTCTCTTTTTTGAGAAGTTGCGGTAAATGCTTTTTTGTAACTAGCTCTTAAGGTATGTATACCAGCATTATGATGCCTAAGTACAGCTAATGTCTGCCCCGATCGATCCACGACGGTTACACTTATCTGATATCCATTTCTAATAGCTTCCATAAACGACTTTTGTGCTATTTGTATAGCCATTTCACTCGTTAATATAGGCTTATATAAAACTTTTAATTGAGCATTTAGCATATTACAGCTCAACAATATAAAACAAAAAAAACTTAAAGTAATATTTTTCATCGCTGAATTGTATAACCTAAATTTTCTACTGATTTTTTAGCAATATTATGATCATTCTCTCCACTTCCTCCTCCTGATATACCAATACTACCTACTAGAATCCCACTTTTCCAAATTGGCACACCTCCCCCTAGCAATAGTAGCTCAGGAAGAGTGTTTAAGTTTTGAGCCGTCGGATCAGATGCCGCTTTTTGCATCAGATCCCAACTGGAAGTCTTAGTTGAAGCAGATGTATAGGCCTTTCTTCGTGAAGCTTCAGTATTATGAACCCCTACATCATCTCCTTTCAATAGTAGAAGTGTAACTCCAGATGAGTCTAGCACAGCTATAGATATCTTTTTATTTAATTTCTGAGCTTCTAAATTTGCCTGTTCAGCTAATTTTAATGCTCCCTCTTGTGTCAAACGTTGACTAACACTGGTAGTCTGTGCAATTAATAGATTAGTTACCATCCAAAATAACATACCAATAAATACCTTCGCTTTCATTTTGACTTTATTTAGAGTTAGATATTATATCATACATTCAACTAAGTATTCACCAAATTATAGGTGTTTACATTGAGAAACTTAATATTTTTTATAGCAATTTACTATAAATTAAATATTTATAAACTATTTCAAAACATTATCAAGAGTTATCTCCTCCTTATGTATTGTCAAAGTTATACAAACTTTTAGTAAATATTAAATGATAATATCACTCGTCACCATTGAGGTTATCAATTAAATATCATCAAACTCTTCTATAATGTTTTGGGATTCTATTGGATTACCTAAACTTACCAAAGTACCAATTATCGTAGTAAGAGGAATTCTGTCTTTTGTTATATATATATGCCAACAGATATAACAATGCCTCTGATGTCAGTAATATAAAACGTTTAATATCTGTATTCCAAGTAATTTCGTTAATAAAAATTTGATTTAAACTAATTACTTACGATAATAAATCCTACTTTCTTATAGCCATCATTATTTAGTTTTGGACAATAATAATTGATATACTCTTTTATCGCTTTGTCATCTATTCCCAAACTATAACCACTAGAATAGGCTTAGATCTACCAAAAAAGCGGTGTTATCTACTCTAAATTTTATGCATCGGAATTTCTTCCATTCCCTTGATCCAAAATTTCCACCTCAAAATCTAATTGTTTAAAAATTTCGGCAACCAACTTTTCATAAGCACTTCCTTTGGACGATGAGGAGGCTATAAATGTCTTTCCACAATGCTTACAAAGCCTATTAACTCTAATGTTGCTACTCATTTACACTTTTTGTTTGGTTACCTGTTAATAATTTCGCTCAGTATTTGGCAGTAGTTACCATTATTTAGCAGTATTTGCCATTAGTAATTTCACCATCGTCACCCTAAAAATACACCAAACCACCTTTGCAGACAACACTGTACCTCACATTGCACCCTAAGAAAGTATCAAAATAAAACAAAAAGTATCAAAAGGTATCAAAAACTTTAAGCGTAAAATACTGTAATTTAGATGATTAAATATACAAGGTGTTTATTTTCAAATTATTGCAAAAACATAGGCTATTTTCCAATACAAAACTTCCCAAAGATATTACCCAGAACTTCGTCATTGGTAAACTCTCCCGAGATTTCGCCTAAATACTCCATAGCAGCACGAAGTTCGTAGGCTAAAAGTTCAGTAGAAATTCTATTGGTGATGGCTTCTTCTACTTTTTGTACCGAAAGAAGCGATTTTTGTAATGCTTCTTGATGACGCTGATTGGTAATAATGGCACTTTCAGAAGTTTTTAACTCTTCTATATAAGCTACCAGTTCGTTTTTTAAAATTTCTATATTCTTGCCTTCCTTAGCCGAAATACCCAAAATGGTTTGGGTAAAATTAGGAACCAAAGTCTCTTTTAACTGTCTCCAAAAATCATTGATTTCTGTTTCATTACTAGAGTCTATTTTGTTTTGGAGTAAAATAACCTTAAGATCAGGACGCTCCAAAGAGGTGATAAAGTTTATAATTTCTTCAGGAGTAGTATCCTCTACATCAAATAAATACAATAGAATATCTGCTGTATTTATTTTTTCTTTAGCCTTTTCTACACCTATGCTCTCTACTCTATCGGCGGTATCTCTAATCCCTGCGGTATCTATAAATCTAAAAGCGTGTCCACCAATATGCAGTACTTCTTCTATGGTATCTCTGGTAGTTCCTGCAATATCAGAAACGATGGCTCTTTCCTCTTTTAGCAAAGCATTTAACAAGGTAGATTTACCTGCATTGGGCTTACCAATAATAGCTACTTGAACTCCATTTTTAACGGCATTTCCGTATTGGAAACTTTCTAATAAACCACCAAGTTTAGACTTTAATTTTTGTAATAATTGAGTCAATTCAGTTCGGTCAGCAAATTCTACATCTTCTTCAGCAAAATCAAGCTCAAGTTCTATAAGAGAAGTGAAATTAAGTAAATCGTTCCGTAAAATAGAAATTTCATTAGATATACCACCTTTTAGTTGGTTAAGAGCTACTTTTCTTGCTGCTTCACTTTCAGAAGCTATAAGGTCTGCTATAGATTCCGCCTGAGAAAGGTCTATTCTACCATTCATAAAGGCTCTCATACTAAACTCTCCAGCCTTAGCCATTCTGCAACCGTTTGCTATCAATAAATCTAAAATTCTTTTACCAATGAAAGGCGACCCATGAAACGAAATCTCTACGGAATCCTCTGTAGTAAAGCTTTTCGGAGCTTTAAAAATACTTATCATGACTTCATCTATCACTTCCTCGCCTTGGACGATAAATCCGTAATGAAGCGTGTGGGAGTCAACTTTAGTTAAATCTTTCCCTTTGAAAATAGTATTTGTAATGTTAATAGAGTTATCTCCCGAAACTCTAATAATGCCTATGGCTCCTACTCCATTGGCTGTAGCTAGTGCACAAATGGTATCTTGCTGATTCATTCCGCAAATATAAGACTTAGAAAAATAATTCGGTTTTCTAGAAAAAGTTATCTTTAGATTAAAGTTTCCCTTTTTCGGCTATACTTTTTCTAACTCTACTCAGACTTTCTGGGGTAATCCCTAGATAGGAAGCCACCATCCATTGTGGTACTCGTTGTAAAATATCAGGATACATTTTTATGAAATCTAAGTATCTTTCTTCGGCTGTTGCACCCAATAAAGAATTAACTCTGTTTTGTAAATTTCTGATGTGTTTTTGCAATAACATCTCTTGTGATGCGGCTGTTTGTGGAAACTTTTCTATTATTTGAGCAAAAAATGAAGGTTTTAGTAATAAGACTTGGCTATCTTCTACTGCCTCTATATAGAATTTAGATTTTTCATCAAAGAATAAACTATTCCTGTCTGAAAGCAACCATTTTTCTGGAGCAAACTGAATGATATGTTCTTTACCTTGGGCATCTATGGAATACATTCTTAAAAGTCCACTTTCTACAAAAACAGCCCACTTAGCGACCTCGCCTTCTCTTAATAAAAAGGTGTTTTTTTTAATATTTTTTATTTCGTATTCATCCTTACAAAAATCAAGACAAGTATTTGGTAAGTCTAAAATTTCTGATAAATGGTTTTCAAAGTTTATCATATTTGACATTTACAATAACGGGTAGTTAAATAATTTCAACTTTAAAACTATTCAACTGTCTTTTATTTCATTATGATTTTTATGGCTTTAAAATTTTACCGCTATCTTCCAAACCATTTTGAAATGCCGTTTTGCTTCCATTCCAATCGCAAACAGTTTCAACTATCAACATGGTTAAGATTCCTGCTATGAAAAACATAACTTCCCTTTTAGTAATTTTCATTTTATTTATGGTTTAGGTTTATTTCAAAATTCAAAGTTGTTTTGCAGTATAACTTAGTTTAAAGAAATCTTATACAGAATTTAATTATTCACACAACCCTTTAAAGCATCTGCACCGAAATAAAATACAGCTAACCAAACCAACCCTTTTGCGGTAAAGAAAATTAGTCCTCCCCAACCTACTCGTTTAAGCCATTTTTTAAATTTAGAATCAGAAGTGTTATTCATTGTAATGATATTTTTAGCAAAAATAATTATTTATTTTGATTTTATTTCGCTTTACATTTAAGCCAGAAATATGATGAAATGTTTAATCAAAATCCGTAATTTTGTTGCTAATAAAAATATACTATGAGCAAATTATCTAAACGCGTTGAGAGACTGAGCTATTCCCAAACCTTTGTAATGTCTAATAAAGCCCGTGCTATGAAAGCGGAAGGTATAGATGTTATTAGTATGACTTTGGGGGAGCCCGATTTTGATGTTCCTGAAAAAATAAAATTAGCTGCTAAAAAAGCTATTGACGATAATTATAGTCATTACTCTCCTATAACAGGATTTCTTGAACTTAGACAAGCCATTTGTAATAAGTTAAAAAGAGATAATAATTTGGACTACTCTCCAAGTCAAATTTGTGTTTCTACGGGAGCTAAACAGTCCATTTCTAATGTATTAGCAGCTCTTATAGATGACGAAGATGAAGTCATTTTGCCTTCGCCATATTGGGTAAGCTACGACGAAATGGTAAGAATGATGGGTGGGAATTCCGTTTTCATAGAAACTTCTATAGAAACTGATTTTAAGGTAACTCCTAAGCAAATAGAAGCAGCCATTACTCCAAAGACTAAAGCGATTTTATTTAGTTCGCCTTGTAATCCTTCTGGAAGTTTTTATACCTGTGAAGAATTGGAAGCTATCGCTAATACTTTAGCCAAATATCCAGAGATTGTGATAATTTCCGACGAAATTTATGAGTTTTTAAATTACGAAGGTAAACATACTTCTATTGCCGAATTTCCACAAGTGTTTAATCAGACAGTAGTCATCAATGGTGTTTCTAAGGCTTATGCTATGACAGGCTGGAGAATAGGCTACTCTGCTGCTCCTCAGTGGTTGGCATCTGCTTGCGACAAAATACAAGGGCAAGTAACTTCTGGGGCTAATACCATTGCACAAATTGCTTCTATTACGGCATTAGAAATGCAGCCATCGGAATTACAACCTATGATAGATAAGTTTAAAGAAAGAAGGAATCTAGCTCATCAACTTATATCCGAAATACCAGGTTTTAAATGTAATTTGCCTAAAGGAGCATTCTATCTTTTCCCTGATGTTTCTTACTATTTTGGAAAAACTTTAGGAGATACCACCATCAATAACTCTGATGATTTTGCGATGTTCCTTTTAGAGAAAGCTCATGTGGCTACTGTTGGAGGCGTATCATTTGGAGATACCAACTGTATTCGTCTATCTTACGCTACTTCCGATGAACAGATAATTGAAGCGATGAAGCGTATCAAAGAAACTTTAGCTAAATATAATGTTTAACTCATAGATTCTTTGTAAACAATAGATATTAACTATCAAAAATAACACAACTCATTAACTGAATCTTTTTATCTTTGTGAGATAAAACTTTGAATAACTAAAAAATATAAAAATATGTCATTAGTAGGAAGACCTTTCCCAAACATTACAGTAGATGCAATGTCTGAAATGGGAGACAACTTAAGAATTAACATTCTAGAAGAAGCAACAAAAAATCAACAAAAAGTATTATTATTTTGGTATCCAAAAGATTTTACTTTTGTTTGTCCAACAGAATTACACGCTTTTCAAGAAGCTCTAGGCGAGTTTGAAAAGAGAAATACTAAAGTAATTGGTGCTTCTTGTGATACTAACGAAGTACACTTCGCTTGGTTAAACACACCTAAAGATAATGGTGGTATTGAGGGCGTTACTTACCCAATCTTAGCAGATACTCACAGACAACTAGCTAATGCTTTAGGAATTGTAGATCAAGATTTTGATTATGATGAAGAAGGAAACGAAATTCTTTCAGGTTCAAACGTAACTTACAGAGCTACTTATCTGATAGATGAAACAGGAAAAATTTTCCACGAAGCAGTAAACGATATGCCTCTAGGTAGAAATGTAAAAGAGTTTTTAAGACTTATAGATGCCTATACTCACGTACAGAAGCACGGTGAAGTTTGCCCTGCTAACTGGGAAGAAGGTAAAGAGGCTATGCATGCTGATAGAAAATCAACCGCAGAATATTTAGCAAAACACTAAACAATAGTAATTTACTAGAAAGAGGTTTGATTTTCTCAGACCTCTTTTTTAATACTTTCAACTTAAAAATATAAAACAATGTATCAAGAATTAACAGAAGACCAACTTCAACAAATAGTAAACGAGAATGAAAAAGTAATGGTGCAATACGGTGCTTCATGGTGTGGTAACTGCCGTATAATGAAACCTAAGTTTAAAAAATTAGCTTCGGAAAACGAAGATATACCATTCTACTATGTAGATGCGGAGAAACTTCCTGAAAGCCGTAAACTTGCTAAAGTGGATAACCTACCTACTTTTGCCGCTTTTAAAAATGGAGCATTGGTAAACCAAGTGCAAACCAACCAAGCTGAAAGCCTTAACAATTTGTTCAACGAAATTAAATAAGTTATGAAATTACCAATTATAAGACAATTCTATCAAAATAATACAGCTGAAAATTTAGCAGCAACGCTAGAGGTTTTAGAATCTTATACCGAATTTAGAGGCGTATCCGAAGAAGAAATGAACTTAATCGGCGAAATGATAACTAATATCTGTGGAGCTATGGAAGTACATCATAATGTACAAGAAGGTATGACTGAAAAAGACGCCCTCAATAGCTTTGCCCAAAAAGTAATGGGGTCCATAGATAGATAACATTCTTCACTACAAATATTAAGAACTTTTAGAAACTTCATCAAAAAACCGACTCAAAAATATATTTAAGTCGGTTTTATATTGATATTAATTTTACCGCCTCTATTCTGTCACTTTTATAACTGCATCCGTAATTTGGTTCATCTTTTCCGAAGTATAATTACTATCATAAGGTTTCATTACTTCAAAAAGATACTGATAGAAAGGCGTTATCTTTTGTACATTTTCAGATTCTTGGTATGCCTTTTCTTTCCCCATAGCCTTTAGTTGCTTGATAAATGCATTAAATCTGCTATCAATAGGTTTTATAGAATTTACTAAATAGTTATAACCTTTCTGCTCCTGTCCTATCTTCTTATAAGCATCAGACACAGAAGCTACTACCATAGAGTATAACAATGGCTGAATGCTCATTTCTCTCTTAACATACCTTTGATTTTCTGGCGTTAAAGTTAAATAGTAATCATACTCTTTGAAAATAGACTTTTTAAGCTCTTCTGCTAATTCTAAACCTTTCTTCTCCTGCCCAGACACAATATAACCATAAACAATAGAATTAAGCGAACGAGGGTCATTATATTTAGATACAGGAATTTCCTTATTTACCAAGTCTAATACCTCTTGAGCTTTTTTATTTTCTCCCTTCGCCATTAGAGCCTCCGCAGCTCTACTTGCAGAACTTCTATAACTTATTATATTAGAAGTACAAGTTTCATCAAAATGAACATTAACATCTTTAAAATTGCCCCATCTAAAGTTTTTAACTATTCTATAAAGGTCATCAGCATCTACTCTACCTAACTCTCCATCTTCTTTTTCAGGAGTTTTTATAGGTACAAGACGGTAGCTGAAACCATCATATTGTAAATAATCTTTCAAAAAGAAAATATTACTAGCATCATAAATACCTCCAACAGAGAAGTTGATAGACCTTTTCCAATCAAAATTAGCTAAGATGTCTAGCATCATCAAATCATTTTTGAATAGTGTAGATTTTCTATAGTCTATCATAATATAATCCTCCGCTAAAGCTACATCTTGAGGTTTAATAATACCAGCCTTAACCGCATTTTGCTTATTAACAGGAAGTATGAATTTAGACACTGGTAAAACATTGTACTGTTCGTACTTTTCTTCACCATAAATCATTTTTAGTACCATATCCTTCTCAGGAGACTTATTCTTTAAGAATGCTACAGCCTCTTTTAAAGTCATACTATCTTGTGTCATATACTTTTCAAAGCCTTTTAATACATTATCAGGAGCACCGCTTTCTTTTAAATTGGCAAATATATTTTTCCAATCTTCAGTACTTAGAGTATAGATTTGCTCATTTATACCTTCTCTATATTCCTCATGTCTAAGTGCCGATGCTACAGGCATTGCATTGTAAGTACGTCTTTTCACTTGATCTATATTCCAAGGTGTGGCTAAAAGAGTAAAGTTTACCACCTTCACATCATCTCTAAACTGTTCCGTCTCTTGTATTGCCCAAAGTGGATAAGTATCATTATCACCATATACGAAGAGAATACCGTCTTTAGGAAGTGATTTTAGTGTAGAATAAGCATAATCATAAGCGGCATATCTTCCACTTCTGTCATGTGGATTGTAATTTTGGAAGCCCATCATTAACGGAACTCCTAAAAGTAAAACTCCAGCACCTAAAATTGCACTAGATTTTTTAACTTTTTGATTCAATAATTGTAAGATAAACGCTGCTCCTAAGCCTATCCAAATCGTAAAGGCGTAGAATGCTCCTACCATAGCATAATCTCTTTCTCTCGGTTCAAAAGGTTTTACACCTGTGTAGAAAATAATGCCAACACTTGTAAGAATGAACAGAGATAATAAGGCATAGAACCTTCCAAAATCTTTAGTATACTGGAAGAACGCTCCCAATAAACCTAAAATAAGCGGAAGGAAAAAGAAATAAACTGTACTTTCATTTTTATACTTTTCAGGCATGTCTGATTGGTTGCCGTACAGATAATTATCTATCACAGGAATCCCTGATATCCAATTTCCGTTGGTGTTTTCCATATGACCTTCCAAATCATTTTGACGACCAACAAAATTCCACATTAAATATCTCACAAAATAATGTCCATTTTGGAATGTAATAAAATAATCTAAACTCTGTCCAAATGTAGGCTTTTTAAGATTGATTAAGTGGTACTGTTTTGCTTGTAGATAATCATCAACAGTAATAGTACCGTTATCATATTTTTTTCTAAGTTCATCAAAATACTTATGAGCTTCAGGATTATTTGCTATATCTTCATCAGCATAGTTAAACTCAAAATCCGGAGCACCATACATAGAAATGTAATTAGACATTACATTCTTATCTTGCACAAACATTCTCGGCATAAAGCCTACATGTGCCTTGTTATAAACATAATTAGTCTTATCGCCTACTTTAATATAGCGTCCTGTGGTTTCGTCTTTTTCGTAAGTTTCGCCTGTTTTTATCGTTTTTAGACTTCCATCTTCATTCTTTTCCATTCCGTTCCAGTCCAAGTGGGCAGTATAATTTTGTCCATACAAAGTAGGCCAATCTCCATATTGTTCGCGATTATAATAATCAAGCATACCAATGGCGTTATCAGGATTATTAAGGTTCATTGGTGGATTAGCATTGGCACGAATAGGTATCATCAACCAACAAGAAAAACCAATAATCATATAAACCATAGATAGTACCGCCATTTGTACCAATCTATTTCCTTTGGAACGAGCGTAGTTAATAGCAAAATATCCTAAAGCAATGAGTACTAAAAACGCAAAGATAGTCCCTGAATGGAAAGGCAATCCTAAACCATTAACGAAGAATATCTCCGAATTACCAAACATCCTCATCACAAAAGGAAAAATACCTTTAAATACAAGAGCGAGAACAAATAATGTAATTACATTGGCTATCGCAAAAGATTTCCAAGAGAAATCATAATTTCTAGAGTAATAAACCAAACAGATAAATGGCACTACCAACATTACCATCATATGAACTCCCACGGAAAGCCCTATTAGGAAAAAGATAAGGATAATCCATCTCTCGTTATCAGAGGATTGATATTCGTTCTCCCATTTGGTTATAAGCCAAGCGATTAACGCTATAAATAATGATGCCATAGAGTAAACCTCGCCTTCCACAGCGGAAAACCAAAAAGTATCCGAAAAAGTAAAACACAAAGCTCCTATCAAACCTGAAAATAGAATAACCCATTTTTCATTTTCAGTAACTTCCTCAAAATCTTTACGCAACAGTCGTCTAACCAAATGAGTGATTGTCCAAAATAAAAATAAAATGGTAAAGGCACTAAACAAGGCAGACATTGCATTGATAACCAAAGAGTAATAAGCTCCATTACCAAAGGCTAGCATCGCAAACACTGCTCCCACCAATTGGAACAATGCCGCCCCTGGAGCGTGTGTAACCTCTAATTTCACGGCAGAGGAAATATACTCGCCACAATCCCAAAAGCTAAAATTAGGTTCTATAGTGGATAAATAAGTTATTAAGGCTATCCCAAAAACTATCCAGCCTAAAATGGTGTTCCATTTTTTAAAACTCCAGTGCTTCATCATATTTTTTAAACTTTGGTGCGAAAATAATGTTTTTCATCTATTTATAAAAGAAAAAGACAAGGAGAGTTTGCTTTTATCCTTGTCTTTATATTACCTGGTATTACTTTATAAAATTCATTACTTACTTCGGTAACGGTAAATTAAGTGCTTCTTCCTTTTTAATTCTTCGGTAAACCAATGCTGACATCAAGATGCATATTTCATAGAGAACTACTAGTGGAAATGCTGCCGCCAACATACTGATAATATCTGCAGGTGTAATAAAAGCCGCCACCACCATAATCACTACAATAGCGTGTCTTCTATAAGTTCTTAAAAACATAGGAGTAAGTATGCCTATAGAAGTAAGTATATAAACAATCATCGGAAATAAAAATATCACAGCCATACCTAAAACAACTTGAAGTAAAATAGTAACATAGCTTGATAAATCTATATCCACCCTTACAAAATCCGAAATACTAAAGAAATAACCAAAATTGATAACAAAAGGCATTACCAAAAAGTATCCTGATAATGCTCCCATCACAAATAACACCCAAGTTCCATTGATGATGAAAATAGAGTTTTTTCTTTCAGATTCTTTAAGTGCTGGACTGATAAATTTCCAAAGTTCCCAAATAACATAAGGAAATGCGATGATAAGCCCTCCAACTACAGAAACAGCCATCATCATATTAAACTGTTCAAACAGTCGCCTTACTTGTATTGGAAACGAATGCGGCATCACAATAACATCTTCACCCACAAACATTCTAGAAAAATAATTAACCACTCTAAAAGTAAGAAAATCTGGACGAGTAGGACCAAAAATAATATGATCCATAATCCAATTGATATTAAACCCAATTAAAAACCCACCTACTACAATAGCTATTATAGAACGCACCAAATGCCCTCTAAGCTCTCCTATATGCCCTAAAAAGGACATTTCTTTTTCTTCACTCACTAGTTTTATTTTTTACAAAGTTACAAGATTCCTTCGTCTAACAAAGTATGCAAATCTATAATCCCAAAATAGTTACCTTTATCCGTTACAATCAGCTGACCTATGTTATACTGTTTAAGTATTTTCATAGCTTCTTTTGCTAATGCTTCTTTATCTATAGTTTTGGGAGTTAAACTCATTATATCTTTAGCTTTAATCTCTTTAATATCGTCATTACTCATGAGCATTCTCCTTAAATCTCCATCAGTAATAATACCTTTTATGGCATCTCCTTCCGTAACTACTGTAACTCCGTGCGTAGAAGCACTAATGGAAATTATCACTTCCTTAATGGACGCCTCCTCTGAAACTTGAGGCTTTTGTGAAGATAAAAACTGACCTACCTTAGCCGTAAGATTCTTACCTAAACTTCCACCAGGGTGAAACTTCGCAAAATCGGTATCTTTAAAATGATTGATTTCCATAAGACACACAGCCAAAGCATCTCCCAATGCCATTTGCACCGTAGTAGAGCTTGTTGGAGCCAATTTATTAGGACACGCTTCTTTCTCTACAAAAGTGTTAAGCACAATATCCGAATGTTCTGCTAGTTTGGATTTTAAATTTCCTGTCATACCTATAAGCCCAGACGAATATTGCTTAAGATAAGGAGCTAGATTAACTATCTCTGGCGAATTACCAGAATTAGAAATACATAGTACAACATCATTTTTTTGAACCACTCCTAAATCTCCATGGATAGCCTCTGCTGCGTGCAGAAACTGTGCAGGCGTCCCTGTAGAATTAAGCGTTGCCACAATCTTATTCCCTACATGAGCAGACTTACCTATCCCTACCACAATTAACTTACCGCTTGATTTATTGATGAGTTCTACCGCATCTAAAAAACTATTATTCAGATTATCTCTTAGCCTTTCCAATTCTGCTATTTCTGTATCAATAGCCTTTTTAGCAATATCTATAAGAGCGGTAGATTTCATTATTTATTATTTTTTATTTATTTTCGTACCTCAGAACCTAACTTAAATTAGAAAACAAAGTTTTATTTAACTAATTTAATTTAAAACCAAAAGTTTTTCTTACCTTTGGTAAGTTGCAAATTTAGTAAACTAAACTAAAAATGACTAAAAAAACATACAATTTAGCAGAAGAGCTCAAAAAATATTTTGGATTTTCTACCTTTAAAGGACAGCAAGAAGCTATTATTAGTACACTTCTTGGAGGCAAAGACGTATTTGTACTTATGCCTACTGGCGGAGGTAAATCTCTTTGTTATCAGCTTCCTGCACTTATTTCAGAAGGTACAGCTATTGTGGTATCTCCACTTATTGCCCTGATGAAAAACCAAGTAGATGCAGTTAATGGGCTTTCTTCTGAGGAAGGCGTAGCACATGTACTTAATTCTTCTCTTAATAAAACACAGATAAAGCAAGTTTTCAATGATATCAATAGCGGAAGAACTAAACTATTATATGTTGCTCCCGAATCTTTGATAAAAGAAGATTATTTAGATTTTTTAAAACAAGCCAATATTTCGTTCGTAGCCATAGATGAAGCTCATTGTATCTCCGAGTGGGGACACGACTTCCGACCAGAATATCGAAATTTAAAAGGTATTATAGATAAAATAGCTAATGTTCCTGTTATTGCTCTCACAGCAACAGCTACTCCTAAAGTACAAGACGATATTCAGAAAACATTGGGTATGTCTGATGCGGTAGTTTTTAAAGAAAGCTTTAACCGACCAAATCTATTTTACGAAGTACGCCCAAAAGTAGATGTAGAAAAGGAAATTGTAAAATTCATCAATAAAAATAAAGGGAAGTCAGGGATAGTTTACTGTCTTAGCCGTAAAAAGGTAGAAGAATTTGCACAGACTTTACAAGTTAATGGCATCAATGCTCTACCCTATCACGCAGGGTTAGACCAAAAAACAAGAGTGGCTAATCAAGATAAATTCTTAATGGAAGAGTGCGATGTGATTGTAGCTACCATCGCTTTTGGTATGGGTATAGATAAGCCTGATGTTCGTTTTGTGATACATTATGATTTCCCTAAATCTTTAGAAAGTTATTACCAAGAAACAGGTAGAGCTGGTAGAGACGGCGGCGAAGGACATTGTTTAGCATTCTACGACCCTAAAGATATTGAGAAATTAGAAAAATTTTTAGCTCAAAAATCGGTTTCGGAGAAAGAAGTTGGTTTACAGTTACTAAATGAAGTAGTAGGATATGCCGAAACTTCTATGAGTAGAAGACAATACATACTCTACTATTTTGGTGAAGAGTTTGACCCAATTAACGGTGCTGGTGCCAAAATGGACGACAACTCTGTAAATCCGCCTAAGCTAAAAGATGTTACAAGCGATTTTAAAACGGTTTTAAACCTCATTAAAAGTTTAGAAGAAAAATTCAAAACTAAAGACTTAATCGCAGTCCTTGTAGGCAAAGAAACGCCAACTACCAAATCTTATAAGTTAGAAAAATCTGAGTTCTTTGGTATAGGTAAAAAGACTTCGGGTAACTATTGGAAATCTATCATTAGACAAGCTACGGTGAGAGGTTATATCATCAAAGACATAGAAACTTATGGGATACTTAGGATAAGTGATAAAGGACAAAAAATTGTTTCAGGAAAAGACAAAGAACCTTTCTTAATCGCTGAAGATAGAGAGTACGATTTAGCCCAAACTAAAGCCGATTCAGACCAAGTACAACTCCAAAGTGGTGGTGGACTTGATAAAGTTCTGTTTAATCAACTCAAGGATTTGAGAAAGAAAATCGCTCAAAAGCAAGGTATTCCTCCTTACACCGTGTTTATGGACCCTAGTTTAGAGGATATGACGGTGCAATACCCTATCACTATAGAAGAAATTGCAAAGGTTTATGGTGTAGGTGAGGGTAAAGCTAAAAAGTTTGGGAAAGAATTTGCCGAGTTCATCAAAAAATATGTTGAAGATAACAACATAGAACGCCCTGATGATATGGTGCTAAAAAAAGTAGCAAACAAATCTAGCCACAAAGTGTTCATCATTCAAAATACAGATAAAAAGATAGATTTAGAAGATATTGCTAATGCTAAAAACCTTTCGATGGACGAACTCATTTCCGAAATGGAAAGTATCGTTTACCAAGGCACAAAACTCAATATAGATTATTATATAGAGGAGAATTTTGACGAGGAAATGGTAGATGACTTTATGGAGTTTATGAAAGAGTCTGAAAGTGATAGTATGAAAGTCCTTTTAGCAGAGTTTGGCGAAGAGTTGAGCGATGACGAAGTTCGCCTGCTTAGAATTAAGTTTATTAGCGATGTAGCCAACTAATTTTATGAGAAAAAAGGAGATTATTTTTATTCTTCCCGATATGGAAATGGGTGGTGCAGAACGAATTGTAACCACCATCGCTAATCATCTACCGAGAGAAAAATTCACTCCTAAAATAATGCTTCTTAGAAAAGAAGGCGGTTATTTAGATTTTCTAAAAAAGGATATAGAGATTATAGATTTAAAAACACCTAGAATACGCCATTCTCTAAAACCTATTTTAAAGGAAATATGGAGGAGAAAGCCAGATATTGTATTCTCTGGATTCGGCGAGGTAAATGCTTATTTATCAATATTTACACGGCTTTTCCCTAAAGTGAAATTTATCGCTAGGGAGACCAATGTAGTTTCTAAACATGTTATAAGAAAGGAAATTAAATTTTTCTACAAATTTTATAATAACTTCCATACTATTATTGCTCAAAGTGATGATATGGCGGAAGATTTAATTAAAAACTTCAATATAAAACCTAACAAAATTACCAAAATCAACAATCCTGTTGATTTTGAGTTTATAGACCAGCAACTTTCTATTTCAGAAAAACCTAACCTTTTCTCAAATGAAATGAAAAATGTGGTTGCCATAGGTAATCTATCTGAAAGAAAAGGCTTTGATAATTTACTAAAGGTATTTTCTTTTCTTAAAGATAAAGCCATAAAACTCCATATTTTAGGCGATGGTAAGGATAAGGAGCTTCTCCACCAAATGAAAGAAGATTTAGGACTGTCCAATGTGATATTCCACGGAAAACAAAAGAACCCTTATCAATTTCTAAAATATGCAGACTTATTTATTCTCTCTTCAAGATACGAGGGTTTCCCTAATGTATTGCTAGAGGCTGGGGCTTGTGGCACTTATGCTCTTGCCAATAACTGCCCTGGAGGAATTAACGAGATTATAAAACACGGCGTAAACGGAGAAGTTGCAAACATAGAAAATCACAAAGAGTTTTCAGAAAAAATAAAAACCATATTACCTCAAGGAAATTATCCTAAAGAAAATATAAGAAACCACATTTATTCTTTATTTTCCAAAGATGTGATTTTAGAGCAATATGTCAATCTATTAAGCCTATAATAATTACAGATTTATTTTACATACTTCTGTTTCCTCCACCAATAAAACAAAGCACTCAACGCAGCTATCAGAACTAAAGGAGATAATAAATTAAACCACTGCCATTCTGTTCTCTCTTGTTCTATTCTTCTAGCATCTAAAAGTCGGGCTTCTATGTTTCGGTTTCTGAGGCTCATAAGGTTAGAATCGTCCAAAAGCCAATCTAGAGCATTTCTCAAAAATTGTTCGTTACCGTATTTTTGGTTGGTCAGCAAATCTACACCTAGAGGCAAAGGCTCACCTTTAAGAATTTGATTCCTACCTACATCCCCATCTGCGATTATGAGCATTTTATTTTCAGGACTTTGACTTTTAAAATTAGGAAAACTACTTCGCTCACTTCTGTTAGCATAAGCCGACCTAAATTTACCTTCTAAACTTACTGCAAAAATCTTTGGAGTGCTTGGGCGTTCCATTGCTCCCAGAGAGTCTGCATTCACAATTTCGGAAAAGTCTACATAGTTAGGCACTGCCTTGCTAGAAGTTCTTTCGCTAGACTCAAACAAAACCTGTTTTTTGATACCTTCCCTAGAGAGCGTATCTATCGCAGTAGGAAATTCAAACTTTACAGGGTTGATATTTTTAGTAATGACATGAGGTGTTTCTGATATACCTAACGGAAAATAAGGCCAAAGGAAATTTTTATATTGAGGGTTTCCTGCAATTTCTCCTGCTCTTAGCCTTATAAAGGCTGTTTTCTTAAAGTCTTTCACTAAAGCTGGTGTAATTCTTACTCCATAATTAAAGAAAAAATCGGTAAGATTGAGGTCTACAGGATATGCCATAATCTTCTTTGCTTGGAAAAGCGTATCCATTTCAGCGTTTACTGCATCTAGCATCCATAGCATCTTTCCACCATTCATAATGTATTGGTCTAACACTACTTTTTCTTCGTCGGAGAAAGGTTTTCTAGGCTTAGCAACCACAAGAGCATCCATCTTTTTAAGCTTAGGCATATCGGCAGCAGAAAGTCCTGTCTCCTTTTCAGGAATAATAGCTCCTATATTATAGTTTTCTAATGCCATATCCACAAATCCTTGGAACGCATCAGGCTTTAACTCGCTGTGATTAACAATGATACCGATGTTTTTTCTATGTTTAGTAGTCAGAGCTTTTATATTAGAAATAAGGTTGTACTCTAAATTTTCTATAGATTTATTAAGCTGAGTGCTCGCATCTAGCCCTATTTGATCTATAATCAACGGAACGGAAGTCCCATAATCTGCATAACGCATTACTGCATAGGGAAACAGCACAATTTCTGATACCTTCCCATCTTTCATATCTGGAAGAACAGAAGGCTGCATTCCCATTGCCATTAGCGTGTCTTTTGACATTTTAGTCTTAATAGGGTCTATGAATTTATAGTCAATTTTAGGATTGATTTTCCTAAACTCCTCTAGCATAAATTTGGTTTCGTTTTGGAGTTGCTTAAACGATGCAGGGAAATCTCCGTCCAAATAAACATCTATTACCAAAGGTTTCTTAACCGATTCTAAAGTCTTTATGGTAGCCTCGTTAAGTGTATAGCGTTTTTCTTCTGTTAGGTCAAACCTCGTTTGAAATATACCAAAAACACCCAATAGAACTATTACCCCTACGATTATAATGGTAATATTATTTTGAAGCCATTTTTTCATACTTAAATCTTCTTCTTTTTATCAATAAAAAATGTGGAAAGAGACAAACTAATCACTACTATCAATAGAAAATAAAATACATCTTTGGTATCTATCAATCCTCTTGTAAATGCCATAAAATGATGGTAAAAGCCTAAACTTTGAAGCCAATAATCTGCCGCTCCCAACAGTTTATAACTTGCTAATTGTTCAATCCCAAAATACAATATAAAATTAACAAACACACCTAACAGATATGCCATAATTTGATTAGACGACAAGGTAGATGCTAAAACGCCCACACTAGAAAATGCCGCAATTAAAACCGATAATCCTATGTAGCCTCCTAGTGTCATTCCTAAATCTAAATTACCTTCCGCCATACCAAGAGTATAGACCGTATACATATAAAACAACGATGGCAACAAGCATAAAATTCCCACTAAAAAAACAGCTAAAAACTTTCCTCCTACAATTTCAAAAGTTTTTAAAGGTTGAGAAAACAGCCAATAGAGCGTACCGTTTTGTTGCTCCTCTGCAAAGGATTTCATACTCAATGCTGGAATAATGAACATTAACAACCAAGGCGATAAAACAAAGTAACTTTGTAAAGAGGCTGTTCCTATTTCTAAAATATTAAAACTATTATCAAAGAAAAACAGAAACAAAGCTCCAATAAGACTATACACAGCGATAATCAGCCACGCCGACCAACCGCCAAAATAGGCTTTAAAATCTTTTTTAAATAATGCTATCATCTTTATAGAAACGATTATTTTTTATTTTTATTAACTAGCTTCACCGTGAGCATAATTACAACCACAAGAACCAAGAAGCCCACTATCAACTGCCACCAATAATCTATCACAAAAGCCTTTAAAATTACCGTAAATACCACTAAAAATAGTAAAAAAGTAGCAATTTCATTCGCTTGTCTTAATTTAATATTAGAGGTGGAAAGTTCCGAAAAATTAAGATTTTTCACTACTAAAACTTTCTTCCAACACCAATAATGATACACCGCCAAACCAATTAAAAAAGTCAGTTTCAGATGAAACCAAAGCATTTTCATCAGATAAGGATTCATTATGATAAGAATGACTCCAAAAAGGAGCATCAACACTCCAGCAGGAACGGTAATAATGTTCCACAATCGCCTCATCATAAACAAATATTGCTCTCTAAGAATGGTTTGTTTTGGAGCATCAAAATCATCGGTATCCTTATAGTACACAAATAATCTCACCAAATAAAAAATCCCAGCAAAATAGCTTACCATAAATATAATGTGTAATGCCTTTATGATTAAATATACCATAACTTATGATTTAATTTTTGTTAAATTCTACATACACTTTTTCGCCCACACTTACGCCTAATAGAGTTTTTGCTCCGTTATTTTTAGTTCCTTTATAAATACTTACTTCCAGTAAATCTGCATCATTAAATAAGACTAAAGGCTTACCATGATATTGTCTCTCATTTTCCCAATCTTTTACAACATCTGTGTATTGATTATAAATTTTTGACAGAGCATAGCTCCTAAATTTCACAACAAACTCATTATAAGCTGCCACTTTCTTCTCAAAAAATGCTTTACTGATGTTAGACACGGCATTACCAAAATTATCCACATACATAATTTGTCCCACAATGAGATTATCTGTTTCTATCGCCTTCGGGAAAGATATTTTTTTAGGTTCATTATAAACCCGCCCTATCACTTCTGGCAAACCGCCATTATGGAGATGAACCGCTGCAGGAACTAAAACATCAGTAGCTGTGAAATTAACTTCGTCATCAAACCTGTTATTTAAAGTAATTTCATAGATTTCCTCTGGATTGATGTTGAAAAAAATTAAACTAAGAATACCATTATCAGCAGCTACAAAATAATGCCCATCTACTTTGTAAACTACTGCTTTTCTATCTTTATGATAAAAACTATCTACCGCTATAAGATGCACCGTACCTTTAGGAAAATAAGTATAAGCATTCCTAACGATATACGCCGCCTGAAGAAGATTATAAGGTTCTACATCGTGGCTAAGATCTATAAGTCTAGCATCAGATTTTAGAGCCAAAATACTCCCTTTAATAGCACCAACCCTATGGTCTACAAGTCCGTAATCAGATGTAAGTGTTATCACTGGCATAGTGCAAAGATAAGGATTTTAGGGCAGTAGTCTATCTTATTTTTAATTCTGAAATATGATTTTCATATAAAAATTTAGGCTAACCTGTGATAAAGATTAGCCTAAAGAAATTGTATCTATTTTAACCTATGTTAGCGGTCAGCATTAGAAGTATCGTCTCCTATGTTCCAAGTAAGTCCGAAACGCAACGTATTATCTAAAGCGGTATTAACTTTAGAAGTATTGATAAGGTAAGAAACATCTAATCCGAAAGATTGATAATTAAAACCAATACCTACCGTAGCAAACTGTCTGTCTCCCTGAAGTTCACTCTCTCTAAAATAACCTGTTCTTACCGCAAAGGCATTATCATAAGAATATTCTAACGCTCCACTTAGCATTAAACTTTGTGGATTGCTAAAAGACTTCCCTATCCCTTCCATCACACCTACATTAGGAATTTGAGGCGTGGTGCTACCTGCTGGAATTTCAGAGCCTGGCACCAATAGTTTAGAAGCCTCTACACTAAGTCCTACTTTATTAACATCGTCTAAAAATACATCATAACCTCCACCAATTCTAAAAGTGGTTGGCAAGTAAGAACGAGAAGTATCATCTCCTGTATAGTCTAACTTAGGACCTAAATTTTGGATTGCAAAACCTGCTCTAGCTTGCCCTTCATAGTCACCAAAACTCTGATGCTTAGGTGATTGATAAAAACCAGAAACATCTACAGCAAAACTATTAGCTGGCTTAAGAGTATTATCTGAATTAAAACTACCAAAATCCGAACGAATATAACGCCCTGTAACCGCCATAGAGTAAGTATCAGACAGTTTTAAACCATAGGATAAATCAATCGCAAATTCGTTTGGAGTTACAGAACCTTCCTTCGTTACTTGGCTTCCGACTAATTTAGTTAAATCTACCTGCCCCATATTAAAATAGTAGATACTAGCTCCCAATGTAGAACGCTCCTCATCCCCTAAAAAAGTGTGATACCCAGCATAAAGAAGAAATATATCATTGGTTAATTTACTCATATAAGGCGTATAATTAACCGCTACAGCAGACGAAGTTTTACTAAAAGGATATTTTGCTGCGTTCCAAAACTGCGAAAATGCATCTGTAGAAGTTGCCACCCCTTGGTCTCCCATACCTCCTGCTCTTGCATCTGGAGAAATTCTAAGAAAAGGAGCTCCCGTAAGTACTTGCCCTTTTTGCTGTGCTAAAGCTAGCGTACTAGCCGTTACTCCTAATCCTAAAAGTAGTTTTTTTGTAATTTTCATATCTTTATTTTAATATTATCATTTTTTCTATTTGAGTAGAAGAACCTTTACAAGTCTCCTGATTGATACTTTTCACAAAAACTTTGTAAATATAAGTACCTTTTCCCACATTTGCACCATAATCATCTGTTCCGTCCCATTCTATTTGCTGTCTTCCCGTTCTAAATCCTTCTCTAAAAGGCTCCGAACTTACAGTCTGGCGTAGGGTTTTAACAAGTTTCCCTGTAATGGTATAAATCTGAACTCCTACTTCTAAAACATCAGGACAATTATGTTCAAACTGAATATAAGTTTTATTAGTAAATGGGTTAGGCCAATTTAATAATTTTTTCACTACCAAATTTTCCTCCGCCTGAGGTCTCACTACAAAGTTTAACGATGCTGTTGAGGAATTATTGTTAATATCCCAAACTTTAAATACCAATTGATGTTCTCCCGATTTTAAATTCCTAAAAGGATAGTTTACAATTCCCTTCTGATAATCTTTAAGACTAGGACTCACACAACCATTTCCCTCCCCCGAAGTATAGAAGTCATTAAGAACAATGGTATTGATAACTTCTCCATCTAAAATTACTGTAATATCGTGTCCTATACCAGCTCCTGTGGCGTTAATCCCTGTATCATCTGTAACACAAGCCAAAAATACAGGATTTTCATTTGTGATACCTCCATTAACGAAATTGGTATTATTCATAAAAAGTTTAATCTTAGGAGGTTCATTATCCTTAATACCATCAGGATTGATACCACCAATTTTAACCGTTTTGGATTGGTAAACATCCATCTCTTTATTGTCCGCATATAAGAGTAGCCTTCCGTCTCCCAAACTAAAATCAATATCCTTAGGCATATAGAACTCTATCTCAAAAACTCCGTTTTTAACTGTGCCTGAGGTTTTAACAATAGGATTTCCTTCTTCTTTGTAATTAAGTATCGGTGTTAGGCCACCATCATTATTTCGTGTTTTTTTACTTTGTATTTTATCAAAAATGTTAGCTACTATTTTACCATTAAAAGCCTCATCTAAATCCCCAGAAATAGTATTGACACGACCTTTAATTTTTACAAAATCCAACCCCCTTAAACTCTCTTGAGTTGGTTTTTCTATTTGGTCTATCACAATTCTAGGTGCAGGTCGGCTAAGCCTCATTGCTGGGTCTCCCAACATATTAACTTTTAGATGATCTGGGTGAACCCCAAAATTATTCTTCGCCATTAGAAAAGCATCTCCTAAAGTGTAGAAGCGTTCTGCATTTTCTTTTTTGAAAATAGACTCTAAGAATGAATTGGTAAATCTTCTCCCGTAAGACACTCCTAGCTCCCTACTAGAAGTAATCATCGTGGCTGGACCTCCCGATTTTAATTTAAATAAAATCTCTCCTAAAGACGGTGTATTTGGGTCGTCCCAAAGTGTAAACTCACAAGTAATAGTAGAAACAAGTGGAAAACGACTATAAGTACTGCTAAAGTTGTTAAATTGATTAACTTCATTAAGTGTAAGCACTCTCTCTTGAGCCCACCCATTAAGTCCACCATGCCCAAAATAGAACAAAAATAAACTGTTCCCCATAGCTGTGTTAATCCCCTGTGTAATTTGAGGAAATCTCTGCCCTCCTGCAGTAGTTTCTGGAGAAAATGAATCTAAATAAAGTTTTCTAATATGATACTCCTTTTTATCTGAAGTGTTAGTTTCAAACAAATTAACTAAAGCCGAATTAATTTCATCGTGGAAAGGAGCCCCTCCATCTCTATCGTCATCTACAACAAAATCCATATTCATTCGCCATTCTCCAAAAGGCGTAGATTGGTTAGGCAAAGCGTTGTAGTATGCTAAAGTTTTATCTATCCCTATTTTAGCTTCTGTTATATTTTTAGCGAGAATTCTCCCAATAGGCAGGTCAGGTAAAACATTACTCAAAGAAGTGCTTCTTTGTGGTGAAGTCATTACAAAATAATCATCAGTAACATAAGAATTACTAAAATCTAAACTGCTTTCACTTTCATAAGTGGGTACAATATTAGAATTACTCCCTGTACGATTTTTATAGTCGTAAGAGCCGTCTCCCAATAATAGTACATATTTTAATCTTCCATTATTTTTAAGATGAGAAATGAAGTTTCTTATTGCGGTAAGATCTTGTCCACCTGAACTGTACTCGTTATATATTTTGCTAGGCTCTACAATCGCTGTTTTAAATCCATTTTTTTGAGTGTGATAATCTGCCAATCTTTTGGCTTCTGTTGCGAAATCAGAACTTGTAATAATAAGGTAATCTACATCTGTAAGAGCCTGTAAATTTTGATTTTCTATCCTACCTATGAAACTAGGTGTATAAGCTACATCTAGCTTAAAGGCAACGAACTCATTGTTAAAAGTATCACTATTAGCAAGATAAGCTAAAGTAAAAAGGTTATTCGCAGGGTTAAGGTTCTTTTTATTCTTAACATTAGTTACATCAGACACATCCCAAACTCTATCAATAGCCTCAGCACTACTAATTTGAAATCCATAGTTTTGTCCTGAAGTCTCCGCTATCCCAAAATTTCTAAAATTCATTTGAGAACCATTGAATCTTAAAGGTTGCTTATACTCTATCTCTGCGTAATCTAGATAAAATACAGCATTAGGATTTGCACTTATATTGGGGGCGTAATTAAGTGTTACTTTGTTAGTATCCCAAGAAATAGACGAAAAGAATAAAACAGAAGTATATCCACCTTGTCCAGAAATACTTTGTTCAAAAGTATTATTTCCTATATTCAAGGTAATTTTGGAATTTTGAGCATCTTTAGAAATCAATCTTGTTCTAAATTTCACTCTAGAATCCGAAGGAACGTCCGTTAGATTAAAAGTAACTTCCTTTGCACTACTAAAAGCATCATCTACCCACAATCTACCTATCCCTCTAAGATTATTCTTATCCTCATTGATAAACTGATAGGCATCGTATTCTGTAATAAGGTCGGTCGTGGGTGTAGTATCTTGAGTTGTACTAATCCTCTTACCAGCACCTATGTCAAAATTGATAAAATAATAAGCATTGTCTTCGTAGATATTTTTGTAGTGAGAAGGTCTATCTATTCGAGTATCAAACTTACGATTATTCCTATTATAGAAGGCATAACCATCTGCACCTTGGGCATAAAAAAGAGCATAATCTTCTTCGTCCCATCGTCCATCTTCTTCTCCTACCACTTCTATAGCACTCTCTTGTAAAGTATTATAATACTTATCTAAATTATATTCAGGCAACATAAGCCCGCCATTACCATATATTCTGAAATTTTTAGGATTGATAGAAGACGGATTGATACCATTATCTCTCAAAAACTGACTAGTAATTTTATATACGCCTGATTTATCTACCTTTATTTTATAAAAAGTTCCTGAAGCTAATGGACTAGTCACCGAAGTGGATAAAATCTCATTCGAATTGTTATTAGCTCGTAAAACTCTGTCTTCTTTTTTTAAAGTGTATGAAACTAATTTTTTAAGCTCGTTACCTTCTTTTTTTATAACTTTAATTCTCAAGTTCAGAAGAAAACCTTCTCCAAAGGAGTTTTTTTGCACATTCACTTCTGCGTCCTCCTCTACTGTGATTAAAGAAGCATCTAAATCAAACTTCTGATTATCTTGAAGTTTTTCCCACACCAAATTTGTAACACTATAACTTTCATCTTGGGTTACCTTTGTGGTATTTTGAAGGTATATTTGATTATTATCAAATACTAATTCTTTATTGGTAAAACTAGGTAATTTAACCGATTTATTCGTACCATAACTCAGTTCTGTACTACCCTGCCATTGTATTTGAGTGGTTTGAGCTCCAAAAAAATTACATATAAAAACTATTGCTAGTAGTATATTCCTATTTATTGATAGTTTCATAATGGATATTTCTAATATATTTAGAATAAATCTATTTCCTCTGCAAAGTAAAAATAAAAAATTAAAACAATAAAATTTAATTCTCTTCGTTTTGCAAAAAAGGTTAAAATCTATTTTGTAAAGTAGAATAAATTAACTTTCTTTGTAAGCTGAAAAATGTTTTGAGATGAGACTCGGTTAATTCTCACTACTGGTTATTTAAATTTAATAAAAGAAAAATATTATATCGAATGAAAAAACTAAAGTTATTTTCATTATGTGTATTAGGTTCTTCCCTAGCTTTAGTTAGTTGCGGTAATAGCAATACCAAAAAAGGTGGAGGTTCAGGTAAAACTACAAGTCTTACAGGATGGAAACCTAATGACCAAAAAGGGTGGTTCTTCTCTGGAAAAGAGGAAAAGCAGAAAGGGCAGCCAGGTATGGTGTTCGTACAAGGAGGTACTTTTACTATGGGACTAGTGAAAGACGATGTGATGCACGACTGGAACAATACTCCTAGAAGAATGCAGGTTAGTTCTTTTTTCATTGGAGAAACAGAAGTTACCAATTATGATTATCGCAACTATGTAACTTGGTTGAAATTTGTATTCCCTTCTTCTGACCCTAACTTTAAAGATATTTACAGCGGAGCTCTTCCTGACACTTTAGTTTGGAATAATGAGTTATCTAGAAATGATTATTCCGAAACCTATTTTCGTTCACCAGGATTTGACAACTACCCTGTAGTTGGAGTTTCTTGGCTACAGGCTAATAGATATTGCGACTGGTTAACAGATAGAGTAGGCGAAAGAATCCTCATGGATCAAGGGGTATTATCTAAAGATTTATACACTAACGAAAGTAACAATCAAGGACAAGCTTCTTTTACACTTGATAAGTATAAAGCTAACGATCCTGAAATGCAAGGTTATATCAACGAACAAAGATTAAAGCAAAAAACAGGTATTAAAACTACCAATTCCAGAATACTTGCTGCAAATAGAGCCGCAACTTCGGGAGTAGTTACTAAGTACCGTCTTCCAACAGAAGTAGAATGGGAGTTTGCTGCTCTAGGTTTACAAAAAAATAGAGAATATAATCTTTATACAGGTAAAACTCCAGAAATTGATAAATTGAGAGGCAACAAAGGTAGAAATAGGGGTATGTTCCTTGAAAACTTTAAGTATGGTAGAGGAGATTATTCAGGTCCTGCTGGTTGGAATAACGATGGCTCTCCAACGACCTCTGATGTAAGACAATACCCTTCTAACGACTTAGGTATTTATGGTATGTATGGTAATGTAGCTGAATGGACTGCTGATGTTTATAGACCTATTATAGATGATGAAGCTAGTGACTTCAACTATTACAGAGGAAATGTAAATAAGCAAATGGTAAAAAATGCTGATGGAACCTATACTAAACTAGACGGTTCAAACATTGCCTATGATACTTTAGCAGACGGAAGACTTGTATATAAAGGATTACCTGGACAATACAAAAGAGAAGTGGTTAAGGATAAAAGAAACTTCCGTGATGGAGACTTTATGTCTTCTTTAGAAGCTGGCTATGGTAGAGAGCTAGACAGTGCTGCTGCAAAAGAATTCGATATGTATAACTCTACTAAGAGAAGATTCTTTGTAGATGCTAAAGGGAAAGTTATCCTAGAGAAAGATAAGAAGTTTAGAACTTCTAATGTTTCTAATAGCTCTAGAGTGGTTAAAGGTGGTTCGTGGAAAGATACCGCATATTGGCTAGACCCAGGGCAAAGAAGATATAGAGATGAAGCAAGAGCTTACGGTTGGGTAGGCTTCCGTGTGGCACAAGATGCTAAAGATAATATGAATAAAAGAAGTAAAAGATAAACAACTTCCCAAAGTCAAAAAAAACCTTTCTTTATTGGAAAGGTTTTTTTATTTTTGGGCTATGAATGTAGAACAGTTTTACCCAATATATTTAAAAAGCAATAAAGTTTCCATTGATAGTAGGACTATTGCTGAAGGTGATTTATTTTTTGCTTTTTCTGGCGAGAATTTCAATGCGGCAACATTAGCAGAAGACGCTATTAACAAGGGTGCCTTAGCCGTTATAGTAGAACAAAAAGAATACGAAAATATCAGTAAAAATATTTTTTATGTTTCTTCTACTTTAAAATTTTTACAAGAATTATCTACCTTTCATAGAAATACACTTAAAATTCCCATTATAGCTCTTACAGGAAGTAATGGGAAAACCACTTCTAAAGAGCTCATAGCTGCAGTACTATCTAAGAAATATAAGGTGCAATTTACCAAAGGTAATCTTAATAACCATATAGGAGTTCCTCTTACTCTACTTTCTATAAAGCCAGAGCATGAAGTTGCAGTGGTAGAAATGGGGGCTAATCATCAAAAAGAAATCGAACTTTTATGTCAAATAGCTCAGCCCGACTATGGCTATGTTACCAATTTTGGAAAGGCTCACCTTGAAGGCTTTGGAGGTGTAGAAGGTGTTATCAAAGGAAAATCAGAGCTGTATGATTATCTTAAAAAAGAAAATAAACAAATCTTAGTTAATGCCAACGATACCATACAAGTAGAAAAAACAAAAGACTGCTCCAAAACCATTTGTTTTGGAACTCCTCAATCTGATTATGATTTCCAATTATTCTATGATAATCAAAGAGTAGGACTCATTTTTGGAGGCGAAGAAATGATGTCGCAACTTACAGGGGCTTATAACTTTACCAACATATCAGCAGCTGTAAGTCTAGGACTACATTTTGGCATTGATAAGAATCTTATTAAAGAAGCCATACAAGAGTACACTCCTACCAATATGCGTTCTCAAATTATGCAAAAGGGAGATAAAACCTTGGTGTTAGACACTTACAATGCTAATCCTAGTAGCATGGCTGTTTCTTTAGAGAATTTTGCTTTGTTTAATGGTAGTAAAACCGTAATCATTGGGGATATGTTAGAGCTAGGCGACGCTTCCGAGGAAGAACACAAAACTATTCTTCAAAAAGCACAATCTCTCAATTTTGATGAAATCATTACTGTTGGGAAACATTTCTCTAGCGTAAACACACAAGGCACAGCATTTCTTAACACTCAACAGCTGTCCGAATATCTTAAAACCCAACCTCTAACTACTAAAAATATTCTATTAAAAGGCTCAAGAGGTATTGCTCTAGAGAAAATATTAGACGATATTGTTTAATCTAAAATAAAGATTGATTAGTAGCTGTATATTCTTAAATGTTTGAGGATAAATACGCTCTTGGATTTCTTTATGGGATTTCCATTCTACTTTGCTTATGCCTTCTTCTATCTGTGGAGAAGGCACTTCGGAGCCATTGTATTTCATAGTAAACCAATAGGTTCTCTTGAGTATTCTTTTCTTTTTTTCGGTATAGATGTGATAAGTTTCTTGTAAGAAATCTAACAGTTCTAAGTCTGTAATCCCTGTTTCTTCTTCTACCTCTCTTACAGCCGCTTCTTTTACACCTTCGCCTTTCTCTAGTTTACCTTTAGGCAAATCCCACTTCCCTAGTCTATGTATAAATAAAATTTTGCCCTCTTTATTCGCTACCAAACCTCCTGCCGCTTCTACAATATGAAATAAAGATTTAAAACACTTCCACAGCTTATCTATATTAGAGGCGTAAACACAAACCTCTCTTGCTGAAGTTTTTTCTAGTAGCTCTATCCCCTCTTCTATATTTTTCTCATCAGTAAATATTATGTTATGCTCCGTACTTTCGGGTTGATTACTGATGATTAATCTTTTTTCATTGATAAAAACTTTATACATTTGCGGAAGTTTAATAATTTAACAAAAATAAGAAATGAATTTAGAAGGAAGAAAAATTATCGTAAATAAATCGGCAAAACAGCTATCTGAAATGTTGAAACGCCCAGAAGATTACAAAGAACTAATGCCTGAGGGATTAAAAAAGTTTGAAACCGTAGCTGATGGTTTTAAGTTCGGGCTTAAAGGTATGCCAGAAATCGCCCTTAAAATAGACGAAGTAAAAGAAGGCGAAAAAGTAGTATTAAAGTCTGCTAGTTCTAGCTTAGATTTTGGTCTTACAGGAATGATGAACGCTATCAACGAAAACCAAACAGAAGTTCAGCTTTTATTTGAAGGAAAATTTAATCCTTTTATCAAAATGATGGTAGAGAAGCCACTTCAAAACTTCATCAATAACTTAACAGATAAGATAGAACAGTTATAATTCTATAATTTAATCCGTTTCAAAACACTAAATTGAGACGGATTTTTTTTATTTCCCCATTTCAGGGATTGCCTTAGCACTAAAGTTCCCTGAATTGTTATACAAAACATATTCGGAGAAGTCGTCTTTGGCATTCATTCCTCCAGAAGCCACAAAGGTATTGCCGTCTTTATCGGTAATAAATACAGTATCTTTGGTGTACATTTTATTGTTCTTTTTGTCCCAATAGATAGACTGCATTACAAATGTTTGTCCCTCGTTATTGATGACTTTTACATTACCTTTAGCTTCGTAGAAATCCTTTTTTTGTATTATTTTGGCATAGTTTGCCCATAGTTTACCTGGTACTTTAGGCTTCTTTTTATCATAAAATTCTAGGTAAAGCCCTTTCTTAATTTCCACATAAGGCGTGTCTATAAACTCGTACTCTTCTAAAAGAGGAGCTTTAAACCTAATTTTTACCGCTCCAGAATCTCTTTGCACAATATCTGCGTTATAAATAATTCTAGAGGCAAAGTTGGTCGGTTTGTTTTGATTGTACTTGGTAAGGTCTTCCTCACAAGAGGTTAAAACAAAAAATATAGCCCCCATAGATAGGGTAGCTATACTTTTAGTTAATATTTTAGCTATTGTTTGTTTCATTGATAGCCAACTCCAATATTAGTCGTACTGGCGTTTGTTAAACCATTTATCGGCAAAATTAAGCCCTATTTTGAAGTTGATAAATCTTTCAGAGATAAGATTATTACTCAAAGTCCCTCTCTTACCTAAATCAATTCCTAAATCAATTCCGTTCATTCTCATTACATTAGAATTTTGGAACGGAAATGTTCCTCCAAGACTGATACCATACTCGTTGATATTGGTATTATTGATATTAAGATTGCCTTTTTCATAATAAGCCCCATAACGATAGATAACTCTAGAGAAATAGTTTCTAAAATCATTATGGTTCGGTAGATACCACCCTCCTACTGCTACACGGTAAGCATCTTTAAATGTAGCAGGAGCTCCAGAAAACTTTACTGCTCCACCTTTGGTATAATCCATTTGAGCGGAGATAAACCACTTAGCATCATGCCCTAGACCAAGACCTAACGAAGCTCTTTGTGGGATAATATCGTTCTCCTTATAGCTTTCCTTAGAAATTACGGTTTCGTCCATCTTTTCTTTACCATAGTAGTAATAGGTACTATTGAGGTAAGAAGCATCTATAGTCCCTATATTGCCAAAGGTGTAGGTAGCCCCTATCGTCATTTTTTTATCCTTAGGCAATTTCTTTTGATATACAGAACCTAAGGTAAAGTTCCAGCTTTTTATCTTTCTAGAAGTCTCAAAACCGTTGATGAGTTCCGCTCCAGAAATAGCCACTTCTTCTCTATCTATAATCTTCCCAAAGTAAAAGTTACTTCTTAAACCTAAAGAGAAAGACGGCGTAATCTGATAACCTATAGCAGACTGAATAGTATTGAGTGTACCTTCTCCTGCAAAAGAATTAGCCTGTGTTACACTTCCATTCACTGTGGTTTGAGAAAGAATATCATAACGCTTAGAACTATAAGGCTGATAACCTAAACCAAACTTAACCTTCTCCGAAAGTGGAAATGCTATAGAGATATTAGATAAATAAGAAGAATGCTTAGTAACATCTAGATTGTTATAGTTAGACTTAAGGTACTGGTTATCATTATTTACCTGTATCTTAAAAGCTGTTAAACCAAAGTTAGTATTTGCGGCTGGGTTGCTAAAGTTAAAACTATTATTAAAGTCCCAAACATAAGCCGTAGAAATCCCTGCCATAGCACTTATTTCCGCAGTATTATCATATTTAGTATCTCCTATTCCAAAGGCAGCATAGGGCGAATTACCTATATTCTGTGCAGACAATAATCCTGCAAAAATGATGAACGATGCGTCAATGATTTTCTTCATTATCTATATAAATATCTTAATCAGAACGCAAATATCCTAATTATAAATGAAATGAGAAAATTTAAAAGGCGTTAAAGTTTGTTAAGGCGTTACAGAACCTAAAAAAATTGGAAAATAGAGAGATTTTAGTATCTTTGGAACATGAATTGGGAAGCGGTTATTGGTCAAAATAAAATTAAGCAAACTCTACTAGAAAGCATTGATAATAATAGAGTAAGCCATGCTCAATTATTTTTGGGAGAAAGTGGCTACGGGACTTTAGCTCTAGCTCTAGCCTACGTCCAAGAAGTCTTAAAACGAGAAAACGAAAAAGCCGCTACCAAAGTGGAGCATCTTAATCATTTAGATGTTCATTTTAGTTTTCCTGTATTTAGAGATGATAGAGGGAAATCTGTAAGTAGTTTTTTCTTTGATACTTGGCGAGAGATGATGCTTAAAAACCCTTACTCCGAGCATCACGACTGGGTAAACCAACTAAATGCTGAAAACAAACAACTCTACATTTCTGTAGATGAAATTCTAGATAAAAGCGAAAAGTTTAGCCTTAAAAGTTTTGAAGGTGGCACCAAAATACTCATCATTTGGAACGCTGATAAAATGCGTGAAGACGCGGCAAACAAATTCCTTAAATTTCTAGAAGAACCGCCTGAAAAAACTATTATTATCCTTACAGCTAACTCTTCGGAGGTGATGCTCCAAACGATACTTTCTCGTTGCCAAATCATTCAGATTCCTAGGATTGAAGAGAAAGATTTAGAGGTAGGCATCAGACACCTTACCTCTGACGAAGATAAAATTAAGGAAGTTCTCCACCAAGCCCAAGGCAATTATAATACTGCCCTAAAACTCATTACTGCAGAAAATTCTGACGAGGAGTATGAGGACTATTTTATACAATGGGTAAGATTAGCCTTCCAAGCGAAGAAAAATCCTAAAGTATTAAAAGACCTCATTATTTGGGCTAAAAGCATTTCCGAGTGGAATAGAGAGAAACAAAAAAACTTCTTGGAATATTGTACCGAAATGTTTCGTTTGGCAATGTTACAAAATTATGGTGTCCAGAATTTAGTTTATAAAAGACTAATGAAAAACAATTTTAATTGGGAAGCTTTTTCTAACTTCATCCACGGTGCAAACATAGAGGATATTCTTTCTGAGATTTCTGATGCGGATTATCACCTTAGCAGAAATGCCAATGCTAAAATTCTATGGACGGATATGGGGATTAAGCTAACGAGGTACATTCACAAGAGCAGTTCTTAGAATAAAGTCATAAATTTAAGCCATTTCTATCCTAAAAATACTTCCTTTACCAATCTCTGTATGGGCAACTTTTATATCGCCTTTATGGTAGTCTTTAATCACTCTTTTGGATAAGGATAATCCCAGTCCCCAGCCTCTCTTCTTAGTAGAATATCCTGGATTAAAAACATTTCTTACTTGTTTTGCAGACATACCACAACCTGTATCTTGTATATCTATAATGATTTTTTTATTTTTTTGATAGAGTTTTAGTTCCAATTTGCCGTTACCTTTCATTGCATCTACCGCATTTTTAATAAGATTTTCTATGACCCAACTCATCAGAATACGATTATGAGGTATCAGCACTTCCTTAGATGGTAAAACTATATTGAATTCTACTTTTTTAGAAATACGAGTTTTAAGATAATCATAGTTTTGCTGTAGAGTTTCATTGAGGTTAAAATCGTTAAGTTCTGGGACTGAACCTACCTTAGAAAAACGCTCTGATATTGTAGTAAGCCTATGTATATCCTTTTCTATCTCCTGCACTCCAACGCTATTTTCATGCTCCATTCTTAGAATTTCTATCCAACCTATCATAGAGGAAAGCGGCGTTCCTATTTGATGTGCTGTTTCCTTAGCCAATCCTGCCCAAAGATAGCCTTCGTCTGTTTTTTTTACGATTTTAAAAAACCAATAGGCAAACAACAGATACAATAAAATGAAAAAACCAAGCAATGCAGGATAGTATCTAAGGTTATTCATTAAATCCGAATTATCAAAATAAAGATACTGTATATTACCTTCCGAAATTTGCAACTCAAAAGGTGGATATCCTTCTTTCATTTCCTCTAAACGAATCTTAAGAGCCTTTGGATTGTCTTTAATTTTATCAGGAATATTTTTAATAAATTCCTTAATTGGTTCTCCTTGGTGATTAGTTACAATAATTGGGATATTATCATTAGTGGTAATAATTTCCTGAACCAGCTCCAGCATTCTTACATCTCCCTGATTTTCATCTTGTAAAAACCTCATAGCTTTGGCAAAAACTGCCATATTAGCCGTTTCTTTCTGCCTTAAATCTCTCACAATAACCACAGAGTAAATAATAAGAGCAAATACAACAGAACTAAATAGCAGAAAAACGACTAAAAAATTGACTTTAGAAAATATGTTTCTGTTTTTTTTCATTAGGGATAACAATACAATTATTTAAGGTTATTAAGTATTAAAAATAATTCATTATTGATGCCATCTCCATCATAATTATTCACGATAATAGAAAAAACATACTTTTTACCATTTTTAGCCGTATGATAACCTGTATATCCTTTGGTATCTTTTATTGTACCACTCTTCATTTTCATTCCGTTATAAGTAGGCAATGCATTATAGAACTCACTAAACCAAGGTTGCTTTTGAGCCCAAAGCAAAGCCTGAACTTCTGCCCTAGCCGAAGCATAGTTCTGAGGCGACAACCCACTACCATCTGTAAAATTAATCATCGCAGGATGAATGCCTTTAGATTTCCAAAAGTTTTTCAGCACCGAAACACCACTAGAGAAACTAGAATCATTATTTTGCTCTTTTCCTAAAGTTTTAATAAAGGTTTCTCCATAAAGATTAACACTTTTTCTCAAAAACCAATAGACTATTTTACTCAACTCAGGAGATTCGTATTCAAAAAAAGGCTTCCCTGTAACAGACGGAACAGATTTTCCATCTAAAAGTAATTGTCTGCCTGTTATAATTTCTCCAGAAAACTCAATTCCTTTAGATTTAATACAACCAACCACTTCTGTACCCAACTGAACTGGCGGATTAGGTGTCGCTCCCGAAATTTTAGTTGTTTTTTGAGCAGGAAGTGTTCCGTTAATACTCGCCACAGAACTGTATGGAGCGGTATAAATTAAACTTTTATCTCCCGAATTTGAAGCCGCTGAAGTTAGCTCATTAAACCATTTCACCTGTACCAAAGGATAAGAAAAAGACTTAATTTTTGTAGGCTTTCCAATAGAAGCTCCTCCCTCAATATCTATATCAAACTGGTTTTCTCTCCAATTAACGCCCCAAACACCTGCACCATAATAATTGCCTATATCGTTCCAAGCCCAACCTCCTGGTGTGGTTTGAAAGTCAAAATAAGTATCATCTATAATTAAATTACCTTCTACCTTCTTGATACCTTGATTTTTTAAAGCTGTATAAAATTTTTCTAGAAAATCTTCGGGTTTATAACCGTCATATCTCCAGCTTCCAAGAGTAGGATCTCCATTGGAAGTAATGTAAATATTTCCCTTTAAAACACTCCTTTCTAAAACGCCATCATAAACGGCTTTAGTCCTGTATTTATAATCTTTCCCTAAAAGCTCCAAAGCTGTAGCAGCGGTAAATATCTTCTGTGTGCTAGCCGTAGAAAGTCCTTTACTCCCTTGATATTCATAGATAAAATTCCCATTTTCATCAGCTACATAAAAAGACATATTAGCAGCATACATTTTAGGAGAATTTAAAAATGCTTTAGTTGCTTTATCTAGCTTATCCTTAATGCTTTGAGCTATCCCTAAAGAGTAAAAAAATGTTAATATAAAAATCAAAAATTTAGCCATCTTCATATTTTATGTTTTTCAAAGATAATCATTTTAAAAATTACTTTATTTTTCCAAAAGTTTAACCTACGAAACTATTTTTTTAATACTTAAAAGCTAGTTGGCACAATTTTTACTACTTAACAGAGTATAAAATAATATAATAATGAAAAAACTACTTTTTACTGGACTTATAGGAGCTTTATCTTTATCTGCATGCTCCACAGTACAGAAAGGTCAACAAGCTCAAAATCAGCGTTCAGACTTTATGAAACTTAAAGGAACTTGGGAAGTTGCAAGTGTTAATTACGATAAAAACTATAAAATTAAACCTTTTGATGAAGGTGTAGATGCTAAATGTTTTTTGGGAAGTACTTGGTCTTTAGTACCTAATAATTGGACTGGCAGCTACACTCTTAGTGGAAATAATGGTTGTCCAGCGATATCTCAGCCTATCAAATTTGAAGTGGTAAATGGAAATCAGTTTCAGTTTAAAAAAATACACTCTGGAGAAAAAGCTAAACAAAATGTTTCTGGGTATGTATTAGAATTTCAAAACCAAACAGATAACTCATTTACATTAGTTCAGAATGTTCCATTCGAAGGTAACTATATAAAAGTGTATTATGAATTTCAAAAAGTTAATCAATCTAAATAAACTATAAAATGAAAATATTTAATAAAACCAATGTAGCAGCATTATTTTTATCAGGAAGTTTGCTACTTACAAGTTGCGAATCCGTTCAAAATGCTAATAATCAACAAAAAGGAACTGCTATAGGTGCTGCCGCAGGTGCTGTTTTAGGTGGGATACTTGGGAATAATGTAGGAAAAGGTAAAAATGCTCCTGCTGGTGCTGTTTTAGGCGGTATCATTGGAGGTGTTGCTGGTAATGTTATCGGTAGCAAAATGGACAAACAAGCCAAGGAAATTAAAGAAGCCTTACCTGGTGCGGAAGTAGAAAGAGTAAATGAGGGTATTAAAATTACCCTTAATGAAAATACAGTTAATTTCGGATTTGATTCTGCTAACCTTACTTCTGTAGCAAAAACCAATTTGGATAAATTAGCTCAAGTGCTTAAGAATAATCCTGACACTAATATCAATGTTTACGGACACACAGACAGTAGAGGTGCTGATGATTATAACTTAAGACTTTCTGAAAGAAGAGCTAATGCCGTAGTAAGCTATCTTTCTTCTCTTGGTATAGCATCTAGTAGAATGATTGCTAAAGGTGTAGGAGAAGCAGAACCTATTGCTAGTAACGATACAGACGAAGGAAGAGCAAAAAATAGAAGAGTAGAGTTCGCTATTACCGCTAACGAAAATATGATAAAAGAGGCTCAGAAAGGGAACTAATCTAGACTCTATATAAAATCAAAACCGCATTTAGTTGCGGTTTTTTTATTTTTATGGTTATCTTTGTGCTTTGCAAAAACTTATGAAGAAATATTTAAATCTACTTAGGGTAGAACAATGGGTAAAAAACCTTTTTGTATTTGTTCCTCTTTTCTTTTCAGGTAAAATACTTGAAGTTGATTTATTTTATCTTAGTTTTTTTGCGTTTCTTATTTTTTCACTCACAGCAAGCAGTATCTATATCATCAACGATTATATGGATATAGATTCTGATAGACAACATCCTGAGAAAAAAAACAGACCTCTAGCAAGTGGAGCTATTTCAAAAACTACAGCTCAAATTCTTTTCAGTGGACTTATTTTATCAATCTTGGGAAGTTTATGGGTAGGACTATCAGTACTTAACATTGGTAATATATGGAAATTTGGAAGTATAATTTTATTCTATTTTGTAATGAATTTGGCTTATACCTTCAAACTTAAACATATTGCCATTTTAGACATTACCATTATTGCAATTGGTTTTGTACTTAGAGTACTAGCTGGAGGTTATATTACAGGACTTATCATTACTCAATGGGCTATCTTACTCACTTTTGTACTTGCTTTAGTTCTTGCGATTGGGAAAAGAAGAGGTGAATTAGTAAATGCTCAATTAACAGGTAAAACAAGGAAAGCATTAGACGGCTATAACATTCAGTTTGCAGATATTGCACTTTCTATTAGCTGTGCTTTGGCCATCGTTTGTTATCTCATGTTTACTTTATCTCCAGAAGTACAAGCTAGGTTTCATCCTAGAGTTTTCTATACGGTGGTTTTTGTATTGTTTGCTTTCTTAAGATATTTACAGCAAACTTTAGTCTATAACCGAACTGAATCTCCAACAAAAATAGTCTATAAAGATAGATACATACAAATTACATTGGTATTATGGATTGTTGTTTTTCTTTACCAAATTTACGCTAAACAATAATGAAAAATCATATACAAAAAGTCTCTAATTGGGGAAACTTTCCCGTTGTTGAAAAGGAAATAATTACAGAGGACAATCTTGAAAGAATTAAAGATTTTGTTAAAAGTCGTCCCGAAGTCATCGCTAGAGGAAATGGCAGATGCTACGGGGACGCTTCTTTAGGTGAACATATCTTCTCAACCAAAAGACTAAACAAATTTATTAGTTTTGATAGACTGAACGGAATTATTGAGTGCGAAGCAGGTGTTCTTCTTTCTGAGGTTTTGGAAGTTATTGTACCACAAGGTTACTTTTTATATGTAACTCCCGGAACTAAATATATTAGCATTGGAGGAGCCATAGCTTCTGATGTACACGGCAAAAACCATCATTCAGAAGGATGTTTTTCAGAATATGTTTTAGAATTTAAACTACTGAATGCCAACACTCAAATAATCACCTGCTCTAGAACTGAAAACGCAGAGCTATTTTGGGCAACCATTGGCGGAATGGGGCTTACAGGCATTATTTTATCGGCTAAATTTCAGCTTAAAAATATAGATACGGCTTATATCCGACAAGAAAGCATCAAAGCAAAAAACCTAGATGAAATTTTTCAACTCTTTGAAGAAAGTGAAGATTGGACTTACACCGTAGCGTGGATAGACTGTTTACAGAAAGGAGAGCATATTGGTAAATCTATACTTATGAGAGGAGAACACGCTCTAAAAGGCGAACTTCCCTCTAAACTAGCAAAAAATCCTTTAGCTCTAAAGTCTAAATTAAAGCCAAGCATTCCTTTTTATTTTCCAAATTTTGTTCTAAATCAATGGACTGTAAAAATCTTCAATTGGTTTTATTACAAAAAGCAGTCTAAGAAAATCGACAAAAATATCATTGATTATGAAACCTTTTTCTACCCTTTAGACGCTATCAATGATTGGAATAAAATCTATGGTAAAAACGGTTTTATACAATACCAAATGGTAATCCCAAAAGACAAAGGCAAAGAAGGTATGGAGCGAATTTTAAAAACTATTGCTCATAGCGGTAACGGCTCTTTTTTAGCGGTTCTAAAGTTATTTGGAAAGAATAATCCAAACGCATACAATTCCTTCCCTTTTAAAGGTTATACTCTAGCACTTGATTTTAAAGTGAATAAAAAGCTCAAAAATCTCGTTGAAGATTTAGACCAAATTGTATTGGATTTGGGTGGTAGAATTTACCTTACCAAAGATAGTATGAGCAATCCTCAACTGACTAACTATCTCAAAAATGTAGATAATCATAAATTTAGGTCTTTACAAAGGAAAAGAATTACGAATTAAAATCTAAATAAATTGAATTTCAGAACCGAAGTTAATCTTACGCCTTCCTCAAAAAAAATAGAAATAACAGACCAAGTTTTTTCTATTGGTTCTTGCTTTGCTTCGGAAATGAGTAACCGACTGTCAGAGGGACAAATAAGATGTTTAAATAATCCTTTTGGAACGCTATTCAATCCGTTTTCTATTACTAATGCTTTAGAAAAAATCGTTCATTCTGAATATTATCAAGAGAAAGATTTGGTTAATCATCGTGGTTATTACCTTTCATTAGACCACCACACTTCGTTTGACGGTGTTTCTGAAACTACCACTTTAGATAAAATAAACAAAGAGCTAGCCAATGCTCATTTATTTTTAAAAAACACTTCTTGGGTTATTATCACTTTAGGGACTTCGTTTATTTATGAGTACCTTCCCACAGGGCAAAAGGTGGCTAATTGCCATAAGATGCCAAACACTCTTTTTAATAAAAGAATGCTCTCTGATGAAGAAGTACAAACTTATATCAAAAAAGCGATAGAACTCATCAATCAACACAGTCTTAATACTGTAAATATTTTGTTTACAGTCTCTCCCGTAAGGCATACTAAAGATGGTATAGTTGAAAATCAGCTTAGCAAATCAAGGCTCATCAATGCACTGCATCAAGTGATGGCAATATATCCAAATGCTCGTTATCTGCCTATTTATGAGATTTTAATGGACGACTTAAGAGATTACAGATTTTATAAATCAGACTTAATCCACCCTAACGAACAAGCCATAGATTACATCTTTGATAAATTTATAAAAGCCTACTGCACAGAAGACACAAAAAAATTTATCATTGACAATCAGAAAATTATTTCGGCTTTAAAGCATCGTCCAACCCATACCGAACACCCTGATTATCTAAAGTTTACAGATAATCTCAAACAAAAAATAAAGGAGCAACAAGCTAAAGTTAATTTTAAAATATTTTCAAACTTTTAACTTTCAATTATTTATGATAGACACACATACTCATTTATATTCAGAGGAATTTGATGAAGATAGACCTTTAATGATACAAAGGGCATTAGATAAAGGGGTTACTCATTTTTTTCTACCAGCTATCAATTCTGAATATCATGAAAAAATGCTCCATCTAGAAGCAAAATATCCTAACCAAATATCAGCAATGATGGGGCTGCACCCAACTTATATAAATCCTGAAACTTACGACCAAGAAATAAAATTGGTAAAAGATTATTTGGAGCAAAGGGATTTTTGTGCTATCGGAGAAATTGGGATAGACCTCTATTGGGATAAAAGCCATCTAGAGTTACAAAAAGAAGCCTTTAGACTACAGATAGATTGGGCAATAGAAAAAGACCTGCCTATCGTGATACATTCTAGAGAAAGTTTTGATGAAACTTTTGAGGTTTTAGAAGAAAAAAGACACCCTAAATTAAGAGGTATTTTCCATTGTTTTACTGGAACATTAGAACACGCTAAACAAGCCATAGACCTCAATTTCAGTTTAGGAATAGGTGGTGTGGTTACTTTTAAAAATGGCAAAATAGACCAATTCTTAAATGAAATATCCCTAGAACACATCGTTTTAGAAACCGATTCACCTTACCTAGCACCTGTACCTTACAGAGGAAAAAGAAACGAATCTGCCTATCTAGAACAAATCATCGGTAAATTAGTAGATATTTACCAAATACCTATCAACGAAATAGATAGGATAACCACTAACAACGCTAAGCACATTTTTGGACTAGCTTAAATAAAAAAACACGGGTAGAAAGCCTATCCGTGTAATTTTTTCCATATTGCGTCTTTAAGTTCTGTAAGCCCTTCTCCTGTAACTCCAGAAATAAATAAGGGTTGTCTGTTTTCAGGGAATTTGGCTGCAACTTCTCTTTTGAGTTCTTCGTCTAATAAATCTGACTTTGAAATAGAGATGATAAAATCTTTATCTAGCAACTCAGGATTGTATTCTTTAAGCTCGTTTTCAAGTATTTTGAACTCTTGGAAATAATCTTCTGCATCTGCCGGAATTAAGAAAAGAAGAATTGAGTTTCTCTCTATATGCCTTAAAAAACGATGCCCTAGACCTTTACCTTCGGCAGCTCCTTCTATAATACCCGGTATATCTGCCATCACGAAAGACTTATAATTACGATAATCTACAATACCCAAGTTAGGTGTAAGCGTTGTAAAAGCATAATCGGCAATTTTAGGTTTAGCGGCAGATACTGCAGACAATAGTGTGGATTTACCCGCATTAGGAAAGCCTACCAAACCTACATCTGCTAATACTTTTAGCTCAAACACGATATACCCTTCTTCCCCAGGAAGCCCCGGTTGTGCATAACGAGGCGTTTGGTTAGTAGCCGACTTAAAATGCTCATTTCCTAAACCACCCTTACCGCCTTGCATTAAGATAATCTCTTGCCCATCTTCTAAAATTTCGCCTATGATTTCTCCCTCTTCATTTTTAGCGATAGTGCCAATGGGCACCTCTATATAAACATCTTCTCCATAACGACCCGTCAACTGATTTTTACCACCTGGCTGACCGTTTTCTGCCTTAACATGCCTTGTATAACGCAATGGTAATAAAGTCCATTCGTGTGCATTTCCTTTCATAATGATATGACCACCACGCCCACCATCTCCACCATCAGGACCGCCTTTAGGAATATATTTTTCCCTTCTGAGGTGGGCTGACCCTGCACCTCCGTGCCCAGACTTACAATGGATTTTTACATAATCTACAAAATTTGACATATCTTATTCAATTAAATGCTTACACGATATAAAAACAATCAAAAAACCACCAAAGCTTAAAACTCTGATAGTTTTTTGATTATCACTCTATTGTTATTATTTTAAAATCTTCTCTACTTCTGAGAAAAGTTTTTCTGCAATTTCAGAAATTTCGCCTACTCCATTTATCTCTACATATTTCCCTTGCTGCTTGTAAAGTTCTGCTACTTCAGCAGTTTTTGCATAGTATTCTTTAATTCTGTTTCTAATGATAGACTCATCTGCATCATCTGTTCTACCACTGGTTTCACCTCTCTTAAGAAGTCTTTGCACCAAAATTTCGTCCTCTACTACTAGCGATAAACAGATGCTTATTTCCTCATTAAGTTCGTCTTTTACAATCTTTTCTAAGGCTTCTGTTTGTGCTGCCGTTCTAGGAAAACCATCAAATATAAACCCTTTGGTATCTGTAGGTTTTCTTACCTCGTCTATGAGCATATCTATGGTAACTTGGTCTGGAACTAACTCTCCTTTATCTATATAAGATTTCGCCAATTTCCCTAGTTCAGTATCGTTTTTCATGTTATAACGGAACAAATCTCCTGTGGATATTTGTTTCAAATTGAACTTTTCAATCAGATTTTGAGCTTGAGTACCCTTACCACTTCCTGGAGGACCAAATAATACAATGTTAATCATCTTTACTTCTAATTTTTAGTATATCTAAAATCGCTAAAAACACGATTCATCAATGTTAGTTTTCTTTGTTAATGGTTAATTCTACCTTCTTCTAATTGGTATAAATCTGGTAAATTTCTTCCTAATTCATCATAGTCTAAACCATAGCCTAACACAAATTTGTTAGGGATTTCTTTTGCCACATAGTCTATGGTAAAATCTTTCTTAAATACTTCTGGTTTTAATAAAAGAGAAGCTACTCTAAGCGACTTAGGACGGTGTGTATTTTTAAAATATTCAAAAAGACTTTCTATGGTATTTCCTGTATCTACAATATCTTCCATAAGGATAATATGACGCCCTTCTACCTCTTTGGTAAGCTCCATTTTAGTGTAAACAATCCCCGTAGATTGTAACCCTCCGTGATAAGAACTTACCTGAACAAAGGCTACCTCACACTTCCCTGGGTAGTGTTTTAAAAAGTCTGAGAAAAACATAATCACTCCATTAAGTACTCCTATAAATACAGGTGTTTCGTCTTTATAATCTTCGTAAACTTTTAGAGCTAATGCCTTTATGTAAGTTTGTATTTCTTCGTTCTTTAAATAAGGAACAAAAGTTTTGTCGTGAATTTTTACTTTTTCCATTGTCTTTCCAAAATGCAAATTTAAGAAATTTTTAGTGGTTCATCTTTGTATCACTAGTGTTTTTTTGCGTTTATGGCACTTTCTATTAGGTTTTCAGTAATTTCTAATGCTTTTTGTTTTGAAGTACGCTCCACTTCTCTAATGTTTTGATAGCTTAATACTTCTTCTATGTTTTTAGAAAAAACAATCTTTTTACCGTACTTCATTGCATCACCATTATTACCACTTACCTTCGTTTTGCCGTAGTATTCTGTAATATTAAAAAAGTGAGTTTTCTGCTGTATAGGTGCCCAAATCAAACTAGCCTTCAGTAAATACTCATCAAATAATTCTTGTGGTACTTTCTCCGTAAAATAGGTTAATTTCAGGTTATTTAGATTTTTTTGTTCTAAACTTTTGAGCCAATCTAACTCCTCTCCCATTGCTTTCCCTAAGAAAACAACTTCGGTAGGTTCGTTAAAGTATTGACTACTTAGACTTTCCACTACCGCCTTGTAATCTCTTCGTTTTTGTGATACAATCCCTGGAATAACTAATGTTAAATCTTTATCATTAGAAAGCTCCTGCTGATATTCTGTATAAAAAAGTGGGATATGCTGATATCTAGAAGAAACCAAGTCTTCCGACAACACCCAACGACTTACCGAGTTTTGGTAAACGCTATTTTTCATCATCAGACCTTCCTTTAAAAGTAGTTTTAGCCTATAAACAGTATCTTCTTTCAATAAGACTTTTAGCAAGTCGGTATTACTCGCTTTAATAAAATTGAGATTATGGCAAATGATGGCGGTCTTATAGTTTTTAACTATTTTATCAAAGGTATTAAAATAACGATGCACCGTCCCAACCACTACCAAATCATACTCTTTGGCTGACAATAACTTAAGTATGGTATTAGGGCTTGCTTCTATGACATTAGGCATATTTTCACCCAACAGCTTCTTTATTTTATTAGAGAAAAAATAATCCACCTCTACCCTGTTAGACGCCTCCATCAATGTTTTAAAATTAAGAGCTATCTCTGCATGAGTGTCTAGCTCTACATAAGCTACTTTATATTTAATCATTACCTTACTATTTGTGTCTTTGCATTTCTGTTAAGACTCTAGATTATCTCTCTTTATAACTCAACAAATATATAAAAATAGCCTAAGCCAAAACGGAATATTTAGGTGTTTTGATTCTAAATCCATTATCTTTGCGAAATCCAAACCTATTTATATTTAGTAGATGAATCAAAAATTCAAATTGGGGCTTGACGGCATTGCTGTACTTATAGGGAGCTATATCGTTGCTTCGCTTATACTCGCTGTGTACACTATCGCTAATATCTTTATTTTAAAGGAAGAGGTTGCTACTTCTATGGAGCTGAATTTAATTTCATTTGTACTTTCATTGGGGCTACCTATTGCAGCGTTTGATATTTTTATTGTAAGACCACAGACAAAAAAACCGCTCCGCTTAGGTGTAGGCAATGTAACGGCTTCTAATGTTCTTTTATCTCTAATGATGATGGTAGGTATGGTACTGATGGCAGAAGTCCTTACTTCCTTTATCCCAACGGAAGGAGGTATATTGGGAGAACTTTACGATACTTTTATGGGAGTTTTTAAAGGAATGCTTAACGATAAGGTAGGACTTGCCATTATGGTAGTGTGCCTTGCACCTCTATTAGAAGAAGTATTATTTAGAGGCATTATACAAGGTGGACTTACAAACAAAGGCGTTACTCCTAAGAAAGCCATTGTTATCTCTGCCTTGGTATTTGGTATTGTACACGCCAATCCTTGGCAATTTGTGGGAGCGTTTTTATTGGGGCTGGTATTAGGATTAGTTTATTTCAAAACCAAATCTATTGTAATCCCTATTTTACTACACGCTTTTAACAATTTCATCTCTTATCTGATGCTAGTCTATGCCGATACAGAACACTCTTACGAACTTTTAGGTATCAACAAAATAGTGTCTTTTATTATAGGTATGGTTATCTTCGGAGTTGCCTATTATCTATTTATGCATAGAAAAACCCACTTTACCAAATAGAAAACAATACTCTAATGAAAAAAGAAATCTTAATAGCGACACACAATCAACATAAAAAAGAAGAAATCCAACAAATCTTAGGTGATGGCTTCATAGTAAAAAGCCTTTCCGATTATCAACTTAATGATGAAATCGTGGAAGACGGCAACACTTTTGAGGAAAACGCATTTATTAAAGCCTCTTATTGTTTCCAAAAGACGGGCATTCCGAGTTTGGGTGACGATAGTGGACTTGTAGTAGATGCCTTAGACGGAAGACCAGGGATTTACTCGGCGAGATATGCAGGCAACCACGACTTTAAAGCCAATATTGCTAAAGTTTTAGAAGAAATGCAAGGCAAAACCAATAGAGCAGCTCATTTCATTACTGTATTATGTTTGGTAGATGAAAACGGTACTTCCTATTTTGAAGGCAAAGTACATGGACATCTTCTAGAGGAAGACCGAGGACATCAGGGCTTTGGCTACGACCCTATCTTTGTACCTAACGGCTACGAAACCACCTTTGCCGAAATGGCTCCAGAGGAAAAGAACGCCATTAGCCATAGAAAAAATGCCTTAGACCAGTTTTTAACCACCATTACCCAATAAATTTCATCTAGCAGTGAGTGTACATTTAACCATATTAGGCTTCAATTCAGCAATTCCTACCGTAAACTCGTCCACCACCTCTCAGCTTTTAGAGGTGCAAGAACGCTACTTCTTAATAGATTGTGGCGAAGGGGCACAAGTACAACTAAGAAGGGCTAAAGCCAAGTTTTCTAAAATCAATCATATATTTATCTCTCACCTACATGGCGACCATTGTTTTGGCTTACCAGGGCTTATTGCATCGTTTCGTTTGCTAGGGAGAGAAACCCCTTTACACATCTATGGTCCGAAGGGAATCCAAGAAATGCTAGAAACTATTTTTAGAATTACAGAAACCCAAAGAGGCTTTGAAGTGATTTACCACGAATTAGAAGGCAATCAGTCGGTAAAAATCTACGAAGACCACAAAGTAGAAGTCTTTACCATTCCGCTCAACCACAGGATTTACTGCAATGGCTACCTCTTTAGAGAAAAACCAAAAGAACGCCACCTAAATATGGAAGAAATCAGCAAATATCCTGAAATAGAAACTTGTGACTACCACAATCTAAAAAAAGGAAAAGACTTTACCCTATCCGATGGTTTTGTACTCAAAAATGAAGTACTTACCACCCCACCACAGCCTTCTGTGTCTTATGCTTTTTGTAGTGATACCCGCTATTTGGAAAGCATCGTCCCAATTATCAAAGGTGTAGATGTACTCTACCACGAGGCAACTTTCTTACACGATTTAAAGGAAATGGCAGACTATACAGGGCACACTACTGCCCTAGAAGCGGCTACCATTGCCCAAAAAGCAGGAGTTAAAAAACTCATTTTAGGACACTTCTCTAACCGCTATGCCGACTTAAATGTCTTTACCGATGAGGCAAGAACCGTATTCCCTAATACCTTTCTACCCAAAATGCTAGAAACCATAAAAATCTAATGGATTCCAACGAGTTAAAAGACTTCCTAAACGAGAAGGCAGACCTATACAACCACCCCAATTTTATAGAGCAAGACCCTATACAAATACCGCATAGTTTTTCTCTAAAGCAGGATATTGAAATCGCAGGGTTTATAGCAGCTACCATTGCTTGGGGTAACCGAAAATCTATTATCAAAAGTGCCAACCATATTATGGAGCTTATGGGACAGTCGCCATTAGATTTTGTACTGAACCATACCGATAAAGATTTAGACAAGATAGGCACTAGAGCCATACACCGCACTTTTAACTCAGAAGATTTAATCTATTTTACCCAAAGATTTAGGCATCTCTACCAAAACCACTCGTCTATGGAAGAGCTACTACTCCCCCAAGACGGCGAAACCAATTTCTACCACGCACTAGAACGCTTTAGAAATACTTTCCTAGATACCACCACCCAGCACCGTAGCCACAAGCACATCAGTTCTACCTACAAGAAATCTGCGGCTAAACGGCTGATGATGTTCCTAAGATGGATGGTAAGAAAGGATAACAAAGGCGTAGATTTTGGTATTTGGGAACAGCTAGACCCTGCCCTACTGTCTATCCCACTAGATGTGCACACGGGCAACATCGCAAGGCAACTCCAACTGATTACAAGAACCCAAAACGATTGGAAAACCGTAGAAGAACTAGACCACACCATTAGAAAATGGGACGCCAAAGACCCCGCAAAGTACGATTTTGCCCTCTTTGGGCTAGGCGTTTCTGGAGAGTTTAAATAAAAAACTTATTCATCAATTTTTAGAGCCTAAATTTATAAATTTTGTTAAGGAATGCTAATACTTAAATAACATTTATACAAATGAAAAACAAAAAACCGCCTCATTGAGACGGTTTTTTATACAATAGTACTGTTTACTCTTAATACCCTCCTTTTTCAATAAAGTGTTTTGCTACTTTTTCGGTAAGGGCTATCACATTAGGTGTATTGGTATATTTAGTAAATCTTCTAAGACCAGAAAGCATCATTCTTTGCTCATCGCCTTCTGCAAAAGATACAATACCTTCTTTAGCTGATACAATAATCTTCTCTACTGCTTTATAAAGGTTTAGCTGTGCCATTGCTGCTTCTGCAGAATCTGGTGCGTAATGCTTCTCTGCTCTTAAAATAGCAGACTCCGCCATATAAATTTGGTTAAGAATTTCAGATGCATTTAGTAGAAGATGCTGTTGTTTTTCAATATCCATCATATACTTCTGTAAAGCCGCTCCTGAAACCATTAAGAAAACCTTTTTAAGGTTAGCAATCATTGCCTTTTCTTCACTCATAAATGCAGAATAATCTGGCGTTTCAAAAGATGGGATAGACATCAGCTCCTTACCTACTGCCATTGCTGGAGACATTAGGTCTATTTGCCCTTTCATCGCTTTTTTAATCAGCATACCTACAGCGAGTAGTCGGTTAATTTCGTTAGTTCCTTCGTAGATTCTAGAAATTCTAGAGTCTCTCCAAGCTGCTTCCATTGGCGTATCTTCCGAGAAGCCCATTCCTCCAAATATCTGAATTCCCTCATCAGCCGAGTGCTGCAACAAATCAGACACGAATACTTTTAATATAGAACATTCCACTGCATACTCTTCTACCCCTTTAAGCTCTGCCTCTTGGTGGTTCATTCCTCCTGCTACAAGTTCATCTATTTTATCCTGAACATCTTTAGCCGCACGGTAAGAACCTGCTTCACTCACAAATATACCCGTTGCCATTTCCGCTACTTTCTTACGAATAGCCCCAAAAGTAGAGATAGAAGTTCCGAACTGCTTTCTCTCGTTAGCATATTGGATAGAATAGTTAAGGATTCTTCTTTGAGCATCTAAACAAGCTGCAGCAAGTTTAATTCTACCTACGTTAAGAGCATTAAGAGCGATTTTAAACCCATTGTTTCTCTCTCCTAAAAGGCACTCTACAGGTACTTTCATATCGTTAAAGAATACCTGACGCGTAGAAGAAGCACGGATACCAAGTTTATGTTCTTCTTCTCCAAAAGTTAGACTTTCTGGATTTTCTAACTCGGAACGATTAACCACAAACCCCGTGATATTTTTGTCGTCATCTATTTTAGCAAAGAAAGTGAAGGTATCTGCAAACCCTGCATTAGAAATCCACATTTTTTGACCATTGATGATATAATGTTTACCATCTTCTGAAAGTCTTGCCTTAGTTTTTCCGCTGTTGGCATCAGACCCCGCATCTGGCTCTGTAAGGCAGTAAGCTCCAAATTTAGCCCCCGTAGCTAAGTCTGGTAAGTATTTTTGTTTTTGAGCTTCCGTTCCGTAAAGTAAAATAGGCAGCGTACCGATACCTGTATGTGCTCCGTATGCCGTAGCCAAAGACCCCGTAGCTCCCGACAGATAATCGCAAGCCAACATAGTGGTTACAAAGCCCATACCCAAACCACCATAAGACTCAGGAACCGAAATTCCTAAAAAGCCCATAGCTCCGATTTCTTTCATACACTCTTCTGTGAAAGCATAATCTTTCTTTTCAAAACGCTCCCTATTTGGGATTACGGTTCTATCTATAAACTCCTTAGCAGAGTCTCTAAGCATTTTTTGTTCTTCTGACAGTTCCTCTATTGAGAAAATTTGTGATGCTGGAGTTTCTTTAATTAAAAATTCTCCTCCTTTTAGTATTGTACTCATTTTGTAAATTTTAAGTGTTGTATTATTAAATATTAAATCATTTTTGAACTCTTATAAAAGCTCAAAAATACTTGCTGCTCCTTGCCCTGTTCCTACGCACATAGTTACCATACCATATTTGCTGCCTCTTTGTCTCATTTCGTCCAAAAGCTGAACGGTAAGTTTAGTACCTGTACAACCTAATGGGTGTCCTAATGCAATAGCACCTCCGTTTACATTTACAATCTCAGGATTAAGGTCTAACTCCTTTTTAATTGCTACTGATTGAGAGGCAAATGCCTCGTTCAGCTCTATTAAATCTATATCTTTAAGTTGTAAGCCTACTTGTTTAAGTGCTTTTGGAATAGCATATACTGGTCCCATACCCATAATTCTCGGTTCTAGACCTGCCGCCGCATAAGATACTAGTCTTGCCTCAGGCTGTAAACCTAATTCTTTTACCATATCCTCAGACATTACGATAACAAACGCTGCTCCGTCTGACATTTGTGATGAATTCCCCGCCGTAACACTTCCACCATTTGCAAATACAGGTCTTAATTTAGCTAAGCCTTCTAAAGAAGTATCTTTTCTAGGACCTTCGTCCACAGAGAAGTCAAAAGATTTAGTTTGTAACTTCTGATTTTCATCAAGGAAGGTATATTCTACTGGAATAGGCACAATTTGATTGGCAAATTTATTTTCCGCCAATGCCTTTAATGCTTTTTGGTGTGATTCAAAAGCGAATAAATCTTGCTCTTCCCTGCTGATATTGTATTGTTTTGCCACCGCTTCTGCTGTATAGCCCATTCCCCAATAGTAGTCAGGATTAGACTTAGCTATATCCGTCTCTGGTACAGGCTTGTACCCACCCATTGGGATAAAACTCATAGATTCCGTTCCTCCTGCAATAATGCAATCTGCCATACCTGCCTGAATTTTAGCCGAAGCAATCGCAATAGCTTCAGACCCCGAAGCACAGTATCTGTTCACCGTAACTCCTGGAACTTTATCTGTATTAAGCCCCATAAGCGAAATCAACCTCGCTATATTAAGCCCTTGTTCTGCCTCTGGCATTGCATTCCCAACGATGAGGTCATCTATTCTATCTTTATCTAACTGAGGCACATCGCTCATCAGTTTTTCTATTACTTTAGCTGCCATCACATCTGGTCTTGTAAATCTTAAAGACCCTTTAGGTGACTTGCCTACAGCTGTTCTGTAACCTTTTATTATGTATGCTGTTTTCATATATTTCTTTGTATTGTGTACTTATGCTAAAAGCACTTTTTGTACAGAATTGATTGTTTAGTTCTAAATTAATTTCTTAGTGGTTTTCCTTTTTGAAGCATAAATTGGATACGCTCTAAAGTTTTTCTCTCTCCACAAAGCTGTAAGAAAGTCTCTCTCTCTAAGTTAAGAAGGTACTGTTCTGTAACTAAAGTTTCTTCAGAAAGATTTCCTCCTGCCATTACAAAAGCTAACTTATCTGCAATTTTCTTATCATGTTCGGAAATGAAATTACCTGTAAGCATTTGATCTGTACCCACATAGAACATACCTAACGCATCTTTACCTAAAACCCTCACTTTCTCAGAAACAGGCTGTGTATAGCCTTGCTCTGCCATTAGTAATGCTACTTTTTTAGCCTCTGCAATCTGTCTATTTTTATTGACTACCACAAAGTCTTTACCATGCTGAAGAATATCCATATCATAGGCTTCGTAAGCCGAAGTAGCCACTTTACCCATAGCAATATTCATAAAGGCATCTCTTAGACGGTTATTTTTAACATCGTCTTTAGACATTTGTTTCATGGTTCTTAAAGTCATTTCTTTAGTACCACCACCGCCTGGGATAACCCCTACACCTACTTCTACCAGACCAATGTAAGTTTCTGCAACAGCTACCACACGGTCAGCGTGAAGCGTCATCTCGCAACCTCCACCTAGTGTCATTCCAAACGGAGCTACCACTACTGGTATTGAAGAGTAACGAAGTCTCATCATTGATTTTTGGAAATAAGCAATCGCCATATTCAAATCGTCCCAATCTTGGTCAATCGCCATCATCAAAATCATAGCTAAGTTAGCACCCACCGAGAAATTAGCTCCTTGGTTAGCCACTACTAGACCATCGTATTCCTTTTCTGCTAGGTCTATCGCTCTGTTAAGACCGTCTAAAACTTCTCCTCCAAGAGAGTTCATCTTAGAACGAATTTCAAAGTTGATGATACCATCACCTAAATACTGTATCGCCGAACCAGAATTGCTCCAAAGCGTTTTATTTTTTCTAATATTATCTAAAATGATAAAGGCATCTTGCCCTGGTACAGACTGATAATCTGCTTTAGTTTTATCAAAGTATAAAGTTTGACCTTCTTCACTCACTTGATAAAACGCTTTACCTTGCTCTGCTAAAGATTTAACCCAATCTGATACTTCATACCCTGCTTCCTTGGCCAATTCTACACCTTTCTGAACACCTACAGCGTCCCAAATTTCAAAAGGTCCGTTTTCCCAACCAAATCCAGCACGCATAGCATCATCTATCTTATAAACTTCGTCTGAAATTTCTGGAACTTTGTGAGAAACATAGGCAAACAATGCTCCCAAAGTATTGCGATACAACTCTCCTGCTTTATCTTTACCACCTATCAAAACTTTAAATCTATCAATAGGCTTCTCAATATTTTTAGTTAATTCTAAAGTAGGGAAAGAAGACTTATCTTGTAACTCGTATTCTAAGGTATCTAAGTTTAATCCTAATATCTCTGATTTGCCATCAGCATTTTTAACTTTCTTAAAGAAACCTTGTTCTGTTTTAGAGCCCAGCCAATTATTATCCATCATTTTTTGGATATAATCTGGCAACTGGAATACTGCCTTAAACTCTTCTGCCTCTGCTCCACTTTCTCTAACTCCATTAGCCACATGCACAAGTGTATCCAGCCCCACCACATCTGCCGTTCTAAATGTCGCAGATTTTGGTCTACCAATTACTGGACCTGTTAGTTTATCTACATCTGATACACTTAACCCTAGTTTTTGTACTTTATGAAGTAAATCCATCATACCAAAAACGCCTATTCTATTGGCAATAAAAGCTGGTGTATCTTTCGCTAAAACTGTAGTTTTCCCTAAAAATTTAGCTCCATATTCCATATAGAAATCTACCACTTCTGAAGCTGTCTCTGGAGTAGGAATAATTTCTAAAAGTGGTAAATATCTTACTGGATTAAAAAAGTGTGTTCCTGCAAAATATTTCTTAAAATCATCGCTTCTACCCTCAGTAAGAAGATGGATAGGAATCCCCGATGTATTAGAAGAAACCAAAGTACCTTCTTTTCTGTATTGTTCTATCTTTTCGTAAACAGATTTTTTAATATCCAATCTCTCTACTACTACCTCAATAATCCAATCGGTATTTTTGATTTTAGACATATCATCATCAAAGTTACCTACCGTTATTCTATCTGCAAATTTTGGAGTGTAAAGCAATGCAGGACTTGCCTTTTTAAGTTTCTCCAAATTTTCAGTCGCAATTCTATTTCTAAAGGCTTTATCCTCTTTAGTAAGACCTTTTTTCTGTTCCGCTTCTGTAAGTTCAAAAGGAACAATATCTAGCATAAGCACCTCTACACCTATATTGGCAAAATGAGCCGCTATACCAGCACCCATAATTCCTGAACCAAGAACGGTAATGTGTTTAATTCTTCTTTTCATATTAAGTATAATTCTATTTTTTATTTATTTTTTACGATTGAGTTCGTTGGCAATCTTAACAATATCATTGGTTACCTCTTTAAAAACTTCTAGCTTTTCGGGTGAAATTCTTTCAAGAATTAATTTGTTAAAGTTAAGTACCATCGCCTTAGATAGATTTCTAGACTCTAAGCCCTTTTCAGTTAATTTAATAATAACTTCTCTTTTATCTGTAGATGACTTATCCTTATAGATATAGCCATTATCCTCCAATAGTTTAATAATCCTTGTAAGCGAAGTAGGTTCTATCGCCATTTTAGGACCTAAATTAGTACTTCTAGTCCCATTCTTTGGGTCTATTTTCAGCAAAGTAAGTGCCTGTACAGTAGTGGAATCATGCTCTTGTGCCTTCTCCGAATACATTCTAGAAACCGCTAACCAAGTGGATTTAAGTATTAAATCTATATTTTCTATTTTGTCTTTATTTAATTCTACGACCATATCAAAAACTTTCTTCCTCAAATATAGTATAAAATACTATGCATGCATAATAAATAAGTGTTAAATTTAAGTTAAATCAATAGTAATCAATATTATAAATAATATGCAAAACATACAAAATAGTTTCCATACAGAAACTAATCATCAGACTTATAACAAATTAAGGGCTTGATGGAAACCACCAAGCCCTTAGAATATAATAATTAAGATATAAACTATTTAACCTTAACCAATTCTACATCAAATAATAGCCATGCATTAGGTGGAATAACACCACCTGCTCCTCTTTCTCCATAAGCCAAATTAGATGGGATAAGCAATGTTGCTTGCTCACCTTCTTTAAGAAGCATAATACCTTCGTCCCAACCTTTGATTACTCTACCCGTTCCAACAGGAAACTCTATTGGTTCTCCTCTTTTAAAAGAGTTATCAAACTCTTGTCCGTTAGTTAATCTTCCCGCATAGTGTACTGCTACCATATCACCTGCTTTAGGAGCTTTACCTTCGGTAGATTTTGTAATCTTATATAAAAGCCCAGACGCTGTAGCTGTCATTCCTGCCTTTAATTCTTCTAATTTCTTAGCAGCCTCTGCTTCTTTTTTAGCTATGTAAGCTCTATTTCTTTCTTCGATTTTAGATTTACCTTCATTAAATACTTTTGCTGCATCATAATCTTTGTAAGACTCACCTTTAGTGAAAATCTCCACTTTCTGTATTACTACATCTTGCTTAGGCTTATGTTGTGCTCCTATTTCTACATTCGCAATCGCATCTATAACTTCTAAACCTTGTATTACTTTACCAAACACGGTATGCTTACCATCTAACCAAGGTGTAGCTACTTCTGTAATAAAAAACTGAGAACCATTGGTATTAGCACCAGAATTAGCCATAGAAAGATAACCTTTACCCTCGTGTTTTAGGTCATTCTTTTCGTCATCAAATTTATAACCAGGATCTCCCATTCCCGTTCCAGTAGGGTCTCCTCCTTGAATCATAAAATCCTTGATAACTCTATGAAAAATAATCCCATCATAGTAAGGCTTTCCTTTTTTCTTAACTTTATTTTCTATTGTACCTTGTGCTAATCCCACAAAGTTAGCCACAGTTACAGGAGATTCTTTGTCGTTAAACTGGATAATCATACTTCCTTTAGAAGTTTCCATTTTTGCATAAACACCCTCTGGAAGAGCGTTGTAAAATTCTTTTTCGATATTCATTTTTTTGTATATAGGATTACAATTAGTTAATGATAAAATTGCTAATAAAGCAACACACAAAGATAAGACTTTTTTCATCGTTAATTTAATTTGGGAATGGTTAAAACGAAATACCGAAACTTTAGTATCTAGCCTCGGTATTACTTTTATTTCAATTTATAGCAGATTAACCTTCTTTACTTTGATCATATCTATCTACCACCTTCTGAGAAACCCCAGTATTGCTAAATCCTCCGTCGTTGAAAAGATTTTGCATTGTTACCTTTCTTGTTAAATCAGAAAACATTGCCACGCAGTAGTTAGCACAATCTAAAGCTGTTGCATTACCTAGTGGAGACATATCTTCTGCATAACCTAAGAAACCTCCAAAGCCTTTCACTCCGCTTCCCGCTGTTGTAGGTGTTGGAGATTGTGATATGGTGTTTACTCTTACTTTTCTTTCACCCCAATAGTACCCAAAGCTTCTCGCAATACTCTCCAAATAAGATTTGTTATCTGCCATATCATTATAGTCTGGGAAAGTTCTCTGAGCTGCAATATAAGAAAGCGCTAAAATAGAACCCCACTCGTTCATACAATCTTTATCCCAAGCGGTTTTCATAACTTTGTGAAAAGAAACTGCCGATACATCCCAACCTTTTTCTAAAAAGCTATAATTAAGGTCAGTATAAGGCTTACCTTTTCTCACATTAACCGACATTCCTATAGAGTGTAAAATAAAATCTAGCTTTCCAAATTTTTCTATCGCAGCATCAAAAAGTTTTTCTAAATCTTCCATAGAAGTGGCGTCTGCACCAATGACCTCTGCTCCTGTTTTTTCTGCCAAAGCGTTTAGTTCTCCCATTCTCATAGCGATAGGTGCATTAGATAAGATAAATTCAGCACCTTCTTCATGACATCTTTCTGCTACTTTCCAAGCGATAGATTGCTCGTTAAGAGCTCCAAATATAATTCCCTTTTTTCCTTTTAATAATCCGTATGACATAATTATTTTATTTAGCAACAAAAATAATAAAAAAAATAAGATTGGGATTACAATCCACCCTAAATTTGACTAGACTTCTTACATTAAATTACTATCTTTGCTGAAACAAAAATCTAATTAAAAAATGAAATTTTTTATCGACACCGCTAATCTTGAACAAATTAAAGAAGCTAAAAATCTAGGTATCTTAGATGGCGTAACTACCAACCCTTCCCTAATGGCTAAAGAAGGTATACAAGGGAAAGAAGCTATAATGAATCATTACAAAACCATTTGCGAATTGGTAGATGGAGATATTTCTGCAGAGGTACTTTCTACAACTTATGAGGAAATGATAAAAGAAGGCGAAGAACTAGCAGCCATCCACCCTAATATCGTGGTAAAAATACCAATGATAAAAGACGGAATAAAGGCTATAAAGTATTTTTCTGATAAAGGTATTAAGACTAACTGCACTTTAATATTTTCGGCAGGACAAGCTCTTTTAGCAGCTAAGGCTGGAGCGACTTATGTATCGCCTTTCTTAGGAAGATTGGACGACATCTCTACCGATGGACTTAACTTAATAGAAGAAATCAGAACTATATATGATAACTATATGTTTGAAACTGAAATTCTAGCCGCTTCTATAAGACACTCTATGCACATTATAGATTGTGCTAAGATAGGTGCTGATGTTATCACTTCTCCTTTAGCTCCTATATTGAGTTTACTTAAACACCCTTTAACGGATAATGGTCTAGCACAGTTTGTAGCTGATGCACAGAAATTAGGCTAGTAAACAACATCATAATTAAAAACAAAAAATCCTCACAACTAAGTTATGAGGATTTTTTTATTATTTGATTTAGATATTAAACATTAAATCTAAAATGCATAATATCACCGTCTTGCACCACATATTCTTTACCTTCCACAGAAAGCTTACCAGCTTCTTTCACCTTAGCTTCCGAACCGTAATTGATGAAATCTTCGTACTTAATTACTTCCGCACGGATAAACCCTTTCTCAAAATCAGTATGGATAACTCCTGCCGCTTGAGGCGCCGTCCAACCTTTACCTATCGTCCATGCTCTTACCTCTTTTACGCCTGCTGTGAAATAAGTTTGCAACTTTAAAAGTTCATACGCTTTACGGATAAGACGGTTAACTCCTGGTTCTTCTAGCCCTAACTCTTCCAAAAACATTTGGCGTTCTTCGTAGGTTTCTAGTTCGTTAATATCTGCCTCTATCTGTGCTGCCAAAGCCAACACTTCCGCTCCCTCTTTTTGAGCCATTTCCTCTACTTTACTTATCCATTCGTTGCCATTTTTAATAGAGTTTTCATCTACATTACAAAGATAAAGCACTGGCTTTTTAGTTAATAATTGTATTTCATCTATGATGGGCTGAGTAATATCGTCAGTTTCAAACTCCCGAGCATTTCTACCACTTTCTACAAACTCTAAGATATTTTTTAATGTTTCGTATTTTAAAATATCTTCTTTCTTCCCTGATTTTATAAACTTCTTGGCTTTTTCTACCGCTTTAGTTAGAGTTTCTATGTCTTTTAGTTGTAGCTCTATATCTATAATTTCTTTATCTCTTAATGGATCTACCGAACCTTCTACGTGTACGATATTACCATTATCAAAACATCTCAATACATGGATAATAGCCTCACACTCACGGATATTTGCCAAAAACTGATTACCTAAACCTTCTCCTCTACTCGCTCCTTTAACCAGTCCCGCTATATCCACTATCTCCACCACTGCAGGAAGAACTCGCTCTGGATTAACCAATTTTTCCAACTCAAACAATCTCTGGTCTGGTACAGATACCGTTCCTAAGTTAGGCTCTATGGTACAGAAAGGATAGTTAGCACTCTGTGCTTTTGCATTACTAAGACAGTTAAACAAGGTTGATTTTCCTACATTAGGCAAACCTACAATTCCACATTTCATAATCAGATATATTATAATTTTGCAAATATAGTTAAGTAAGATTGGATTAAAAAATAAGACATCTGTTTTTTAAAGTTATTTGAGGATTTTTTCATTACTTTGTGTGAAGCATATTCTACTTTTATGAAAATAAAATACCATCTACTCATTATAACAATGCTTATCTTATCACAGATGAGTATGGCACAAGCTCTTAATTTTGATGATTATTTCACTAGTGGAAGTCTCCGCATAGATTTGTTACTCGCAGGTAACCATACCTACAAAACAGCTACAATACATCAACTAAAAAAAGAACCTCACTACGGTGGTGGGACTTCGGCACAGCTTATTTTTCCAGATTTGGGGAACTATAGAATTGTGATAAAAGATGAACTTTCCAAAAAAATGATTTTTTCTAAAGGCTTCAGCCCCATATTCAGCGAATGGCAAGCCACCGAAGAAGCTAAAAACAAATACAAGTCTTTTGAAAACACTTTCACCATACCTTTCCCTAAACAAAACATTATTATTGAAGTACAGTCTAGAGAAAGAGATGGTTCGTTTTCTAATCTTCTTACAGAAGCCATCAATCCTAATCAATTTGATATTGTTAAAGAAACGCCTTCTTTCTATCCTTCAACTAAAATTTACGGTCATAAACCTCCACAAAATGCAGTAGATATCGCCATTCTAGCAGAAGGCTACACCACCGAAGAAATGCCTAAATTTAAAAAAGATGCCCAACGCTTTATTGATTATATGATGAGCGTAGAGCCTTTTAAATCAAATAGAAATCATTTTAATGTATATACCATAGAGTCGCCCTCCCAAGAGTCTGGAACGGATATTTCTGGAGAAAATATTTATAAAAACACCATTTTAAACTCTCATTTTTATACCTTCGGAGAGCCTCGCTATCTTACTACTTTATCCTCTTTTAAAATTTCAGATATAGCTGCCAATGTACCTTATGACCAAATTTTTGTTATCGTAAATACACCAAGATATGGTGGCGGTGGTTTTTATAATGTGATTAACTTGGTATCAGCGGATAACTACTTATCTGAAAAAGTATTTGTGCACGAATTTGGACACGGCTTTGCTGGTCTCGGAGATGAATATTACAACAACTCTGGTGGAACTACCGATTTATATAATTTAAAAATAGAACCTTGGGAACCTAACCTCACCACTCTAGTAGATTTTGGCAAAAAATGGAAGCATAAGGTTAATAAAAATACACCTATACCAACGCCTAGAACGGAGTTATATAAGAATAGTATTGGAGTATTTGAAGGCGGTGGCTACACTCCAAAAGGTATCTACAGCCCTGTACAAGATTGCAGAATGAAGTCTAACACTCCAGAAAATTTCTGCCCTGTATGTACAGATGCTTTGCTGGAAACTATATTATTCTATACGAAGTAAAAAAATATTATTTCTTACTCAAAAACAAGTCATTAAGCACAGAAGTAACGACAGACAAAGCAATACTAAAACCTAATGCCCACCAAAAACTATCAATAACAACCCCATTGACTAGATATTCTGCTAAAAGCATAATACAGGCGTTAATGACTAACGAAAATAAACCCAAAGTAATAATAGTTAATGGAAAACCTAAAATTTTCAAGATAGGTTTTACTGTGATGTCTAATAGACCTAAAATAATTGCAAATATCACCGCAGTGCCAAATGAAGCAATATGCACTCCAGATAGTACATACTGAAGTACAAAGGCACTTACCGCTACAATAAGAAGTTTGATAATCAGTTTCATAATAACAGAAGTTTAGTCCATTTTATAAAGAATTGCATTGATATTCATTCCTGCTCCTACAGAAGCGAACACAATGTATCCTCCTTGTTTAAATTGATGATTACCTAGCTTCCCTTTCTTGATAAGATTATACATTGTAGGTACAGTAGCCACGGAAGAATTACCAAATTTCTGAATCGTCATTGGTGCTATTGCCTCATCATAGGTTTTCATTCCGTAAAGGCGATGCAAACGAGAAATAATAGCATGATCCATCTTAGCATTAGCTTGATGAATTAAAATTTTATCAATGTCCTGAATGCTTAATCCTGCTTTATCTATTGTAGATTTTATGGCATCTGGGACATATTTAAGCGCAAATTCATAAATTTTTCTCCCACGCATTCTGATATAATTTTTGTCTTGTGGTACATTTGGATTCAACGAAGACGAGTTTTCTAAATAACTTAGTTCCTCCCCATTAAAACACAAAGTACTATCCGCAATAATGCCTTTATCTTTACTTTCGTCAGCCTTTACCACTACAGCACCAGCACCATCAGCAAAAATCATTTTATTTCTATCGTAAGGGTCGGTTACTTTACTTAGAGTATCCCCGCCTACAACCAAAATATATTTAGCTCTCCCTGCCTTAATAAGGCTATCCGCCAAAATCATAGCTTCTACCCAGCCTGGGCAACCAAATATCATATCATAATTGATACAACTAAGATTTTTAATCCCTAATTTATTCTTTAGTCTTGCAGACATACTAGGCATAAAATCAGAAACACCACTATTACTTACCTCACCAAAATTACTTGCGTAAATAATATAATCTAGTTCTTCTTTATCTATACCAGCGTCCTCCAAAGCCTCTAGAGAAGCCTTTAGTCCTAAGTCAGAGTTATACTCTTCTAGATTACTATAACGCCGTTCTTCTATTTCTGTAATTTCTACAAATTTGTCTATAACTTCCTGTACAGGTTTATCAATCAGCTCTTTATTATCATCAAAAAAAATAGAATCTAAAAAATCTGACCCTTTAATTATATTGCTTGGTACACAACTTCCTGAACCTATAATGACTGTATTTGGCATAAGTATTTTGGATAAATTAGACTGCAAATTTAATAATTATAATGATAAACACTTTAACTTTGGAGAAAGAGTTTTATGTTTTAAGAGTAAAATTGCTCAAATCGTGGTTTTATGTTACCTTTGTGGCTGTAAATTTTTAAGATTATGAATTTATCTGCTCCTGTAAAAGGGTTTATTTTTTCCTTTCTTGCGGTTATTTTAGCCTTTGCTATTTACTTTTTTTTCTTGGCTAAGAAAAATTACTATTTGGTAGATAACCCAACGCCTAACACTTATTATTTTAAAATAAATAATGGTTCTGAACAGATTATAAGTGCAGGGCAATCTGTACAAGTAGATTTATCTAAAGGTAAAAACAGCATTCAGGTTTTTGATAATAACAAAAAAATCATTTACGACTCTGCTTTTCAAGTAAATAAATTAAGAGGTTTACTTAATATCGCTCATCAAGATTATTATGTTAATAGACAGTTTTATGGCTATATTCCTAACAAGGATTCACTTTTATTATCTCACGGAAAAACCGTAATAGATGATAAAGATTATCTAGGTGATGTAACCCATTACAACAAACTATACATAGAAGATTTCTATTATAATGTAGACGAAGATTACGATGCTGTGGTAAAAAACATACAGAAAGTAGAGTCGAGAACCAAGCTATTCAGAAAACAAGATTTTCTAAATTATTATAACGAATATTATAAATTTTAAAAAACATTAAAATTGAAAACACAAGTTACTCCATATAACACCGAAGCAGGAAAGAAAAAAGAAGTAGAAGCTATGTTTGATAATATAGCTCCACAGTATGATTTTCTAAATAGAGCTCTCTCTCTAAAAGTGGATTTAATTTGGAGAAAAAATCTAGTTAATTGGCTTAAAAAAGACCAACCAAAACTAATATTAGACATTGCCACAGGCACAGGAGACCTCGCCATCGCTATGGAAAAAGGTACTAAAGCCGAAATTGTAGGTCTAGATTTGTCGCAACAAATGTTAAATATTGGAATAGAGAAGGTTAAAAAGCTAAATCTTTCTGACAAAATAAAAATGATGAAAGGCGATGCCGAAAATCTACCTTTCGAGGATAATAAATTTGATTCTGTAACTTCTGCATTTGGAGTTAGAAACTTTGAAAACTTAGAAAAAGGCTTATCTGAATTCCGAAGAGTGGTAAAAGAAGGTTCTAGCATCTACATTCTTGAGTTTTCTAAGGTAGAAGGCTTCTTGGCTCCTTTTTATATGTTTTATTTTAAAAACATTCTCCCTAGAATAGGCAAACTTATCTCCAAAGACAGCCGTGCATACACCTATTTACCAGATTCTGTAAATGCCTTCCCTTATGGTGAAAAAATGAAAAAAATCCTATTAAATGTAGGTTTTAAAAAGGTAGAATACAAAAAACAAAGTTTAGGTATAGCCACTATTTACAAAGCAACAAAATAAAAAACAATATTCTTTGTTATATACTAGAAATAAGAATATAATCCATGAAAAAGATATTTTTTTTAACTCTCATTAGTATTTCTGCCATGGCTTCTGCACAGTTCAGAATAAAAGATAGAATGGACAGAATGGAAGGCATTGATGATAAAAAGCTCAGCTACGGTTTTTTCCTTAATGGTAGCCAAAACGATTATAAAATGGTGCTAGACCCTAAATATGGTACTAGAGGAAATAAGAACTTAGTTTCTTCCAAACCTACTTATAGCTTTGGGGCAGGATTGATAGGAAGAATGAGACTCAACAAAAACCTAGATTTAAGACTAGAGCCAGGTATGCAATTTATAGAAAGAGACCTGTATTTTGACACCCAAGTTAATAGCATCTACGCTACTGATGCCAAGGCTCCATTCACTCCAAAAACACTTACCGAAGAAGATAAAGTGAGAAAGATTAAGGCAACTACAATAGATATTCCACTTTTATTAGAAATACACGCTGATAGATGGTTTAACTCTAGACCTTACGCAGCGGCTGGTATCAACTGGCTAGTTAATTTACAATCTAACTCTGGCAGTGAAGATGATAACGCCCACGGTACTTTCCGTAGCACCACTCATAACTTTGGTTATTCAGCAGAGATAGGTATTCAGTTTTATTTCAGTAAATTTAAACTTACACCAGCTTTTAGAGGAACTTTTACTATGGGTAATGAACTCGTGAGAGATAATGCCAACACTCCACCTTACTGGACGTCTGCACTCACCTCTACCCAAGGAAGAAGTTTTATGTTTGTGCTAAAATTTGAATAATAATAATAATAACTCATAACAAAGTAAATGAAAGCACTCAATATTTCAAGGGTGCTTTTTTATTTTTTAATTAAGACTCAATATATGCTAAAAAACATAATTCCTTTTATTGTTATTTTTTTCTTACTAGAATTTTATATTTATAACGCAGTTAGAACACTTTACTCTAGCCCTTGGTTTAAAATCACCTACTGGCTTATCACTATTTCATTATATGGTTGGCTACTTTTTGAGATACTAACCTTTGATGCTTCTGCTAGAAATAATAAAAAAATGTTTATTATCTCTAGTATTTTCATGGTTTTTATGCTTCCAAAGTTGCTCTTACTGGCGTTTATTTTATTTGATGATATTATAAGAGTTCTACAATTTGGGACTAAACGCATTTTATCTAAATCTGCATTTTATCCAGAAAGAAGAAACTTCATTACCTTAATTGGCTTGGGTGCAGCAGCCTTGTTTTCAGCCTCTGTGATTGACGGAATTATTTTCGGAAAATACCGCCATACTTTAAGACAAGTAAGACTAAAACTAAAAAATCTACCAAAAGAATTTAAAGGTTACAAAATCATTCAAATTTCTGATGTCCATAGCGGTAGTTTTAGTCAGCCTGAAAAATTACGAAAAGCCATTGAACTCATCAATTCACAAACCCCTGACTTGGTGCTATTCACAGGAGATATGGTGAATAATTATGCAGAAGAATTTTTACCTTTTGTTGATTTATTTTCTCAAATTAAAGCCAAAGACGGTAAATACTCTGTACTCGGAAACCACGACTACGGAGATTATGGACAATGGAACTCCAAAGAAGAAAAAGCCCAAAATATCCCAAAACTAATAGAACTACAAAACAAAGCCGGTTTTAAAATGTTAAGAAATGAACACCATATCATCAATAAAAATGGAGGTTCTCTGTACCTTATCGGCGTGGAAAATTGGGGAGAATTACCTTTTCCTCAACTCGGAGATTTAGACTTAGCGACTAAAGGCATTCCCGAAGAAGCCACTAAAATACTTATGAGCCACGACCCTACCCACTTTGACCACATAGTAAAACATCACCCGAAAGATATACAGCTCACACTTTCTGGACATACCCACGGAATGCAGTTCGGAATTGATTTAAAAAACATTAAGTGGTCTCCCGTAAAATACCGTTATCCTAAATGGGCAGACCTCTACGAAAGCAATGGGAAATATCTTTATGTAAACCGTGGTTTTGGGGTATTAGGATTTTCTGGGAGAGTGGGCATCAATCCAGAAATTACTGTATTTACTTTAGAGTAGAAAATAGGTCGCTAGAAACCATTTAAAAATTATACCTTATTTTTGTGGGGAAATTTTAGAAATTTTATTATGTTTAAATTAATTAAAAGAATACTATTTTTAATCATTCTTATAAACATACTAACACTAATTGGAGGTAGGTTTTTCAACCCTATTATTACTATCACTCAGATAGAAGGCTTAGTAAAATTTCACAAGCTGGATAGAGATTATATTCCATTCTCTGAAATGGGTAACAATGTAAAAAAAGCCGTTATAGCTTCCGAAGACCAAAATTTTTACACTCATAATGGTTTCGATTTTAAAGCCATTGAAAGAGCAATGAAACACAACGAAAAAGGCAAAGGCATACAAGGTGGCAGCACCATTTCTCAACAAACTGCCAAAAATATCTTCTTATGGAATGGCAGAAGTTGGGTAAGAAAAGGTTTAGAAGCTGTCTATACCTTTATCATTGAAAAAATTTGGTCTAAAGATATCATTCTAGAAAGATACCTTAATTCCATAGAAATGGGACAGGGTGTTTTTGGTGTAGAAGCGGCATCACAGTACTATTTTAATAAATCATCTAAAGACCTTACCAAAAGTGAAGCTGCTTGGATAGCTGCCGTATTGCCTAACCCAAAGAAATACGACCCTAAAAACCCAACACCTTACCTCAATAGAAAACATAAGTGGATTATGAGGCAAATGAACTTTATCTCTTTAAAATAATTTTTATGAATATATTTAGTAATCGTCCTATAGAATCATTAGAATCTCTCATTACAAAGTATTTTAAATTTCAGAACGAGACTTCTGCACTAGAACCTTTGTCTGAAATATTCGAAGCTACTAAAAAGGAAGGCTTTAGCCATTTATTAAATATACTCACCGAAAATGAAGATTTAAAAAATAATTTCGCTCATTATCTAAAAAATATTTTCCGAGGAAGACGAATGGTTCTTGCTCTTACGGAAGCGAATATTTTATCCGAAAACTCTTTCTTTGCAGAGTTTAAAAAGAGAGTAATTGCTAAAGTACTCCCAGCAGTAGAAGATGAAGACACTGTTTCTTTCGTTATAGAAAAAATACTACTTAGTTCTAAACAGAATTTTGATTTTCTACTTAACCTCTCAGAAGAAGAAAAGAATACTTTTCTACAAATTATGGGATTTGAGAGTCTTTTTGCACAGGAATCCGTTCAGAAAGATTTATTTCTATCCATCAATATTTTAGCATGGAGAGCCATAGGAAATGCTCTAGATGTAGAAGTGGTTAAAATGGCTCCTGAATATAAAAATTTTGACAATCCTTTTATTGCTCTACAAAATGAAATTGATTGTCTTTTAGAGCTATTCCAAGAAGACCCAAAAGTCCAAATTTCCGCTAAAAACGAACATTATAAACAAGCTAAAGTTTATCTCAGCCAATGTTTAGAATTTATTAAAATAGCATTTAAAAACACCTCTAAATATGGGTTGTCTAGTAAGACCAACCAGTCTTTAATGAAAATTAGACAACAGTTAGTGAGAATTTCTGAAATATTACCGCTATTAGTTACAGAGGAAAAAACCACTCATCTTGAGCAATCTAAAACTTTGGTAGAAAATATTCTTAGGTACAAATCTCACAGAAACAATTTCAGCGAACTATTTGCAGATAGCACCTTACAACTTTCTCACCTCATTACTACCCATACCGCACAAGCAGGGACTCATTATATCGCTTTCAATTATAAACAGTACATGGATATGTTTAAAAAAGCTGCTGGAGGTGGTATCATCGTAGGGTTTTTATGTGTTCTCAAAATGCTTTACAGCTATAGTAATGGTAGTGAATTTACCCACGCATTTTTGTACTCATTCAACTATGCTATGGGCTTTGTACTCATTTATCTTTTGCATTATACCTTAGCGACCAAACAACCTGCTATGACTGCGGCGACCATGGCTAAAGTATTATCCGAAGATAAAAATACTTCTAAAAACTATACTGATTTTGCAGATTTAGTATCAAAATTATTTAGAACCCAATTTATTGCGTTTGTGGGCAATGTATTACTTGCTTTCCCTGTAGCTCTACTCATTATCTATGGATTGGATATTATCTTCCAACAAAACCTTGCCATAGATAAGGCTAATAAACTTTTAAGAGACTTAAATCCAGTAGAGTCTAAGGCTATTCTACACGCTAGTATAGCTGGTGTATTTCTATTTATTTCAGGGATTATATCTGGAAATATCAGCAACAATTCTAGGTTTTACCAAATCCCTCAGCGAATTATTAAAAATCCTTACCTTAACAAAGTCTTTGGAGCTAAGGCCGCACGAAGCATTTCTGCATTTTATTCTAAAAATTGGGCTGGTGTTGTTTCTAATTTTTGGTTTGGAGTATTCTTAGGTGCCACAGCTCCCATTGGTAACTTTTTAGGATTGGATTTGGATATTAGACACATTACCTTTGCAGCTGGTAACTTAGCTTTAGCCATATACGGAAAAGGGTTCGATATTGATATGGGAACTTTTTGGATTAGTTTCATCACAGTATTCCTAATCGGATTTTTCAACTTTATCGTAAGTTTTGGGCTATCAATGTCGTTAGCGTTCCGTTCTAGAAAAGTTAAATTTGGAGAAGTAGGGTTAATTTATAGAGAAATTTTTAACACCTTTGTTAAAAATCCAGCTAAATTTTTCATTCCATTACCTTCTGGTGTAAATACCAATGCTGAAAAAATGGTAGTAGAACTAGAAAAAGAGGGGAAAAACTAAACAAAGTTGACCTCCTCTACTACATTTTCACCTACTACTTCTTTAAATTTTTGAATAAAAAAAGTTTTCCTCATTCTAAAATCATTTTTTAGCAATGGGGATTTTATTTTTATGGTTAAAGTTTTGTCTAGAAGATTAACATCTCCTATTTCTTTAAAAAGCTCATCATCTAGGTAGTCTTCTAAAAAATCTTTGATTTGGAAAGCTAACAGCTTCTCTTCAAAACCAAATTTCTTCGCAAAAATCTTAACCAAATCCGAAGACTGATAAGACCTTTTTTTCTTATTCTTCATTAAATAAATATGCTAATTTTTGACTAATAATTTAGATTGAACTTCCTTACAATTGCTCTCGATAGTATTACAAATTTCGGTTACCGTTACAGAAGTCTTATTTTCAGAAAAAGGTTCTCCGTAAAGGTTAGCTAACTTATTTATAGTTAAAAAAGAAGTACTAATAATCACCATAATAGGAATAGCTAAGAATTCTAGACCGCTTTTCTCTCCACCCAAATCTATATCTCCTATAAATAAAGGTATTAAAACTACATAAAAACTCACTATAATCTTAGTAAAAGCACTATAAATCATTAAAAAAGGAGTATTTTTTATCCTTTCTGCCTTACCTTGTATATCATAAAAACGATTGATATGCTGCATCAAATCGCTTTTTTCAATGTTTGCCGTATTCTTAAAGTCTTCTTCTATCTCTTTAGAAATACTTACCAACAATTCATTAGAAATTTTATGTTCCTCGTTAATGTTATACTTCTCTAGTAGCACCTTTGATTTTTCATCAAAGATAGGTTTAGGATTATTATGAATTTCATTTTTAAACTGTCGTATATAAGCGATAGTCAATTGAATAAGGTCACATATTTTAGCGTTTTTTTCTAGAGTAGCTAAGTTGACATTTTCATCATTACTGTAATAAGCATAGATTTTAGCTACAAAGCTCCTAGAATTATTGGTAAGTTCTCCAAATATCTTTCTCGCTTCCCACCAACGGTCGTATGCGGAATTCATCCTAAATCCCAAGAAAAATGCAATTGCAAGACCAAATACAGAGCCTATTTGCCCCGATATTTTATAAATATGGTCTCCAAAAAGCTCTTCTAGGCCTAGCACAAGTATAGCATACAGGGTTGTATAAATAAGATATGGTGATGCTATTTTAAATAGTTGTAATAACCCTTGTTTTTCTGTTTTAATCATATTATATCAAAAGAATATTCAAAAATAGTGTTTTTTACATAAAAAATCCCTGTTACAAATCTATAACAGGGATTTTAGTTTTTATTTATTTTATAAATCTTTCAGCAGTTCTTCTACCGCTCTTTTAAGCTGATTATCTTCTCCTTGGTTGGCTTTTTCTTGATCCAAGTAAACTTCTATATCTGGTTGAAGTTCAAAATTTTCTAAATAAGTACCATCTTCTTTTTCATAGCCTACCGCAGGAATCCCAAAATTTAATGTCGGGTCTTGCAGTGTAACCCAATTAACTGAAGTCATTGTCCCAGGAACTGGAGCTCCTACCAACTTACCTAGTTTTAAGTGCTTATAAACCCACGGCGTACCGTGTGCATTAGAATAGTCTGCTTCGTTAATTACCATAATAGAGGGTTTCGTCCAACGGCGGCTAGGCATTACTCCATACTTCTTACCTTGAACCTTCTGAGTAAGGTATTTTTTAGCACTAAAGAAAACCTCTATATCCTCGTGCAAACGCCCTCCTCCATTATTTCTAATATCTATTACGATACCCTCTTTATTATTATATTTCCCTAAAACATCAGAATACACCTCACGGAAACTATCATCTCCCATAGAACGAATATGCACATAGCCCAATCTTCCGCCAGACCACTTCTCTACATCTGCGGCTCTTTGTTTAATCCATCTTTGATAAAGAATTTCGTTCCATATCCACGCATTTATCCCTTTTATTTCCTCGTCCCAGCGTGTCCCATCTTTAGGGTTATAAAGAGAAATTAAAATTTTCTTTCCTGCTTTACCTTCCAAATACTGATAATAATCTACCTTAGCTGTAATAGTTTCCCCATCTATTTTTTCAATAATATGCCCTTGCTTAGCTTTAGAACGATAATTATCAAACGGACTATTCACTGGTATTTCTTCTATTAAAAGCCCATTATCCTGTGGAGTAACAAATACACCTAACTCCGCTGTAAGCTCTTGATATGATGCTGAAGGGCGATATTTAGACCCTGTATGTGATACATTAAGCTCTCCTAAAAGTTCACTAAGCATTTCTGAAAAATCATAGTTGTTATTGATATGTGGAAGGTATTTTCGGTATTGCTCTGTGAGTTTTTCCCAATTAACGCCGTGCATATCTTTAACATAAAAACGCTCTTTGAGTTCTCTTTTCACCATATCAAACATAAAATCTCTCTCCTTAGTTAAATCCAATTTCATATCCGCTGAAAAACTAAGGTCTTTTATCTTTTCTGATGGCAATTCTAAAAGTTTGGCTTTTTGTCCACTCAATAAAAATATTTTCTTACCATCTTTACTTGCATCTAAATAAGCCGACGAACCATTGAGTTTAGACAATAGTTTTGTTGACCTTTCTCTTAAATCGTGCACCCACAAATCAAACCCTTTTTCAAAAGAAGCTAAATAATAGAGTTTCTTTCCGTCCTTACTAATAATAGCATCGCCAAGCTCCGAAGAATTTGGTGTAAGCCTTACCACTCGTTCGGATAGATTCTCCCATTCTATATTGATATCTTTAGATTTTTTATCTTTCTTAGGCGTTTCTTTTTTATCGTCTTTGCTATCTTTAGCATCTTCCGCTTCGGATTTTTTTTCATTCTTTTCAGCCTCAGTTAAAAGTTCATATTCCTCTTTGTTCATACGGTATTTGTCGTAGGCTTCTCTATTGAGAAATACTATCATTTGGTCGCTCATAGAACCCCAAGAAGCATGATTACGCATTCCGTAGCGTTCAGATTTCCAAATAATAGCATTGCCATCTAACGCCCAATGAGGATTGGTATCAAAATAACCAGAGTCTGTAATATTTACAATTTCCTTACCTCCTTCTGTACTTATGATGCCTATATCAGAATAAGGCACTCTATCCCTCGCAATATACTGCACCACAAGCCATTTACCATCAGGCGACCATTCGTAATTGATGTACCCATTTCTCTCTGTTTGATACTTAGGATCTGTAATTTTTCTGATTTTTTTAGTTTCAAAATTGTAAATAGCAATATGCGTTCGGTTCTGAACAAAAGCTACCTCTTTACCATCAGGCGAATATTGAGGATACATTTTCTCCGAATTATCACTAGGAATGAGCTTTTCTTCGGTAATTAAAGTCGCATTAGAAAAGTTAGGGTCTTCTTTTCTTTGGATACTTGCTTTGTATAAATCCCAATATCCATCTCTATAACTAGCGTAAACAAGACTTCTCCCATCTGCTGAAAAACTTACACCTTGCTCTGCCGCTGCCGTTTTAGTGATTTGTTTGGTTGTATTATAGTCGGTAGAATTTACAAAAACTTCTCCTCTAATCACCATAGCTATCTGCTTACCGTCTAGAGAAACTGAAGATGAAGTTGCCCCCGAACTGAATGCCATAAATTTACTCTGCTGATTAGAAACATCACTAATGATATTTACATTTACCTTCTGAGATTTGCCCATTGGTTTAGATAAGTAGATTTCACCATCATAACTGTAAGCTATAGAGCCGTTATTTGCTACAGATAAATAACGTACTGGAAAATCTTTATGAAAAGTAACCTGTTCTATCTTAGAAGGCTGTGCAACAGAGGTTTTAAACACATTGAAACTACCTGACCTTTCACTAAGGAAATATAAAGTCTTCCCATCTGAACTCAATACAGGATTTCGGTCTTCTCCCTTCCAGTTGATAATTTGAGTGTGCTTTTTAGATTTAAAATCATATCTCCATATATCTCTCGTAACGGAAGAGGTATGATGCTTACGCCACTGATTTTCGTTGCCTTTAATATTTTCATAATACATCGCCTCTCCATCGGAAGTCAAACTAATAGACTTAGTAGAAGAGTTGAAAATTCGCTTTGGCTGTCCTCCATCAATAGAAATTTGATATAACTGTATGGAAGCTGATGGAAAAATAACATTCTGAGGACTATTTTGAAGGTTAGCCGAATAAATAATGTATTTCCCATCTTTGGAGAAAGCTAATGGCAATGCCGTCTGAGAATGGAAGGTAACTTGCTTGGCTTCTCCACCTTGAGAAGGCATGATAAAAACTCTTTGAAACCCATTTTCTCTATCACTACTAAACGCAATAAATTTCCCATCAGGAGACCATACAGGGTCTGAATCGTAAGCTGGATGTGTAGTAAGCCTTACCGCAGAACCACCCTCCGTAGAGACTGTATAAATATCTCCCATATAGGTAAACGCAATTTTTTTTCCATCTGGAGAAATGGCAGTATTCCTCAACCACAAGGGCGAATTGTTTCCAAAAGCACTAGTCCAAACCAGTAGCAATAGCAAAGCAAAATTTAACTTTCTCATTGTTTTTTTATAATAAATTCTTGGTTAATCAGTAGAAAGTGAACTCTCACTAAAGACCTCACTCCCCAAAAATACAAAAAATATATAAATAGGATTTCCTCTTAAAAATCAATGGAAAAACAAAAGACTGCCTCAAAAAGACAGTCTTTAAAATTGAATAAATCTTTAAATTTATTTCACAGGTTTGATAGAAATAGCGTATCCTCCACTTCTTGCCATTTTAACAGGAATTTTAGACTTGCTAGTTACCTCCTTTTTGTAAATATGGTACGATTGTGGATTATTAACATAATCAGCATCTTTGCCATCTTCGTAGATAGTTGCTTCATATTTTCTACCTTTATCAAGGAATGATAAATCTACCACAAAATCTCTAGCATTTTCGTCTGTAATACCGCCTACAAACCATTCTTCTTTGCCTTTAGCCTTTCTAGCAGTATGAATGTAATCTCCTGGTTCTGCAGCTAGGATTTTAGTATCGTCCCAATCCACAGCAACATCTTTTATAAACTGGAAGGCATCTAGGTGCTTCTCATAGTTTTCTGGTAAATCTGCAGCCATCTGTAAAGGCGAATACATCACAACATAAAGCCCTAGCTGTTTTGCTAAAGTGGTTTTAACAAATCTAGTATCATTAGGGAAATAATAGTTCATTTTAGTTTGGAAAATACCTGGCGTATAGTCCATTGGACCACCCATAAATCTCGTAAACGGCAATATGGTTTGGTGTTCTGGCGGATTACCTCCAAAAACTTCGTATTCAGTACCTCTAGCGGCTTCAGCTGCTACCCAGTTAGGATAAGTTCTATTAAGTCCAGAAGGTCTTACAGATTCGTGAGAGTTAACCATAATTTTGTAATCTGCTGCTTTTTCTGCGATACGGTTGTAGTGGTTAATCATCCACTGACTGTAATGATGTTCTCCTCTAGGAATAATATTCCCCACATAACCACTTTTAACAGCTGTATATCCGTATTTATTCATCAGTTTAAATGCCTCATCTGCCCATCTTTCGTAGTTAGTTGCTGCCCCCGATGTTTCGTGATGCATCATTAGACGAATTCCTTTTTTATGAGCATAATCGTTAAGCATTTTTATATCAAAATCAGGATATGGTGTAACGAAATCAAAAACAAATTCCTTTGATTTACCAAACCAATCTTCCCAACCAATGTTCCAACCTTCAATTAACAATGCATCAAAACCGTGTTTAGAAGCAAAATCTATATAGTTTTTTACCTTTTCGTTATTAGCAGCATGCCTTCCGTTAGGCATTAGTTTAGTAAAATCGGTTTCTCCTATTTTTACATTGTCTGCCGTAGAGTACGCCCACTGAGATTTACCTATAATCATTTCCCACCATACGCCCATGTATTTAGTAGGTTTAATCCAAGAAGTATCCTTGTATTTGGTAGGTTCATTAAGGTTGAATAACATTTTAGAAGCTAAAACTTCCTCTGCTTTTGGTGATGCAATGATGGTTCTCCAAGGTGTAACCGCAGAAGTTTGAACATAACCTTTTGCTCCTTGTGCATCAGGTGTAAGATGAATTGTAAATTTGTAATCTTTAGCACTTACATCCAAGTTGGACGCAGGATAATCTATCACAGCAGCTTCTGCCAAGTTAATATAGAGCGGCTTCTTACCTTCTCTTTTAAGCATTAGCGGTGTCTGAACTCCGTTTTTGATAGGACTTTGCGAAACATTATCTTCCACAGCAGCAGCCCATTTAGCAGGTATTTCGGAAACATTACTCGTTTGATAAACATACTCTTGCGTATCATAATCTCCAGCTAACCACCAAGCCTTCATATCCGTAGGGAAATCAAACTCGGTAAGTTCTTCTTTAATGATAAAATAGTTAAGATTTTCTTGTTGTGGAAATTCATAACGGAAACCTAACCCATCATTAAAAAGCCTGAATTTAACAACGATATTTTTATTTTGTTCCTTTTGATTTAAAGTAATTGTAAGTTCATTATAATGGTTTTTATAGAACTTTTTTTCACCTAGAACAGGTTGCCAGTCTTCATTTTTAGACTCTCTTTTTTCATCTACCTTTACAAAGCCTGAACTCAAGTTTAAGCTCTCTTGATTGCTGATGTCTTTATAGTTATAAGTTGATTTCTTAAAAACTTCAAAACCTAATTTTGACGGCTCTAATACAGGATTACCGTCATAGCTAAGGCTATAATACGGAACTCCATTTTCTAGTTTGAAATTCATTTCAAATTTGCCATCAGGCGATTTTAGGCTCTGTGCAGACAAGACTCCGAAAGAAAGTCCTAAGAATGCTATGGCGATATTTCTTTTCTTCATAACTGATATTTATATGTAGTTGAATTAAACGGCAAAAGTGTTGTTTTAGGCAATACTTTTGCTATATTTAGGTTATAATTACACTAGTAACCAGGGTTTTGAACCAAGTTAGGATTAGCTATCAAATCCTTTGCAGGAATTGGATAAAGGTTTCTAGTATCACTTACTGCAGTACCGCCTTTAACACCTCCTTTCCAAGGCCATAGATAAGCACCAGAAGTAAATTTACCGAAACGAATTAAATCGGTTCTTCTTGTACCTTCCCAAGCCAACTCTCTAGCTCTTTCATCTAAAATGAAGTCTAAAGTCAATTGTGATGCAGTAATATTTCCATTAGTATTGCCATAAGCTCTTTCTCTAATTTTATTTACATAAGTAAGAGCTTTGCTAAGGTCTCCAGAACCTCCTCTCAATACTGCTTCTGCATACATAAGATAAGCATCTGCTAAACGGAATAGAGGGAAATCTGTATCTGTAAAGTTTCCTGAAACATCAGAACCTGCTTTACCTGCTCTATCTACATTTTTAAACTTAATAAACGCATAACCATCTGTAAATGATGCTATATCGTTAATTTCATAATTCTGTCCATTAGTAAAGAATCTACCTCTTTTATCTATATCTCCTAAAGCATTAGGGAATTTTTCCACTAAATTTTTAGTAGTTCTAAGTCCCCACCAACCACCGTTGATACCAAAATCAGAAGCTTTCATATTTCCTCCTACAGCAGCGTGAACTAAGAAAGTTGTCCCCCCCCAAGTACGAGTACTGATACCATCATAGTTGATAGAAAATACCACCTCATTATTATCCAAATGGTTATCTGCTAAGAAAAGCTCTTCATAATTTCCTTTTAAGCTATACCCTGCTGTTGCTACCTTTTCTGCATAATCAGCTGCTTCTGTATATCTTTTTTCTCCTGTATAAACTTCTGCATTAAGATAAAGTTTAGCAAGTAGCATCCATACAGCAGCTTTATCTGCTCTTCCGTATTCGTTAGCTCTTGGAGCTTTTAATAATCCCTCTAAGTCTTTTAATTCTTTTTCAACATATTGGAATAAAGCTTTCCTTTCTATTCTCGCAGGAGGTGTTAAACCTATTTCTGTGTTTTCATTTACAAAAGGAACATTACCAAATAAGTCTATGGCGTGTGCATAACTCAATGCTCTTAAAAAACGAGCTTCATTTCTAAAAAGTCTAGCTTCTTCAGCCTGAACTCCTGTAATACCACGAGAAGATAGTTTATCATCAGATGTTTCTCTAATAAATTCACTGGTAAGTGTTACTTGATATATAACACGGTAATACATTGCTGTAATAAATTGGTTATCAGAACCCCACTTCATTGTGTTCATTTCTGGTAAATTGGCATCTCCCCAACCTATCACTGCTTCATCAGTAGGTAATTCTTGTAGCTGGAAATACTGTCTTAAGTAGTTGGACATACCTCCATCAATACCTTTTACATCGGGTTTACCATCACCTCCTTCTTGTCCACCTATTGCTAACCCAGCATAACATTTCGCTAAGACATTTTTGTAATTGGCAAAATCTGAGTAAACGCTTACAGAGGTAACATCACTACTATGCACTTGATCCAAATCTCTTTCGCACGAAGTAAGAGAGAAATTGAATGCTAAAGCAGCCATCCCTATTTTTAAATATTTTAAGTTCATTATTTTAAATTTTTAACTTGTATAACTTTTAATTAAAACTGAAGATTGAAACCTAATGAATACACACGAGGTCTTTGGTAGAAGTTATTATCAATACCATTGAAAACTTCTGGATCTACCCCACTATATTTAGTAATCACAAAAACATTGTTTACAGAGGCATTCACTCTCAATCTTGCATTTCCTATAAATTGAGGGAAATTATAACCTATGTTGATATTATCCATTCTTAGGAATGAAGCATTTTCTACATAATAGTCTGAAAAATATTGAGCCTTAGTAAACCCTGTATTAAGATAGTCTCTAGTCACATTTTGTAGATAGCCATTAGTTCCTATGTTTTGTAGATTTCCGTATCTAGCGTTAGCATTATTATAAACGTAGTTACCTAAACTAGCTCTAAGAGCAAATCCCATATCCCAATTTTTATAAGTCATTCTAGATGTAAATGCAAACAGAGCTTTTGGCATAGACGATTGGTATTCATACAAATCTTGCTCGTTTATAATACCATCTCCATTTCTATCTACATATTCGCCTTCTATTGGTCTCCCGCTAGCGTCATATTTCTGCTGATAAACATAGAAAGAATTTGGTCTATAACCTACAGAATGTGTTTGTATCAAACCACCTGTAATACCTGATATACCACCGACAAGCACTCTTTGACCAGCTCCTTCATTAGCTGCTAAATTGGTAATTTTAGCATCTTGGAATGTTGCATTAGCAGAAATATCCCAAGAGAAATTTTCGTTTTGAATAGCTTTCCACAATGCACCAATTTCAAGCCCTTTAGATTCCATATTTCCTATGTTTGATAAAAGTAAATTGGTAAAATTAGCACCTCCTGGGGTTGGAGCCTCACTTAGTAAATCTACTGTATATCTCTTGTAAGCATCTACATTAAATAGTAATCTATCTTTTAAGATACCAAAGTCTAATCCTATATTGGTAGTTCTTGTAGTTTCCCATCTGATATTTGGGTCATAGCCTTCTGGACGATAAAGAGTGTAAGGTACACCTCCAAAAAGATAATTAGCTCCAGAGTTAGAGATACTATATACTGCCAAATAAGGATAATCACCTGAAATATCTTGTTGACCAGTTACTCCCCAACCCCCTCTCAGTTTAAAAGTAGAGATTGTAGTGTTACCTTTAAGGAAGTTTTCTTGATCAATTCTCCAAGCTAATGATACAGATGGAAAATAGCCCCATCTATTATTACTATTAAACCTAGAAGAACCATCTCTACGCACAGAAGCCGTTAGTAAGTATCTATTTTTAAATGTATAATTTAATCTAGTATAGTAAGAAAGTAATAAGTTTTGCGTAAAGAAATCCACACCACTCGCAGGGTCTTTAGTTCCATCTCCGTAGATTGTAGGTGCAAAAGGTTTAGTTTCATTCCATTTTTGGTAAGAATACCCCGCCATTACATCAATATCAGAGTCTATAGAAGGTAGTTTTTTGGAATAATTTAAATAAAATTCTAAAAGCCTATTTTTCTTTTCCTGTTCATAGTTTCTGTTCGTTCCTTTTTGGAAGTATGATGATGCTAATGTAGGTAAAGTAGTAACTGTTCCGTTAGAGTTAGATAGGTCTAGACCTAAATTTAAGTTAGCTCTGAGCTCTGGTAAGAAATGAAATTTATAGTCAAACTGAACATTCCCCAAGAGTCTTTTTACATAAGAAACATCTCTCCTTTGATAAAGCATAGAGAGAGGATTTCTCGTTGCATTTTGGTTAGGTATTCCATTGTCCATCCATTCCCAATAACCGCCCATCGCCTGATTAGAAGCATCATAAATGTTTTGTGTTGGATCAAACGCAATAGCCGCATTGATGGCCTCTCCATCAGTAAACCTATTTTCTACATAAGTCCCTTTTAAGTTAAAATTAATATCCAAATGATTATTAAATAATTTTGGATTTAAGTTTAAACCTGCGGTGCTTCTTTCTATATTATTAGTTCTAATAATACCATCTTGGTTAAGGTATCCTAAAGATAGTCTAAATGGCACTTTACCAATCCCTCCAGATAACGTTAAATTATTATCAAAGCCTGTCGCTAATTGATAAAAAGCTTCTTGCCAGTTGGTATTTGCATTACCTAATTTAGAAATATAATCCGCCGATGCTTTATCCTTTACTAAAGTTCTGAATTCGTTAGCATCCATCATATTCACCGTTCCAAATCTTTGAGAAACAGATGTTGTGGAATTATAGCCTACTCTAAGTTTTCCTCTAGTTCCTTTCTTAGTGGTAATGATGATAACCCCATTAGAAGCTCTATTACCATAGATAGCTGCTGCAGAAGCGTCTTTAAGAATGTTAAAAGACTCTATATCATTAGGGTTAATAAGGGCTAGTGGATTAGCCGCTCCATCAATACCTTTGGTATCTAATGGCATTCCGTCTATAACGATAAGTGGGTCATTAGATGCATTAAGAGACGCTCCACTTCTTACTCTAATTGTAGAGCCACTACCAGGAGCACCGCCATTAGTTGTAATCTGTACACCTGCCGCTTTACCTTGAATAAGCTGTTCTGGAGAAGATAACATACCATCATTAAAATCTTTAGAAGAAATAGATGTTACAGACCCTGTAAGATCTGATTTTTTCTTCTTTCCGTAACCTATAAGCACTACCTCATCTATACTTTTGGTTTTGGCAGAATCTACCTTTTGTGCTTGTAGCATTGCCCCTGCCAACAGAAAAGCGGGTGCAACCTTTAGTACTGAATAGTTTTTCATTGTATTTTATTAAAAATCAATATTATAAAAAAATTAACATTTATTTAACTCAATAAAATTGAGGTGGCTAAGTTACAATATATTTATGAAATAATTAACTACTCTGAGTAATATCATAAATTACAGAGTAACAAAACAAATTTCATCTCTCGAACACAGAAAAAGCAGACTTTATTTATAACTCCAGGATAGTACAAAAACGAAATAATCTTCTGTTTATATCGAAAAAAAACTTAATTTTGGTCTTCTAAATTTAGAACTAAAACAAAAATGAAAAATTTATCAGGCTTAGGCGTTGCTTTAATAACTCCTTTTAACGAAGATTTATCTATCGATTTTGATGCTCTTACAAAGCTCATAGAATACAACATAACTAACGGAACAGATTTTTTTGTAGTTCTTGGTACAACTGCAGAAACTGCCACCCTTTCTAATGAAGAAAAAGAAGCTGTTATACAACACATTGTTAAAGTTAACAATAAAAGACTTCCTTTAGTTCTAGGTATTGGCGGCAACAATACTTTAGCAGTAAAAAAAGAAATCGAACAAACCAATCTTGATGATTTTGAGGCTATTTTATCAGTTTCTCCTTACTATAATAAACCTAACCAAGAAGGGCTTTACCAACACTACAAAGCTTTAGCAGAAACAGGCAAAAACATCATTATTTATAATGTCCCAGGAAGAACAGGGCAAAATATAGAAGCTGAAACTACACTACGATTGGCTAAGGAGTTCCCTAACCTATTTATGATAAAAGAAGCAGCTCCTAACCTTACGCAGTACTTTGATATTTTAAGAAAAAAGCCTGCAAATTTCTCGCTAATGTCTGGTGATGATGAGTACACTCTTCCTGTAACACTTGCTGGAGGTGATGGAGTGATTTCTGTAATTGGACAAGCCTACCCTAAAGAATTTTCTGAGATGATAAAACTCGCAAAAAATGACAAAGTAAAAGAGGCTTATGCTATCCATAATCAACTGGTGGAAATCACGCGCCTTATTTTTGCTGAGGGTAATCCTGTTGGTATCAAAGCTGTTTTAGCACATAAAGGCATTATTAAAAATCACCTTAGATTACCTTTAGTTAAAGCCTCAGAAAGTCTACAACAAAAAATAAATTCAGAGGTTGACAAACTAAACTTTGTTTTTAAATAATTGATAGAATATCAAATAATCTAACTAGAGCTATCCTCTTTAGGGTAGCTTTTATACCATTAAAAACTCTATAATGCCTATAGATACTATTTTTGAAAGCGACCTCTGTAAATGGATTGATGTTACAGCTCCTACCAAAGAAGATTTAGACTCCCTACATCATCAGTTTCATATCAATAAGTTACACTTAGATGATACTGTAGACCCAAGTCATCTTCCTAAATTTGAAGAAGTAGAAGGCGTAAAGTTTTTCTTAACTAGAGAAAATGTAGAACTTCAAAGAAAAAACTTAAATGGCATCAATGATGTAAGTACTAAATTAGGCATATTTATCATAGAAAAAATAATTATCACTATACATAGAACCGATAATAAGAGTATTCTAGAAATTAAAGAAGACCTTAACAAAAATCCTGATAAATACAAGAAGTATTCTCCAGATAAGTTAGCTCTAATCTTAGGACTCAAGATAATGAAATCCTTTGATGACGAAAGCAAAAAACTTATAGAGATTATTGACAAGCTAGAGACTGAGATTTTTATGCAAAATAGCCCTCAGCTCAACCCTATAAAAAAACTCTACAAAATTAAAAGAAAGGCAGGGCTTAATGCTAGAGTACTTAACATGTCTTCGGATTGGATAGGTGCTTTTAAAAAACTTAATCTAAAAGACATTGAAATAGCAGACCTTGTAGATAAACAAAAAGATGTGATGTCGGATTTTGATCATATTAGTGCTCAGATTACTAACCTCATCTCTGTATATATCGCCTTATCTGATCAAAAAGCCAACCAAGTAATGAAACTATTAGCGATGTACTCGGTCTATTTTTTACCAATTACCTTTATTGCTGGACTTTACGGAATGAATTTTGAATTTATGCCAGAGCTTCATCAGAAATATGGTTATTACGCTACTTTGGGAGTGATGCTCATTATTGTTATAGCTACTTTTATTTATTTTAAAAAGAAAAAGTATTAACATCGCTATCATTCCAAACAGAAAAATATTTTATTTTTGTGTCTATGAACTCTCTTACAGAAGAAAATTATCTAAAGGCTTTATTTCATCTAAAGACTGACAACAACGAGGTTACAGTAAACGAACTCAGCAAATTTTTGAACATTAAAATGCCGAGTGTTAATAGTATGATGAAAAAATTCGCTCAAAAGAACTGGGTGATTACCGAAAGTTACAAACCCATTATCCTTACCGAAATTGGACAAAAAGAAGCAGCTTTAGTGATTAGAAAACATAGGCTTACAGAGATGTTTTTGGTAGAAAAAATGGGCTTTGGTTGGGAACATGTACATAAAATAGCCGAGGAACTAGAGCATATACACTCTGAGGAGTTTTTTGATAAAATGGACGAATTACTTAATTACCCTAAAGTAGATCCTCACGGAGAACCTATCCCTGACAAAGAGGGCAATATCATAGAACAAAATCTAAAAAAGCTCAGCGAATGTATCGAAGGCGCGACGGTAACACTAGCGGCTGTAACTGTGGATACTAAAGATTTCCTTAGTTTTTTGAATGATAAGCGACTTAATTTAGGAAGTAGGCTTACAGTAAACAAAAAAGAAAAGTTTGACTCTTCTATGATGGTAACCGTAAATGGTATTTCTCACACCTTCAGTAAAGTAGTTTGTGATGCTCTTTTAGTGAAGCTAGATTAAAACTCAGCTAAGAGTATCTCCTTTAGTTTTATCATACCTTCTGTTGCCGAAGTAGCAAAACAAGTAGCCTTTTTTGTATAATGCTCAGGAATTTGAGGGTCAATGAGAAACAACTCGCAATGCTGTGGAATATAATGCACCAAAGATGCCGCAGGATAAACCTGTAACGAAGTTCCTATCACTAAAAATAAATCTGCCGAAGTTGCTATATCTATGGCTTTTTCCATTTCAGGTACAGCCTCACCAAACCATACAATATGAGGTCTAAGTTGAACGCCTTTTTCGTTTTTGTCTCCTAGATTAAGGTCGGTTTCCCAATTTATAATCTCGTTTTCAGAGTTTATAGGTCTCGCCTTTTTAAGCTCTCCGTGAAGATGAATAATATGAGAAGATCCTGCTCTTTCGTGCAAATCATCTACATTTTGAGTAATAACAATTACCTCATAGTACTTTTCTAATTCTGCTAAAATGCTATGAGCCAAATTTGGTTTAACCTCTGCTAATTGCCTCCTTCTAAGATTATAAAAATCCAAAACCAACTGAGGATTTCTTGCAAACCCTTCTGGACTCGCCACATCTTCTATACAATGATTTTCCCACAGCCCATTAGAATCTCTAAATGTTTTAATGCCACTTTCCGCAGAAATACCCGCCCCAGAAAGTACTACTAATCTTTTTTTCATGAAATAATATTTATCGTTTTGGGTATTGCCAAAGGCGGGGCTTATTAGCACCTTACTTCAATCAAAATACTATACTTTAAAGATAAATAAAAGTTTCTAAAATACAAATATTCCCCGCTTTCGGCAATACCTTGTTAGCGGTAGTGTTTTATTTTTGTTCTGACAATTCTTTCAATTTTTTATTCATTGCTTCAAATCTTTTTTTAGTGTTTTCCAAATTAAGAAGTCCAACAAATATCCCCTTAAATTTCTCACTTTGTTTAAATGTTGTTGTTCCATTTCCGTTGTCAATAAGTTCAAATTTGTGTTCTCCGTCAAAAAGTCCTTTAAATAATAAATGTCCAATCCAACGAAGCTCCTTGTTAGTTTCAAAAGCAAGAACTCTTGGTTTAAAAGTCATTTCTTTTGAGTTTGGTGGTTGTATGCTTACTTTAATTTTATTACCAATTTTCACTTCTCCTTTTATTGATTTTATAAACGGATTCCAATTCGGATAATTGTCAAAATTTGTAAGAATTGACCACACTTTTTCTGGTGTTGCATTTATTAAAATTTCTGTTTTGATTTCTTTTGCCATTGCTGTTACACTCAATAATGTGATTAAACTAATTGTTGTTAGATATTTCATTCGTATCGATTTTAAATTACGATACAAAAGTCTTAACAAATAATAGAGTTACTCTTGACAAAAATCAAGAAATCATAAAAGTTGTTTTTTTCTAATTCTGCTAAATGTTTCGGGCGTCATTCCAAGCATAGAAGCAATATATTGTAAAGGTACTTGGTTAAATAACTCTCTATTGTTTTCAAAGAAGTAATTATATCTTTCTTCTGCTGTCATTGATAAATGACTAAAAACTCGTTCTTCAAGAACTATAAAACAACGTACAAGAAATAATTTCTCTAATTCGTGCCATTTAGGCACTAATTCTCCAATTTTTTTATAATCGGCTTTTGTTATTGAATAAACTTCTGTATCGGTTAATGCTTGTATTGATAAACGTGAAGGTGTTTCAAATATAAAACTTGATAAGTCTGTTGAAAAATATCCTTTTGTTGAAATCCATTGAGTTATTTCTTTTTCGTCTGTCGTTATAAACATTCTTAAAAGTCCCGATTGAACAAAACTTAAATTGTCGCAACGTCTTCCTGATTTTAATAAAAAGTCTCCTTTTTTAATAGTTGTCAAGCTGAATAAAGAAACTATCGTAGTCAAGTCGTCAGCATTCACTACCCCAAAATAAGATTTTATGTATTGTTCTAATTCTGTCATATTTCGTTGTGTCTCGCAACATTACCGCTAACATAAAAGTATATTCAATCCTACTTTTCGCATAATTCTTGGGCTTTCTTTTATCTTTAATTCTTTTAAATCTCTTTAAATAATTTTTCAGAATTCCAAACAATTGCAAATTCCTCATTCAGGTTTGCAAGCGTTGTTTGATGGATTAACTCTGAATCGTATTTTTCTCCATTAATTCCAACCCTATCAAATGTTGCCGTAGCGTCCGAAATTAGATAAGTTTCATAGCCATAATTTCCAGACATTCTAGTTGTTGTAGAAACGCAATGGTTGGTAGTTATTCCCACAATTACCAATGTGTTAATATTTAAACTATCAATTTGCTCTTTTAATGTAGTTCCAATGAATGCACTATTTACATTTTTAGTAATGATAGTCTCAGAATCATTTGGGATAACATACTCACTAAATTCAAATCCTGCATTTGTGATATGAAGTTTTGATTTAGGATTATCCGAACTATGCCTTACATGGAAGATTGGCAAGCTTAATTCTCGCCATTTTTGCAAAATTTTACCACAAATTTCTTCGGCATTTTTATTATTACGATTTCCGCCCCAATAATCTTCTTCAAGAAAAGCCTTTTGAACGTCAATTAAAACTAATGCGGGATTTTTTTCTCTTAATTTCATTTTTAAAGACTTTTTAGAATCGCTACTAATTTACTACTTTTTTATAAGAGGACTATACCCTTTTGAAAAGAAATTTTTAGTATTTGCATCGTATAAGTATCTATCCGTGAGTTGTAAATAAGATAACTTTTCAAAATCAATATTTTTTAAACACAAAGTGTCATTAGAAATTTTATACTTTCCGTTCCAATGATGAAAAGCATGAGGCAGGTATTCTGTAATTTGAAATGTTTGATTTTCAAATAATGTTATTTCTACTTTCGTTTCAGTACCAATAGAATATGTGGATATCACTTCTCTATTTTTTGAGTGACAATTATTAAATATGTTAAACAAAACTCCAGCCACACCAAACAAACAAATAAGCTTTAGAGTTCTGAGTTTTTTTCTTCGCTTTTGATAGAAATATAAAATCAAACCATTAACTAATATTAAGCAAACTACAAATGGAATTATTATAATATCATAAACTGATTCTACGTAATCCCCATAATACTTTGTTAGCTTAAATAGTATTAACAGAAGAAAAACCAATGTCAAATATTTCAATATTTCCTTAATGATTTTCATCTTTATTTTTTATACCAGCGAAAAAAGTATTTGCGAAAGGCGGATTGAATTGAACCAATAGTTCAATTTCAACCAACCGAAGCAGATGCTTTTCAATGAAACTAAATTAATCAAAATAGTTGAATTGAAAAGTATATGCGACTAAATATTTCTGCTTTTCAATTCAACACCTTAACTCCGCCTTTTGCAAATACTGTGTTATCGGCAGTCCGAACTAATTTAATTCGTTAACTTTAATTGTTATTCTATTAAATTTGTTTTCACCTAATATTGTTTGGGTTTCTGGATTATATTTTTCCAAGCAAAATTGTCCAATTTCCTGCAACACTTTTATTTCTCCATTTATTTTTGAAAATACAATAAGTTCAGAGTTAGGCAAATTATCTTTCTCATTTATTCTTTGTAAATACAAATTCTCAGGTGTTTCAATTTTGAAATTTGTGAAAGGATAATTAACTAAATCTGAATATTCTTTTTTCGACTCAAGTTTAAAAATCCAGAAAACATCGTCATAATCAGCAATTTGCCATAAAAAATTTTCAGCAATATTGTCAAGCCTGTTTTCACTTTGATATTCAATATCTTGTCTTACAAATTTATATTTTTCATTCTCAAAAAATATGCTTTCTTCTTTTTCTTTAATTTCCTCTTTTCCAAAAAATAATTCTTTAACTTTTGAATAAAGAAAAGCGATTGGCAAAACTATCAAGAAGACGAAAATAATTATTGGCACAATTAGAATTCTAAAAGCTTTGTTTATAATTTTTTTTCTAAAATTTAGTTCTGGAATTTTTGTTATGTTAATTGTTTCAATTTTCATTTTCTGAAGGTTTTTTGTAACGCATTGCCGATAACACCTCTAAATATGCAACATTAGTTTTGCTATGGTAAAGTAAATCAAAACCCCTAAAATATCGTTAGAAGTCGTAATAAAAGGACCTGTAGCTATTGCGGGGTCTATTTTGTTTTTATTAAGAAGAATAGGCACTATAGTCCCAATAACAGCAGCCACCAAAATAACAGCTAACAGAGAAACTGAGATAGCAATAGATACCATCATATCGTGCCTATTGACAAGCAAATTAAACGAAAGAATAATCACTGATAAAATAAATCCAGATGCTGCGGAAACACTCACCTCCTTTATCAAGGTTTTAATAGTATCTGTTCCTAAAGTATTATTAGCTAAACCTTGCACAATAATCGCCGAAGCCTGCACCCCAATATTACCTGCCGTTGCAGCTATTAGAGGCACAAAAAACATAAGAGCAGGTATCTTTTGTAGGGCATCTTGATTTCCTTGCAATACCTGCGAACCTATTAAACCGCCTACCATACCTATAAAAAGCCAAGGCAACCGTGCTTTTGTAAGTGAAAAAATAGTATCGGTAGAGTCAACATCTAGGGAGATACCCGATGCTAACTGATAATCCTTTTCTGCTTCTTCGGTTATAAAGTCAATAACATCATCTATCGTAATACGCCCTACCAAATTGCCTCTAGCATCAACCACAGGCACCTCAAAAAGGTCGTACTTCTGCATAAATCTTGCTACCTCCTCAGCTGTATCCGTATCCATCACCGAACGGATTTTAGGATTATAAACCTCCGAAACTTTAGTAGAAGAAGTGGTTGTAAGCAGTTTTTTTAAACTTAAAAGCCCTAGTAGTTTATCATTATCATCTACCACATAGATAGAATATACCTCATCTAAATCTTCGGCTTGTTTTCTCATCTCTTTGACCGCAGAAATAATGGTTAAGTTCTGGTTAACTTTTACCATTTCCGTTGCCATAAGACCTCCAGCCTCGTCTTCGTCATATCTAAGTAAGTCAACGATACTTTGAGCGTGTTCTTCGTCATCTAACCTTTGGATAATTTCGGTCTGCTGATGTTCTGGAAGCTCAGAGATAATATCTGCCGCATCGTCAGAATCTATCTCATTGATGATTTCATCTGCAATCTCTTGTGAAGAGAGACCTTTCATAAAGCTCTTTCGCTCATCTTCGTCTATCTCTAAGAGTACTTCCGCAGATTTCTCATTGCTCATTAAATCATAGAGAAAATGCTGTTCTTCCTCATCCAAATCTTCAAATATAGAAGCAATGTCTGGTGCCTCCATTTCGGCAAGCATCAGAGCCACCTCTTTAGCATTTTTCTCCTTGATGAGATTTTTTATCAATTCTCTAAGAGCAACGGTTTCAGTCAAAATAGATTTTATTTAGTAGTTAAACGGCTGACGATTTTAGTGCATTTTGCCACTCATTAGTAAAGATGATAAAATCTTCTACACTAAGTTCTTCCGCTCGCAAAGTTAAGAAATTATGCGTTAATAAAGCCTCAGGAATATTGAGTCCTTTAAGAGCGTTACTTAATTTTTTTCGTCTTTGATTAAAACCTGCTTTTACAATTTGTTTAAACAAAATCTCATTGTCTTCTAAGCCTTTTTTAGGATTTCTAGTAAGTCTGATAACTCCAGATTTCACTTTAGGTGGCGGTGTAAAAACATTTTCGCTAACGGTAAAAAGATACTTTACATCGTAATACGCCTGAACCATTACCGATAAAATCCCATAACTTTTGGTACGAGGTTCAGCGGAGGTTCTTTCGGCGACTTCTTTTTGGAACATTCCCACCATTTCTGGTATTTGGGCGTAATTATCTATTATTTTAAATAAAATCTGTGATGAAATATTGTATGGAAAATTCCCTATAACAGAAACCTGCTCCGAATTGAAAATTTCAGCTAGGTTAGCTTTTAAAAAATCACCTACAAAATGTTTTTCTTCTAGTTTTGGATAGTGTTCTTTAAGGTAAGCAATAGACTCAACATCTATCTCTGCCACAAATGTTTCTGAGCTTTTATTAAGAAGATATTTGGTTAAAACACCCATACCTGGACCTACTTCTAAAACAAAATTATGAGCATTAGTATCTAAGGCTTCTACGATTTTAGACGCTATATTTTCATCATTAAGAAAATGTTGCCCAAGGTGTTTTTTAGCTTTTACTGTCAAAATGAAATTATTTTTTATGATTTTATTAACAATGATTTTAGTCTTATTGGGAGCAAATTTCGGAAGATTTTTTCTATTTTAGCCGAAAAATTTCATTTAATGGCTAATACAGTAGACGATTTTAACAAAAGAAGGCTGAGATCCAGCAATATCACGGTAGTTATTAGTATAGCATTAGTTTTGTTTTTGGTAGGACTTTTTGGTCTTATTCTTATCAATGCTCAAAAATATTCAGACTATATTAAAGAGCAACTTGTAGTAAACGCTTTTTTCTCCGAAAACTACGATGCTAAAGATTCTCTAAAAATAGCGAAACAAGAACAAGAAGCTATAAAGACCATACAAGCACTTCCGTTTGTTAAAAAAACTACTTTTATCTCAAGACAACAAGCGTCCAAAGAAGCTAAAAAAAGTATGGGTATAGATGCTGACGCTCTTTTTGAGGAAAATATATTCCCGTCTTCAGTAGAAGTTTCTCTAAAGCCAGATTTCGTAAGCCCTGAAGAAATACAAGGCGTAGTTAAAGAGTTAGAAAAAGTAGATGGCATTGTAGAAGTAAAAAATAACAGCGACTTAATGATTGAGGTTTACAATAACCTTAACAGAATCCTGACTTGGATATTAGCATTTTCTTTAGTATTTTTAATTTTAGCAATTGTACTGATTAACAACTCCATTAGACTTAAAATATTCTCTAAAAGATTCATTATTAAGACCATGCAACTTGTAGGTGCTAAGCGTCGTTTTATCCTTAAACCATTCATCATAGAAGCCGTTATTTTAGGGCTCATTGGTGCTGTTATTGGGCTTTTAGCACTATTTGGAGTTTGGTATTATTTTACTAATCAAATAGGAACTCCGTTTGTACAAGATACTAATCAGTACATACAATTGGTTTTAGCTGTTTTTGGAGTGGGAGTTCTTATCACCGTTCTAAGTACCATTTTTGCAACTTGGAGGTTCCTTAGAACTAATATTGATGATTTATACTATTCTTAGACTATGGCAGAACAAAATAAAACAAACGAAAATAGTTTTTATTTCAAAAAAGATAATTATAAGTGGATGCTTATAGGCTTGGTGTGTATCGTTTTAGGATTTATTCTTATGATGGGTTCTGGGGCTAACACAACGCCCGATGGTAAATTTGACCCAAACTACTGGAATGAGGATATTTTTTCCATTAGAAGGATACGCATTGCTCCACTGTTGGTAATTACAGGATTTGTGATACAAGTCTATGCTATTTTGAAAAGAAAATAATCATTTTTTATAATACAAAAATTAAAGTCAATTGTTATATAATGCAATTGACTTTTGCTTTAAACTTTTTAAGTTATGAATTTTTTAGAAGCTATTATTATCGCTATTATTGAGGGTTTAACAGAATACTTACCTGTTTCCTCTACCGCGCATATGATTTTCACAAGTTCTATATTCGGAATACAGGAAGACGAATTTGTTAAAATGTTTCAAGTATCCATACAGTTGGGTGCTATCCTTGCCGTGGTATTTTTATATTGGAAAAAGTTTTTCAACTTTCAGAATTTCAATTTTTATATCAAACTTGGTTTTGCCGTAATTCCAGCATTGGTTTTGGGTTATCTATTTGATGATATGATAGAATCTGTCTTAGGAAACCCTATTCCCATCGCTGTAGTTTTAGTTTTAGGTGGCGTGGTTCTTCTGTTCATTGACAAGGTATTTAAAACACCTGAAATACATACAGAAAAAGAAATCAGTATAAAAAAAGCTGTTACCATAGGTTTTTGGCAATGTTTAGCTATGATGCCTGGTACTAGCCGAAGTGCCGCTTCCATCATTGGAGGTATGCAACAAAAACTTTCTAGAGAAGCTGCTGCCGAGTTTTCTTTCTTTCTAGCCGTACCTACTATGCTTGCTGTTACGGTATATTCTATTTTTGTGAAAAAGTGGGAATATTTAGGTGTAGAACAAAAAGGCTACGAAATGCTTACACACGGTGATAACCTAAAACTATTTTTAGCGGGTAATCTAGTGGCTTTTGTAGTTGCTGTGATAGCTATTAAGTTTTTTATAGGTGTAATAAAAAAATACGGTTTTAAACCTTGGGGCTGGTACAGAATTATTGTAGGGATAGCATTGCTTATCTATTTCACAGTTGTAAAATAAATATGAAAGAGAATCAATGTTTTTGATTCTCTTTATTTTTTATAACATCCTTTGATAATTCCACGCAGCAACAAAAACTCCTGCTGTCTCCGTTCTTAATCTTTGATTGCCTAACGATACTGCTTGTACGCCTTTTTCTAATAATAATTTTATCTCTGATGGACTAAAATCGCCTTCAGGTCCAATTAAAAAACAAACTTTATCAACCAAAGGTATCTCGGATAATGATACTCGCTTAAATGCTTTATCACAATGAGCCACAAAGGTGTTTTCAGCAGATTGAGTTTGCATAAAGCTAGTGAACTTCTGTAAATCATTAACCTTTGGAAAATGATACCTCAAACTCTGTTTAGATGCGGCTATAACTTTTTTCTGAATTTTATCTATATTGATATGTTTGCGTTCAGATTTCTCCGTCAATAAAAATGAAATTTCAGAAATGCCCATTTCGGTAGCTTTTTCTACAAAAAACTCTGTACGGTCTATATTTTTAGTAGGAGCTATTGCAATATGCAAATAAGGCGAAAACTGTGGTATCTCTGTCTTGATTTCTAAAATATCTAGTTCTACTTTTTTTCCTTCAAATACAAGGTTGCCCTTTGCTACATTACCCTTTCCATCGGTTACATAAATCTCCTCTGCTTCCTTCATTCTCAAAACCTTTGATATATGATGTTGTTCATCAGCATCAATTATCACTCTATCATTTAAAATTTCTCCAAAAAATAATTTCATATCAAAAGGTTTTACTTTGCATTTAACTCATATCTTGCGGTAGCCGTTGTAGAAAGGTTGGCAAACTCTCCTCTTTCGTATTTCAGTCGAGCTACCATTGCTATCATTGCGGCATTATCAGTAGTATATTCAAATTTAGGAATATAGATATTCCAACCTAACTTTAGTTCGTTTTCTCTCATAGCCTGTCTCAGGGCAGAGTTAGCCGAAACGCCACCAGCTATGGCTATTTCTTTAATGCCTAAATCACTAGCCGCTTTCTCTAGTTTCGTCATCAATATTTCAATAATATTTTTCTGAACAGATGCACACAAATCATCTATATTTTCAGCAATAAATTGAGGATTTTTCTTTAATTCTTTTTGTATAAAGTACAGCACCGAAGTTTTAATTCCGCTAAAAGAATAATCATAACCCTCTAATTTAGGCTTATTAAATGCAAATGCATTAGGATTTCCATTTTGAGATTTCTTATCTATGATAGGTCCAGCAGGATAATCTAAATCAAATATTTTTCCTATCTTATCAAATGCTTCTCCTGCAGCATCGTCTATGGTTTTCCCAATAATTTCCATATCAAAATAGTCTTTAACCAAGACAATCATCGTATGCCCACCACTCACCGTGAGGCATAAAAAAGGAAATTTGGGCGGATTGGGATTGGCATCTTCTATAAAATGAGCCAAAATATGAGCCTGAAGGTGATTAACCTCTATCAGTGGAACTTCCAAACTCATCGCTAAAGACTTCGCAAAGGAAGTTCCTACCAGTAAAGAGCCCAAAAGTCCAGGACCTCTCGTAAAACCTATGGCACAAATCTCATTTTGTTGTATATTTGCTTTTTGTATAGATTGCTCTACGACAGGAATGATATTTTGCTGATGTGCCCTAGAGGCTAACTCTGGCACCACGCCACCGTACTCATTATGAATAGCTTGAGTAGCAGCTACATTGGAAAGAATTTTTCTGCCAGAAATAATGGCTGCGGAAGTATCATCACAAGAGGATTCTATACCTAAGATAATAGATTGTTTCATAATTATGGCAAATTTAAATAATAATAACGATAACAAAAAAGATAATCCTATTTCTAATAAAATAAATGAGGCGGAACAACACCTAGAAAAAAAAGTACAAGAAACCAAAGAGTTTTTAAAGGACGCTATAGAAAACCCTAAAGAAACTGCTGAAGAATTTGCAAAACAAGCTGCTAAAGATGTTACTAGCTACTCTTGGTGGGCTAAACTTTTGTTGGTACTTTTTTGGACGCTTTTATCTCTATTTGCTATTGGATTTATTGCCATTAACCTACCTATTACCAAAAATTGGCTTACCCAAAAGGTGGTAAACAAACTCAACCAAGACCTTAATACCCAAATCGCTTTTGAAAAAATAGACCTTAATTATTTTGGAGATGTTACACTACATAAAGTAACTGTAAAAGACCATAGAGGCTACCAATTTATTAAAGCTAAAGAATTGTACGCAGATTCGGATTGGTTTTCTATTTTAGCAAATTCTAGACATATCAAATTCCAATCACTATCTATCAAAAACTTGGATATGAAAGTGATTACTTACAAAGGTGATAGCATTCCTAACTTTATCCGTTTTGTAGAGCTTTTCGATAATGGCAAAAAACCAGACCCAAATAAACCTCCATTTCAGCTTAAAACTCGTGTAATTATTGAGGATTCCAAACTTTCCATTGTCAATCAGAATCATCCAGGAGATGAAGGAAGATGGCTAGATGCCGAAAATTTAAACTTGATAATACCTGAGTTAAAAGTTAAAGGTCCAGAAGTTAGTGCTAAAGTAAATCAACTTAGAATGACAACTAAAAGATGGGGCAAAAAGCACTTTTTGGATACTTTCTCTACGGATTTTTCTCTAACCAAAGAGGCTCTTTTCTTAGACGATTTACTCATCAATACTGACCACAGTTTGCTACACGGAAGTTTAAAATTTAATCTTAATAATGGTACTTGGACAGATTTTGGCAACAAAGTAAAATGGGATATGCAGATGAAAAAAGGTAGCCAAATAAGTGGCTATGACATCAGTTACTTTGTGAAAGATTGGGATAACTACAAGCCCATCAGTACCTCAGGAAATATGACTGGTGTACTTAATAACTTTACTCTAAACCAGTTTGCCATAGGTGATAATGATTCTAAAATAATTTCATCATCTATAAAGGTTGCCAAAATACTAGATAAAAGTTTCTCCGTAGAAACCAATAACATCTCTACAGACCTTACTTACAAAGGACTGAAAAGCTTATTCCCTAGTTTTATTTCAAAAAAAATGGGTAATGTGGCTGATGATTTTGGTAGAATAAAATACAATGGTATGCTAAAAGCCAACCCTGAACAAATTGCCCTTAAAGGAAATTTAATTTCAGGTGTTGGGCAAGCAAAAATAGACCGTTTTACTCTAAGAGAGTATAGTAAAGTTCCTAAGTATAATGGCTTATTAGAAGTTACCAATCTGAATGTAGCCACCATTACCAAAAATCCACAGGTTGGGCTTATTTCTGGTCGATTTGATTTAGATGGAGAAAGCTTTGATATCAACCAAATGAAACTCAGAACCAAGTCTAACATCAGGCGTATAGAGCTGTTAGATAAAACCCTTAATAACCTAGTTCTAGACGGATATCTTAATAAAAAACGCTACGAAGGCATCGTAAACATAAATGATGAAAATGCCCAAGCAAATGTTAAAGGTATTTTTGATTTCAGCACTCCTAGATTATATGCCAATTTAACGGCAGACATCAACCATTTGAACGCCAGCTACTTCTCTGGAAGTTCTGAAAGACAAGTTATAAGTGGATATGTAGATACAGAAGTGTCTATGAAGGATATTAACGATATGCAATTAAACGCTCATCTTAGAGATGTTAAAGTTTTATCCAAAGACCAAAAAATAGCTCTTCCAACAGGAGATGTTAAAGCTTATTTTGAGGACGGAAAAAGAATTGTATCCGTAAACGCACCTAATGTAGTAGAAGGTAAAGTTGCAGGAAAATTCAATCTAGGAGACATCGGTGGTATGGTGCAAAATAGTATAAGTAAATTACTGGTTACTAATCAACCTAAACGTCTATATAGAGGGCAATATTTAGATTTAGATTTCAAAATATCACAAGGACTTATCAACTTTTTTGAACCGAATTTGAGAGTAAGTAACATACTCTCCGTATCTGGAAGTTATGACGGCAATAGTAATGATTTACTATTAAATGCAGATACTAGCTATTTAAAATATATCATTGGTAAAAAAGAAACCGAAAAGGTAAACCAGATTTTAGCAGAAACAGATGTTAAGTATAATATAAAATCGTCTGCTAAAAAGGATAGCATCATGATTGATGGATTAGCACTTAAAATAGATACCAAAAGTAGAGAAGATAATTTCTCTTTGGAAATGAACCGTGCTGAATACAATAAAAATATCCTTAAAAACGCTAGTATTATAGGCAAAAATCCTGATGGAGAACACCTACACCTTGCCATAAGGTTTTTACATGGCACCGATAAAGATGAGAAGGAAAACGCTATGAAATCTTACGCGGTTAATCTTAATCAAACGACTAATGCAAACGGTGATTATATTATAAGATTTGAGCCTACCGAGGTTAAACTCAATAGTTTTGTGTGGAATGTAGATACTTCGCCAGAGCTTAATCACTCTATTACCTACAGAAAAAAAACAGGATTTATAGACATTGAAAATCTAAAATTTTATTCTGACGACAGTGAAGTTTTAGTTAATGGCACTTATAAAGATGCTAAAAACATCAATGCTAATATCGATGTTAAAAATGTTAATCTCTCTAAAGTATTAGCCTTAAAAGAAGGTAGTTCCGACTTAAATATTAAAGGTAATGCTAACGGAACCATAAAACTAGCTATCCTTAAAAATAATATAGAACCTATCGTTGATTTAAAAGTAGATGGCTTCTCTATACATGATAAAAACTTAGGAGATTTACTCATCAATGCAGAGAAAACCGAGCGTCCAAATGTTTTTGATGTAGATGTTAAAGTAGCTTCTTCAGAAATTTTCGGAAATGATAAGCTCAGAATATTTGGAAAAGTAGATAATAATACACCTTCTCCTAGTTTAGACCTCACGGCTGATTTAAATAAATTTGATTTAGCATTTGTTCAGGAGTTTGTAAAGGCGGTATTTAGCAACTTCAGAGGTAATGCCAGTGGACAACTTAAGATAAATGGTACTGTAGACGACATCAATTATAATGGAAATATAGCCCTATCTAAATTTGGGTTTAAACTCAATTTCTCAGGAGTAGATTATTATTTTGATGACACTGTTATACCTTTATCTAAAGGGTTTGCTGTTCTTAATAATATTGGGATAAGTGATGGGAGAAATAGCTCTAAAGGTAGTGTTTCGGGAGCTATCCAGTTTGATAATATCGCTTCTATGGGGCTCAACCTCATTATTAGAACGGATAACTTGATGCTTCTTAATACCACTCAAAGAGATTTTGATGTATTTTGGGGAAGAGTTTATGGTACAGGAGATATATTTGTAGATGGTGCTGTTACAGCCCTTAACATCAACGCTAAAACAAAAGTTTTAAATAATAGTGTATTTACACTTAATAGTAATTCGGCAACCTCGGTAGATGAATTTAAAATGCTCCGATTTGTAGAACGGAATGAAGACGGGCAACTCACTGTAGCCAAAAGAGAAAAATCTGGAGCAAATATGAATATAGATTTAGCCCTAGATGTAGATAGAGGCTCTACCGTAAATGTATTAGTAGGAGATGACATAGGAGATATTAGTGTAAGAGGAACCGCAGAAAATCTAAGGTTTAGAATGAATAGAAGCGGACAAATGTCTATGAATGGAACTTATGTAGTAGACAACGGAAGTTACGTTTCAAAAGCGATATTAGAACGCTCCTTTCAAATTGCTAAAGGAAGTAGCATTTCTTGGGATAATAATGTAATGAATCCTGCGCTTAATATTTCGGCGAACTATTATAGAACTGTAACCAATTTGGGAGAGTACCTTAATACAGGAAAACTTCCTCCTGTAAATGTAATGCTAGAAACTAGAATCACACAATCATTATCTAACCCTGATATTCAGTTTGATATAAAAACGCCTGATGTTTCTAGTCAGATTAAAGAAGCCATTGCCTTTAGAATGAGTAACCCTGATGAAAAAATCATTCAGTTTGGGTCTATTCTAGCACTTAATAATTTTAATGTAGCTAATACAGGGGGCTTCACATTTGATGTAGGGAGCACTGTAACCTCTCAAGGGTATGCACTCCTAATGAAACAGCTTGGCTCTGTACTTAATACCATTAGTAATCAGTTTCAAATAGACTTAGACTATATACGAGGAGACCAAGCCACTAACACTTCCGATAGAGCTTCTGGTAGAATAAGTTTAACTCTTTCTCCTAGAGTTAATATCAAAACTGGTTTGGGAGTTCCTATTTCTAGAAATCAAAATACAGAAGCTAATTTCCTTTCAGGAGAAGGTATCATAGAGTATGATTGGTCTAAAGGTAATGACGGTAGCCGTATCCTGAGAGTTTACTCTAAACCTTCTAACATATCCAATATTGTGGGACAAAACGCAGGAGCTAACCAATCTTGGGGAGGAGGTGTAGTTTATAGTAAGAGCTTTAATCGTTTTTTCACTAAAAAGAAAAAAGACAGTACAAAAGTTAAAGATACTGCTGTTAGTATAAAAACTAAATAGCACTGTTAAATTTTTCTCAAAAAAATTAACAAAAAATATCAAAAATTAACAGCCATAGTATTGAAACTTTTTTTGTAGTTTTGTAAAAATTAAACTTAAATTTTGACAATAAAATAAAAACATTAGAACTATGGATTACCGTTTGGACGAAATAGACAAAAGTATTTTAGATTATTTAGTACAAAATACTAGAATGCCTTTTACAGAAATAGCAAAAAATCTTAATGTTTCTGCAGGAACTATACATGTAAGAGTAAAAAAAATGGAAGACGCTGGTATCATACTAGGGTCTTCTCTTAAAATAGATTACGAAAAGCTAGACTATACTTTTACCGCATTTATTGGTATTTTGTTAACTAAATCTAACAGAACTCAAGAGGTTCTTAAACAGCTAGAAGAGATACCTAACATTATAGAAACTAGTGTAGTATCTGGTAAATACAACATTTTCTGTAAAATGAAAGCTAAAAACACAGAAGATGCTAAAAATGTTATCTATAGAATAGATGATATTGAAGATGTTACTAGAACAGAAAGTATGATTTCTATGGAAGAGTATCTAAGTGATAAAAACAGACTAATACAAGCTGTTAAAGCTTAATAACTTATTTTTTTGTATAGAAGCCTTTGTTTTATCAAAGGCTTTTTTTAATTTTACAGAATGGAAGACAGAAACTACTTTAATGATGAGCCTAAAAAAACTAGTAGCTTTTATATAGCTATCGGAATTTTAGCTGTATTTACTCTCATGGGGTTAGGTATTGATATAGATGAATTCTCTCAGCACGAAAGTATCAATATACCTACTTGGTATTTTTACCTTATATTCGGAGTAGATTTATTAGCATTAGTTGGGCTTTTTCTTATCGTATTGTTTAGAAAAATAGGTATCTTTTTGTTTCCTTTAGCTGTAATAGCCCATTTTATTCTACATCAGTTTTATCTTTCTACCTTCCTATACACAGATGTTACCAATCTATTTTTATATGTAGGGTTAGGTCTATTGATGATTATCCCTAAATGGCAATATTTTAAATAATTCATCTAGTTATGTTTTCTAAAGCGTGCGAATATGCCATAAGGTCTGCCATTTGCATTGCCCAAAAAAGGCTAAACAATCAAAGGGTTAATGTAAAAGAAGTTTCGGCGTCTATTGATGCTCCTGTAGCTTTTATTGCTAAAATACTACAACAGCTCTGTAAAGCTAACATCATAGAGTCTGTAAGAGGGCAACAAGGAGGGTTTTCTATTGATACCGAAAGATTAAAAGAAATTAAAATCTACGATATTATTGTCGCCATAGACGGAAGTGGTCTTTTTACCAAGTGTGGACTAGGACTAAAAGCATGTTCATCTGTAAATCCTTGCCCTGTACATAACGACTTTAGAGAAATAAAAAACAAACTAGAGTACACTACCAAAAGCTACTCTCTCTACGATTTAGCTTTAAAGACAGAACAAGGTTTAGCTTGGTTAAAAATTTAGATTTTTATCTAGTAGCACCAATAACAAACACAGCTGGAATTTTGTGTAAATCAGGTTTTTCCTTTTTCCAGTTTTTAATTTCTTTTGTTTTAATAAGCTCTTCACTAGGGTGAGTAATATTAGCAGTAATACAAAGCTTAGTATTAGGATTTAGAAACTTACACAAATCTTCCAAAAGTTGATTGTTTCTATAAGGTGTTTCCATAAAAATTTGTGTATATCCTGTCTTTTGAACCTGCTGTTCCAAAAACAAAATTTGTTTTTTTCGCTCCACCTTATCTATAGGAAGATAGCCGTTAAAAGTGAAATTTTGTCCATTAAATCCACTTGAAATAAGAGCCAAAATAATAGATGAAGGTCCACTAATAGGTACTACCTGAATATTATTTTGATGAGCCCATTTTACCATAATATTACCAGGGTCGGCAATACATGGTAGCCCAGCTTCTGATAAAAGTCCAAAATCCACTCCTTGTTTCATTAAGAGTGTTGCTTCCTGTAAATCTTTCTCTTCGGAGTGTTTATTGAGTAAAAATAGCTTAAGTTCTGACTGTTTTTTTTCAGGGCAAAAAAATTTAATTACCTTTCTTGCTGTTTTTTCATTCTCTACAAAAAAATAATCAGTCTTTAAGATATAGTCCTTTATAATAGGAGCAAAGTATTCCTTTGGACTTTCTTCTGATAAATAGGCAGGTATAAGAAATAACATTATAAACGAGGTTTTAAATTAAGTTCTAAAACTATTCTATCACAAGCTTTATCTAACATATGATATATCTTTTCAAAACCACCTACACCACCATAATAAGGGTCTGGTACTTCGGCATTATTTTCTAGAATAAGTACTAGTTTTTGGCGTTGCTCCTCATTTTCTGCTAAAGTCATAGCATCTTTGTAGTTTTGCTTATCCATACAGTAAATTCGGTCAAAAATTTCAAAATCTTCCTTCACTAAAGGGCGAGATCTATGATCGTTAATATCAATACCGTGAAAATCAGCAGTCTGGATAGACCTTGGGTCTGCTTTAGCTCCTTCATGATAAGCACTCGTTCCTGCTGAATCTACAAAATATTCTTCTGATATTTTATTTCTTAAAATACCTTCTGCTAAAGGACTTCTACATATATTACCTAAACAAAGCATTAAAATTTTCATAACTAAATCTATTATAAACTAAAAAGGGTTACCCAAAACGCAAAACATTCCAAGATAACCCTCTTTTAAATATTAACTTAAAAAAATCAAAATTATGTTTTTACTTTCTTATTCTTTCTTTCAGCTCTTTTATGTACTTCCTCATTTGTTTATCTACCTCTGCTGTATTTTTAACCGTATCACAAGCATACATTACTGTAGAATGGTCTTTACCTCCCATCTCCTCTCCTATCTTAGTAAAGGTTGCATCTGTAAATTCCTTTGCGAAATACATAGCCAACTGTCTTGGTAATGCAATATCTCTCTTTCTAGTTTTAGATAATAATTGCTCTCTCTTGATACCAAAATAATCACAAACCACCTCTTGAATGTAAGGAATACTAATAACTTTCTTCTGGTTAGCTGATATTTTATTGATTGTCTCCTTCAATAAGTCTAAAGTTAAATCAGACTTATAAATAGTAGAATAAGCAATAACCGCATTGATAACTCCGATCAATTCTCTAACATTAGATTGTACCTCACCTGCTAAGAAGTCTATCATATCCTCACTAAGAGCAATACCATCTCTATGGAGCTTATCCACTATAATTTTTCTTCTAGTATCGTAATCAGGTGATTTAATTTCTGCCGTAAGTCCCCATTTGAAACGAGATACTACTCGCTCCTCAATATCCATAATATCTGCTGGAGCTTTATCCGAAGTAAGGATAATTTGCTTTCCATTTTGGTGCAAATAGTCAAAAATATGGAAGAATGAGTCTTGTGTTGCTTTTTTACCAGATAAAAACTGAATATCATCTACAATAAGTACATCTAACATCTTATAGAAGTTAGCAAAGTCTTCTCTGCTATTAGCATTACCTCTGTTAGAGTTAGCAGCCTTTATAAACTGTTGTATAAATTTCTCAGATGATAAATAATGTACAACTTTATCTGGATATGTATTTTTAATTTCTAAACCAATTGCTTGGGCAATATGTGTCTTCCCTACTCCAACACCACCATAGATAAACATTGGGTTAAAAGAAGTTTCTCCAGGTCTTTTGGCTATAATTTTAGCAGCAGAAAAAGCGAACTTATTACTTTCTCCCTCCACAAAATTATCAAATGAATGTACTGGATTGAGATTAGACTCTACGCTTATCTTTTTTAAACCAGGTACTACCAAAGGATTTTGTATCTTACCAGACAAAGACGGTGGCATAATTTCCTGTGGTTTTGGTGCTGGTGTACTCATACCTTTTATATGAGCAGTTGGCTGCTGTACCTGTTGATTTTCTTGAGATTTTTTATCTAGCACAGAATACCACAACTTAACACCTTTACCTATGTTTTTTCTAAGAGCTGCTGATAGTAGTGGTAAATAGTTTTCCTCTATGTATTCTTTATAAAAATCGCTAGGAACACCTATGGTCAAATTATTATTAACTAATGATATTGGTTGTACTCTATCAAACAACAAATGGAATGAGCTACCTAGCTTGCCCATAGCATCTCCTTGCTCCATAGCATTAAGATTATCCTTCATAAATTGTAGGCATCTATCCCAAATAATGAATAAATCTTGCTCCATGTTGTTATTTAATATTATTAGTTAATTTTTGACCTTAATCGGAGGGCAAATATCTGAGTTTTTAATTTCAAAAAAAAGTATTTGCACTCTTGATTTTTTAGAAATATATTTGTATGTATAAATAGAGAAACTTGATATGATACACACAGTACATTCAGTACGAGTAAGATATGGCGAAACCGACCCTATGAAGTATGTTTACTACGGAAATTATGCTGAATATTTTGAGGTTGCACGAGTAGAATTATTCCGCAGTATTGGGATTGCTTATGATGAGATAGAAAACAGAGGCATTTGGCTTCCTGTGTCCGAATATCATACCAAGTATTTGAAGCCCGCTCGTTATGATGAAGTTTTAGAAATTCATACATTTATTAAAAAACTTCCTGATGGTGTAAGAATTATTTTTGACTATGAAATCTATAATCCCAAAGGAGAAAAAATAACGGAAGCCTCCACTACCCTCTTTTTTTTAAATGCAAAGACAGGACGAATAATGCCCTGCCCTGATTTTCTATTAGATTTAATGAAACCTTATTTTTAATTATCAAAGATTAAAGTTCTGTGCCACTTTCTATTTCGTAAGGCTCTTTTCCTGCTTCAAATATCCTAGTAAGATGAGAGCCTTCCACGGTTATTTTATCTCCTATCCTGCGTATCCAGTTGCCTTCTCTCAGTCCTACCACTTTAGTATCGTTTTGGGAAAGGAACTCTTTAATTCTTGTTTCTCTAGTTTCGCCATTATGTTTTAAGTTGGGATTTGGGTCTAAATAATGCGGATTGATATTAAACGGAACCACCCCCATACACTCAAAACTAGGTGTGAATACAATCGGCATATCATTAGTATTTTTCATATTAAGTCCACCTATATTGCTCCCTGCACTTGTTCCTAGATAAGGCTTTCCACTTTGTACTTGCTCTTTCAAGATAATCATCAAATCTAATTCGTGTAAAGTTTTTACAAGTAAAAAAGTATTCCCGCCACCTGTAAAATATGCTTTTGCATTTTGTATGGCTTCTTTAACATTTTCAAACTCGTGAAGTCCTTTTATCTTTATGCCTATGCTTTCAAAAAAAGCTCTTGCCGTAGATGTGTATTCCTCGTGAGAAATACCATTTGGACGAGCATAAGGAATAAACAAAACCTCATCTATCCCTTGGTAAAGATTTATAATTTCATCCTTTAAATATTCTAAATATTTTCCTCCGTATAAGGTAGAGGTAGATGCTAAAATAATATTCATTACGATTATATTTAAGTTTAATAAAGATTTAGTATCAATAGTTTTTAAGCAAAATCCAACCTTGTTTAGCTTCGTTTCTTTGGGTGGCTGGGTCATACCATTTCACGACATACCAATAAGTGGCACTAGGTAGTTCTCGTCCTTTCTCTGTACCGTCCCAAACCAAGTTACCACCAGATTCGGCTTTAAAAACAGGTTTCCCATAGCGGTCCATTATAACCATGCTTACTTCTTTCATTTTATCCAAATGTTCCACTGTCCAAACATCATTTTTACCATCTCCGTTAGGCGTTATCACATTAGTGAATTTCAAGAAATAAACGGACAAAGGAGCTCCTAAGCACCCATTTGCCGACCTTACTTGTATGGTGTATTGGCTACCAGCTGGGCTCAAAAGTATATTGGATTGCTGCGGGACTCCGTTAAAAATATAGGTGTAGGGCTGAACGCCTCCTTCGGCAGTAACTTCTATCCTATCATTATCGGTTGTAACATTTACAATTTTAGGTTGATTTTGGTCTGTTATCTTAAATGTTATTGTTGATGGACACCCCACAACATTAACTGCTTCTACCGTATAAACACCCCACTGAACTTCAGAGTAATTTAAATTAAGACTTGTACCTGTTTTAATAGTACCATCTGGTAGCTTCCATTTAATAGAAGTGAAATCAGACGCATTGGATACCGAAACAGACACAGGCTCACCATAACACAAATGCACATCGCTAATAGGTAATATTTTAGTTGGAACTTTAACCTTTAAATCAAATTCAAAATCGCTAGGGCATTGTCCTGTTTTTTTAGCAATACCATAAATTCTCTCTCCAAAGGCAATTTGATTTTGATAGTTCTGTGGATTACTTATTAAATTCGTTCTTGCTGCATCTCTATAAAATTCAAGTGTAGCGGCGTTGTCAGAAGTAATTTGAGATTTCCAATCGTTAAGGTTAAAGGCGGCTATTCCGTCAAAGTTAGTATCACATATTTCAAATGTATTGATAGTATGATTAACCGTTACAAATGTATTTTGCACAAATGAAACTTGCTGTAAATCAGACGTACAATCTGTTTCATTATTTTTAATGTAGAATTTTACTACATAAGGCAAAGCACTCCAAGAAAAGTCCGAAGTGAGTGGATTTCCGTTCTCGTCTAAAAATGTATAGTTGCTAGGATTACCGATAACCTTTGATTTAAAATTATCTAAAGTATAGCTACTTTCAGTACAGATTAAAATCTGATTACTTATCGCTTGAGGCTTTATTAGTTCTACCAAATCATAGTCTATCCTATCTAGACATTCTCTATTATTAGTAGTATTAAAAACGAAAATAGCATAAGGTCTGCCACGAGTGCTTAGGTTATAGTTTTTCCATTCAGTTTCTGTAAGCCTTTGATTATTGCCATCGTAATATTCTATGACTAAATCTCCATTCCATTGCCCTCTATTTCTAATAAATCGGTCTGTGTTTATAATTGTTAAATCAAAAATGGAAGACCCACAAGCGGATATTTTTTGCTCTAACAAATTAGTATATATAGATGGTTTACGATAAATTTTTAGTTCTAATGTAGGTACTGTAGAAGCTACGCACCCTGTGGCTGTATTCTTTATTTTAATATAAATAGTGCCACTACCTCTGTAATTAAGATTATTAACCTGCTGTGTTAAAGCTGTATCTGTATAAAATGTAGCTTCAATATCTGGGCTATATTCTAGCTCTCTTTTAGTTTGGTTAAGGTCAAAATATTCCGTAGAACTGAAACAATGTTCAGGAAAAGGGGTTATAGGCATTATTCTAACTTCGTCCAAAAACTCAAAATTTAGGTTTATAACACTTTCACAACTAAAATTAGGGTGTTTTATTTTTACCATAAGTTGTGTGTTCACTCTAGGATTTACCTCTTGCAAAGCACTATAAGTATTACCTCCATCTACCGAATAAAGAAAGGTATAACCTCGCCCTCCGAAATAAACATTTTCAAAACTTTCTCTAAGGTTATAAGTAGTTGCATCAAAACACACTTGCTCTTTAATTGGCTCTTTAGGCAGAGATAGATAGCTTAATTTAAAACTCCTGATTTCTGTACAGTTGTCGGAGAATACTTTCATCTGTAATGTTTTTTCTGCTCCTGTAGCAATGGTATATTTATAACCATTGGTTTCTGTAGCCACCTCATTACCTTGTTCATCTAAAAACACCACTGTATAACCTGTTCCAACTGAGTAATCTACCATATCCAAAAGGTTAATTTCTTTTTGATTATTCCCTAAAGCATCACACTTTGGAAACATCTGATTCTCTGAAAAACCTATAGGTGGTAAATCAGAACTAATAGTTACCGGTATTCTAGCCGACTCTTGGCAACCATTGGCTTTAACATAATAATTACCGTTTGTGGTCGCTATAAAAGAATTGCCTGTTGCTACTGCAGAAGATTCTCCTTCTTTATACCATTGGTATGCTATACCTGTAATAGGGTTTTGGACAGAAAGTTTATCCCCAGCAGCACAACCTGTTTGTCTTTCAGAGCTAATACTTGGTATTAATACTTTTTTAAACTCAATCTCTTGAGAAATGGGATTCCCTACAGGTGTGGTACCGTCTGAAAAAGTGATTTCGGCTTTCAATCTTTCTGTATCATTTACAGGCAGGTAGGTGAAATTTCTATCTGTAGAGCGTTCTACACCATCTACAAACCATTTTATGCTTGGTGTAAGTGTTTGGTTAGGCGTAAACAAATAAGCTGTATTCCCACTTTCAGCCCAGTTGGTGTTGTTGTAGTTACGAACAAATTTATGTTTACTTGCATCTGAATTTTGAATTCCTAGAATAGCGTTTTGTCCCAATCTTTTAACTACCCTAACAATAAAAGAATTATCTTCTAACAATAACACTTTAGAGCTAATTGTTCTATTATAGTCGGAATGAAGTTCTATAATATTCTCAAACGAAATTAACAAACCCCTTTTACCGCTATAAGTGGTTTGTGAATAGGTTATTTTATCATAATCGCTAGAGTTATAGTAACCTATATCTGTAAAACCTAAAAATAAATTAGCGAGATTTAAAGCCCTTGAAGGGTTTGAAGTATCTACCTGATTATAAATAATATTAGGTAGCGGACGATTAGCCTCTGTACCATTACCACTATAAACTTTATCCTGATAATTGCTTTGATATAAATTCTCTAAATCAGCATTATCACCAAAAACCAATCTACCGTTGGAGCCTACAACCAACTTAGTATAGGTTTTGCCATAAAAACTAAAGGGGAAGCCAATATCTATAGTTTTAGAAAATTTATTGTTTCCATCTCTTGTGTCAAAAGGAACAAAAGTAGAGGGGTTAGCTAAGTTTAAAGTAGTTTCTGTAATGCTATAATCTCCTGTACTTGTGGACTCAGCGTTCAAAGTTAAATTATAAATACTGCCTTCGCAGTAATTTACCGTCGCTGGCAAAGCTGTATTATCAGCACTATTTATAATTATTTGACTAAAAATAACAGAACTCCAAAGAAGTAAATAGGTAAGTATTAACTTTTTCATCTTACAAATTTGCGAAATTTATAAACAACTCTACTGCCTTGAATACGAAAAAAATAAACAAGTAGCATTTTTAAGAAAAAAACTTTTACATTTGTTCCCTTTTTAATGTTCATCTTTATAAGGTATGAAACAACTATTTAAAACAAAATCATATAACCCTAATGACCTAGGAAGCTCCTTTGTGAGAACCTTAGGGGTTTGGGACATTGTATTCTTCGGGATTGCAGCTATTATAGGAGCAGGTAGCTTTAGTAGTCTAGGCGAAGCTATTTTTAGAGGTGGTCCTGGAGTTATTACACTTTATATTATCTGTGGTGTAGCTTGTGGTTTTACGGCTCTATGTTATGCTGAATTTGCTAGTAGAATCCCTGCCGCTGGTTCTGCCTATACCTATGCCTATGCTAGTTTTGGAGAGCTTATAGCTTGGATAATAGGCTGGGCTCTAATTATGGAATATTCTTTCGGAAATATTTATGTTGCCTTTTCTTGGTCAGATTACTTTACTTCTTTTCTCTCCAGAATAGGAATTAATATACCTGACTACCTCACTTGTAGCTACTCCGAAGCTAAAAAAGCCTTTTTCAAAGAATCTACTCACCCTGCCCTTATTTCGGCTTGGAAAACCGCTCCTGTTGTTGGTGGATTAAAACTTATTGTGGATATTCCTGCTCTAGTTATCAATGGGTTAATTACTTGGGTATGCTATGTAGGAGTAAAAGAAAGTAAAAATTTCAATAATTTATTGGTAATTCTAAAGTTAGCTGTTATTGTTCTCATTATTGCTGTAGGTGTATTCTACATCAATACAGATAATTGGACTCCTATTAGCAATATTACACACCAACCTACAATGATGCCTAATGGATTTATTGGAGTGATGAGTGCCGTTTCTGGCGTATTTTTCGCCTATATAGGTTTTGATGCTTTGAGTGTTTTATCCGAGGAAACCAAAGACCCTCAAAAAACTCTTCCAAAAGGTATGATAATCGCTTTAGTACTTTGTACAGCCATCTATATGGTACTTACACTAGTACTTACAGGTATGGTAGATTATAGAAAATTTGATGGTGTGGGTGACCCACTTTCATTTATTTTTGAACCTTCCAACGTCAATGTCGCGTGGATGGAACTTGTAGTTTCTGTTACTGCAATTATTGCGATAACCAGTGTTCTTCTCGTATTTCAAATGGGGCAACCTAGAATATGGTACTCTATGAGCCGTGATGGACTGCTTCCTAAAAAATTCCAGCAAATACACCCTACAAGAAAAACCCCTTCTTTTGCTACTATCATTACAGGGTTTGTAGTAGGTATTCCTATACTGTTTACGGATAAATCTTTCATCTTAGACTTTACTAGTATCGGTACTATATTTGCCTTTGTTTTGGTGTGTGGTGGCGTTCTACTTTTACCAAGAAAAGAAAAAGTAGAAGGTCGTTTCCAGATGCCTTATATCAACGCTAAATATATTTTCCCAGTTTTATTTATCGGAGGAATCATTTTATTTTATAACCTTATTCCTGAGTTTTTTAACACTTTAATGGATTGGAATGACCCCGAAGAAGGAGAGTTTAGATTAGCTATATTTATTTACTTAATCATCAACTTAGTTTTATCTCTATTAGCTTTTGTTAAAAACTTATCTCTTATCCCACTATTAGGGTTAAGCTCTTGTCTTTACCTTCTTACAGGAATGACCCACGAAAACTGGTTTTGGTTTATCGTTTGGTTCGGGATTGGACTGGTAGTTTACTTTGGTTATGGTTATAAAAATAGCAAACTTAGAGTACAACAATAAATCAAAAAAAGATTATCTTTGTAAGATGACTAGAAACATTTAATTAAAATGACTTACGAAGAAAGAATAAAACAATCCGAAACTCATATCTTTAAAGTGGTTTTCCCTGATACAACCAACCATCATAAAACCATGTTTGGAGGTACTGTTATGAAAATGATGGATGAGGTTGCCTTTATTACTGCAACTAGATTTTCTAGAAAGACCATTGTAACAGTGAGTTGCGACCAAATTGATTTTAAAAAACCCATTCCTGCAGATACTTTAGTAGAGCTTGTAGGGAAGGTAAAATCTGTAGGAAATACCAGCTTAAAAGTAAGTGTAGAGGTTTTTATCGAAGAAATGTATGCTAACACAAGAGAAAAAGCAGTATTTGGTGATTTCACTCTTGTTGCTATAGATGAGAACAAAAAACCTGTTAGAATACTTGACTAATCTATCACTAAAAATAGTTTAATTCTTTTTTGTTTTTAGAATTACCAGATGACAGACAAAATGATGAAAGAAGAATTGTTGCACAAAGCCATTAGAATTGCCCAAAATGCCCACCGTGGACAAACCGACAAATACAAAGCTCCTTATATAGGGCATGTGATGAGAGTGATGAATTACGGTAAAACTCTAGACGAAAAAATAGTAGGCGTACTACATGATGTTGTAGAAGACTGCCCAGAATACAGCATAGAATATCTAAAAAAACAGGGCTACCCAGATGAAATATTATTCGCTATAGAATGCCTTTCTAAGACCAACTCAGAGGAAAGCTATGACGATTTTATTAAACGCATTGAACAATCGCCTCTAGCCATTGCCGTTAAAATAAATGATTTAACCGATAATATGGACTTAAAAAGAGTAAACCGCCCGCTCACAGAAAAAGATTTAAAAAGGTTTAATAAATATCTCAAAGCCTATCATTATCTTATAGAAAAATACTAATCGTAGGTTTTAGCTGAATCTTTAATCAGATGGTTGAGGGTTTTCATCTCGTTGGGTGTCAGCTCTCGCCACTTTCCTATTGGTAAATCTAGGTGGATATTCATAATTCTGATACGCTTTAGCTTCTTAACTTCGTATCCTAAATATTCGCACATACGGCGGATTTGTCTGTTCAGACCTTGGGTGAGTACAATTCTAAATTGCATTTTATCCAGCTGCTCCACTTCGCACTTTCTGGTAACTGTGCCTAGTATCGGCACTCCCGCTCTCATCTGTTCTAAAAATTTATTGGTAATAGGCTTATCTACCCTTACAATATATTCCTTTTCGTGGTTGTTTCTTGCCCTTAATATTTTATTAACAATATCACCGTCCGAAGTCAGCAATATTAAACCCTCACTCGGTTTATCCAGTCTTCCTATCGGGAAAATGCGTTTGGGATATTTGATGTAATCAATAATATTATTCTTCTCTCGCTTAGTATCCGTTGTACAAACAATGCCCACAGGCTTATTAAATGCAATATAAACATGCTCTTCCTTTGGCTCGGTAATAAGTTTCCCATCTACTCTTATCTCATCTTCTGCACTTACTTTAGTTCCTAATTCTGGTATTTTGCCATTGATGGTAATCCTCCCTTGCTCTAGTATTTTATCTGCTTCTCTACGAGAACAAAAACCTACTTCCGATAAATATTTATTGATTCTAACCTTTTCCATTAACTATAAACTTTTATTGCTATAAAATACGATACCATAAGAGAAACCTATAAACCAATTCCCCATACTGTAACCTTCTAAAGACAGCTCAAACTTCTGCCCTAAATTACGATAAATAGAAGCATCAAACTTACCAACACTTAGTCCCCAATACGCTGTATCATTGGCTGCGGAACGATTAAATTGTTTACCCAATTTTAGCCCAATGTAGCCAAAATCGTGGTCTTCGGCTTTGGTAACAAAAATATAGGGATTGATGGTGTAATATAGTAAATGATAATTATCCGAAACATAGCTATACTTAATCCCTCCCGAAATCGCAAACCAATTAAAGGGCTGTACGCCCAATTCAGAAGCAAACCCATAAGCAAATTTTTCGTCGCTTCGGCTATTATTTAGTGTATTATTATTTGTATTGGTATTATTTCCTCTAAGAATAGAGGCTAAATCTAAGCCTACATTGGCATTTACTCCCGTGAATATCCCCAACTTATCTGACTTTTGTTTTTGGGCAAAACCTCCTAAAAAGATAAATGTAAAACAGAAGACTAAAAATTTATACATTTCTTAAATATCATTAGCAAAACTAAACTCATTCGTTAAAAATTGCTCGGAAGCCTGTTCCACAGAAAAATCACCAATTTTGGTTCTTCTTAGCTGTGTAAGGTAGGCTCCTACGCCTAAAGCCTGCCCTATGTCGTGTGCTAAACTTCGGATATAAGTCCCTTTAGAACACCCCACGCTAAACCTCACAAAAGGCAAATCAATCTCTATATTATCTATAAAGTAAATGGTGGTTTGTCTCTTCTTCAATTCTACTTCCTCTCCTGCTCTAGCAAGATTATATGCTCTTTCGCCATCTACTTTAATCGCAGAAAATATGGGTGGCGTTTGGTCTATCTCTCCTACAAAGCCATCTAAAGTTTCTAAAATTTGCTCTTTAGTGATGGTACTAATATTTTGTGGTAATATTTCTGGTTCTTCGGTGTCATAAGAAGCCGTCTGGACTCCAATTTTTATTTCGGTGTGGTACTCTTTTGGAGCGTTTTGTATTTCTGGGATAGTCTTGGTAGCCTTGCCTGTGCAGACCACCAAAAGCCCTGTGGCTCTAGGGTCTAATGTACCTGCATGACCAATTTTAATCTTCTTTAGCCTAAACTCTCTTTTTAGTTTGAATTTCATTTTGTTAACCGCCTGAAAGGAAGTCCAATCCAAAGGCTTATCTACCAAAAATACCTGTCCAGCTTGTATTTCTTCTAATGTCATCACTTCTATATTCTCTGCTACAAAAATAACAATTAAGTTTTACTCATTAACATCATCATAAGGTTTATTCATAAAATTAACATAGCTTAAAGAAATACTTTTTTGATATTTAATTAAATCAAATGAGAGTTAATTCTGTCGTAATACTTATATTTGCAGAGGAAATTTTAGTCCAAAGTAAATATTGATTTAATTAAAAAGTAAACCTATGAAATATAAAAGAATCCTTCTCAAACTTAGTGGTGAAGCACTTATGGGAAACCTACAATACGGTATAGATAACGACAGACTAAAGGAATATGCCGCAGAAATTAAAAAGGTGGTAGACCAAGGTTGCGAGGTCGCTATCGTGATAGGAGGAGGTAATATTTTCAGAGGGTTAGCAGGTGCTGCTAAAGGAATGGATAGAGTTCAGGGCGACTATATGGGAATGCTAGCAACCGTTATCAATGGTATGGCTCTACAAGGTGCTTTGGAAGACATCGGCATTAAAACAAGACTACAATCTGCCATTGAAATGGATAAGGTAGCTGAGCCTTTTATTAAAAGAAGGGCAACTAGACACTTAGAAAAGGGACGAGTAGTCATCTTTGGAGCTGGTACGGGTAACCCTTACTTTACTACGGATACTGCGGCTACGCTAAGAGCTATAGAAATAGGTGCTGATGTTATCCTTAAAGGTACTCGTGTAGATGGCATCTACGACAGCGACCCTGAAAAGAATAAAGATGCTGTAAAGTTCAACAGTCTTTCGTTTGATGAAGTCTATGAAAAGAATTTAAAGGTAATGGATATGACTGCCTTTACTCTTAGCCAAGAGAACAAACTCCCTATCATTGTTTTTGATATGAATAAGGAAGGTAACCTTCTAAAGGTAGTTCAGGGCGAAGAAGTGGGAACTGTGGTAAGAAATTAAGAGTTTTATATAATTAAAAAATAATCATTAAATAAAATGGAAGAAATACAGTTGATATTAGACAATGCTCGTCAGGAAATGGACGCTGCGATTAAACACCTAGAACACGCTTTCTTAAAGATTAGAGCTGGGCGTGCTTCTACGGCTATGGTACAAGATGTAATGGTGGAATACTATGGTAGCCCTACTCCTCTTAACCAAGTTGCGAATGTTTCTATCCCTGATGCGATGACTATTGCTATCCAGCCTTGGGACAGATCGGCTATTAAGGATATAGAGAAAGGGATTATTAACTCTAACTTAGGGTTTGCTCCGTCTAACAATGGTGATACTATTATCCTAAATGTACCTCCACTAACCGAAGAGAGAAGAAAAGACCTTGCAAAGCAAGCTAAAGCGGAAGCAGAACAAACTAAAGTAACTGTAAGAAATGCGAGACAAGACGCTATGAAAGACCTTAAAAAATTAGAGGGTGTATCCGAAGATATTATTAAAGATACCGAAAACGAGGTTCAGCAACTTACAGATAAGTACATCAGTACGATAGACGATCACTACAAACACAAAGAAGTGGATATTATGAAAATATAAAAACTAAAGCTACCCCAAAAAGGTAGCTTTGTTTTTTTAAAACTTTCCATAAAACGATTTTATATTAAAATAAAAACTGATTTTAGTTCCATCATTCTTCTCTAAATTTAATATATCATAGGGGATTCCATTATGTTCAGTTAATACTTGGTTTATCAATTTGCAATTAGGACAATTTTTTTCAACAAACTCATATTCTTCAGCAACACTATTTACTTTTATTGCATTTTCTATAGATTTTCCATCATTCAAATTTGTTGCTTTTCTAGTATCAACAAATTCATACTTATCAGTATTCATGTCAACACTTATACTTTCAGAAATAAATCTGATTTGATTTTTGTTTATAATTTCATATTGGTACACATCGGTTTTTCCAGATTCATCATGAAATTCATTAAATTTTCCATTTTCAACCCACCAATTTCCAGTTTCCTGTAAATTTTTACTTTCTCCAAATTGAGTATAAGTAAAATCTAAAATAAATGTTCCATCTTCAAATCTTTTCATTTCCCAAGATTTGCTCATTCCATCAATTTGTTGTCCATTTTCTGAACCTGTCCAAGTTCCAACAAATCTTTTATCAACTTGTTTTCCGTTTGGTAAAGTTGTCAACTGCGTTGAACAAGAGTTCATCAACACTAAAATGCTAAAAATAATTAGGTTTCTTAATTTCATATAGCTGTATTTTTTAACCGTCACCAAATTAAACAAAATTGTGGAAGTGAAAAGCATTTTGCTATAAAACATTACCAAATTTATATCATTACTTATCCCCGCCATGTTATCTACACCCATAACTATTTGGTAGTATATTCAGTTATATAAACGCTATCAATGATATTCTATTCCATTAAACTTTAAGTTTTTTACTCTTTGATGAGTTTTTATCTTTTCAACACAATCATTATTCGTTGGAATATTTTGTGTCTTTTTAATTTTTGATTTGATGATTAGATTATAGAAACCATTATTCATAGTTTTACCAATATCAATATTAGAATTAACTTCTTCATATTTTCCACTACAATTGGTATCCCATTCTCCATGAAATTCTGAAACGGTAAAGTTCTTTAAAACCCACTTTAACTTATCATTTTCTGTGATAAATAGAGATAAATCCGTTTGATTATAGGGGTTAGGTCTACTACTTCCTGTATAATTTACCCTTACTCCTACAGCTCTTGTCTTTTTATTTAAATTGTACAAACCTGTATCAATACTTATATTATTCAGATTTATAGCATCCGAAGTCCAAGCATTTGGTTCATAAAACTTATTCAATATTTTCCCATTTTTATTATCAGCGATGATTACATAGACATCAAATTCATAAAAATAAAAGCCATACTCGTCTTTCTCTTTCGTTCTGTATTTTGGAATAACAAAAAAAGTTTTGTCCACGGAAAAAGGGAGAATTTTGTCCGCTACTAATTCCATATGTATTTCACTCTCATCTAGTTTTAATTCCTTCAATACTTTATCCAAAAGCACAGCATCCTTTACTTGTGAAAAGGAAAAAGTTGAAATGAATAGAAAACTCAGCAAGAAAATAAATTTTAATCCGAAATTCGTTTGCATACTATCTATTTTTTTAGTGTTTTTTCATTAAGTCTAAACATTCTATTTAAAGAAAAATAAACCAAAATTATATATCCTAAAATTAAATAATAGGTTTCCTTTGGAGAATATTTTATTTTAAAAAAATTAGAATGTTTATAATCATAGTCATTTTCATCAAGATATTCATTAGAATATTCACACCCAATAATTCCACCACCGCAAATCACTTCATTAGATTCAACTTTTCTGTGAATCATATAAAATGTATTAGTCTTTTCTGTGTCTAGACCAAACTCATCTTGATTTGCTTTCAGCATTAAATTAATGAGTTTTACTAAATCGCCGTATGAATTCTTATCTGAAAGCTGGAATTTTATACCTGTTTTATCAATATTATTATTTTTAATTTTTTCAATTAAGGTTAAATAGTTTTTTTCAGTTTCATCGTTGAAATTCTTGGGAACATTTACAATATCATATTTATATCCATCAATTGGGATTACTATATGCTCTAAGGTTTTCTCTCCTATTTCAGCTTTATAAGGAAGTACTAAATCTAGAACTCTTAAACTCAGATTGTCATATGTTGGTTTCACATAAATCCAAAAAATAACAGGAGTAAAAATTAAACTTATCATTCCACCAACATAGTATATTTTTTTATGTGTTTTCATTACCACTAAATTAAACAAAATTATGGTAGTAAAAAGCATTTTGAGAGTAAATATTACTCAATATGTAAGGCTAGTATTGATTTTTTCAATGTTTTTAATTACATATTCCAAAGCTTTTTCAGACCTAATTTTTTTGTCAGGTTTTACACCATTTCAATCACTTATATTTGCTCCCGTATTTACAAATTTCACACTTGACACAGATAATTTAAGACTAGAGTTGGACAATTTACTTTCAACAGAATCACCATAACAAACAACCCAACCTCCTATTTCCTCTCCAATCACTTTACCCAAATGATAAGCCTTAATTGTTTGTGTAAAATCACTTGCTTATGAATATGTTATCCTGCTTGTCGACAAAAATAAATTCCCATTAAATCTATTTTTATTTTTTTCTAATTTGGTTATATTTTTTGCACAATGAGCTGTGGTTATCTTCTCTAATGGCTCATTAACTCTATTGATTTGTTTCAAGTATAGTGAATCATTTAGAGAATTTATTTTGTTTTTCAAAATCCCATCTCTTTCTAACCTTATTTTTTAATAACTTGATTGCTTATTTCAATTAGAGTATTATCAGAATATTGTCTAAAGTTTGTTTTCGCAATATACTGTAATAAAATATCTCCAACCATTGAATTGCCACCACCGTTTTTTCTGATATCAATAATTAAATTTTTTATATTTCTATTTTTAATCTCTGCAAAAGCCGAATCTGCGAAGATTTTCTTTTTATTTAGATTTTAAAAACTAAATATTAATAAAAAATAAGATTCTCTTCATTTTTAACCACTTTTTTATAACTATACTATAACAGAAACGGAGGTTTATTACCGAAGACAAGACTTCTCAGTATAAAACACCGTATTCTAAATATAAACAAAATTTTCAAAATCCCACTTGTGATAATACCCTATTGGTAGTAGCTCTTATTTCTCGTAATAGCCGTATCCAATCTCGTTAATTACTTTTTTTATTTTGTCTTTGTCTGCTATTTTATGCAAAACAATTACATATTCATCAGATTGTGTGTCTATAAATCCCATTTGCAGTCCTTTTTGTCTTATTGGTTTGTCAAAATCTTCAAAAACGTTGTCGCATGAAACTGAGACATGTTCTTCATAATCTTTTTCATTAGGTAAGTCTATTGATAAATTATAATTCTCTTTCAATGATGATTGTAATACCCATTCTAAATCTTCAATACCAGCTTTCCAATCCAGCCTCAAAATGAATGGAACATTGTTGTTATCTAAAAAGCTCATTATGTAATTCAGTATACTGTCTTTGTCATAATTTTTAAGTCTTTCAATAAATGCAATAACATCTTTCTTTTTAGGATTTAGAGCAATGCATAGTTCTGTCAACTCTTTATAGGCATTTTTGTGAGCTTCATTCAAAAAAGGACGATTTTCTTCTATTTTTCTTAATTCTTCCTCTTTCTTTTTTTCTTTATCAACAACAATTTGCTTGTTATATGTAGTTTCAACAAGTTTTTTAACTTCTAAAATAGTATTTTCTATCTTTGAAACTATTTCACTATCAGCAACTTCTTTATGCAAATCAGGTATCTGAAACCATTTTACATCTTTTCCTCCATTACATTTTCTTAACTCTATTTTGTCGCCTAATTTTGAAATAAAATAGAACTCGGAAGGAAAAGTGTAATCATCATTATCATAAAAAATTATTGCGTTGGGCAAGTAAAAATTTCCTTCTTTTGTATTATAATTTATTCCATCTCTTGAAATTATTACGGTTTTAAAAGTTTCTTTTTTTGATTTTAGTAACCCAAAGAAAAAGTTAATTGAAACAGGAGGAATTTCAAATTTATCGGTGTCAGTATTGTTGAAAATATAATCAAATAATTGTAAATTAATTACATCATTTTCAAATGATTTTCCAGTTAATTTTTCTTCGTGATAATATATTCTTGCCATAAATTTGTTTCAATATTTATCTTTTTGTAGCCATTTGTCAAAATTACCACCACTGATGACTAAGTCACAAATGAAGGGCAAGTTCAATTTAGCACTAATCAAGACAAATACTTTTTGGCTTCGCCGAACCACTTCGTTAGGTTTCAACGTCACTAAATTAAGCAAAATAGCAGAAATGAAAAGCATTTTATCATGAAATACGCCCTAATTTATATCATTACCTAAACTCCGTCTTTTGCAAATAATACATAGCGGTAGTTTCTTATTTATATAAACCCACTGTACATTACGGTATTAAGTAAAAAAAACATTCACTTTATTGATAAACAAAATGTTGTTTTAGCCACAAAACATTTGCAAATAAATAGCCTGAGCAAAAATTAAATATTGGACATTAGGAGTAGCGAAAATGGAATTTGTTTACTTTTGTTTGTTTTTACAAAAAACCGATGAACAAAGTCTTTATTCATCGGCGTTTTGAGCAATTTTGCGGAGAGAGAGGGATTCGAACCCCCGGACCTGTTACAGTCAACGGTTTTCAAGACCGCCGCATTCGACCGCTCTGCCATCTCTCCTTAACAACTCTATCGTTGTTTTTAGTGGTGCAAATATATAACTATTTTTAATTATACACAAATTTTACATTCACTTTCAACTCCAAAATAGTATAAATTACTATTTATCAATAATAAAAATTTAGACTACCCTACTTTAAATCCTAAATAAACTGCCCAAAATCCTAATACTAAACTTGCCACCACATAGCTAAAAAGAGTTACATAATCCTGATTTTGCCATAACACAAGGTTCTCGTAGGAAAAAGTAGAAAATGTAGTAAAACCTCCGCACAGCCCCACTATAAAAAAGTATCTGACAATATCTGATTCTTGTTTCATAAGAGAGTTACTTAACAACCCAATCAAAAAACAGCCCAATACATTAACCACTAAAGTCCCCATAGGAAAAGTCCCCAATTTGAAAAACTGAGCGGTATAACGAGAAACAAGGAAGCGAAATACACTTCCTAATCCTCCGCCTATAAATATGTATAGTATTGTTTTCATTTTATATATAACGAGTGCTGAAACTAGCCCCGATGGAAGCGGATACCCCGCAGTGAAGCCGCGGAACGAAGTGGAGCGGCAAAACGAGGAGTATGAGCGAACAGCGGGAAATAGCTCCTAAAAAACAAATAGTATCTATTTCCGCTCCGCTTTTTTTAATGATTATCCTTTTAACTCTCCTAAATATCTTTCGGCATCTATGGCTGCCATACAACCACTTCCTGCAGCAGTAATCGCTTGACGGTAAATATGATCTTGCACATCTCCTGCCGCAAATACCCCAGGAAGATTGGTTTTAGACGACTTACCTTCGGTAATAATATAACCATTTTCGTCTAGGTTGATTTGACCTTTAAATACATCGGTATTAGGTTTGTGCCCTATGGCAATAAATATCCCATGAACTTCAATTTCAGAGGTTTCTTGCGTTTGGTTATTGATGACCACTGCACGCTCTACTAGATTATTTTCACCTTTGATACCAATAAGTTCGTGGTTATATTTTACTTCAATGTTTGGTGTTTTTTCCACCCTTTGTGCCATTACTTTGGAGGCTCTAAAGTGGTCTTTTCTTACCAACATCGTTACTTTGTTACAAATATTGGCTAGGTAAGTGGCTTCTTCTGCCGCTGTATCTCCCGCTCCTACTACAATAACATCTTTCCCTTTATAAAAGAAGCCATCGCAGGTAGCACACGCAGAAACGCCTCCACCAGAGTACTTCTTTTCATCGTCCAGTCCTAAATATTTAGCGGTAGCCCCTGTAGATATAATTACCGTTCTAGCCAAAATCTCTCTACTTCCTGTGGATAACTTATGAATACCACCTACCTCTTTAGAAAACTCCACGCTGGTAATCATTTCGTAATGGACTTTGGTCTCGAATCTTTCTGCTTGTTTTTGCAAGTCCATCATCATTTCTGGTCCTGTGATACCATTGGGATAACCTGGGAAATTCTCTACCTCCGTAGTGGTAGTTAATTGTCCACCTGGCTCTAACCCTGTGAATAATTCAGGTTTTAAATCCGCTCTAGCTGCATAAATTGCAGCAGTATATCCTGCAGGTCCTGAACCTATAATTACACAATCTAAGATATTTTGTTCTTCCATTCTGATAATTTTATATTGATTTTAAAGTGGCTAATTTCGGAATTTTTTTAGGGTTCTGAAAGTTTTAGACATCTTTATTTTCAATTAACCTTATTGACTGGTTAAATCTATATAATGATTTATTCTTAGTTGGTAACAAAATCTTATCTTTGCTCTATGTTAAAATGGATTAAAAAGAAAGCGGCTCTCGTTTGGGCGAAAAGACATACTCAGCAAGCTGCACTAGACCAATCTAAAGCGATTGAACACCAAGAGGCTTTATGGAGAAATTTAGTAAAAATAGCAGAAAAGACTCTATTTGGTAGAAGCCATAATTTTGACGAAATCAAAACTTTAGAGGACTTTCAAAATCAAGTTCCTATTGCGGATTACGAAGACCTTAAACCCTACATAGAAAAGGTAAAAAGAGGACAAGCCAACATACTTTGGACGGATACTCCCGAATATTTTGCTAAGACTTCTGGCACTACTTCTGGAGCTAAGTATATCCCTATTTCTAAAGAAGGAATGCCTTACCAAATCAAAGCGGCACAGTCGGCTCTGTTTCATTATATTGTGAAAAAGAATAATGCCGATTTTGTAAACGGTAAAATGATTTTCCTACAAGGCTCTCCTGAATTAGAAGAGGTTAATGGGATTAAAACAGGGCGACTCTCAGGTATTGTGGCTCACCATATCCCTAAATATCTGCAAAAAAACAGACTCCCAAGCTATGAAACCAACTGTATAGAAGACTGGGAAACTAAAGTCAATAAAATTGCTGATGAAACCGAAACCCAAAATATGACACTTATTTCTGGGATTCCGCCTTGGCTCATTATGTATTTTGAAATTTTGGTAGAAAGACACCATAAGAAAATAAAACAACTATTCCCTAACTTACAACTTATCGTAACTGGCGGCGTAAACTATGAGCCTTACCGAGAAAAAATGGAAGAACTCCTTGGAGGTTCTGTAGATATTGTGCAGACCTTCCCTGCGAGTGAAGGCTTTTTTGCGTTTCAGGACGATTATACTCAAGAAGGTTTAAGACTACTTACCAACAATGGGATTTTCTACGAGTTCGTTCCATTAGAGCAATATGGCAAACCCAACGCTCCTCGTTTAACTTTAAAAGACATTGAACTGAACCAAGACTATGCGATGATTCTTACCACCAACTCTGGGCTTTGGGCGTATTCTATTGGAGATGTAGTGAGGTTTATTTCTAAAAACCCTTACCGTATTTTGGTAAGTGGCAGAACCAAGCACTACACCTCTGCATTTGGCGAGCATGTCATCGCTTATGAGGTAGAAGAAGCTATGAAATCTACCGTAGCTCAACACTATGCTCAAATTACAGAGTTTCATCTTGCACCACAAGTAACTCCTCCTAACAACGAGTTACCTTATCACGAATGGTTAATTGAGTTTGAAAAAGAACCCGAAGATTTAGAAGCCTTTAGATTAACCCTAGACCAAGAGCTAAGAGCAAGGAATACCTATTATGATGATTTAATAGAGGGTAAGGTATTACAACCGCTTAAAATATCTAAATTAAAAAGAAACGCATTCCACGAGTATGCTAAATCTGAAGGGAAACTAGGTGGGCAAAACAAAATCCCTAGACTCGCCAACGACAGAAAAATAGCCGACTTTTTAGTGAATCATATAATCTAAAGAAACCAACAGCATTCACCTTATGAACCTAGAGCCTCTAAAAACTTTAAAAAACATCGAGTTTAGACACCTTCTATTTGGTAGGTTTTTTCTCATTTTGGCGTTCAGAATGTTAGCCACTCTTCTAGGTTGGTGGGTTTATCAGCTTACCAAAGACCCTCTTTCTATTGGGTTCATTGGGCTTTCGGAGGTGATCCCCGCCGTATCTACTGCCCTGTACGCAGGCTATGTAATAGATATGAACGAAAAGAAACGAATGCTACTTATCTGCAATTATATCTATGTACTTCTCATTAGTGCATTAGTGGCTTTGGCATTCTTAGAAAACTCTTATCATCTTACAGGACACCAGATTTCTTATTTCATCTATGCAGTGATATTTCTAACAGGGATTTGCCGTGCTTTTATAGGACCATTAGTCCCTTCTATGATACCTAAAATGGTAAAAAAGGAAAACTTAGCCAATGCCGTTACGCTTAATCAAGCTACTTTTCTTACTTCTTCAGTATTTGGACACGCGTTAGGAGGCTTTTTAATTGCACTTATTACTATTAAATGGACGCTTGTAGTTATTGTAAGTCTGATGACCTTAGCGTCTGTATTCTTTTGGCAATTAAAACCGCAACATTCCGAGTACAATAAAAAAGAAGTAAAGGTGCTAGAAAGTATGCGTGAAGGGCTTGCCTACATCTATAAAACCAAAGAAATATTGGGAGCTTTATGCTTGGATATGTTTGCGGTTTTGTTTGGTGGAGCGGTGGCGATGATACCCGTCTATGCTAGTGACATTCTTAAAGTAGGAGCCGAAGGCTTTGGACTACTTAATGCGGCGTCTGATATTGGCTCTATGTGTATTATTATTTTACTTTCATTTATTCCATTGAGGAGAAATCAAGGTAAAATACTACTGGTGGCGGTGGCTGGTTTTGGCATGTGCATCATTGGTTTTGGCTTGTCTAAACTCTATTGGCTTTCGTTCTTTTTCTTGATGCTTAGTGGTATGTTAGACGGAATTTCCGTAGTGATAAGAGGGACGATAGTACAACTAAAAACCCCTGACAAAATAAGAGGTAGAGTTCTAAGCGTTAATTCTATCTTCATTATGTCTAGTAACGAGATGGGACAATTTGAAAGTGGTCTAGCCGCTAAACTTCTAGGCGTGGTGCGTTCTGTAATATTTGGAGGGAGTATGACCCTCGCCATTGCCCTTATAGTAGGACTTACCAACAAAAAACTAAGAAAAATGGAGTACTAATATATTTTCCAATAAAAAAGCTATCCTAAATATAGGATAGCTTGTCATATAAAATTTATTAATTAAGATTATTCAGGTTTCCAAAATGCCCATTCGCTACCATTGTATATACATACTAACTTTGATACTGTATCGTAAGCTAACATTCCTGCTGCAGGTTTAACAATGTTCAAATGAGGAGATGCAACCATGGGTAGTTGCATTGCTTTATTAGCATCTTCTAAAACCAAAACCCCTGGAGTAGATGTATTTCCATCCCCCCCTATAACAGCTCCAGTAGTTGTTTTATCCTGAATGCCATCCTGTAGAGTTGTATTTATAAATACCGTAGATGCTGGCGTTACTTCCTGCCAACCTTTATTTAACTTAACTTTTACCTTTCTATCAGTTACATCCAAGACTAAAGTTCCACTCACTGCATTACTCATTGTAGTAGCATTATTAACCCAAGGCAACACAATTCCTTTATTCTCATTTCCAAACTCTAAAGATATTGAAGGAGAACTTAATTCTGTTTTTCCTTCCCCCAATATAACTTGACTAAAAGCTAAATAAGAAGAAGAAAACAATCCTATAATTGTTATTATTTTTTTCATTTTGATTATTTTTTATAGTTTACAAATCTGGACAACCTTTCTTGGTTAAACATCTCCAACTACTACCATCATACAAACTTATACAGTCCTTAATAGTATCATAAACCAACATTCCCTCAACAGGATTCTGTATATCTGAAGGATTAACCCTATTCAGAACAAAACCGACATCTTTACCTTCTAAAACCATAAAAGCTCCTTTACGTTCCATTGGCCAATTATTTCCTAAGCCGTTATCCCCTGCTCTTCCTAAAGTTGTAACTCCAAAACGAGAATCTAGCACTACCCCTGAAACATTAGCAGGCTTAAAACAAAATTCTTTTCTAATACCAAAATTAGCATTATCCTCACTAAGCGAATAAACCACCAATTGCCCATCCACTTTTCCATCATTACCTGCTCCTGCTCCTACATTCTCCCCTGTAGATACCCACCCACTAGGTAAAGAAGATGTTGATGCTTGCGCACCAAGAGGATTTGTTGTTATTATCAATTTATAAAATCTATTTGAAACCAATCCCGGAATAGTATAAGACCCATCGGAATTCACTTTCACTGTAGTAATAGGAACTCCATTTTCTCCGTTTTCATCAGCTGTATAAGCCGTTATATAAAGCTGTACTCCATCTGCTACTCCTATACCTGTTCCATTTACAGTATTATCATCTAATCCATTTAAATCATTAAATACATGACCTGAAATACTAGCCTGACTAATAGGACCTCCACATAATGTAGAATATACTGATATCTCCATTGTTCTAACAACACACCCATCCCAAGTCATCTTCAGCTTATAAGTACCATCATAAGAAGAATTATAACTTGCTATTGCATAATCTTTAGTCGTAGATACCACCGTTCCCGATGGATTAGTCCATTCATAGGTAGCTCCAGGAAAATCTTTCCCAACTAGAGTATAAGGAGAACCTATACATGGATGAACAGGATTTTCTATGAGATAATCAGCAATTACCCCTACATTAAACCCTGAATCTAGAGAATTACCACAAGCATCTGTAATATTAACATCGTAAGTTTTATTAGGCACTAAATTCTCTATATTATACTTAGATGTAGAAATATTTGTTACCGTAGTCCAAGTAGTTGTTCCATTTTCTCTATACTTAATTGTATACGGCATTACACCTGAAAGACTTAAGTAAGCAGTTCCTTTAGCGACATTATCTATCTCACAAGTAGTTGCTAGAACAGAAACTTTAGGACCAGAAGCCGCTCCTGTTAAAGTAATTGTACTACCTGGAACATAATAATTATAATCTGTACACCACGATGGCATTGTTATTTTCATTCTCGTTATATATGTGCCTGCTCGTAAATTACTAAAATTACCCGTTGCATTTTCTTGTAATACTACATTTGGATTATCTGCCGCTAATAATTGTACTGTAGATGAATAACCTCCATTATAAATTTTTGTAGATGTAATATTTCCTCCACCCGAACATACTGAAGTTCCTTGTGAAGACAAAGATTGCCTCAATGTATTTCTATTATCTCTTACTGTAATATTGTAATTGGTTATCACTCCACAAGATTCTACCGAGATAACATAATTACCTGAAAGCACATTGGTCCATGCATATCTATTCGCTTGTAGTCTAACCGCTTTTACCCCAACATTACTAGGTCCACTGACAATAGTTAAAGTAGCATTATCTAAATCTGGGACATATCCTCTAAACCCTACATAAATTTGCTGCCCACCCGTTTGTGTAAGAGGCGGTATAAGGCCACATACAGAGTTAAGACTGTGAGTAATAGCTAATGAAGGTGCTGTATTTTTAGGATTATCTAATATTTTTTCTACATATGTTCCACAAGCATCCGTATGAGTTACTTTATACGAACCTACAGGTACATTTAGTGATACAGTCTCCCCATAATTATTAAACACACCTGTCTTAACTACTTCACCAGACGCTTGATTGATAACGCTATAAGTAACCGGATACACAAACCCTCTAGTAGAATTTACTAACAGTGTAAGGCTTTCGCTAGGCGGACACCCCTGTGATGATAAACTAGTTGCAATTTCAGGGGTTAGCAGCGTCTTATAATCTAAAGTATATTGATGCTGCTCACCACAAGCATTTACTGTAGTTACAAAATATTTTCCAGTGGAAGATTCTGCAAAAGAAAGAGTTTCCCCCTTGAAAAGCCCATCGTAAACTACAGCTCCTGATGAACTATCTTGCTGTATTTTTAGTTTAACCCCGGTAGCAGCTAAGAATGTATTAAAATCAATCCCCCCTCTAGTATTAGCATCATAAGCAGCAACTCCTGACAAAGATATTTGCCCACAAGCAGAACGCAACACATTAAACCAAAGTTCTATCGGCGGTAATGATGCCTTCACTTCTCTTGTAACTGTTATATAATTACCACATGCATCTTTTATTCTAATCTGATAAGTTCCAAAAGCACCTACCTCCATCGTGTTGCTAGTAGTATAATTACTTAGAGTATCGTCATAGGCTGGATCATCGCTCTTATAAAAGGAATAGGTATATGGTGCCGTACCTCCTGTAACACCTTCCACTGTTAGCACCCCTCCCGCTTTAAAACTTCCACACACACCTGAAACAGAAACATTAGCCCCCGTCATTGACACATAACCCTCCGCTACCTGAACATCATTAGTAAAATAAACCCTACTCAAATCACTAACACAAGTAGCCTTTACCTGATATGCACCCGCAGCCAAGCGCTCAAAAGTATGAGAATTACTAGACATTCCCACAACGCTTAATACCAGATTATCCTTTAACAATTCTAATCTTACATTAGTATACTGGCTAAGATTAACCGTTATACTACCGTTAGACGCACACGTGTTAGGCACAACCGAATATGTTGCACTCACGTCCCCTGAAGGGCACTGTCCTCTGAGGCTTCCAAAGGAAAAAAGCACCAACAAAGGAATCAACAAACAATAAAATTTTCTCATAACTGTATTTTAAGGGGCGCAAATATACTACTTTTTAAACAATGCATTACATACTTAATATTAAAAAATTATTAAACAATGTTTAAATTATATTTTTTTTTCTTTTATTTAAGGTAATTTTACAAATAATTAAATCCATACTAAAACTAAACAGTGAAGAAATTCTCATCAAATAAACAAACTCAAAAAACTATACCTCAATCGTTATGATAAGGTTTGCCTTGTAAGATTTGGTCTGCACGGTAGATTTGTTCTACAAAGAATAGTCTTATCATTTGGTGGGTAAAGGTCATTTTAGAAAGAGAAAGTTTATCGTTGGCTCGTTGGTAAATCTCTTCCGAAAAGCCATACGCCCCGCCTATCAAGAAACACACCCGCTTAATAGACGCATTCATATAATGATGGATTTGCTCCGAAAAAGCCCTACTGGTAAACTGCTTGCCCTTTTCGTCTAACAAGATAATGGTATCCGTACTTTCTATATGGTTGAAAAATAGTTTGGCTTCCTCTTTTTTAATCACTTTTGGGGTGAGGTTCTTAGCGTTTTTAATATCTGGAAGCTCTACGATGTCAAAATTATAGTATTTGGGTAGCCTTTTATGGTAGTAACTAATGAGGTTTTGTATTTCCTTTTGGTCTGTTTTTCCGATACATATCAATTTGAACTGCATAAGCAAAAAATTTATTTTTAATATATTTGCAGGTACAAATATAGATTTAATGGCGTTAAAGACCCCTAAATTCCTTTTAAAAATTCACCGTTTTTTAGATTCTATCCACCTTCCTGTTTTAGAAATCTCTTTGTGGAAGATGTTTGAAATTTATGGGCAAGGGGTATTTAAAAATAATGTGGTAAAACAAGCCGCTAGTATTTCGTGGAGTTTCTTTTTGAGTATTTTCCCATTCCTGCTGTTTTTACTGTCTATTTTGCCTTATATGCCTCATTATGATAAGCTCCAATTCTATATTTTTGAGGTATTTATGGCTAATATACTCCCCACACATATGTTGCACGATGTTACGGAATATATACAGAACAGCATTATCCCCAATATGAAAAGCATTAGCAAACTTACCATACTTTTTGCTTTGGTGTTTGCTACTAATGGTACATTTTCCCTCATCAATGGGTTTAATATAAATACGGATTCTAAAAGGACTTTCATCAGAGAGTACACTATTTCTATCTTAGTTACTCTAGCCTTTGTAACCCTAATACTTCTCTCCCTTTTTGGGATTTACTACTCCGAGGTAGTGCTGAAATTATTTACACCTAAATACAATCTCAACTGGCTTATTGTTAATCTATCTAAAATTATTGGGTTTATCTCGTTCCCGTTGTTTTATTTTATTTTGTTGAGCCTCTTCTATTGGGTAGGATGCGTTAAAGTGAAAAGGTGGCTGTCTGCCGTTCCTGGAGCAGTACTCACCACCTTATTATTTGTACTCATTACCTATGGATTTATCTTCTACGCTGCAAATTTCGCCAGATACAATGTACTCTACGGCTCAATAGGAACTATTATTTTAGCGATGATTTGGGTTAATCTCAACATTATCCTTATTCTCCTAGGCAACGAGCTCAATCTCGCTATAGACCGAGTGAAAAGAAATAAGCTCCCTTAACTACTCCACTACGCTGTTAGGATAAAGCCCTGTAGAAATGGTTTTCTGTAAACCTGCTTCGTTAAAGAATAAAGCCTTAGCATTTCTGCCATCTAGCCCTACCGCAAAAATCTCATCTAGTTTAGATAATCTATAGAAAGAAGTTTCGGAAACTTGAGTACTCTTGGTAAGGTCAGAGCCTACTGCTGCCTTGTGTAGTTTGCCATCTACTAAGAAGAAATAAGACTGATTAACCTTCACAATTTCCTGAATACTTTCCTTTTTGTCAGGAGTTTGAGCCCAGTCGTAAGTTTTTTCTACTCCAGAGGCAGTAAGCGTCCAAATGCTACCGTCCACCGTGCTAGTGTAAGCCCAGTTAGCACTAGCATCGTAAAAGCCATCTCCCTTACAAGTAATAAGCACTTTGTTATCCTCTACTAAATAACCATTAGGATTGTAACCAATAGTGTAATATTTCTCTACCGCGTTGCTAGACGGATTGATAACGGCTAGTTTGTTATTTTTGCCCCAACCCCCTTCTAGCAATGCATAAATCTTATTTTGGAACGAGAATATCTTCTCTACGCCATAATCTACCGATATTTTAGCGACTTTTTTTAAAGTGGCTGCATCTAGCACCAGTATATAGTCGTCTGTATTATCCCCTGCCTCGCCCCAGTTGGTAATGTAGAGTTTACCATTAACTACCGTCATATATCTAGGGTTCTTAAGCCCTGTGGTTACTTCGGCTTGTTTCTTCATCGTGTATCTGTTCACTTTTACCAATCTGTTGCCATTATTAACAACAATGTAAAGGTCATCTCCATTTCGGTAAGAAGATTGTGGCGTATCTCCTAGTGCTTCGCTGTTTACCTTCTGATACACCTCTTCTTCTGTATTAGAAAAACCATAAGAAACATAGTCTATACTCCCATTGTTCTGACCGAAATAGCCTTCGTTCAAGATAAAAAAGCCGTTTTCGTAATTTCCTTTTGGAGTGTAGTCTTCGTTTCTGTTACACGCTGTAAGTAATACTACAACCGATAAAAAAGCTAGTGATTTCTTCATAAAATATGGATATTAAAAATTAGTTTTTAAAGTAGTTAAAAAATACCTGCCTGGCATAGGATAGCCCTGCATTGTATTATAAGACTGGTCTAGAATATTCTGAACTCTAATGTTAAGAGAATTACTAATGTTCTTTAATTTGAAATCAAACCCTAAACCTACATTCCACAAGTGATAAGGTACTAAAAAATCTCTATTTATCTGGTCTGTGGCTCTCTCCGAAGTGAACAAATGTTCTAGCTCTAAGTGGTATTTTTTCCAATCTAAACTAAACGTATTAGAGTAGTTCCACCTAGGAATATAGATGAGTGATTTTTGAGTTCGCTGATTATAGGTTTCGGTGTAGGTCAGTAAATTATTAAAATTAAGCCCCACGCCCCCCCAAACAAAACGATGAGAAGACCTTGCTTGTCCACCTTTGGTAATAACAAAATCTAAATTAGTAGGTGTCCAAAAACCAACATCGTTAGGATACCATAATATCCAATCTTTTACCTCACCATAATGCACAGATACTCCTACAGATTGTGTGTTTCTGTATTTATAGCCTACACTCAACTCCCCCATCTTCCCTGCTTCGGGCTTTAGTAGTGGATTCCCACCTTGTTTCCAATACAAATCGTTAAAGGTAGGTAGCCTGTAAGAAGTGGCATAAGAAGCCTTGATACTTAAATGTTTCAGAGGCTCTAATTCTACCCCGACATCGTAAGTGATAGGAATGCTAAACAAAGATGAGAACGACTTTCGCAAATTAGCAGAAACTACGCTCCAATCGTTAAAATTATAACGGTAATTCACAAACGAATGCCACTCTTTAAGCGGACTAATCCTTAGATTATCTCCACCTCCTGTGGTATATTTGGACTGAAGCCCCAGCGTTACCAATGATTTACTAAACGCTAACTTTGCAATATAGTTGGCAAAATAGTTTTCGGCAAAACTAACCGTTCCAACATCTTTAGCATTCATTCTAAACCTAAAAAACTCTTTGGTATAGGCAGATTGCAACTGCTGTTCAAAGCCTTTATTATGATAAAACCAAGACACTTGCATACGAGTGCTTTCGTCATCTTGAATCTGTTGTGCTATGGGTTGTGCTTCGGTAGCCCCTACATTTCTAGACGCCCACTGGTTCCAAATATTAAAGGAAATTTTATGCTTCCCACTAAGTTTATAGACGCTATTAAGGTAAATATCCGCAATATCAAACCCTGAATTTCCTGTTTTACCTTTCTTACCAAATTTATCTCGGAACGGAAATTCATTATCCGAACGAAGGTAATCCGTTCCAGCATTCCAGCTCCATCTAGAAGTATTGTTCTGTACCGAAAAGCTATTTCTGTTAAGTCCAAAACTTCCTAAAGTATTTTCTAACCTGTATTGCGTTTGCTCATTAAAATTAGGATTAAATTCTAAAGCGAACACTCCGCCCAACGCTCCACTCCCGAAACCACTGCTCCCTGAGCCACTACGATAAGTTAAATTACTATTTAAATTAGAGCTGATAATATTAGCATCTACCTGCCCATTTAAAGAGGAATTGATAGGAATACCTTCCCAAGTAAATAAATGTTGAGACGGCGAAAGCCCCTTTATAGAAACAGATGCTAAATTGCCATAGCTATAGTTCCTAATAACCGCTCCCGTCTGCTTTTGGAGTAGCCCTTCTATAAAAATCTCTGGATTGTTCTTTAAGTCAATTTTAACCACCTCGTGCCCCACAGAAAGTGAAGTAGGCGACACCAAATTGATGGCTACGGTATCTATAACCGTTTCCTTCTGTTGAGCTTGCACAAAAAAGACCGACGATAGACTCGTCAGCAAAACTAATCTTACCATATAAAATACTCTTCCTCCGAAAGTTTTTATTAAAAATATTACTCGTTTGGCAGGTCTCCTGACTTTTGCATTTCTACGCCTTCCCGCATAACAATAATACAGTGGCAATAAAATGTAGAAACTTTATTAAAGCAATTTACAGTTGCGGGGACAGTTCAAGACTTTCACTTGATTCCCTTTTAATTAGCCCAATAGGCTAAACCAAAACTTCGGCAAAGATAGTTTTATTTTTGATGTCTAGGCTCTAAATCACTGCAAAATATTCGCTATTTAGCTTTTTTCTTCTTCCACCTCTTCATCTTCGTCTAGCCAATGTTCATCTTCAAACGAGATATTATCATCGGCTAATAAACGAGCTTCTCTTTCTAGAGATTCTTTAATGGTAAATGTCGTATCGCTGTCTATATCTTGTTTCGCTAAACGAATGGTAGAATCATTATCTATAGCGATAAATCTATTAGCTAATCTTCTTGCAGCGTATTTTCTAAAGCCTGATGCGTTTAAAATATCCACACCCATATTGACCGCCGTTTCCAAGGTTTCTCTATAAATATTGTGGATACCATCGTTAATAAAATCATAAGCATCTAAACGGTTTCTAGCCCTAACAAATATTTGCAAATGAGGAAAATGAGCCTTTGCCATTCTAATCATATACTTGTTACTTTCAGGGTCGTCTAAACATAGCACCAATATTTCGGCATTTTCAGCACCTGCTGCTCTCATAATTTCAACCCTTTTAGCATCGCCGTAATACACTTTAAACCCTTTCTGTCTAAGAAGATTCACACGGTTAGAATCGTTATCCAAGACCGTAGCTTTTATACCACTCACCTTTAACAAACGACCAACGGTACTCCCAAAATGCCCAAAGCCTACGATAATTATTTTTTTCTGTTTGATAGGTTCTGAAATTAAATCTGATACAGGTTCTTCAAATTTAACATTGAAATTGGGAGCGATAACCCTTTCATTTAGCAATAGTAAAAATGGCGTAATCATCATTGAAATCGCCACAACGGAAATCATTTGAGAGCTTATCTCTAAATCTAGTAAATTAAGTTTAACGGCAAAAGTGATAATCACAAAGGCAAACTCTCCCACTTGGGACATTCCAAAGGAATAGAGGAAGTTTTGGTCGTTGCTCATTTTAAACATCTTCCCTACCAAGAACAACACTCCAAACTTAACCAATGTTGCCAAAACAACCATTGAGAATATAAATAATGGGTCTTGCTGTATCACATTAAAGTTAATTGTAGAACCTACACTCACAAAGAAAACCGCCAAAAGCAAACCTTTAAATGGGTCTATTTGGCTTTCTAACTCGTGTCTAAATTCGGTATTGGCGAGCATCACACCTGCCAAAAAGGCTCCCAAAGCGGGGCTTAACCCTGCGAGTAGCATCAACTCGGAAACTCCTACCACCAAGAATAATGATGATGCGGTAAGCAACTCATTCATTCCTGAACGAGATACATATCTTAAAAACGGCACAAAGAGATATTTACCCAAAAGAATAAGCACTCCCACACCTAATATCACCGAAAAGGGTTGCAGCCATTCTGGTAAATAAGTAATCAGTACTGATTTTTCTCCGCCACCTTCGGATTGCCCTGCCAACATCGGTAACAACGCCAAAATAGGAATTACCGCTATATCTTGAAACAATAAGGTGGAAAATGAAGCCTCTCCAGATACGGTATTAAATAGGTTTTTTTCCTTTAATGTTTGTAGAACAATCGCTGTGGAAGACATAGCAAAAGCCGTAGAAACGACAATATTAGTCGTGGTTTCCCACCCAGCTAAATATAATATAGGAAACAGCAACCCAAAAGTAAATGCCATCTGAGAAAAGCCAAGCCCTAGGATACTTTTCCTCATAGCCCAGAATTTACGAGGTTCTAATTCCAGACCAATAATGAAGAGTAACATCACCACACCAAACTCAGTACTGTGCATCACATCTTCTACATTACCTGTTAATTTTAATACGAAAGGTCCTATAATAATACCTCCTAGAATATAGCCTATAACCGAACTAAACCCAAACTTCCTTACAATAGGTACCAAAAAAATAGCTGCTCCTAGATAGACTAATGTAATCTTAAATAAACTTTCTGACATTAACTCAAAAATTTAGAAATTTCCTGTTGGATTTCATTAACTTCTTCTATTGTTTTTTGCTTTGCGGCATAGACACAAAGCGTTTTTTCTACCGATACACCTAGAGTTTCCAAACTCTTGGTAAGGGGCAATATAAAGTCTTCTATTGGTTTCTCGTACATTCCACCCTTGGCATAGGAATTTTCGGAGCCTCCCGCACTTACAATTATCATGGCTTTTTTCCCTGCGAGTGGATTTTCATTCTGTTTACCAAGCCACTTCATATCCAATACCTCGCTTAACCATAAATTAAGCAATGGTGGGATACCTAACCATATCAACGGAAATTGAAAGATGAGTTTGTCGTAGTTTTTAATCCTTTTTCGTTCCCTAAATGCAGCGATATGAAAATTAGGATATTCTTCGTACAAATCTCTAAAAGTAATATTTTCTTTATCTTGGTAAAATGAAATAAGATGAGTATTAAATACCGAATATTCTAAAAACGGATGTGCAAATAATACTAAGGTTTTCTCTACTTTACTTTCCAATTTTATAGCGTTTGGCGTAAAGGTAATATTTTAAAACTTAAAAAGCAAATTTGGAAAACCACCACAATCATTCATTATAAGAGCATTTTCTTTCTTTATGATAGGTTTTGAAGTTGTTTTAGCTTCTCATTTAGTCTTTTAATAATAATACCGTAAATCAGCCTATAATAAAGCCATATAAACCCAACTCCCAAAAAGATAGACACAATATAACTTACCAAAAACACCAAGAATTTCGGCTCTGAAAATGAAACATTTTGTACATAAGCCAAGTAAATAATTTCTACCAAATACCCCAACATAATCACAAGAAACATCGCTAAATTAGCTAAGATAAAAGCATTTACTATTCTTCTAAATTTAATAATCTGAGTGATAAATTTCTTAAGGTTAGATTCTATACTTATCTTTTGATAACTGTAATAAAAAAGCAACACAAACAAAAGCGTAAGAATAAGACTTGCCTCTTTAATAAATAACTCTATATTATGATAGTTTTCTATTAAATGTGTACCTATTTTAATGTTCATTTTATTAAAAACATTCAGCAAGGCTGGCTCTCTCTTAACAGAACAAAAACCATAAATATTAAAAGCCAATATTATAAGAAACTCTGCAACACTTATCCAAAAAATAGTTTTTACATAATTGCGAGATTTCCTATTCAGCATCTGTTCTATCTGCTGATTATCGTAAGTAGGTTTAGGCTGTTCTTTCCAAACCTCTTTCATTTTATCTATATCAAAATTAGGCATATTGTTCCATTAGTGTTTTTAAAGTTTTTTTAAGACGATTCATCTTCACCCTTGCATTAACCTCTGTTATCCCCAAAGTTTCTGCGATTTCTTTGTAGGACAATTCATCCAAGTACATCATTACAATAGCTCGCTCTACCTCGGGTAGCTTTTTTATCACCTTGTAAAGAAGTTCTATTTGCTGCCTTTGCTCATGCTGATTATCCTCGGGAGTATTATAAAAACCTTCATTAAGTTCGTTTGTTTTAAGTGATTTTGAGGATTTTCTAAAAAGTGTAATAGCTGTATTCAAAGACACCCTATACATCCAAGTAGATATTTTGGACTGACCATTAAAAGAATCAAAAGAACGCCATAATTGTAGCACAATTTCTTGAAATAAATCTTGCTCGTCTTCTAGAGTATTAGTGTACATTCTAGAAACTTTAATGATAAGCCCTTGATTGATTTTAATAAGTTCCGAAAAGTCTTTTTCTTTTTGAGACATTACTTCTTTTATCGGCACGAATATAACAAATTACCCTCATATATCTCATATCCAAATCAATAAAAAAACAGACCAATTTCTTAACTGGTCTGCCTTCTGTATTGATAAATATAAAATTCTAATGTTTTACTGTTGCTACTTCTTCTGGCTTATGTTTATGCTTAAACATCACAGCAAAAAGAACCGTAATTATTAAAGCATATATTGAAAACACTAGCCATATCTCGTGCCACATTTTATTACCCGAAGCATCTAAAAAGAACGCATCTATCATTCTACCACTCACTACACTACCCATAATAGCCCCAAAGCCGTTCGTCATCATCATAAATAACCCTTGTGCTGAGGAACGAATTTTCTCGTCTGTTGTCGCCTCTACGAATAACGAACCCGATACATTAAAGAAGTCAAACGCCATACCGTACACAATACACGATAGAATAATAAGCACCAATCCAAAGCCTTCTGGAGAACCATAAGCAAAGAATCCAAAGCGAAGCACCCAAGCTCCCATACTCATCAACATTACTTTTTTAATACCAAATTTCTTTAAGAAAAACGGTATTGCTAGAATGAATAGCGTTTCGGATATTTGAGAAATAGACATAATAATGGTAGAACGCTCGACTACTAAACTATTTTTGTATAATGGATTTTTACCAAAATCTGATAAAAAAGTATCCCCATAAGCATTTGTAAGTTGTAAAGCAGCGCCTAAAAACATAGAGAACAAGAAGAACAACGCCATCTTATAACTCTTAAATAGTTTAAACGCATTGAAACCCATCTTCTCTTGCCAAGAAGCCTCTTTAGGAATCAAATTCTGTGGTGGACACTTTGGAAGTGTAAAGGCATAAATACCCAATAACACTGCTACTATCGCCGCAATATAAAACTGATTTTCAGACGCTTTATTTCCTGTAAGATTAGTAACCCACATCGCTGCAATAAACCCAACTGTCCCCCAAACTCTAAGGCTAGGAAACACCTTAACTACATCATAATGATGCTCTTTAAGAATATGATAATTGATTGAATTAGACAACGCAATTGTAGGCATATAAAACACCATTGCCACCAACATCACCCAAAAGAAAGCCGTAGGGGCTGAAGCATGAGGTAAATAGAAAAGCGTCCCTGCATAAGCAATTTGTAATATTCCGTAAAGTTTCTCAGCGTTTATCCACCTGTCTGCTACTATCCCTGCCAAAGTAGGCATAAAGATAGAGGCAATCCCCATTGTGGAGAATATAACCCCAAACTCTGCACCTCCCCATTGCTTAGTATCAAACCAAAAAGTAGCCATCGTAATAAGCCAAGCTCCCCACACGAAATACTGTAAAAAATTAAGTACAGTAAGTTTTAGTTTTATATTCATTTTTAGTCTATTTTAATCTATTGGTCTTTGTCGTCTCTTAATCTCTTCTTGCAACTGAAAAGCCAAGTCAAAATCTTCGTTTTTCACGGCTTCGTCTAGTTGCATTCTTAACTCTTCTAAAGATACTCTATTATCTCGTTTTTCATTATGAAATTCTGTAACTATATCCTCCTCTTCACTTAATTGTTGTATCTCTAAAAGAATACCTGCTTCTTCCAAAACCTCCTTAGTGGTATAAATAGACACCCCGAATCTCACCGCCATTGCTACTGCATCAGAAGTTCTCGCATCTAAGAACAAAGTTTCCCCTGTAGAATTATTTTTGAAATGGATATGAGAAAAGAAAACACCATCTATAATTTGATAAATTACAATATATTCTAAACTATAATTGGTATCTCTAATAAAACTAGCAAACAAATCGTGCGTAAGAGGACGGACAGGTTTCAAATCTTTCTCCAAAGCTAAAGATATAGATTGAGCCTCAAAACTACCTATCACTACTGGTAATTTTATAGAACTTTCCACCTCTTCTAAAAGCAAAGCATAAGCCCCCGATTGTGTTTGGCTGTAAGAGATACCTCTAATAACTAGCTTTTTATAATCCATAGAGCAAAGATATATAAAAAACACCATACCCTTGAATAAGTATGGTGTCTTTTCTTTAATTTTATGATAAAATTTAGGCTTCTTTTATTGCTTTTATTTTTTCGGTAAGAGCAGGTATCACTTGGAAAGCATCGCCTACCACACCGTAATCCGCAGATTTAAAGAATGGTGCTTCAGGGTCATTATTGATAACCACAATGGTTTTAGACGAGTTAACTCCTGCTAAGTGCTGAATAGCCCCAGAAATACCTATTGCAACATACAAATTAGGTGCTATCGCTTTACCTGTTTGTCCCACGTGTTCAGAGTGAGGTCTCCAACCAATATCAGAAACTGGTTTAGAACAAGCAGTAGCCGCTCCTAAAACTTGAGCCAACTCTTCTACCATTCCCCAATTTTCTGGACCTTTCATTCCTCTACCTGCTGAAACCACTACTTCAGCTTCTTTAAGGTCTAATTTTCCAGAAGACTGCTCATGGCTTACCACTTTTACATCTGTATTAGCCACACCTAAAGTCATCTCTTCCTCCGAACCTGAAACTGGATTTTCTTTTACTCCAAATGCGTTTTGGGAAACTGTTAATACTACATTACCATCAGCTTTAGCTACCATGAAAGCCTTTCCTGAAAAAGCTTTTCTTTTAACCTCTAAAGGTGCTACCGAAGTAGGTGCTTCTACTGCATTAGTAATAAGAGGACTATTTTTAAGAACCGCCAACATTGGTGCCACAGAAGCCGCATCAGTAGTATGTGGAAAAACCACCATTCCATCTACTACTTCCGCTATAGCTTTAGCATAAGCCTTAGCACTGAAAGATTTTAATCCTTCATCTTTAATATGGATAACTTTCTCTGCTCCATATTTATATAATAATTCTGAACTATCTGTAGCATTGATGCTTACAGCCGTTACGCTAGTTCCTGCTTTATCTGCTACAGCTTTAGCGTAAGATACCGCTTCAAAAGCTGCTTTTTTATAAACACCGTTTATATTTTCTGTATATACGAATATTGCCATTATTTTTGTTTTTATATGTTAAATTATATTATAATAACTCCCTTAGATTACCTTAGCTTCTTCGTGAAGAGCCTTTACAAGGGCATCTAAATCGTCTGGTGAGAATAGCTTAACAGAAGCTCTTGGCGGAACACTGTCAAAAGATACTGCACTTACCTTCACTTCGTTTTGAGACGGCTCTTGCACATTAAGAGGCTTAGTTCTCGCAGACATAATACCTCTCATATTTGGAATAATGAGTTCTTTTTCGTCCACTAAACCTTTCTGACCAGCAACTACCAATGGAAGTGATACAGAAACTGTTTCTTTACCACCATCAATTTCTCTTACTGCGGTAACTTCAGAACCGTTTACTTCTAACCCAACACAAGCATTAACGAAAGGTTGGTCTAAAAACTGAGCCAACATTGCTGGTACTGCTCCACCGTTATAATCAATAGACTCTTTACCACAAAGTACCAAATCATAGCCTCCCTCTTTAGCTACATTTGCGATTTCTTTAGCTACCGAAAAACTATCCTGCGGCTCTGCATTGATACGAATAGCATCATCTGCACCTATTGCCAACGCTTTTCTAATTACCGCTTCTGTACCTGCATCTCCTACATTAACTACCGTTACTTTAGCTCCGTTTGATTGCTGTAATTTAATCGCTTTTGTAAGTGCAAATTCATCTAATGGATTAATAACCCACTGAATTCCGTTTTTATCAAAAGCTGATTTATCTGCTGTAAAGTTGATTTTAGATGTAGTATCTGGAACACTACTAATACAAACTAATATTTTCATATTTTCTCTATTTTTATGTTTTATAAATCGTTGCTAATATAACAAAAATATATTATGCATGCATAACACTGTACATTAAAATTTATTTACTGCATAATTATTTATTTGGATTAGACGGTCTTACCTCTATTTTACTAGGTAAGGTGCGAGGATTCATTTTAAGCAAATCTGCCACTATTTCCCCTAGGTCTTCTGGCTGAATCTTCCAATAATCTTTATCCGAAGGCTCGTTACCATTAAAGTGAGAGGCTACAGAACCTGGCATAATAGTAGAAACTTTAATGTTATACTTTCTTAAATCTAACATTGCTGCTTGGGTAAAACCTACAAGACCAAATTTAGACGCATTATATCCTGACGCTTTTTCAAAAAAGTACGCTCCTGCCAAACTAGCAATACTAATATAATACCCCTGCGTTTTCTTGAGAGACTCCACGGTTGCTTTCATCGTATGGAAAGCCCCCGTAAGATTAGTATCTATCATAGCATTCCATTCTTCTAAAGAAATTTCGTCTACTGGTTTAAAGCAACCTAAACCTGCATTAGCTACCACTACATCTATATTGCCTAGCTTAGTTTCCACATACTTAACCGCCTCTTGTTCTGCCTGAAAATCTTTCACATCAGACACCACGCCTATGATGTTGTCTTTATATTCCGATAGTTCAGAAACAGCTTTTTCCACAGCTTCCGTACTTCTCCCACTAATAGCGACTTTCAATCCATTTTTTAAGAGTTCTTTTGCAATTCCAAAACCGATACCTTTAGTACCTCCTGTGATATATGCTACTTTGTTTTTTAAATCCATTTTAGATATTTTTTTATTGTGCTTAAAGATAATTATTTTTTATGAGTATGAAAACAATCAAAAAGAATACCCTTTTATTAAGCCCTACCGCTTTATTCTAAGTAAAAAAATATTAGTAACTTTGCACGAGTTCATTATGGGTTATGCAAAAATTAGTTTTACTTTTTACTAAAGGAGGACTCCAATACCAAATTATTAGGGGTAAGGAAGTACAAGAAGAAAAAGTTTTTTTTATCACAGAAGATTCCCCTAGTGATTATTTAATCAATAAGTTAGAGGAAATTTTAAACCACCCTTCTATAGTAAGTATAGATGTAATTTCTGCTCTCAATCATTTTACATTAATGCCTTCTACTTTTTCTCAGCACGATGTCGCTCACGAGCTTATCTCTTACAACGCTCTAGTAGATAAAGACAAAGAGGAAGTAATGCTTTCTGTAAATAAGAAATATGGCGTTCAGTTTTATTATACGATGCCTGACTTATTTTATAAAAAAATTAAAAGCAAAGGTATTTCTACGCATTTTAATTTCTCTGGAGAAAAATTCTTAAATACACTTGATGCTGGGAATAAAAAGGAAATCCATATCAATCTATATCACCATCAGTGCGAGTTTTTTGCTTTAGATAATAGAAAGGTAATTCTTTATAATAATCTAGATGTAAATTCAGAGGTTGATTTTCTTTATTTCGTTATGTTTACCCTTAGCAAAATAGGATTTAATATTACAGACACTCAGTTCTATGTGTACGGAGAAACTACCGAAAACGAAACCTTTATATCGGAGCTTAGGAAGTTTGTCAAGAATTTAAAAGTGGTTTTTGACAACTTACCTCAAAGGAACTTCATTATGAGCTAAATACTCTTCAATAACAACTAAAATTATGTATAGAATTATCTCTGGAAAGTGGAAAGCTAAGCGAATATTAGCTCCCAAAAATTTTGAAGTTCGCCCTACAACAGATTTTGCTAAAGAGGCTTTATTCAGCATATTAGAACATAGATTAGAGCTACCTTACATCTCTTCACTAGACCTTTTCGCAGGGATTGGCTCTATATCGTTGGAGTTAGCTTCTAGAGATTGCCAAAACATTACTTCAGTAGAGTTTAATTCTAAACACGCTGCATTTATACAATCTACAGCCCAAGAATTAGGTTTTGGTTTACAAATAAATGTCCAAAGAAGTGATGTTTTTGAATGGTTAAAAAAGAGTAGAAATCATACTAAATCATTCAATTTGATATTTGCTGACCCACCGTTTGATTTACCTGAAAAAAAATATTACGATTTAATCAATTCAGTTTTGGACAGTCCTATTCTTGCCGAAAATGGACTTTTCGTGCTAGAACATCAAAGCCGAATGGTATTGGAACATCAACATCTCAAAGAAACTAGAAAATACGGAAATGTGAGTTTCTCCTTTTTTGAAAAAGAAACCGTTTAAAACAAAATAAATTTACCTCAACTTAACTATCAAACTTCAAAATTGATTATTACAGTTGAGGTTTTTATTTTTGTACCGTTAGAAAAACCTGTATTTCATCATTCAAAAAAATACTTTAACTTTATACCTTAATTAAATTTCAAAAAAATGATACAACATTTAGATAATATCAGTCATAAAAATTCTTCTAATTTCTTCCTATTAGCAGGACCTTGTGCCATAGAAAACGAAGATATGGCAATGAAAATAGCAGAACATATTGTAAAACTTTCGGACAAATATAAAATCCCTTACATCTTTAAAGGAAGTTTTAAAAAAGCCAATAGATCTAGGATAGATTCCTTTACAGGAATAGGAGACGAAAAAGCTCTTGAAATTCTTAAAAAAGTAGGCGATACTTTCGAAATTCCCACAACAACGGATATTCACGAAAACGAACACGCCACTCTTGCAGCACAATATGTAGATGTGTTACAAATACCTGCTTTCCTAGTAAGACAAACGGATTTACTCGTGTCTGCTGCCAAAACAGGAAAATGCATCACTTTAAAAAAGGGGCAATTCCTCTCTCCTGAAGCAATGAAATTTGCAGTGCAAAAAATAAAAGACTGCCAAAACGATAAAGTTGCCATTATAGAACGAGGCAATTCTTTTGGCTATACCGATTTGGTAGTGGACTTTAGAGGTATCCCAACGATGCAAAATTACGCTCCTGTAATATTAGATGTTACCCACTCTTTACAACAGCCTAACCAAGAATCTGGTGTAACTGGTGGAAAACCTCAACTCATAGAAACCATTGCTAAAGCAGGGATTGCCGTAGGTGCAGACGGACTATTTATAGAAACTCACCCAGACCCTAAAAACGCAAAATCTGATGGTGCTAATATGCTCCCTCTAGAACAACTAGACGCGTTGTTAGCTAAACTTACCAAAATAAGAGAGGCTATTATTTAGTATCAAAATCATTAAAAATATCGCTTTTGAAAAAGATATATCTTATCTTAGCAGTATTGCCCTATCTAGCAGTAGCTCAGAAGACTAAAGAGATAGAAGAAGTGGTTTTCCAAAAGAGAGCCAAGAAAAAAACAACCGACCTTACTAACACCAGTATTTCGGCTAAAGAAGCACAACAAATTGCTTCTATTTCGGGTGGTATTGAGGGACTTATTAAAACTTTGCCTTCGGTAAACTCCAATACCGAACTCTCCTCCCAATATATGGTAAGAGGTGGAAATTATGACGAAAATTTAATCTACATCAATGATGTGGAACTTTATCGTCCTTTCCTCATTAGAAATGCCCAACAGGAAGGTATGAGCATCATCAATCCTGATATGGTTTCTACCGTTAATTTTTCTTCGGGTGGATTTGAAGCAAGATACGGCGATAAAATGTCGTCTGCTCTTAATGTTTATTATAGAGAACCCGAAAAAACAGAACTATCAGGAGAAGCCAGTCTTATTGGAGGTAGGCTAACGCTAGGCGGTGCATCTAAAGATAAAAAATTAACCGCTTTGGTTTCAGGGCGTTATCGTAATACCAATCTGGTACTTAACACACTCAATGAAGACACGGATTTCAACCCTCAAAGCTTTGATATTCAAACCTTCATCAATTACCATATTAATCCTAAATGGCAATTATCTTTCATTGGATATTATGCTAAAAATGACTACACGATGCTTCCCAAACAACGAAAAGTTAATTTTGGGACTTTGCAAACCCCAATGACGCTTACCGTATTTTACAACGGAAGAGAAAACGACACTTATAAAAATATGATGGGGACAGCTTCGGTTCATTTTAAACCTAATAAAAAATGGAAGTTCTCATTAGATAATTTTGCTTATCAGAACAGAGAGAAAGAATATTACACTATCTCTTCTGCCTACGAATTACAGGCTTACAACCCTGTTACTGGAGAGCCAACCGTTTCTTATGATATAGGTGGACAGATAGACCACGCTAGAAATGATTTATTAGTAAGAACTTTAGGGTCTCAATTTAGAGCAAGATTTTCACCTGATGTAAACACGGACTATGAGGTGGGAATTAAATACGAAAAAGAATTTCTACAAGACTATACCAATGAATGGCAACTTGCCGACTCTTTAGGCTATAGTACGCCTAGAGCCTCTGCGGTTATTGGACAGCTAGACCCATCGGACTTAAAATTGAAATTTAACATTAGAGGGCAAAACGATATACAGCCTAGCCGACTTTCGGCTTATGTTCAGGCTTCTAAAAAATTCTTTTGGCAAACGCACAAAGTTTTCATCAATGGAGGTGTCAGAACGCAACATTGGAGTTTTAACAACCAAACCATTGTTTCTCCTAGATTGCAAATAGCCATTAAGCCCGATTGGGATACAGATATGCTATTTAGACTAGCAGGAGGCGTTTACTACCAAGCTCCTTTTTATAGAGAAATAAAGGATTTAGAAGGTAATTTTAACTCTAATATAAAAGCCCAACAATCTTTGCAACTTATTTTAGGCAACGACTACGAATTTCAATGGAAAGACCGTCCATTTAAGCTCACTACGGAAGCCTATTATAAAAAGATGAACCACCTTATCCCCTACTATGTGGATAATGTTCGTATAAGATATTCTGGGCAAAATAATTCCGAAGGCTATGCCTATGGTATAGATACGAGGTTGTTTGGCGAGTTTGTGCCTGGAGTGGATTCTTGGCTATCTTTAAGCTATGCTAGAGTATTTGAAAATATTGATAATAATGGCTATATCCCAAGACCAACAGACCAAAGATTTAGGGTTGCTATGTTCTACCAAGACTATATGCCTAAATTCCCTAGTATGAGAGTTAATCTTACTTTAATCTACGCTAGTGGACTACCCAACGGAGCATCTGTTTTTGCCGACCCTTATCAATACCAAAAAACACTCCCTGCTTACAAAAGAGTAGATATAGGATTATCCAAAATTTTTATAGACCAAAAAGATTTTAAAGCCCACGCTCCTTTTTGGCGAAATTTTAAAGAATTGACTTTAGGCGTTCAGGTGTTTAATGCATTCAACATCAACAACACCATTTCTAATCAATGGATTAACGATGCCAATACAGGTTACATTTACCCCGTACCTGTAAGGCTTACAGGACGCTTCTTTAATGTAAAACTAGAGTTTAAATTGTAATAATCAATACAAATAAAAAAGGTACCTCACTATAAAACGAGATACCTTTTTTTTATTTTAAAGTTTTTCGGCTACGAATTTAGCAGTCTTAGATTTTTTATCTTTTGCTAAATCTTCAGGCGTTCCAGCAAAAACTACTTCTCCACCATATTTACCTGCATTAGGACCTATATCTATTATCCAGTCTGCTGACTTAATAATATCTGGCTGATGCTCTATAACCACTACAGAATGCCCCAACTCTATAAGAGCCTGTAATGAAGTTAATAACTTCTGTATATCATGAAAATGAAGCCCTGTGGAAGGTTCATCAAAGATGAAAAGCGTTTTCTCCGTAGTTACACCCTTTACTAAAAACGATGCCAACTTTACCCTTTGGGCTTCTCCACCCGAAAGCGTAGAAGAACTTTGCCCTAGTTTAAGATAGCCTAGACCAACCTCTTGCAATGGTTTTAGTTTGGTAACTATTTTATCTTGTTTATTATCATTGAAGAAATCAATCGCTTCATCTACCGTCATTTGTAGAATATCTGCAATGTTTTTCTCATCAAATTTAACTTCCAATATTTCGGACTTAAATCTTGCTCCTTTGCATTGCTCACATTCTAGTTCCACATCTGCCATAAATTGCATAGATATGGTAATAATACCCTCTCCTTTACACTCATCACATCTCCCACCATCTACATTAAACGAAAAGTGCTTAGGCTTTAAATTCATAGTTTTAGAATGACGTTGCTTAGCGAACAAATCTCTAATATCATCATAAGCCTTAAGATAGGTTACTGGGTTAGACCTAGAAGATTTTCCGATAGGATTTTGGTCTATCAATTCTATATGCTTTACCAATTGAGGCGGAAAATCCACATAATCATAATCGGCTTTTTTGCCTCCCATCCCTAACTGAATTTGAATATCGTTAGCCAAGACCTCTTTCATCAATGTAGATTTACCAGAGCCCGACACTCCCGTAACCACCACCAAATTCTCCAAAGGAATATCAACATCTATATTTTTAAGGTTATTTTGTCTTGCTCCTTTGATATTGATGAACGATTTAGCTCTCCTTCTCCTTTTTGGCACTGCTATTTCTAGCCTTCCTGTAAGATATTTAGAAGTTAAAGTATCGGCTTCTTTGAGGTTTTTAAAATCGCCTGCGAAGACCAGCTCTCCCCCCAAAAAACCTGCTTCTGGACCTATATCTATAATATAATCTGCGGCACGCATAATATCCTCATCGTGTTCCACAACAATAACGGTATTGCCTAAATCTCTTAAATTCTTTAGAACTTCTATTAAATTCTCGGTATCCTGTGAATGTAGCCCAATGGAAGGCTCGTCCAAAATATAAATAGACCCAACCAAAGAACTCCCCAAGCTAGTCGCTAAGTTAATCCTTTGACTTTCTCCACCTGACAAAGTATTAGAAGTACGGTTTAGCGTTAAATATCCCAAGCCTACTTTTAACAAAAATTCTAGTCTAGTAGTAATTTCGTAGAGTAGCCTTTTAGCAATTTCTTGCTCGTGTTTAGTGAGCTTAAGGTTTTTAATTAAAGGCAGAAGCTCGTCTAATGGTAATTCCATTAACAATTGTATGTTATGCCCTCCCACTTTTACCCATTCGGTTTCTTTTCTTAATCTTAGACCTTCGCAGTCGGGACATTTGGTTTTACCTCTGTAACGAGAGAGCATCACTCGGTATTGTATCTTATACAAATTCTCCTCCAGCATACGGAAAAACTGGTCTATACAAGGGAAATTTTTAGCTCCTGTTCCTCTCCATAAGAGTTGTTTTTGCTCTTTAGTAAGTTCAAAATACGGTTTGTGGATTGGAAAATCTGGAGCGTTTTTGATAAAGTGCATTTTCCACTCGCTCATCGTTTCTCCTTTCCAACAGGCCACGGCATCTTCGTAAACCGAAAGCCTTTTATTAGGAATTACTAAATCTTCGTCTATCCCAACCACTTTACCATAGCCCTCGCAAGTAGGGCACGCTCCGTAAGGATTATTAAAACTGAAAAAATGAAGATTTGGTTCTAAAAACGAAATCCCATCAGCTTCAAAAAGGTTAGAAAAGTGTTTTATTTTTTGTGTTTCAATATTTTTTAAAGCACAAGAGCCGTGCCCCTCGTAGAACGCCGTCTGGATAGAATCTGCTAAGCGTTGTAGAAAATGCTCATCGTCCTCGTAAACAAAACGGTCAATAACCAAATTAAGCGACATCTCTTTTTCAGGAACGAAGCCAAAACTCTCTAAATCTTCTATTTCAGCGATATTTCCGTTAATTTCTAATCTAGTAAATCCCGAAACTTTCAATGTATTTAATAGTGATTTAAAATCACCATCAGCAAAAGAAAGCGGTGCTGTAAGTAGAAACTCTTGATTAGGATTTTCTTCTATATAAGAAATAACATCAGAAATGCTGTCCTTTTTCACCTCATCACCAGATACAGGCGAATAGGTACGCCCCACACGAGCGAATAACAATTTAAGATAATCGTAAATTTCGGTGGAAGTTCCTACTGTGGACCTTGGATTAGAAGAAATTACTTTCTGTTGTATAGCAATAGATGGTGCTAAGCCCTTAATATCGTCTATCTTTGGTTTCTCCAATCGTCCCAAAAACTGCCTAGCATAAGAGCTTAAACTCTCCACATAACGCCTCTGTCCTTCGGCATAAATAGTATCAAAGGCTAAAGACGATTTCCCACTACCAGACACTCCAGTTACTACCACTAGTTTGTTTTTAGGTATAAGAACATCTATATTTTTAAGGTTGTTAAGATGTGCGTTTTTAACAAAAATATTATTTTTAATATCCATAAAATCCTTTGACTACATTAAAAAATTCAATAAAAAAGAAAAACTGTCTATTTAAAAATATTCATTTCTTCTTTATAGATAGGGCTTTCTACTCCTAAAAAGTTAAGCACACTGTGAAATACATGGTTTTGAGAAAGCACCTCGTTTGGCTTTAGTTTTTTATGACTATTATCCGACAACCAAACAATGAACGGTATTTCATACTGCTCTTTAGGTGCAATACTTAAAGGCACTCCGTGCATATATAAGTTTTTCTCTCCCAAAGATTCACCGTGGTCAGAAACAAATAACATTGTGCTTTTGTAATCTTTTAGTTCTTTTAAATTCTCGATAACATTATGTAAGATATAATCTGTATAAACAATCGTGTTATCGTAAGCGTTTACCAATTCTGTCTGAGAACATTTGCCCAACTCTACACTATTACAAACAGGTTTAAACACTTCAAATTTTAATGGATATTTTTGGCTATAAGTAGGTCCGTGGCTGGTACTTGTATGTAACACTACCAATACTTTATTCTTTTTACTTACCAATATTTGCTCCTTTAATCCGTTTACAAGCACCTCATCATAATCACATTCAGGTGCCTTACAGTCTTTCATTAGAGCTTCTTTATTCTGATAATTCGCAATATGTAATGGCGGTTCACCCCAGTTGGTGGTTCGCCAAATCACTTCTACATCGTTACGATATAAATAGTTAGGTAGTATTTCATACAAATCATCAGTGTTGGTATGTTCTAAAATACATTTAACTCCTGCCGTGGTATAAGTGGCACAGGAATTAGCTTTAAAATGAAAAACATTGCTCGTGTTTGATAATAATGGATTGGTATTTTTATTATAGCCATAAAGCGAAAAATTCTGACTTCTCGCCGATTCTCCTATCACCAATACCACCACCGACTTTTCGTTGTCTTTTATCTTGGCATTCGGTAGCAAAATTTCCTTTTCATTCTTTTTATACTTGTGAATATGATACAACGCAGTATTTACACTATAAGACCAAGGCATTGCCAAACCACCCAACTGCTTAGAGTTTTTATCTACCCAAAGCCAGTTACTTGCGTTTACAAAAGCCATCACCACCATAAACAACAACGCCAATGCCATCGTCTTAGCAAACTGCTTGAAAGTGCTTGGGATAATTTTAGTTCTGATAATATAAATACTCGGTAAAATACCTAATAGCACTAAATATAACACCAACTTAACCGAAAAGAAACTACTAGACTCTTCATAATTGGTATTAAATACATTGCTTATCATACTTTCGTCTATAATCACACCATAAGTAGTGATAAAATAGACCGAAACCGCATTGATAAGGAAGAATAACACTAATAAAAATTTACCCACAAAGCGTGATAAATACAGAAATAAATAGAATGCAAAAAAATTAGCCACCACCATTACCACCACTAAACTCGCAATGAGCAGCACTCCATTAAAACTTGTATAATCTATGTTATTAACCACATAAGTATAAAACGGAATATGAAATAATAACAGATGTAGCACACTCATTAAAAGTGCAAAATGAGTTACTTTTAAACTACTTTTTAACATAGAGAAATCCTATTTTAAATAATGATATTGCTAAACACACCAGTGGGAGATAAAACACCACTAAGCCTTCGGTAAAGATATTTTTTGAAATAATGATGATACAAGCTGTAAATAGTACCATAAAAATGGGAGAATACTTCTTATCAGCTATCCAACTCCAGATTTTATATTTTTGGCTAAAGAGTATCCCAAAAACTCCTGAAATATAACCTATAATACCACCAACAATAGTGTCAAGAGGATAATGAGCTCCCACGCCTACCCTTGTAGATACTAGCATTAGACCCGTAATGATAATAAAAAAAGACCACAGCATCTTATAAATTAAATTCCTAGGCATAAAACTGAACATCAGCACTGTAAGTATCGTAAAAACAGTAATAGAATGTCCCGATGGCAGACTGCTATGTCCCGTAAGTTTTTCACCAACAATAATAAAAGTATCAACATCAAACATAGCAGCTGGTCTTGGCACCGAAAATAAGTTTTTAAGTGTACTTGAAAATAAAAGCGAAATAAGTGATGCCGAAATTAAAGCCTCCCAAAGTTTCGGAGCATAGATAATGAAAATACTTAAACACGACAAAAACACCAACGCATTTCCGAATTGTGTAAGATTTATCATCAAGCTAGGATATTGCCCCAACTGATGATTGATATAAAGAAATACTTCCTTCTGAATTCCTGTATAACCATTGATGGATAGTGCCTCTTTATTCCAAAGAAACAAGATTATCATCAATAATAAAACTATTGGTAAATAAAGAAACGAAAACCCAACTCTAGATTGGTCCTTTATAACATTTGTATTCATTACCATTACTAAATCTATTCTGGCAAAGATACAGATATTTTTATCCTTATGAAATTCTGAAAAATTCAATATTTTTTCAACACCTCTTTTTTATTTCCATTACAGAGAAATATTATCTCACAAATATATTTTAACTTTGCTGATAAAAAATGGAATTTAAAATATCTACCATCGAAGAGTGGCAAGAAGTTATCCATCAGATTTTGCCTCAACTAAAACACCCTATCCTTTTACTAAAGGGAAACTTAGGTGTTGGTAAGACTTCTTTCACTCAATTTTTACTAAAGGCATTTGGCAGTACCGATGAGGTTTCTTCTCCTACTTATGCTATTGTGAATGAGTATACTTGCCCGAAAGGCAACATTTATCACTTTGATTTATACCGAATGAAATCCATTGATGAGGCATTTGACATCGGTATCGAAGAATATCTAGAAACAGGGTTTTTGTCTATTATAGAATGGCCAGAAATCTACGAAACTGAACTTGAGGGACTCCACTACCACGAAATGAAAATAGAAAATATAGACGGAGAAAGGCATATTGTGTTTAAATGATTCTTATATTTGCTTATATTTTTCATATACTGAATAATTCCTAATAACTATGAGTAGTACGATATTTACTCCATTTAAAGAAGAGCAACTTCTACCAAAAGAAGAACGATTAGAAATTATAAAAAAAGGGCAAAGGCTTTTCATAGGTATTCCTAAAGAAACTTGCCTAAACGAAAAAAGGCTCTGCCTAACTCCCGATGCGGTGCAGGTTCTCACGCAAAATGGGCATCAGGTTATTATAGAAAGTGGGGCTGGTGAAGGCTCGTTTTTCACCGATTTGCAATACTCCGAGGCGGGAGCTATCATCACTAACGACCCTAAAGAAACTTTTGGGCAACAGCTTATACTAAAGATAAACCCACCTACAGAGGAAGAGATTGAGTATCTAAAACCATCTTCTTTTCTAATTTCAGCGTTGCAAGTTAATCTTCAGACGCCTCATTATTTTAAAAAATTAATCGAAAGAAAAATCACTGCCATTGCTTTTGAATTTATTAAAGATGAATACCAGCAGTTGGCATTAGTAAGATTGATTGGCGAAATTGCGGGCAATGTTGCTATTCTTTATGCTTCGGAACTTTTGGCACAGTCCAACGGCTTGATGTTAGGCGGTCTTACAGGCGTAAGACCTACCGAAGTGGTGGTTTTAGGGGCGGGTATTGTAGGTGAGTTTGCGGCAAAAACGGCTATTGGACTTGGGGCTAATGTTAGGGTTTTTGATAACTCTCTGGCAAAGCTAAGACGACTGCACAACTTTATAGATAATAGAGTTTCTACCTCGATTATAGACCCTAAAGAGCTAACGAAAAGCCTTAGAAGAGCCGATGTTGTAATAGGAGCCTTACAAAGGCACAATCTGCCTCCTGTTGTAACGGAAGAGATGGTACAACTGATGAAAAAGGGCAGCGTTGTTATAGACCTTACCATTGATTACGGTAAATCTATTGAAACCGCAGAACTAACTACCCAAAGCAACCCTATTGTTATAAAACACGAGATTGTTCATTCTGGAATTCCGAACCTAACGTCTAAAACGCCTAGAACTACTACCAAAGCCATTAGTAATTTCTTCTTGAGCTATCTGCTACAGTCTGACCACGAAGGTGGATTGGAAACGATGCTCCTAAAAGATAGCAGTAGCAAAGATGCTATCTATATGTATAAAGGCCGACATACGAAGAAAATTGTTTGTGAAAAATTTGGATTAAACTACCACGATATAAACTTATTAACCTTCTAATGAGAAAACTCAAATTTTATTTAATAGGACTTATACCAGGATTTATTATTGTATTTTTTGTACTTAATCAGAAAGGAGTGAGTTGTAGTGGCTACCTTCCTAACAGCCGTGTAATTGCAGAAACACTGTCTAAAGAGTTCAGCTACTCCGAAGAGTTCAAGGTTCAAATGCAACATCTACAAATCACCGAAAGTTTTTTAAAAGATAGCCTTATTACCCACGGCGAGATAAACTTCCAAAAGAGTAATGCTCAAAAAAAGCCTTGCCCTTCTTATCTACTCTACTATCCTAAAAAAAATCCGATGTACGAAATCAGTTTTGAAAAATGTGAGAAAGAAGCTCGTTTCTTTAACCTTAAATCTCTTAAATAATGGTTGTAGGACTAATTGGCGTTGGGTTAATTGGTGGTTCAATGGCTTTAAAGCTGAAAAGTAAAAATACCTCAATAAAAATATGTGGTACAGATAACTCCACAAACCACCTCAACGAAGCCTTAGCATTAGGCATCATAGATGAAGCTGATGATTTAGAAAATACGGTAAAAAAGGCTGACCTCATCATCATAGCGATTCCTGTAGATGCTACCCAAAAGATACTACCTAATGTATTGGATTTACTAGACCAACATCAAACCGTAATGGATACTGGTTCTACAAAGTTAGGGATTGTAAATGCTATCAAAAATCATGAAAATAGAAATCGTTTCGTAGCGTCTCACCCTATGTGGGGGACGGAAAACAGCGGACCTAAGTCAGCCCAATTAGACTCTTTTTCTGGCAGAGTAGCTGTTCTTTGCGATGCTGAAGATTCTGCAAAAGACGCTGTGGAAAAGGTATCCGAAGTTTACCAACTTTTGGAAATGAACCTCGTGGAAATGACTTCCGAACAGCACGATATACACACGGCTTATATTTCGCACATTTCACACATTACCTCTTATGCTCTAGCCAATACGGTTTTAGAAAAAGAGAAGGAAGAAGATACTATTTTCCAGTTAGCCAGTTCGGGATTTTCTAGCACGGTAAGGTTAGCAAAATCTCACCCCGAAATGTGGGTTCCTATCTTTAAACAAAATAAAGAGAATGTACTAGATGTACTTAATGAGCATATTTCTCAATTAAGAAAATTTAAAGCCGCATTAGAGAAAGAAAATTATGATTTCCTAGAAGAACTCATCAAAAATGCCAACAGAATAAGAGGTATTTTGAAATAAATTTTTAATAATGATTATTAACTTTAAACTTCTCTATATATTTTCCTTTATCATCAGCACCCTAGGGATTGTTGCTTTCTTTGGCGATTTTGGTTTTAACCAATCTAAAGATTCTAGAATGATGTTTGATGGCTACTACCACTTCGCTATTGCCATAGGACTCATCTCCACTGCTGCCAGATATTATGAGAAAAGAACTTCTGTTAATCGGAAAGCCTTTATTTTTGATTTAGCTACAGTAATATTTACGGTGGTTATTTTCTACTTTCATTTTTTAAGCCCATTGTACGGTAGCCTAGACCGTTTTTTTGAAAGTAGATATTGGGTTATTATGGCAGTGGTATTTACTTTTATAAGAGAGTTTTCGGATTTGAAAATCAATTTTAAAAGGACGATACTCAATCCAGCCCAATTATTCATCAGTAGTTTTATTGTGATTATACTAATGGGAGCTTTTCTGCTCACGCTCCCCAAAGCTACCACACACGGGATTTCGTTTTTAGATGCTTTGTTTACCTCTACTAGTGCGGTTTGTGTTACGGGCTTATCGGTACTGAATACGGGTAGTGATTTTACAACTTTTGGTAAACTTATCATTATTATTTTAATTCAGATTGGAGGTTTAGGGATTTTAACTTTCGCAAGTTATTTTAGCTACTTTTTCAAAGGTGGCACTTCTTACGAAAACCAATTGGCTCTAAGCGATATGACGAGTTCAAAAAAACTCGGCGATGTGTTTTCCACTCTAAAAAACATTATTCTCATTACTTTTGGGATAGAACTCTTCTCTGGAATTTTGATATATACAAGTGTAAGCTCCACTCTGTTCACCTCGGAGTTTCAGCATATCTTTTTTTCTATTTTCCATTCCGTATCTGCCTTTTGTAATGCAGGATTTTCTACGCTAGATGCTAGTCTTTATGATGAGGCTTATCGGTACAATTACTACTTGCATTTAGTTATTATTTTCACCTTTGTGTTCGGTGGTTTAGGCTTCCCTATCGTGGTAAATATCATCAATTATATTAAATACAAAATTGCCCATATAAGTCCATTCTCCGAACAAAAAAGAATGTATAGACCGTGGGTATTAACCTTAGATAGCCGCATCACTTTGGTAACTACCGTATCGCTCACGATAGTTGGTACTATTATTTTTTACATTTTAGAATATCACAATACCTTAGCAGAACACGAAGGTTTTGGGAAATTCGTAACCGCTTTATTTGGTGCTACTACGCCTAGGACAGCAGGATTTAATACCATTAACAACGCTTCTATGTCCTTCCCTACCATTATGGTTATATTTTTACTTATGTGGGTAGGAGCTTCGCCACAATCTACAGGTGGTGGTATTAAAACGAATACTTTTGCCATAGCATTTCTTAATGTATTAAGCCTTGCTAAGGGTAAATCTAAAGTAGAAATTTTCCGAAGAGAAATCGCGGATATTTCTATACGAAGAGCTTTTGCTATTATGACTTTATCTCTTATGGCGATAGGATTGGGCATTATGCTCATTACTTTTTTTGACCCAGACAAAAACCTTCTAGATATTTCTTTTGAATGTTTCTCTGCTTATAGTACCGTAGGACTAAGCTTAGGCATTACCGCCTCTCTAAGTGAAGCCTCTAAAATGGTACTCATAGGCATTATGTTTGTGGGGCGTATCAGTATGTTGTCATTAGCTATTGCCATCGTTAAAAAATCTAAGTATAAAAATTACAGCTATCCAAAGGAAGAAATTACCATAAATTAAAGACAAATGAAATATATTATAGTAGGATTAGGAAACTTTGGAGCTTCTTTAGCTCAAAAACTAACGGCTCAAGGCAACGAAGTTATCGGGATAGATAATAGTGCCGCCAAAGTAGATGCCTATAAAGAAAAAATATCGCATACCATCTGTATGGATTCTACCGATGAATTTACTGTTTCGGGGCTTCCCATCAAAGAAACTGATATTTTCGTGGTTGCTATTGGCGAAGACCAAGGTGCTAATGTAATGACCACCGCTCTCCTTAAAAACTTACAAGTAAAACGGCTCATCAGCCGTGCCATCAATCCTCTTCACGAAAAAGTATTACAAGCCATCGGCGTTGATGAAATAGTACACCCTGAAGAAGAAACAGCAGAAAGATGGGCGAAAAAATTATGCCTAAGCAATATTGTAGATTCTTTTGAGTTGAATCAAGAATACAGTATCATAGAAGCTAAAGTACCAGAGGAATACATTGGAAAGACTATTCGTGAAATAGATTTCCGCCAAAAATACAATTTAGTTGTACTCACTATTATAAGAAAAGTAGAAGTTAAAAGTCTTTTAGGCAAAACCAAAACAGAAAACAAAGTACTAGGTGTGGCAGCTACAGATACTCTACTAGAAACTAATGATATACTAGTAATTTATGGTTCTAACAAAGATTTAAAAGGTTTTTTAAAACAAAAAATGGATTAAAAAATGAAACTTGGTAGAGATTTAATCAAACGAATTAAAGCTGCTCCTCTAGAAGGAGAAAATGCTCATAAAATTTATGCTCCTCCCCAAAGACCTCTCTACTCTTATGACGAAATAATGGCTAAAAAACCAAAGTTAGCTGCTGTTAACATTTTACTTTATCTCAAAAATAACCAATGGCATATCCCACTTATGGTAAGAACAGCTAATGTTAATGACAAACATAGTGGACAAATCTCTTTACCTGGTGGAAAAAAAGAAGTTTCTGATGAAACATTTGCCCACACCGCTCTGCGTGAAACTACAGAAGAACTAGGCATTATTCGTCCTTACCTGAGATTGATACGAAGTTTAAGTTCGTTATACATTCCACCTAGTAATTTTTATGTTTATACTTATGTTTCGTACACTAAAAAAAATCCAAAATTCACTTTACAAGAATCTGAAGCCCAAGAGCTGATAGAACTACCTCTATCCTTACTTTTAGACCTACCAAAACAACCCTCTAAAATTTTATTTGACAAACATATAGAAGTCCCTGTGATACAATATAAAAACTATAATATTTGGGGTGCTACTTCTATGATTTTGTACGAGTTTAGCCAGTTGTTAAAAAATATGTAAATTTGCATGCTAAACATAGGCGTAACCAATGGCAAAAAAAACAATATTTACCGATTCATTCGGGAATTTATACTTTCTTAAAAGATTTATTATTTTCATTTTAGGACTAATATCTTACAGAAGGTTCAACGGATTTAATAAACTTAAAATATCAGGTACTGAACATTTGGTAGACTTACCAGAAAGTAATGTTTTGTTTGTATCTAACCATCAAACCTACTTTGCTGATGTTGCAGCTATGTATCACGCTTTTTGTGCCGTAAATAATGGTTATCATAATACGATAAAAAATCCTGTTTACTTACTTAATCCTAAAGTAGATTTCTACTATGTGGCCGCTGAAGAAACGATGAATAAAGGTATCCTTGCCCGAATTTTCAAACTAGCAGGAGCCGTAACGGTAAAAAGAACATGGCGTGCCGAAGGCAAAAATGTTAATCGTATGGTAGATATGAGTGAGGTAGAAAACATCATTAAAGCTTTGGATAATGGTTGGGTAATTACCTTTCCACAAGGGACTACCTCTGCATTTGCACAGGGAAGAAAAGGAACTGCCAAATTGGTAAAACAACAACGTCCTATTGTGATACCTATCAAAATCAATGGATTTAGAAGGGCTTTTGACAAAAAAGGGCTTAAAATTAAAGTAACAGGCGTAGAACCAACTATGGAATTTAAACCTGCTCTTAACATTGATTATGAAAACGAATCTGCACAAGAGATTTTACAAAAAATAATGGAAGCTATAGAACAAACTCCTGAACATAATATCCTCCACGAATACGACGAGGAACTGAAACGAAAAAAAGAAAAAAACTATGGCGAAAGTCATTAAAATCTATCCCGAAAATCCCCAAGAAAACCTTATAAAAGAGGTAATTAAAACCTTAGATAATGGGGGGCTAATCATTTATCCTTCCGATACAGTTTACGCCTTGGGGTGCGACATCAATAACATTAAAGCAATGGAAAAACTAGCTTCTCTAAAGAAAATAAAACTAGAGAAAGCTCATTTTTCTATTATTTGTAACGATTTAAGTCATCTTTCGTCTTTCACTAAACCTATTGACAATTCTGTTTTTAGATTATTAAAAAGTCATATTCCTGGACCTTTTACCTTTATTCTAGAAGCTAATAAGAATTTGCCTCTTTCTTATAAAGGTCATAAAACCGTTGGTATTAGAGTGCCAGACCACCCTATTCCGCAACTTATTGTAGAAAAATTAGGCCGTCCTATTGCTTCAACTTCTATAAAAGACGACGATGAAATTATAGAATATTCCACAGACCCAGAACTTATCGCTGAAAAGTATGACCACTTGGTGGATATTGTCATTGATTCAGGCTATGGTGATAATGTGGCTTCTACCATTGTAGATTTAACTTCTGGTGTTGCAGAAATCATTAGACAAGGTAAGGGAGAACTCTAGTATTTATCGCCCCACTTTTTAGAAATTTGTTCTTTTATTTTTCTTTCGGTGGCATTATCTCCTGAACGATAAAAAGAAACTCCAGATAATTCTTCAGGAAAAAATTCTTGTTGAACAAAATTTCCCTCATAAGCGTGAGCGTAACGGTAATCTTTACCATAGTCCATTTCTTTCATCAGTTTTGTAGGTGCATTTCTTAGGTGCAACGGCACAGGTAAATGAGCTGTTTTTTTCGCCAATGCCATCGCCTCATTGATGGCTTGATACGCCGAATTACTTTTAGGTGAAGCTGCCAAATAAATTACACATTCGCTAAGGATAATACGAGATTCTGGATAACCTATAACATTAACCGATTGAAAACAACTGTTAGCCATTGTGAGAGCGTTAGGATTAGCCAAACCAATATCTTCTGCCGCCAATATCAAAAGTCGCCTTGCAATAAATTTAATATCTTCGCCCCCTACTAACATTCTCCCCAACCAATACAAAGCAGCATTAACATCGCTCCCTCTAATGGACTTTATAAAAGCTGAAATTACATCGTAATGTTGTTCTCCATTTTTATCATAAACAGGTACGGTTTCTTGTAAAATTTTCAGAATAGCCTCACTAGATAACTGGTTTTGTCCAGAACCTTTATACTGATTAAGCACCCACTCTACTGAATTGATAAGTTTTCTAGCATCGCCTCCCGAATACTGTATAAAACCTTGATTATCTTCGATAACAAAATCTGTATTTTCATCTTGATTGAAACGAGCAACCGCAATGGTAGCCAATTCTTCCAATTTTTCGTAACTCAATGGTTTCAAAACATAAACTTGAGAGCGAGATAATAATGCCGAAACCACTTCAAAACTAGGATTTTCAGTAGTAGCTCCTATCAACACCACCCAACCTTTTTCCACAGCGTGAAGCAAAGAATCTTGTTGTGATTTATTAAATCTATGGATTTCATCTATAAACAAAATCGGAGATTTACCAGAAAACAAATGTTGTTTCTTGGCATCATCTATCACTTCCCTAACCTCTTTCACCCCACTAGAAACCGCAGAAAGTTTAAAAAATTTTCGTCCCGATTGCTCTGAAAGAATTTCTGCTAAGGTAGTTTTACCCGTTCCTGGAGGTCCCCATAAAATCAGAGAATTAAGTCGGTCAGTATCCAACATTTTTCTTATCGTTCCGTCTTTACCTGTAAGATGTTCTTGCCCAAGCATTTCATCTAAGGTTTTAGGGCGTAATTTCTCTGCTAAAGGGATATTTGAATTCAAAGTATGAGATATTAAAATTATTTAAACTAGAAAACAAAATTAAACTAATTTTCATTTTTTTAGTCTATTTTTGCAATGTTTTGAAAGTAAATTTTAATAACATATTGATTTTCCCTTTGGTAATTCTCATCAAGTTTTACCAAAATACCATTTCTCCTTGGCTGGGAAATAATTGCCGTTATCAGCCCACCTGTTCACATTATATGCTACAAGCCTTGAGAAAACACGGATTTTTAAGTGGATTTTGGCTAGGCATAAAAAGAATTGGGCGATGCCACCCATGGGGAGGAAGTGGCTACGACCCTGTACCCGAAAAGAAACATAAAATAAACTAAAACATAATGACACCATTTTTATACACCACTTGGGATCCATCTAAAGGAATAGAGTTAGGTAATTTTTTCACTATTCACTATTACAGTTTAATGTTTGTTTTAGCATTCGGCTTAGGCTTTTTGATTATGAAAAAGTTTTTCAAGATAGACGGTGTAGATGAAAAATATTTAGAACCTCTATTCACGTGGACTTTAATCGGTACTATCTTTGGGGCGAGGTTAGGACACGTTATTTTTTATCAGCCCGAACTTTTTAAGGAAGATTTTTGGTCAGTTTTTCTGCCTATTCGTACGCAACCTAGCTTTGCCTTTACAGGCTTTTCTGGACTTGCAAGCCACGGAGCTGCCATTGCACTTATACTTACCACGCTCTATTACAGTTTAAAAATCATTAAAAAAAATCCGTTTTGGGTATATGACAGGCTAGGTATTGTAATTGCCTTAGCTGGTGTTTTTATTAGGATAGGAAATTTTTTCAATTCAGAAATTATCGGAAAACCAGCCCCAGAGGGTTCTCCTTTTGCCGTATTATTCCCTCAACAAAGTATGGAATACGGTGCAATTGTCCCTAGATACCCTACACAATTATTCGAATCTTTTGGCTACCTATGTCTATTTATGTTGCTCATTTTCTTATATTTTAAAACCCAAAAGAAATATCAACAAGGGTGGTTATTCGGTTTATTTTTGGCTCTATTGTGGGCAATAAGATTTACTGTAGAATTTTGGAAAGAACCACAAGGCGATGAGTTTATCCAATTTGCAGGGCTTAACACAGGTCAAGTTTTATCCATTCCGTTTATGATAGCTGGAGTAGCTATTATGTTTATATCAAAGCGATTTAAAGTCAGTAAATAGTAGTAATCTATATAACTAATTATTAACATATTACACTCTTTAATAAAAATAAAAATAAAAGTATCTATAACTACGTCGTCATATTTTACGATATAATTAACATTTTTTAATATATTTGTATTAAATAAAAATACAATATTATGGGATTTATTAAAGAATTTAAAGAATTTGCTCTTAGAGGCAATGTTATTGACTTAGCAGTCGGTGTAATTATAGGAGGAGCTTTCGGGAAGATTGTAAACTCCTTCGTGGAGGATGTCGTTACCCCTGCACTACTTAGTCCAGCGTTAGAAAAACTTGGAGCAGAAAATATAGCTCAATTGTCTTGGAACGGCATTAAATATGGAAGTTTCCTTTCTGCTGTTATCAGTTTCTTATGTATAGCTTTTGTTTTGTTTGTAATGATTAAAGGTATTAACAAAATGAAGAAAGAAGAAAAAGTAGAAGAAGCTCCAGCAGGACCTACACAAGAAGAGCTTTTAGCAGAAATAAGAGATTTACTAAAAAAATAATTTCAACAATATTTTTGCAACCGCCATATGGCGGTTTTTTTTATTTTTGCTCAAAGATTATTATAGTACTATTATTATGTCAGTAGAAGCTAATTACAGTAAACTCATATCACAAATTCCTAAAACTGTAAATCTTGTAGCCGTTTCTAAAACTTATCCAGTTGAAGATATACAAAAAGTTTACAATTTAGGACATAAAGTATTTGGAGAAAACAAAGTACAGGAGTTGGTTGCCAAACATACTGAGTTGCCAAGTGATATACAGTGGCATCTTATAGGGCATCTACAAACCAATAAGGTTAAATATATTGCTCCCTTTGTACATACCATACAAAGTGTAGATTCAGAAAAGCTATTACAAGAAATAGATAAACAAGCGAAAAAAAACGAGAGAATCATCAATATTTTACTTCAAGTAAAAATTGCAGAGGAAGATACCAAAACAGGACTAGAAGTGAATGAAGTAAAAGAGTTATGCCTCAAAATAAAACAAGGAGAATTTCCCAATATCAAGTTACAAGGACTAATGGGAATGGCAACTTTTACCGATGATGAAACACAAATTCGCAGAGAGTTCTCATTCTTAAAACAGATGTACGACCAACTTTCTCTCACTTATCCACTTGACACCTTATCTATGGGAATGAGTGGCGATTTTCCTCTAGCCATAGAATGTGGAGCTAATTCCATTAGAGTTGGATCTGCCATATTTGGTATGAGAGACTATCAGTAATTTGCAATTCAATTTAAATAACTATCTTTGTTCTATGCAAAAAATATTAATCGTAGAAGACGAAAAAGCCATTTCGGGTTTACTTAAAAACATTCTCTCTGAGGAAGTTAAAGATTATGAAATTTTAGTAGCTGATGATGGACTAGAAGCCTATAAACTAATAGAAAAGGATGATTTTTCTCTAGTAATATCCGATATAAAAATGCCAAAAGTCTCTGGCACAGAACTTTTACAAAAAGCATTGGAAATAAAACCAGATACTGCTTTTGTGATGATTTCTGCTCACGGAGATATCAATACAGCAGTGCAATGCCTTAAGCAAGGTGCTTACGACTTTATAGAGAAGCCCATAGACCTCAACCGACTTATCACGAGTGTGAGAAATACTTTGGAGCGAAAGGAACTCAAAACTTCTAATCAAATTTTAAAGAAGGAAAATACTCAGCTTAAGAAAAAAGTAAACAAAAAATATCAAATGATTGGTAGTTCAGAGGCTCTTAAGAAAATCCAAAATATGATAGACAAAGTGGCTCCATCTGATGCTAGAGTTCTCATTACTGGACCTAATGGTGCTGGTAAGGAACTAGTGGCTCACGCTTTACATTCCCAAAGCGAACGCTCTAAAGGTCCTATGGTAGAAGTAAACTGTGCTGCCATACCTTCGGAATTGATAGAAAGCGAATTGTTTGGACATATGAAAGGTTCTTTTACTGGTGCTGTTAAGGATAAGTCTGGTAAATTTGAACAAGCTAATGGTGGCACGATATTTTTGGACGAAATAGGTGATATGAGTCTGGTAGCACAAGCCAAAGTGCTCAGAGCTTTACAAGAACATAAAGTATCTCCTGTGGGAAGTGACAAAGAAATAAAAATAGATGTAAGAGTTTTAGCGGCAACCAATAAAAACTTACAAAAAGAGATAGATGAAGGACGATTTAGAGAAGATTTATACCACCGACTTTCGGTAATAGAAATACAAGTTCCTGCCCTTAACGATAGAAAAGAAGATATACCTCTACTTGTGGAACATTTTGCACAAAGCATCGCTTCCGAGAATGGTAGTCCTGTAAAAGAATTTAGTAAAGAAGCCCTTAAAGCTCTTCAAAATTATGATTGGACGGGGAACATTCGTGAATTAAGAAATGTTGTGGAAAGACTAATTATATTAGGAGATAACCCTGTAAGCGAGAGTGATATTTCCAATTTTGTTAAAAAATAACAAGAGAAATATTAGCCTTATAAACTTGTTATGATGTTATGTCTTTCTTAGATACGGCTTATACCAAACGACTTATGAAACTTGCCTTACCCGTGATGCTAACACAGGTAGGGCAAGTTTCCGTTAATTTATTTGATAATATCATCGTAGGAAACTTATTAGGTGCCGATGCATTGGCTTCGGTTTCTTTAGCAAACGGTATATTTTTTTCCATTTTTGTAGTGGCTTTGGGGTTTTCTTTAGCAATTCCACCTTTGGTATCAGAAGCTCAAACTAGAGGAGACCATCAACAGATTAACCAAGTTTTTAGTCACGGACTTATTGTAAATGTTAGTATTGGAATTCTTCTCATTCTGCTGATTTTTGGTATTAGTCCATTGATGTATCATCTTGACCAGCCTCCTCACATAATGCCAAATGCCGAAACCTACCTTAAAATAGTTGTGGTAAGTATTTTCCCCTTTATGATATTTCAAACTATGCGAGAGGTTTCAGAAGGACTTTCATTTACTATTGGAGTTACCAAGGCAACTATTATTGCTAATATCATCAATATTATTTTAAATTATATTTTGATAAAAGGCTTTTGGATTATCCCGAGTCTTGGAGTTGCTGGCTCGGCATATGCTACACTTATTGCAAGAATATTTATGATGTTCTTTCTATTTTTCGTAATGAGAAAAGAGAAAACAACTCGCCGATATATGGAAGATTTTAGTCTAAAACTAAGTTTACTTAAGAAACAAGTGTTTATCAAACTCCTTAGGCTAGGATTTCCAATGTCTTTACAAATGTTTTTTGAGGTAACTGCATTTGCAGCCGCCGCTTTTATTTGTGGTAAAGTAAGTGCTAGAGATATTGCCGCCCATCAGATTGCGTTGAGTATGGCTTCCTTCACTTTTAATCTTTGTATTGGGTTTAGTGTAGCTTCCACTATTATGGTAGGCAACAAAGTAGGCGAAAAAAACTTTACCGAAGTAAAAAAAGTAGGGATTAACAACTTGAAAATAGTCTTTCTATTTATGCTAATTTGCGGTATGGTTTTCATACTTGGTAGAGAAGTTCTTCCTACTTTCTTTACTAAAAAAGAAGATGTGGAGGTATTAGTTTTAGCCTCTCAATTAATGATTATTGCAGCTCTTTTTCAACTTTCAGATGGTATTCAGGTTACAGCGTTAGGGCTTTTGAGAGGATTGCAAGATGTTAAAATTCCTAGTTTTATCACATTCATAGCCTATTGGCTGATTACCTTACCACTGGGATATTATTTATGTATTAATCTAAACATGGGAGCTTTTGGGATGTGGATAGCTCTTGGTATTGGTTTAACAATTTCCGCCACGCTTCTGGTGAGACGATTTATTACAACAGTTTGATTTTAACCTTGATTCAAAAGTTCTATTTCAGTTTCGTTGAATTTCGTTATTTTTGTGGAAATTTTCGTAAAAGTGGTTACATTAGATCAAGTAAAAAATATCAATCAAAGAGTATCAGACCTTCACAAATATCTTCAAATTGATAAAAAAAAGTTAGAAATTACTAATGATGACGAAAAAACTGCCACTCCAGAATTTTGGGATAACCCAAAGGAAGCTGAAGTTTTTTTGAGACAACTTAGGTCTAAAAAAAAATGGGTAGAAGATTACGAAGAAATCCATACAGGATTGGAAGATTTACAAGTTTTACTTGAGTTCGCTAAAGAAGACCCCGACAGTGCACAAGAACTAGAAACCGCCTACCCTACTCTACTAGAAAAAGTAGAAAATTTAGAGTTTAAAAACATGCTTTCCAATGAAGGCGACGAACTTTCTGCCGTACTCCAAATTACCGCTGGAGCAGGTGGTACCGAATCTTGCGATTGGGCAAGTATGCTGATGAGAATGTATCTGATGTGGGCTGATAAAAACGGATACAAAGTAAAGGAACTCAACTTCCAAGAAGGTGATGTAGCTGGTGTAAAAACCGTAACACTAGAAATAGAAGGAGAATATGCTTTTGGATATCTTAAAGGAGAAAATGGAGTACATCGTTTGGTAAGAATTTCTCCATTTGATAGTAATGCTAAAAGACACACTAGCTTTGCATCAGTATATGTTTATCCTCTAGTAGATGATTCAATAGAAATTAACATCAATCCTGCCGATATTAGTTTTGAAACCATGCGAGCTTCTGGTGCAGGTGGACAAAATGTAAACAAAGTAGAAACTGCTGTAAGACTAAGACACGCTCCAACGGGAATTATCATAGAAAACTCCGAAAGTAGGTCTCAACTACAAAACAAAGAAAAGGCTTTACAACTCCTCAAATCTAGGCTTTACGAGATAGAACTTGAAGAGCGAATGAAAGCTAGAAACGAAATAGAAGCCAATAAAATGAAAATAGAATGGGGCAGCCAAATCAGAAACTATGTAATGCACCCTTATAAATTAGTAAAAGATGTAAGGTCAGGGCACGAAACTTCTGATGTAGATGCTGTAATGAATGGAGAAATCACACCTTTTCTAAAAGCCTACCTTATGGCAGACGGCACAGCCGCTACAGATAACGATTTAGAATTATAAAATTTGTTAAATCTCTTTATAGATAGGACTAAAAAGAATTTAATTAAGTATTTTTGTGCATCAAGTAAAAAATAAGTATGGATCATTTTGAAAGTTGGAAAGACCTCCTAAATCCTGAATTTTATATCAAAATGGGAGGATTCTGGTTAGTGTTATTTATCATATTTGCAGAGACAGGACTTTTTGTAGGGTTTTTCTTACCAGGAGATAGTTTACTTTTCATCTCCGGCATTTACGCCGTTCCTATGATTACGGAAACTTTTGGTATCATTGAAAGTGATTTTCTAAGCACCGTTATATTGGCTAGTGCTATTGCCATTGCTGCTATTTTAGGAAATATGGTAGGTTATTGGTTTGGTAAAAAAAGTGGACCTGCTTTATACGAAAGACCAGATTCTTTCCTTTTCAAGAAAAAATATCTTTTTAAAGCTCACGATTTTTATGAAGAACACGGTAGAATAGCCATTATAGCGGCTAGATTTTTACCTATTGTGAGAACCTTTGCACCTATTGTAGCTGGCATTGTGGGAATGGAGAAAGGCAAATTTATGCTTTATAATATTGTAGGGGCTATTGCGTGGTCATTCTCACTTATTTTTGCAGGACACTATTTGGATAAACTATTTTTGGAGCAGTTTGGCATCGATTTAAAAAGACATTTGGAAATAATAATTCTGTTTATTGTAGTCATTACAACAGCACCTGTAATTATTAAAATGTTTTTCGGAAAAGATAAGAAGCAAGATAGCATCTAATTCATCATAAAAATTTGATAACTAAAGAGACGATAGACAAAATTTTTTCCGCCATACGAGTGGAAGAAATTGTGGGTGAATATGTTCAACTCAAAAGAGCTGGGTCTAATTATAAGGGACTAAGCCCTTTCGTAGATGAAAAAACACCTAGTTTTATTGTGTCTCCTTCCAAACAAATTTGGAAGGATTTTTCCTCTGGAAAAGGAGGTACTGCTATTTCTTTCTTAATGGAGATAGAAAATTTCAGTTATCCCGAAGCCCTCAGATTTGCCGCAAAAAAATATGGTATTGAAATTGAAGAGCACCAAAGAGAGCTCACCGAAGAAGAAAAAACAGCCCAAACTGAAAAAGATTTACTCTATAAAATACACGAAGTAGCCAATCATTATTATCAAAAACAAATTTGGGAAACCGAAGAAGGTAAAAGCATTGGTTTATCTTATTTCAAAGAGAGAGAATTACGAGAGGATATTATAAAAAAATTCCAATTAGGCTACTCTCCTATTCAAAAAAATGCCTTCACAGAATATGCTATTTCTAAAGGCTACACCAAAGAAATTTTAGAAAAATCAGGATTATCCATTTTCACAGATTACGCTCCTGATGGCATAGACCGTTTTAGAGAAAGGGTTATATTTCCCATCCATAGTTTTTCTGGAAGAGTTTTAGGGTTTGGAGCTAGAATTTTAAAATCTAATGTTAAAACAGCCAAATACCTCAATTCTCCTGAGACAGAAATTTATCATAAATCTACTGTTCTCTATGGGCTTAACCAAAGTAAACAAGCCATTTCTAAACAGAATTTATGTTTACTAGTAGAGGGCTATATGGATGTGGTAGCACTGCATCAGGCAGGGATAGAGAATGTAGTAGCGAGTTCTGGAACGGCACTTACCACAGAGCAAATTAGACTCATCAAAAGGCTTACAGAAAATGTAACCATACTTTTTGATGGAGATGCCGCAGGGATTAAAGCCAGCTTTAGAAGTATAGATATGCTCCTTTCCGAGGGAATGAATATCAGAGTGTTACTTTTCCCTGATGGAGATGACCCTGACTCATTTTCTAGGAAACATCCAAAGGAATTTGTAGAAGATTTTATACAAAACAACGCCCAAGATTTCATCAATTTTAAAGCTGAAATTCTACTCAAAGATGTAGAACACGACCCTATAAAAAAATCCGAAGCCATTAGAGATATTGTAAAATCGGTGGCATTTGTCGGGAATGTTTTAAAACAAGAGATTTACCTCAAGGAAATTTCTAACAAGTTTGGGCTTTCGGAGCAGAGTTTATTTAACGAACTAGGCATACAACAACAGGTTAAAGAACAGCAACATTTAACGCCTAAAAAAACTACACCTCAGCCACAGCCTAAGCTGGAGGTTATTACTTCGGACTTTACTAAAGCCAACACTGCCCTACTCTACTTGGAAGAGCAAATGGTAGAACTGATGTTAAAGTATGGAGATTATATTATTGAAATGAAAGATGCCGAAGATAAAGTTTACCAAACCACCGTTATTGAAGAGGTAATATGTAGAATGGAAGAGGATAATTGTGAGATACAATCTGAAACCAACAAGAAAATCATCAATGAAATAAAACAAGGTATCCAAACCAATGAACTGAGGTCAGAGCGTTTTTTCATTACTTTAATGGATGAAGAAATTACTAATAAAGTAGCCAATGCTTTAGTAGAGCCCTATCAGCTAAGTGATTGGAAAAAACATAACATTTACCTTCTACCAAAAGAAAAATCTATCAATAAATTAGTTACCGATACCATCTATCGCTATAAGCGAGAGTATATTATGAAAATGATAGAGGATTTGAAAAATACCGATGCTGAAGATAAAACAGAGATTTATCAAAAAATAATCAAACTAACGGTGCTAAAAAACACCATAGACCAAAAATTGTTTCGTGTTTTATGACAGAATGACTATTTTTACCGCTCAAAAAACTTCGGGTACAGTATTGGTATTTGAACTTGAAAATAAAATATAACACAATATGGATATTAAAAAGGAATTTAGAGATTTTTCGGTAAAGCACCTAGGAAATAATGGACTTGCTACCGACCAATATATGGGGACTTTTAACCCAACCAACCTTACACCATACATTATGGAAGAACGCCGTATGAATGTAGCACAAATGGATGTTTTTTCTAGATTGATGATGGATAGAATTATCTTTTTAGGTACTGGGATAGACGACCAAGTGGCTAATATTGTAACGGCTCAGCTTTTATTTTTAGAGAGTGCAGACCCTTCTAAAGATATTCAAATTTACATCAACTCTCCTGGAGGAAGTGTATATGCAGGGCTGGGAATTTATGACACGATGCAAATCATTAAGCCTGATGTAGCTACTATCTGTACTGGTATAGCTGCTTCTATGGGAGCTGTACTTCTTGTAGCTGGCGAAAAGGGTAAACGCTCTGCTCTTAAACATTCTAGAGTGATGATACACCAACCTAGCGGTGGAGCTCAAGGTGTGGCTAGCGATATGGAAATCAACCTTAGAGAAATGCTTAAACTTAAAAAAGAGCTTTATGATATTATCTCTGAACATTCTGGACAATCTTATGAATGGGTTGAAAAATCTTCCGATAGAGATTATTGGATGACCTCCGAAGAAGCTAAAGAATTCGGAATGATAGATGAAGTTCTAGCTAGAAAATAAATAAAATGATAAAATAAAAACCCTAGAAATTTCTAGGGTTTTTTATTTCTACTCAGTGGCTATACTTTTAGTTTAATTTCTGTATGCTATTATTTCGCCACATTTTTAAAGCAAAGTCTTTGATTTCTTTTGAGGCTTTTGATAAATTTTCGTCGAATTGATACTCGCCCTCTTCAAGTTTGTCTTCGCCCGCCATTAGAGTAGCGTGTCCCCTTAAAGCATATTTCTGTTTACCTTCATACATGATAATTTTCATCACATCTGGACTAATGTCCGAAGTACACAACATGGAATACATCGTCCAAATTTCGGCGATACCGTTATTGTTTAAATCTGTGATTTTAAAAGTATCCTTAACGAAATTCATAGATAAATCAAACTCGCAATTCAAAATGAAATCTTGCACTTTCCAGTTTAATTTATATTTATTTTCGTTTTTATCATAAAGATAATCATACACGAAAATTTTTGCATCTTTTTCATAGTCTGCGTTGACCACCTTTTTGCTAGGCACGATGCCCGTTTCTGTTAATAGAATGATATGTTCTCCTTGTAAATCCTCTACTCTAGCAACCTCTTTAACCTTGCCTTCAAAAGAAATCCCCTCAGGAATAGATTTATCTGAAAGTTTTTCATACGAAATTTCAAAGTTTTCCTTTTTTTCTAATTTTTCCGAGGTACCTTCTGTTGGTATTTGCTTTTCTTCTATTTTACTCTCGGTTGTATTACACGATAATAATGCAAGAGCGATTAGCAATTTAAAATAATTCATTTTACCTTCAATTTATTATGTTGATTTTATGCAGAACAAACCTCAAATCGGTCAATAGCCGTCAGATACCATATATTATCGAAATAGCCAATATAGAAAATAAACTCCTTTTGGTTTTGCCCAATCACAATGACTTTATGGCTGTTTCTCTCTATGGTTTCTAACTTTTTAACCTCACTATCGGACCATGGTTTCTCATCAAAGTTAGCATTTTCAAACTTTGCAATTTCAGAAAATAAAGATTCTTTTTGATTAAGGTCGATATAAATTCCCGCAGGTTTGTTCCAGTTTTCTGTTTCACAGCTATATATCGGTAGTTTGTCTTGGATTATTTTATAGTTAGTTATGATATTATGGTCAAAAGGCAAATAACTGGGAACGGGTTCGGCGAAAGAAATCTTTTCAAGATTAGCGATATTGTCCTGAGCTCCCATACGAAACAGAAAGGTTATCCCAAACTTCTTATGGATAAGCTTATTTAAAACCATTTCATCTTTATTCTGATAGCCTTTAATAATATTGATAATAACCGTTTGCATTTCCTTCTCCTTTTCGGAAAATCTAATTTCTTTAACCGAAGTAGGTTTACCTTCGTTAACGAATTTAGAATTCTGACAAGAAATAAAAAGCAATAGTAGAGTTGATATTATAATTTTTCCTTTCATATCAAAATATCACATATAAAGTTCTATTCAAACCAACCATAGCAAAGGTTTTAATGCCACTAAATTAAGTAAAATGTGGTAATAAATATTTTACGATGAAATAGTACCAAATTTTATATCATTATCTAGATTCTACCTTTTATAAATGCGATGTTAGCGGAAATCTTTTATTATTTTTTTTAATTTTTCAAATTTTACATCCTCTAAAATATCACATTCATTTCTTGTTGATAGTAAAATAGCATTTCTACATTCAGAAATACGTCTTATCAAAGGAAAAATTATACTATTACCATGTTCAACAAACTTTTTTATATCAAAAAGTGAATTAGGTATTTTATAGCCATCCCTACTAGTTGCAATTATAACACCCTTATCACGTAAATTTCCGATTATTTTGGTCGCAAAATATTCCTTACTCATTTCCTTTTCCCTATTTACATTGAGATGCTTTATGAAATCTTTTGATGTTGTATATTTATTGGGATGATTGGATTGATTATAAAGTAACAAAAGTTTTAAAAAATTTATTCTGTCAATATTTTCTTGGCTAGTAGGTTTTAAATTTTCTATTAAATCGTAAATTCTTGTTAAACTTAATGTAGAGATGTTACTGTCATATTCATTATAAAATTGATTCTCTATTTTATCATCTTCAAAAGTATATTTCTTGGGAAACAAGTTTAAACTCGTGATTTTTGTTTGTAATTTTTCTAATAATTTATCTGAGTTTTCGTTTCTTTTGCTTTCATCAAAGACATAGCCCAAACTACCTGCATAAAAATCTGCAAGTTGAATACCTAATTCATTATGGCTCTGTTTTATATTAAAATCTGCTCCAAAAAATAATGTAGAAATATGATTATTCTGAACATATTTCTTAAAACTTTTCATAAAATCATTTTTACCATGTTCATCAACCTTCAATTCAAGTTGAGGAAACGTTCTGTAAAGTTCTTTATATAGTAACCCATTTAAAAATTTGTAAAATGATTGTTTATATTTAAAACCCTCTCCATATAACTTTCGTTTATCAACAATAACAGCATAAACAGAAAATTTCACATTCTCCAAATCTCGCAAAATTAAAAGTCGTCTCTTGTAATTATTCCCTATTTTACTTGATTTAATTTCCCCTGTTTGAAAATACTTTTTACGAATTCTTTCTATACTATTTTCAAAATCTTCAAGTTCGTCTCCATTAACCATTACACTTGCTACAATAAAATGAGTTCCTTGAGATTCAAAATTGAAAGAATTATTTCCAAATTCATCAGCAAAAGCAATTATATTTCTCATGATATTTTACTATTTACAAATTGACCGAAAATTTCTGTTAACAGTTGAGTATTTGCGAAATATACAAATGAAATAAATCTAAAATTCAACTCAACAATAGCGGTTTAATGCCACTAAATTAAGTAAAATGTCTTAATGAAAAGCATTTTACGATGAAATATCACCAAACTTTATATCATTCCCTAAACTCCGCCTTTTGCAAATACTATATTGATTGCAATGGTTTTTAAAATTCTGTATCTAAGCTTTTTTTATCTATTCCAATATCATATTTTACCTTCTGCCCCATCATATTAGTCACATATCCAAAGACATTTTCTTCTTTTTCTACTCCATTTACATTATAACTTAAATTAACGGAACAATCACCCGAAATTTTTATCCAAACTGTTTCACTCTCATTCACATTCAATCCATCTATTTTTTGCTTATCACAACCACTAATAACTATGTTTGATAAAACAGTATTCGTTTTATTTGTTATGGTAAGCCTGATATAGCTTGTTAATATTGAAACGACATAGAAATAAAATAGAGCAATGGGTATATTTAAGAGCATAATTCCGATTGTTTTTAAAATACCTTCTTTTTCAGAGCCTCTATTCAATAACTTACTTATTAAAAGTATCAGTACCATCAAATTTATTACTACAATACCACCAACTAAAAAATAGCTAAACAACGCAAATTCAGCTGACATCGTTAAATAATAAATTACTAACAAAAATGTTCCCAAAAAGAACGAAATTAAAGCTAAAATTTTTGCTGACTTATTCATCACTTTTGTATTTCAATATTACACTATATTACTACAATAAAATAGATTATAACTATCTTGTTTAAAAGCCATTAACAATTAGTCGGTCTTTATAGACTCCTTTTTCAATTTTCCAAATAATAAGACAAGTGCCCGCACCATCCCCATTTATTGCTTGAATATACAGGGTATCATTCTGTTTATCATAATTAGCTTCTACACCATCCAGATAAGGGTCATACACATTTTCTAAAGCTACTTTTGGTAAGATAAGCGTTTTATCCCCAATACAGACGCTAATTTTCTCATATTGTGCCTTTGGTATGTTGCCATCTGTCCCCCAAGGAGCCTTACCATCAATATGAGATAGAATGGTTGGATTATCCTTAGAATAGGTAAATTTATGTTTCTTCTTATCAAAGTGGGACTTTGTAACAGTTACAGTAATAGCCTCTTGCTTTAGAGTTACAGAGTTAGCTGTTTTCTTTGAAATTTTCAATGGTGAAAAGTCCGAAACCCACTTATATCTATCTTTGTAAATATCCCCTTCAAGGTTTTTTCCATTTTTAACATATTGAACAAAACCCCAATTATCCTCGTTAGGTTCACTGGGACCATACCAATAAATCATGTGTCCATTTGGTAAGGTATCTATAATTTTACCCTTTTGCTCTCTATTTCTTATATTTACCCAACCATCCTTATCATTCACGATAGCAAACTGGGCGAATGCATTAGAAAAACTAAAAATCAAAAACAGGACTGATATTGTTTTTTTCATAAGAATTAGTTTTATATAAAGGTTTTACTCTGTTATGCTCATTAAAAATTACCGCTATTCAGAATGACCTTTTTAATCTACTATTTGTTACTTCTACATTATTGTCATATTAAATCTTAAAGGAATATTGATATTCAGTTGTGTTCTAAATCCTTCTGTTCTGTAGTGGATAGAATTATCAAAACTAAAACCATACCCCACACTAAACTCTATGAAGAAACAGCTAAATCCAACTTGTGGAGCAACTGTTTTTGGAGAAACATTGAACCTTACAAAGGTTAATGGTAAATCACCTTTATTGAAAAAATATTTCATTGCATTAATCTCTGGAATAACTAAAAGCTTACCATTAGAAGCACCTACTAGTGCATTTCCACCTACCATTATAGATTCTTTGTTAAATAAAAACTTTACTCCAACATCAGCAAAACTTCTATTAAAATAGGTATAACCTCCTTCAATAGCTATGTTTTCTTTTATATCTTGGGCATTTACGAATAGTGGTACTACCCCAAGAACAAGCCCATAAAATATTTTAGAAAAATTCATTTATTTTAATTTTATTAAAAGTTATAATCTTCATCTTTTTAGCTTTCTCTAAAAAAACAGCATATCAAATTTCAATATTGCTAATTTAAAATAAACTAATGAAAAAGTGAAAACACTTTACACACAAAACATATCTTTATTACTGATTTGAAAGATTTATCATTTCAATAATTCTTCGGTCTTGTTTAATTCTATCAATATATCTATCTATATCTTCATTTTCTTTAAATTTCTCTTCACTTTGAAGATAATAAAATGAGTTATCTTTTCTAGGAAAAATTATTATTGTATTACCAAATCGTAGGTCAAATACTTTTAAATTTACAATTAAATATTCCGAATCGTCAGGACTTTCCCCCCACAAAATCAAAATTATTAACGATTTTAACTCTTCCTTGCATAGTCAAATATGGATAGTTTCTAGAGGAAACATCCGCATTTAACTCTGTATATTGAGTCCTTGCATAAAAAATAAGTGTAACTTCAGGTTTATATATAAAATTATCTTCCTTACCTCCAATATTTTCACCCAATACTATACCCAAAAATTTTTCATTTTTAATCTCAAAATTAAAAGGCATATTAAAAACATAATAATCATACTTTTCCACTGGAAAAGCAAGAGATTTTAATGGTTGAGAATCTGCATCTTTCAACCACTTTTTATCCATTTCAAAAAGTTCAGTATTCCACTTATTAGGCTGCTGATTAGTTAGTGCTTTTTCCTTTAAAAACATCTAAAGTTGTTTGTGCTCTGCAGGTTATTACAGAAATTAAAACTAGTAGAATTACTTTTTTTTAAGTTGATAAATTTTACACATAATACTAATAAAAAAATGCCAAAAGATAGAAAAACTTTTGGCAACATTTCTTTTACAAATTTATTGATTGTTATGAGATTCAAAATTTATCATCCAATTAATACCAAACTTATCTGTAAACATACCAAAATAAGCTCCCCAAAAAGTGTCCGCCATCGGCATTGTTACCTTTCCTCCCGCAGAAAGTCCATTAAATAATTTATCTGCGGCCTCTTTGCTTTCAGGAGTAATATTTATTGAAAAGTTATTCCCTTGCTGAAAAGATGGTGCCCATTCTCCACCTGTATCACTTCCCATTAAAACGGTATTTCCTATAGGAAGCCCTATGTGCATAATTTTATTTTTATCCACCTCACCCATTGGTGGCATTCCCTCTTGTGGAGGCATATCACCAAATTTCCCTACATAGGTAAATTCTCCTCCAAACACTGATTTATAGAAATTAAATGCTTCTTCACAATTTCCATTAAAATTTAAATAGATGTTTACTGTTGTCATTTTTATAAATTATTTGTTATTAAAAATTATATCTCTGGCTAAGGTAGATAAAAAAATGATATCTAAAGTATCAAATCAACTTATAAATAACTATAGTATTAACCTGTAAATACTCTTTCATCCCTATTTACAAACACAATAACTTAAGGCAAGTAAACTATTATTTCGTGAAAAATGAGCACTTATAGTCTTTCATCTTTAGTGCATCTATAGAAGGTAACCAAAAATAATTACTAGAAATTCGATTAACAACGTCTTTTCTTAACACTAAGCTTTAGGAAAATTCTTATTAACTAATTTCCTCCATTCATATTTAAAGTTTTTCATTACTACTAAATTTATTTAACACTTCCGACCTTAATTAAAAGACACTTCATACTTCATAAGAAAGTCTTACAGATATTATCCAAATTACATAGTAAAGAAAAATAAATTAATTTAAAATACAAAAAATCAAATTAATAGAGCTAGAAGTCCTTCTTAAATATTTGGTATGATATAGAAAGCTGAAAATAGTCATAATTTAATTTTCTACAGTTTTCCCCCAAAAACAATTATCAAAAATCTATTTTTTTAAGTAAATAAATCTTAATTTAGATCGAGATTAATTATACATTATTAGCTCTGTCCACAACTCATCATATTCTAACAAAATAACATATAAATTTATATACTATAAACAATACTTATTTTATAACATTATTTTACAAAAAAGCCACTTAAAAATATTAAGTGGCTTGAATTTTAATTCAAAAAGAATTCTTATTTAGTAAGTCTAATCGCAGTTTTTCTATCTGCTTCTCTTTCTTTATCAGATGCCGATTCTGCAACTTTAGCAAATTGCTCACCATAGCCTTTAGCTTCAACTATTTGAGCAGAACCTACAGCCGTTTTAACAGCTTCTGCTCTAGCTTGAGATAACTTTAAGTTGGCATCGTCTTTTCCAACCTTATCCGTATAAGCTCCAATCTTCGCTTTAGCATCAGGAAACTCTGCTAAAATAGCTTTTAAGTTATCCACTTGAACTTGAGACTCTTTAGTAATTTTAGTAGTACCAAACTCAAAGTTTAAGTTATCAAAATCAAACCATTTATCTTTTAATTGGTCTTCTGTAGCATTTTTATACTCATCAGACTTTAAAAAATTAACTAACTGATCCTCAACCCCTCCCTTATAAGCATTAATTGTTTTCCCTGAAGGAAGTGTAACTGTAGTAGATTCTTTAGTAGCAGATACTACAGCTGTTGTATCCGTAGCAGAAACTGTTTCATTCATGTCTACAGCAGTAGAATCGGCTGTACTTACAGCTGCTACATCCCCTTTCTTGCACTGCTTCCATAAGAATAAACCTAACAAACCTAAGACTAATAGAGGTAATAACCACTTCCAAAATGAACTCCCCCCTTTATTGTCTTCGGATCCCAGATTCACAGTACCTCCGTCTCCTTTATTTACTTCAACTTTTGGAGCACTATACGAAAACACGTTTACTTTACTTGTATCCGCACCCACTGTTTCACCAAACATATTACCCAAACCTAATGCTCCAAGCGACAAACCAGCAGGCAATAAAGATGAGACAACACTCTTTTGTTCACTTAATAATGATGCGATTCCAGATCTATCCATATTATTTTCCATCGCATATTTACCTACAGATCCCAAAGTTGCACCTGTAACTAAATTTAACAAAGAGGTTACTGAAGAGCTACCTATCCCAGCAAAGCTAGCAATAGAATTCACCACTCCGCCAACCTTATCTCCAAAAATAGCAGAAAGAACTGTTGTAATTAAAGAATTGTTACTAGTAGTGCTTCCTAGAAGATTTCCCAACAAACCACTACTAGAAGCTCCAGAGATAGCATCCAACACTGTGGAATTGCTGGCATTATTTGCTAATCCTCCAACAACTGCTGGCAACAGGCCACTAACCGCTTTAGAAACACCTGACTCGTTTTCTCCTAGTTGTGAGGAAGCTTGAGAAATAAGAGCAGAACCCAACTGCCCCTTAATCAAATCAATAAGATTTAATGACATAATAGTTTTTTTTAAGTTAATATTCCTCTACAGTGCAAAAAACGTCAAATGAAATTTATTTTAGTTTTAATAACAAAACATAATACAGCTAATTACGATTCACACAGCACTTATTTCACATTCACAATCTTATCAAAATAAAATAATTATTAATTAAATACAAAACATTTCATATAAGTTATGAACTAGAAAACAGAATCAATTTTAGTATAAAAATATAATTATTTAAGGATTATTTTAAGACAATATATAAGCTAAAATAGCTAAATGAAATCTCCACCAGCATAGTTAAAATATCTATTTGTAATTTTTCATTATTACACCTATCCTTGCACTCACAGCTACCCTTAAAATAGTAGATTAGTTAAATAAATATAAAACACAAATAGCAAAATAGAGATTTATATACTTCTAAATTTTTATTTTATATTTTTTGAATCTTAAAATTGTTATTTATTTATTCCAAATCCCTTATAAACTCATTTACTTTAGCTTCATCCGTAGCCCATGAGGTTACTAATCTAACCACCGATTTAGTTTCGTCAATTGCAGCCCATTCATAAAATAAATATTTTTCACTCAACTTATTAATAAGTGTTTTAGGGAAAATGGGAAAAATCTGATTAGTTACAGATGGTATAAAAAGAGAGTATCCCTTAGAACTTATTGTTTTTGACATTTTTGCCGCCATTTTATTAGCATGCTTAGCTAGATCAAAATACAAATTACTCTTAAATAATTCTAGAAACTGAACCCCAAAAGCCTACCTTTCGCTAATAAAGCTCCTTTTTGTTTTAAAATATAATCAAACTCTGGAGCTAAACGTGGATTATTAAAAACAATTGCTTCTCCTAATAGTGCCCCGTTTTTTGTACCTCCAATATAAAACACATCTGTTAACTCAGCAATATCTTCAAGTGTTAAATCATTACTTTCAGAAGTTAGAGCATGTCCGAGTCTTGCTCCATCTAAAAAAAGTAATAAGTTTTGTGACTTGCAAAACGTGAATAAACTTCCCAGCTCTGCTTTACTATAGATAGAACCCATTTCAGTAGAGTTTGAAATATAAACAACTCTAGGTTTTACAACGTGAGGTCTTAAAGAATAATCTAACAATACCTTTTCAATATCTGCCACACTCAACTTACCATCAGTCGCATCCACTGTAATCACTCTATGTCCTACTGATTCAATAGCACCTGTCTCATGCACAAAAATATGCCCTGTTTTAGCACTTACTACGGCTTCATGAATATTTAAAAGAGCTGAAATTACGAGAAGATTTGCCTGAGTACCTCCTGATACAAAATAAATTGCTGCATCATGATTATTCATTCTCTGTTTTAACAAGTTTTTAGCTTGTATTGAATATTCATCTTCTCCATACCCTAAATGTTGAACAGAGTTTGTCTCTAGAAGCTTATATAGAATATTTGGATGAGCCCCTTCTGAATAATCGTTTTTAAAGCTGTACATTAATTCAATTATAAAATATAAAAACACCAAGTCATTCAAGTAAAAACCATTGGATAAATTAAGAAATTAATTAAATAAAAAGTATGATTTTATTTAATTTCAATTATGTTATAAAAACCATAGCTTCTCATAAAACATACTCATCACTAAATATTATATTATTGTTTCTTTTAGTTTATATCTTTTAGTGATTCATAAATAAACATTGATATATTTATCCAAAAAATCACAATATGTTACACTTTTCTTTTACATACATCTAGGTAGAGATAATAAAATGAATCGCCGCTACCACTATTTATATCAGTATTCTTTGTTCTTCACTATAACTTTTGACTATTTTGATACTTTTTAAGGAACAAATCTTGAGCTTGAAAAACGAAAACATTTACTTAATACTCAAACAGTCTAAACTTGAATATAACAATTATCAATATTTCACACATTACTCTTTAGTAAATCTAAACATTTTACCTCCCTGAGTCATGATCATGGTCTTTTCTACATGATTAAATTTCATTTCTAACCCCGCTTTATCAAACTTAAATTTATTTTTTTCTATAGCCTCCAAAGGAAAAGAAGGCTGCCCTGTACCCTGCCCCTTCAATACAGAGCCCTCTCTAGTTATAGTTATTTTTATTGGAATAGCTATTGATGAATAAACTCCTATACAATTGTCTAGCTCATCTATACTTGGGGTATAACTTGTAAAGCTAGGGATTTCATATGGTTTATTATAAACAGCACTCAACACAGCAATAGAAATATTATTATTGTTATAGTTTGTTCCATTAGATACCTGGACATAAGTAATTTTTCTATCAGGAAAGTACGAAAAAACTGAACTAAACCCATCTATCCCTCCTGTATGCCCATAACCTTTATATTCATAAAATGGTATTTGAAATAATCCTAATCCGTATTTACCATCCACTTTTTTCATTTTAAGAAGACTATTCTTCCTCAATAGTTTACCAGTAAATAATGCGTCTACAAATTTCGTCAAATCCTTTGCTGTCGACGCTATAGCTCCTGCTCCCAAAGGAATTGTCACATCTGTTTCACTTTCCTCCTTCCAATTCTCTACAAAACTATAAGATTTACATTCATTATTAACTGGATTTATTGGACTAAAAATACTAGTATTAACCAGTCCTATAGGCCGAGTAATATATTTTTGCAGCAGATCAGAATAAGGCTCTCCATATATCTTTTCAAGAATATAGGTTAGAAGAACATAATTTGAATTGCTATACTTTGACTTAGTTCCTGGCTCAAAATCAACCCCTCCTTTTGTGATAATATCAAGCATCTCTTTTTCTGTTTTAGGTTTGGTATTCCATGTTAAATAGCTTTTATCATCTGTAAAATTATGAATTCCACTTCTATGGCTAAGTAAATTTTCTACAGTAATTTTTTCTGCATTTTTTAACGACGGAAACCACTCCTGGATAGTTTGACTCAAGTCTAACCTTTGTTCTTCAACAGCTTTTAAGACAAGTACAGCAGTAAACGTCTTAGAAATAGAACCTATTCTATACTTTGAATTTTCGTTTGCTTTTAATTTATTTTCAACATCAACAAAGCCAATTGTTCTTGAATAAATTATCTTCCCTTTTTCTGAGATAGCCACACTCCCCATAAACTTATTACTCCTTTCAAGCTCATCAAAATAATGATTTAGTTTATCTATATCAAAGTTAGTTTGTGCAAGTCCTAACTGAAACGATACTGCTAACAGAAAGAGTTTCAACACCACCTTTATCATAATATATTGATTTAGTTTTAACAAGATAGATTGTGCCTATAAAAGCATATTTTATAAAAATTTTACATTATTTATAAATCATCTGAAACCTTATAATCAATAAACTCATAAGTATCGTCTTCTCTTCCCATTATCTTGATTGACTTAAACTGTACATCTCCGTTTTCAAGAACTTTATAATTATATACATCCGTTATATTATCATAGTTATGAAGTTCATAATATTTACCATTCTGAGTCCACCAACTGCCATTTTCTGTAGTTTGCTTTACTTTTCCATTTTCATCAATCATAACAAACAGAAGAATACTTTTACCTCCGTCTAAACGACAGGAAACCCAGTATTTTGAAACTCCTCCAATTTGCTGATTTTCTTCTGAGCCTTTATAACAGCCTATCATCTTTGTATCAAACTCTTTTTTTTGCGCATAAGAACAAACTCCAATACCCAAAATAGCAATTAAAATTATTTTTCTCATAGTATTTATTATATTCTAATAGGTTAAATTTAAATAAAATCTATAAAACAAACTATCTGTTTTACACATAAATTAGTTTATTTTAACTCAGTATATTAATCTTACTTTTCTATTTTACTTTCATAAAATGCCACCTTATTACACCTGTTTTACCATCTCATTTTACACTACATCTTCAAAAACCTTTTTTGTATGATTTAATGCAATAATAAAACACAAGAGATCCTGTTCATTTTCATCCCAAAACTTCATATTAGTTTTATCAAAGGTATAGTTTCTAGTAGTTATTTCTCACACTAACTGACAAATACCATCTATAATCCCATAGAATACTGAAGCTTTTTTTGTTAATGTATATCCTTAAATTGTTTTTTTACTATAATCACTATTTTCAATTGTTTCTGTTTATCCATTCAGAGATTTAAAAATATCCACTTTTTGAAATAAATATTTTCCAATCATGGTTACCTCTGTCTAGATACGACTACTACCTTTCTGAAAAATGCAGTAAAATAATTAACAAAAATACTACTATTCTGTTTATAACTCAACAGGTTTGTTTTTTATATATGCAGGCAGTAATACAGCAACACCAACTCCAGTTATTATTAAAGGAATCGTCTTACCTATACTCAATTTTAAAACCTTATTAACATCATTTTTATCGATAATCAACTCTTTCTCCTCTTGTTTACCAATAATAGAACTTTCTGTAACTTTAGTTAATTCAAACGCTCTTATTTTAGTACCGTTTTTATTTTCAATAGTATACCAAGAACCAGGTTTTAAAACTGAATAATCAAAATTATTTTCAGAACTAACCTTCGTAGACATACAAGAAGTTAAAACTATAAAACTTAATAAAGATAATTTAATAACATTTTTCATTTTACAAACAATCGTTAAAGGTTAAGAGCTAAAAATTAAGCAAATGCTTTTTAATAGCACCAAATTAAAACAAATTCGTATAAGCGAAAAGCATTTGCGTTCAAATATTACTAAACTTTCTATCAATTCCCCTTCTCCTTTTGCTAATACTATGTTATTTAATATTTCTTTCTAATATTTTCGTTAGTACTCCATAATTAGGAATTAACCGTCTTCTCATTTTTGAAAAATTATCAACAATTAAATACTCTTTCTCTAAACCAATTACATAACTATTTTTAATTCCATTCTCATAAATCATTAAAAAATAACATTCACCACCATATTTTTGTGGCCATAGTTTTTTTGATTTTATGGAATTGATACTTTTAGTAAATTCTGATAAATCATTTTCATTTAGTTTTTGTATTCTTTTTTTATTAGTAAATAATTCATTATGTCTTGACCACAATATTTGCTGTCGTTTCTCCTCTTATTTTCTCCTTATAAATTAAAATACTATCTATTACTTGGTTTGTGTTCTTTTGTACAGAAAAAAAAATTGAATAATAAAAAAGTAAATAATAATGTATGTTTCATATTTTCCAGTTCTTGCGTGTTTTGTTAGGAGATTACAAATACTATATTATCTGTAGTTTTTAATATATATCCAAAGGAAAAACTTAAATCAGGATAAAATTCACTGTTTTTTAATCTAAATATCATAAATCCGTAATACTACCCTACTAAAGATTTACTACTTACAAGGAATCTTTGTTCCAACAGAAACCCCTTGAAATCCAAATTCAATTTTGTAATTGTTTATCAACTCAATCTGTGCATTAGTAATTTACGATACTAGAGTCACCCTAATAATCAAAAAGATTTTTTTCATGAAATTATATTTTCAATTTATTGCAGTAACTTTTAAAATTATGATTAACGATTTGAGGCTTTTCAAACGGAAAATTGAAAACACAAAGCTTAATATTATCACAAAAGTTCAACCGAAAAACTATCATTGAGTTTAGTAATCCCTTTTATTTCTCATAATAGTCGTACCCGATTTCTTTAATTACTTTTTCCACTTTATTTTTATCCGCTATTTTATGTAACACAATGACGTATTCATCTGATTGGGTATCAATAAATCCCATTTGTAATCCTTTTTGCCTTAGTAACTTGTCAAAATCTTCAAAAACATCATCAAAAGAAACAGATGTATTTTCTTCATAGTCACTTTCTTTTGGCAAATCTATTGATACGTTAAAATTTTCTTTTAAAGACGAGCTTAAACCCCATTCTAAATCTTCAATACCAGCCTTCCAATCTAATCTCAAAATAAACGAAATATTATTGTTATATAAAAAATCTGTTATATAATCCTGTGTTGTGCAATACCCACTGTCGTTGTCATAATTTTTAAGTTTCTCTATAAATGTAATAACATCATTCTTTTTAGGATTTGAGTTGATGCACAACTCTACCAACTCTTTATAGGCGTTTTTTTGAACTTCATTCAAGAAAGGGCGGTTTTCTTCTATTTTTTTTGCTTCTTCTTCTTTCCTTTTTTCTTTATTAATATCAATTTGCTTGTTATGTGTAGTTTCAACAAGTTTTCTAACTTCTAAAATAGTATTTTCAATCTTTTTAACTACTTTACTATCAGAAACTTCTTTATGCAAATCAGGAATTTGAAACCATTTTACATCTTTCCCCCCATTACATTTCCGTATTTCTATTTCATCTCTCAATTTTGCAATAAAATAAAATTCAGACGGAAAACTAAAGTCATCATTATCGTAAAAAATTATTGCTTTTGGCAAATAGAAACTTCCTTCTGTTGTTTTGTAATTAATTCCATCTCGTGAAATTAGCACAGTTTTAAAAGTTTCTTTTGTTGATTTTAATAAACCAAAAAACGAGCTACTTGAAACAGATTTAATTTCAAACTTGCAAGTATTAGTATTGCTAAAAATGAAATCAAACAATTGTATATTAATTATTTCATTTTCAAAACTTCGCCCACTTAATTTTTCTTCATGGTAATATACTCTTGCCATAAATTATTTCATTATTTACCTTTTCAAAACCACAATACTACTCAAACTTTCGTCCATCTAAACTTCATCTGTCTAACCAAAGTTTACAGCATTTATCACAATCCATTTTATCACAATTTTTTATGAAATAGTTTTCCAAAACTTTAACTGTATCTTTTGTAATTACATATGCAATTTAGCCACTCATTTCTCCTAACAATTATCCCAACGTTAAACTAATAATTTAATTTTCCCACGTTTTTAAGATCGAACGTTTTATAAATTTTATTTATCAACAAGGCTCTATGTTTGTATACAATGGTTGGAGTCTTACTATAGTTGGCAACCCACTTACGTAAACCCCTGTTAACCATAACTATAAATCGTCATCACATTTGTCTTTCAGCTTTCCAAAATTTCAATTTTCTTTTTAAAAACTTCTTAAATGCTTTATCCGTTCTGTTGTGACTGTTAATTGTCCTTTTTGCTTGTGTGTCATTATTGATTTGTAAAATCAATATTACTTATAGTTTTTTCGAAACATATACTGTCTTCAATATCTGCATATTGCCCATAATTCTGAATTATTTTATAATCATTTTTCTGATATAATCTTATCGCTTCTGGCTGTTTTATACCTGTTTCTAATATACACCTGTTGCCCCCTAATTCTTTTGCCCAAACTTCCAATTCATTCAAAACAATAGAAGCTATTCCTTTTCCTCTAAAATCAGGTGAAACAAACATTCTTTTTATTTCCATTGTGTCTTTTTCATATTCTTTGATTGCACCACAACCAACAGCCGTTTCATTTTCATAAACAACTACTACATATTTTATCAATGAAATTTTATTGAATTGAGCAAAAAAGGAATGTCCCTCACCATCTCTAATTTTCAAATCTTTATCTAGCTCAACAACTAATTTTTGAAAATCTAAATCGTTTGAGTTCGTTCTTTTTATTCTATACATTTATTAATTTTTGTTATAGTATATCTCTTTCGGAAATTATAGCTAACGACTGAGTGTTTGTTTCGGTTAAACAGAAATGAATCAAAGTTCAACAGAATCTCAATACCACTAAATTAAACAAAATTGTGGAGATAAAAAGTATTTTGTGATTAAACACTACTAAATCCCCTATTATTCCCTAAACTCTGCCTTTTGCAAATACCTATGTTAGCCGTAGTTATTTTAAAAATTTATCAAAATCATTAGTAATTATATTTTTGTATTCTGACAAAAAATACAATATAGTACTTTGGTTAACCAACTTCATATTTTCATCATATATACTTTCTTCAAATTTATGATTTGTAAAAACATAACCGAAAATATTCTTGAAATCATTATCTCCTTTGTGAAAAGTATAAAATAAAAAATTAGTGAATAAGAATGCTCTTTTTTTTGACGATGATAGTGCTGCTATTCCGAAATTACTGTTCAAATCATTTATACCATACATATATCCACCATGATAATTTGTATTATTTGTGTTTTTTCGTAGTATTAATATTTTGTCATATCCATACTTCTCACAATATTCATTAATATATTTAATTTCTTTTTTATTAATGTATTTTAAGTTTAAGTCTTCTAATTTTGAGAAATCAAAACTATCACTAAACTCATACGAATAGTTTTCTTTTTTTAAATACTCTTCTAAAAAATTTAAAATATTAAAATGTAAATTTTCTTGATAAACAGGAACAACTTTAAATGCACCTTTCAAAAAAACATATCCCATAGTTGGGTTAACATTACTTACTATTCCTATTTTTTGAGAATAGATTGTTACAGAAGATAGTATAAAAATAATTTTTATAAATATATTCATATCTTATTTTTTACAATTATAGCCAAGGGGCAGGCATTTGCGAAAGGTGGAGCTGAATTAAACCCCAGGTTCATTTCAGTTCAACCATACAAATACTTTTCCAACGCCACTAAATTAAACAAAATTGTGGGAATGAAAAGCATTTTGTGATGAAATATCACTAACTTTTCTACCATTCTTTAAACTCCGCCTTTTGCAAATACTATATTGGCTGCAGTGTTTTTTATTTTTCAACTTTCGCATTTGCATATATTCCAACACGTCCTGAAATTGGAATTTTTATCCATTTTGATAAATAACTTCTGTAATATCCTTTTCCTAAAAATCCTGAACTCACAAAAAAGTCCCCTTCAAAATCTTTATTTAGCGGTTGAAAACTCACAAAATATTTTCCTTTCACCCAAATTTCTTTATCAGAAACATCAACAGAAAAAGTTCCGTTATTTACTTTTTCAGGTTTTAATTCAACAATTATATCATCTACATTTATTAGTTGGTCGGGCTTTCCGTCTTTTTCTTTATAAATGTTAAATCTTGCAGGTATTGGTTTATTAACCTCAAACTTTGAAATATTAATACTCAAACTTAAAATTTTCGCCCTTTTCTTTGTTTCTATTGGAACTGCAATTTCGTCTAAGGGTTTATCCAAATCCTCCTGCGTATAATTCCCCTTCTTTAAGCGGTAACTTTTAGGTAAATAGTCAAAGTGAATTTTTTTGGAATTTATTTTGTATCCTAAAATTTTGTTATGAAATTTTTTTGGTAGGATAACAACTTCTTCTATTTCCCTAATTCTTTCCTTTAACATTATATTTTGTGAATTTAGTTTCACAAAATTTTCTACAGAAGTTCTGAATATTTGATATCCCGAAACTTCAATTTTAATATTTTTTTTCGGCCTACTTTAGTTAAATCTATGTTGAAAAATCCATTTTCATCCGCAAATGTTCCAATTTCTTCGTCTTCTAAACCAATTTTTGCGTAAGGAATTGGCATTTTATATTCATTAGATACAATTTTTCCTTGAATATTTTGGGCGTTAGTGAGTATAAAAAATTGAAATAACAATAGTATTAAAACTCTTATTCGTTTTGTTTTATAGCGATTTTATAACATTGCAGACAACGGTCGGGGTATTGCCGAGGCGGGGCTTATTAGCACCCAACTTCAACTAAAAATACCACACCTCAAAGATAAACAAAATTCTCTAAAAAGCAATTACCCCCCCGCTTGCGGCAATACCTTGTTGTGGTACGTTTTTATTCTACTGCAATATAAATTTCCACCTCTGAATCTGTTCCTTTTTGGGATTTTTTCCATATACTTCAAAATCCACTGTGTATTTTCGTTTCAGTTCTTTATCTTCTTCCCAAATCTCCTGCCACTTTTCCATTATCGCATTGGGCATTTCCCCTTTCGCTATAAACTTTTGATATTTTCCTCCTTTAAATTCACGTCCAATTAGTCCATTGGGAATTCGGTACAACGAACTTACTTTTTGCCCGATTATTGTTTTATATTTTCCATTGAAATCAGTCGTAGTCAGTGTAAATTGAATAGACTTCGTCACTTTCATTATTTGAAATTTTGCTAGGAATATTTTCGGAATAAAATTGCTCCCAAAGTCTTCCTAAATCCTCCGCAGATTTTCCATTTTCGTTTGTAGTTTCTGTTTCTATTCCGATTATTTTGAAATTTTCAAGATATTCCATTTTGTTATTCCTCCATTTAGTAATTATTTTTTTGGCTCATTCAATATTTCAATTCGTTAAATTCTCTCTTTAAGCACAATTTTTCTCAAATGCATCACAACGGTTTAGGTATTGCCGAAGGCATGATTTCAAGGCATTTCACTTTCCGTTTAGTTTGTTAGTTTATTTGATGAAATTACTTTTGTATTAGCACTTTCGTCCATATTGTATAGCCATTATTGGCATAATATTTTTTATATTTCTGTTCTCAAGTTACAGTTACAACCCACATGAAAGGGAAGTTTGGGAGGTCGGTTTTTACTGTATTTTTTACCACATTCTTTTTGGGCTCGTTGGCATATGAAGTCAGGAACAAAATCTTCGCGTTTCTCAACTCTAAATCCTTTAATCCAAGATTTGTCCCCTTTTATATCTTCTGTACAGCGTTCTGAATCTCTGTAAGTATTTGTCAATAGTCTTATGTACTCTTTGACATATGACCATGAAGCAGAAAGGCTTTCTAAATCAATATTCTTAAACTTCTCGGGTAAAGGTTTGAGTTTAAACATTGAACGTGTCGAAACATATTTACCAATATTGTCCAATAGTTTGGGATTTTCTTTCAAATAGTCAACAGCTTTTTGCTTTCTCTTAAAATGTCCTTCTTCTTTTTCAGCAATCTTATTGAGCGTTTTTAAAGTTTGAGAAAACAATACTTCTTCATTGGAGAGGTCGCTGCCTGAAACAGCTAAATCTGCTTTTAGTAAATCTTCAAATTCTTTTCTTTCGCAATGGCTTATAATCTTGTCTTTACGATAACTAAAGCTGATATATTTAGAAATGGTCTCGAAACCATATTCTTTAATTAACTCATCGTCAATGGTTTCAGGAATTTCACTTCCTTCAAAAAGTATATCAAGTTCACAAGCTGCTCTTTCGTAAAGATTATTGATTGCTTCTTCTTTGAATTCATTTTCAATATCCAACCTGTCCATTTCGGAAGCTGATTTGTATTCGTCCGATTTTGCCTTTGCCTGTTCAATGAATTTGTGATACTGTGGCTTATACTCTGAAATGTAATCTTCAATCTCTTTGCACTTTATATTGTGAGCGGTAAATAAAGGGAGTAAATCCTTTTCCTTATTCCAAGTGTTATCATCTCTCAAGATTTGAATCACCTTCTTAATTTCTTTTTGATTTGCGTTGTATAAAGTGAGTTCAAATGCGCTTTTAGGATTTATTACAATAGGGTTGTTTAACTCTTTTGTTTCGGCAAGAGGCTTCCTTTCACGAGAACCCAAATTATCAATGATTTCTCTAAGTGAGTTTAACATAGGCTTAAATCGGTCGTTGTCTGAGCCGTTTTTGTCAAACTCTGAAATGGTCATATCTGCAATTTTAACAATCTTTTCTTTTCTTCTCTGCTTTGCATCATCTCTTTTAAGGTTTTCAAGCTGCTCTAATTGTTCTTTATAAAATCCGTTGAAACAGTTAAAAAGGCAATTAGAGTAGTAATCGGTTAATTTATCATGGTCTGGTTGAACTAAAAGTTGAAGTTCATAGTCTTTTAAAATTCTGTCATAGTATATTGATTTGTATTGGTCGATTGCCACTTGTATATCAGAAATATATCTTTTGTTGTGTGAGGCTTTTCTGAAATCATCATACATTTTTGAAACGAAGTCATATCGTCCAATTAAAGTGTCAAGATTTTTTGTAGTGTTTAGTATGTTAATACTTTCAAGAAGTTGAAGACCTTGACGTTGAATCTGCATTGGCACGTAATTGAAATTTCTTATTTCAGCTTCTCGTTGTTTTTGTTGCTCTTTAAAAAGTGCTACTAAGTTTTCTTCGTTAAAGTCGATTGTCATTTCAGTTGTGTTACTGCCGACTTTCCGACTTGTTACATTTACTAAATTATCGGTATTCGCTTTGCCTTTGTTAGAATTTGATACGAGTTGGGAATGTCTCTTCTTTTGATTTGTCTTATTGTACTTTGAATTAAATTTTTGGTCAGAATATGACAGTAACACTATGAAGTCAATTAGTCCGACAAACATAGGAATAAAAGTCCAAGAAAATAACAAATAAACTATGCCAAGTATTGGTTGTCTAAGGTAGAACCTGTGAACTCCGAGCCCACCCAAAAAGAATGCTAATATTGCTGCTGTCGTTTTACTTTTCATATGTCATTTTTAATGCACCACAACGGACGGACGGACGGTCCGGGTATTGCCGAAGGCGGGGCTTCTTTGCACCTAACTTCAACTAAAATACCACTCTTCAAAAGTAAACAAAATTTTCTAAAAAAACAATTAACCCCGCTTGCGGCAATACCTTGTTAGCTCTCGTTTTTTTCTTTCATTTTCAGAAAGTTTAATGGTGTCATAACAGCAATCGATGAATTTTTATAGTCTTTTACATTCCGCGTGATAATTGCATCCAAATCTTTAATGGTTAAGGCTGAAGAGTATTGAATAGAATCCTCATAATCTGTAAAGTCATTACTTAACGCTTGTATTATTTCCTTTTTCGTTGTTCCAACAATTTCTGTCATCTCTGTTAACAATTCAATTACTTCAAGCGTCTTTTTATGACCTAAAAACTTTCTAGCTATATAGTAAATATTATTGATGCTTACAGCCGACAAAAACAGTTTTACTTTCCCTTGTTCATTAAGTTCAAAAAGTTCACTCGCAGGGTTAACATAAGGCTCTCTGTCCGTAAAGAAATCAATGACTACATCTGAGTCTACAAAAAGTTTATAGTCCATATTTTTTCGAAAGTTCTTCTGTTAGAATTTGTTTGTAATCAAAGTTTTTATCAGTCTTTATAATTCCTCTAAGTTTTTTTACCTTGGGAGAAAGTTCTTTTTCTTTCATATCAACTCTTTTTACAGTTACAAACTTAAAGTAATTTTCTACCATCTCAGAAAGACTTTGTCCTTTACCTTTTGCGTATTCTTTTGCTACTTCAATAATCTCTTTTTCTATTGTTAAAGTTAATTTTGTATTCATCTTAATTTCTTTTTAGCAAAAATACGTGTTTATTTCAAAATATCAACACGTGTTTATGAAAAATGAGAGCTAACGGTCAGGGTATTGCCGAAGGCGGGACTTATTAGCACCTAACTTCAACTAAAATACCATACTTCAAAGATAAACAAAAGTTTCGGAAAAGCAAACCACCCCCGCTTGCGGCAATACCTTGTTATGTGCCGTTTTTATTGTCAAGTAGTATCGTTAGTTTGTTATTAAAGTCTGTTGTTGCCTTGTCAAGTGAGCCGAAAAATTGTTTGTCAAATTCTTCAACTGTTTTGATCGCTTGTTTAATATTTTTTAGTCCAATTTCTGTTAGTCCAACTGTTTTGGCTCTTGTGTCTGTTTCGTGTTCTTGTCGTTTGATAAGTCCTTTTGTTTGCAAAGTTCTTAAAACAGTTGAAGTTGTCATTGGGTCAATTTTAGTATGATTGGATAATAAAATTTGTGTTACATTTTGTTTGTCCAATGTCAGCCAATGAATACTTGCAAGTAATACAAATTGAGAATGTGTTAGTTCATATTTCTCTAATGCTTTTTTGATTTCACGTTGCCACAAGTTTGTTACTTGCCATAATAAAAAACCTGTGCTTTCTTCGGTTTTTTCAAAAATAAAATCTGTTTTTGCCATTTTGTGTTTAGTTTTTTTCTGCAAGTTCTATTAGTTTTTCAACGGCAATAGGAAGTCCTCTTTTAATTTTACTACCAATTATTTTTGAAAACAAAAAAGTCATAAAACCTGTCATTACAACTTTATGTGTAATTTCAAGTCCGTCTTTGGTTTCTGTCATAGTATGGATAAAGTCCATTTTGCAAAGTGGTAAAAAACTTCTGTCTGTAAATGATTTGAATTTAGTGCATTCAGTCATTTCAAATTTTGTTTTTGGTCCATCTGCTGGTTTCAAAATTCCTTTTGTCCCTACCTGAAATTCTCCAAATAGTTCAGAGGTTTCAACTTCTGCATCCCAAACATTCCAATTAGGAACATCTGCCCAAAGTTCCCAAATTTGTTCTTTTGTTGCTGTCGTTTTACGACTTACTTCTGTTATCCACATACTAAAATATTTTGTCTGACGAAATTATAAGTACAAATATAATAAGTGAGCATATAATATGCAAATTTATTTTCTTATTGATTCAGTTTGTCTGTTATACGGTGACTCGGCAAAATGGCACATAACGGAAAAAGCATCTGCTACGGTTGGACTGAATTGAACTATAGGTTCAATTTAGCCCGCCCTTCGCAAATACTTTTTCAATGAAACTAAATTACTCAAAATAGTTGAATTGAAAAGCATATGCGGATAAATATTTCTGCTTTTCAATTCAACACCTTAAACCCGCCTTTTGCAAATACTATGTTACCTGCAGTATCTTATTTTTCATAAATGGAAAGTCTTATTTGGTCAAAACCACCTTTTCCTTTAAACCTAAATAAATATGCTCCTAAATTTTCAGAAGTCCATTTTACATCATCTCTAACAGTTTGTTCGGTAGAAGTGGATAGGTCTTCATAATTTTCAAAGCTTGGCTTCCCTATCTTTGTAGTAACAAACTCTTTAATTTCACCAAATTTTTTCTGTAAACTTTTACTTTGATTTTTAGAATCATAATTAATATTCCATTCGTAAAGTTTACATTTCAGTTCTTCGCTTTTTGTGAAAAAATAATCCACTTTCAGTAGAAATTCGTTTTTTGGTCTTTCATAGGATTTAGGGTCTTGGAATGAATATTTTTCAAACATTGGATAAATATTTTCATCGACTCCCCAAAAATAACCTAATGAAATGTCTTTAGATTTTCGATTTTTCTCGGTTTTTATTATTTCAGTTTTATTGGTAAAGGAAAAATCAATTTCGTCGCTTATTCTTGTGTTTGAAACCGTATTTGTTTTACAACCAACGAATAGAACTGTGATTATAATTAAGAAGAGTGTGTTTATGCGCATTTTTTTTGATATTGCAGGTAACGGTCGGGTATTGCCGAAGGCGGGGCTTATCAGCACTTAACTTCAACCAAAATACCATACTTCAAAGATAAACAAAATTTTCTAAAAAAACAATTAACCCCGCCTTTTGCAAATACTATGTTAGGCGATGTTATTTCTTAGGCCAAAATTCCACTTCAAACTTATATCTTATTTTTTTAAATTCCTCAAATTTTCCGCCAATATCTATTCCAATTCCATTTAAGTTATTTGCTATTTTGGCAGTTATACCCATATCATCAGTATAGTTAAAATCTGCAGTATATTTGTCAACATCATTTTCTAATCTCATTTTTTGTAAAGCGTTCCAAGTAGGCTCTCCATTCATCCAAACAGTCTCATATCTGCTAATATTTTTATTGTTTGGAAAACTGAAAAAAATATCTGCATTTTGAGTATTTCTTCTGTTTATATTAGAATTTAATTCAGAATTAAGAACTCCCGCAGAAGTTGGGATGTTTTTGCCTGTAAAATTTACAGTGACATCTTTCCCGTTTTCTTCGGCATAAACAATCTTACAAGTTTTAGCGCCTAATGTTGCACATAATTCTGTAAATGCTGACATTTTTGACTCGTACATATATTTGTGAAAAGATGAAATTGGAACATACAAGTCACTTTCTATTTCTGAGGTAGCATAAGATAATCCGTCTCTTGGATGTGAGGGTGGAAATCTAAATAGTTCTCTTGCTACTTCAATATCAAAAATTGGAAAAGGAACATCTTTATAATAAGAATCTCTCAAAATTCTTTTTTCCTTCCATAATCTATAAGCAAAAGCAAAAGGAAAAATATTTTGAAATAATAAATCAAAACCAATACTCTTCCAATCCAATACTTTTAGTTCCTCTTTTGTTTTTTCACTCGCAAAGATGCAAATTTGTCTTTTATAACTGGGTAATTCTGCTATACTTCTCATTTTCTGCTTTTAATAATATCGCCTAACGGAAAAAGTATTTGCGAAGGGCGGGTTTGAATTGGACGATAAGTTCAATTCAGTACAACCGAAGCGAATGCTTTTTCCGTATTGCTAAACTAAGAAAAAAAGTAATACGGAAAAGCAGAAGCGGATAAATATTCCCAAATTTTCAACCATGCATTAACCCCGCCTTTTGCAAATACTATGTTATCTGCTGTCTCTTTTTAGTTCTTTATAAACTTTGAACTCAAATCACCAATTTTGTAAATATAAATCCCTTTCGGTAAATTTTCCACGTCTATAGAAATTTTGCTTTCTGAATTTCCAAAACCTTTATTGATCATTAATTTTCCGCTTGTATCAAAAATCTCAATTTTACTTGCTCCATTTTGTGGATTTATAACATTAAAAATTTTATTTGTGGGAATAGGAAATCCTGAAAGTTTGTTTTTCGTTTGGATTTCTTTAGTTGTAAGAACAGATGTTGGTAACGAGTAAATGTCAAAAGTTAAAAAGCCTTCTCCGACTGAATATTTTCCCATTTTCAATTTATTTGTATTAGTAGTATTGTCGTGAAAAATTTCAATCAACTCATGTGTATAATTATCATTAAAGTTTTTGATGATATTTCCGTCTTCATTGTAAATAATTACATTTCCTGCCTTACCATATTCACCGGCAAAAAAAATAAAAAACTCTAATTTGTCGTCAGTATTGAAAACATGTTTGGAAACATTAAAAGAAAAATCGTTAAAAGGTGTAATGAATGCTCTTGAATAATTTGGTGGAATTGTAACCGTAAATGTCTTAAAAACAGAATAATCTGCATTGTATATTATTACCTGTGTTCCATTAAATGTTACATACTTTAAACTTGTTTCATCTGAATACTGAATTACGTCCTGTGATACAAAAGAATGTTCAAGCGTAATTTGTCCGAATGCGAAACTTGCAGCAAAAATTGTTGCCACAGAAAATAAAATTTTTCTCATAATTTTTTATTTTTCAATTTACTTCTAAAGTTAAGAACGAAAAAAGTTTTGTATTTTAGTTAGTTTTTACACCCTTTAAATATCTTAATTTCAATTTTTTACATATTTTCTTTAGTGAGATAGCAGATAACGGTTCGGGGCTTTGCGAGGGAGAGGATTAGAAAGCACAAACTTTCAATTTAGCACCAACGTAGCAAAACCATTTTTTTATTTGCTAATTTACACTTTTCAAACAAATAAAAAATGGTTTTTGCGGAATAGAAGCACAAAAGTTGAATTTAGCACTTAACCCGCTCTCTTGCAAAACCCTTGTTAGTGGCTGTGGCTGTTTGTTTACTCTTTGTTTGATTCATTTATCTGTAAATCAAAAGACTAAAAAAACTTTTGCTTTTTCTCCAAAAGTTAATTTTTTCAAAAAACAGTCTTGTTTGAAAAATTTGTTATACTTTTGTTGCATAAACAACAGTTGGTTATGCAATCAATTTTAGAATATCAGGATTTTTACAATCTGCTTACGGGCAGGACACCACAGGCATTTAATCGTGTTTTGAATAAGAATTTCAGACAGAACGGAGCAGAATTAACCAAGGAACAATGGTCTATTTTGGCTGTTTTGTGGGAAAATGACGGTTGCTCGCAACAGTATTTGGCAGATAAGAGCTTTCGGGACAGACCAAGCGTAACCCGTTTGATTGACAATATGGAAAAAGACGGTTTGGTCGACCGGAAACCCGATGTAAATGACAGAAGGTCTAATTTGATTTTTCTGACAAAAAAAGGAAAGCAAATACAGGAAAAAGTTATGAATCTTGTCAATGCTACCGTCGAAGAATCCATAAAAGGAATCAGTGTAGAAAATATAGTGACAGTAAAAGAAGTGTTTCATAAAATATATCAAAATTTAGAGGTAAAATGAGAATTAAAAAATTACTGCCTATACTTGCCTGCCTTTTGGCTTTTGAAGGAAAGGCTCAAATTGATGTGAGCCCGTCTTTGCAGGAAGCAATTCAGAAAGCAATCGACAAAAACGCTTCTATCCGAAACAAAGATTTGGAAGTGGAAAAAATCAGTACGGAAAAGAAAAGTGTTTGGAACAAATACATTCCGAAAGTAGAAGGTTCGGCAAATTATATGTATTTCGATACGAAAATAACGCTCGATTTACCGACAGGAAACATTCCGGTTATCAATCAGCCGGTTTTTGACGGAAAGCAATCGTTTGACAGTTACGGAAACTTATTGATGGGTAGCCTGATGGCAAAAACGGTTTTGTTTAGTGGTTTTCAGATTGAAAACGGAGCAAAGGCTTTGGAGCAAAAACGAATCGGAACGGCTTATCTTTCCGAGGCTGAAAAAGAAAGTTTAATTAAAGAAGTGATTCATTCCTTTGACCAAGTACACTTGTTGAACGAAGTCGAAAAATTGCTGATTGACAGCGAAAAACGATTGGCTACCGAAGCCAAAAGAGTAGAAAGGGCTATCGAAGAAGGACTTGCCATTCCGTATGACAGGGACAAAATCAAATTGGCAAATCTCGAATTACAATCCAAAAAGATAGAAATGGAAGGAAAACGAAAAGTCCTTTACCAAAAAATAAATTACCTCACGGGATATTCCGAAAACCAAATCAAAGAAGTAGAATATTTACTTGTTCCTTATGTGATTTCGGAAGATTTATCGGTTGAAAACAAACAAGAGCTAAAAGCCTTGGAATCATTCAAGAAGGCTTCCGATTATATGGTCAAGAAAGAAAAAGGGAGCTATCTTCCTGTTTTGGGAGCATTCGGAGGTGTTACTTATGCGAGCCTTTTTGACGCTACGATGATTACACCTGAAATTCCAATGGTAAATTCCCGACTTTACGGAAGAATGAATGAACTTACGTTGAGTCCGAATTGGATGGTAGGACTTTCGATGAAGTGGGAGATTTTCAGCGGATTTGAACGTAAGCACAAAATCCACGAAGCCAAGATAAATGCGGAACAGGTGCAAAATCAATTAGATGATGCGAAAGAGAAATTTGCTTTGCTTTTGGAAAATAACCTGGCGGATTACAGGGTTCAGAATAAGAAATACCAAATTGGTCTGGAACATGAAAAAGTAGCTTCAAACAATCTGAATATGGCTGTAAGGCAATATCAGGAAGGGCTTATCAACATTTCCGAAAGATTGGAAGCGGAGAACGATTTGTTTAAAGCATCAGCCAATAAAATTCAGATTTTAGTAGAGCAAAGGCTGTCCGCTTTAGAAACACTTTCCGTAACAGGAGAATTAACCAAAACTATTTTAAACTAACTTATTAAAAGTGATGAAAAAGATATATTTATTATTAGTTGTAGTGATTTCCGCTGTCGGTTGTGGTAAGCCGAAAGCCGAGGTTATTCAGGGAAAAATCGAAAGGGAGCAAATCGGAATCGTATCGAAAATTCCGGGAAAAATCATTGAAATCCGTATTCAGGAAGGAGATTTTGTAAGGAAAGGCGATACGCTTGCTATTTTGGACATTCCTGAAGTCGATGCCAAAAAAAGTCAGGCTAAAGGAGCGGTTCAGTCGGCAAAAGCCCAATATGATATGACTTTGAAAGGAGCTACGGACAATCAGCTCAAACAGCTAGAAGCCAAACAAAAAGCATTGAAAGAACAGTACGAACTGGCTCAAAAATCCATTAACCGATTGTCAAATATGCTTAAAGATTCGTTGGTTTCTCAACAGATGTATGATGAGGCTTTCGCTAAATATCAGGGGGCTCAATCGCAGTATCTGGCTGTTCAGGCTGAAATTTCGGACGTGAAATACGGAGCGAGAATCGAACAGCAAAAAATGGCTTTTGGACAACAGGAAAGAGCTTTGGGAGCTTTGCAGGAGGTTTCGGTTGCGGATTCCGAGCGGTATATCATTGCTCCACAGGATATGACGGTAGAGTCCATTACGCTTAAAGTAGGGGAGCTGGCGCTTCCCGGTTATACCTTGATTAGCGGAACGATTTCGGAATCGACTTATTTCCGTTTTACGATTCCCGAAAGCCAGCTTTCAAAGGTTCAGAAAGGACAGGAAGTAACTGTCAATATAGTCTATAACAAAAGTCAGGTTAAGGGAAAAGTAATTTCGGTTAAGGCTTTGGGAGCTTATGCAAATATTGCAACGGCTTATCCCGATTACGAAATTCAGGAGAGTCTTTTTGAGATAAAAATCAGTCCGGTTGATATCAGTCAGACCAAAGATTTGTTTACGAAAACTACGGTTACTTTAGAACTGTTAAAATAAAAATCAAATGAAAAACTTTTTTTCGCTTATAAAAAGGGAATTCCGTTTGTTTTGGGATAACAGTGTGCTTCGGTTGCTTTTTATTGGGGCTCCGATTATGTACGGAATACTTTTGGGCTTTGTTTACCAGAAAGGAAAAGTTACCGATTTGCCTGTTGTGGTGGTTGATGAAGACCAAAGTCAGATGAGCCGAAAAGCTATTGAAATGATGCAGGATAATGAGGTTCTGAACGTGGCTTTTATCCGTTATGACCAGAACGATTTAGCTAAAATTGTAGCGGAAAACGATAACATTCCTGCAGTTGTGATTATTCCGAAAGATTTTGAAAAGCAGGTTATGACCAAAAAGTATCCCGAAGTGCTTACCATTGTAAATACTTCGAATGTTTTAACAGCCAATTATGCTTCGACTGCCATTCAGATTTGTTTAGGAACACTTAAAGCGGGAGTTCAGATTGAAGCTCTTAAAAAACAAGGAATGCCTGAAAGTGTGGCAATGTCGCAATATGAGCCGTTCAAAACCACGTTTATCAAAAAATACAACCGAAGCACGAACTATATGTACTTTTTGTGGCCCGGCATTTTGGCTACGGTTTTGCAACAGGTTTTGCTGTTAGGCTTGGCTTTGTCGTTTGCCTCGGAATACGAAAACGGAACGTTCAGAACTTTGGTTTCGGAAAACAAATCCCTACTCAAAATAATGGCAATTAAGATAATTCCGTATCTGATAATGAGCTTCGGTATTTGGATCTTGTATTATCTGTTTACGTTTTGGTTCAGGATTCCGTTTTATGAAAATCTAGGTGCTTTGACCTTTGTAGCGGGAATTTTCGTGTTGTCGGTATGTTTTATCGGGATATTGGTAAGCATATTGATTCCGAGTCAGCTCAAAGCAACCGAAATATTGATGGTAATAGCCACTCCGAGTTTTATTTTGAGTGGATTTACGTGGCCGCTTTCGCAAATGCCCGATTGGGTTGTGGCTGTTGCAAACGTGATTCCGCTTACACATTTCTTACAGGCATTCCGAATTCTGCTTATTGAAGAAGGAACGTTGTCCCAATGTTCGGGTGCAATTTGGGCTATGATTTGGATTGGACTTGTTTGTGCGGTTTTGTCTTATGTAGCTTTGTATTTTAAAAGGAAAAAGGTGTTGAAGCAAGGTTGAATTTTGTACTGCAAAAAAATCCTGTGTGGTAGATTTTTATTATTTTTTTCTGTGTCAGGTTGTTATTTTTCAGCCGTTTAATTTCAGGGGTACGGTTGTTCTGCCATTGCCACTAATGGTGGGGCTTTGCGAAGAAGCGGACTAAAATACCACTAACCTTCCCCCAACTACACAAAGGTAATAAAAATTACATTATGTCCAAATAAAACCTCTCCCGCTTTTTTGCAAA
>JAFELW010000002.1:0-343144 GCA_037861325.1 Riemerella anatipestifer
CTTTAGGTTATTATCATGTACCGTAGCACATGAATTGATTATTAGAAACGTAAATGAAATTATTATCAGTTTTAATGTATTCATTTTCATGAGTTTGTTTAAAATGCCAGCTAACGGTCGGGTATTGCCGAAGGCGGGGCTTCTCAGCACCCAACTTCAACTGAAATACCATACTTCAAAGGTAAACAAATTTTTCTAAAATGCAAATATCCCCCGCTTGCGGCAATACCTTGTTACCAGCTGTACTATTTTTTTCTGCGTGGTGTCTTTTCCGCATAGTTTTTAGTCCGCACGTTTTTCACTTTTCAGCGTTCAAATCCACAATTTGACCGTTTAGTTTTTCAGCCTTTAGTCAGTTCCACAGTTTTTTAGTTATTCTTTTTCAGTTTTCAGTTCCGAAATCCATTCGTTTTTCCGCTTTTCGTCAGTTTGAGTTCCTTTCCTTTGGGATTTTTCCTCTTTTTTTAGGTTTTAAAAGTCCAACATTTAGTCGAGCATTACGAGTTACCAACTGTACTCTCCAACATTTTTTAAGAGTCGGCTCATTCAAAATATGCTTTTAAGTCGTCCATTGTAGAAAATGAATTTAGACCCATAACACGCACTGCTCGGCTGGGTCTGAATTCAGTTTCTTATTATTCACAATTTAGAGCATTTTAAATCGTTTCAAATCCTTAGCGAAATGCTTGGAGTGTATAGCTGGTAACGGAAAAAGTATTTGCGAAGGGCGGGTTTGAATTGGACGATAAGTTCAATTCAGCACAACCGAAGCGGATGCTTTTTCCGTATTGCTAATTTAAGAAAAAAAGTAATACGGAAAAGCAGATGCGGATAAATTTACCAAATCTTTCAACTTACACTTAACCCCGCCTTTTGCAAATACTATGTTAGCGGCAGGTGTTTTTCCTTATTTTGTTGCGATATAAATCTCCACTTCCGAATCTTGACCTTTTTGGCTGTTTTCCCCATATACTTCAAAGTCATACGTATATTTTCTATTGAGTTCTTCGTCTCTATTCCAAATGTCTATCCAAGTATTGATAACAGCGTTCGGCATTTCGCCTTTTGCTACGAATTTTTGAAAATTCTCGGCTTCAAATTCCCGACCGACTAATCCGTTAGGGATTTCATTTAGTGTTGAAACAGGAACACCTATAATCGTAGTATATTCCTCGGTGTAGTTGCTTTTGTAATCAGTATAAATTGAAAATATTTCATCTGATACTTTATTCGGTATCTTCTCAAAAATGTTTTCCGCATAGAATTGCCCCCAAAGTTTTCCCAAATCTTCCTTTGATTTGTTGTCTTTGTTTGTTGTCCGAGTGGAAATTCCAATTACTTTAAATCCGTTTTTCATTTTATTGTTTTATCAACTGTTGTTATTCTGTATGTGTTAATGCACTGTAATTCGAATGTTTTTTAGAATTTGGGCTTTGTTAATGCTCATATTCAAAAAATTTCTTTTCAGCCGTGCGTTTTGATACGATTGCCGCTAACGGAAAAAGTATTTGCGAAGGGCGGGCTAAATTGAACGAATAGTTCAATATCGACCAGCCGAAGCAGATGCTTTTTCAATGAAACTAAATTACTCAAAATTGTTGAATTGAAAAGCATATGCGGAATAAATGTTTGCTTTTCAATTCAACACCGCTCTCCGCCTTTTGCAAATACTATGTTAGCTGACGTTTTTATTCTTTTGTGTAAAATTCATAAGCTGTTTTAGCAATATCAGCTATTATTTCCTCACCCTTTTTGAATTCTTCCGAAGTATTGTGTATGAATACAGTTATATAAATCTTTTGATTATTAGGAAGTTGTATTATGCCTACATTGTTTATTGCACCTGTAATTCCATCATCATTTGTGAAAGAAGTGCCAGCTCTCTGTGCAATTTTAACATTAGGTAGTTTGCCTTTTAATCGTTTCACACCTGTTTTGCTATTAACCATAGATTCATATAGCCATTTCGTATTTTCAGAGTTTAATATTTTTCCTTCTGAAAAGTTCTTTAAAAGTTTCGTGAATGAATTTGGGGTTGATTTGTTAATAAATTGAGAATTCCAGTCTTTGTGCATTTCATCTTCATTGTTCTTAATGACAAAGTTTTCATCATCAATAAATTTTTCTACGGCGTTTGTTCCTCCTATTAAACGGAGTAGAATATCAGTCATATTGTTATCGCTGTAAACAATCATCCAATTGAGTGCTTCTTCTAATGAAATTGAAATGTTTCCGTTTGGGTATTTTTCTTTAAATGGACTCCAAGTATTTTCCAGCAATTCTTCTTTTTTTATGAAGATTTGTTGTTGCATTGATAGTTCACCATTTTCAACTTTGTGTAGTGTTGTCAAAGCAATTGGAAATTTGAAAGTGCTCAGTAAAGGGTAAGATTTATTTCCATTAATTTCGATGATGTTGTTATTTTCGTCAATAATTGAGATGCCAAAATCACCTTTTTTGGATGAGATGATTTTTTCTATTTGATTTTTTAGGTTATTATCATGTACCGTAGCACATGAATTGATTATTAAAAACGTAAATGAAATTATTATCAGTTTTAATGTATTCATTTTCATGAGTTTGTTCAAAATGTCAGCTAACGGTTACGTATTGGCGATGGTGGGGCATTTGAAAAACGTCAGCCCAACATTTGCACTAATGCCCGATAGAAGCACAAATGTTGAATTTATAACTATCAGCCCCACTATTGCCAATACGATGTTGGTGGCTGGGCTTCTTTCAAAAGAACTCGTCTAATAATATATAAAACTCTATTTTATTTTTGTTTGGCTTATCAAGTCCATATACCTTGTAAAATATGTCAACCATTTCTGGTCTAAAATTATCTCGTATGTTTCTAACAGCAAGTGCAATATCTTGATATTTATCTGCTATACCTCCATTGCCAATGTCTATAAAACCACTTAAGTTATGATTGTCAAAAATTAAGTTGTCAAAACAGTAATCTCCGTGTGTAAACACTAATTCATAGTCTGATGGCTTTATGCTTAATAATTTCACAAATAGTTCTTCGGGGCTGTAAGTTTGATTTTCGGGTTGTAAGTCTGTAAAATCAATTAACCCACTATCTAAATTAAATCTTGCTTTTGAAATTTTCAAGTCAAGGTGTTGAACCAACGCAGTATTGTCGATTTTCAAAGAATGAAGTTTTTTCAATGATATTGCATATTGCTTAATAATTTCTTCAGTTTCTATTTTATCAAAATAATATTCAAGAGTTTTTCCTTGCAGTTCCGTCATACATAACAATTCAAAGTCGCTTAATTGTTCATAAAAAATAATCTTAGGAACTGGAATTTTTCCGTCAAGCCATAAATAATTTTGATAATCGTATTTGAGGCTTACATTATGGTTAATATAAATTTGTTTTTTGAGAATAAAACTCTTTGATTCATCTGTCGTAACCCTGAACAATTCAGCATTTGTTGAACCACCTGAAATTTGTGTGGTAGTATAATTTCCAAAATATTTGTCAAGTTGATTTTTTACGTCTTTACTGATTTCCATTTGCTGTGTCTTTTAGCCTTGCCACCAACGGCTCGGCGGCTTTGCGAAGTTTCCTCTGGAAGCTCTGCTTCCAAGAGGAAATTTTGCAAAGCCGCTTGATGTGCGAAGTTCGCGAAGCGACGAGCCCATCAGGCGGTGTAAGCCGCCGAGCCGATGTGGCGAAAGGAGCGAAGCGGATTTCGCCACATCTATTAAATTAACGCAACATCTTTTGTGCTTTTTTCAATCCTTCTATAAAAATATCTATTTCCTCTAAGGTATTATAAACCGCAAAACTAGCTCTTACTGTACCAGCTATATCAAAAAACTTCATGATAGGCTGCGTACAATGGTGTCCCGTTCTTACGGCTATGCCCATTTTATCCAAAATCATACCTACATCAGAAGCTATACCCACGCCATCAAGATTGAAAGAAATAGCACCAACTCTAGGGGCTTTTTCTGCATAAATATGCACACCTTCCATTTGTTTCAGTTGGTTTTGAGCGTATTGCATCAGTTGGTTTTCGTGATTTTGTATATCGTCATGACCTATTGTCGTCATAAAATCCACGGCTGCTCCTAGTGCAATATTGCCTCCTACATTAGGCGTTCCCGCTTCAAACTTAAATGGAAGTTCAGCATAGGTGGTTTCTTCAAAAGAACAAGTGGCTATCATCTCACCGCCGCCGTGAAATGGAGCTAGAAAGTTAAGAGCTTTTTCTTTGCCATAAAGGACACCTGTTCCCATAGGAGCGTACATCTTGTGTCCCGAAAATACAAAAAAATCACAGTCTAATTTTTGAACATCTATTTTGAAATGTGGTACTGATTGTGCTCCGTCTATCAATATTAAAGCATCTGATAATCGTCTCGTTTTTGCTATAATTTCCTCTATTGGGTTGATAACTCCCAAGGCATTGGATACTTGATTTACCGATACTAATTTTGTTTTTTCAGAAAGCCATTCGTCTAAAACTTCTATTTGCAGTATGCCATTTTCATCTATAGGAATTACCTTTAGTATTGCTCCTGTTCTTTGACACAACATCTGCCAAGGCACAATGTTAGAATGATGTTCTAGATAAGAAATAATGATTTCATCACCTTGTTTAATATGAGGCGTAAGGGCATAAGCGACCAAGTTGATAGATTCCGTAGTTCCTCTCGTGAAAATCACCTCATAATCGTGCTCAGCATTGATGAAAGTTTGAACTTTTTTACGAGCGTCTTCCATAGCTTCGGTTGCCAATTGGCTCAAAGTATGTATACCTCTGTGCACATTGGCATTGATTTCTTTGTAGTAATTTTCCCAAACCTGTAAAACAGAAATAGGCTTTTGCGAAGATGCTCCGTTATCTAAATAAACTAAATCTTTACCATTAACTTTTTGAGATAAAATAGGAAATTGACTTCTTATATATTTAATGTCTAGCATTTTAACTAATTTAGATTAAATTAAAGTTCAAAGGTAGTGAATTAAGTTTACAACAAAAAAGCCTTGCCAAATTATTTAGGCAAGGCTTCTCTATAAAAATTATTTATTTTAAATTTTAGATAAAAGTGTTCTAAAGTTTACTTTATCATCTATAATTTTTCTCAGGTCTTCCACAGATACTCTTTCTTGTTTCATTGTATCTCTTTCTCTAAGAGTTACGGTGTTGTCATTAAGCGAGTCGTGGTCTATAGTAATACAGAAAGGCGTACCTATTGCATCTTGTCTTCTGTAACGCTTACCAATACTATCTTTTTCTTCAAATATGACATTAAAATCGTACTTTAATTCGTTGAAGATTTTTTCTGCAAATTCTGGTAATCCGTCTTTTTTCACCAATGGTAAAATAGCCGCTTTTACAGGAGCTAAAGCTGGAGGTAAAGACAATACCGTTCTTGTAGAGCCATCTTCTAAAGCCTCCTCCTTAAGAGAGCTAGAGAATACCGCTAGGAACATTCTGTCTAATCCTACAGAAGTTTCTACCACATAAGGCACATAGCTTTCGCCTCTTTCTGGGTCAAAATATTGTAACTTTCTACCAGAGAATTTCTCGTGTGCAGAAAGGTCAAAGTCTGTTCTTGAGTGGATACCTTCTAGCTCTTTAAATCCGAATGGGAATTTAAACTCTATATCCGCTGCTGCATTAGCATAATGAGCTAGTTTTTCGTGGTCGTGGAACTTATAATTTTCTGTACCTAACCCAAGTGCCAAATGCCAATTAAGTCGTTTTTGTTTCCATTCTTCATAGAATGATAATTCTGTCCCTGGAGCTACAAAAAATTGCATTTCCATTTGTTCAAACTCTCTCATACGGAAAATGAATTGCCTCGCTACAATTTCATTTCTGAACGCCTTTCCTATTTGAGCAATCCCAAAAGGGAGTTTATGTCTAGAAGTTTTCTGTACATTAGAAAAATTCACAAAAATGCCTTGTGCTGTTTCTGGTCTTAGGTAAAGCTCCATAGCGTTTTCCGCGGAAGCACCTAGTTTAGTCCCAAACATTAGGTTAAACTGTCTTACTTCTGTCCAGTTTTTAGAGCCAGTATCAGGGTCAGCAATTTCTAGTTCTTCTATAAGAGCTTTTACATCAGCTAAATCATTATTATCAAGAGATTTAGCCATTCTAGTAAGAATACTTTTCTGCCTTTCTCTATACTCTAGAACTCTAGGGTTGGTATTTACAAATTGTTCTTCGTCAAAATCAGCACCAAATCTTTTTTGAGCTTTTGCTATTTCTTTCTGAGCCTTGTCTTCTAGTTTTGCACAATAGTCTTCTATAAGCACATCGGCTCTAAATCTTTTCTTGGAATCTTTGTTATCTATCAAAGGGTCGTTGAAGGCGTCCACATGCCCAGAAGCCTTCCATGTAGTAGGGTGCATTAGGATAGCAGAGTCTAACCCAACGATGTTTTCATTAAGCTGAGTCATGGCTTTCCACCAATATTGCTTAATATTATTTTTTAGTTCGGCACCATTTTGTCCATAATCATAAACAGCAGATAGCCCGTCGTATATTTCACTAGATGGAAAGATAAACCCATATTCTTTAGCGTGGGATACCACTTTCTTAAAATCGTCTTCTTGCTTAGCCATAATATTTAGAATATACCTGCAAAAATAACTTTTTTAATTTTAATTTTGAGGTAAAATCAAATTCTATTTAATGAAAAAGAATTGATATTTAAAAATGGAAAATAGATTTAGCAATATTCCAAGCAGATTCAAAATGGAGTATATTTTGTTTAATCTCTATTTTCTCTAAATTCATAAAGTTGAAAAGCTGTTCCGTAGGCATATTTCCCACAAGGTCATCTTTAGCCATTGGGCAACCGCCTATCCCTTTTATAGCCGAATCAAATCGTCTGCAACCTTTATCGTACGCTGCTTTTAGTTTAATATAAGAATCTTCGTACCTGTTATGAAAATGAGCACCAAAACTAATATCAGGATGATTAGCAGGAATTTTATCAAATAAAAGTGTGATGCTTTCCGCAGTGGCGACACCTGTAGTATCCGAAAGTAATATATTTTTAACTCCTATTTCCGAAAATCGTTTTGCCCAAAAGGCAACATCTTCCCATTTCCAATCTTCTCCGTATGGATTTCCGAATGCCATAGAAAAGTAAAGATTAAGCGTTTTATTCTCAGACTTTACCATTTCTAAAATGGTTTTTACCTGATTAAACGCTTCTTCTTGGTCTTTATTGGTATTTCTAAACTGAAAGGTTTCGGATATAGAAAAAGGAAATCCTAAAATATCCACATTAGAATGAGAAAGTGCTTTCTCTGCTCCTCTTATATTGGCTACAATAACGGAGAGTTTAGTATCTGATAAAGATTTATCTATATTATCCAACACTTCCCCAGAGTCTGCCATTTGTGGAATGGCTTTAGGAGAAACAAAACTACCACAATCCAACACATCAAATCCTACCTCCATTAAACTATTAAGGTAATTGATTTTTGTATCTGTTGGAATAAACTCACTCCAACCTTGCATGGCATCTCGTGGACATTCTGTTAGGAACATTGGTTAATGTTTTATAAACTTTGGTTTCAAATATAACAAAAACTTTTTAAAAGCCATAAAAACCAAAATCAATTGACACACAAACATTTAACATTAAAAACAATTTAACCTTTTTTCTAAAACCTAACAAGTACAACTCCTACTTTATTTTAAAATCCTAAATTTGTAGAAAATATATACAAAATGATAAACATAGATTTTACCCAAGAATGGAAAGATAAACTACTCGCAAGATTTTTAACCTATGTTAAAATATACTCTACTAGCGACCCTGAAAGCGAAACCACCCCATCTACACCACAACAGTGGGATATGGCAAATCTACTCTTCAACGAGCTTAAAGAGCTAGGATTAGAAGATGTTTCCATTGATGAGCACGGTTATGTATTTGGCTTTATCCCTTCTAATTTAGAAAATAAAGAAGTACCTCAAGTAGGATTTATTGCACACTATGATTCCACACCAGACTTTAATGGTAAAGGTGTTAATCCTCAAATATGGAAAAACTACGACGGCGGAGATTTAGTACTAAACCAAGAAACAGGCTTTACTCTTTCTTCTTCTAAATTTGAGAGTCTTAAAGATTATATTGGTCAAACCCTCATCACTACAGACGGTACTACCCTACTTTCTGCGGACGACAAGGCTGGTATTGCAGAAATCGTAACGGCAGCCGAGTACCTTATAGCTCACCCTGAAATTAAGCACGGTAGAATATCCGTAGGCTTTAACCCTGATGAAGAGATTGGACGAGGAGCCCACAAATTCAATGTAGAAAAATTTGGAGCCGAATGGGCATATACAATGGACGGCGGCGAAGTAGGCGAATTAGAATATGAAAACTTTAACGCCGCTGGAGCCGTTGTTAAAATACACGGTTTAAGCGTTCACCCAGGATATTCTTATGGTAAAATGGTAAACGCTGGACTTTTAGCTGCAGATTTCATAAATCGACTTCCGTCTAACGAAACGCCTTCTACCACCAGAGGTTTTGAAGGTTTTTATCACTTACTAGAAGTAAATGCTGATGTTTCTGAAGCTAAGCTACAATATATTATTAGAGACCACGATGCAGAGAAGTTTGAAGCTAGAAAGTCATTTATGCTAGAAAAGGTTAAAGAATTTAATGCTCAATATGGAGAAGGCGTGGCAGAAATAGAAATTAAAGAGCAATACCGCAACATGAAGCAACAGTTTGAAGGAAAAATGCACATTATAGACTTTGCAGAAGAAGCAATGAAAATAGCTAATATAGAGCCAAAAATAAAAGCGATAAGAGGTGGCACAGACGGTGCTCAGCTTTCTTATATGGGGTTGCCATGTCCTAATATTTTTGCGGGAGGGCTCAACTTCCACGGACCTTATGAGTATGTTCCTTTAGAAAGTATGGAAAAAGCCACTAAAGTGATACTAAACATCGCTCAACTAGTAGCCGAAAAATAATCTTTAATCAAAGACCAATTACATCTCTCCTTTTAATAAAAGAAAGGAGAGATTTTATTAAATTTCAATGATTTAATATAATGAAAAAAGCAATTTTATACGCTATTGTAATTACCACCATTAGTTTTCTAAGCAACAGGTTCGTCAACGGACAAGAGCCTACCGTAGCATTATATTATGGCTTCGCATTTGGTTTAGCATGGGGTATGGCGTTCTTTCTAGACCGCCCAGACTATAGCTTACCAAAAAAACTAGGAATTTCGTTTATTGGTATTGGGTTACTTTTAGGGATAGGATTTCTATTCTTTAATCCTATGATTGCAATACCTTCTGTACTTAGGTTTTCTATTGTTTTTGTAGCCTATTTCTTACTAGCGAGTTTTAGAAGTTCGAAAAGTCTAAGAAAATAATTATTTAGAACTGATATAAATTTCTATTTTTCACATCAAAAAAGGAAGAAATCATATCCTTATTTTTTCGTTAAAACCACGGCTATTTTTATTTTTACGGAAAATTGTATAACAGTTAAAAAATATAATAATGGAATTTCATTACCAAGAACCTTTCCCTATCCTAAAAGACGACACGCCTTATAAAAAACTTACTTCCGAGTATGTAAAAGTGGAGAAATTAGGCGATAGAGAAATTTTAACCGTAGCCCCTAAAGGACTAGAACTTTTAGCAGAAAATGCTTTAGCAGATGTTTCTTTTATGCTACGCCCTACCCATTTACAAAAATTAAAAAACATTATTGATGACCCCGAAGCTACCGATAACGACCGCTTTGTAGCGTACAATCTCCTTCAAAATGCGGCTGTTGCTGCGGAAGGCGCATTACCGTCTTGCCAAGATACAGGTACAGCAATATGCGTTGCAAAAAAGGGAGAAAATGTTTACACTGGCGTAAATGACGCTGAATGGATAAGCAAAGGGATTTACAACACCTATCAATCTAAAAATTTAAGATATTCTCAGATTGTACCTCTAACAATGTTTGAGGAGAAGAACTCTGGTTCTAACCTTCCTGCACAAATAGATATTTATGCTAACAAGGGCAGCGAATATCATTTCTTATTCTTAGCAAAAGGAGGCGGTTCTGCCAACAAGACTTTCCTTTATCAAAAAACTAAATCGCTACTTAATGAGAAAAATTTAGAAGCTTTCGTTAAGGAAAAAATAATGGATTTAGGAACTGCTGCCTGTCCGCCGTACCATTTAGCTCTTGTTATTGGTGGAACTTCAGCAGAAGCCAACTTAGCTGCTGTAAAGAAAGCTAGTGCAGGTTATTATGACAATCTCCCAACAGTAGGCAATATGGGTGGACAAGCCTTTAGAGATTTAGAATGGGAAAAGAAAGTACAAGAAATTTGTCAGAAAAGTGCTATTGGGGCACAATTTGGTGGAAAATACCTTACGCATGATGTAAGAGTAATCCGTTTACCTCGCCACGCAGCAAGTTGCCCTGTAGGCATGGGGGTATCTTGTTCTGCAGACCGAAACATAAAAGGGAAAATCACTAAAGATGGTATCTTTTTGGAACAATTGGAAGAAAATCCAAAAAAATTCTTACCAGAAACACCACCTCATCTAGAAGCTCCAGTAGAAATTGACCTTAACCGTCCAATGAATGAAATCCTAGCTGAGCTTTCTAAATATCCTATCAAAACGAGGTTAAAACTTAAAGGTACTCTCATTGTTGCTAGAGATATAGCACATGCTAAAATAAAAGAGCTTTTAGATTCAGGTCAGCCAATGCCTGAGTACTTTAAAAATCATCCTATATACTACGCTGGACCAGCTAAAACTCCAGAGGGAATGCCATCAGGAAGTTTCGGACCAACAACTGCAGGAAGAATGGACCCTTATGTGGACGAATTCCAAAAACATGGCGGAAGTATGATTATGCTGGCTAAAGGTAATAGAAGTAAAGAGGTAACCGATGCTTGTGCTAAATACGGCGGATTCTATCTAGGCTCTATTGGCGGTCCTGCAGCAATACTTGCCAAAGAGAATATTAAATCTGTAGAAGTGGTAGATTTCCCTGAGTTAGGTATGGAAGCTGTGAGAAAAATAGAAATAGAAAACTTCCCTGCATTTATCATCACCGATGATAAGGGTAACGATTTTTTCTCAAGCATTGCACACTAAATTAAAATGAGTATAAATTAAAAATTAGCATAGATTTCTTTTGTGGAAAGAGAAATTTATGTTAATTTTGCCTAAAATATTTAAGACAATGATGTTATCAGCATTTTGGCCGTTTTATCAGTTCCTTTGGACTATTTATTTCTTCACCATGATGATGGCGGGGTTTTGGTGTATCATGATGTTCGCAACTTACATTGTGCCTCTATGGCTTACAGAAGGTCTATTAGAATATTTCGGAAAAACTAAGCCTTTTGACCCTGAAGAAGTGAGATATAAAAAGCTTTATGAGCAAGAGGGTGTTGAGGTAATTTACAAAAGACCTCTAGGTGATGTTGTAGAAACACATACTAGCCACCACTAATAATCTTTAACCAAGTTTACAAACAAGCATACACATTTACTTAGATAGATGTGACAGATTACGCTTCCGTTTTAGGAAGCGTTTTTTGTTATATTAAATTTAATTAACATTAAATATAAATTCCAAAAAAATTCTTAGAATTGCCCATAAAAGCAAAAGAAAATGGAGTATTTTATTTTTGTTATTATTCTACTTTTTGTACTAGCCATTGCAGATTTAATTGTAGGTGTAAGTAATGATGCTGTTAATTTTCTTAACTCTGCTATCGGTTCTAAAGCAGCTCCTTATAAAATCATTATTATTACAGCTATCATTGGTGTAATTTTAGGCTCCGTGTTCTCTAGCGGTATCATGGAGATTGCTCGGAAAGGTATATTTTATCCTCAACACTTTACTTTTGATATTATCCTTATCATCTTTCTAGCAGTTATGCTGACTGACATTATACTTCTAGATATATTTAATAGCCTAGGACTTCCTACCTCTACCACTGTTTCCATTGTATTTGAATTATTGGGAGCAGCCTTAATTAGTGGTATTTTGTTTTCCATGGCAAAAGATGATAAAATAAGCGAAATAGGAAAATACATCAACTTTGAAAGTACCTCTAATATTGTTTCAGGTATATTTCTATCCATACTGATTGCCTTTACTGCGGGTGTGATTATACAATACTTATGCAGACTATTATTTACCTTCCAATACGAAACTAAATTAGAGAAGTATGGAGCTTTGTATTCGGGAGCTGGGATTACTTCCATTGTCTATTTTCTTCTCATAAAAGGGCTTAAAGGCACCACTATCATTAGTTCAGAATCTAGAGATTTCATAAATAATCATACTTGGGCTATACTGGGAACTATATTTTTAGTAGCTACCACTATCTTATTCATACTACAAAAACAATATAAAATAAACCCTCTCAAAATAGTAGTTTTAGCTGGTACTTTTTCTCTTGCTATGGCTTTCGCTGGAAATGATTTAGTGAATTTTATAGGGGTTCCTATCACAGGTTTTTTGGCCTTTAATCACTGGAAAGAAACAGGAATCCCCGCCAACGAACTTTACCAAGATTATCTAGCAAGTAACGATGTTATTGTACCTAACTATATGCTCATTATTGCAGGGATAGTTATGGGGCTTACTATATGGCTAAGTGCCAAAGCTAAGAAGGTTACAGAAACGGAAGTTAATTTAGGCAGACAAGACGAAGGCGATGAACGGTTTAAACCCAATGCCATTTCAAGAAGTATCGTTAATTCGTCTCTAGTTTTGGGTAATATTTTCAGTGTTATTATCCCTACTTCTATTGCAAAACGCTACAACAAAAGCTTTGAAAAAAGTAAAATAGAAGAAGCCACTGTTGTGCAAGAATCTCCTGCTTTTGATTTGGTAAGAGCTGCCACCAACCTTATAGTTGCTTCTATACTTATTGCTTGGGCCACTTCTATGAAACTACCACTATCCACTACCTATGTATCTTTTATGGTGGCTATGGGCTCCTCTTTGGCAGATAAAGCTTGGGGGAGAGAGTCAGCAGTTTATAGAGTTGCCGGTGTGTTGTCTGTAATTGGTGGTTGGTTTATCACCGCATTTATTGCATTCACAGTATCTGCCTTATTTGCTTTTATTCTTTATAAAGGTGGAGAAATAGGTACATATATATTAGTAGCTTTAGTATTTACTTTTATTATAGCTTCTCAAATATCATTCAGCAAAAAAGAGAAAAAAAATAAAACAGCTGAAGATAAGTTCAGCATACTAGACCAAGAAGACCTTAATTTAGTAGAAAAATATCGCTCTCTAGTAAGTGCCGTAATTTCCGAAATTGCTCAAAGTTATGACGACGCTATTAATGGGCTTAGACAAGGTGATGTAATAAAACTTGAAAAGGCACACAAAAGGGTACTTGATTTAGAAGAACACGGCAACAAATTAAAATCTAAAAGCATAAAATATATTAAAGGACTTACTTCTGGAGACCATGACACTTCCGAAGTCTTGCTCCTTAGCAGTGATTTTATTCAAGACCTTACACAATCTACCAAATCGCTAAGCAACGAATGTCTTTTTTATGTTAAAAATCTACATCAACTTACCGATGTTGAGTTTATGAAAGAACTTGATATTCTAGAAACAAAAATGAATCAGTTTTTCAATCATATTTTAGTCTCGCTAGAACAACCCGAAAGCGAAAGTCTAGATGAAATTAAAAAAATGAGAAATGCTGTAAGAGCCCACATCAACGAGAAATTAGAGGAACAAATAGAAATCATCAACAAAAACAAACCTAGTACTAAACAAGGTATTCTCCAAACCAGCGTTTATCTACAAAGTAGAGATATACAGGCGGTACTAATGCGTATTTCCAAAATGTTCTTAAAATTATATGATAAAAAAGGCGTTACGGTACCATAAACATTAAAAATCAAATATTTTTTTACAGAAAACCTCAACAGCATATGCTTCTGAGGTTTTTCTTTTTTTACTATCACTTTATTTCAAACATAATTAATTGTAACATAGCACAGATTTTGAATACTTATTGCAAAAGTTCATCAATAAAAAATGAAAACAAAGCTTCAAAAACCGCTATCTACAAACCATAAAATAAATGGATTGCAATATTTTCTACTTATTTGTAGTGGTGCTAACATTCATATTTTGAAAAAAACGCCTAGCGAATGGAATAAATTTTCTGGAATAGGAGGCATCGTCTTTTTTACAGCAGTTTTTGCCACATTATCGGCTGGATATGCCATCTATACCATTTTTGATAACTTCTACATTTCCCTCATATTTGCTTTAATTTGGGGCTTAATGATATTCAATCTTGACCGATACATTGTATCTTCTATAAAAAAGACAAGTTCTTGGTGGCAACAAATTCTAATGGCAATTCCAAGATTGATATTAGCAACTTTCTTAGGTATCATCATCTCTAAACCTTTGGAATTAAAGATATTTGAAAAAGAAATCAATAAACAGCTCAACACCATTATTCAAAGGAATAAGAAAGAGCTTCAACAAGAAATGCAAAGCAGAATTTTAACCCAAAGTTCGCCTTTTGAAACCGAGAAAAAACAAATTCAAGAAAAAATATTAACCTATCAGAAAGCCTACGATTCGGCATCTGTGGAGTTAGAGAAAGAGGTGCTTGGGAAATCTTCCGCCCTTACCAGCGGAAAAGAAGGCTTTGGACCTAACGCTAAAAGAAAATCGGAACTCAAAGAACAACGCCGATTAGACTTAGAAAATTACCAAAAACAAGTCGCTCCTCGCTTAGAATATTTGGATAAAGAAATATCAAAAGTCTATTCTAATGTGGAAAATGAACGCCTTAAAACCGAAGATTCAGAAAACAGATTTAATGGTTTTGTTGCGAGGCTTCAAGCATTAGATGAACTAGGAGAAAATTCTCCCATCATTGCTGTTGCGGCAATGTTTATTATGGGATTATTTATTTGTCTAGAAATTTCCCCTGTTTTAGTGAAACTTATCTCGGGAGTTGGACCTTATGATTTCTTACTAGAGAAAAACGAAACCGAATTTAAAGTCTATGCCCAAGAAAAAATAGAGAAAAACCAAATAGCTTCAGAAACAAGGTTAGATGAGTTTAAAAGAAGGTTATAATAGCCAAAAATGGGGAGTGTAAAAACACTCCCCATTAAAAAAATAATAAACTACTCTAATCTTTTTTATACTGTAATTCTTTTTCAGTAAGAATTGTTTTAACCTCCACTTCTGTATTATCCTTTAGTCTTCTGATTTTGTAAGATATAGGAGCAGCTGAAGAAATTAAAGCATCTATGTCTGGTGTCTTAATAAATTCAATAAAACTATCATAAGTATCTACTTGCCCCGCCAACTTCGCTGGCCCTCCTGCTATTAAAACTCTTATCTTTGATTCCGAGAACAACTTTCTAAAAGATTGATTGTATGAGGATTCTACACCTCCCGACACTTTACCAAAAGCGAAGTTAACAGCTCCTGATACCATTTTTTTAGTTTCTTCTTCTGATTGACTTGTCTCTATCAACAAATAAGCAACCCTCCCATAATCTACATTGCTTACATAGACAGGCTCATGAGTACCATATTCCTTAGCATCCACCTCTCCTTTAAACCACTCTGAATAATGCTTAGGATCTATAGAAACACTATAAAAGTTTTGGTGTAGTTTTACCATAACATAATTTTTGCTATTGGAGCTGTTATAACTATCTTGATAGTTAAATTTAGCAGAAACAACCCCTCCTAAAACATTAGCGTTTGCATGTAAATTAAACGACTTATTAAAACTACTAGAAGTGTTCACTTTATCAGCCTGATAACTGACATAAGCTGGCACAAAAGAATAATCAATCTCATTTTTATATTTCGCTAGTAATGTATTAGTTACATTTCTTACCTCACTTAAAATAGGCTTACAAACTTCCTTCACAGGCAAATCTTTACCTCTTAAGGAGATAGATATTTTAACATCGTTAAAATCCACCTTAGGAACTAGCGGATCATAGCTACCCTGTACAAAACTAGCTCCTCTTAAGATGCTACCAGGATAAATAACATCTGTATTCTTAGCATCTACAAAGGATAACGGAGACAAAGTATGTGTTTTTTCCACTACATTTAAATATTCAAACTCTGTAGAACTAGTGGATGGATTATATCTAGTATAACCCGTTTTTGTAGAAGATAAAACCTTTGGAGACTGATCTAAAAATTTTACCGTTTCTAAATCATTAATAGATTTTGATGTAGACACATTTCCTTCTTCTCTACAAGACAATAAAGAAAATAACACTAAACCTAAACTTAAAAATCTAACTTTTTTCATTTCAAATTTATTTTAAATTACACTTTATTATTTCTGAACTACAGGAATATCTTTGTATATAATATTGTTTATAGATCCATCATTATGTTTTTGTTGTATTTTTATTTCTGTAATAGTAGCTGCTGGCACATCAGGTGCTTTTTTCTCCCTGTCTTCAAAAGCTCTAAAATCTTTTTTAGTATGAGCAGAAAAACTCCCATCACCCTCACTATGCCAACTTCCCGCATAATTAACCTGATAAGTATGAGACTTACTATTCCCAGTAGTTAAATATTCATCGTAGCGTTCGTTACCATCATCTATAACAAATTTGTAAAATCTTCTGTGCTTAGAACGCTGAAATAGACCTGGATCTCTAATTTGTACGCTATAAGTTTCCGCATATATCTTAACCGCACTGAACAATAAATCCCTACTCTCTGAAGAAACCTTTTTATCATTCTTAAACTTCTCCAATATATACTCATGCTGAAAATTTCCAGGCTCTAACACCTCTATATAAAACTGCCCATTCAATTCACTCGATTTTATAGATATCTGGTCTACCTTAGTAAGTCCTCCTCTAAACGGCCATCCCTTTACAGGCTCCTTTTTATTTTTAACATACAAAGAAAAATCCTCATTTATTCTTTGATGAAAAACTTTATTTTCTGTCTTGGGTCTCAATACATACCTTACTCCCAATGTATCGGAATCTTCAATTTTAAAGGAAACCAGCATACGGTCTCCAACTTGGAGGTTAGAAATGTTACCTACAGGAGTTAATACAAAAGTTAATCTTTCGTCTTTATCACTTACTGGCTCTTCATTCTCAGAAATCCCCCTTTTACAAGAAAAGGTGGCAAGCATTACTAAAACAAATAAAATAATCTTCTTTATATCCATAACCTAACTATTTTAAAATGTGCTACAAAAATAAATATTTTTTTTTTCACATGCCAAACACACTTTACTTTCACTCCAATAAACAAGCTAATTGAAAGCCCTCAGAAATTCTAAAGAACGACCTTAATTAAGATTCATTCTAAATAACTTAAACGAAAAAATTTAGTTTCTCTGCCTTACTTTAAATTTTCACTAAACCAGAAAAAAACTGTAAATTTGCAATCTTATAAACTTATGCACTCCCACAATAACCCATATAAGACTGCACACTTCACAGTGCTTAGTATTAGCTTCGAAAAGGCTGATACGGAAACTCGTGGTAGATTTGCTTTTTTTGATGAACACATACAAGATTTTGTCAATAAAATTCATCAAAGAAATATGGGTGATGCTTTTGTAGTTTCTACCTGTAATAGAACAGAAATCTACACCACTACCCATAACTATATGTTTGTAGCACAGCTTTTTTGTGATATTGTAGGCGTAGATTTAGTAGAATTTATAAAATATTGCGAGGTCAAAAAAGCAGAAGATGCCCTCAATCATCTTTTTCGTGTGGCAGCAGGTTTAGAAAGCCAAATACTAGGCGATTTTGAAATCATTTCCCAAATTAAAAAGGCTTACTCTAGATTTAAAACTTACAAAAGAACTACCAACTCCTATATGGAGAGAGCCATTAACTATGCCATTCAAATTTCAAAAAAGATTAAAAATCAGACAGGTATTAGCAATGGTGCGGCTTCGGTTTCTTACGCTGCGGTGCATTATATTCTCAACCATAAAACGCAACTTCAAGATAAAAATATTCTACTTTTAGGGATAGGCGAAATTGGACAAAATACGGTAGAAAATCTTATGAAACACCTCTACCGCCCAAAGGTTAAAATAGCTAACCGAACTCTAGAAAATGCTAAAATAGTAGCTGATAAATTTGGAATCCCATACACCGATTTCTCTAACATCAAAGAAGAAATTTCTAACACAGACATTCTAATTGTAGCTACTGGAGCGTCTAAGCCTATTATTAACAAAGAGGATTTACCAGAAGGTAAAGAAATGCTAGTCATAGACCTTGCTATCCCTCATAATGTAGATAAATCCGTAGAGGAGCTTCCTTTGGTGGAGCTGATAGATGTGGATAAACTTTCTGAAAAAATACAGGAAACCATAGAAATCAGAAGAAAAGAAATCCCTAAAGCGGAAAGGATTATCAAGGAAATGGGAAAAGAGTTTTTAGAGTGGGAAAAGAAAAGAAAATATACCCCTAATATCCTTCATTTTAAATCTTCTTTAAAGAAAATAGAAGAAAACGAAATGCACCATTTCTACCGCAAACACAAATACATAGGTATAGAGGATATGGAGCTAAGCAATAAAATTATCCAAAAAATCACTAACAGATTTGCAAAGTTCATCATAGATAATCCTATGAAAGCAGAGGAAATCTCTAAGCTAATGAACGATATTTTTGTACAACAACCAATAGATGAGTTTAATGAAAAACACCATTAAAATAGGCACCCGAAATTCACCTTTAGCTTTATGGCAAGCTAAAGAAGTAGCAGCAGCTTTGGAACAAAAAAACTATGCTACCGAAATTGTACCTATCGTTTCGTCTGGTGATAAAAATTTAACTCAACCGCTTTATTCTTTAGGCATTACAGGAGTTTTCACAAAAGATTTAGACATTGCTCTACTCAATAAACAAATAGATATAGCTGTACATTCTCTTAAAGATGTCCCTACACAACTACCTCAAAATATAGAGCTGATAGCCTACTTAGAAAGAGACTATCCGCAAGATGTATTAGTAAGAAGTAGCAACGCTAAAGACAAGTCGCTAGAAGAACTCAAAATAGCAACTAGCAGCCTTCGTAGAAGAGCCTTTTGGTTGAAACAATTTCCAAATACTGAATTTTCGGATATTAGAGGTAACGTACAAACCCGATTACAAAAATTAGAAGATGGCATCGCAGATGCAACGCTGTTTTCTTTAGCCGGTCTTAAGAGAATGGCATTAGATATTCCGTATGAGCATTTACCTTTTATGATTTCGGCTCCTTCGCAAGGGGTGGTTACCGTAGCAGGACACACTGATAATACCGAAATCAACGAAATTGTGAAAACCATCAACCACCATCAGACCCAAGTATGCGTGGAAATAGAACGCCAATTTCTAAACAGATTAGAAGGCGGTTGTACGGCACCAATCGGAGCTTTTGCAGAATTTAATGAGGAAGAAATTAAGTTCCAAGGGAGATTATGCTCATTGAACGGAAAAGAATGCCTTGAACTTAACAAAACTTTTGCGTGGAAACAAGGAGGAAACTTCGGTAATGAACTCGCCGATAAACTCCTCGCCAATGGAGGTAAAGCCATAATGGACCAAATTAAAAAAGAACTTTAAACTCTTTTTTAATGGCTAATTCTATTCTCTTGACCAAGGAAATCAATCCTGAAAAACGCCAACTCCTTTTAAACGAAGGACTAGAGGTTGATACCAAAGATTTTATTAGAATTAAATTCATCAATACCGAAAAGATTAGTCTGCATAATAAAACGCCTATATTCACTAGTGCCAATGGGGTGGAAGGCTTTTTTAAAAACGGTTTTGATACCTCTTTTTCATCTGTGATTTGTGTAGGTAGTAAAACTGAAAGCAAACTTGCAGAAAAAGGCATCAAAACTCTACATACAGCTAAGAATGCCGAAGAATTAGCCTCGTTTATACTTCAACAACAATGGGATAATTCTGATTTTGTTCACTTTTGTGGCAACCTTGCACTGGATACTTTAGAAAAACGCATCACTAATCACAATGCGAACTATATAAAGAAAATAGTTTACGAAACTGAACTGCTGTACCCTACCCTTAACAAAAAATATAATGCTTTAGTTTTTTTTAGTCCAAGTGGAGTTCGTAGCTTTGTAAAAAATAATTCTATAACCGATGAAATGGTCTTTTGTATAGGAAACACTACCGCTTTGGAAGTGGAAAAACATACTTCACAGAAGCCTATAATTAGTACCAAGCAAAACCTCAACGATTTGCTTAGTTTAATAAAATCGGTAGTCTAACCAACTTAAAAAATGAATAAAAATATGATGATAAAGAACGATTTATATCTAAAAGCCTTGCGTGGAGAATCGGTAGAAAGACCTCCTGTGTGGATGATGCGACAAGCGGGAAGATTTTTACCTGAATTTCGTGCCTTGAGAGATAAGTATGATTTCTTCACTAGATGCCAAACGCCAGAATTAGCGTCGGACATTACTTTAATGCCTATTAAGAGATTTCCGCTAGATGCCGCTATTTTGTTCTCGGATATTTTGGTAGTGCCTCAAGCGATGGGCTTAGATTTCCAAATGAAAGAAAGTGTAGGACCTTGGCTAGAAACGCCTATAAGAACTAAGGAACAAGTAGAAGCTATAGAGATACCTGATGTTAATGAGCTTCTGGGCTATGTTTTTGATTCCATAGAGCTTACACTACAAAAACTAGATAATGAAATTCCGCTTATAGGCTTTGCAGGAAGCCCTTGGACGATACTTTGCTACTGTGTAGAAGGCAAAGGCAGCAAAGCCTTTGATGTGGCTAAATCTTTCTGTTTCCAACAACCCGAGGCGGCACATTTGCTGTTACAAAAAATTACGGATACCACCATTGCTTATCTTAAAAGAAAGGTAGAGAAGGGCGTATCTGCCGTTCAAATATTTGATTCTTGGGGTGGTATGCTTTCTCCAGAAGATTATCAGGAATTTTCGTGGCAGTATATTCAGCAGATTGTAGAGGCACTTAGTCCTTTAACCCATGTGGTAGTATTTGGTAAAGGATGCTGGTTTGCATTGGAGGAAATGACGCTCTCTAAAGCCTCTGCTTTGGGAGTAGATTGGACCATCACTCCCGAATTGGCAAGAACTTACACCAATCATACGATGACACTTCAAGGGAACTTTGACCCTGCACGTTTACATTCTACTCCAGAAACCATCAAAAAAATGGTAAATAATATGATACGCCGATTTGGTAAAGACCGCTACATTGTAAATCTAGGACATGGCATCTTACCTAATATCCCTGTAGAAAACGCGGAGGCATTCATCCGTGCAGTGGTAGATTGGAAAGAATAGTAATTATTTCAATTAAAATATTATTAAACAAAAAAGAGCTACACTTTTTAGTATAGCTCTTTTTTATTTAATTTACTTTTTCTCTAGCAGTACTCTTCGTACGCCGCTTGTAGATTAGCAGCAATAGCTTCCGCAGGATTACCCTCTATGTGGTGTCTTTCTATCATATGCACCAATTCGCCGTCTTTGAACAAAGCCACACAAGGTGATGATGGTGGGAATGGAGCTAAATGTCTTCTCGCCTCTACGACTGCCTCAAGGTCAAACCCCGCAAAAACAGTTACCAAATTATCTGGTTTTTTATCTCCATTTAGAGAGTACAACACCCCTGGTCTAGCCGCTCCCGCAGCACAACCGCACACCGAGTTCACCATAAGCAATGTAGTTCCTGAAACCTTCAGAGCCTCGTTTACTAGTTCAGGAGTAGTTAAATCTTTAAACCCGTTATCTGTCAATTCTGCCTTCATCGGCATTACTAATTCTTGTGGATACATAATAATTTCTTTTTATTTGGCTACAAATTTAAACAAATATTATTTACCAAACGGAAAGCTCCCACGGGAATGTGGCGAAACAAAAAACAGTTTGCACAGATTTTGTTGCTATTGAGACCAAAACAAACACAATGAATTTTAAGAACAACCAAACAGGAAATGGCGGATTTATAAGTATGTCTAACGATACCGAAGAAATAGGGCGACTGACCTACACCATTCTACCAGAAAAACAACAGCTCATCATTTCATTTGTAAACATTTTTCCAAAGTTTGAAGGGCGAGGCTTAGGAAAAGTTCTAATAAAAGAAGCCATTAGCTTCGCTAGAGAACACCAATGGACTATCTATCCGCATTGCTCCTACGCCCGTGCTGTGATGATGAGAATGGAACACCTAGACGATGTCTTCCCCTCAATATGATGCCACAAGTTCCGAAAGCTGCTCCTTAGACCAATAGCCCTCATAGGTTGTTAAGATTTTTCCATCTTTATCTAACAATACCCAAAAAGGATAAACTTGGCTGCGAGGCGAAAAATAGTAAGCTAGTTCGTGTAGCCCTGATGTGCTTCCACTGGTATAATAACGGTAAGTTTTACCAAAAAACGAAAGACTTCGTTTCTCTTTTTCTGCATTCAAATCCAAGAGGTAAACACGCTCCGAGAGTAAACGAAGTAAAGAAGAGGCTTGTTCTAAATCTTTAATCTGTTTCTTACAGACCGAACACCAATCGGTACGAACAAATACCAAAGTATTTCTGGGTCGAGAAAGCCTCAAAGTATCAAATGCCTCCCAAGACACAAAAGGAAGCTGCTGTGCCTTGGGGAAAAACACCGTTATAAAAAGTGTCATTTGAATCCGTAAGATGTTTTTCAGCATTTGATGTTGTATTTTATTTAATGTTATACCTCAATCCTACAAACCCTCTGATGCCCAACATTGGAGCATAGCCATATTCGGTATCAAAAGTATAACCATACGGGTTGCTCGGCTCCGAAACTTTTGTATCAAACGGGTCAAACGGTCGCATAATAGGATTTTTCGGTGTAAAATTAAACAAGTTTTTCACACCACCATACACCTCTATGCCGAGTTTAGAAAAATGTTTTCTAATCTGAATATTCGCTAAAGTGTACCAAGGCGAATGGGCTGGTCTGAAATCATTAGGCAACACAGGCAAACGCATCGGTCCATAAAAAGCCCCTGTAAAATCTGCACTCCATTCCTTTGGAAAATTATAGCTGATAGCATAAGTTCCCGACCATCTGGGAGCAAATAACTGCTGTAGGGTTTCCGTTTGCCCATCTTCTTCGTATTTCTGATACACTTCCATATAAGACGCTCCCAAATTAACGGTAAGTGGCGACCCTAATTTTAACTCTGTATTCAGCGAAACGCCTTTACTCACCGCATAGCCTTTCAAATTTTGATAAATAATTTGGTTGGGATTGGTATCAAAATCCCCAATGATTTTATTCGTGAAATGAGAATAAAACCCTATCATATCAAAATTGATGTAACCGCCAGAAGTGTAAATTTTGTGCGTAAGATTAAGGTTTCCGTTGTAGGAACGTTCGGGATTCAAGGCTTCCGAAATCACCACTTCCCGAGACCCCGTAAGAGCCGCGTGGTCTTCTGTAAAAAGATTGACCACTCGGAACCCCGTCCCGAAACTCGCCCTCAAATTAGTCTGTGAAGCCAAACTCCATTTATACGCCACTCTTGGTGAATGTATCGCTCCGTGAACTTTAGACCAATCTAATCGGTAGCCTACCAATAAAGTATTTTTATCATTGATATTCCATTGATTTTGAGCAAAAATACCTGGCAGCCAATCGTTTTGAGGTTGATTGGTTGTTCCGTCTTTAGAAAGCGTCCCTGGCGTATTATCGTCGTAATACACATTTTTGACAGTAGCTCCCAATAAAAAATCAGATTTACCCAACGTCTTATCCCAATAGATTTGTCCAAACGCCGTAGATTGCTTCGCTAAATAAGGCACATCGCCATAAAACGAATCTTGATGATGATAGTTATACGAAAATTGAGTAACCACCTTTTCTTTTATCGGAAGTTGATAAATCCCTATCGCTTCAAATCTTTTGGTGTAAATACTCTCCCCATAAACTTCACCGCTCCCTCGGTGTTTTTTCTCCCATTCCAAAACGCCTCCAAATCGGTCTTCATTGAGATACCTTAAAGCCAAACTCGCCACTCTTCCTTCATTTCTTTGGAAATCCCATTTATTGAATACTGAAATTCGGTCTTGTAATGCCGCATCAGTAAAGTTGTCCTTATTCTTATCTATTTTATTTTGAAAATTGAAATAATTAAGGCTTAATAAAGAGGACACCTTATCGTTTAATCTAAATTTACCGCCAATGTCTGTATTGTGCTCGCCCCAAGAAGTGGAGTTAAGATTAAGCGTTAAGCGCGGGGCAGTAAGTGCGTTTTTAGTAATGATATTGATGATACCTCCCATTGCTTCCGAACCGTAAAGGGACGAAGCTGGACCTTTAACTACTTCCACCCGTTCTATCATACTATTTGGGATACCATTAAGTCCGTAAACTGTGGAAAGAGAGCTTACAATCGGCATTCCATCAATTAAAATCAAAGTGTATGGTCCTTCTAACCCATTGATGTGAATGTCTCCCGTATTGCAAACGGAACAATTCAGTTGCGGACGTACACCGTTAATCATCTCCACCGATTCCATAATGCTGGGAGTGGGATTCTTTTCAAAAAATTTTGCGGAAAATACTTCTACTGGCACAGGGCTTTTATCTCTACTCACCGCTTTTAGCGTCCCTGTCATTACGATTTCTTCTATATCCTTGGAAGATTTAGCAGAGTCTGCCTCTTGAGAAAAAACACTTATACTAAAGCAACTACCTAATAAAAATAATGTTCGTTTCATATAAAGTTACATTTATCTTCTTAAAAAGTTAGACAAATCTAACAATTATATTTAAAACAACAAAACCTCGCTTTATTTTTTAACGAAAAAACAAGATAAATTAAAATTTAGACAGGATATGCTCCGTAGCTTTAGGCTGATTAGAGATGAAAACTTCTGCACTATTAGCCATTCTTGCCCTCAAAGATTCATCTAAAATTAAAGATTGAATAAATTGAACCACCTCTTCTGGAGTAGAAAAAGACCTACCTCCTCCATAATCAATAAGTGCATCGGCTTCTGGGTTTTTACGATATTTATCTCCGAACAAAACAGGATTTCCAAAAACAGCCGATTCCAAAATATTGTGCAGCCCCGCACTATGAAAACCGCCGCCCACCACCGTTATATCCGCATAAGCATAAATTCTAGAAAGTAGCCCTATAGTATTTATAATAAGAATATTATTTTCTTTATTGTTCTCAAACTCTTGCTCATTTAGTTCTGTATATAACAACGCTTGAGGAAACTTTTTCTTAAGAATAGACACTCGTTTTAAATCGTGTGGAGCGATGATGAGTTTAACTTCATTATTAACTTCTGCAACCTTTTCAACGATGATTTCTTCGGCTTCCCAAGAACTTCCAAAAACGAGCAACAGTCCTTGGTCTTTAAACTTTTTAATCAATGGTATTTCTTCAAAATTAGCTTTAGTTGCCTTCACTCTATCGTAACGCGTGTCTCCTGAAAGAGATGATTGAGATAAACCTATCCCCTGAGCTAAAGCCAACGAATCTTTAGTCTGATGGAAAAACCAATCTATATTCTTTTTTAATTCCGCCACCATCCATTTTCCATAAGGTTTAAAAAACACTTGAGATGGATAAAATAATGCCGAAACCACAAAAGTTTTTACTTGCCTTTGTTTAAGTTCACTAAGTAGATTGTACCAATAATCGTACTTTACAGTAAAGAAAAACTCCACTTGAAAATGATTTAAAAAAGAGGCTACTCCTTTTCTAGTGTCAAACGGTAAATAACAAATGGCATCTGCAATAGTTTTCTTTTTAATCACATTTTCGTAACCAGAAGGAGAAAAAAAGGTAACCAATACTTTATAATCGGGATATTTTTTCTTTAAGCCTTGTAATACAGGTAAGCCTTGTTCGTATTCGCCTAGACTGGCGGCGTGCATCCAAATCACTTTATCGTTTGGTGAAAAGGCATTTTTAACAACAGTATTGCTTTTTTTTCGTCCTTCCCACCCCTTTCTAATTTTTGAGTTGAAAATAGCTCCCAACCTAAAACCAATAATTAGCAAGCGTATAAATATGAAGTATAAAATTTTCATTTTTATTTATAGATATAGGATAATACCGTATAAACCAATGGAATAATAAATATGCTTATAGAGCAAGTAATGATATAAGGCTTAAACCACTTTCTACACGCAGGTTCTGTACAAATTGTAATGGAAAGAAGAAAATGTTTTAAAACCAAAATCACCAACAAAAGTAACTTCATCATCAAATCTCCCATATACAACTGTACTTCTCTATTTTCTGGTGTAATGGGTACGATAAGGTTAGGTTCAGATTTAGGCAATACTAGCATAAATAAACTCAAAATAATCCCTGCCAAAGTTGGTAAGAAAAATATCATCGCACGAGAACCCCAAGCATCAGGCTCTAAATGTAAATTAAAGTGAGTAGGTATTTTTTGAGGCAATTTAGGGTAAGCCTTTATTGCTCTTACAAAAAGTAAAAACAATAATATTACATTTATAATATCTAAGCCCTTAAACCACATTTACAAAAGTGTTTTAATAAACCTTAACTTGTGAGTATGTTTGTTTTGGTCTTTATTAAAAATCCCTACGGAATCCAACTCGTCTATCCTTACTTTACCATGAGCGTGGATTATTTTTCGGTCTTCTAGCATAATGCCGACATGGGTAATTTTACCTTCTTCATTTTCAAAAAAGGCCAAATCTCCCGCTTGTGCCTCTTCTATAAAATCTAGCACTTGTCCTACTTCTGCTTGTTGATAAGCATCTCTTGGAATTTTTATACCACTTACTTTATAAACAATTTGAGTAAAACCGCTACAATCTATCCCAAAAAAACTACGCCCTCCCCAAAGGTAAGGCACATTGAGGAACTTTTGGGCGGTGTCTGCAATAAAACTTCTAGCGTTTGTAACCGCAGTTTCCTCTGCATCTATCTCTATTTCGGAGCCAATGGATAAAAGTAATTTTTCATCTCCAAAACCATACTCTAAAAAAGGTTGTTTAACAAGACTTATTTTACTTTCACTAATATTTTCGTCTGAAATTATTTTAAACTGTTTTGCGTCAGCCCAGCCTTCGTAGCCGTCAAAATCCATTTTTATATACACCCAATTTCCCTCTTGAGAAAGTATCTCCACAGACTCTCCATACAATACTTGAGTGATAATTTCTGCCTTATCAGAACCCTCTGAACGCACTGGTACTACCGAAACATTTGCAACCGCTCTACTCATGATTTTATTTTTTTCTTGCTAAATTTAAACCGTCTCGCAAAGGTAAGATTAGATTTTCAAAATCGGGGTCTTTTGCTAAGATTTCGTTTAATTCTTTAATGACTTGCGTTGATTTATCTTTGGAATTTTCTTCTAAAACTTTACCGTACCAAAGCACATTATCAAACATTAAAACGCCACCCAAATTTAACTTAGGCTTTACAGCATTGAAATAATTAACATAATTACACTTATCTGCATCTACAAACACCATATCAAACATTTCTTGGGTTGAATTAAGATAATCCAAAGCGTTCTCTAGCCTAAAATCTATCTTGTCAGAATAGATACTTTCTTCAAAATATTTCTTTGGGATATAGGCTAAATCTTCATTGATGTCTAATGTAGTAATTTTCCCTCCACTTGGTAAGCCTTCAGCCATTGACAAAGTAGCGTATCCTGTAAACGTCCCAATTTCTAGCACCGATTTAGGACGCAAAAGTTGAGAAATAATAGACAACAACCTCCCCTGCTGAACGCCTGAAATCATATGAGGTTGTGTGGTTTTCTGATAAGTTTCTCTCCTTAATTTTCTAAGAATTTCGGGTTCACTAGATGTATGTAGTTCTAAATAGCGATCCATCTCGGGACATTGTTCTTCAAAAAAACCCATAAGTTTCTGAATGATTTAATTTTAATTAAAAAAACACCTCACTAATATAGATAAAATTAGTGAGGTATTGTAAATTTTGTATGAGATAATTTATCTTTTCACTGGAGCAATGTCCATAAGTTTCATAAACTCATCTAGTTTAGGCATAATGATGATTTCCGTTCTACGGTTTTCTGCACGCCCAGACACACTCATATTAGTCGCCTTAGGGTTATACTCGCTACGTCCTCCAGCCGTAATTCTACTTGGATCTACCCCAAACTGATTTTGCAATACCTTAGCTACAGAAGTTGCTCTTAAAGCAGATAAATCCCAGTTATCTTTTGGTAAACTCGCAGAGTTAAGCGGCACATTGTCTGTATTTCCTTCAATTAAAACAGAATATTTATCGTAGTCGTTAATTACCTTAGCTACCTTTCCTAGCACTTCTTGTGCCGCTGGAAGGATATTATAATCTCCTGATTTGTAAAGCATTTTATCAGAAAGTGAAATCATTACCACTCCTTTAAGTACCTTTACCTGAACATCTTGGTCAGCTACATTATCTAATGAACGCTTAAGTTTGTTAGACAATGCTAAATTTAAACTATCATTTCTTGCATTAGTAGAAATAAGTTGCTTAATATACGCATTAGAAGCGTTAATCTCTCCAACCAATTTATCAATATTTGCAGAAGATTTTCCTGTATTAGAAAGACAAGCGTCTAACGAAGATTTAAGTGCCTCATTTTGTCTATTCAGAAGGTCATTCTGACTTGTTAAACCTGCATTAGAGGATTTTAAATCCTGAATTTCTCTTTGACGTTCAGCTGCACTTTCTAGGCAGTCTTTGTAGTTAAGATTTAAGGCATCATACTGCTTTTTGCTAACGCACGAGGTCATTGCAAGTGCCATTGCCCCAACAGCTAAAATTTTTGTAAACTTCATCTTAATCATTTTTAATAGTTCTTCAAAGATAATAAAATTTGTGTGAAACCTAGATTTTTTAACCAAGATTAACAAAACCTAGACCAAGCTATTCTTATCTGTATAGTTAAGTTTAAAGAATATTGCCGTCATAATTGAAAACGCTAGCAAAGAACTTCCTCCATAACTAAAATACGGCAACGGTATACCAACTGTAGGGAATAACCCCATTACCATCCCTATATTGATAGAAAAGTGTAACAATAAAATAGAGGCAAAACTGTAACCAAACACCCGATTAAAAGTGCTTTTTTGTTGTTCCGCTAAATAATATATTCTGCCAATATAAATAGCATAAAAAATAATCAGCAAAATACTGCCTAGAAATCCCCATTCTTCACCTACAGTACAAAAGATATAATCGGTCTCTTGTTCTGGCACAAATTTACCTTGCGTTACCGAACCTTGCTTATAGCCTTTACCTGTAAAACCTCCAGAACCAATAGCCGTTTTGGAATACAACAAATTATACCCCGAAGTATCTCTAAAAGCTCGTTCGCCCTTGTAAAGCACTTCTATTCTTTCTCTTTGGTGTTTAGGCAATTTTTCTAGTACCATTTTAGAAGAATATGCCATTCCTCCCAATACCAAAAAACCCAAACAAATTGCAATAATATTAATGGGAATCCATTTAATTTGATTCTGATTAAAAAATAAAAGTAAAGCTAGAAAAACAAAAGTAATGACAACGGCATAAATAGGGTTCATTTCCAAATTTATTTCTAAATACAACGAACCCAAAAATACCAATGCAAAAATACCAATACCACCGAAAAACCACCCCGTAAGTCCTTCTCTGTAAAGAGCTATCACAAAAGCCATAAAAACAAGTAAAGACCCAACATCAGGAATCATAAGCACCACTACACCCGGTATCGCTATAATGGCAAACGCCGTGAGAAACGACCGTTTATCTTTAAGATTGAAATCAGGGTGTGAGGCATAATTAGCCAACATCAAAGCTGTACCAATCTTAGCAAATTCTACAGGTTGCATAGTTATTCCACCAAATTTATACCAGTTTTTCTGCCCTAAAATTTCCGTCCCAAACGGAAATAATCCTATCAACAAAAGAACACCAAGTATATAGAAAATGCCCGATAAATTCTCAAAAAACTTAGACCTTGTAACGAAAATAATAAACCCAACAAACAGAGAAATTCCGAAAAAAATAAGTTGTTTCTTTCCTAATCCTTCATCTACACTATTGATATTGAATATAGCAAAAATGCAGATAAGAATGTAGAGCCCTATCCCAAGTTTATCTATTCCTTCTGCTTTGTTCATTTTTTACGCTTTTAAGTTTTAAAGAATCTATTTTTAGTTTTAGTTCTTGTTTCTTTTTTTCTGGGAGATTAATCTTAAGACTATCTTGCATCCTTACAATTGCTAAGCTATCCGCATTAGGTTTATATAGACCTTTTCGCTTTAAATCTTGTATCCATTGTCTTCTATACTCTGGCATAAAACTAGAAGAAACCATTTTTCTATAAAGATGCTCTCTTTTAATTTCTCCTGTTAAATATTTTTCCGCTATAATTGTACAAGCAGGACCTGCCCATGTAGCACCAAAACCTGCATGTTCCATCACTGCTGCTACTACAATTTTAGGGTCTTCGGCAGGAGCTATCATAGTGTAAATAGAGTTATCTTTACCTTGAGGTACTTGTGCTGTACCTGTTTTTGCCAATTGGGTAAAGTCATTAGACTTTAAACCTCTACCCGTCCCTCTAAGTACCACAGCTTCCATACCTTTGAGAACCGCATCGTAAAAGGTTTTATTTTGAACTAAAGTTTTATGCTTCTTTTTAAATCTAGGGTCTGGATTAGGTTTACCATCAACGGATTTCACAATATGAGGGGTATAAAACCAACCCTTATTGGCTATCGCTGCTGTAAAATTAGCTACTTGTAAAGGCGTTAAAAGGATATCTCCTTGTCCCATTCCATTAAATACCGCTCCTGTTGCTAGAGGATCCCATTTTTTAGCATCTCCCGTTCTACCACTCGCTTTGTAGATAGAAGCCATTCTTTTTTCATAAAATTCTCCGCTAGGAATTTGACCTTTTGCACCCACTGCCAAGTCGTTATTTAGATAAACTCCCAGCCCAAAGCTATTCATAATTTCCTTCCATTCATCAACTCCTTTAGATGGGTTGCCTGGGTATTTGTTAACCATCGCCAAATAAGCATAAGAAAAATAACAGTTACTAGATACTTGTATTGACGGAATCAGAGGGTCTGCTCCACCATGACCTTTAATCCTCAAGCCTCTATAATTAAACCCTCCTCCACAAGGGAATACGGTGTTTGGAGTCATCACGCCCATTTGCATCGCTGCTAGAGCAGTTACTAATTTAAAGGTAGAACCTGGTGGATAAGCCGCCTGGATAGATCTGTCAAACATTGGCATATCAAACTTATCCGTCTGAAGTCTGTAAATATTTTTATTTTTATCTGGACCTGTAAAAGCTGAAGGATCTACATCTGGACCTGTAGCTAAAGCTAATATTTCCCCTGTTTTAGGATCTAAGGCAACTATTGCTCCACGCTTGTTTACCAGCATTTCCTCTGCGATTCTTTGCAAATCATAATCTATGGTAAGGGTTAAATCTTTCCCTGTAACCACTTCTTTATCTAGCTCTCCATCTTTGTAAGGTCCAATACTTCTTAGTTTAATATCCTTTTGTATGTATTGTACTCCTTTTTCTCCTCTGAGTTCCTTTTCATAAGATTTCTCTACACCTGATTTCCCTATGATGTCTCCAGGAAGATAATACAGAGAATCCTTCTTAATATCAGCCTGATTAACCTCATTTGTAAAGCCAAGTAAATTACCCGAAGTAGCTACCTCATACTTTCTTTGTGGACGAGTAACGATATTAAACGCTGGATATTTAAAAATAAGTTCCTGAATTCTAGCCATTTCTTCCCTAGAAAGATTTTTCATGAAAGTCATTGGCTGTACTTTGGAGTAATACTGGTCTTTTTTTATCTCCTTGATTTTTTTTATAAAATCTTGCTTACTAATTCTAACCAAATTACAGAAACCAATAGTATCAAAATCTGGTCTCATAAGTGCTTGGGTAAACGAAATTTCATAAGATTGTTTATTCCCAACCAAAATTTTACCATTCCTATCGAATATAATTCCTCTTTGAGGGATAATATATTCTGTCTTTATGGAAGTATTCGCAGCATTTAGTGCATACCTATCTGTAAATAATTGCAAATAAGCCAACCTCGCTATGAAAATGACAGCGATAAGTGATAAAGCAATACTAATTTTGTAAAAAGGTTTCAAACTTTTTGCTTGATTTTAAATATTAAAACATACAGCAAAATAAACACAAACGAAATAACTGAAGTTATTAAAACATTAAGGGATATTTCTAGAATTCTGTTCAGTTTAAAAAACTCTACAAACTGTACCAATAGCTGATGTATCAATATACTAAAGAAAATATACATTAAAAACTGTGTCCATTGTATATTTTGAAATGAAAAACTATCTGTAGCCTCGTTATCTATTGAAGTTTTGAAAATAAGCGTTCTAAAGTAAGCGATAATCGTCATCGCTAAAGCATTGATACCCCATGTTCCTAAAAAAGCATCTATCCCTAAACCCAAAAGAAAACCTACAACCAGAAATATATAAAGATTTCTATAAAATGGATAAAACATAATAAGTACAGGATAAACCACAGGAGTATAAGCCCCCGCTATAGAGATTTTATTAAACAAAAATATCTGAGCTGTTACTAGAATAACCGAAAATAATATATCTGTAAAAATATTTCTACTTATCATCTCTCTTTATCACAGCGTTTAAACTATCTTGCATTTGTTGCAGTTCTACTTTTTGTAGATTTTTTACAACAAACACTTTTTTAACATTCCCCATATCCTGACCAAGCTCCACGCTTATATCCCAGAATCCCGTTTTAGTATCTACCTGAAATCCTGCTATAGTTCCAATAGACACACCTGCTGGGAAAACATCGGACTTTCCATCAGTTACTACCGTATCTCCCACTTTTATAGGTACATACTTCGGAATATCTGATAAATGCATCACTCTAGAGTCATCTCCTCTCCAAGTAAGAGTTCCGAAATAACCTGTATTTTTAAGAGCCGCATTCACTCTCATTTTGTTTACACTAAGTACAGACTGCACAATGGAATAATTATTCATACTGTTGATGACAATACCCGCTACTCCATTTGAAGCGATAACGCCCATTTTAGACTGTACTCCTTGATTTTTTCCTCTATTGATAGTGAAATAATTATCTCTTCTAATGATGGTATTACTCATCACATCAGCATCAATAATATGATAAATTTGTGAATTTTTATCCACATCCTTCACTCTGATATTTCTAGGGACACTCTTGTAGTTTTTACCATATACCTGCTCCATTAAAGCTTTGTTCTGCTCTACTAATTCATCATTTATTTGTTTAAGTTTTAAATAGTTGGTTCCTTCATCTATATATCCAGAAACCCAAGAATTAAACGATGCCACTTGTCCCGCTAAAAAGGATTGTTGCATAGAATTCCGAGTGAAAATAAGAAATAAGGCTACTATTTGTAAAAAAACAAAAAATACAAATAAAGCATTTTTAGAAAAAAACCTCAGCAGATATCCCATAGAGGAAGTACTCTAAATTTTAGTTATTTAATAAGAAAGTTAAACTTATCCATATTTTTAAGAGCAATCCCTGTACCTCTTACAACTGCTCTTAGAGGATCTTCAGCTACAAATACAGGAAGTCCTGTTTTCTTATGAAGCCTGTCTGCTAAGCCTCTCAACAAAGCTCCACCTCCTGCTAAATAGATACCTGTTTTATAAATATCAGCCGCTAGTTCTGGTGGGGTCATAGAAAGAGTTTCCATTACCGCATCTTCTATTCTAATGATAGATTTGTCTAAGGCACGAGCTATCTCCTTGTAACCTATCATAATCTCTTTAGGTTTACCTGTAATTAAATCTCTACCTTGTACTGGAATATCTTCTATGTCTATATCAAGCTCTTCAACAGCAGAACCAACTTCTATTTTAATTCTCTCTGCTGTTCTTTCCCCTATGAATAAATTGTGATGCGTTCTAAGATAATAAGCAATATCATTAGTAAATACATCTCCTGCAATCTTAACAGATTTATCACAAACGATACCTCCTAGTGCCACCACTGCAATCTCGGTAGTACCACCACCTATATCAATAATCATATTACCCTCAGGCTTTTGTACATCTATACCCACACCTATTGCAGCCGCCATTGGTTCATAAATTAACCTTACTTCTTTTGCATTAACCTTTTGAGCAGAATCTCTTACCGCTCGCTTCTCCACCTCAGTAATTCCTGATGGAATACAAATTACAATCTTCAACGCAGGCTGAAATAGCTTACCCTTAATCCCTGGAATTTGCTTAATAAATTCCTTTATCATATGCTCAGAAGCGTGGAAGTCTGCAATTACCCCATCTTTAAGCGGACGCACAGTTCTAATATCTTCGTGCGTTTTACCTTGCATGTGTTTAGCCTGTTCTCCCACAGCAATAGGTCTCCCTGACTGTCGATCTATAGCCACAATAGAAGGCTGGTCTATAACAATTTTGTTATTATGTATAATTAGAGTGTTAGCTGTACCCAAATCTATCGCAATTTCCTGCGTGAATAAATCAAATAACCCCATTTTATTAGTAGTGTTTGTGATAAAATTATTTAAGTTTACAAAGATATAAATTTAGACTCACTTTAAATCATCTGATATTAAAAAAAATGTTAAAATTTAACTCCACACAAAAAGAGTAGCCAATTTAATAACCGCTACTCTTTTTATTATTTTTATGATTTTATTTTTGTCGGAAATACACCTCTATTGGCACTCCTGTAAAACCAAATTCTTTACGAAGTTGATTTTCGGTAAAGCGTTTGTACGGTTCTTTAACATACTGTGGCAAATTACAGAAAAATACAAACTGTGGCGATGGTGTAGGAAGTTGCACACAATATTTAATTTTAATGTACTTACCTTTGATAGCAGGAGGTGGTGTATGTTCAAATACAGGCAACATTACCTCGTTGAGTTTGGAAGTTTTGATTTTCTTTTTACGATTTTCATAGACTTCCATAGCTACTTCTACCGCCTTCAAAATCCTTTGCTTAGTAAGAGCTGAAATAAATAGAATAGGTACATCACTGAATTGACCAATCCTCTTTTTGATATTATTCTCAAAATCTCTCATTGTGTTGGTTTCTTTCTCCACCAAATCCCATTTATTAACCAAAATCACAATGCCTTTTCTATTTTTCTGTGCAATACCAAAAATATTCATATCTTGAGATTCCCAACCTTGTGTTGCATCTACCATAATCACCACCACATCGGAGTGCTCAATCGCTCTAACAGAACGCATCACAGAATAGAACTCTAAGTTTTCGCTCACTTTGGACTTTTTACGCATACCCGCCGTATCTACCAGTACAAATTCGTGTCCAAATTTATTGTAGATGGTTTCTATACTATCTCTTGTTGTCCCTGCAATATCTGTGACAATATTTCTTTTATTATCCAATAAAGCATTGGTAAGTGTAGATTTCCCTACATTAGGACGCCCTGCAATGGTAATTCTAGGCAGACCATCAAAAGGATCTTTGTATTCAGTTGTTGGGAAGTCAGCCACTACTGCATCTAATAAATCCCCTGTACCAGAACCCGTAGCAGACGAAAGCGTATAATATTTTTCTATACCCAACTGATAAAATTCTGTTGCTGGTAATTCTTCCTTAGCCGAATCTACCTTGTTTACTACAATATAAATAGGCTTATTAGACCTTCTCAACAGCTCATGAATTTCTTGGTCGGTATCCGTTAAACCTTCTTCTACATTGAGCATAAATATAATAGAAGTCGCTTCATCTACCGCTAACTGCACCTGATGGCGAATTTCTTCCTCAAAAATATCATCAGTGCCTACATCATATCCTCCTGTATCTATTACGGTAAATTCTACTCCATTCCATTCAGATTTACCGTAATGGCGATCTCTTGTAACTCCCGCTACAGAATCTACTATAGCTTCTCTTCTTTCTAGAAGCCTGTTGAATAAAGTGGATTTCCCTACATTAGGACGCCCCACTATGGCTACAATATTTGACATATTAAAAAATGTTTAATAAAAATTTATTAATGGGTTACTCCAACTTTTGGAGCCCAATTTTTTTGCAAAGATAGTTTAATTATAAATAATAATGGATGGCTCAATAATAACCATCCATTAATAACTTTATGTATAAATATGAGTTACTTCTCCCAAACTAGAGAACTCGCTCCTAATATTGCTGCATCTGCTTCGTCTAGCTCGCTAAAAACTAATTTTACTTTACCTCTAAATATAGGTAATAAGTTTCTCTCCATATGCAGTCTTGTTGGTTTTAGGATAAAATCTCCCGCCTTTATAACACCACCAAACAATAAAATAGCCTCTGGAGAAGAGAACATTACAAAATTAGCCAATGCTTCCCCCAACTTTTGTCCCGTATATCTAAAGACTTCTATTGCCGTAGGGTCTCCTGTCAAAGCACACTCGTGTACTGTTTTAGCGTTAATCTGCTCCTCTGGATAATTATTAAGCATAGACTCTGGAAATTCTGCCCTCATTTTTTTTGCCGTTATCGCAATGCCTGTTGCAGAAGCATAAGCCTCTAAACTACCTTCCGAGCCTGTACTCCAGTGCTTTCTTCCCCCTGGCTTTACTATGGTATGACCTAGCTCCCCCGCAAAACCATCATGACCGTACACTAGCTGACCGTTAGCAATAACTCCACTCCCAACCCCAGTTCCTAGAGTTATCATTATAAAATCTTTCATTCCTCTAGCAGCACCAAACATCATTTCGCCATAAGCTGCAGCATTAGCATCATTGGTTACCTTACACGGCACTCCAAACTTTGCAGTCATCTTATCCGCTAAAGACACGACACCCTTCCATTTGAGGTTAGGGGCGTTTTCTATGGTCCCTTTATAGTAGTTGCCGTTAGGAGCTCCTATACCTATGCCTGCAAGCTGGTCTCTAGCATTATGTTGTTCTAATATAGGTTCTATTTCTTTATAGAGAGCGTTTATAAAATCATCTATCTCATCGTAGTCTGTTTTTATTCTGCCCTTTCCCAGAATTTCTCCTCTATGATTCACCAAACCAAACTTAGTGTTGGTTCCTCCTATATCTATTCCCAAAGCCATACGGCTAGACAAATTTGAAACTGTCATAAAAACACGATTAATTTATAAAGTTTAAAAGTACAATTTTATTTTCTTATAACAAAAAAGGCTTTCCTATCTATTTGGAAAGCCTTCTAATTTTCAATACTATTTTACGCTGGTATTTCCCCTTTATAAAGGAAAGAAATAATCTCCTTATTGATTTTATCTACCATCTCACTAAACAAGTGAAAAGACTCTTGTTTATAAATTACCAATGGGTCTTTCTGCTCATAAACTGCTCCTTGAGAAGAACGGCGTAAATCGTCCATTTCTCTTAGATGAAGTTTCCAATTCTCATCAATAATAGATAAGCAGATGTTTTTCTCAAAATCGTTGATAAGACTATCACACTGCGTTTCGTATGCTTCTTTAAGATCTGCGAGAATAGTCATTGTCTTAGTACCATCACTAAAAGGTACTTGTATCATCTTAAACATATTACCTTGATTTTGGTACACATTTTCGATAATAGGGAACGACTTTTCTTTAAGTAGATTAAGTTTCATTTCATAATCTTCTTGAGCCTTTTTGAAGACAATATCGGTAAGTTCCTTAACTGTTTTATTTTTGAAATCAGCCTCGGATACAGGAGCCTCCATAGTAAAGTATTTAATAACTTCAAACTCAAAATCTTTGTAATCTCCGTGCATCTTGGTTTGATTAACAATAGAGTGAGACACATCAAATATCATATTAGCAATATCATACTTTAAGTGGTCTCCAAAGAGTGCATTCTTTCTTCTCTTATAAATCACATCTCTCTGCTTATTCATTACATCATCGTACTCCAACAACCTTTTACGAATACCAAAGTTGTTTTCTTCCACTTTCTTCTGTGCTCTTTCAATAGACTTGGTAATCATGGAGTGCTGTATTACCTCGCCCTCTTTATGCCCTAGTCTATCCATCATTTTCGCAATTCTTTCTGAACCGAAAAGACGCATCAAATTATCCTCTAACGACACATAGAACTGAGAACTACCTGGGTCTCCCTGTCTTCCTGCACGACCTCTCAACTGTCTATCCACACGACGAGAATCATGTCTTTCTGTACCAATAATGGCTAAACCTCCAGCATCTTTCACTTCTTTACTTAGTTTAATATCGGTACCACGCCCCGCCATATTGGTTGCTATAGTTACAACACCTGCCCTTCCTGCTTCGGCAACAATTTCTGCCTCCTTTTTGTGAAGTTTAGCATTAAGAACTTGGTGCGGAATTTTTCTTAATTGTAATGCTTTAGAAAGTAGTTGCGAAATTTCTACCGAAGTCGTACCTACTAAAACAGGTCTTCCTGCTGAAGTTAATTTCTCCACTTCTTCTATTACAGCATTATATTTTTCACGATTGGTTTTATATACTAAATCGTGTTTATCATTTCTTTGTATCGGACGGTTGGTTGGAATCACCACCACATCTAATTTATAGATTTCCCAGAACTCGCCTGCCTCTGTTTCAGCAGTACCCGTCATACCCGCTAGCTTGTTATACATACGGAAATAGTTCTGGAGAGTAATTGTAGCAAAAGTCTGAGTAGCCGCTTCTATCTTTACATTTTCTTTAGCTTCTATCGCCTGATGCAAACCGTCTGAATAACGGCGTCCTTCCATAATACGACCCGTTTGCTCATCTACAATCTTTACCTCACCATCCATCACCACATATTGGTCGTCTTTTTCAAAAAGGGTGTATGCCTTTAGAAGCTGGTTAAGCGTGTGTATCCTCTCTGATTTTACAGCAAAGTCTCTAAACAATTCCTCTTTCTTAGCAAACTCTTCTTCTTTAGGTAAATTCTGTGCTTCTAATTCCGCCAATTCAGTTCCTATATCTTGTAGAACGAAGAAATTAGGGTCAGAGTTTCCTTGAGACATATACTCAACCCCTTTGTCTGTAAGGTCTATCTGATTATTTTTTTCATCAATCACGAAATAAAGGTCTTTATCTACCTTTGGCATTTCACGATTGTTATCTTGCATATATTGTGCTTCTACTTTCTGTAAAAGCGTTTTGTTACCTGTTTCCGAAAGGAATTTTATCAGCTGCCTATTTTTAGGTAAACCTCTGTACGCTTGTAAAAGTTTAAAGCCACCTTCTTTGGTATTTCCTTGAGCAATTAGTTTTTTTGCTTCGTGGAATATCGTAGAAACCGTCTTCTTCTGAACATCTACAATCCTATCTACTGAAGGCTTAAGTACATCAAATTCTTGTCTGTCCCCCTGAGGCACTGGACCTGATATAATTAAAGGCGTTCTAGCATCATCTATCAATACTGAATCCACCTCATCTACGATGGCATAGTTAAGTTCACCCTGTACCATTTCGTTAGGCGAATTTACCATATTATCTCTCAGGTAATCAAAACCAAATTCGTTATTAGTTCCGTAAGTAATATTACATTGATAAGCCTTTCTTCTAGCATCAGAGTTAGGCTGGTGGTTATCAATACAATCTATACTAAGTCCGTGGAATTCGTACAATGGTCCCATCCAAGCAGAGTCTCTTCTCGCAAGGTAGTCATTCACTGTTACCACATGTACTCCTCTTCCTGGTAAGGCATTAAGGTAAATAGGTAGCGTACCCACTAAAGTTTTACCTTCCCCAGTCGCCATCTCTGCTATCTTACCACTGTGTAACACCACACCTCCTATAAACTGAACATCATAATGAACCATATCCCACTGCACCTTAGTCCCTGCAGCGTCCCAATGATTTAGCCAAACCGCCTCATCACCTTCTATCACAACGAAATCTTTAGTTGCAGCTAAAGCTCTATCTCTATCGTTAGCCTTTACTCTGATTTCTCCATTTTGAGCCCATCTTCGTGCCGTTTCTTTTAAAACTGCAAAGGCTTCAGGAAGAATATCTGTAAGTACTTTCTCTTCTATCTGATAGGCTTCTTTTTTAAGCTCTTCTATTTTGTTGAATAAAGCTTCTTTTTCATCAACATCTTTAGAGGTTTTAATTTTCTCCTTAAGCTCTTCTACTTGAGAGGTTATTTTAGAGGTTGCTTCTTTAATTTTATTCTGAAATTCTTCTGTTTTTTGTCTCAAACCATCGTCCGAAAGTTTTCCTACTTCTGGCTCAACAGCTTTTATTTTAGCAACTACTTTCTTTACCTCTTTAAGGTCTTTTTCATTTTTATTTCCGAGGAAACTTTTAAGGATTGTGTTTAAAAAACTCATAATCTAATTGTTCATTTTTTCAGCTATAATGCTGGTGCTTTTTGATAGTAACTAAAAAGGAAACTTACAGCCGTAATGCTGCAAGTTTCACAATTGTGTTTAATTTTAATATTCGTCTTCGTTCCAAAGGAAGTCTTCGTCCGTAGGATAATCGCTCCATACTTCCTCTATGCTCTCATAGATTTCACCTTCGTCTTCTATCGCCTGAAGGTTTTCTACTACTTCCATTGGAGCACCTGTTCTAATAGCGTAGTCTATAAGCTCCGCTTTTGTCATTGGCCAAGGGGCATCACTTAAATAAGATGCCAATTCTAATGTCCAGTACATAATATTCTATATTTTTTGCAAAAATAAAAAATAAAGTGAATTATTCTTTATCTTTAAAGTTATAATTAAAGGTTAATTTATAAATACTTGCGACTACTTTCTCAAAAACCATTCCACAAACTTTTTTATGCCATTTTGGAAGTTTGTAGTTGGTGCATAGCCTATTTTCTGTTGTGCCTTTTTAATATCTGCATTGGTTTTTTGCACATCTCCTGCCTGAATTGGTAATTTATTAAGATTCGCTTTAACACCTAGCTCTTCCTCTATGGTTGATAGCATTTTATGCAAAGGAACTACCTCACTTTCACCTAAATTAAAAATTTCATAAACCCCTGTATTATCTTCTACATATTTTATGGATTTTATTATACCATCAATGATATCATCGATAAAAGTATAATCTCTTGCCGTATTGCCATCACCATAAAATGGTACTAGCTGGTTCTCTTTAATTATTTTGGTAAATTTATGTATCGCTAAATCAGGGCGTTGCCTAGGACCATAGACTGTAAAAAACCTCAACTGAACCATATCCATACCATACAAATGATGGTAAGTATGTCCCAAAATTTCCACACATTTTTTAGTAGCTGCATAAGGCGAAATTGGTCTATCCACATTATCCTCTTCCGAAAATGGAATTTTCTCATTATTACCATAAACACTAGAAGAAGAGGCTATTACAAATTTATAAACACCTAAATCTTTAGCCACTTCCCAAAGATTCATAGTACCCTTGATATTTACTTCTTGATACTCCAAAGGTCTTTCTATGGAAGGACGGACGCCTGCCAAGGCAGCCAAGTGAACCACCACATCAGGACGATGATTTTCAAATATTTCCCCTAGTCCTTCTTTATCTCTAATATCCTGATAATAAAGTTTATAATTATCTTTATTAACCATAGAGGCTAACTTTGTAATATCAGAATCTTTATTTTTAAAGTCAAAATTTGTTATTACTCCTACTGAATCTAAAGTATTTTGTATTTTTATTTTGTAATCGTAGAAATCATCAAAATTGTCCACATTGATGACAGAATGTCCGTTTTTCAATAAAGTTTCTACAAGATGAGAACCAATAAAACCACTTCCTCCTGTAACAAGGTAAGTTTTCTTCTCCATTAATTTAATTTTAAACTTGTACAAAGGTACATAAATTACCTTATTTTTTCAATAAGAGCATCTTGAAGATGGAATAAACAAGCTTCATGATGTTAAAATTTCATAAAAATAAAAGTTTTAGTAAAAAAGTTTTATTTTTGCAGACTATATAATTAAGTAATGAATAAATACATTCTCATAATATCATTAGCCCTACTTTCTGTATCTTGTAATAGACAATACGACCTAGCAATGAAAAGTGCTGATAAAGATCTGATTCTAAAAACAGCTGATGAAATGTACACCAAAAAGAAATGGAAAGAAGCTCTAAGTTTATACGAAAGAGTTCAGAATCTAATTTCTGGTACAGATGAGGCCTCTGATATCTTATTTAAGTCGGCTTATGCCAACTACTACGATAAACAATATAGAATAGCAGGACATCAGTTCAAAAGGTTTTCAACTAATAACGCTCTCGCTAGCGACCCTAGAAAGGAAGAAGCCGCTTATATGTCTGCTATCTGCTACTATCAGGGCTCTATGGATTACAACCTAGACCAAAAGGATACAGAATTAGCAATAAATGAGTTACAAAATTTTCTAACTAATTACCCTAACTCTGAAAGAGCTAAGAACATCAACGAACTAATAAACGAACTCTCTTACAAGCTTGAGTTTAAGGCGTATGAGAATGCTCGTCAATACTATAAAATGCTAGAACTAAAATCTGCTATCATCAGTTTTGAGAATGTTTTAGATGATTTCCCATCTACAAAACTTCGTCCAAAAATAGAAACTATGCTTATGGACGCAAAAGCTAAACTAGCCATAGATTCTAGGTTTGAGCTTAAGAGAGAAAGATTAGAGCATGCCGTAGCTTATACTTATCTCATGGAAAAAAATTATCCAAACACGGATATTTCTAAAACCGCTCTAGATCTTAGAAAAAAACTAAACACTGAATTAGATAACTTTTCTAAGTTAGAGAAACTTGTAGAACAAAAGAAAGAGGAGCTAAAGGCTAAAGAAAAGGAGAGAGAAGAAAAGGAAAAAGCAACTAAATAAAGCTTCCTCAAAAAACATTTTTTTTGTTATATATAATTATTTATCTTTGCAGACTTAAACCATAAAAATACCCACTGAAAATGAGTGTAAAAGATTCTAAAGCAGAAGTAAACACTATTACTTATAACCGTGATAAAATAGAAGAAAAAGTAGGCTCTATCTATGAAGCTATAGTAATTATGGGTAAAAGAGCCGAGCAAATAAATGCAGAAATTCGTACTGAACTTCACAACAAGCTAGACGAGTTTGCTGTACATAATGCCACTTTAGAAGAAGTTTTTGAAAACAGAGAACAGATAGAAATATCTAAGCTTTACGAAAAACTACCTAAGCCTACCTCTATTGCTGTAAGAGAGTGGCTAGATGGTGAAGTTTATTTCCGAAAAAGAGAAGAAAAAGCTTAAAAACAGTTTACAATACACTACGCTTCCCACAAAAGGAAGCGTTTTTTTATTTGCATTTTCTACATTGAAATAAAAAAGCTATATTCGTTGCTCTAAGCGAAAATATCATATGATTTTGAAGAACAAAAAAATCTTAATAGCTATCACAGGCGGAATAGCCGCCTATAAAATTAATTTATTAGTCAGAGATTTTATTAAAGCGGAAGCCAATGTAAAAGTCATCTTAACTCCCTCTGCTGAAAAATTTGTTTCTAAATTAACTTTAGCCACTCTGTCCAAAAACAACGTTTTATCTGAACTTATTTCGGAAAACGAAGAATGGAATAACCATGTAGAACTAGGACTTTGGGCTGACGCTATGATTATTGCTCCGTGTACCGCAAACACTTTAGCTAAGATGGTTCATGGAATTTGTGATAATCTTGTAATCGCTACTTACCTATCGGCTAAATGCCCTGTATTTATTGCTCCAGCAATGGATTTGGATATGTATCAACATCCATCTACCAAAAGAAATTTAGATTTAGCAACTACATTTGGCAACCACATCATTCCTGCAGAAGAGGGCGAACTCGCGAGTGGTTTGGTTGGTATCGGTAGATTAGCTGAACCTTGCACTATTTTCAATCATATCCATGAGTATTTTGAGAATAAAAACTCAGCTTCGAAGCTCAATCAGAAAAAAGTACTCATTACCGCAGGTCCCACCTACGAAGCTATAGACCCTGTGAGATTTATAGGCAATCATTCCTCTGGAAAAATGGGCTACGCTTTAGCCGAAACTGCTGCACAAAGAGGTGCAAAGGTTATTCTTATCTCTGGACCTTCTAACGAAATCGCACATCACCCTAATATAGAACTACACTCGGTAACTTCCGCAAAAGAAATGTACCAAGAAGTTTTTAAATACTATAACGATGTAGATATTGCCATTGCGAGTGCCGCCGTTGCCGATTATACTCCCAAAGTTGTGTCTTCCGAAAAAATAAAAAAACAAGAAGAGCAGTTCACCATAGAATTGGTTAAAAACCCTGACATTCTCAAAGTAATGGGAGAACAAAAAAAGCATCAAATTTTGGTAGGTTTTGCTTTAGAAACACAAAACAAAGAAGAAAACGCCAAAGCTAAATTGGAAAAGAAAAACTTAGATATGATTGTTCTCAACTCCCTTAAAGATAGTGGAGCAGGATTCAAAAAAGACACCAACAAAGTCAGTATTATTACTTCCAATTCAACCAGCTCCTTTGATTTAAAATCAAAAAAAGAAGTAGCCAAAGACATTCTAGACTTTATAGAAAACCAGCTAATATAACCTTATATGAAAGCACTGATTTTTGCAGCAGGCAAAGGCACAAGACTAAAACCCTTTACAGACGAACATCCGAAAGCTCTCGCTAAAGTGAATAATATTCCGCTTTTGGAGCGAAATATTAAATATTTGCAATCATTTGGCATTAATGATTTTGTGATTAACATACATCATTTCGGAAATCAAATTTTAGATTTTCTCAAGGAAAATAATTATTTCGGTGCCAATATAGACATTTCTGATGAGACCAATGAACTCTTAGAAACTGGCGGTGGTATGATGTTTGCAAGACCTTTCTTAGAGAAAGAATCTCACTTCTTGGTGATGAATGCGGATATTCTAACCAATCTTGATATTACAAAGTTTGTAGATTTTCATTTATCATCAAACCAAATGGTAACTCTTGCCGTATCGGACAGAAGCAGTTCTAGAAAACTCCTTTTTGACCAAAATAAAATTTTATGTGGTTGGATTAACAAGAATACTGGAGAGCTAAAACTATCCGAAACCAGTAATATGCTCAAAGAGCTAGCATTTAGTGGAATACATTGTATTTCTTCGGAGATTTTCTCAAGAATTAAACGAAAAGGCAAATTCTCTATTATTGATGAGTATTTAGACCTAATGAATGAAAAAGTAATTATAGGCTATGAGCATGATGCTCTACTAATAGATGTAGGCAAGCCTGAAGCCATAACAGAAGCAGAAAAATATTTTTTATGATAGACAATAATAGTAATAACGACTCTACCGACAACCGTATAAGTGATAGTTTCCGCCCTAAAACTTGGGACGAAAGCATTACCAAAGATAGTTGGATGGTATTTAAAGTAATGGCCGAACTTGTAAACGGCTACGAAAGTATGGTAAAATTAGGACCTTGTGTTTCTATATTTGGGTCTGCCAGACTAAAAGAAGACGACCCTTATTACCAAATGACCGTAGATATTGCGAAGAGAATAACAGAACTAGGATTTGGAGTTATCACGGGGGGCGGACCTGGGATTATGGAAGCTGGAAACAGAGGTGCCTTTGAAGCAAAGGGTAAGTCTATTGGGCTAAACATTGAACTTCCTTTTGAGCAACACTTTAACCCTTACATAAGCAAAGACTACAACATGACTTTTGATTATTTCTTTGTAAGAAAGGTGATGTTTGTAAAATATTCACAAGGGTTCATCGTAATGCCTGGTGGTTTTGGAACACTAGACGAACTATCCGAAGCTCTTACATTGATACAAACTCGAAAAATAGGAAGATTTCCTATCGTTTTAGTAGGTTCTAAGTTTTGGAGCGGATTATTAGATTGGTTTAAAGATACTTTACTTGAAAACAAACTCATCTCTCCAGAAGACCTCAACCTCTTCCGTGTAGTGGATACCGCCGAAGAAGCCGTAGCACATATTAAAGCTTTTTATGACAAATATTCCATTAGTGTTAATTTCTAGCGTTGGCATAGTTATTGAGTAATACACAACAAAAATAATTGTAAAATGAAAAAGTTTTTAAGCATATTAGGTATTTTCGCTTTAGTGAGTTTTGTGATGAGTTTCTTCCCTAGTGATTTCTACTCTACGATGACTAAAGTGGATTACATAGATGGTAGTAACACGCTAAAATTTACTACAAAGTTAAACACTTCTCACATTACTGATGTAATTAAAGTAGATGCAAGAACAGCTGCTTTTGAGGCTGAGTTAAAAAAGTATATCAACTCCAAGGTTGCGGTTTCTATCAATGGTAAACCTCAAGCAATTACCTTTACAGGGAGCCAAGTAAGCGGAGAAAGTGTTTGGATTTACTATGAAATAAACAATGTAACTTCCATCAGTACACTTAAAATAAAAAATGCTATACTCTTAGAAGCTTACCCTAAACAGCTCAATCTTGTTAACATCTCTTATAAAGGAAATCAAAAAAATATGAATTTCTCTAAGAGCAACGATACTAACGAAGTATCTTTCTAAACCAAATTTCAAAAAATATTATACGACAAAAATCCCCACCTTTAAAGAGGTAGGGATTTTTTTATCGTTGTCTATATTACTCTTCGTAACCTAAGAGTGCGTAAAGCATCGTCTTAAGATGATGTTCCATTTTTTTCTCTAACGCAGGTAAATACGCCTCTCCTTTTGGTAAATAACTTCTATAAAAGAACTGATTTCTAATCGCAAATAATACTGTCCCAATAAGACTCGCCAACATTTCTTCTGGCTTGGCTATTTTTTTGAACACTCCCGTAGCAATACCTTTTTGCACTGCTTCCTCCAACCTATGAGTACATAGTTCATAAAAATCTTGTAAAAAAACTGCTAGATTAGAATTAAAACCAATCTCTTGAGTTGCAAATCCATGGAAATAATTAAACTTTAGCATCTGTTTTACAATAAAAGATACCATTTCTGAAATCTGAACTTCTGGGCTTGCCTTGGCGATAGTTTGAGAAAAAAGACTAAACCTCTCTCTTGTTTTCTCTACCCTATACTGATAAAGAGAAACCATCATTTTCTCCTTTGAGCCAAAATAATAAGAAATCATTGCTATATTTACTCCTGCTTTCTTTGCTATTTCTCTAACAGAAGCTCCATCAAAGCCTTTCTCTGAAATTAAATCCTCCGCTGCATTTAAGATATTGATTTGTTTTTGAGTAAAGTTCTGATTCATATATAAGTTCGTTTAGTACAAAGTTAGAAAAAATATTAGATATACATACCCTTATTTTTAGTATCTTCGCTAGTATGTTTTTCAATTTTCACCATCATAACCCAACCGAGTTTGGTATTTACAATCTTCCTAAAGAGAATTATTCGCATCAAGATTATTTTTCTATAGGAATTCACCCAATGGATATTACATCTGATTATGAAAAAACATTGCAAAACATAAAAATAATTGCTCAAAATGAAAACTGTATCGCCATAGGAGAATGCGGACTTGATGCTTTAGTTCCCACTGATGAACAGCTACAAACCAAAATTTTTAAACTTCATATAGAACTAGCAAAAACTCTAAGTAAACCTCTAATTATCCATTGTGTAAAACGGCATAATGAAGTTGCTAGGCTTTGCAAAAATCTGAATACCCCTGTTATTTTCCATGGATTTAATAAGAATAAAAATATTGCAAATATGCTTTTAGAAAAAGGTTTTTATCTTTCTTTTGGCATAGCTCTTTTTAAAAATTTATCTTTGCAAAATGTTTTTATAGAAACTCCTTTAGAAAGGATATTTTTAGAAACTGACGACTCTTCTGATAATATAGAGCAAGTTTATATAAAAGCTGCAGAGCTTAAACAGCTTTCTATACAAGAACTTAAAAGTAGGATTGGAAACAACATTCTAAATGTTTTAAAATTAAATTTATGACAAATAACTGGCTGGAAAGGACAGAACTTTTAATAAAACAGGACGGACTAAATAAACTTCAAAACGCCAATATTCTGGTAGTAGGATTGGGTGGCGTAGGCTCTTTTGCAGCAGAATTTTTAGCAAGAGCTGGTGTAGGAAAAATGACGATAATAGATGGCGATACTGTAGACATTACCAATATCAATAGGCAACTTCCAGCGTTACACTCTACCGTGAATCAGCCCAAGGTAGAGTTGGTTTATGCGAGATTAAAAGACATCAATCCCTATTTAGACCTTAAAGCCATCAATGAGTTTCTCACACCTGAACGAATGGAGTCTATTCTTACCAAAGAAAAGTTTGATTATGTTCTAGATTGCATAGACAGTGTTTCTCCAAAACTCTCTCTTATACTTACTGCCAAAAGAAATAAAATAAAAATAGTGAGTGCTATGGGTGCTGGTGGCAAAACCGACCCTTCCAAAGTAATGGTAAGAGACATCAGTAAAACCAACAACTGCTTTTTAGCCAAACAAATACGAAAAAGACTTCGCAAAGAGAAAATCAATAAAGGTGTTAAATGTGTATTCTCTACCGAATTACAAAAAGAGGACAGCCTTAAAATGACCGATGGGTCTAATTTCAAAAAATCTTTTTACGGCACCATTAGTTTTATGCCTGCATTATTTGGTCTCCACGCTGCGGCTGAAGTTATCAATCACCTTACTAAAAAAGATGTATGAGTTACACCTACCCTAAATCTGAAAGATTAAAGTCTAAAAAAGATATTACTTCTCTTTTTGAGAAAGGAAAATGGCTGACTTGTGGCAACATTAGACTTATTTTCACTAATGCGGAAGCAAGTAAAATCGGGGTTTCTGTATCCAAACGCTATTTCAAAAAAGCCACCGACAGAAACAGAGTAAAAAGACTTCTAAGAGAATGCTATCGTCTAAATAAAGAGCTATTTCATCAAAAATTTGGAGCTACACCTCACGCTATGATATTTTGGGTATCTGCAGAAATGCCTAAAAAGTATCAGCTGGTAGAAGAAGATTTTATAAAACTTTGCAAAAAGTAATACCTTAGAGAAAACTAAGCTCTTCCGCCCATTCTCATTTGTTTAATTTCTTCTATTTTTTCCGCATAAATATCAACCTTTTCTGGATATTTATTTTGTAAAATACCATAAGCCTCAATAGCTTTAGTATAAAGATGTTGTTCTACATAAAGCTGAGCTAAGGTTTCCGTCATTAGATGAGAAATATCATCACCTTTTTCTTTGATTAAAAACTCTTTTTCCTCTTTAATAGGTGTATTTTTATCTACCTTAGCAATGCTAGGATTAGTCTCTATAAATTTATCTATAATTTGAGTTTTTTTATCAACTTCAGAAACCGCCGTCCTATCTATTTTAAGCCAATTTTGCCAAGTATTGATGAAACTTGGGACATTACTTTCCTCAACCTCTGGTTGAGTTTCAGTGACAACAACAGTATCTATCGGAGCAGGAGTATCACTGAAAAAGGAAACATTTAAGGCTTGTCTTTCTTCTGATTCTCCCCCTAAATCTTCTGGAGTTTCCTTCTCTACTAGAGTTTCTGTATGATGACTCTCCACTAAAATAGCTTCTTCTTTTACCTCCTCCTTAGGTTCTTGAGATGGCTTTGGCTTACCTATCAAAGCATCAGGCAAATGCGTTTCAATAGACATAGGCTTCCATTCTGAAGCTAAATTTTCTTCTAGTTGAGGACTGTCATTTAATTTATTTTCCATAGATTCCACCAAAACTTCCGTAGGAACTTCCTCCGTTACAACAGGCTTTTGTTCTTCTACTATGCTTTCTTTAGCCACTTCGCTTTTTATGTTGCTTTCAACCTTTAATTCGGTATCGGGTGCTTTAAATTTAATGTTTGGTAAAAATGCTTCCATTTCTTGAAAACTTAAACTTGTAGCCTCTTCCTCTTTGCTATCAGCCTCAAAAACTTCCTCTCTATCTACCTCTATTTTTTGAGTATTGACTTCTTCTACAATCCCTATTTTTTCATCATTCTGAACCTCATCAGTGATTGATGATTGCGACTCCATAGCTTCATCAAAATCTACCACTTCTAACTCTTCCTCCTCTAAAACAATACCCATAGCCACAGGTACTTCCTCTGCGTTTTCAGATAAGACATTGGTCTCGCTTGGAGTTACCGCTTCTTCTATCTTCTCAACAGATTCTTCTTCAGAAACCAAAGATTGAACCTCCTCTACTTTTTTCGGTTTACCAAAAATCAACTGATATAATATCTTTTTATCTGTGGTAAAAGCAGCTGTTTCTGACAAAACAGAATTATAATTCTCAGGAAAAAACTTATGAGTCCCCATCAACTTCAAAGCCCTTAGCGACTGTAGATAAGGTTGATTTTTAAGCTCTTTATCTAGCAAAGCCACATCGTCTTTCTGAATAAGTTGAGGCTGTTTTATAAGTTCTAAAATTCTAGCATTCATAATTTTACCAGTTGGCTACTATGTCGTTAAATATCTTATTGATGATTCTCTCATTCACGATTTGAACCTGAGAACTTTCTATCTGAGTAATATCTAAATCACTATTGTAAACCGCTTCATCGGTATAGGTTCTATCAAAACTAAGCTGAGGGTCTATTTTATTTTCATACCTTACCTTAACACTAATTACTAGTTTGTTTTGAGCTGCTTGCATCACTCCACCTTGTGTGGACACTCCTGTAGATATCGTGGTTGGCTCGTTAAGGCGATAATCTACAATCTCTCCTTCTATCATCAAATCAGGGTTTTGAGTGGCTCCTTTAAGGGTTGTTCTCTGCAAAAACCTGTTTTGTAAAGCTATGGTAAACTGCTGACTTAACTCTGGATTTACCAAAGCTGCATTGTTAGGAAATGTTTTTATCTGTATTGTTTTCATCTCCGGTGTCAAAGAATTCCCCGTAAAGCTATAACAACTTGTTAGGAACAAGAAACTCAAAAATGAAAATAATATTTTACTCAATCTCATTTGATGATAGATGATATTCATAATTTAGTCTTCTAAATCATATTGTTTAATCTTACGATAAAGCGTTCGTTGAGAAATACCTAATGCTTCCGCCGCTTTATTTCGTCTTCCGTTATGCATTTCTAGTGCTTTTACAATAAGCTCTCGCTCATTGTTCTGCAAAGATAAAGATTCTGGCTTAGCTTCTTCTACCTCTATATCTTCAATTTCCACATCATCTTGCACAGGTGCTACCATACCAGACTCCATACCACTATTTTGATTTTCAAAATAAAGTAAAGACCCTGTATTAACCGCCGCCGTATCTGGTGTGTAAATTCTATTGATAAGACTTTTCTCGTGATGGCTAAAATCAGAATTCCCTCTATTTTTTATCAGCTCCGAAGTGAGTGATTTTAAATCATTGATATCGTTCCTCATATCAAAGAGTATTTTATACATAATCTCTCTCTCGGAACTAAAATCAGAACCCGAGCTACCCATTGTATTCTTCTGAACTAAAGCAGGCAATTTATTTTCTGTAGGAATATACTCCGCTAATCTTACAGCATCTATCTCTCTTTTTTGCTCTACCACCGTCATCTGCTCTACCAAATTTCTCAACTGTCTCACATTCCCAGGGAAAGGATATTGTTCTAAATAGCTTATCGCATCATCAGTAAGTTTAAGTTCAGGCATACGGTATTTTTCTGCAAAGTCAATCGCGAATTTTCTAAAAAGCAAATGGATATCTCCCTTGCGTTCTCTAAGTGGTGGCATATCTATCTGCACCGTATTCAGACGGTAAAACAAATCCTCACGAAAACGCCCATCTTGGATTGCACTCAACATATTAACATTAGTGGCTGCCACAATACGCACATTGGTTTTCTGTATTTGGGAAGACCCTACCTTCATAAACTCTCCACTTTCTAATACACGCAACAGACGAACCTGTGTTTGTAAAGGTAACTCTCCTACCTCATCTAAAAAGATAGTTCCGCCGTCTGCCACTTCAAAATAGCCTTTTCGTGTGGAAGTTGCCCCTGTAAAAGCCCCTTTTTCGTGTCCAAAAAGCTCGGAATCTATAGTACCCTCTGGGATAGCCCCACAGTTTACGACGATATAAGGTTGATGCTTTCGGCGTGATTCGGCGTGAATGATTTTAGGGATAAACTCTTTACCAACCCCACTTTCTCCAATCACCAAAACCGAAATATCCGTGGGTGCTACCTGTATGGCCTTTTCTAAAGCTCTATTGAGTACGGGATAGTTACCTATAATCCCAAATCTATTCTTTATATTTTGTAGCTCTGACATCTTTGATAAAAATTAAAGGTTAAAAAACTTAGTCCACTCTCCCCAAAAGTGTGCCTTGCGTATTATCATAGACAAAAACAGAAACTATGTCTCCTACCTTCTGCCCTTCTTTCTTATCAAACACACAAACCGCATTTTGGGAGTTTCTTCCTTTCCATTGGTTTTTATCCTTTTTACTTTCTCCTTCTATCAGGATTTCGTGATGACGCCCTACATAACCTTTCATTCTCTTTCTAGAAAGCTCTCCCTGCAAATCTATAACTTCCTGCAAACGGCGTTTTTTAACCTCCGCCGGGACATTGTCTTCCATTTTTTTATGAGCAGGCGTCCCTGGTCTTTCTGAATAAGCGAACATATAACCGTAATCATACTCCACCTCTTTCATAAGAGACAGGGTATCTTGATGGTCTTCTTCCGTTTCATTACAGAAGCCTACTATCATATCTTGAGAAAAAGCTACATCAGGCACTATTTTTCTTGCCTCTCTAATAAGCTCTAGATATTCTTCTCTAGTATGCTGTCTGTTCATTAGTTCTAGCATTTTGTTGCTTCCCGTCTGAACAGGCAAATGCACATACTTACAAATATTAGGATACTGAGCCATTTTCCTAAACACCTCTAAACTCATATCTTGAGGGTTAGAAGTAGAAAATCTGATACGCATCTCTGGTACTGTCTTTGCGACCATCTCTAAGAGTTGAGAGAAGTCTACCGCTGTAGCTTTTTGCATCTCTGTGGCTTTATCAAAGTCTTTTTTAGGACCGCCACCGTACCAAAGGTAAGAATCTACATTCTGCCCCAGTAAAGTAATTTCCTTATAGCCGTTTTCCCATAATTCTTGGCATTCTTTGATAATAGAATGTGGGTCTCTACTCCTTTCTCTTCCCCTAGTGAAAGGCACCACACAGAAAGTACACATATTATCGCAACCTCTAGTAATGGTTACAAAAGCTGTAACCCCATTACCCCCCAACCTCACAGGGTTGATGTCTGCATAGGTTTCTTCCTTAGAGAGAATCACATTGATGGCATCTCTACCGTCTTCGGTTTCTTTAAGTAGGTTAGGTAAATCTCTGTATGCATCAGGACCAACTACCAAATCCACCAGCTGTTCCTCTTCTAAAAATTTGGTTTTAAGCCTTTCTGCCATACAGCCCAAAACCCCCACCGTAAGACTTGGTTTTTCTTTTTTCAAATTCTTGAACTGAGACAAACGCATTCTTACTGTTTGCTCTGCCTTCTCTCTAATAGAGCAAGTGTTAAGCAAAATTAAATCTGCTTCTTCTACCTTTAGAGTAGTATTGTAGCCTTCATCATTTAAAATAGAAGCCACGATTTCGCTATCAGAAAAATTCATTTGGCAACCATAACTTTCTAAAAAAAGTTTCTTAGAGTTGCCTTCCTTTTCTGCTATGGCGTAAGCCTCTCCCTGACGACTTTCGTCTATATATTTCTCTTGCATAGTCTATTGTATTAACCATTAAATATTACCCACAGGATAATCTAAACCGCAAATATACTAATTATTATGACAAAATGGCAGATAAAAACTATCGTATCATGAGAAATATAACTCGGTTACTTTCAACTGAAGACGACACTTTATTTCCGAAACCTTTTTTAAGCTAATCTTTTATTTCAAGTTCCACCACATAGCCCTCGTGGGAACGGACATTCATTACGCCACCATCTTCAAACGCCAAGTACTGCCCTTTAACTCCTTTTAAAATACCTTGATATTCTTTTGTTTTGCTTAAATTTATAGAAGTAATTTTTTCTAAAGGTGTATAAGGATATTTTAAATTATAAAGTTCAGACTCTACCACAAACTTTTGACTTTCTTTTGGGAATAAACCAACAACCTCCTCTCTTAATGCAAACAAATCCACTTCGCTAGCTCCATCATCGGAGAGCATTTTTCTCCAATTGGTTTTATCGGATAAATGGTTTTTAAGAGCGACTTCTATAACTCCTGCTTCGTAGCGGTTTTCCGTCTTTGCTATGGGCAAAGCCTTTGTTGCTCCTTGGTCTATCCATCTAGTAGGCACTTGTGTTTGTCTGGTAACCCCAACTTTAACCTCCCCCGTATAAGCCAAATAAACCAAATGAGGTTGTAGCTGTATTTTCCGTTCCACCTCTATATCTCTTTCTTCTATATCTAGGTGGGCTTTAGAAAGTTCGGGCTTTAGGATAGTTTCACTAGCGTAAGGGCTTTCAAAAAAGCATTTTTTACAAAACCCCATCTGGTACACAGGCTCATCGCTCCCACATTCCACACACTGAAATCCTATATGCTTTATACTCAACCTACGGTTAAACAAAGCGTTGATGTGCAGTAAATCATTAGATAGATTAAGGTAATATTGGATAGGTTCTGCCAACTGTGCAGACATCTTGAGTACTTGCCCTGTAAATAACATTTTTTGTGAATTTTGCTCAAAAATACAGATTAAATTCGGCAGTAACAAACCAATGAATTATCAGACTTTGCCACTAAAAACAAAAACAATACATTTGTTATCTAATTTAATCTAAATTATGAAACTACTTAATAACGCCCTCAAAAATTTAAAGAAAGTAGTTGCCAACTACCCAATGGTACTACTTTCGGCACTCATTTCTTATATTGCCATCGTTACGGTTATTATATGGGATACAAAGTTCGATTTTGTTTATAATATGACGGTTATTACCTTTGTTTCTGCCACGGGGATAGGCTTATTCTTTTCTATAAAAAAACTAAGTGATGTTATTGGCAAAAAATGGCTTCTTAATATCGTGGGTGTAGTGCTATTAGTGGGATATTACGCTATCTTCCCTAATAATGAAAACAAACTCGAATATCAGTTTGAAACTTTCAGGTTTATAGTTATTACTGTAGCCGTGATTATCCATTTATTCATTTCGGTGGCTCCTTTTTTACCAAAAGTTAAAAATGAATACTCCTTCTGGAACTATAACAAAAATTTGTTTATTAACTTCGTACTGTCCTCTATTTTTAGTGGTGTTCTAGCGGCTGGAATTCTTTCAGCTATCAACATCTTTAATAGTTTATTTGGCATCAATGATAATTATAAGATATATCCTATCTTATTTTCTGGCATATCTATTTTGGGGAATACCATTATTTTCCTTCTTTTTGAAGAAAGAAGCAGAGAAGAAGAACGCACTAGTACTGTAACAGAGTTCCCTATCGCACTCAAATTCTTTACACAATACATACTTATTCCCCTTCTGTTCATCTATTTAGTGATTATGTACCTGTATGCTGCCAAGATTATTTTCTTATGGGAACTCCCTAAAGGCTTGGTATCTATCACTGTGATTAGCTATTCTCTAGTAGGGATATTCGCATTGCTTTTGGTACATCCACTAAAAAATGAAGACAGTAAATCTTGGGTTAAATGGTTCTCCAAAATATTTTACTTCTCGCTCGTACCAATGTTAGTATTGCTATTTGTGGCGATTTTCACTCGTTTGTTTGATTATGGAGTTACCGAATCTAGATATTTTGTCCTTTTAATGGCTGTGTGGATTACCTTATGCACCTTTTATTTCATTTTTAGAAAGAAGACTTCCATATCGTTCATTCCTAAAAGTTTGATGGCATTTTTAATCTTTGCGTTAATTTTCCCTTACTTCAATGTATTTTCGGTAGCTAAAAGAAGTCAGCTAAACCGTTTGCATCAGCTATTGTCTGAAAACGGACTGCTCGTAAATGGCAAAATCAATTTTAATAAAGTGATAAAGCGTTCTGTTTTTTATGAAATTAGTGATGCAGGAAGGTATTTAATTAACCGAAATGCAAAAGATGAACTCGCCCAATACCTTGATGAGAAACATATTAAAAACCTAAACAAAGAGTACCCTTCTTTTGTAGAATATGACGACTTCACCACTATAAATGATGAAACAGGAAGCATTACTGAAAGAGGTAGTGAATATAAATATTTCAGTTTAACAGCTAGAACACAAGCGATACCTTTTGACGGCAAAGGTTGGATTCTAAGTACTGAATATGATAATAATACCGAACTAACAATAGAAAACAAATCGTTAAAGATAAATAGTAACCTACTCATAAGCCTAGATAATAAAGAAGTAAATTTTGCCCCAGATATTACTGAGTTTGCTAAAAACACCCCTATGGGCGAAGTAGAAGAAATGGCATTCACAAAAAAACTTGATGGCTACCGTATAACGATATACATTAACCGTATTGATTATAATGTTGAAAAAGAAGAAGTAACCTATGCGAATATAGAGCTTATTACAATTCAAAAACTTTAAAGTAAATATAACATAGTAGCTGTACCGTTAAATACTTTATTATACGAGGTATTGCTCTGAGTTTTTTACTTTAAATTTTCTTACCTTTGACCTAAAAAAATAGAAATGTCAGTATTCTACCATAAATTTGAAGTGCGTTGGAGCGATATAGATGCCAACAGACATCTTGCCAACTCCGCCTATGTGCAATATTGTGCCCAAACGAGAATGGCTTTTATGAACCAACACAAAATGGGATTGGCACAGCTTAATCGTTGGGGAATTGGTCCCGTACTTCTTCACGAAAAGTATTCGTTTTTTAAAGAAATTTATGCAGACCAAACGGTTTATGTTTCTTTGGAGGTTTCTGGCGTGTCAGAAGATGCCAGCATCTATGCTTTTACTCACAAGTTTTATCTACCTGATGGTACTCACTGTGCCACTTCAGAAGTAATGGGCGTATGGATAGACACTATGCTACGAAAAACCACCACGCCACCTGATGATATTTTGGTAAGTTTAACACCGTATAAAACAGAAAACACCAAAACTCTAAGTAGAGAGGACATCAAAAACCTTCCTTTCAGACCAGAAAATATAGACCCTTCTGTTTTTCAATCTTAATTTTTAAACTTCATTATGTTAGAAGAAAAGAAAATGGCACTTACTCCAGTTTCTCAATTAGGAGAGTTTGGACTGATAAAACATTTAACCGATAAATTTAGTTTAAAAAACTCCTCTTCGGAACTGGGCATAGGAGATGATGCTACCATCATCAATCCAGAAAATAAAAAAGTGGTTATTTCCACCGATGTTTTGGCAGAAGGCGTACACTTCAATTTAGGTTATGTTCCACTAAAGCACCTAGGGTATAAGGCTGTTGTAGTCAACCTAAGTGATATTGCCGCTATGAATGCCACACCTACACAAATATTGGTTTCTATGGCGGCTTCCAACCGTTTCCCAGTAGAGGCTTTTGATGAAATTTATGCAGGTATCGCTTTAGCTTGCGAACGCTACAATGTGGACCTTGTGGGGGGCGATACTACCAGCTCCCAAGCAGGACTTATATTGAACATTACAGCCATAGGACTCGCAAACGAAAATGAATTAGCCAAACGAAGCGGCGCTAAACCTAACGACCTATTAGTAGTTACAGGAGATTTAGGTGGTGCATATATGGGGCTTCAAATTCTAGAACGAGAACATTCGGTGTACTTAACCAATCCCAATATGCAACCCGAAATGGAAGGCTACGACTATATCCTAGAACGCCAACTAAAGCCCGAAGCAAGAACAGACATCAAAAAGACTTTAACCGAACTGGACATCACTCCAACCTCAATGATAGATATTTCTGACGGATTGGCTTCGGAGATTCTACACTTGTCTGACCAAAGCAAAGTAGGTTTTAGGTTATATGAAGAGAAAATCCCTATGGATACTCTTACCATAACTACGGCAGATGAGTTTAATCTAAACCCTGCAATGGCAGCCCTTAACGGTGGCGAAGACTATGAACTCTTATTCACCATTTCTCCAAACGACTATGAAAAGATAAGAAACCACCCAGATTTCACTATTATTGGTCATGCTACGGAGTTAGAACAAGGCAATTATTTGGTACTAAGAGGAAGCGAACAACTTACGCTACTCACCGCACAAGGCTGGGACGCTTTTCTAAAAAAGAATAGAAGCTAGACTTTACTAGCCTTTCTTAACAGAAAAATACTTATTTTTGAGACTTATTAAATTGGATTTAAAATGCAAAAAAACTGGACAACCCAAGAGATTTTAGATATTTATAACTTACCTTTCTTTGACTTGATTTATCGTGCAGCAGAGGTTCATCGCCAACACCACGACCCTAATAAAATACAAGTATCCTCGCTCATTTCTGTAAAAACAGGAGGTTGCCCAGAAGATTGCGGTTACTGCCCTCAAGCAGCAAGATACCACACAGAGGTTAAAATCCACGAAATGTTACCTGTAAACCAAGTGAAAGCTCAAGCCTTAAGAGCCAAGCAAAATGGTATTTCTAGAGTATGTCTAGGAGCAGCGTGGAGAAATGTAAAAGACGGTCCTGATTTTGACCATGTATTAGATATGGTAAGAGAGGTAACCAAACTAGATATGGAGGTATGTTGCACTTTAGGAATGCTTACTGAAAACCAAGCTAAAAGGCTAGAAGAAGCAGGGCTATACGCCTACAATCACAACATAGACAGCTCAGAAGAATATTATAAAGAAGTGATTTCTACCCGTGCTTTTGAAGACCGATTAGAAACCATCAATAATGTAAGAAAAACCTCTATTACCCTTTGTTCTGGAGGGATTATTGGTATGGGAGAAAGCGTGGAAGACCGCTGTGGAATGCTAAAAGTTTTAGCTAATATGACACCACAGCCCGAAAGTGTTCCAATCAATGCTTTGGTTGCCGTAGAAGGAACACCTATGGAAGACCAAGAACCTGTAAACATTTTTGAGTTTGTAAGAATGGTAGCTACTGCTAGAATTGTTTTACCTAAAACTCAAGTAAGACTTTCCGCAGGAAGAACCGAATTTTCTAAGGAAGGTCAAGCACTTTGTTTCTTCGCGGGTGCCAACTCTATTTTTGCAGGAGATAAATTATTAACCACCCCTAACCCTGATATTAACGAGGACAAAACCTTATTTAATCTTTTGGGAATAAAACCTCAACAACCTTTTGAAAAACACGCTAAAAGAGAGGTGGTGGACAAAGAAAACAGCCAATACACAGCACTAGGAGAAAATCCTAAATGGACTAGACCTGGACACAAAATACCAAGAAACGAAGAGAAAAGACAATCTAGCAGCTTTCTAAAAGATAATGAATAAAAATATAAACGATTACCTTGGTCTCTTCCTTCGTTCTTTTTTGCAAGGATTAGTTATTATTGGTCCCGTTGCAGCAACAGTATGGATTATTTGGTATATTGTGTCTAGTATAGACAATATTATCCCCTCTATTGCAGAGAAATTTCCAGGGCTTATCTTTATATTGGTAATCAGCAGTACCGCACTTATAGGCTGGCTCGGTAATAAATTTCTATTAGGGAGAATCTTAGTAGATAGTATGGATTATCTGCTTGAGCATACGCCAGGTATCAAATTTATTTACACTTCTTTAAAAGATGTGATGTCTTCTTTTGTTGGAGATAAAAAGAAATTTAACATACCTGTACTCATCAAAACTAATGATTCTCCAGAAGTTTGGAGAGTAGGCTTTCTTACTCAAAAAGAAGTTTCTATCATGGGACTTCAGGAGCATGTATCTGTCTATCTTCCGCATTCTTATGCCGTTTCTGGCTGGGTAGTTTTAGTAGAAAGTAAAAATGTAAAATTATTAGAAAATATCAACGCAGCTGATGCCATGAAATTTGCGGTAAGTGGTGGAGTTGCTGGATTTCCTAATGATATTGTCATAAAAAAAGAGGCTAACTTAAGTTAGCCTCTTTTTTACAATTTTATTTTAGTTCAATAGGGTTATTATTTTCGTTTAAAAACTTTTTCAGTTTTACTTCTGCTTCTTTTATTTTATCCACAAAATAAGAACCATCTGGAAGTTTATACTCTTTCATTGCCGGATTATTAAAATGTGTTTTGATAGAAGCAAAAGGGTCTTGTTTATACGCTTGATATGCCTTATCAAATTTTTCACGAGTTACCTCAATACCATTCCCCGCACCAAATTCTTTCATCATTTTATCCATGTATGGTGTTGCTTTTTCTTCAGAAAGTTTCTCATTTCCTTTAAGCACCCACTGATAATGGTTTTGGGTATCTTCTATTTTAACAATAAGCCCTGGTAAGCCATAAAATTTATACGGACCATCAGCAAAAGGAATATCCGTAGTAAACCAAGCCACCCAATTTCTTCCACCGAAAGAAGCAGTTGCTTTTTGTGTAGAGTAGTTTTCTATCGTAGCTTTATCTGATTCTATTTTCCAATCTAGCTTTACAGGCTCCTTATATACAAACTTTTTCTCTAAAATAAAATCTTCATAAGCCACCTCTTTAATTGGATAAGGCTTTACTATAGAATAGGTAAATTTACCTTGTTTTAGCCCAAATTTTTCTTGGTCAAACATATTACCTGTTTTCTTAACTTGTTCCATAAAAGCCTTCATCAGCGAATCTTGAGAAACCGCCATATAATCTCTATAAACCGATTTATCTTTCCACACATCTAATACCGTAAGCTCTTTTTCCACCTTGTTAGCAGAATCTTTGCTTGGCTTAAAAGTCATTTCATAAAAGAAACGATTAACCTCCTGTGCAGAAAACAACCCTGCTAAAAGAAGTAACACTAAAAGATTTATTTTTTTCATAATTAAAATTTTATTCTAAACAATAAGTAGCAAAATCATCATATTTGTTACAATATAATTTCACCAAAACTCCTTTTCTTATTTCATTAATTCTCTAGCTTGTTCTAGAGCAGCATCTGTAACCTTTGCTCCTGATAAAATCTGGGCTATCTCGTGTAGTTTGTCATCTTCTGATAACGAGATAATTCTAGACTGCGTTCTGCCTTCCACCTCGCTTTTAACCACTTTGTAATTATGGTGTCCTTTAGCCGCTACCTGTGCCAAATGGGTAATCACTATCAATTGCATATCTTTAGCCATTTCTTTCATTACCTTTCCTATTTCTTCTGCCACCCTTCCAGAAACGCCTGTATCTATTTCGTCAAGAATTAAAGTTGGTAAAGCTGTCGTTTCCGCCATTATTTTTTTAACACTCAGCATCACTCTAGAACGCTCTCCGCCAGAAATTGCGGACTGTATAGGTTTAAGTGGAAACCCTGTATTGGCTTGAAATAAAATATTGATACTCTCTTTCCCAAAGGAATTAAATGTTTCTGCCTCCGAAAGACTCACTTCTATCTTTGCTTTCTCTAGACCTAACTGTTTCAGCAGCTGCTCTATTTTATCTTTAAACACAAGACTGGCATTAATTCTAGTTGAAGACAATTCTTTTGACAAAGTTTCTAGCTGAGTTAAAGATTGTTCCAATTTTTTAGTAATATCATCTATCCTCTGCTCTAATGTATCAAAGCTATTTTGCTCTTCGGACAGTTTATTTTTAATAGCCAACAAATCCTCCACTGTATCTACTTGGTGCTTTACAAACAGTGTATTGATTTTATTAACTATCGTTGTAAGTTCAGACAGTAAATGTGGATTCATTTCTATTTTTTCCGCCTGATTTTCTACTTCGCTTATAATATCTTTAAACTCCTCAAATACAGATTCTAAACGCTGACTCACCTCATCAAACTGAGAGGAGACCTCCGATACTCTATACAGTTTCGTTTTAGCGTCCGCCAAAGCATCTAACACCCCTATTTCCTCTTGATGAAAACGAGCAATCACCGCAGCTAAATTCTCCGATATAAATTCCGCATTTTCTTGCGTATTTAATTGATTTTTAACCTCTTCAAAATCTATCTTATCTAAGGCTAATTCTTCTAATTCTTGGAGTAGAAAAGATTTATAATCTCGCTCTTTAAGTCCTTCTGATAAATGATTTTGAGCTTCTTCTAAATCCTTCTTTAAATTCTGATAAGCCGAAAAAATCTTTTGATATTCTGCTAAAATAGACTGATTTTGTGCAATGCCATCTATAATTCTAAATTGATAAGCCTCCGTAAATAACAACGAAGTTTCAAACTGCGAATGTATATCCACCAACCTAGATGACAAATTTTTAAGAACATCTAATGTTACAGGAACATCGTTCACAAAAGCCCTAGATTTGCCACTTGGGAGAATCTCTCGTCTGATGATGGTGGGATTTTCAAAGTCCAAATCATTTTCATCAAAAAAGGATTTTAAATCGTTAGAAACTTCAAATTCGGCTTCTACAACGCTCTTTTGCTCTATATCTGCCATAGCTTTTAGGTTGGCTCTCTCGCCAAGAATCAGCCTTAAAGCTCCTAAAATAATAGATTTACCAGCTCCCGTTTCTCCTGTAATGACCTGCAAACCCTTATTAAGATTTAAACTCAATTTATCTATAAGGGCAAAATTTTGTATGTAAATTTTATTTAGCATAGGTACAAAAATACGAATTTAACTTTCAGCTCTGAAAGAAAATATTAGCTAGGAATCTTCTGTATTTTAAACTCATTTCTGAGCAAGGCTAACTTTATTTCGTTTTTCAAATCAGAAGAAACTTTGTCTACTTTTATTTTTAACTTCGAAAGTTTATCGTAAGTGCTTATCTGGTGATACCAATCATAAAATCCATAACCCGACACTTGCTCTTTTTCTATCAACAAAAACGATTTTTCGCCTCTCGTCCTGCCCTGTCCTGTAAGAAGGATATTTTTATCTTTAAAACTTAAAAACTGTTCAAGAGCTTCTTTGCTGTTTAAAACTTCGTGATTTTTAATAAAATTAAGCACTTTTCTCCCCTGCGAATGGGTTTTAAATTTAATCATAGGCAATAACGGCATATCTCTACGCACTCTTTTGACAAGCCATTCATCATTTTCAAAAAAAAGTCCATACGGCAAATGTGTCGTTTTGGCAAGACCTTTAGTATTCATAATCAGCTTTGCAAACAACTCTGACGCCACTAGTTCATAAGAAATCTGTTCTACTTCATTTTGTATTTTTTGCCACTTTTTAGATTTGGCATTAAATACCTTCTTCGCAAACTTATAAATACCTTCTGTAACCTCGGATAAAATAACCTTTCCTCTAGCATCTTGGAAATAAACAATCCCTCGTTCTGCTGGTAAATCTTGGGTAAGTGTTTTAACTTTATTGAGGTAGGTTTTTGCATTAGCTTCCTCAAAATGGGATTGGATAATCTCGTTATCTTTATCCTTAGTCATTAGCAGTTTAAAAAGGTCCAGCGTTGCTCTAGCATCACTACTTGCTCTGTGATGTTCTGCTAAAGGTATGCCTAAAGATTTTACCAATTTTCCCAAAGAATAACTTTCTTCATTAGGAATGAGTTTTTTGGCTAAAGGTATGGTATCTAAAGTTTCCATACTGAAATGATAGCCCAACCTCTTAAAAGACTGCCTCAACATTCTATAATCAAAATCTACATTATGACCTACTAAGGTGCTTCCCTCGGTGATTTCTATAATTCTTTTGGCAATTTCGTGGAATTTAGGAGCGGTTTTAACCATTTTAGGCGTGATACCTGTCAGTTTTTGCACAAAATGAGAAATATCGGCTTCTGGATTTACCATAGAGATAAATTGATCTACTATTTTATGCCCATCATAACGATAGATAGCGACCTCTATAATACACTCCTCTCGGAATGCACCACCATTACTCTCTATGTCTATTACCGAATACATTTAGTTTTTAAAATAAAAACAATCACAATATCAAAGGGTGCAAACTTGCGGATATTTTTCATCAAATGCAAATTTAACCACCGCTTAATCCACAAAAAAATGATTCAGATTAAATCTGAATCATTTAATTTTATAGGTTATGATATTAATTGTTAGTACCTTCTCCTAGAAGTGGATTTTAATCCAAGCATACCTAGTATGGCTTTAGCTCCTTCTCTCATTAGAGTTGTACCAAAGGTTTTAGCCATAGGACTTTTCAATACAGTATCAAATATACTAGGTTCTTCTTGTTCTTTAGTCACAGTTGTTTTAGGTGTTTCTTGAGACGCCTGACTTCCCTCGGCTACAGGAACCATTCTTTTAGATAAAATCTCGTAAGCACTTTCTTTATCTATACTATTCTGATATTTCTTAACTAAAGCCGACCCTGCCGTTAGATTATCTATCTCGGTAGCCGTTAATACTCCCATTCTACTCTCTGGCGAAATAAGGTAAGTCTGCACCAAAGGAGTTGGGATACCTTTTTCATCTAATGCCGTTACAAACGCCTCTCCTATTCCTAAATTTTGGATGAGTTCTTCTGCCTTATAATACTCTGTAACAGGATAGTTTTGTATGGCTTTTTCTATTTCTTTTCTATCTTTAGCCGTAAATCCTCTCAATGCGTGCTGAATCTTAAGACCTAGCTGACTCAAAACATTCTCTGGCACATCTCCAGGTATTTGAGTAATAAAATAAATACCAACCCCTTTAGAACGGATAAGTTTTACCATAGTTTCTATCTGTGAAAGCAAGGTTTTAGAGGCTTCTTTAAAAATTAAGTGAGCTTCGTCTATAAAAAGCACCAATTTGGGTTTTCCACTATCGCCTTCTTCTGGAAAAGTAAGGTAAATTTCGGCAAACAAAGATAGCATAAAGGTAGAAAATAAGTTGGGTTTATTCTGAATGTCATCTACACGCATAATATTTACCACACCTTTCCCATCTCTAGTTTGTAACAAATCATTAACCTCAAAGCTAGGTTCACCAAAGAACGCTGTTGCTCCCTCTTGCTCTAAAGCTACAATAGACCTCAAAATAGCCCCTAAAGATGCTGGTGCAATAGAGCCGTAGTTTTCTGCTATTTCTTTCTTACCATTATCGTCCGTAGTTACATACTGCAATACTTTTTTAATATCTTCTAAATCAATTAGAGGTAAGCCCTTATCATCACAATATTTAAAGACTATCGACATAATGCTACTTTGGGTATCATTAAGCCCCAATATTTTACTGAGTAGCACTGGTCCAAATTCTGTAACCGTAGCCCTCAACTGAACACCTTTAGCTCCAGAAATAGTCATTAACTCCACTGGAAAAGGCTGAGCTTTGTACGGCAACTCTGTTTTAGCATAGCGTTCTTTAATGATGTTATTTTCCTCCCCTGCCTCTGCTATTCCTGAAAAATCACCTTTAATATCCATTACTAAAGACGGTATCCCTGCATGAGAAAGTTGTTCTACAAAGACCTGTATGGTCTTCGTTTTTCCCGTTCCTGTAGCCCCAGCTATAAGACCATGACGGTTTAAAGTTTTTAACGGAAGTTTTACATCTACCTCTTTTATTACCTCTCCATCTAGCATTCCCTTCCCTAGGATAATACTATCTCCTTTGGAGCTATATCTACTGCTTAGTTCTTCTATAAATTTAGTTTTGTCTGCCATTTTACATTTTTTGATGGATAAAATTAAGAAATAAAACTGAATAATAGCTCTTTTATCTATCTTAAATAATCTCATCTAGGATAAACCAGTCCTAAATGTGGTAGATTTTGTTTATATTTGTTACTCTATAAAAGATATAATCCTTATGGAAAAAGAAATCATTTTAAAAGCCATTGCTAACGAGCAACAAAAGATAGTGGATAACCTACAAAAATCTGTAGAGCGTTACCGTATAGAGTCTGACATAGATGAAGATGCTACCCACGACCCTGAAGACTTTTCACATCAAACAGAGGCTAAAGATATGCAGCTTAGGTTTGAACAGATGGCAAATACGGCAAAAAATCATTTAGCATTCATAGAACATTCTGCCCAAGAACACCATATAAGTGTTGAAAGTGGTTGCCTTATTAAAACCGACAAAAGTTATATTTTTATTGGAATCTCAGTGCCACCATTCAAATACGAAGGGAAAGATGTAATTTGTGTTTCTGAAGAGGCTCCTATTTATTCAAAAATAAAAGACGCTAAAGTTGGCGATAAGGTTAATTTTGGCTCTCATCAAATTGAAATTATAGAAATAGCCTAATCCAAAAAATGGACTTCTGTAACCCAAGTTTCATAACTTGTGGAGTGGAAGTCTTACCTTTGTAGAAAATTATGGAGCTACTAGGTTATTTTTTTGCTATCATTATTGGGCTAGTACTCGGTCTTATGGGCGGTGGTGGTAGTATTTTAAGCGTACCTGTTTTTGCCTACCTTTTTGGGTTAGATGCCGTTACCTCAACCACGCTCTCTTTATTTGTGGTTGCTTGTAATGGATTAGTAGGCTCTTTGGGACATTTTAAAGAAAAACAAATACACCTCAACACCGCTCTGTTATTTGGCATCCCATCTGTTTTGGGAGTGCTTTTCTCTAGGAGAGTAGTTGTACCTCATCTACCTGAGTACATCATCAACCGTTGGGGTATTTGCCTTACTAAAGATATGTTTCTCCTCGTTTTATTTGCCTTGCTAATGCTCTTAGCATCATACAAAATGATTGTAGGAAGCAAAACCGAACCAAGTACTCTAGAGGCTTCTCCATCTAGAAATACCATGCTCATCTCCCAAGGGCTGTTGGTAGGCATCATTACAGGATTAGTAGGTGCTGGTGGAGGATTTCTTATCATTCCTGCTTTGGTAATGATTTTAGGGTTAAAAATGAAGGAAGCTATTGGTACCTCACTGTTTATTATTACCCTTAGTAGTACTATAGGTTTTATAAGCTCTTTAGACAAAGTTGCCATAGACTGGCAATTTCTCTTATCTTTTACGGGGCTATCTATTCTAGGAGTTTTATTGGGTTTGGCTTTATCTAAAAGAGTAGATGGTAAAAAACTCAAACCTGCTTTTGGTTGGTTTGTGTTAGGTATGGGAGTTTATATCCTAATTAAAGAATTAATTTTAAAATAAAAATAGTATCATTATGAAAATAGAACAAATATACACAGGTTGCCTTGCACAAGGAGCCTACTACATTACTTCTAACGGCGAAGCAGCCATTATAGACCCACTGCGTGAAGTACAACCTTACTTAGAGCGTTTAGAGAAAGACGGTGTTACCCTAAAATACATTTTTGAAACTCACTTCCACGCTGATTTTGTATCGGGACATTTAGATTTAAGTAAAAAAACAGGCGCTCCTATCATCTACGGTCCTACTGCAAAGCCTAGTTTTGAAGCTATTATTGCAGAAGACCATCAAATTTTTGAGTTAGGAAAGGTTAAAATAAAAGTGCTACACACCCCAGGACATACGATGGAAAGTGCGTGTTTTCTACTCCTTGATGAAAACGGAAAAGAGACCGCATTGTTTAGTGGCGACACGCTATTTTTAGGCGATGTGGGGCGTCCTGACTTGGCACAAAAGGCCACTAATCTTACTCAAGAAGAATTAGCAGGACTATTGTACGAAAGTCTTTACAGCAAAATACTTCCCCTACCAGATGATGTTACCGTGTATCCAGCACACGGAGCGGGTTCTGCTTGTGGTAAAAATATGATGAAGGAAACCGTAGACAGCCTTGGCAACCAAAAGAAAATAAACTATGCCCTCAATCAACCTAGCAAAGAGGCTTTTATAGAGGCTGTTTTGGACGGACTTACCGCTCCACCGCAATACTTCGGAATGAATGTCGCTATGAACAAAGGAGGCTACACCAGCTTTGATGAAGTTTTAAAAAACGGTAAAGAGGCTCTATCTGTAGGAGATTTTGAAACCGTGGCAGAGAATACAGGAGCTTTAATCCTTGACACTAGAAATGCCGCTGATTTCCACCAAGGTTTTGTACCTAACTCTATCAATATTGGTCTTAAAGGAAGTTTTGCGCCTTGGGTAGGTGCAATGATTGTAGATGTTAAACAACCCCTGCTACTAGTCTGTGAAGAAGGTACCGTAGAAGAAGCTATTACTAGACTCGCTCGTGTAGGGTTTGATAATGTAGTAGGCTACCTCAAAGGTGGTTTTGAATCGTGGAAAAATTCAGGTAAAGAAATAGATACTATTAAAAGAATTTCTGCCGAAGCCTTTGCTAGCGAATACCACAAAGACACAAAAGTAGTAGACGTAAGAAATATAGGAGAATACTCTGCCGAGCATATAGAAGATGCCCTTAGCCGCCCTCTTATGGAGATTAACGACTGGGCAAAAGAACTAGGCGACACACATTTCTACATCCATTGTGCAGGAGGTTATCGTAGTATGATAGCCTCTAGCATACTCAATTCTAGAGGTATCCGAAACTTTACAGAAGTAGATGGTGGTTTTGCTAAAATTAAGGAAACCTCTGTGCCTACTACCGATTTTGTATGCCAGTCTAAAGTTAAGTTCTAAATTATGAAAGTTATACACCAAATGATACTTGGCGGAGGTTTAGCTCTAGGGCTTGCCTCCTGCCAAACAACTGGCAAAGCCAAAAACACTAGAATTGTCGTATGTGAGTTAGATATAGAAATTACTAGCAAAGCAGATATTGCGAAAATTATAAATGCTCCCAATAGTATTTTGGTGGATGTGAGAACTCCAGAAGAATTTGCAGAAGGTAGTGCTAATGGAGCCATCAACATACCTTTAGACCAGTTAGAAAGTCATTTAGATAAACTAAATTCTTCACAGGACATTGTACTTTTCTGTCGTTCTGGAAGACGCTCCGAAGAAGCTAAGACTATTCTAGAGAAACACAGCTTTAAAAAAGTATATAACGCTGGGACTTGGAACGAAGTGAAAGCCCTTCAAAAAGAAACCAAATGAATACTCTAAAAAATAAATTTAGATACGTCTCGGTTACCATATTAACAGTTTTGTTATTTGGAAACTCCTACGCACAAGATAGAATAAAGATTGATTTTTTTGAACAAATTAAAAATTATGATCTTTCCAAAATTATTGCCGCAGATAGTATTATTTCGGAAAACAGAGAAGAAAAAATAAAAGAAAAGGTTAAACGCCCCAAAATATTAGGCTTCATAGGAAATAATTATCAAAGATTTTTTATTCATTTTACTTCAGTTATTCAGAACCCAACAAATCCTTATGAATATTTGGTATCTGGAAAAACAAAAGTTAGAGAAACCATCTGCACATTTCAAGGGGTAGTTACTGTTAAACAAGCTAAAATCTATAAAAGTAGTGACTTCCCAAACTACAAACAGGGATATGCAGATTGTGATGTAAATCTGTACGAAGATAAAAAACAACCTTCTACTGGATTTATAAAAGGTAAACTAAAGAGTCATTTTTTGATAGATAATAAAGGGCAATTTCGATATGATGCCTTAAATTTCTTTTCTGATGGTTTTTCGAATAATCAATTTGTTGGTAGTTGGACGAGCTATAAAACAAATATAACTAAGAGATGTAATTGGGGAGACTACAGAATTCCTGAAAGTGGCGACCTTGATATTGGAGTAGGAGAATTTAGTGTTAATGATAAATATCTAAAAAACGGTTGGAAAACTTATAAGCTTGCTCAGGGAGATTTTACCGAAACTTCAGAAACGAAACAAGCTAAACAAAAGGAAGAAGAACAATGGTGGAGGTAAAAGTTAACATAGAAATTATTTATTTAGGCTCTAGACTAGCAAATATTTTTATTGTAACTCAAGAACTTTAACAGATATTTTAATTTCAATATAAAATCCTAGATTTGCATTTAAACATATTAAATAAATTATGCTAAACTTTATAAAAAAACTTTTTGGAGGAAGTACTATAGATTTCCAAGACCTAGCATCTAAAGGTGCTCAAATAGTAGATGTAAGAACTAAAGCCGAGTATAATTCAGGGCATATTTTCAACTCCATCAATATCCCATTGCAGGAGCTGAACCAAAATCTCAATCGCTTAGATAAAAACAGACCTGTAATTACCTGTTGTGCTAGTGGTATGCGTAGTGCTTCGGCAAAATCTATCTTATCTAATAATGGCTTTACTGCTTACAATGGTGGAGGCTGGAGCTCTCTTCAGAAGAAAATCTTAAAATAAAAAGGTATGTCTCAAAAATTTAAAGAACTCATAAACTCTCCCCAACCTGTACTCATAGACTTTTTTGCTACTTGGTGCCAACCTTGCAAGGTACAGTCTTCGGTACTTAACACCGTGAAAGAAAATGTGGGAGATACGGCTAGAATTGTAAAAATAGACATTGACAACTACCCTTCTATCGCTAGCGAATACAACGTAAGAAGTGTACCCACTCTTATGATTTTTAAAAACAGTGAACTCCTTTGGAAAGGTAGTGGCGTACACGATGTAAATACCCTAACTCAACTTCTTAAAAATTTTGCTTAAATAAATTTAAGTATAAATATTCTATAAAAAAACTTGCACCCTTTATAGAGAGTGCAAGTTTTTTATTAAAGCTCGTTTACTTAGTTTTTTTTACATTGCAGAAGATACCACTATTTCTGAGTTTATCTTTTTGATTAACCCTTGTAATGTTTTACCTGGACCTACTTCCACAAAAGAAGTTGCACCATCTTTAATCATATTTTGAATAGACTGCGTCCACTTTACAGGCCCTGTAAGCTGTGCGATGAGGTTTTGTTTGATTTCCTCCTCATTAGCCACTGCCGTAGTCGTAATATTCTGATAAATAGGGAAACTCGCCTTTCTGAATTTTGTATTTTCTATCGCTGTTGCCAGTTGGTCTTGTGCAGGCTTCATTAGTGGTGAATGAAACGCTCCATTAACAGGCAACAATAACGCTCTCTTAGCTCCTACTTCTTTAAGCTTAGCACAGGCTTCCTCTACCGCTTGGGTTTCTCCTGAAATCACTAACTGCCCTGGGCAATTATAATTTGCAGGCACTACTACCCCATCTATTTGATTACAAATTTCCTCTACTCTTTCATCTTCTAAACCTAAAATAGCCGCCATAGAAGAAGGGTTAGCATCACACGCTTTTTGCATTGCATCTGCCCTTTGAGCTACTAATTTTAAACCGTCTTCAAAAGACAAAACACCACTCGCCACCAATGCCGAAAACTCTCCCAAAGAGTGTCCTGCTACCATCTGAACACCTGTAGCATCTATAGCCTTAACTGCCGCTACAGAATGTATAAATATCGCAGGTTGCGTTACTCTGGTTTGTTTTAAATCTTCTTCCGAACCATTGAACATAATTTTTAGGATATTAAAACCTAATATCTCATTGGAAAACTCCATTAAGTCTTTAATATCTTTTCTACTGTCGTACAGTTCCTGTCCCATTCCTACAAACTGAGACCCCTGACCTGGGAACACTAATGCTTTCATACTTATTTTTTCAAAGATTATCTCTTTAATTTCTTATTTAATTTATGGTAAAAGTCTTACTACACGATAACCTACATTTACATAGGCACCATTTGGTTTTATTCTTTGGAATTCAAATTTTGTGGCTAGTTGTGTTTGAGTTTGCCCCATTTGCTTAAATATTTCTCCTTTCTTATTTTCTCTAGAAAGCATATCATTAACGATATCAAAGCCTACCACAGCATATTTAGAAGGTGTTTTACAATATTTGGCTTTATATGCCGCTAAGACTTCTTTTTCAAAACTTCCTTCTGAATTGATTTTCCTATCCATTATATACACCAAATTAGCTTGACTTAGCTCATCTACTTTTTTATCAAAAGCAGGCACATAGAACATACTAAAGGCTTTGATCCCTTTAGTATCCTTAGACAAACCAATGATTTTAGAAGCAAAAGCATTACCCACACCGTCATCATCACTCGCCAAAATTGCTATTACTGGAGAACTTTGACCTGTCATCATATTTTGCTCTAGCTCTATCTTAGACGCATTATCCACTATAATAACCTCTGCTTTTCTTAACGACCTATCTAATCCTGCCTTTATGTAGTTTGCATTAGTCGTGTCATCTCCAGCCACGATATAAATTTTTTGGTTAGAAAAGACCTCTTTAACCTCTTTTACAATCCTATCAGCATAGATGGTTTTATCCGTTTCAGCTATAATTAAATTACCAAAACCATACATCTCCTCGCTGTTTGCAAAAGGAGCTACTATAGGAATTTGAGTATCTTTAACATAGTCTAAAACCTCCAATACATTAGATTTAAATAAAGGTCCAATAATTAAATCGGTATTAGACTGGTCTATTTGGATTAAATTTTTCTTGAATGCTTTTTCGTTACCTGCATCTATGATATTAAAATCTAGCTCTTGCCCCTTTTTAGCATTCATCTCTACAGCTAACTTAGCTCCCATAAGGAAATCCGTTGCAAGCCCTCTATATTTAGAATCTCCTGTATCAAAGCCAAATGGCAACATCAATACCACTTTAAGTGCGTTAGTATTCTTCTTAACATAGGCTTTATTGAACTTTTTTATTTTAAGAACCATCCCTGGTTTTAAGCCCTCTGAAATTTGAGGATTAAGTTCTAAGAGTTGATCTAAATCCAAATCATACTTGTTAAGGATACCAAAAACAGTATCACCTGCCTGAACGGTATAGGTAATATAATCTTCTTGGGAAGGAACTACCTTTTTAGTTTCTGAAAAATCTGGTTTTATTTTCTCAGTAGAGTTAGCGACACTTGGGTGTTTCACTTTAATAACTTCCCCTACTTTCAAGCCATTCTCTTCTAAACCTGGATTAAGTGCAAAAAGATCTTTCTTACTGATTCCAAATTGTCTTGTAATGCGATAGTAGTTATCCTTAGCCTGCACCTCGTATTCTCCTTCGGATAAAGCCTTTGCTGTTTTTTCCACAGACGAATTTTCCTGTGTTGTGGTTGGAGTAGCAACTTCTTTAACAGTAGAAGTAGTTACTAATTCTGATGCTCCGTATTTAGTGATTTTATCCAAAGGCAATACCACTTCCTCTCCTATCTTCATTTCTAAATTTGGATTCAGTTTTCTAACCTCCGTTTCCGTAATATGGTACTGGCGGATTAAACTATATAAAGTTTGTTTTGGCTTAAGTACAATTTTACCCAGCTGAACTTCCTTAGAAGCAGCCACTACTTTTTGTCTTTGCCCAGCTGACTTTTTACCAATATTAAGGGTTTGCCCTATCTTAATGGCTCCATCCTTTATTTCAGGATTAAGTTCGTAAAGTTCTTTTATAGATAAACCGTACTTTCTGGAGATAGAGTACGGCGTCTCTTTCTCGGCTACCGTGTGCGTTTGTGCCTGTAAAAAGAAACTCATTAAAAATATGGGAGCAATTAATATTTTTTTCATTGTTTATAAACTAGATTGCAAAAATACATTTTTCCAATTAAATAGCTAACACTAACATTACCGACTTATCCACAGGCATTTCTTCTAAACAGATATCCAACCATTTTCTACCTAAACCTCTGTAAAATACGCTAAAATTATATTGTCTTTCCTGCCATTTAGCATTAGGATTTATCTTTTCAGCGAGCAAATTCAATCGTTCTAACAAATCTTGATTTTTTTTCTTTTCTGCTTTTAACAGACGGGTTCTCATTTTTTGATAAGATTTTAGCTGACGCTTCTGTTCTGCTTCCACAAGGTTAAAGAAAGTAACCTCTGTCTGTCGGGCTTTTTCTTTCAGTTCATCAAAACCTTGCTTTAGTAATTTTTCTTTCTCATCAATAGTAGGCAGTAAAGTAGAATTTTTCAATAGTTTTTCTCCAAACATTCTCTGATAATCATTGAAAAAATCCTTAACACTAAACCCTAACTTATCAATTTTAGCAAAAGTTTTTTCATCAATAAAAGTGAATGAATGGCGTGGTATTAAAACTGGAAACTCTAACCCTATACTTTTGAAATAATCTACCAACTCTAGCCAATACATTATCTCTGCATTTCCGCCTATATAAGCGATATTAGGCAACACTGTCTCCTGATACACAGGTCTCATCAAAGCATTAGGGCTAAATCTTTCAGGAAAGTTCTGCAACTCCTCCAAAATTTCTTGCTCCGTAAATACCTTTTGGGTGTCTATCACTTTAAATGAGTTACCTTCTCTTTCTATCCTTTGGCGTTTGTCCGTAAGGTAAAACAAATTGATTTCTCTAGGATTCACCTGCACTTTAGAGTATGTTTGTGATAAATACGCTATCCTTTGCTTGGTTTCGTTGTATAGTTTTTGAGAAAAAAGTTCTTCTCTAAAAGCGGAGGACATTTGCAATTTCAAAGCCTTATCATCACCATCTATGAGTAAAAGTCCGTAGTCTGCAAATAATTTTTGAGCTAAAATCCTTATAGATTGCGATAGTGTATGCCCCACACCATAAGCTTCCTCTAGCCAACCAACAAGCTCTTTTCCAAAAGGGAAACTCTCCATTTCCTTTTTAAATTGTTCCAAAAATGCGTTAGTTTCCAACTTAATTCTACCTACCGCTCCACCTTGTACGCCTTCTATCTCGTAGTAATTTTCATCTGTCCTGAAGTGATTGATTTCATCAAAATCGTGGTCTTCCGTAGCCATCCAAAAAATAGGAACAAAATGTTTTTCAGGAAATTGTTCTTTAAGATAAACACTCGTTTTAATTGTCTGTAAAATCTTATAAATAAAAAACACAGGTCCTGTAAACAAATTAAGCTGATGACCTGTAGTGATGGTAAATGTATTTTCTTTTAGTAAAGCTTCCAAATTCTCCTTTTGTGATGAAGAAAACTCAATACCTTCATATTGCTCTTGAATGACCTTAACTAAAACCTCCCTTTTCTCGTTAGAAAATGTTTGGGATTTAGCCTCTATCTTATCAGCTATGTTGGTAATATTAAATGAATACGGTTTAAAATCCTCTATTTTATCATCTAAAAAATCCCTAATTAGCATAGGGATTGCCTCTATCTCCTGAAATGGAATAAGCGTTTTCATACTTCAAATTTAGTAAAAAAGATACCAAACTACACCTAAATTAAGCCTAAAATCAGAAATAGGAAAATATGGTGCTGTATATGACCTATTTTTCATAAATGTAGTATTAAAGTGCTGTGCTTCTGCATAAATGAGCATTCTTTTCACTTTCATATTAAAATAAGCCGAAGCAATAGGTTGCCCTCCTATACTGTGAGCAGAGGCAGACGGCAACACAAATTCGTTAAGCACAGGAGCATATTCTCTAGAATTAAACTTTGAGAAATAATATACTTGAACACCTGTTTGTAATTCTGCCGCTTTTTTAAAGGCTGGTGTTTGATAATAGAAGTTGAGCCTTCCTACAAAATGTGGCAAAGGCAATAAATCTTTATTATTGAGAACCGCCTGAAACAAAAGATTGGGATTAAAGTTAAACTTACCATACTTAAACAAGGCTTCTCCACCAATCTGAGAAATATTAACCGAAGACGAACTTTGCTTAGGTTGATACAACTCATTAAAATAAGCCATTTGGTCTATCCTAAAATAATTAGCTGACACTTTCGTATCAAACCATTTCAAACCTAAAGTTCCACCAATTTCTAGAATATTTTGATTTTTAAAATCTTGCCACTGATAATTGAAATTAGGATAAAGTGAAGCGTTTACCAAATAGTTAAAACTTGGTGCTACCGACTGAAAGTTAGCTTTAGCATCTAAGAAATAGCCCTCAATAGGTTCTAACTTTAAATGATTGGTTGTTTTTAAATAATTTCCAAAAACAGCACCTCTAGAGATTTCTAAGAAAGACTGTAATTTCAGTTTATCCCAAAGATTGATATCTAGATTCCCAATCGCCCCTAGCCTATTTTCCTTATAAATATCAAACTGGGCATTACCCGTACCCAAACTGATACTTTGATGCCTAATACCTGCATCTAGCTTAAATTTTTCATTATCCAAAAGTAAACTTAATGTATTACTTAAGTTCTCAGAATATTTTTTATTCACCAAAGGCATCTCCGCTAACACTCCTCCACCTCTTTTCTGAAAGTAACTTTCTACACTTGATTGTTTAAAATAGTATTTATTACCTTGATGAAAAATGCTATGCCTTAACTTAAACGGAAAACGCTCCGATGAAAACGGACGAAATTCGTGGCTGTAATAATATCTTCTATATGAAAATCTAGAGTCAGAGCCCGTGAGGTTAACTTCGAGATTATTTCTATTTTTAAATCGGGTGTCATTAAGGAAATTATCCATGCTCACAATACCTCCATACTCTTCTGCATTAACATTCTGATGTGTAAAATGAGCATAAGCTTTATACTTTTGATTTCTAGATTGAAACTGTGCAGAAACTGTAAAATTATTATTAGAGGTCAAACTTCTCCTATAAAATCCTTGAGACCTAAGACCTGTATAATCCAACGCAAAATTGAAATTCTTCCCAATATTTTGAGTATAGGTAGATTTTAGCGTTCCTCCATTTCCCACACCATTATGGTAAACAAAAGCCGTAGTAGGTGTTTTAACATCGTAATAGCATATATCTTGAATACCTTGGATGAAGTGTGATTTATTGGTTGGCAAAAGAGTTAGGTTCTGCTCTGGATTAACTGAATACACTAAATCTTGAAAACCTGCTCCCACATTAGCAAATGACACTTTACCAAAAATATCTCTATTATTATACTGAATGAACTGATAGTATTTGTCTATACTAAAAACCGTATCAAATACTTGATACTGCCCAAATTGTTTCTTATATCTATAATCTTGAATAGTAGGAATAAAGACTTTAGCAGAATCTTTTCCTCCTCTATCTATGACTAATGAATCTTGCTTTATTTTATCTCCCGATTTCTCTTGTGCTTTCAACCAAGTAGAAGCCAATAACACTACTATAAAAAAAATGTACCTCATAAAGTTTTATGAGGTACAAAGATAGGTAAAATAAGAATGATTAGTAACCCTTATTTTGATCTCCTTTAAATTCAGGATTATTATCTATTTCATAGGCAGGAATTGGCCATAAGTCATTTCTTTCAGAAATATAATTAGCACCTTTTCCTTCAATAACCGATTTAGATAACCCTAAACGCTTTACAGTGAACCAACGGTCTGCTTCAGCATACAATTCCCTTCTTCTTTCAAGAACTATATCTGATATACTAACAGATGTCAATGCCTCTAAACCTGCACGGGCTCTAACTTTATTAACAAGAGTAAGAGCATCTCCTCCTGCCGATAATCTCGCCTCAGCCAACATCAAAAGCACCTTAGCACCACGATAAACATGAGCTTGGTCAGCTCCTGTACCTGCATTAGAGTATTTTTTAGAATAAACTCTACCTTGAGCTACAGGAAATGATGCAGTTACAGGATCGATTCTTTTGTCATTAGAAGAAAATATACTTGTAAACTCTGGTGAACGAAGAGCTACCTCACCTCTACCCCCTAATGCGGCAGGCATAAGGAAAAAAGCATGATTCCCACCATCTCCATCAGCGAATGCTACCTTAAATATATCCTCAGAAGTATTTGCTGAACCATACAAAGCCCAATAATTACTTGGTAATTCTATATTAGCCATAGGCTCCAATAATGCTTTTGCTTGAGACATCTCATTTAAATGCATATGAACATCAGCCAATATAACCTTTGCAGCATTTAAATTCAATCTTGTGGTAGAAGTATTATCAGAAAGGCTAAAGAAGGCTATAGCTTTATTCAAATCACTCTTAATTTTCGTATATACAGCTGAAACCTCCTCTCTCTTCGGATATAAAACTTGCGTATTAGAGTAAACTGGAGTAGATACATAAGGAACCTTACCAAATAATCTTACCAAATTAAAATGCATTAATCCTCTAGCCGCATAAGCTTCTCCTAGTGATTTATTCTTAACATCAGTAGTAACACTAGATTTACTATTCACTTTAGTTTCAAGCTGATCTATTAACACATTAGCCGCACCTATTGCTCCATAGTGCCCAGACCAAATTCTTTGAATAGATAAATTATTCTCCAAAAAATTACTTCCAGCCGCTTGACCAAATTCAGAAAATGTACCTGAATGTCTGAAATCATCAGCATACAAACCATCAAACAAATGCAACTCTCCTCCATAAACATATCGGTCTTGCATCTTATTGTATATTCCATTAGCAGCCCCTATAGCCGTCGCATTATCTATTATAAAACTTTCACCAGGCAACTGATTTACATCTGCTACCGCCTCTCCAGTCATATCTCTACCACAATTAACCGCAGTTAATGAGAGAAATACAGCCGATAAAGCTATTACTATTTTTTTCATATTTATTAAAAATTAACGTTAATTCCAAATTTATAAACCTTGTTCATCCCCTGAGTAAAGAAGTCTGTACCAGTAGCAACATTAGCTTGACCAAAAGAGTTAACTTCAGGCTCTGGACCAGAATATTTAGTATAAGTCCACAAATTATCTGCTGCTAAATAAACCCTTAGAGTTGTTTTTCCCATATTAAGCACTTGAGGTGTAAAAGTATAACCTACTTGCAACTCTCTCAATCTTATATAAGAAGCATCCTCTATGAATCTTGAAGATGGCTGATTGTTGTAACTAGCTGCAAACGCAACTGGGTTAACATTTAATAGAGGTCTAGGCAAACTAGCATTTGGATTATCCACAGTCCAATAATCCGTTTGATTAGCAAACTTGCCAAAATAAGGGTTTCCTGTAACACCCGCAAATCTAAGAGACGAGTTATACATATCCTGCCCCCAAACAAAAATTATGTTAGATGATATATCAAAATTTTTAATTTTGATAGTATTTCTAAAGTTACCAAAGAAATCAGGCTGAGCATTACCTATGAACTGTCTATCCGCTGCATTTATCGTTCCATCTCCATTAATATCTTCATAAATAACATCCCCTGCCGAAATACCTTGATCTCTCAAAGCCTGAGGAACATCATCATTACTACGATAAATACCTATAGCTTTTAATCCATAAAAAGAACCCAGAGGCTGCCCTACATCAACTCTTGTAATAAAACCATAATCTATAGGCGTAGATGTACCATTAAACTCTACTAGCCTTGTAACTTCATTTTTATTCCAAGTAATATTAAACTGAGAATCCCATCTAAAGTTTGAACTCCTTATAGGCGAAATATTAATACCCAATTCATGTCCTTTATTAACCATCTCACCTATATTATCCTTAACAACTGTGAACGGATTCACACCAGGTAAAGTTCTATTTAGAAGTAAGTCTGTTGACAATTTGTGATAATAGTTATATGTAATATTTAATCTATTCTTAAAGAAGCCTAAATCTATTCCCAAATCACTCTGAGTAGTTATTTCCCACTTCAAATTAGGATTAGCTAACCTTACTATATTTAAAGCTCCTTCTGTACCATAAAAATATCCTGTTGCAGCTGGTTGAGTTTCAAAATCTCTAAGTCCAGACTGATTACCTAACTTACCCCAACCTGCTTTTAGCTTTAACAATGATACAATATCATTCTTGAACCAATTAGAGTCGGATAAAACATAGGCTGCAGAAAATGCTGGAAAAGTTTCAGATCTTTTATTATATGCTAACTTAGATGAAGAGTCATTTCTTAAAGTAGCATCTATAAATAATCTATTAAACACCTCTAAAGACAATCTAGAGAAATATGAAAAAGTTCTATTTCCATTGTATGGAATATACTCTGCAATAGTTCTTTTTGGTCCTATTGGAGATGTTGCACCCGGAGGAAGGTTTTGTGTTTCAATCTGAGCATCTGTAACCGTTCTATCAAAATATTCAAACCCTGCCATCAAAGTATATTTAAACTGATCTGACAACTTATCTGAATAAGTCATATAGTTGATCGCAGTAAATGTGTTGAAGTTTTGAGCATTATGAAACGCATATCCTCCAGAACCTCTACCTTGATATGTATTAACTGGAAACAACCTGTCTTCTTTAAAATTAATGGATTCTATATTAAACTTAGTATCCATACTTAACTTATCCGAAAACTTAGACTCAAGCCCCAAAGAAGCATTTACACCAAAAGTTTTACTTATATTTTTAACTAATTCTCCATTTTGTCTAGGGTTTGAAAACAACCATGTTGAACTGTTCCAAGAACCATCTTGGTTAAAGAAACTTTGACCTGCTGGCTCCAATATAGCAGCTGTCAGAGGGGCGTAAATATTATTATCTCCATTTACTCTATCATTTGTCTCATTAGATAACCTAACACTTGTATTAAGCTTAAACATATCATTCAAGCGCTGATCTAGATTAACTGTAAATGATTTTCTATTATATGCTTGACCGACAATTACCCCTTCTTGATCAAAATTCGAAAACCCAACATAATATCTTGTATTAGCATTACCTCCAGAAGCACTAGCAGATAACTCATATATAGGTTGGTTCTTACGATAGACACCATCTAAGTAATTATCCCCAAAATTAGACTTATAAAAATCTTCTACAGAAACACCTGAATTAGGATCCCAAACACCGTCAGTTCTAGAAAAATAGTTCCTACCTAATGCAGGTCTAGAATTAAACATCGCATCATCTAAATATTGATAATACCTACCCGCACTCATCGTTTCATAACGCTGAATAGGATTTTGAAAACCAACAGACGAATTTAAACTAAAAGATGTTTTCCCTTTTTTACCTTGTTTCGTAGTAATTAAAACCACACCATTAGCAGCTCTAGAACCATAAATAGCAGCAGCAGATGCATCCTTTAGTATCTGAATATCTTCAACATCATTCATATTAAGTTGAGATAGCAAACTTGATTTTTGTCCTCCATACGAAGTATTCCCTCCTGATTCATTACTAGAAATAGGGAAACCATCTACGACATATAACGGCTCATTTGACGAAGTAATACTTGAGAAACCTCTCATTCTTACATTAAAAGCAGCACCAGGAGCTCCAGAAGTTGGAGAAACTTGTAACCCTGTTGTTGCTCCTTGTAGTAATGCATCTGGACCAGAAGCCGACACCTTTACAACCTCATCCGCCTTAACATTAGTTATAGATGAAGTTACTTTTTTAGTGGATTTCTTACCATAACCTACCATCACTACCTCTTCTATTTCTTTGATAGTGTCTTTTTTTGCTTTTTGTGCTACCACACTTTGAGCTCCTATAAAGAAAACAGCTCCAGCGGTAAGCACCCTTAATTTCACATTCATATTAACAAAATTTAATATTATACCTCGCAAATATGTTAATAATTCTTAATATTCACAAATAAATCAGCTTTTTTTATTACTTATCACCTAAAAACACTATACATTTTCATCAAAAAACAAGTCTATTTTTAAGGATTATATCACAAACAATTTAATAAAATCTAATAATCAACAATTTAAAATTGAATTATCATTATTATCATAATATTAAAATAACCATAATTTAGATTCATTATAAATTAATAAAAAAGAGACTCAGTAAATTCAACTGAGCCCCTTTATATTAAATCGTGGAAATAAAAACCTACATTACTTCAGTTTTTTCTTAACACTTACTTGTTCGTAAACTTCTAAGATATCTCCAACCTCTATATCGTTATAACCTTTAAGGTTAAGCCCACATTCGTAGCCCTTGGTAACCTCTTTAACATCATCCTTAAAGCGTTTTAAACTCTCAAGTTCGCCATCAAACTTCACAATACCATCTCTTAGAAGTCTTATCTTAGAGTTTCTAGTAACTTTACCTGTAAGCACCATACACCCCGCAATAGAGCCTACTTTAGAAATCTTAAACACCTCTCTAATTTCAACATTACCAACCACTTGTTCTTTAATTTCAGGTGAAAGCATTCCTTCCATAGCTTCCTTAACATCATCAATAGCATCATAGATGACAGAGTAAGTTCTTATTTCTATCTCTTCTTTGTCCGCTAAATCTTTTGCGTTTGCTCCCGCTCTTACATTAAAGCCAATAACTACAGCATCTGAAGCAGTTGCCAATAAGATGTCACTCTCTGTAATTTGCCCAACGCCTTTGTGTAATATGTTGATTTGAATTTCCTCCGTAGATAGTTTTTGTAACATATCAGATAATGCTTCCACAGAACCATCCACATCTCCTTTAAGAATAATATTAAGCTCTTTGAAGTCGCCTAAAGCGATACGTCTTCCTATTTCGTCTAATGTTAAATGTTTCTTAGTTCTGATAGACTGCTCTCTATGAAGCTGTTCTCTCTTATTCGCTAAGTTTTTAGCCTCTCTTTCGTCTTCATAAACTTTAAACTTATCTCCCGCAGTAGGTGCTCCGTCTAAACCTAAGATAGTTACAGGGATAGAAGGTCCTGCTTCCTCCATATTATTACCTCTTTCATCTAGCATCGCTTTTACCTTACCGTGGTTTTTACCAGCTAAGACATAGTCCCCAACTTTAAGCGTACCTGCTTGAACTAGCATTGTAGCTACATAGCCTCTACCTTTATCTAAAGCTGCCTCTATAATAACTCCGTTAGAGCGTCTATTAGGGTTAGCTTTAAGTTCTAAAAGTTCTGCCTGTATCAATACTTTTTCTAAAAGTAAATCCACATTATTACCAAACTTAGCAGATATTTCTTGAGATTGCACATTACCACCCCATTCTTCTACCAATATATTTAATTGAGATAACTGTTCTCTAATTTTATCTGGATTAGCATTGGGTTTATCCACCTTGTTAATCGCAATAATCATAGGAACTCCTGCTGCTTGAGCGTGAGAGATAGCCTCTTTTGTTTGTGGCATCACATCGTCGTCTGCCGCAATCACAATAATAGCAATATCCGTAACTTGAGCACCTCTAGCTCTCATCGCTGTAAAGGCTTCGTGTCCTGGTGTATCTAAGAATGTAATGCGTTCCCCATTTTCTAACTTAACATTGTAAGCCCCTATGTGCTGTGTAATACCTCCAGACTCACCAGCGATAACATTGGTCTTTCTTATATAGTCAAGTAACGAAGTTTTACCGTGATCCACATGCCCCATTACCGTTACGATAGGTGCTCTGTGAACCAAATCCTCTTCTGTATCTTCTGCCTCTTCCGCATTATCATCTGTAAGCTCTGCATCGGCGAAAACAATATCAAAACCAAACTCTTCCGCCACTAATGTTAGTGTATCTGCCTCTAATCTTTGGTTCATAGTTACCATTACACCTAAAGCAAAACAAGCCGATATTACCTCCATTGGCGACACATCCATAAGACTAGCCAACTCGCTCACTGTAATAAACTCTGTTACTTTAAGCGTTCTGTCTTTTGCTTCTAACTCTTGTTGTTCTGCATCTTGCTCTCTACGCTGAGTTCTCTTCTCCTTTCTATATTTAGCAGACTTAGATTTACCACCTTTGTTGGTTAGTTTCTCTAAAGTCTCCTTAATTTGATTTTTTACTTGCTCTTCAGTAAGCTCCACTGGCATTGTTTTCTCCCCTCTCTTCTTCTTTCCTCCACGACTTCCCTTATTATCAGGACGAGTGCCACCAGTATTATTACCTCTAGTTCTATTATCCTGTTCTTTATTTTGTCCTTGAGCAGGTTTAGCGTCCGTAGTCTTAGTAATTCTTTTTCTCTTCTTTTTCTTAGGACGATCAAACTGAGATAAATCTACGGTTTGTTTTAAAATTTTAGGACCTTCTAACTTTTGATAGTTTGTTTCAATCTTCTGAGGCTCTTCCGCAACAACTGCCTCTTTAACCTCTGCCTCTTTTTTAGGTTGAACCACTTCTTCCACTTTAACAGCTGACTTCTCCTCTTTCTTAACCTCAGGTTTTTCTTCTTTTTTAGCTACTGTTTTTTCTTTCTTAGCTTCTAATTTTTTGGAAGGCTTCGGTCTAGAAGATTCTATCTGACTCAAGTCTATCTTATCTAAAACTTTCAGTTCAGTCTTTTGAGAATCTGCCTCCAATTTTACAGGCTCTTCTTTCTTTTCTGTCTCTACTATAGGTTCTTCTTTAACCTCAGTCTTTTTTTCTTCTGTCTTATTTTGACCTAAATCTATTTTACCTAAAACTTTAGGTTCAAGTTTTTCAGAAGACTTGGCTCTTATAACCTCAGGGGCTTTTTCCTCTTTTAGTTCAATCTTTTCCTCTGGAACTTTAGAAATTACCACCTCATTAGAAGCCTTTTTTTGCTCTCCATCTTTTTTGAACTCAGCTTCCAATGCAGAATATGCCTCTGGTGCCAATAGAGCATTTGGATTACTATCTATCTCTATATTTTTGGTTCTTAGAAATTCTACCGCTCTAGATACCGAGATATTAAGTTCCTTAATTGCTTTATTTAATCTAATATTTTTTGGCATAATGTATTTGATATTTGCTAATAACCACTGGTGTTATTTCGCTTTTTATTTTATAAATTATTTATTGTTTAAACGAAGCTTAACTTCATTTTAGTTTTCCGTTTCACAAGAGTTACTAATCGTTAAACTCTTCTGCTAAAATTCTTTTAACTTCTTCTATTGTTTCTTCTTCCAAGTCTGTCAAACGAACTAGAGCCTCCGTATCCTTATCTATGATACTCTTAGCCGTATCTAAACCAACTTTTTTGAAAGTCTCTATCACCCAATCCTCAATTTCATCACTAAATTCATCTAGCTCTACATCATCATCTTCATGAGCTTCCCTGTAAACATCTATTTCATAATCAGATAGCCAAGAAGCTAATTTGATATTTTGACCTTGCTTACCTATGATTTTAGCAATCTCCTCCGAAGGCGTGTATACCAATGCTTTTGACTCCTCTGCATTGATGTCTATTTTATTTATCGTAACATTACCCAAAGCTCTCTTAACCAAAATTTCTGGATTTTTAGACCATTGGATAACATCTATATTTTCGTTTCTAAGCTCTCTTACCACACCGTGTATTCTAGAACCTTTAACCCCCACACACGCTCCCACAGGATCTATTCTATCATCGTAAGCATCTACAGCAATTTTAGCTTTTTCACCTGGTATTCTTACCACTTTTTTAAGAATAATAGTTCCATCTTGAATTTCTGGAATTTCCAATTCTAACAGTCTCTCTAAGAACTTAGGCGATATTCTAGAAATCGTGATTTGAGGCTTACTTCCTTTAAAATCAACACTTTCTATCACAGCCCTCACATTATCTCCTTTTCTAAAGAAATCTGAAGGTATCTGCTTATCTTTTGGCAAAATATACTCGTTGCCCTCATCATCTAATAATATCACATGCTTGAAACGAATATGATGAACTTCTCCCACCATAATTTCCCCAATTCTATCCTTGAATTGCTCATATAGATAAGCATTGTGATGCTCTTGTATTTTAGTTGCTAAAATTTGCTTAAGCGTTAAGATATTTCTTCTCCCCAGTTGAGATACTTTAATTTCTTGAGTAAACTCTTCCCCTACCTCAAAAGTAGGATCTGTTTTTCTAGCTTCCGAAATTTCTATTTCCAAATCGTCATCTTCTGACATTTGGTCCTCTACAATAGTCTTGTTAAGAAAAATTTGGAAATCTCCCTTATCTGGATTTACAATCACATCAAAATGATCATCAGAATCATATCTTTTCCTTAGAAGGGTTTTAAGAGAATCTTCTATGATTGCCATCAAATCAATCTTACTGATATTTTTCTCTTCTTTAAAATCCCCAAACGCTTCTATCAAAGCTAAATTATCCATCTATATACTTCTTTATTATTTACAATTAAACTGATTTTACCACACTAAAACTTAATAGCTACTAAAGCTTTTTTTATATCTGAAAGTAAAATTTCTTTCTCCTCCTCTACATCTATCTTACCTTTACCTATTTCCTTAGGTTTACGGTAGCGTAAGATTAACACTACTTTATCCTCTTCCACTCTAGTCAATTCACCTTCTATTTTAGAGGAGTCATTCAGCAGAATATCCAAATCTCTGCCTATGTTTTTTCTAAACTGTCTTATTTGAGTCAATGGCTCGCTGAGTCCTGCTGACATCACCTGAAGGCTAAAGTCATGCTCTTCTCTATCCATATTAAACTCTATAGCTCTACTTGCATCTAGACAATCTTGCAAGGTAACTCCATTATCTCCATCTAAAATAACTACCACATCATCTCCCGCCGACACTTTAAGATCTATTAAAAATAAATCTTCTCTCTCCGAAAGGAAATCGTTAAGTAGTGTTTCCACCTGTGCTTTTATACTCATACTCTTGTTTGTTAAACCTCGAATAGTAGGACTACGAAAAAAGGCTTTCTTTCGAAGCCTTTCCATTATTTCCCGCAAATTCTCTGCAAAGGTACAGTTTTTTTATCACACCACAAAACATAATACACTCAACTTGCTGAAATAAAAGCTCAAATACTTTATTTCAAAATATTTTCAACTGAGTTTTATCTATCCGTTCTATAAATTTTGTTTACCTATTTGCTAAAAATGAGCTTCAATAGGAAAATCTAACTTTCTTGCAATTTCCAAAACCCTCTCTTTTTCTGACTTTTCGCAAATAAAAAGCGAATAACTATCCATCTGTGTATCAATATTTAGCATTGTAAAGTCAGATTCTTTTTCTATTTTCTCTGCAATCTGCCACATTTCTTTATCTTTAATAGTAAATTCTTGCTGTATTTCTTCGGAAATAAACTCACTTAAATCATCATAATCCACTTTCCAATCGGAATTGAAAGTCAATAATAACTCGGATAACAAATGTTGAGTAAAATAAGGTATATCCACCTCAGAATCCTCATCAAAATAACCTTCCTCCACAAGCATCTCTTTGTATTCTTCTGGGTTTTCTTGAATTAAGTGCCAATTTTGTTTAAACACCTCTATCTCCTCTTCACTCCGAAAGCCCTTCAAACCAACAATTTTTATAAATTCTTCCAGTAGTTTTCCTGAATCTTTTTCTACTTGCTTTACAAATTCCCCTTGGTTTCTCACCGTAGCAATTTCAAACTCATTACAAACAATTTCTACGGCTTCAGTAAAAGCTTGCAGACAGTACTTTTCGTACTCATTTTGTGTATTCACATCAAGAACTTTAGCCTCAACAACTGTCTCAAACGGAGGAAGACACGGATTTAAATTATAAAAAACAGCCACATCCATTGTTCCGTCTTCATAATACGACGGAATCAAATAAAACATCAGCCCCAATTTCTTAAAATATTTTTTAAATTCCCCAAATGATGGAACTCCAAAATACATTAAAATCAAGTTATATTCACCATTATTCTTTTTATCTTCATCTGATAAAAAACCAATATTAAACGGCTCTAAAAATGTTTTTTCATACGGTTCAAATATATTTTTTGCCTTTATCTTTTTTAGACTAGCTTTATCTTCCTCCGGATTATCACTTTCAAAAGACGAAGGATAATAGGTATATTCTAACACTATATCTGATTTGAATTGAGACGTATTTGGCTTTATACTTTGTTGCCAATGACGGTCAGACTCCTCCATAAATCGCACAATATCAGGAAGAGCTTTAAAACTTTCTAGAGTCATATTATTACTTTTAGGGTTAATCCTAGATTTTTAAACCTTCTAAAATAATCTTTTACCTTTAGGTCAATCACAAAAATATAAAATTTATCTATCTTTGGATAAAAATAAAACATGTTCAACACAGAAGAATATCAAAGTGCTTTGGAATGGCTGTTTACACAAATGCCCAACTACCAAATAGATGGACAAAAAGCCTACAAACCAGGGCTAGACAATATAAAAAAACTTTGCGATTTTTTTGGAAACCCTCAAAACAAATTAAAAACAATACACATAGGTGGAACTAATGGCAAAGGCTCTACAAGCAATATGTTAGCTTCCATTCTTCAAGAACAAGGGTATAAAGTGGGACTTTACAACTCTCCGCACCTTATAGAGTTCACAGAAAGAATAAAAGTAAACAGCACCAACGCAAACAAAGATTTCGTTTTTAATTTCATCAATAAACTAAAGAACCTACCTAAAGATATCAAACCTTCCTTTTTTGAATTTACCACCATAATGGCATTTCAGTATTTTTATGAACAAAAGGTAGATTTTGCCATTATAGAAGTTGGTCTCGGAGGACGATTAGATGCTACTAACATTATCTCTCCTTTAGTGTCCGCCATCACCAACATTGCACTAGACCACCAAAACCTTCTAGGAGAAACATTGGAAGAAATCGCTACAGAAAAAGCTGGAATCATTAAACCAAAAACTACCATCATCTGTGGCGAAGAACAGCCAGAAATAAAAAAAGTAATACAAAAAAATGCACAATCCAAGGAGGCTAATTTCATAGACGCCACTTCCATAGCAACACCATACGAAACCGATTTAAAAGGAGATTACCAAAAGAAAAACATTTGTGTTGTGATAGGAATTATACAAGAATTAAAAAAATTAGGCTTCCAAATTTCTGACCAATCTATTGAGAATGGACTGCTTAATGTACATAATAACACCAAATTTATGGGGCGGTGGTTTGAAGTTTCTAAAAACCCTCTCGTCATCTGCGATACAGGACACAACCACGCTGGCTTGACCGAAGTTTTTAAACAACTGAATTCCATTCCAAAGAAAAAACATATTGTGATAGGCTTCGTAAATGATAAAAAAATAGAACCCGTATTTGATTTAACCTCACCCAAAGACCATTATTACTTTGTAAAACCTCAAATAAACAGAGGACTTCACCCCAAAAACTACGAGAATTTAATCCAAAACAAGGGTTTAAACTATCAAATTTTTGACGATGTAAATGAAGGCTACAATGCTGCGAAACGCTTATGCAAAGCAGATGAGATGATTTTTATTGGTGGAAGTAATTTTGTTGTAGGAGATTTTTTAGAAAAAAATTTGCCAGTTAATAAATAACTCGTATATTTGCACCACTCAAATGAGAAATTTGGGGCGGTTAGCTCAGTTGGTTCAGAGCATCTGGTTTACACCCAGAGGGTCGGGGGTTCGAATCCCTCATCGCCCACCAAAAGGGTTCTTAGCTCAGTTGGTTCAGAGCATCTGGTTTACACCCAGAGGGTCGGGGGTTCGAATCCCTCAGAACCCACTTTAAAATAAAAAATCTCACAATAATGTGAGATTTTTTTTATTTCCATAAAGACATTCAACATCACAAAGAAAAAGTACGAGGAATTAAATCATAAAGCACAAAGTTTAACATTCTATCATCTTCTTTGATAATATTTTCCGCTTTTTCTTTAAACTCAATATTAGACATTACTCCCCTTCCCTCTTTATCCACTTTATAAGTAGGCCCTATACTAAGCAGTCCAAACCTTATATTTAGTTTTGAATATGGTAATTCAAATCTAGGCATCATACCTGCTACTGTGCCATTATGCGCACCACCTGTCTCCTCTCCTATTAAAGTTACATTTGGCAAAGATTTTAGATACGCACTAATGATGCTAGAGGCAGAAAAACTTTTACCATTGATTAACACATAAACTTTATTAGTATAATTAAGTGCTTTAGGCTGCGTTTTTCGAGATTGTTTAATCGGAGTACGCCAACATCCACAGGAATCTTTATAAGTAGAAATCGTTTTTCTAAGAAAAAGAGGAACAGTAATTGGAGAAAGCAATATCTTACTCACAAGACTTCCACCTCTGAAGTAATTAAGATACACCATTTTATTTGCAACCACAGGGTCATCAACCATACGAAACTCCCTCTGAGACAGATACTTTGATAAGTGATGTATTTGAGAAATACTACCTCCCAAATTATTTCTAAGATCTAACACCAAATGTTGTACTTCACGCTCGTTTAACATCTTAAAAATCTCATCATAAACCTTCTTACGACCTGAAGAAAAACTTCTAATTTTAAGAACCGCTATACTAGAATCACCTTTTACAGGAAAAGATAAGTCGTTTATATAAACTTTCTCATCAGTATCATAACCGTAAATTCTTTTTTTCTTATTAACCTTTCTCTTCTCTAATCTCTTGTCTATTTTTTCTTCTCTTGTTAATTGCTTAATCTCATTTTTAACTTTAGAAAGAGTGTCTTTAATCTGCCCTTTAGGTTCTAACTTTTTGTGAACAGTCTTCTTAAATTCTCTTTTAGCATTAAAAATCACTAGACTATCTGCACATTTTGCTTTTATCTCTAGACTATCTACAAAACCTAACTCATTTAGATAAAAACGATTAACCATACTCGCAAAATAGTAAGGAATAAAGGTTTGATTATAACCATCTGAGGTAAGCCCCGCTCTATATTTTTCATATAATTCTTGAGGAGTTATACCATTAACCGAAACAATTTCCATGCCTCTAAGAAGAACATCAGCCTCTTTTTTGGTATTTTTCTCTATAAATAGTCGCCCATTTTCGTAATAATAGCTTAACCCGCTCAAAGGATTTTTGGATTCCTTGTATTTACTTCTTTCTGAACTTGAATAAGTTTTAAAGAGAGGCTTCATCGTGATATGACCTTGTTTTATCTTGGCCACCACAGGTGTTATTTTTAAATAAAATTCCTTTGGAGTTAACGGTCTATCTATAGTTCTTCTCAAAGAATCAAAAGAATAATGCAATGCCTTTTGGTCTATATACCAATCTATTTTAGGGTGATTTTTAAACAAAACCCTTTCCACATAATTAATATCCTTTATCAACTTCTCTTTGGAAATAGGCGTTTTATACGTCGATTATATCTATCTAGTGAATTACAACTCACTAACACAATCACTAGCAATACAATATAACTTACTTTTGAATGCATACATTTATTTTCTTAAAAAACAAAAGTAAACTTTTTTCATAATGAGAAGTCACAAAACAGAAATATAGTTAGAAAATAAATTCATATAAAACAAAAAACCGTTGAAAATCAAAAAGATTAACAACGGTTTAGTACCCCAGGCGGGACTTGAACCCGCACGCCAAAAGAGGCACAGGATTTTAAGTCCTGCGTGTCTACCAGTTCCACCACCAGGGCATATAGACAGAGCGAAAAACGGGGTTCGAACCCGCGACCTCAACCTTGGCAAGGTTGCGCTCTACCAGCTGAGCTATTTTCGCAAACAGTGCGGATGAAGGGACTCGAACCCCCACGCCTCTCGGCACTAGATCCTAAGTCTAGCGTGGCTACCAATTACACCACATCCGCAGATGTTTAAAAAACTATGTAAAAACTTTTACTCTACTCAAGAAGAGATAACTCCTCTTTTGTGGTTGCAAATATAGAAACTTTTTTCAATTCTATCCAAGTTTTTTTGTTAATTTTTACAATATTATTTTTACTGATTTGATAATCAATATAAATAGATAATAAAAAGAAAAGCCAAAACCCGAATTTTATAAAATATTTATTTTTTATTCTTATCTTTACGGTCTATTTAAAATACATTTTAAAACAATGGAGTTACAAGGTACAATTAAAAAAATAGGAGAAACACAAACATTTCCAAGTGGGTTTCAGAAAAGAGAACTAGTTTTACTAACCCAAGAACAATACCCACAACCTATCAATATAGAATTTTTACAAGAAAAAGTTCATGCTTTAGAACCTTTTTCCGAAGGTGATGCTGTGAAAATAGGCATCAACATTAGAGGTAGAGAGTGGACAAGCCCTCAAGGTGAAGTAAAGTACTTTAACTCTATCGTTGGCTGGAGAATAGAAAAAACCGAAGGTTCTGGCTATCAAAACGAACCCACACAAGCTATGAACGCTCCACAAACAACCTCATCATCTAACGAAAATCCTTTTGAGGACGAAGATGACGATTTACCATTTTAATTAAAATAATATTATTTAATACAATCCCACCATTTTAAATAGGTGGGATTATTATTTCAACCCTTACTCCTTATGATTCTTTTACCTAAAGAAACTATTATTTTTCCTAATCCTTATTATCAAAAAGAAGACATTGTAGCTATTGGCGGCGACCTTTCTCCTAAAAGAGTACTATTAGCTTATCAAAATGGCATTTTCCCATGGTTTAATGAAGGAGAAGAAATCCTTTGGTGGTCTCCGCTAGAAAGATTTGTATTATTTCCTAGACAGATAAAAATATCTAAATCTATGAGGAAAATTATGAAAAGTAATTGTTTTGAGTTTAAAGAAAATCACAACTTTGAAGCCGTTATTAAAAATTGTGCTCACATAAAACGCTCCGAACAAGATGGGACTTGGATTACTGAGCAAATGATAGAAACCTATCTTAGGTTACACCAACTAGGCATTGCAAAAAGTATAGAAGTTTATCAGAATAACATTCTCGTCGGTGGATTTTATGGCATTATGACTCATAATATATTCTGTGGAGAAAGTATGTTCAGCAAGGCAAGCAACGCCTCTAAAGCCGGGCTTATCTATTTTGCTGAGAAATATTGCAACCAAATAAGATTGATAGATTGTCAAGTTTATTCTCAACATTTAGAAAGCCTTGGAGCAACACTTATAAGAAAGGAAATTTTCCTTGATATTTTAGACCCTCAAATAAAAAACAAAAAGCTGTGTGAACTAAATAGTTACACACAGCAATCCTAATAAATCTAATAAAAAGTAAAAATGAAAGACTGCAAATTTACTATTTTATATAATATAAAACAATAGTTTTACTATTTTTTTGAAAATAAATTTTATTTAACCCTTAAATAACTCAAGAACAGCCACAATCTTTGTCGCAATGGGTTCGTTTGCTTTTGAATTTGGTAGGAGAAATACTTTTTTTTACCACTTTAAAAAGAGAATAACTCGCCATTAAAAAAACAAGTAAAATAATAATATATTGTAACCAAAGTGTATCCATAGTTTAGTCTACTTGAATATTTGATACACTATTAAAGATGCTACATATGCCAATCCTGACATTCCTACGATTTGAATCAAAGTCCATTTCCAGCTTTTAGTTTCTCTATAAACCACTGCTATAGTAGATATACATTGCATCGCAAAAGCGTAGAATAATAATATGGAAAGCCCCGTAGCAAAGCTAAATACTTTTTCTCCGTTAGCCTTTGTGTCTTGTTGCATTTTCTGGACAATAGTACCTTCCTCCACATCTTCATCTAGACTATACAAGGTGGACATTGTCCCTACAAATACTTCTCTCGCCGCAAAACTAGTGATTATTCCTACTCCCATCTTCCAATCGTATCCTAGTGGGCTAATCGCAGGTTCTATGGTTTTACCCATTTTAGAAAGGTAAGAGTTTTCTAAAGCTACATCGGTACTTATCCATTCGTCCGCCGATTGCTTCGGTCCAAAGTAACTTAAAACCCACAATATGATACTCACCGAAAAGATAACCTTACCCGCTCCTGTAATAAAATCCCAAACTTTGCCCAAAACCAACTTTAAATCATACCCAAAAAGAGGTACTTTATAAGTAGGCAAATCCATAACAAGGAAAGATTTTTCTTTTGTCTTAATAATTTTTTTCAATACTAAAGATGCTAAAAGAGCCGTAACAAAGCCTAAAAGATACATACCCATCAGAGCCATCGCTCTATAACTCACACCTAAAAAATATTCGTCTGGAATAACTAAGGTAATAATAATACTATATACAGGTAATCTCGCAGCACAAGTCATAAACGGTGTTACCAAAATAGTAATGAGACGCTCTTTAATATTTTCAATATTTCTGGTGGACATAATTGCGGGTATCGCACAAGCCGTCCCAGAGACTAAAGGTACAATACTTTTACCGTTCAGCCCAAAAGGTCTCAATAGCCTATCCATAAGAAAAACCACTCTTGCCATATAGCCAGAATCTTCCAATAAATAGAGAAAATAGAGAAGAATACCTATCTGTGGTGCAAAGATAATAATACCTCCAAGCCCTGGTATTATCCCACTAGAAACTAAACTATTGATTGGTCCTTCGGGTAGCACCTCCGCCGATTTTTCTGCCAACCATGCAAAAGCCTCATCTATCCATGTCATTGGATAATCCGCAAGAAAAAATACACTTTGGAAGATAATCATCAATAAAACCCCAAAAATAAGATACCCGAAAACTTTATGCACTAGCAATTTATCTAGCTTTTCGGTAAAACTCTCTGTTATTTGAGGAGTTCTAGATATCACCTCAGCTACAATAGGCTCTATTGTTTGATATCTCCTTATCGTCTCTTTAACCTGTAATCTTTTAGGAATAATACATTTAGTATCTTTACTATCAAGTTTTTGTTTAATACTTTTAACTTCTCCAAGATATTCCTCAGACGCTAGCAAAGTCCATACTTTATAATGATTATTTTCTTGAATTTGAAGTGATAATTTATGTATTAAACCTGACTGCTCACTAGGAATCTTAAACGCATTTTCTTTTGAAACACCGAATAAATTTTGATAAACAGCTTCTTTAATACTATCTATACCTTCATTTTCTTTAGCATTAGTAGCTAAAACTTTAACCCCTAATTTTTCTTCAAGCAAATTAATGTTTATTTTAACACCTCTTTTCTCTGCTTGATCTATCTGATTAACCACCAATACAACAGGAATACCCAAATCTTGTATCTGCTGAAATAATAGCAATCCTCTTTTAATACTAATTGCCTCTAAAATATAAATAATCCCAGAGTAATCTTCTCTATTACTAAGAAGAAACTGACTAAAAACCGCCTCGTCTTCTGATGAAGGATAAATACTGTAAGCTCCAGGTAAGTCTGTAACCCGTACTGTTTCATTATTAAAAATATAAGTTCCCGAATGGCTAGACACCGTAACTCCAGCATAATTACCTGTTTTTTGCTGAAGATTACAAAGTTTATTAAATATAGTAGATTTCCCTACATTGGGATTTCCTACTAAGAGTACTTTTTTGGTGGTCTTATCTTCCTTCATCATTGGGTATTTTTGTTTTGACAAGCCCTGAAACTTTACATTGGTTCCACTAGAATATAAGCCGCTTCTTCTTCTCTAAGAGCGATACGATTTTTTTCCTCTCCAAATTCAATGTATAAAGGCCCATTGAAAGGAGCTTGATAAAGCACTTTAAATACAGTATCGGGTAGCAAACCCATTTCCATAATTTTTGTAGGCATTTCTAATTGACTATCATCATAGCCCAAAACCCTACCATAAGTATGCTTGGGAAAGATATTTAATTTATCTTCTGCTGTGGATTTCAATAGATTTCAGTTTTAGACTGCAAATATAATTATTTAAACCAAATCTAAATAATAATTTATACTAAAACCAAAATGATAATCATCAGTAAAACAATTTACAGCCCAAACACTATCCCGACATTAGGCACAAAAGCATTACTAAAGTAGCTTTTATCTTTATTATAAAGTACGTTATACATACCTCCTATTTGCATATAAGCATTATTCCCCAAGCGTTGCATATAACCTCCTCCTAGATACAAAGCAGGTTCGTTTGTTGAATATTTTTCGTTGTTTATCTTATTTTTAAGATTGATGAAATGATGCTGATATAGACCTTGCACAAAAAATTTCCTATCAAAATAATAATTAGCAAAAGGACCTACACCAATCATGGTATTAGAAAAACTAGAAGCATTAGTCCATGTAAGATTACTCGCCATACCTACTTCAAAATTAGGCGACACCATGTATCCCACTCTAGGTGAAACAAATAATGAGGTAGCTCTACCTCCACCACTCAAAGCACCACCAAGCCCAGCATATCCGCCAAAAGTCCATTTGTTACCTAAATCTATTCTTTTAGCAGTTTGAATTTGAGAAAAACCAAATACTGAAACCACACCTAACCCTAAAGCTAATAAATACTTCATAATATTTAAGAAATTTAATTTATCTCTCAACATTACAAATTTCGTGCTGGCATTTTCGTTTTACTAAAAACAAGGTTAAAAATTGTAACTTTGCAGCATTATTTCGGATTTATATGAGAAATAATTATAATTTTTTAAATCACTAAAATGAAAGTAGTTGTAGGTTTATCAGGCGGTGTAGATAGCAGTGTAGCAGCGTACCTTTTGCAACAGCAAGGGCACGAAGTCATCGGCTTATTTATGAGAAATTGGAACGATGCTTCGGTAACATTAGAAGACGAATGCCCTTGGGTTGAGGACAGTAACGATGCCCTACTAGTTGCCCAAAAACTAGGCATTCCTTTTCAAGTAATAGATATGAGTGAACTCTACAAAGAGCGTATTGTAGATTATATGTTTAAAGAATACGAAAAAGGAAGAACTCCTAACCCTGATGTTTTATGCAACAGAGAAGTTAAATTTGATGTATTTATGAAAACTGCTCTTTCTTTAGGAGCAGATAAGGTAGCTACTGGGCATTACGCAAGATTAGGTACTACGGAAGATGATAACGGAACTACCACCTATCGTCTTTTAGCAGGGAAAGACCATAACAAAGACCAAAGCTATTTCCTATGCCAGCTCAATCAGGAGCAACTTTCTAAAGCACTATTCCCCATTGGAGAACTTACTAAGCCTGAAGTAAGAGAAATCGCCAAAGAAATAGGACTAGTAACTGCTAACAAAAAAGACTCCCAAGGGTTATGTTTTATAGGAAAAGTAAGCCTACCTCAATTTTTACAACAACAGCTAAAGCCTAAGGAAGGCGAAATTATAGAAATCTTTAAAGATTTTAAAGCCTATCATCAGTCTCTTCCTCACTTTAACGATAAGTACGAAGAGCTAAAGCATCTTTCCAAAAAAATCACTTACCAAAAGTCCGATGGTAAGAGTATTGGTCAACACCAAGGAGCTCAATTTTTCACCATCGGGCAAAGTAGAGGTCTAGGCATTGGTGGACATAAGGAGAGTTGTTTTATCATTTCTAGAGATGTTAAAGAAAACCTCATCTTTGTAGGAGAAGGCAAAAATTTTCCAGGTTTATTCCAAATGGTAATCAAGATAGAGCCTAACGATATTCATTGGGTAAGAGAAGATTTAGAGCTGAAAAACAACGAAACTATGGAAGTGATGGCAAGGATACGCTACCGCCAACCATTGGAAAAAGCGACCTTACACAAATACGAAGACGGACTATACATAGAATTTGAAAACCCACAATCTGCCGTAGCAGAAGGGCAATTTGCCGCATGGTATTTAGAAGATGAATTAGTGGGGAGCGGCGTGATTTCTTAATTAAAGAATTAGATTTATGTTAGAAAAAAAGGAACATTTATATGAAAAAGCCGTTTTGGTAGGCTTAATTACCAAAGACCAAGACGAAGATAAACTCACCGAATATCTAGATGAACTAGAATTTTTAGCCTATACCGCAGGAGCTACGGTAGAAAAACGCTTCACCCAAAAACTCTCTCAACCAGATTCTAGAACCTTTGTAGGTAAAGGAAAGATGGAGGAAATAAGAGATTTTGTAAAGGAAAACGAAGTAGGAACAGTTATTTTTGATGATGAACTTTCGCCTTCACAGCTCAAAAATCTCGAAAGGGAAATGGAAGTAAAAATCCTAGACCGTACGAATTTGATTTTGGATATCTTCGCACAAAGAGCTCAGACCTCTTATGCTAGAACACAGGTAGAACTTGCACAATACGAATATCTACTCCCTAGACTTACTCGTATGTGGACACACCTAGAGCGTCAGCGAGGTGGTATTGGAATGCGTGGACCCGGGGAAACTGAAATTGAAACCGACCGAAGAATCATTAGAGATAGAATTTCTTTACTAAAAGAAAAACTAAAGACCATTGATAAACAAATGGCAACCCAAAGAAATAACCGAGGAAAAATGGTGCGTGTGGCTTTAGTAGGCTATACCAATGTGGGCAAATCCACTCTAATGAATGCCATATCCAAATCGGAAGTATTTGCAGAAAATAAACTCTTTGCAACACTAGACACCACGGTAAGAAAAGTGGTGATTGGCAACTTACCTTTTTTACTAACGGATACCGTTGGTTTTATCAGAAAACTCCCTACTCAATTAGTAGAAAGTTTCAAATCCACACTTGATGAAGTGAGAGAAGCTGACCTATTGGTACACGTGGTAGATATTTCGCACGAGAGTTTTGAAGACCATATAGACTCTGTAAATCAAATTTTACAGGAGATAGATGCTCATAGGAAACCTGCTATTATGATTTTTAATAAGATAGATGACTTCTCCTATGAGAAAAAGGACGAAGATGATTTAACACCTTCTACCAAGAAAAACATATCGCTAGACGAATGGAAAAAAACTTGGATGGCTAAATCTAAATTCCCGACTGTATTTATTTCTGCATTAACGAAGGAAAACTTCCCAGAAATGAAAAAGCTTATCTATGACGAAGTCCACCGCATACATATTTCTAGGTTCCCTTATAATGATTTCCTTTTTCAGTATTATGACAATGATGCCGAAATAGAAGAATAATAAACCAAAAACTCGTTTTGAATGATTTTCAAAACGAGTTCTTTTTTATTAAAAACATAATTTTAGCTATGATTCTGGAATTTTGATATGAGCCCAATTTTCGCCACTTTTAATTCGCCAAACTTGCATCGTTGAAATCTCAAATTGCTTTGCAATTTGTTTAACTGGACGATTTCTTTTCAGTTGAGTTTTTGATATGTATAACTTGGGTAGAGGTCAATTTCATTCCCTTTGTGCGATTGCTTCCTCTATATTTACGCCACTTTCTTTCCGCTATTACTTTAGGACTATTATTTTGATGAGCTTGATTCTCTTCAGTAGTCATCCATTTAAGATTGTTTACCGTATTATTAGTTTTATCAAAATCTAAATGTCCTACAACTGTTTCCTCTGATTTTGGCTTAGGTAGAAAATAAGCCGCTACTAAGCGATGTATTAAAAAATGATGGTTGATGGTTCGTTTCTTTAGATTTCTTGCTAACTTTTGGCTTAGCTGTTTTTTCTTTTTTTCTAACAACAATGTTGTAGCTTCAAAACTTGCTATATCGTTATATTTTTTAATATACTCTCTTCTTTTCTTGTATAACTCCGAGATTTCTGCTTTAAGTTCATCAAACTTTTGCTGTTCTTTTTCTGTTCTTGGTCTATATAATTTAAGCCTAATTATTTTGTATCCTCCAGTAGTAGAACCATTTAAAATTCTACCTTGTGAAACTTTATTAAAACTTCTTACTCTCCCTAAGTTAGAAACTTCAAATCTACAATCGTTAGTAAATTCAAAATCAAACTTAATAGGCTTCCAAACTTCTTTACCAAACTCGTTATTGTTCATATTTTTCAACTATCTGTATAACGGAAAACTCCTTATGAATAGTGTACTGTAAATATTTTTCAGAATTAAAAAAGGGCTACAAAGATACAATTTTTAATTCTTATCTCAACCCTTCATTTAATCGCTTGTTTAAAACCTAGTTACTAATCCCCAATGTATTTTAACATCTTTAAACCTAAAAGGACTACCAAAAGCCGTACCATTAGAGATTTGGAAACTCATAATCCCCAGTGGTAATCTAAAATTGAACCCGGTACCTACACTATAAAAATAGTTCTGAATGCTACTGCTAGAAGCCCTTATCTGAGCCAGTTGTCCAAATACATCAAAAAAAGCCTGTTGCCCTACCAAATAACGATACTCTGCTCCCCCGTATAAATAAGCATTTGTAAGCAGGCTTTCCTCATTGAAGCCTCTTAAAGAGTTCCAACCTCCTATCCTATACAGCTCGTTTACAGACAGGAGTTCTCTAGTTTGCAATCGAGCAGAGTTAAGATGCAAATTGAGATAATGCTTACCCTTGAGGTTTATATTTCTTTCTGCAAAAATCCTATAACGCCACTGCGAAGCCTTACTATCTGTATATTGAGTATTCAGTATATCCGCTTCAGCATTTATTTTCATAAGGTATGGCATTAGTTCATTGTCGCTATTTTCAGTGTAGTCATACCAAAGCCCCACACCTTTTCGGCTAAACTCTCTTGCTAAACTATAAGTTTCGGAAAGTACCGAAGACAATTCAAAACTCCCTCTAATACCAATCTTATGTCTAAATTTCCACTGGTAATACAAACTCGGCTGAATTTTAACGTGAGCAAAAGTAGAATCTTGCCTAAAAACAGACATTTTAAACTGAGTACCTATATCAGAATTAAACAAATAAGGTATCTCTATACCTACATCAAAGGTTTGCCCACTATTAGGCGTCCTTTGCCAAAAAAGATTGAGGGTTTCAAAGCTATTAAATATATTTTTCAGGTTAAAGTTAAGTGTCCCATTAAGCGTTAGTTTTTCGGACTGATTGTTACCAAATCCTAAAACACCATCAAAACTATTATTCTTCTTTTTTTGTAAAAATAAAAACACTTGGGTGGAATCTGGCGTAAATAGTGTCTGAGGTGGTCTTTCTAACAAAACAAAACTATGATTTTGCAGACGTTTATGTATAGCCATCAGTTGGGTAGAGTGGTGCAGTTTTCCTTTAAACTCCTTCTCTAAATTATATACAAATCGTTTTGGCACTTTATCGTAGCCTTTTATTTTGAAAGCATCTATTACTCTTTTTTTATCTTTAATTATAGAAATACTAGCGATTGGTTTACCCGTAGCATCTAAACCTAAAAAGGTAGATTTAACCCGATTAAACGCAAAGCCTTTCTCTAAATATACTTTATTGATAGTATTTTTTAAAGAATCTAGATTTGTGGTAACAAATGTACCTTTCAAGCCCAATTCACTCGCTATGGAATCTGATAACTTTACTAAAACTTGCTGATAGTTTTGTCCTTTATCAAAATAAATATCAACTCTATCACCAGTTTTTTCTGCTTTAAGTAGCTTTGTGAAGTAATACTTATTTTCTACCAATGAATCTAAAAACTTAACTGCAGAAAGTGAATCTTTTTTTATAACTGTTTTCTTAGTGGCAGTATCGTGTAAAAAATATTTTTTATCTTGTGCAAGGCCTATGGTATACCACAGTAGGCATAGGAAATAAAAAAAAGTTTTTAGACTCTGCATTTTTGTATTTTATATCTGCAAATATAGGTGTAAATGAGAAATACAAATAACCATGCTTTTACAGAAATGTTTATATATTTGCTGAATGAATTATATAGACGCACTAAACAAACGCTACTCTGTAAAAAAATTTGACACTGAAAAAAAGTTACAGAGGAAACCCTAAATCGTATATTAGAAGCAGGTAGACTATCTGCAAGTTCTCTAGGGCTACAACCTTACAGAGTTTTAGTTATTTCTTCCCCTTCAAAAAAGGAAGATTTAGCTTCAGCTTTTTATAACCCTTCACAGACTTCTACTTGTTCACATTTATTAGTCATTATTTCTAAAAAGGAATTAGAGAAAAACTATGTAGATAACTACTTTGACCTTATTGTTAAAGAACGCCAAGTTTCCCTAGACCTATTACAGCCTTTCAGGAATAGTGTAGAAGGCTATATCAATAGACATAACAGCGAAACTCTACCTTATTGGAATGAAAAGCAAGCTTATATATTACTAAGCAACTTTATATTTTCAGCCGCTTTAGAAGGAGTAGATACTTGCCCTATGGAGGGATTCGACGCTCATAAAGTAGCAGAAATTTTAGACATAGACTCTTCCAAGGAAATCCCTACGGTATGTTTAGCATTAGGTTATAGAGCTCACGATGATTTATTTCAACATGGTAAAAAAGTAAGAAAACCTTCTGAAGATTTATTTCAATACATTAAATAATTATTCCTCTAATGTCTCCTATTATTTCAGTAGAAGAACTACAAAATTTAGACGCCTCAAATATTATCCTAATAAACGCAGGTAATAATTTTAATAAATACTCGGAGGAGCATCTTAAAGACGCATTATATGTAGATTTAGATAAAGATTTAGCAGAGGTTCCCTTAAACCCCGCTATAGGAGGCAGACACCCGTTACCTCCTATAGATAAATTCTTAGAATTAATTCGTAACTTAGGTATTACCAAGAAAAGCCACATTGTTATCTATGACGACCAAAACGGAGCAAATGCTGCCGCTAGATTCTGGTGGATGTTGAATGCTGTGGGCATTGAAAAGGTTCAGGTACTTAGTGGAGGGTTGGCTCATGCCAAGCAAAACCACTATCCTATATCAGCAGAAATCACAAAACCTAACTCCTCAGAAGATACCATTAAAGTAGACCAGTGGCAACTCCCTTTAGCTGATATTTCTTTTATGAAAGAGATATACAAAGATCCAAGTTATACCATTATAGATGTAAGAGACACCACGAGATATATGGGAATAGCTGAACCTATTGACCTCATTGCTGGACATATCCCGAATGCAATCAATATCCCCTTTAGTGAAAATTTAACCTCTGAAGGTCTGTTTAAAACTACTGAAGAATTAAAAACACTTTACAACACTCTACTCAAAGAGAGAGATTTAAAGAAAGTAGTAGTACACTGTGGTTCGGGAGTTACCGCATGCCATACACTTCTTGCGATGTCTCATGCTGGATTGCAACCACCCATACTTTATGTAGGCTCTTGGAGTGAATGGAGCCGAAATAACCTTCCTATTGAGACTATTTAGACTTTTTCTATTAACTTTTTAACAAAAAAGGGAGGATAAAATTATACTATACATAATTTAACTCAACAAAAACACACTAAATAAATAGCTGAAAATCAATAATTTAAATTTAAATACACCTTTTTCTTAAATTCAATTAAAAAAAATAGCATAAAGTTAAAATTAGTTAAAAAATAATTAACGATATTTGCCGCCGAAAAACTTATTTTTAGATATAATAAATCTTATGAAAATTAATGCTTTAAGAAAGACGGCGTTTACAGCCGTAGTAACACTCTCTACTGCAAGCGTTTATTTCGCACAGTCGGTAAAAGATTCAGCAAGGTCTAAAGATATTGAGACCGTAGTTCTTACAGGGGTAGCAGACATTGCCAAAGACAGAAAAACACCTGTAGCTGTTTCCACTATTAAAGAGTCTAAAATCGTAGAAAAATTGGGTAACCAAGAGTTCCCTGAAATTCTTAACTCCACACCATCTGTTTATGCAACAAAGAGTGGTGGTGGTTTTGGAGACTCTAGAATAAACATTAGAGGTTTTGCTCAAGAAAACATTGCTGTAATGATTAACGGTATGCCTGTTAACGATATGGAAAACGGCAAAGTATACTGGTCTAACTGGGCTGGGCTTTCTGATGTTACATCTGCAATGCAAGTCCAAAGAGGTCTTGGTGCTTCCAAGTTAGCTATCGCTTCTGTGGGGGGAACTATCAACATTGTTTCACGAGCAGCTGACAAAAAACAACAGGGAATAGTAAGTGTTGGAGTAGGTAATGACGGTTATCACAAGTCTTTATTTTCATACAACACAGGTAAAAATGAAAAAGGATGGTCGTCTTCTTTCTTAATGAGTAGAACAGCGGGGGCAATGTACGCTGATGGGACTGATTTTGAAGGATATAACTACTACTTTGCATTAGGATTTCAACCTAATAAAGCTCACGATTTCCAATTTACAATTACAGGTGCTCCACAATGGCACGAACAAAGAAGAAACCAAATTACCATTGCTGATTATATAAAATATAGTACAGATGGAAAACCTAACAGACGCTACAACGCTGACTGGGGTTATCTTAATGGAGAAAAATATGCTTGGTGGGTAAACTATTACCACAAACCAGTAGCCATGTTTAACTGGAACTGGAAGATTAATTCTAACAATGATTTAGCAACTGTAATCTACGGCTCTTGGGGAAGAGGTGGTGGTGGAACCAGCCCTCTTATTGCAAGAAATTTAGAAGGATATAGAATGACTAATGGTCAGTTAAATATAGATCAAATGGTAGCGTATAACTCTGCTAACCCTAATTCTCCTAAAATTCTTAGAAGATCTGGTATCAATCAACATGACTGGTATGGCTTCTTAACCAACTTCACTCACAAATTTAATTCTAATTTAAAAATGAGTGTTGGTTTAGATGGTAGATATTATAAGGGAATGCACTATCAAGTACTAAACGATTTGTTAGGAGCTAATTACTATACAGATACATCTAATAAGAGCTTAGCTAATCCTACTAGACAACTTACACGGATAGAGCACCTTGGAATCCTTTTGCCAAAATAAACCATGAGGCTATTTCTTATAACAATGATGGTGAAGTTCTTTGGGGAGGTGTATTTGGTCAGTTAGAATATACTAGTGATAAACTATCTGCATTCTTCCAAGGTTCCTTGTCTAACCAATCATTCCAAAGAATAGACCACTTTTTACTACCAGGAACATTAGCGGTAACTACAAACCCTGATTCTGCAATGAAAACCAAAACAGGATTTAACAACCTTATTGGTTTTAATGTAAAAACAGGTGCTAACTACAATATCAACGAAAACCACAATGTATTTGCTAATGTTGGATACTATGAGCGTCAGCCATTTTTTGATGCAGTGTACCCTAACAACAGAAACTATCTAAATCCTAATCTTACTAATGAAAAAATATTTGGAACAGAGGTAGGATATAGTTTCAGATCTAACAATTTTAATGCTAACTTAAACCTTTATAGAACCTACTGGGGTAATAGAGTTATTTCCAACAGAAATACGTTCAGTCTATACAATTATAACGTAGCACCTGATGCTCAAGGAAACTACCCTGTATTAACAGATGCTAGTGGTAAAACACAAACTATACAAGGTACAGCGAGTATCTTTGGAGTTACTCAGGTACACAAGGGTATAGAGGTAGATATGGAATATAAAGTTTCCAAGTTAATATCACTAGTTGGTATGTTCTCTGCAGGAAACTGGCAGTATAAAGGAAATGTTTCTGCAAGTTATTTTGATGATAGCAACTCACCTATTCTAGGAGCTAATAATAAAGCTGTGGATCAAATTACCCTTTATCTAGATAATGTAAAAGTAGGAAACTCGGCTCAATTAACAACCAGCTTAGGATTAGCAATTAGACCAGTAGAAGATTTATCTTTAAACGCTGACTGGAGATATGTAGACAATTTATATGCTGATATCAACCCTAGCAACTTTACTGTAGCTAACCATAAGGGTTCTCTTAAGCTACCTAGCTATAACCTGATGGACTTAGGGCTTTCTTATAAGTTAAAGCTAAATAATAGAAACGCATTTACTTTCAGAGGTAATGTCTATAATGTTTTTGATACCACTTACATTGCTGAAGCAAGAACTAACAATCATGCTAAAACAGTAGCTGATTTTAAAGACAACACCACTACTGGAGTTACTGCACAGCAGCAGTATGATGCTTATCTGAAAAACAACACTTACAAAGGTTTAGACACCTCTAATGAAGTATTTTTTGGTTTCGGAAGAACATGGTCTGCTTCTGTGAGCTTTACATTCTAAGAAAATAAAAATCTTAAATAGTGAAAAACCAATGCATATGCATTGGTTTTTTTGTTTTTATTATCAAATAGATTACTTACTTTCTTGAGAGAGCCAAAATCTTATATAATTCATCAATTATTTAACAAAGTAATCAAGGTAAATTCATATTACATAAAACACTAAAAAAACAACATTTTAATAAAAAATCATTTTATTTAATTCAATTTAAAAATTAACATAAAGTTAAAATTAGTTAAAGAATAATTAACGATATTTGTCACCGAAAAACTTACTTTAAAATACATTTTGTCATGGTAAAGAACATGGGGTCAATGAAAAAGACCGTTTTAATCGCTGCTATAGCGTTTTGTGGTTATGGAACGATGCAAGCTCAGGTAACTACAGGAAGTATGACTGGGGTGGTAACTACTGTTTCAGGTCAAAAATCCACCAGTGCTAGCATCAAAGCTACACACATCCCTTCAGGAACTGTCTATTCAGCTAAATCAAGTAACTCTGGAAGTTTTAACCTTCCTAACATGAGAGTAGGTGGTCCTTACAAAGTTGAAATACAATATCCTGGTCAAGCACCAACAGTTTACGAGGATGTTTATATTGAACTTGACAGACCTTATGTTTTAAATGCTACTTTGGGAGAAAACACCAAAACTAAGACTATCCAAGAAGTAGTACTTTCTGGAGGTAAAGGAAAAAGTGGTAATAAAGCCGGTGCAGGCGTTAATGTTGGATTAAAACAAATTCAGGAACTCCCACAATCTTCTCGTAGTATTACAGAGTTTACTAGATTAACACCTCAATCTAATGGTACTTCTTTCGCCGGTAGAGATTCTAGATATAACAATCTACAGATAGATGGTGCTAACTTTAATAATGGGTTTGGGCTTAGTGGTAACCCTCTACCTGGTGGTAGTGCTCAGCCTATTTCTTTGGACGCCATTCAAGAAATCACGGTTAACATTGCTCCTTTTGATGTTACCCAATCAGGATTTACTGGAGCAGGGATAAACGCTGTTACAAAATCAGGAACAAATAAATTCCAAGGGTCTTTATACGGATATTATAATGCAAAAGAACTTAATGGTTGGAGAATAAACGGTGAAAATATAGACAGATTATCTGGAGCAAAAATCACAAATGGTCTTACCATAGGAGGGCCGATAGTAAAAAACAAATTATTCTTCTTTGTTAGTGCAGAAAGGGAGACCTCAACAGGAGCAAATGCATCTGGAGCAAACTTATGGAAGGCATCTCAAGATGGTGTATCTAACCCTGTTTCAAACGTATCAAGAGTTAAAGAAAGTGACCTAATTGCTGTTAGAAATCACTTGATTAACACATGGGGATACGACCCAGGTAGATATCAAGGCTATGCTAACGAAGCAATGCAAACAGGAGATAAACTTTTAGTAAGATTAGATTGGAACATTAGCGATAAGCATAAATTTGCTATTAGGTACAATATTTTAGATGGTAACTCTATGCAAACTGCTAACCCTACATCTGGACCTTCTCCTAGATCAGCTTGGGGACGTGTGAGCGACAGAGCCATGACTTTCGAGAATGGTAATTATGGATTTAACAATAAAGTTCAATCATTAACTGCCGAGCTTAACTCCACATTCACTTCTAAATTATCAAATAAGTTCTTATTTACTTACTCAAATATTCAAGATACGAGAACAACACCTTCTAAGTCTTTATTCCCATTTGTTGATATTTGGGATGGTTCTTCAACAGGAGGTAACTATATTAGTTTTGGAACAGAATTATTCTCGTATTTAAATGATGTTGTAAACAAAAACTATTCATTCATAAACAACTTAACTTACACTTCAGGGAAACACTCTGTTACAGGAGGGGTTGCTTTTGAACTTCAAAAATTCGGAAACTCATTTACTAGAATGGGTACAGGGTATTACAGATATGCCTCTGTAGAAGATTTCTTAAAAACAGGTACTTCAGCTGAAGTTGCACCTATTATGTTTGGTCTTACTTACCCTTATCAAGGGCAAGACACCTACTCTAGAATTAATTTTGGATTAGCATCTGCTTATGTTCAAGATAAAATAACGCTTAACGACCGTTTTAACCTCACAGTAGGTTTAAGAGCTGAGTTACCACTTTATCTTAATAAATTAACTCCTAATGAAGCTATTGACAATCTCAAACTTTTAGGCGTTAATGGTGAGGAAAGAACATACAACTCAGGGAAGTGGCCAAAATCAAGAGTGATGCTTTCTCCTCGTTTTGGATTCAATTATGATGTAAACGGAGATCGCTCATTAGTTATTAGAGGAGGTACAGGTATCTTCACGGGTAGAGTTCCTTTCGTATGGTTTACCAATATGCCAACCAATGCTGGTGTTCTCCAAAATACAGTGGAACCAGGTTCTTACGCAGATGTTGCAAGCTGGATAGGGAATGTAAGATTCCAACCTGGAGATATTTACTATCACCTAAAAAATGTACCTAGAGGTGCTGAAAATGTATTTATTCAAACTCCAAAAGATGGTGTCCCAAATACATTCTCTCTAGTTGATGAGAACTTCAAGATGCCATCTGTATGGAGATCTAGTTTAGGAGTAGACTATAAAATTCCTAATACTTACTTAACACTATCTTCTGATATCCTTTACACTAGAGACGTAAATGCGGTATTCCAGTTTGGAGCTAATAGAAAAGAATCTGATGTTAGAATGACCTACGCTGGAGTAGACAGAGTGTTTTATCCTAACAAAGCATCTTATCAGTACAATTCTGCTATTGGAGGTAATGCTGCTACTGTACTTACAAACACAAGAACAAAAGGTTATGCATTCTCTGCTACTGTTGGTGCTACTTTAAGACCTTGGAACGGATTATCTGGTTCAGTATTCTATACTTACTCAGAGGCTAAAGAAGTTTCTTCAAACTCTGGCTCTAGTGCTTCTTCAGCTTGGGGTGGTTCTCCAACGGTAGATACTCCTAACCAGCAATTCTTAAGCACTTCTGCATTCGCTATTCCTCATAGAGTAGTTGCAAATCTTAGCTACACTATTAAAGGAACTACTCTAGGAGTTTATTATACAGGAGGACATCAAGGTAGATTCTCTTACTACTATGCTAATGATGTGAATGGAGATGGTATTTCTAATGACCTTCTTTACATTCCAAAAAATACAGCAGACATGAAGTTTGTTGATATTACAAGTGGAGGAGCTGTTGTATTTACTGCTGACCAACAAAGAAAAGCATTCGATAAGTTTGTTGCTGATAATGGTCTAGAAAAATACAGAGGGCAAATATTACCTCGTAACGAGTTTCTTTTACCTTGGTTAAACCGTTTTGATGTAAGACTTACTCAAAACTTATTTACAAATATGGTAAGAAAAGGAGATAAAATCCAGATTACTTGTGATATAATCAATTTCGGAAATATGCTTAACTCTAGATGGGGCGTTCAAGATTATAACATAAGTTCTTATGGAGCTGCTATCTTAAGAGTTGCTGATAGAACTCTAACCGCAAATCCTAACTTCCAAATGGAAAGAGATGGTAAAGATTTAGTAACTTCTCCTTATAGACCTGTAAGCAGCAGATTTACTACATGGAGTGCTGTACTAGGATTTAAATATACTTTCTAAAAAGGTCTACTTTATTAGATAAAAAAGCCGATACACAAGTGTATCGGCTTTTTATTTTTAAGAGTTATTATATTCATTTTACTTAAAAACTCACATCTATACCCGTATAAAAGTTGGTAGGCATAATGGGGGCATAAATCATTCCGCCGTCAAAGTAGTTACCAAAAGGATTTTTAGCATCTATAATTGGGCGTTTTTGAGTATAGGAAGTTAAGTTTTCTGCCCCTAAATACAATCTAATATTACGATTAAAAAACCTTGATATTTGAGCATTCAGTAGAGCGTAAGGCTTCGTAAACGCTTTGTTTTGGTATTCTTCTGGGTTTTGGTAAGTATTAGGCAACCTTTGAACGCCAACCCACTGCAAAGTAGCATCTAAATTCCAGTAAGCCTGTTTACTGTTTTTTACCGTAGAATATGCCACATTGATAAACCCTCTGTGTTTTGCCATAAATGGAACTTCCCGTCTTCCCTCTAGATAATCTGCCCATACATCATAATACTTATAAGCAAGCCTAAAATCTAATCTGTTGGCTGGGCTAAAATCCAGCTGAGTCTGGAAAGCCAATGCCCTAGATTTACCTTCTAAATTATAAAAAAGCATTTTTTGAGGAGAATAGTCTAAATCTACTATTACTTGATTTTGAAAATCGGTGCGAAAAACATCTGTTACCCATGAAGCCTTTCTCTTAAAAAGTTTAAACTCTTTCTGCAAACTTAGCCCGTAGTTCCACGCTATTTCTGGAGAAAGTCCATAAACTTTTCCGTTAGGATTCAGCACCTCTATTGCCCTATTAGAGGCAAAAAAGTTTTGATTTTCTGCAAAGATATTAGCCGTTCTAAATCCTCTCCCTGCACTTAGCCTTACAATGGTTTTATCGTTAATATCATACTTAAAATTCAATCTAGGAGAAAGTTGCGTTCCTGCCAAATTATGGAAATCAGACCTCAATCCTGCCACCAAAGTATAAGCTGCTCCCGTTAGTGTATATTCTGCAAATGCCCCTGCCACTCGCTCCGTTCTCATAAAATTTTGAGCTAAATAATCTTCATCATAAGCATCATACAAAAAGCTCCCTCCCACTTTATATTTATGATTGGTATTTCCAATAATACTTTCAAAAATTAAATTGGAATAGAAAGATTGCTGTTTTCCAAAATAAGTTCTCTTTCCGAAAAAGCTATCCTGTTGATGATAGGTAAACTGATTGATAAATCCTAAGCTTTGATAAGGCTTTCCTTTAAAAATATAACCTGTTTTATTCCAAATTTGGAACCTAGAAATATCAACACCTACACCGTAAAGATTTTGTTGGTCTTGAGTTTTTATCCAATCATAACCAACCTGTCCAGCCTTCCTTTCATCTTTAACTATATTCATTCCTAAATGATTTCCCCAGCCTGTATGGTCTAAATCAGTATAGTTCAACAGGTAAGTTACATTAAGTTGATGACCTTTAGGCTGGTCTAAAAATCCATCTTTATTTCTATCCATTTCTGGGAAAGTTCCATTAGCGTGTACTAAAATAGACTGATTCCAATGTTCAGAAAGCAACGAAGTATTAACGAGGTTAAACTCTGTACGCCCGTTTTCATCAGCAAAGAAATTAAGTTCTGTTTTTGGATTTTGGTTAAACTTAACTAGCTCTGTGTTAATTTGCCCCGTAATGCCCTCGTAGCCACTAACCACAGTACTTCCTCCTTTGGTAAGCTGTATGCCACCAATCCATCTACCTGGAATAAAATTAAGCCCATAAGCAGTCGCTAGCCCTCTTATTTCGGGCAAAAGTTCCTTAGTAAGGCTGGTATATTTTTGCTCCAAACCTAACATTCTAAGCTGTTTTGTCCCTGTTACAGCGTTGGTAAAAGCCACATCTACCGTTGCATTAGTTTCAAAACTTTCGGAGAGATTACAACAAGCGGCTTTTAGAAGCTCTTTAGAAGAAATATTAAACGTTAAACCCACCTCTTTTTTATTTAGTGATGTAGCCTCTCCTACTTTGGTAACCACAACCTCATCTATTTGCTTCGCTTTTTGATGATAGTCGTGATGATGGTCATCTTTCTGAATAGAATCTTCCTCAGATTTTGGTGTAGTATCAGAAAGTCGTCTAGTGTATAAACAGCATTGAGGGAGTTTCTTATAAGTATCCTCATCTGCTCTATACAACTCATTATCATATCCTACTTCTGCGATTTTTTTGAGGATTTTTTCTTTTGAAGTCTTTTTAGAATCATAAGTATAAGTAAGGATTTTCTTTTCTTTATCCCAAACAGCTTCCACTATATTTTCCTCATTAGCTGCTTTTTCTATGGTTGCCTTACACATATCACAGTTACCTAATACTATGGCAGTTTCTGTCTTTGGGTTTTGAATTTGTGCTTTTATATGATTTGCAAACACCAATATTAGAACAATTAGCATTGCTCCTTTTAATCTATTTTTCATTGATTTTAGGTTTAATTTATACGAAACATTATCATTTCATTATTTAACGAAACGATATTTTAACTGCTATTTTTAGGATTATCTTACCTAAAAAACACCTATAAATTAACCTATTTTGGGTGGTTGCCAAATCTCTACTAAAGGCTTAGTAGGAATAAATCTGAAATAATGAGTATTTGGTTTTTTATGAAATTTTAAATGACATAAAGCCACCCATTGAGTGGTATCCAAGGAATAGACTAATTGATTAAATGAATAAACATTAGGGCATTTATTACAATCTGTTCCACAAGGATTTTGATGCTGATTTTCTCCTTTAGAATGAGTAGAACAACACTCTTTAGAATGCTCCTCTCCACAACAGTTAGAAGACTCTACTTGCACCACTTTCGTCATACTTGTATAACCGTTCTGCTTAGGAAAAATAAAAATACCTAAACACAACAATAAAAACAATATGTGGATTTTTTTACTCATTGACAGAACAAATATAGTCATTATTTTTTTAAATGAGTGTATCCTATAATCTACTACATTTGCAAAATGATTTTACAAGAAATTAAACAAGCTCTCAAAGATTTATCCGATGAGCAAAAGGCTAGATTTAGTCTTAAATACTTTAAAGCGAATAAAGGAGAATACGCCGAAGGAGACCAATTTATTGGGGTTACAGTACCAGACCAAAGACAAGTTGCAAAAGCTTTTTGGCAAACGGTTTCTTTGGAAGACATTAAGCAACTCCTACAGTCAAAAATACATGAGCATAGATTGACAGCACTACTAATGCTCATCCTGAAATTTGAAAAAACACCTCCAAAACGAAAAGAGTTAGTAGATTTTTATTTATCAAATCTTGAAGGTGTTAATAATTGGGATTTGGTAGATACTTCCGCCTATAAACTTTTGGGTAGATATTGTTTTGATAACGATGCTGAATATCTTTTGGACAGTCTAGCCAATTCTAAAAACCTATGGTATAATAGAATTGCAGTGGTATCAATGCTTTACTACATACGGAAAGAACAATATACACTTCCTCAAAAACTCATCTTGAAACACCTTAATCATCCTCACGACTTAATGCATAAAGCTAATGGCTGGATGTTAAGAGAACTAGGCAAAAGAAATGAAGAAATATTATTAGAATTACTCAAACAGCACTATACTGCTATGCCTAGAACCACTCTAAGATACGCCATAGAAAAACTAGATGAACCTCTAAGACAAGATTTTCTAAAAAGAAATATTTAACAAGATTTATTTTAATTACTTATTACTTTATAAAAACCTTAATGACTCTTACTACTTGATATGATTTTTCAAAATAAGAAAGGTTTATTATATTTGAGGACTAATAAAAAATAAAATCATATGAAAAAGACATTAAGTACTTTATTGGTAATTACATTATCTTTTACTTCTTGTAGTCGTAATGATAATTTTGAAACTTCAGAATCTAAGATTAATTTGAAGAAAACTAATTTAGATTTACAATCTATACACTCTTCCATTAAAGGAGAGTTTTCTTTGAAAAAACATTTTGAAAAAAACACATCATTCCATCAAAACACCGATGAAATAGAAAAAAAATTTAATGAAAAATTTAATGAAAACTTACAATATGCTTACAGTAATGGAGTCGAAAGTTTGTTTGAAAAAAATAATTTAAATGTAGAGTGGATTTCTGCTGTTGAGTATGTAATTAGTAACATGGAAAACACCGATGTTTATGATAATATTGAAGAAATGAATATTATACATAATGAAAATGAAGCTAGATTGTTTTTTGCATTTGTAGAGACATATGTTGAGTATGAAAAAATAAAATCGGGGGTATCAAGGAGAAAAAATAATTCAATTTATTATGAACAAGGTTTGCCTTCTGGCTGTGGTAGAGCCGTAGTTGGCTCAATATTAACTACCGCAGTTTTTGCAGGAGTGACAGCTGCATCAGGAGGATTTGGTGCAGCCGCAGCAATTGGTTTTTTAGCGAGTAAATCTTGGGCTACATATAATATCATAAGTGCTTGTTCAGCATAAAAAACGAATTTTATTTAAATGAAAAAATATATATTGTGTTCTCTTATTATAGTTTCTGTTTTTTTTGTTACTTACAATTTTTATTGCATTATAACAGATTTTGAGAATATAAGTATTTTAAATTTGATAGGTAATGCAATTGTATCTATCTATATAATTGTAAGCATAATATATATATTGAAAAATAAGACGAACATTAAGTAGAGTATAATACAAAATCCTTATCACTTTATAAGGATGGATATGAGAGAAGTAACAGACCAGAAAGCATCTTAGTAATGAGATGCTTTCTTATTTAAACATTATGATAAAAAACGAAGAAGTATTATTAGAGTTCCTCAAACAGCACTATACTGCTATGCCTAGAACCACACTAAGATACGCCATAGAAAAACTAGATGAACCTCTAAGACAAGATTTTCTAAATGGAAAATTTAATATGAAAACTATTAACTTCACTGCAGAAATTATCCAACACGGAACAGACAATGCTGGTTATGTGATCTTCCCTTTTTCCACCGAAGAACTTTTTGGTAAAAAAGGGCAAGTAAAGGTAAAAGTGCTATTTGATAATAAAGTACCATACCGAGGAAGTCTTGCTAAAATGGGCAAATCCTATCATTTTTTAATTTTAACCAAAGAAATTAGAGCATCATTAAATAAAACCTTTGGAGATACTGTAGAGGTAAGTCTTCAGCAAGATTTAGAGGAGCGTGTTGTTATTATACCTGAGGAAGTATTAACTATATTTAATGCTTATCCTGAAGTAGGGTTAGCTTATAACAAGCTATCGTACACCCGAAAAAAAGAACTAATGTTATGGATTACCTCTGCCAAAAAAGTAGAAACTAAAGAAAGAAGAAAGCAACAACTACCTTCCATTATTTTAGAAGAAACCAAAAATAAATAGTTATTACTGCCTACGCAATCTATTAAGTTCTTCCCATATGTTAGGTTCATTCAGTTTTGGGAGTTCCTCAAAATCTTCGGGGTGCTCCGCTTTGTAGGCTTGCCAAAGCTTATCGTCTTTTTCACTGTAATAATTAGGGTACTGCCATATAAATCGGCGTTTCTTTTCGCCTTGTTTTCTATACATAAAAGCTAAAACGACACCCACTACCGCTCCTACTAAATGAGACTGCCACGAAATTTGGCTAGGTTGGTCTAGCTGAGAAAAGAATTCTTCGGGAAAAATTCCCCAAATTAAACTTCCATAATACAAAGCTACAAGGAGAGAGATAGTGAGTAATTTCATATTCCATCTAAAAACTCCACTAAAGAATAAGAAGAAAGCCAACATATAGACTATACCACTAGCACCTATAATACAAGTATAATGCAGCTCCCCTGTAAATAAATCTACTTGAGGAGTCAGCCAAACCAAAAACCCCGTAGACAACCAACCCAACAAGAAAATAACATTTGCTATTTTAGGGTAAAACTCGTATAATAAAAAAAGTAAAACACCTAGAGGAACAGAGTTACTCCATATATGCTCTAAACCAGAATGTAAAAAAGGAGAAAACAAAACACCCTTTAGCCCTTCTGGAGCTAGCGGAATTAGCGCTCCCTGACAATGCTCCACCAAGCCCACGGATTGTAATAAAAACCCAATCCATATAGCTGATAATACTACAATTGGTACTTTTATAGAGCGAAAAGATTCATTTTTAAACATGTCGGTTTTCGTCACAAATGTTTTGCCAAACCAAAAAAAGAGACTTTATTTTTCGTAAATAGAAAAACTGTCCTATTTTTGTACTAAAATTATAAATAAATTACTAATGCTAAAACATTTAGCCCTTTTTATTTTATCAATTTGTCATACTTTTGTACTAGGACAAATACAGCATAATAAAAAGCTAATAGATTCTATAAGCAACAAGCATTGGGAATCCAATATTATAGACATAGATAGCTTCAGTAAAGAGCATTTAGTTGCCCTTAAATCCTATAAAATAGACTCCTTAATTCCCTCATCTCCACCCAAGAGCATTAAGGAAGATATCCCTGTAACTCCCTATAAATTTCTAAAAATGGACACTCCTCAGAAATGGTACTTTTGGGGACAGAACACTTTGGTTTTTAACCAATCTAGCTTTTCTAATTGGAACTCTGGGGGAAATAATAGTATTGGAGTCATAGGAAATATAGACTATAACTTAAGCTATAAAAATAGAAACCATTACTGGGAAAACATTGTAAGAATGGGATACGGTATGGTTTCAACTCAAAACCAAGCAGCGAGAAAAACCGACGACTACCTTAATATTATGAGCAACTATGGCTACGAAATAGGAGGAAACTATTACTTATCTATAGGCGCCCAGTTTTTAACTCAATTTATGCCGGGTTATAATTATGCAATTACACCTAAACCTTCCTACGAGAATAGGATTTCAAAATTCATGGCTCCAGGGTATATCAATGCGGGTATGGGTATTTCTTACAACCCAAACGAAAATTTTCAAGTAATCTTCCGTCCTGCAAACACAAAACTTACTTTCGTTTTGGATAAAGAGTTACAGCGAGCAGGCAGATATGGTTTAGAAAAAGATGGACAATCAGTAAGAACAGAGCTCGGTGCGATGCTTACCGCCTTGTATAGACTTAAAATTTATAAAGACATCAACCTAGTTAACCAAATAGGCTTTTTTACCAACTATCTCTATCACCCAGAAAGAGTAGATATCAACTATACAGGAACTCTTAACCTTAAGTTCAGTAAATTTATTACGACCATGGTAATGGTAAATCTACTTTATGACCATGATCAGGTACAAAAACTACAAATGAAACAAACCTTGGGCATAGGTCTTACCTATAACTTTGGAGCAGATGAAAAAGGTAAAATACCTCAAAAAAAGATTTTAAAACCCTACGAGTTTAGATAAAAATACTATTTTAAAACAAACACCCCTAAATTTTATAGGGTGTATTAACTTTATAATTGATTTTTTTGTAATTTAGCCCCATCTAAAATTACAAAATATGTCAACTTTAAGATTTAAAGCCTTATCAGAGCTTCCGTTTAGGGACTATAGAAGATCTAACGCTATAGATGTACCTACTAAATTATCAGATTTATTTTGCCAAAATGTATTTTCCGTAGAAACTATGAGAAAATACTTAACCAAAGAGGCCTTCAATTCTATTTTAGACGCGATGAAAATGGGTTCTAAGATAGAACATCACATTGCAGACCAAGTTGCAGTAGCTATGAAAGATTGGGCTATGAGCAAAGGTGTTACACATTACACTCACTGGTTTCAGCCACTTACAGGTGCTACAGCAGAAAAGCATGATAGTTTTTTCACTCCTATAGGAGACGGTAGAGCTATTGAGAGATTTAACGGAAGTATGCTTATCCAGCAAGAGCCAGACGCCTCTTCTTTTCCTAACGGAGGAATAAGAAATACTTTTGAAGCTAGAGGTTACACCGCTTGGGACCCAACTTCTCCCGCCTTTATTATGGGAACTACCTTATGTATTCCTTCCATTTTTATTTCTTATACAGGAGAAACTCTCGATTACAAAACACCTCTTTTAAAAGCTCTACACGCCATAGACATGGCAGCTACTGAGGTGTGTAAAGCTTATTTTGATAAAAATGTAAATAAAGTTACCGCCACTCTTGGCTGGGAACAAGAATATTTCTTAGTAGATACCGCTCTTTACCAATCTAGACCAGACCTTGTAATTACAGGGAAAACCCTTTTAGGACACTCTCCTGCCAAAGGTCAGCAGCTAGACGACCATTATTTTGGTTCCATTCCTACTAGAGTAATGAACTTTATGAAGGAACTAGAAATAGAATGCATGAAGCTAGGGATACCTGTTACCACAAGACACAACGAGGTAGCTCCTAACCAATTTGAACTCGCTCCGATGTTTGAAGAAGCCAATGTCGCTGTAGACCACAACTCACTTTTGATGGATGTTATGGCGAGGGTAGCACACAAACATCACTTCCATATTTTATTCCACGAAAAGCCTTTCGCTGGAGTTAATGGTAGCGGAAAACACAACAACTGGTCTCTAAGCACAGATACTGGAGAAAACCTTTTAAGCCCAGGTAAAAACCCTAAAAAGAATCTACAATTTTTAACATTCTTTGTAAACACCTTAAAAGCCGTTCATGACTATGCAGATTTACTTAGAGCAAGCATCGCTTCTGCAAGTAACGACCACCGTTTAGGAGCAAACGAAGCCCCACCTGCTATTATTTCCGCTTTCATAGGAAGTCAGCTTTCAGGCGTTCTCGACGAACTTGAAAAAGTAACTTTCGGAAAATTATCTCCTGAAGAAAAAACAGATTTAAAACTGAATGTTGTAGGGAAAATCCCAATGATTTTATTGGACAATACCGATAGAAACAGAACCTCTCCATTCGCTTTTACGGGAAATAAATTCGAACTTCGTGCCGTAGGTTCTTCTGCAAACTGTGCCGAACCAATGACGGTAATGAATGTAATTATGGCTAAACAGTTAGGCGTTTTCAAAAAAGAAGTAGATGCACTGATTGAAAAAGGTCTTAAAAAAGATGAAGCGATATTTAACGTATTAAGAGAATATGTAAAACAGGCTAAAAATATCATTTTTGAAGGCGATGGCTATTCTGCAGAATGGGAAAAAGAGGCAAAGAAAAGAGGTCTTAACAATTTAAAAACTACACCTGAAGCTCTTAAAAATGAACTAAACGATAAGTTTGTACAGCTTTACGAAGAACTTGGAATTTATTCAAAAAGAGAATTCCAAGCAAGAAACGAAATCAAGATAGAAAAATATTCTACCGTAATAGACATTGAAGCTAGAGTATTAGGAGATATTGCAAGAAATCATATTATCCCTGCTGCCCTTAACTATCAAAATAGACTAATAGAAAATGTTAAAGGATTAAAAGAAATATTCCCTGAAAAAGAGTATAAGATTCTCGCAAAAGAGCAACTAAACCTCATTTCTGAAATTTCTAAAAATGTATCCAAAATAAAACTAGGCGTAGATGAACTTCTTTCAGAAAAAGCTAAAGCTAAAGAGTTGCACGGTATGAAACAAGCGGAAGCTTATTGTTCAAAAGTAAAACCTTTGTTTGACGACATTCGTGAAGCATCAGATGAGTTAGAAATGATGGTAGATGATGAGCTTTGGCCAATGACAAAATATAGAGAACTCCTCTTCACAAGATAGAGCAGGGTGTTAAAATATATTAACAAATCAATACCACAGAAAACCTAAAAATAGGAGTTTCTGTGGTTTTTTATTTTAACAAACCCTACAATAATGTTAAAAACTGTTAAAATATATATTCTCCTGTAACACTCTAAAAAGAGGTTCCCCATAGATTACTTACCTTTGTAAGGTCTTTTTAAAGAAAAAGAATTCTTTATTTAATAGGGACTACTAAAATAAGTCAGAAATGAAAAACAAAAATTTAGTATACGTTTTATTAGCTTTAGTCGCTTTTTCTTTACAGTCATGTGTAAGTAACTATGTAGTTACAGCTACTCCTTCTAACGCTAACACTGAGTACAAATCCAATACCAAAGTACCTAAAATAAACAAAGCAAGTTTAACTTCAGCAAAAAAATCTCTTTACCAAGATGAAGCTGAAGCTAATTATGTTGCAGCAAAAACAACTTTAGCAAGAGTAAATAATTTAGAAACTAAAGCCGAGATAGAGAAAGCTATTAAGCACTCACAAACAATAGACGAAATTCTTAATCAAGCAAATACTTACTTAGGAACTCCTTACCGTTACGGAGGCACTACTAGAAGTGGTATAGATTGTTCTGCATTTGTACTATCTGTGTTTAACGAAGTTACTGGCATCAGTTTACCAAGAGTAGCTGCTTCTCAAGCACAAGAAGGAGAAATGGTACCAAAAGAAGAGTTACAAAAAGGAGATTTAGTATTCTTTTCACACGGAAGACGCATTTCTCATGTAGGGATAGTACAAGAGATTACAGAAGATGGAGATATTAAGTTCATACACGCCGCAACTTCTAAAGGGGTAATGGTGTCTTCACTTAGTGATAAATACTGGGGTCCTCGATACAAATTTGCAAAGAGAGTCATACAAAATTAGTGCTCTCTAAAGAAATTGAAATAGGCTTGCTGATTATTAATCAACAAGCCTATTTCAATGTAAATAAATTAATTTTACCTTCACAAAAAACTTTATAAAAATGGAAAACCTTAATTTTTCTCAAATGAAAGAAGACAAAGATATATTGTTTCTACTTCATTTATCTCAATTATTTAATCTTATTACAGGATTCGGTGGGCTTGTAGCTCCTATCTTAATTTGGGCTTTCAAAAAAGATCAAATACAAGGAGTAAATGAGCAAGGGAAAGAGGTTATCAACTTTCAAATCACTATGTTTCTAGCCATTTTGATATCTATACCTTTATGCTTTATCCTGATAGGTTTTTTATTCATATCTATTATAGCACTTCTTATGATTATAGTACCTATTATACAAGCTATTAAATCTAAAGATAACCAATCTGTAAGATATCCTTTAACTATTAGATTTATTTAAAACTCTTCTAGCCAAGATTTAAAATACTTTACTCGCTCTCTACTTATTGTAATTTCTTGCTCTAACGGGTGATTGAGTTCCACTTTGTAATATGGGGAAATGTAGATATTTTTAATATGCTCTAAATTGATGATGAATTGTCTATTAACCCTGAAAAATTTCTTTAAATCTAACAGTTTTTCTAACTCATCTAAAGTAAATTCCGTAGGATAAGCTCTGCTCTCGGTTTGAGCATAAACGATTTTGTTTTCGCTGTAAAAACAACTAATATTTTCTATACTCAATACCTTTAAATTATATCCTACTTTAGCTACAACTCTTGTAAGTTTAGGTGTTTCCTTTTGGATAAGTTCTTTAAAGTTTAGTCGTTCGTAGCCTTGTTCTTTTGGAAGAAAAGAGTGAAACTTCTCTATCGCTTGCTCTAAATCCTCTTGTGAAAAAGGCTTTAGTAAATAATCAATAGAGTTAAGTTTAAACGCTTTTAAAGTATATTGGTCAAATGCCGTAGTATAAATAATGAAACTTTTGGTAGGCACTTGTTCAAAAATATCAAAAGACAGCCCATCACCTAACATAATATCCGAAAAAATAAGGTCGGGGTGCGGTTGGGTTTTAAAATAATCAACGCCTTCTTGTACCGAAGATAGAGTTGCTACTACTTCTATCTCTGGAAACTTCTCTAACATTCGTTTTAGCTTTCTTGCGGCTAATTGCTCGTCTTCTATAATAATTGCTTTCATTTTTTTAATATTATATCAAAGGGATTTCTACACGAAAAATAGTTTCATTTTTAACAATATTCACTTCCTTATGCGTGAGTAAGGCGTAGCGTTGCTGAATGTTCTTTAATCCAACACCTGTACCACCTGCAGGCATCTCTCTTGCTTGTAAATTATTTTCTACCATCAAATAAGACGAGGAGGTATAAACCTTAATATTCAACGGTTTTTGAATGGTAGCAAAGTTGTGTTTAATCACATTCTCCAACAATAATTGTAAGGACAATGGCACTACTAAATGATTTTCAAAGTTGGGATTTATATCAAAACTAAAATTAACACTGTCTTCAAAACGGGTTTTAAGAAGTTCGGCATAGGTTTTTGCAAAGCTGATTTCTTCGGCAACACTTACCGTTTTTTTGTCCCTTTGTTCCAAAACATAGCGGTATATTTTAGACATATCCTCCGTGAATTTTTGAGCTTTTGGTGGGTTTTCCTCAATCAACGCTGTTAAAACATTTAAAGAATTAAACAGAAAATGCGGGTCTAACTGAGTTTTTAAACTTTGAAACTGTGCCTCCGAAGCTTTGGCTAATTGTTCCTGCACTTCTATTTTCTCTTGAGTGCTTTGTTGCAAGGCTTTCATAAAACCGTAGGCGTGAAGAATAGAAGATATCAACAAAACAAAAATAACCATAAATAAGTTTACAGAATATGATTTAGTACTAAAGTAATTCTCAGCAGGCTCTCCTTGAATAATTACAAAATTGAAATAATTAAGCCCATAAGCGATAACAATATTAACAATAATAGTCCCAATAACTCCCCAAAGAAGTCTAGTTTTAAGATGAGTGACCCAATTGTATTTTTCATTCAAAAATTCATTTAGAAAACCGTTAGCAATGCCAAAGCCAAATGTGTATAAAAACGAAATTGATAAGTTTATAAAAAAATTAACAACTGTTTTTTCAGGTGTGGTAAAGAAAAAACTAGAAACCAGCCCTACGATAGATAAAACTTTAATATTTTGAAAAGAAAATGTTTTCATAAGTTAAATTTTGAAAAAGATGGTGAGGAAAGTTCTTCCTCACCAAAATATTCATATTTATTTCAAAGATAAGAAATACTGAGCCTCTTTCTTTCCCCAATGAGGCAATAGTTTTTGCTCGGCTTCTTGGGTTTCAAACTGTTTTAAGGCTTTTTCAAATAGTTTTAAACCAAGTTCCTTACTTCCTCCGTGTTCTTTTGGTATATGATACACCATTTCAGCCTCTAATAAAGTAATTCTCGGATTATTAGGACTAAGTTTTTTAGCCTTCGCTAAATTTTCGCCATAAGATTTGCCATCAGTCGCATAATATTTCTGTGGATTGATCATCATTCTCAATCCATTGATGCGAGCTTTGAGAATATAAATCTCTGCATTTTCAGGCGAAAGAGCCTCTGCCTTTTTCATCCATTCTTCAGCTTGGTTGGCTAAGGTTTCTAACTTGGTTTTATCGGTGTAATCACCTCTGAACCCTTCCATTACACTATTGTAACTCGCATAATAGTAAGGCAACCACTGGTTAGGATTTTCTTCGGCTATCTTCACAAACGCTTTAGTTACGGGAGCCAACTCTTGGGCATTTTTGGATTGTTCCATCTGAACAATGCTCTTTTGTAGTTGAGATTGGTAATCGGTTTGTGCGTGTGCAAAACCTGTACTAACTACTACGGCTAAAACCGCAACCCATTTCTTTGTGTTTAAAACTTTGTTTTTCATAATAAGATATTTTTTTGTTAAACTTTCTGATGCAAATGTAAAACGGACCTTTGCCCTAAAGAAAAATATCTTACTGAATGGTACTATTGGGTAACTGAACTGTAAAATTCATCCATCTATACTTTCAAAAGCACTTTCTATGTGAGTAATTTCAAAGGCATTTTGTGGTGTTTTAATAATAGAAATAATATCAAATCTTACTTCCACATTTTTTGGATAGTTTTGTAGAAATTCGTTAGTGGCAGAAATAATGAGTTTTATTTTCCGTTTGTTTACCGCTTCGTGAGGCTCTACAAAAGCATTGTGTTGCCTTGCTTTAACTTCTGCTACCACCAAAGTATTATCTTTTTCGGCAATAATATCTAGCTCTGCTTTAAGGTATCTAAAGTTCTTGGCTATGATATTATAGCCCTTTTGTTCCAAGAAAAATACGGCTTGATTTTCGGCTTCTTTTCCAAAATCATTATGCTCCGCCATTATTTATAGATAAAAAAGTTCTGCTTTTTCAGAGGTAATTTCAAGGCGAACCGAAGCTCCCAAAATAAGCGGCAAATTATGATAGATATGCCCATTAGGAAACTGATACATCACAGGGATTTTATATTTCTCCAATCTTTGTTTCACAATTTCATAAGCAAAGCTATCAAAGCTGTCTTCATAGTTTGGATTATCGGTTTCGGAGCCCATATTCGTCATACCACCTATGATAAGCCCTTTTATTTTTCTAAATGCTCCTGCAAGTTCCAGCCCCATCAGCATTCTATCAAGAGCGTAAAAGTTTTCGCCTATATCTTCTATAAAAAGGATTTTATCTTTAAAATTAAAGGAGTATGGACTCCCCAACAAGGCATAAACCAAGGCTAAATTTCCACCTATTAAAATGCCTTCTGCAACACCTTCTTTATTAAATGAATGTGGTGTGATTTTATATTTAGGAAGTGTTCCCTTAAGAACATCAAAAATAAACTCATAACTTTCCTCTGACACACCGAACGAAGCCGTTTTAAGTGTTTGCCCATGTATGCTAGCAAATCCATTTTTTAAAAGATAGCTTTGTATTACGGTATTGTCCGAATAACCAATATACCATTTAGGATTCTCCCTGAAGGCAGATAATTTAATCTTTTTAATGAGATGTTGACAACCATAACCTCCTCTAGTTGTCCATACGGCTGAAAGCTCCGAGTTAGAAAATGCCCAATTGATGTCTGATAAGCGTTCTTTTTCTGTTCCAGAATAATTGTATCCATTCTTAAAAATCCCCAAGCAATGCGGACTTAAAATAGGTTCATATCCTTTAGACTGTATTCGTTCTATACCTGCTTGTATCTGTGAGACTTCTACGGCTCCAGCAGGAGAAACAATGCCTATTTTAGCTCCTTTTTTTAGTTTTTGGGGAAATGTTACCATACACAATTATTTTCTGATTTTTAGAGAATCCCTCACATAGCCGCTTCTTTCTAACTCTTGGTCAAATTTATTAAATTTTTTGAAGCTCTGCATAAATATAAATACACCAATGATAACCAATATCCCTCCCACAGTACTCCGTATTTTATTAGCTAAGTTTTGAGTCAATTTATGATGGAACTGTTTTGCTAAAAGGATTTTAATTAAATCTATCCCGATGTAGGTGGCTATCATAATCCCAATATATAAAATAAATTTATACGGATTAGGATATTGGTTTCGCACCGATATTACAGTAACTAACCAAAACAACACCACGCCTATATTGAGAATATTCAATAAAAAGCCATTTAAAAAAGTTTTAAAATAGTTTTGACTGATGATTTTCTTTCCTCCCTCTATCCTCATTTTAGTTTTGGAGACTATCATAAAAATCCCATAAATGAAGATAATAAAAGCCGTAATTCTGTAAAAACTAGGATATTCGTCTATAATCTCCACTAAATCATCACTTGCAAAGTAGGCCACTAAAATACAAACCAAATCTGCAGTTATAACTCCTATATCTAAGGTTAATGCATGCCTTGCTCCACGCGAAAAGCTAGTTTCTATAAGCAGGAAAAAGATAGGTCCTATAAAAACCAAGCTCAACATTAGCCCTAAGCCGATAGCAGAAAATATAAGTTCTAGCATTTAGTTTTCTTCAATATTACAAAATCTCTAGCAAATGACCTAACAACTACATTCCTAGGTTTTTTCTCACCCTAGCTAAAGTTTCTGCTGCTACTTTTCTAGTTTTTTCTGCTCCTTCTTTTAGTTTAGCTTCTAGCTCATCAAGGTGAGTCATATAGTAATTAAATAACTCTCTCTCCTTTGAGTAAGTTTCTAAAATTAAATTAAGAAGTTCTGTTTTAGCGTGTCCGTAGCCAAAATTTCCTGCTAAATATTTCTGTCTTAACTGTTCTGTTTGTTCTGGTGTACCTATTAGTTCGTATAAAGCGAATACTTTATCCGTTTCAGGGTCTTTAGGCTCTTCCAAAGTTTTAGAATCCGTTTCTATAGACATCACCTGTTTTTTAAGCTGTTTCTCTGGTAAAAATATATTGATGATGTTTCCTCTAGATTTAGACATTTTGTTACCATCAGTTCCAGGCACATACTTGGTATTTTCCTGCAGTTCTTCTTGTGGCAATACAAAAGTTTCTCCCATTTGATTATTAAACCTCGCTCCCATATCTCTTGCCATTTCTAAGTGTTGTAGCTGGTCTTTCCCTACAGGAACTATCTCCGCATCGTACAGAAGTATATCCGCTGCCATAAGAACGGGATAAGTAAAAAGTCCTGCATTTACATCTGCCAAACGGTCTGCTTTATCTTTAAATGAATGAGCTAAAGTAAGCCTTTGATAAGGGAAAAAGCAAGACAAATACCACGACAATTCACATACTTCAGGTATATCACTTTGTCTATAGAAATAAGTTTTTTCTGTGTCAAGACCAAAAGCCAGCCAAGCAGCCGCTATTTCGTAGGTGTTTTGTTTTAATACCTCTGCATCTTTTATTTGAGTTAAAGAATGCATATTGGCAATAAATAAAAACGATTCGTTTTCAGGATTTTTAGATAACTCTATTGCTGGGATTATCGCTCCTAACAAATTTCCTAAATGAGGCGTTCCCGTAGCTTGAATTCCCGTAAGTATTCTTGACATAGTATTTCTAATTTTTAAAATTAAATATCCCTTCCTTTATCAGGAAAGGATTTACAAAAGTAATGATTTTTTACCACTCCTTGTGGAAGTACATTTTTAAAGATAATGCTCTACCTCCGCTAAAGATTTAATATTGATAATACCTTGCTCCTCAAAACCTTCGTTAAAGACATCAAAAAATAAAACTTTCATACCAAAATCTCTAGCACCCAAGGCATCTGCAATCCAGTCATCTCCTATAAAGTAAGACTCCTCCACCGTTGCCTTCGCTTTATCTAAAGAGAGTTGGAAAATCTCAGGATGAGGTTTTCTTAGTCCTATTTCGTCTGCACTTGTCACTGTATCAAAGTAATGAGCAATGCCACTTCCTTCTAGTTTTCTATGAGTAACCTCCTGAAAACCATTAGACAGAATATGAAGAGTATAGCCTTTAGTTTTTAAATAATCTAAAATGGAAATGCTACCCTCCACCAACTCGTTGTATTCTATAATCTCATCTAGAAAAAGATTTTCAAAGGTTTGAGCCAGCTCAAAATCATCTAATCCAAAATGAAGAAATACATCATAAAAACGATGTTTCCTTAAAGTTTCTTTATCAATAATACCGTCTCTAATTTTAGCCCAAAGCTCCTCGTTAATAATATGATACACCTCGTGAAAGGTTTCAAAATCTACTCCGATTTTATCTTCAATCAAATATTTATTAAAAAGCTTTTGGAGCGTGAGTCTCGCATTTTTACGATGATCCCAAAGCGTATTGTCTAAATCAAAAAAAATGTGCCTTATTTTCATAAGGCACAAAATTAGTTAATTTTTTGGAAGTACATAAACTCTCTTCTTAGAAGAAAGCACTGATAAAGATTTTGAGAAATCTAATAAAAATTTTATAGTAGAGGGTTTGGGTAATTTTACCTTTACTACACTAGGATAAACTTTTTTCATAGGCATATATACTTTACCATAGAACGAAAAGCTTAAACCTTTTAGTATTTACCTTGTTAAAATTATTTGATTTTCTTCCATTATTTTTCTAAGATTCATCACAGCATACCTTACTCTGCCTAAAGTGGTATTGATGCTACAATCCGTATGCTCTGCAATTTCCTTAAAACTAAGTCCATCAAAAAAACGGAGTTTCACCACTTCCTTTTGGCTATCTGGTAAGAGTTGTATCATTTTCATAAGGTCTTCATTTATCTGAAGAGAAATTAAATAATCCTCTATATTTTCCGTAGGTTCGCTAATATGGTCAAAAATAGAAAACTCATCATCTGAATATGAGGTTTCTGAAACTTTTTTGTGCTTAGATAACAATCGATAATGGTCTATAATCAGGTTATGAGCAATACGCTTTGCCCAAAGTACAAATTTGCCCTCATCTTTATACTCTCCTTTTTTTAGCTTAACGATAATTTTTATAAAGGTATCCTGAAAAATATCATTTGCTAGGCTTTCATCTAGCACTTTGTAAAGAATAAAGTTGAAAAGATCAGATTGATTTCTTTCTATAAGCCTTTCTAGGGCAACTTCATTGCCATTTTGGTACTCTTGTATGAGCAGACTATCCGTAATTATTTCCATAACTTTACCTTTAATTTAAATCAAAGTAAAACACAACTCCTTACTTGGAAGACCGTTGATTATTACTAATTGTTAAATGATTAAAAAATGTAAAGTTATCTCTATAAATGTCTATTTTGAGAGGACAAATGTATATAAAAAATATGATATTTAAGATTTTTTAACAAAAAAAGAGGAAATTATAATAAAGTTTTACTGAAAATGATAAGGTTTTTACATCTTATTTTTCTATAAAATTATTATATTTTCTCACTCTAGCTTCGTACCTTTCATCTGCTTGTTTTTTACTCTTTTGGTCAAAACTATCATACAATTGAGGATGAGCTCTATTATAAAATGACGCTCTTGTTAACTCTAAAAGTTTTTTATAATTTTTTATTTCACTAGTGTTTTCCTTCATCAAGTTTAAATCCTCTATACCTTTGTTAGATTTCTGAACTGCAATAAGTTCTATCTTAACATCTCCTGTGCTGTCCTCTGCAAATAATACCAAACCAGGAAGTCCTATCAGTTTAAAAGGTCCCGCAGAAATGGGAATTTCTTCTGTGTACCAAACAACATAGGTTCTCCCTGAAAGTTCCGTAATAGCTTTACGACATATAAATGTTCCTATAGTTTTAGTTTCTTCTACTAACTTCCATCCAGGAACTGTTGTAGAATATTTAAACCAATCAGATGTTACCTTTAAATATTGGTCTATGCGTTGAGTCTCCAAATTAGCTACAATATACTCTCGTTGTTGTCCTCCTCTCTTCTTACTCTCCATTAACAGCGTGAGGTCTCCTAGACTTTCTACTTTCGTAATGTTATCTAAGGAGTCATTATAAACCTTCAATGGAGATATGTACACTGAATGTTTAGCATTTTTTATATATAAACTCATGTCGTAAGGCTTTGTATGTTCCATACTGATCGCAGAATCCACCCTATGCCATACTCTATAATCTACTCTATATTGGCCAAAACAAAGAATCCCCACAGAACATAATATAATATATATCAGTATTCTCATAGTAAAAGTTTTTGATTAAACTTTCCAAAAATCTCTATCTAGGCTTCTATACTGTATAGCTTCCGCAATGTGATGGCTTTGTATATTGATTTCTCCTTCCAAATCTGCTATAGTTCTAGATACTTTCAAAATACGGTCATAAGCCCTTGCAGAAAGATTGAGCTTTTCCATAGCATTTTTGATTAAAAGTAGCGATACCTCATCTAATTCACAAAAACGCTCTATTTCTTTAGGTCCCATCTGTGCATTGTAACTAATAGCCAAATCTTGATAGCGTTCTTGCTGTATTTCTCTTGCCTTTAGAACTCTTTTTCTAATAATCTCACTAGATTCTCCTTTTCTTTTGTCGGACAGTTGGTCAAATTCTACTTTTTGAACTTCTATATGAATATCTATCCTATCCAAGAGAGGTCCAGAAAGTTTATTAAGGTAGCGTTGCATCTCAAAAGAAGAAGAGGTATTATTAGGGTCATCAGGGAAAAATCCGCTAGGGCTAGGATTCATAGACGCCACAAGCATAAAACTAGCAGGATAGTTTACCGTAAATTTAGCCCTAGAAATAGTAACTTCTCTATCCTCCAAAGGCTGTCTCATAACTTCTAGAACGGTTCTTTTAAACTCTGGCATCTCATCTAAAAATAACACCCCATTGTGAGCCAAAGAAATTTCCCCAGGTTGAGGATAACTGCCGCCACCTACTAATGCTACATCGGAAATAGTATGATGCGGTGACCTGAAGGGTCTAATAGTCATAAGGGAAGTTTCTGCTCCCATCTTTCCTGCTACGGAATGTATTTTAGTGGTTTCTAACGCTTCTTTCAATGTTAAAGGAGGAAGAATACTTGGAATTCGTTTTGCTAGCATTGTTTTACCACTTCCTGGCGGACCAATGAGAATAATATTATGTCCTCCTGCCGCCGCAACTTCCATTGCTCTTTTAGCGGTCTCTTGACCTTTAACTTCTGAAAAGTCAAATGGAAAAAGATTTACTCTTTTGTGAAATTCCTCTCGTGTATTGACTTTAGTTGGTTCTAAAGGGCAGTTTTCATTAAAAAAATCTATTACTTCTTTGATGTTTTCTACACCATAAACTTCCAAATCGTTTACAATAGCAGCCTCTCTTGTGTTTTGTTTCGGTAAAATAATTCCTTTAAAACCTTCTTCCCTTGCCTTTATTGCAATGGGCAAAACACCTTTAATAGGTTGTAAACCTCCATCTAATGAGAGTTCTCCCATGATAAGATACTGTTCTATCTCTGGAGCTATAATCTGACCAGATGCAACTAAAATCCCTAACGCAATGCTTAAATCATAGGCTGAGCCTTCTTTTCTAAGGTCAGCAGGAGCCATATTTATGGTGATTTTCTTCCCAGGCAATTTATAACCTACATTCTTAAGTGCAGCGGAAATTCTATGACTACTTTCTTTAATAGCATTGTCTGGCAATCCTACCAAATGGTAACCGACACCTTGATCTACATTAACTTCTATTGTGATAGTTTGTGCTGAAACACCATGTATTGCACTACCGTAAACTTTTACCAACATCTATACAGATTTTGGATTAAATTTAAATGTTTTTCTTTAAATATTACATAAAATCTTCTCCGTTTTTAATGTTTTTTAAATCTAAAACAAAATCTTTTATTTTTTGGTCATTTTCTCTAGGACAAATAAGGAGTGCTTTTTCTGTATCTACCACTATATAATCTTGTAGCCCATCTATAATTGCCAATTTATTACTTTCTTTTAACCTTATCACATTGCCTTTAGAGTTATAAGTTAAAATATATTTGGAATTGATAGAATTTTGTTCGTCGTTTTTTTCTGCATTGTCGTAGACAGAGTTCCAAGTTCCTAAATCACTCCAACCAAGGTCAGCGGGAATCACATAGACATTATCTGCCTTCTCCATAATCCCGTTATCAATAGATATTTTCTCTGCCTTTGGATATATTTTTTCTATACAATTAGGCTCAGTTTCATTAGCGTCATAATCACATTCGTCAAAAAGATGCTTCATCTCAGGCAGATGCTTGGAGAATGCTTTTATAATACTTTTAGCGGACCAAATAAATATCCCCGCATTCCAAAGGAAATCTCCCGCCTCTAAGAATGTTTTAGCAATCTCTAGATTAGGTTTTTCAGTAAAGGTTTTTACTTTTAGTAACGGCATACCTTTCTCTTCCACAAACTGAATATAGCCGTACCCCGTATCTGGACGCGTAGGCGTGATTCCTAATGTGATTAAATAATCATTTTCTGCAGCAATATTTAACCCCAATAGAGCTTTGTCTAAAAACCTATCTTCCTTTAAAATAAGGTGGTCTGCAGGTGTAACTATTATTTGAGCATCTGGATTTTGCTCTGAAATAATATTAGCCATATAGATGTTACAGGCAGCCGTGTTTTTCATCATAGGCTCTCCTATAATGTTCTGGAGAGGCAACTCTGGTAATTGCTCTGATGTCAAACTAACATACTCTTTATTAGTAATAACAAAAATGTTTTCTGTAGAAATAAGCTTAGATACTCGGTCATAAGTTTGCTGTATCATGGTTCTACCTACGCCTAGTATATCTTGAAATTGCTTAGGATAACCCTGAGTACTGAGAGGCCAAAAACGACTCCCAATACCCCCTGCCATAATAACACAATAGTGATTTTTGTTATGTTTCATACATCTAATTTATCGGTTAAAACTTCTGCTAAAGGGCTGAACAAATACTGTTTCCCTGTATCCAGATGAGTACAAAGATAGCGTTTTTTCTTTTTTTCAATCATTCTAAATTTGGTGTTTCTGAAAATAAAAACCTGTCCTCCAACCAAATCTTCCACAAGTGTAACTCCGTCTCTGTTTTCCTTTTTAAAATACATTTCTAAATCTCTACTCGCATTAAAACTTGCCTTAGGATTTTTAGAGAATTTTAACAATATTTTTTGAAAATCAGCATCGTAAATATCCAAGCTCTCTAATATTAGTTCTCTAAAAGTTTGTTTCCATTCTTTGCCGTGAGGAGCTATATTTTTATATTTTTCAAATGCTATAAGATGTGCTATTTCGTGAGTTAATACAAAAAAGAACAATGGTTTCTCAAGTCCTCCGTTAATTGTAATCTGATGACCTTTATTTTTTAATTTTTTATAATCCCCAAACTTAGACACTCTATCTTTAGTTATTTTAATAAATACAGAATAACCATTACACCATTTTTCTACATAACTAAAAGCTCCCAATGGAAGAAAATCTACCAATCTCTCTTTTGACATTCTATAATCTTTCCTATATACAAAAATAAAAATCCCACCTGTTAAAAGTGGGATTTATGATTATAAATTCTTGTTAAATCTTATTCAGCTGCAGCTTCTTCTTCCTCTTCATCGTCATCATCAGCAATAGCTCCACCTTTCATTGCAGTTCTAGACATCTTAACTGCTACTACCACAGCGTTGTCTGGGTGCATAAATGTGTAATCTGGAGATTTGATATCACCTACATAAGTTTTGTTACCAATTCTTAGTTTCGTTACATCTATAACGATTTCGTCTGGTAAATTAGCAGGAAGAGCTTTTACTTTAAGCTTTCTGAAAGATTGTCTAAGTACACCACCTGCAACAACCCCTCTAGATCTACCTGTAATTCTTACTGGTACCTCCATAACCACTGGTTTGTCATCGCTTAACTGATAGAAGTCCACATGAAGGATTCTGTCTGTAATAGGGTGAAACTGAATGTCCTGCAATACTGCTGGAATAGTTTCTCCGTTTACTTCAATAGATACCGTGTGTGCCTCAGGAGTGTAAACCAAATTTTTGAACGATTTTTCTTCAGTAGAAAAATGTAAAGGTTCTTTACCTCCATAAACAACACAAGGAACTAATTCAGCATCGCGTAACGCTTTCGTAGATTTTTTGCCTACGCTTTCTCTTTTCTGTCCTTGAATTGTAATAGATTTCATTTATAAAAAATTTAAAATTGTTTTATTTCTAATTGTTTTTACTTGCTGGCTATCAATTAAATAATAAACTTATTACTAATAGATTTGTGCTCATGAACCATTTGCATTACCTCAGCAAATAATGGGGCGCAAGATAGCACTTTTATTTTAGATGACAAATTATTTTTGATAGGAATTGTATCAGTTACAATAACTTCTGTTATTTTAGAGTTTTCTATATTCTCATACGCCTTTCCAGAAAATACTGCATGAGTAGCCATAGCTCTTACACTTTTCGCTCCTTTTTCTATAAGGATATCCGCAGCCTTGCAAAGCGTTCCTGCCGTATCAATCATGTCGTCTATTAAGATAACATTCTTATCTGTTACATCACCGATTAAGAACATTTCCTCCACCACATTGGCTTTTTTTCTTTCCTTGTAAGCTATCACAACCTCAGCACCTAAGTGACCTGCGTAATTTTTAGCTCTTTTCGCTCCTCCCATATCTGGTGAAGCAATGGTTAAGTTATCTAAATTTAAAGATTTGATATAATCTACAAAAATAGTAGAAGCATAAAGATGATCTACTGGAATTTCAAAGAACCCTTGTATTTGGTCTGCATGAAGATCCATCGTCATAATTCTTGTTGCTCCCGCTGCAGTTAATAAATTGGCTACCAACTTTGCACCTATTGGAGCTCTTGGCTTATCCTTCCTATCTTGCCTTGCAAGACCATAGTAAGGTATAACCACAGTAATGCTCTTAGCCGATGCTCTTTTAGCCGCATCTATCATTAAAAGCATCTCTAAAAGATTGTCTGCTGGAGGAAAAGTAGAACCTATCAAAAATACTCTCCCACCTCTTACAGATTGGTCTAAAACAGGTTCAAACTCACCATCGCTAAAGGATTGAAAGTTAATTTTCCCTAATTCTTGACCGTAATGTTTTGCGATTTTCTCTGCTAAGTCTTTACTGGTTCTTGTACTGAATAGATAACTTGCCTGATTTGCCATTTTTACTTTTTTATTGAGGTTGCAAATTTAAAAAAATAAAAGCAGTTTAAAAATTTTAAACTGCTTTTACTCTTTCAATTATTTAAATTTTATGGGAATTTAATTCCTGAATAACTATTTGGACTCACTTGTGGAAGTGTGGATTTATACTTAGCGTTAATTGCTTTTATAAATTCGTTAGCAATCACTGCGTAACCTCTTCCTGTAAGGTGTACTCCATCTAACGAAAATGCTCCACCTGTTACAAAAGATGCAGTATATTTAACTCCATCAAATTGAATTCCAGAAGTGCTATTTAACTCTACCATTTTAGCATTAGCATCTACAAAGGCTAACCCATAAGTATCCGCTAAAGCTTTTATACTTGCGTTATACTTAGCTGTAGCTGTTAAAACCGCCTGTTTTTCGCTTGGAATTAAGACATGTTGGTCTTCCAATGGAAAGGTAACTCCATATTTATCAAACGGAGCTACCGCGTATGGGTTACTAGGTTTAGTATTTATCACCTGTCTTGTACTCAAAGGAATTAAATCTTCCGCTGTTGTATGTCTCGCTTGTCCTAAAACTTTACCTATTACTGTTGCTTGTGCTACAGGTATCCCCGCCTTAGACAGAGCCGCTGTAATTTCAGCAGACATATCTTTAAGAGTCTCATCTTTGATTAGTAGCGGATTAGCTCCCTCTTTTAGAGTTACAAACCTTCCTCCTTGCTTATAAGCATCTAGAACTTGATTAACTCCTGCTAAATTTTGGTTAAGTTCACTAGCTTGAGCTGCTGTTAATGGAACAGGATTGTAAGGTATTGTTGTAAAGAACGGTATAGAAGTTACATTTGGAATGTTTGCAATAACACCTTTAGTAGCACCTACAGCTTTCATTCCATCTAAAACAGCTTTGATAGAACCAGCTAATACATCAGGGTCTGTAATATCATTAGCTCCATAAGTTGCAGGATTAAGATTTCCCGTCTGATCTTTGCCAACCCCGCCAGAAGCAGCGTAATAAAGAGCATCATTATTTCCTATCCATAAAGAGAAGAAAGTTGGTTTTTGAGCCATGGCATCTTTAAGCACACTAGTGCTAGCACTTGAAGCAAATCTAACAAAATATGGATTGGCTTTTCCTAACGCTAAACCAGCTTGACTTCCATAACCATCTGCTACCAAGTGAAATGACTTTGCTCCAGGAACTCCCATATTGTTAAATGTTCCCGTAAGTTTATCCAAAGCTCCCCCTGCAGCTGAGTATGTAGGAGTTAATGAGCCATTTTCTAAACTTAATACCAGTTTACCTGGAAAACCAGATAAATCACTAAAGCCCCCTATATCATTAGGCATCAGCGGCTGCGTGAAAGCTCCACCACCTGCTTTTTGCATTTGAGAAGCAATTATAGATGGATAAGACTCTAATTGTCCACTAGAGTATAACGCCCCATCTCTGTAACCAGAAGTAAGAGAGTTCCCTAAGGCTACATATTTAGAGAAATCAGCTTCTCCATTGGTGATACTAATCTTAGAAACATCTCTATCATCAAAATCTGTTTCACAACTCATTACAGATAGCATAGATACTGCTGCTAATGAGGATATAATTATTTTTTTCATAAATCTGTTAAATTAAAATGGGTTGTAAGATAGACCTAAGCCAAAATAAACTGCTTTAGCTTTAGCTTGTCCATAAAAATTATAATATTCATTAGCTACTGTTCTTGCTTTTGGAAAAGCCATAGCACCTGCTAAATCTACTCCAAATTTGTTTAGTTTAAATCCTAAACCTGCTGTAACAACACTAGAATTAAACGATGGTGTTTCTGGGATAAAATCTTTGTCTGCATAAGGAGATTCATCATAGTAATAACCTAATCTAGCAGCTATCTTATCCGTTACCATATACTGTGTTCCAAAACGCCAAGTTTGAGTGTTTTTGAAATTCTTAGGTGTAACAAGTAAAGTAGCATCATTAGCCTGATTTCCAAGCTTAGCATTTTCAAAATCTAAAGCTAAATGACTGTACTCTGACCAACCTGTATAATTAAAATCCGCAGAAACTAACCATTTAGGTGTAATCTTGTAGGTTGCTCCTATGGTGTACTCATCTACTAGAGGTAATGTTGCTTTAAAATTGTCTTGTCCATTAGCGTTAAGCCCTCTAAGAGCAAATAGACTGCTTGGCATATTGAATGTTACTTTACCGTGATTAGCTTTCATATCCACAGGAGAACGGTACGCTACGCTAACATCCCACTTCTCATCAGGTTTAAAGTAAAAACCAAATGAGAAACCTTGCCCTGAAGCTTTTCCGTCTTTAATGTTCATTGTTCCATTAACACTGGTTACAGCTTTATCCCAATTTACAGAACCTTTAGCGTAAATATAACTTGCTCCTAAAGATACCCAATTTGCCAACTTTACAGATACCATTGGTTGAAAGAAGAAGCTCTTGAGTTCCATTTTTTGAACCATTTCCTTTCCAGCCCAATCTTCCCCCCACTGTACAGTGCTTCCAAAAGGAGTTGTAACACTAAACCCTAATGAAACATCATCTGTTACCTTATAAGCTGCTGCTGCATAGAAAGGTGTCCCTAGAGGATTATCAGTTGTGTAAGAATTTAAAGTATTTAAGTTTTGATAAGTTACACTAGACAAAGCTCCAAAACCACCCGCTACAACACTAAGTTTAGACGGAATAAAAGATATACCTGCAGGATTAAAGAAAGCGACACTAGCATCTTCTGCATGGGCACTTGTATGTGCCATAGCTAACTGTTTCACCCCTTGCAAAGAGACTCTAAAGCCTCCCGCTTGAGCTAACATACCGCACAATACTGCCGTTGTTAATATTATTTTTTTCATAAAATTATGTTAATTAAAGTTTTCAAATATAGAACTTTTTTTAAACAACAACTATAAAATAAAATTTGTTTAAAAATTAAAATAATTCCATGTAGTATATATATACTTAAAAACAGTATTTTAAACTTAAAATATAGTCAAAAATTAAACACTGTTTAATATTAAACAGTGTTTAATTTTCATGATAAGCTGATTGTATATTTTCTATCTGATGTAAATGTCTTAAAATATGATTGACATAGAACATAAAACCATCTCCTAGTCGTAATTTTACCCATTTAGAAATGGAGATATTTACCTTCGTTTTATTTAAACTGATGCTTTTAGAAAGGTTTAACAATTCTAAAAATTGCTCTTGCTGACCAATAAATCGTTCTAAAACCGATTTATCCAAATCTTTGTTGATTGGATTTTTACTCTTTGCAGTTTTCATTTTGCTTTTGGGATTCGGTAGTATGCTTTTTGCAAAATAACCTCCCAACCAACTGCTTTTGAAATTGACCTCTGGCACAGTATGAGATGATTTTATTTTTGACTCAAATTCGGGAAGGTAAAAATTGCCATATAGATTAAGGTGCTCTACACATTCTAATATGTTCCACGAGTGTTCCCGCGGCCTCCAAGTAAGATAGTCTAAGTCTTTAGTTTTAAGAATTTCAACCGTTGTTATAGCTTCTTTTATTTGTAACTCTAAGGCCTGTAATAAAACTTCTGTACGCATTTTTTCTGCAAATTTCCGTAGCGTAGTTTTAATAAAAATTGACAGAAATCAAGATTTTTTCAGTCTTGATAAAGTTTCTGCACTCATACCTAAATAATCCGCTATGTATTTGTTAGGAATTTCCTGAAAAAGCCTTGGGCTTCGTCTTAAAACACGCAAATATCTTTCTTTTGGAGATGATGTTAAAATATCTTTCTCTCGTTCCATCTGTTGGAGAAGTAGGTTTTCTAGCAAGGCTATCCATAATTTTTTATTTTCTTCTTTATGTAGAAACTCTTGTATTTTAGATTCAGGAATAACCTTTACCTCCGAAGTTTTTATCGCTTGAATTAAAAATTCCGATGGTTTTTGAGACAAAAAAGAATCAAGAGCAACAATAAAATCTCCTGTGTAACCTAATCTTATTGTTTGTTCTCCATTTTCATTCAGAAGGTATATTCTAAAACTTCCTTTAGTAATATAATAAAGATTAGTGTCCACCGAACCAGACGCTTTAAGTAAGTCATTTCTTTTGAAACGAATGGTTTTCTCCGATAATTTAATGATATTATTGAAGTCTTGGGGAGTTAGCATCAATTATAATTTTAATTGAGAGTATTTACACCGTTCCTTTTAGAGCTTTTATTTCATCTCTTAATTTCGCCGCTAAAATAAAGTCTAATTGTTTTGCAGCTGCCTCCATTTGTTTTTGTTTCTCTGCTATTATTTTCTCTAAATCTTCTGTATTACCATAGCTAGCCTTGGTTTCAGCCGCTTGTCTAACAATTTCTTTTTGGGTGTATTCTTGTTTCGGAAAATCAGGCGTACGCCCTACCAAAACATCAGATATTTTCTTATTTAAAGGCTGTGGTGTAAGACCATTAGCTTCGTTGTAGCTCATCTGTTTTTCCCTACGATAATTAGTTTCATCAATAGTAGCCTGCATAGATTTGGTTATTTTATCTGCATACATAATGGCTTTACCATTGATGTTCCTAGCCGCTCGCCCCACAGTCTGTATCATTGAACGACGAGAACGAAGCATGCCCTCTTTATCCGCATCTAAGATAGCCACCAAAGATACTTCTGGCAAATCTAAGCCTTCTCTAAGTAGATTAACCCCCACAAGCACATCAAAAAGCCCTGTACGCAAATCTTGCATTATCTGTATACGCTCTAGTGTATCCACATCAGAATGAATATATCTAGTTCGTATGCCAAATTTGGTGAAATATTTGGTAAGCTCTTCTGCCATTTTTTTTGTGAGTGTGGTTACCAAGACCCTCTCGTCTTCCTCCGCTCTTTTTTGAATTTCCTCCATTAAATCATCTATCTGATTAAGCGTAGGTCTTACCTCTATAATCGGGTCCAGTAAACCCGTCGGGCGGATAATCTGCTCCACATATTCGCCTTGAGTCTTTTCCAATTCATAATCCGCTGGCGTGGCAGACACATAGATGACTTGATTTTGCATTTTTTCAAATTCCTCAAACTTTAAGGGTCTGTTATCCATTGCAGCGGGCAACCTAAACCCATATTCTACCAAGCTCTCTTTTCTGCTACGGTCGCCTCCGTACATTGCATGCACTTGAGGTATAGTTACATGGCTTTCGTCTATTACCATTAGGTAATCTTTAGGAAAATAATCTAATAAACAAAATGGACGAGAACCAGGTTTTCTGCCGTCCATATACCTAGAATAATTCTCTATACCAGAACAATAACCTAGCTCTTTTATCATTTCCAAATCCAATTCCGTTCGCTCTTTCAAACGCTTAGCTTCTAGGTTTTTTCCTATTTCATTAAAAAAATCCACTTGCTTTACAAGGTCATCTTGGATTTCTCTAATAGCACTATTCATAGTTTCTTTTGAAGTAACGAATAGATTAGCAGGGTAAATATTAATTTTATCAAAATCACCCATTATACTTCCTGAAACAGGATCAAAACTTTGGATTTTATCAATTTCGTTACCAAAAAATCTTATTCTAATCGCATTATCAGCATAAGCGGGAAAAACATCTACCACATCTCCTTTAACCCTAAAACTCCCTCGTACAAACTCATTAACCGCCCTAGAATAAAGTGCATTGACTAACTTGTGGAGCAAATCTGTTCTAGAAATTTTAGATTGAAGCTCCAATTCTATAAGAGATTTATTAAACTCCGTTGGGTTACCAATACCATAAATGCATGACACCGAAGCTACTATAAGCACATCTCGCCTCCCTGAAAGAAGGCTTGTCGTAGCAGAAAGCCTTAATTTCTCTACCTCTTCATTTATACTAAGGTCTTTTTCTATGTAAGTTCCTGTACTAGCAATGTATGCTTCGGGCTGGTAATAATCGTAATAGGACACAAAATACTCTACCGCATTTTCAGGAAAAAATTCCTTAAACTCCATAAATAGCTGCGCCGCCAAAGTTTTGTTATGAGCGAGAACAATAGTAGGTCTTTGAATACGGTTTACCACATTAGCAATGGTAAAAGTTTTACCAGATCCTGTAACTCCTAGTAGAGTTTGGTAGGGTTGCCCTTGTTCTATCCCTGAAACCAACTTATCAATCGCTTGTGGCTGGTCTCCAGTAGGTTTAAATTCAGAATGGAGTTTAAATTTCATTTCACAAAGATAACTAATAATTAAGAACTGGTATCACCATGAATTCATAACTAAAAACACTTATTTAATATCATATTACAAAAATGTAAATATTGATAAACATCATAGTTTTCTTTGAACTTTATCTTTACCTTTGATAGGTTAATTTTATTCAATTATGAAACATAAGAAAATTGTAATTTTTGAATCTGTTGGAGGTAGTGACAAAGGTGCAGACGGACACAGAAAGGATACATTACCTATTTTAAACTCTATTAAAGACTTAGATTGGGGAGCTGAGGTTGTAAAGTTTGAAAATGATAAGGCTGAAGAAATCTTTAATTATGTAAAAGACAACTTTGATGCCTACATTAGTAGAGTGAATCCAGGTTCGTTACCCGATAATGAAAAGATATATTTTTCCATCCTATCAAAACTTTCAGAGTATGGTCTTGTAGGAATGAGCGAGCCGAAATCTATGATAAAATTCGGAGCAAAAGATGCTCTTGTAAAATTAGCAAATACTAGCCTTGTGCCTACGGATACTTTCGCTTATTATACCATAGAAGAATTCAGAAAGCATTTCCCAAGAAGCATCTCACATGGCGAAAGAGTTCTGAAACAAAACCGAGGAAGCACTGGGGAAGGTATTTGGAGAGTACAAGTGGAAGGTAATCTTTCTTACCAAGCAGGAGATGAGCTACCTTTAGATACACCGCTAAAATTAACCGAAGCCGTAGACAATCATGTGGAGTACAAAACTCTAGAAGAGTTTATGGACTTTTGTGAGAGGTATATTACTGGTGAAAACGGTATGCTGGTAGATATGAGATTTATGCCTAGAATTAAAGAGGGCGAAATTAGAATTCTAATGATAGGCGAGGAACCTGTCTTTGTAGTGCACAAAAAACCAGCCAATACAGAAGATGCCTTTTCTGCTACTTTATTCTCTGGAGCACAGTACCGCTATGATAGTCCAGAGGATTGGAAGCCACTGATGGATGTTTTCCTTTCTCAACTTCCAAAAGTAAAAGAGATATTAGAAGAGAAAAACACACCTCTCATTTGGACGGCAGATTTTATGCTAGACTATCACCCAGATGGGAGCGACAAGTATGTTTTAGGTGAAATTAACTGTTCGTGTGTAGGCTTTACAAGCCACCTAGATATGGGCATACAAGAGAAAGTTGCTAAAGAAGCGATACAACTAGCAGAAGGCAGATAATATCATTTTTTAACTTTTTAAATCTCTTAAACTATAAAACTAGTTTAAGAGATTTTTCTTTTTTAAAGACTAACTTTAAAGTCATCAGCATCTCCTAAAAAAGGAAACTTCGTTCTAAATTTATTCAAACTTTCCATATCTAAAACAACTTCTACTAAATCTCCTTTTTTACAGGACACCTCACTTCCGTCAGGAAAAAAGCAATGGGTACTTTCAGGGTACTCTAAACCATTACCATCTGTACCTACTCTATTAACCCCAAATACATAAGCTTGGTTCTCAATTGCTCTAGCTTTTAACAAAGTGTTCCACGCATCTATTCTTTGGATAGGCCAATTAGCCACATATAAAGCCACATCGTAATCTCCTTTATTTCTACTAAATACAGGAAATCGTAAATCGTAACAGATTTGCAGCAGAAATTTTATTCCCTCATATTCCACAATCACTCTATCATTACCTTTAGAGTAAACTTTATCCTCCCCAGAGTATGAGAAAAGATGTCTTTTATCGTAAAAATGATAATCTCCACAAGGTTTTACAAAATAAAATCTATTATAGTAATTATTGCCTTCTTTCACGGAAACGCTACCTCCAATGGCAGCATTCTTATTTTTAGCTAAAACTTTCATCCACTGTAGTGTTTTTTCTTGCTCATCTGCAATTTCTTCTGGTTTCATATAAAATCCTGTAGAAAACATTTCTGGAAGGAGAAATAAGTTGGCATTTGCACCCTTAAGACTATCTTCTATTTTGCTGAAATTGTCTAATGGTGATTTCCACTGAATATCAAAGTTTAAAGCTGTAATTTTAAAATCATTCATAATTAAATTGAAAAAATGGCGTTACTGTAAAGAAATATATCTTTATTTTTGAGGCTAATTTAAACTAAAAATAGATTCCTATGAAAAAAACAATTTTAATTTTAATGACAGTTGTGTTAGCTCAACTTTCGTTTGCACAGGCTTGGAATGGAAAAGGAGACCAAAAACTTCAAATAGGACTTTCCGCTTGGGGCTATGGCTCAGGGCTATCTGGTACTTATGACTACGGAGTTACAAATGCTATCTCTTTAGGAGCTGGTGCTCATTTCTATTTCAACAACAAAAAAGACAATGGTTTTTTCTTATTCGGTAGAGCAAATTATCATTTGCAAGACGCCCTTAATCTTCCAGACCAATTAGATATTTATCCTGGTTTAGATATAGGTGTATTAGGGCATGGTTTTGGGCTAGGAGCACACATTGGTGCAAGATATTTCTTTAATAAAAAAGTAGGTATTTTTGCCGAAATTGGCAACAATGGAGGACTTGGACTCTCTATAAACCTATAAAACAAATTAATCAACATCATTAGAAAGAGATTGCCTTTGGTAATCTCTTTTTTATTCTAAATCATTTTAGTTTATTACCTTTGCACGAATTTAAAACAAAAATACAACATGGATTTGTTAACCCAAATATTTCAGTTTGTTCTTAGTATTTCAATTTTAGTTACCTTGCACGAGTTGGGACATTTTATCCCTGCTAAATACTTCAAAACTAAAGTTGAGAAATTCTATCTGTTCTTTGACCCTTGGTTTTCTGTTGTTAAAAAGAAAATAGGAGAAACAGAATACGGTATCGGTTGGCTTCCGTTCGGAGGTTATGTAAAAATAGCAGGTATGGTGGACGAAAGTATGGACACCGAACAACTTAAAAAACCCGCACAACCTTGGGAATTTCGTTCTAAACCTGCTTGGCAAAGGCTCATTATTATGCTAGGTGGTGTTACTGTGAATTTCTTTTTAGCTTGGTTTATTTATTCTTGTCTTAGCTTTTTTAATGGAGAAACTTACCACGATAATAGCAAATTTGAGGACGGAATTGCCGTAAGTGAAGCTGCCCAAAAGATGGGATTACAAAATGGAGATAAAATAATTGCCATAGATGGAAAACCTGCCGAAAGAATGGAAAACTCTATGATAAACCTGCTTTTATCAGACGAAATTACCGTACTTAGAGAAGGCAAAGAAATTACCTTCCCTACTAATGAAGATGGTGTAGCAGAAGTTATGAAAGCTAATGAAGTTAGAGCAATCTACTCTGCTAGATTCCCTGTAGTTATAGATAGTATTTCACCCAATAGTCCTGCACAAAAGGCTCAACTAAAAAAAGGAGACAAAATAGTTGGTATAAACAATACTCCTATAAAGTATTTTGATAATCTTGCCTCTGTGCTTAAAAATCTTAAAAATCAAACGACAGAAATTGAAGTTCTGAGAAATGGGAGTTTATTGAAGCAAACTATTACGGTAAATAAGGATGGAAAACTTGGTTTTACTTCCGACGAAGAAGAAAGACTAAAATCACTTAATAGTACATTAGTAAACAAGGAGTACAGTTTACTACAAGCTATACCTAGAGGGCTAGAAAGAACAATAGACGCTCTAGTAATGCAGGTAAAACAATTCAAAATTATTTTTAACCAAAAAACACAAGGTTATAAAAAAGTGTCTGGACCAATAGGTATCGTTAAAATGATGCCAACCTCTATCAATTGGGAAGCCTTTTGGGCGTTTACTGCTATGTTTTCGATATGGTTAGCATTCCTTAATTTGCTTCCTATACCCGGTTTAGATGGAGGACATGTTATGTTTACTCTATGGGAAGTAATTACGGGAAAACCTGTCCCTCAAAAAGTGCTTGAAAACGCTCAAACCATAGGAGTTATTTTCCTTATGGGATTAATGTTACTGATTATCGGAAGCGACATTTTTAAAATTTTTAGATAAAATTTAAAAATAAATTTGGAGGGTATTAGAAAAAGTTTCTATATTTGCACCACGAAAAAACAACAAACCATTCCTCCTTAGCTCAGTTGGTTAGAGCATCTGACTGTTAATCAGAGGGTCGCTGGTTCGAGCCCAGCAGGAGGAGCAAAAAGACTTACAGAAATGTAGGTCTTTTTTGTTTTATAACTCTATATCTGCAAGTTATCTCATGACTTAATATTTTTCTCATGGTCTTTAAGTCATTATTTTACCCTAGTTTTTAAGATAAAAAGGCACAAAAAAAGGCATACCCTAATTTTCTAAAAGGCATACCCTCTAAAATCTTATAACAACATGAATAATAATAAATTGAACATACTATTTGTATTGGATAAAGTTAATACAAATTCAAAAGGCATAGCACCTTTAAGGTGCAGGGTGACATATCTACAAGAGAGAAAGGTATTCTCTATAGGATTATTCATCAACCCTAATAATTGGGATAGTAAGAAACAGCTTGCAAAACCACCCAATGAAGAAAACAACTTTATCAATACACAATTAAGCCTGATTAAGAATAACATTAATCAGGCTTTTTTATTCCTTCAAGTTAAGGAGGAAAAATTTGATGTAAATGACATCTATACACAATATAAAGGAGAAACTTTAGCTAGAGAATATGGTGTGTTAGAATATTATGAAATATATCTTGAGAAACTGAAAAAACTTATAGATGTAGAGATTAAAAAGCAGACTTGGGATAAATTCAGCTATATCAGAGATGATGTAAAAGAGTTCATAAAATTTCATTACAAAAAATCTGATATTAAACTAAAAGATTTAGATTTTAACTTTATTACAGAGTTTGAATATTACTCTAAGACTGAATTAAAGCATCAGCAGGTTACTATTAACAAGTCTCTACAGAGATTTAAAAAAGTAGTTAAACAGGCTGTTATTCAGAAATATTTAGAATCTAACCCTTTTGAAGAACATAAACCTAAAAAAGTATATCCTAAGATTGTATTTCTTACTCAAGAAGAACTTTACAAGTTAGAACATCATATATTCCAATCCGAAATACTAAATCAAGTAAAGGATTGCTACCTATTTTGCTGTTATACAGGGCTAGCATACAAGGAGATGTTTGACCTCAAGAAAGAAGATTTAATCACTAAACCTGATGGAGTTACATGGATTTATAAGAAAAGAGATAAGACAGGGAGAAATTTCTCTGTTCCTCTGATACTTCCAAAAGCACTTAAAGTGATAGAAAAATATTCTTCTGAAAGTGAATACCTTTTACCTAGAGTGAGTAATCAGTATTTCAACAGGCTACTAAAGGAAATAGCTTTTGTATTAAAAATTCCTAAAAATCTTACTCATCATACAAGCAGGAAAACATTTGCTTCCACAGTATTATTGAACAATGATATTCCTATAGAAGTTATATCTAAACTTTTAGGTCATTCTAAAATAACTACTACACAAGAATATTATGCGGAGCTAATGCCCAATAAATTAAGTGAACAGCTAAATAAATTAAAAGATAAGCTGAAATAATTTCTATATTTAACTGTGCTGTATTAAATTTACAGCATAGTTATTTTTTTATGCAATTAGAAATTACCAACTCTGCTTTCCAAGATTACCCTATAGAATTTAAGGAAATCAATCCTGAAGATTTTCAATATATTTTCAACCCTGATGGAACTAGAGAAGAAAGAAATTGTTTTGAAATTGAAAATAATGGAGAGAAAATCATTATTTCTCCTAACGAAGATGGTTATATCAATGAAGAATTACAAAGCCACATTGAACTAGAACATAAAAATACTGTGGTTATCAATGCAGCAGTAGGACAAGGCAAATCTTACTCAATTATACAAATCATAAAAAGGTATTATGATGCTATGCAAAATGGAGGGCAACAATACCTCATTTTTGTAGCTAGTCCATTTGTGAGTTTAGTAAAGCAATACTATGACGATATTGTAGAAGCAGGAATACCTGAAAGCCAAATTTACAATTATAACAATCTTGGGAGATATACTGAAACAAACTATCTTGACAGAGCTATACAAGTTATTACTGTAAATACCCTTTTAGGAAATCCTGGGGAAGATGGTTTTAAAAACTCTGACATCAAGAGAGAATATCTCAATCACCTAACTACATACTGCGAGGAAAACAATATTAAAGCAGTTTTTATTTATGATGAGTTGCATGATTCTTTTCAGAACTTCAAACAAAAATATATATTTAATCTATGGAAATGGAGGAATGTAATACACAAAAATTTTGTACTAAGTGCCACCTATAATGAGGCTTCTAAAGTAGTTATAGAATATCTAGCTGAACTCACAGATTTTAAAATTCAAATTATAGAATCTGAAAGAGTAAGATTTCCTCAAAAGCAAAGCTCTCTGTATTTACATTATTCTCCTGACAATAATTTTACTTCTAGCACATTAGAAATCAAAGAACTAATCACAAAACTAATCTCTAGAGGAAAGAAAATAGACATCTTATGTTATTCTAAAACTTTAGCAAAAAGCCTGCTTAATTCTAGAGATAAAATAGGAAAACTACTTGTAGAAACCTATGGAGAAATAAAAGATTGTACTTCTGAACTCATCACTAACCAAAGACCTGAAAATGAAGAGCCAAAAAACCAGTTTGATAATACAAAATGTAATGTTGGCACTAACTTTAAGACAGGAGTAAGTATTAGGAAAGAAAACCATGCATTTATCATTATTCTTCCACCTAGAAGTACAAGAATGTGGTTCAGAAATAAATATGGCATTTTTTCAGGAGGCATCAACTCCGTTATTCAAGCTTTAGCTAGACAAAGAAACAAAGGAGAAATACATATTATCTTATCAAGACCAGATAAATTTGACTTTTCTACCCTAAAGCATACAGAGATGAACCCTCTACAAAAAGAGGAGTTTGAGAATTATTACAACCTAATAACCTATCATAAAGACCCTAAAAAACTAGTAAAGTATATCAAACTAAACAGGCAAAATTTTTTCCTAAGAGAATTTTATGAAAATAAATTAAGAGGAAATATTAAGAATGAAATTGAAGCTATTGAGAATAATTTATCTAGGTTCAATCTAGCTAAATTAAGCTACCCTACTTATGATGAGTTTAAACTTGAAAATGGAGAAGAGTTTTTAGCTAATGAATATCCTATATTTGGAGAAGATATAAGTGCATATCTAACTTTTGCGGCATTAACCAATCAATTCATTAATTGTAAGCTGGTGGGAATTAATTATAAGAGAACATTATTTTTTAAAGAAGGAGAGCTACAAGAAAATTTAACTCAATACTTCAATAGATATTTTGGAGAAGACTACTACAATAGCATAACCACTTATTCTAATTTCAATATGTTCTATACAGAAATTAGAAATAAACTCTTCAATAGTTTTACCTTTAAATTTAAAAAAGATGCTAATAGAAGATGGGAAATCATTTCTTCATATTCAAATAAATTATTTGAAAATCAACTTCTAAGATTTTGTGCCATACAATATTTTCAAAATAACTATTATTATCCTGATGATATTAAAAATAAAAATCATGATATTGAATATACTCGGAGCAACTATTTTTTAGATTGTATTGCTGTAGCTAGAACTATTAATCTAGAGCAAATAGACTATTCTGATGAATACAAAAACAAAATAAAGGCATATCAGAATTTAGATTATTTTAGAACTAAAGTTATAAACTATATTGGCACCACTACAAGAGGAAGAAGGTTTAATTATTTACCTATAAAACCACTATCAGGTTTTTTAAATACAGATGAAACTTCAAAGGCTTTAGAAACAATTGATTTATTGATAGAAAATGATGATTTTATAGGAAATAACATTTTCAATTTTAAAAGAAATTTTGAAGACAAAACAACGGAACAAAAGATAGAGTCATTTTACAGAATTTTATTAGAAGATTTTTTTATGTCTCTCGAAACATATAAAAAAGTAACCATTAATGGAGACAGGCTACTTGTTAAACCTATTACTGCTTACATCCCACTTCCTAATCCTTCTAGGGTAATTAATCTAGTACAACCTGCTGATTATGACACAAATTATTTAGAGCAATATTCTCGGTGCATTTCAGAACTTTATGGAAGTGAAGAAACATATCAGAACATCATCAATGAGGCTTTGAAAAATCTAAACCAAGAGAATTAAACTGTCCACTTTTTGTTCAAATAATATATCCCACTACAAAAAGTGGACAGTTTAGTATGTCCAAAATTAGCTATTCATACACAATCTTTGATAGGCAATTTACTTTAGGCAGTTACAATGCACATAGGAAACCTAACTGAAATTCCGTAAGCTACTTTACAATTCATAGGGGTTCTTTAGAAATCTCCCCAGCCTAAAAAATCTAAGATTTAACAACGCACGAATTCAGAGGAGGACAACTCTGTTGTAGGTTTTTGTTCCAAAATTTTGGTACACAAAGTTACAAAAAATAAATGACAATTTCCAGTGTTTTAGCCTTATTTATAGTACTTTAAGACTAATAGCTAAATTGTATTTAACCTCAAAAAATATTTTTTAACCCAATAAATTTCAAAATTATGCAACTAAGACCAAGTGAAAGAAAAAGAGCCAAGATAAAAATGGCTTTACAAGGAAGTGCAGGAAGTGGTAAAACTTACTCAAGTTTGCTACTAGCACAAGGACTAACCAATGGAGACTTTTCTAAAGTAGCCATTATTGACACAGAAAATGGAAGTGCTGACTTATATGCTCATTTAGGCAACTACAATGTGCTTTCTATGCAGCCTCCATTTAGTCCTCAAAAGTATGTACAAGCTATTGAAGTTTGCGAGAAAGCAGGAATGGAGGTAATTATTTTAGATAGTATTTCTCATTGTTGGGATTACCTGTTAGATTATCACAGTTCCTTAGCTGGAAATAGCTTTACTAATTGGGCTAAGATTAAGCCTTTGGAGAAACTATTTATTGATAAAATACTTCAATCTAATGCTCATGTAATTGCTACTATGAGGACTAAACAGGACTATGTACTCAATCAAAAAGATGGGAAGTTTATCCCTGAAAAAGTAGGTTTAAAAGCTGTTCAAAGAGATGGACTAGACTTTGAGTTTACTCTAGTTTTTGATGTGGATATTAAGCATTTTGCTGTAGCTAGTAAGGACAGAACTGAAATTTTCATGGATAAACCTGAGTTTATCATCACTTCTGAAACAGGTAAGAAAATTCTAGATTGGTGTAATTCTGGAAAGCAGGAAGTTCCATCTGGCTCTAAAGAATTATCTGAGCAAGAAGTGTATCAAGAAATTCAAATGTGTAACTCCTTATCAGAGTTATTGGCTCTATATCAGAAATACCCACACTATCAGAAGAATTTAAAACCTGATTTTGAAGCTAAGAAATCCCTTTTAATACAATTAACCAACCCTCAAAATTTTAGTCAAAATGGACACGCAAAACATCATTAAACCTGCTACTTTAGAAGAAGCCTTTGAAATTCCAAATTCTACTACCATAATAGGGAAAGAAACAAGTACAATGGAATTAAGGAATGTAGCTAAGAAATCTATTAGAGATGTATTTCTAGATAATTCTGATGGTATAGAAGATGCAGAAGTCTATTACCCAAGTAAAATGAATGAAGAACCTAAGTCTGAACCTAAAAATCAAGTTCAGACTTTTTTAATGGCTAATTCTGTAGTTACTTCTGCTGTAGAAGAACCAAAAGATAATAAGCCTAGTCCTTTCATTGTAGCTAATACTACAGAAGTACCTCTACTTCATCTAAAACAAGATTGTATTGTGCCTGTATTTAGTAAAGACAATGAGAGAACTATTGCCCATCAAGAGTTTATAGAAGTAATACTCAATGCTACTCAAAAGGTATTTCCTCATCATAGCATGACTATTCCTGAAATTAGGGTATCTCATCAAATTAAAGGGAGAGTGCCTGAGGCTATTCATAAAAATGTGAAAGATTTATTAGACCATGAGAAAACCATTTATTATGAAAGAATGGCTTTTATAGTAAAAATTCCTAGCATTACAGAGGTTGTGAATGGAAATAAGCTATCTCTTTGTATAGGAGGAGTGAGGGCATATAATCAAGAGAACTTGTATAGTAAAAAAACACTTGAGAAGTTTAAGTTTTTCATTGGGTTTCAAAATCAAGTCTGTATGAATCTTTGCGTATGGAGTGATGGTTTTGTGGAAGACATGAGAGTTTCTAATGCATTAGAACTACAATCTAAAGCCCTAGAAGTAATGCAAAATTATAATGTAGATTTACATCTTATGGAAATGAAAGAGCTTTCTCAAGATTTTCTTACAGAACATCAGTTTGCACAACTTATAGGTAAATCTAGGCTATACCAACATCTTCCTAAATCTGAGAAGTCTAAAATCCCTGTACTTAATTTTAATGACAGCCATATTAACACTCTAGCTAAAGATTATTATGAGGATAAGAACTTCTGTAGGCAAGAAGATGGCAGGATAAACCTATGGAGTGTTTATAACCTCTTTACTCAGGCTAATAAGTCTTCTTATATAGATACTTTCCTAGACAGGAATTTGAATGCTTTTGAGTTTTCTAAAGGCATTCAAAAAACTCTCAATGGTAATTCTAGTTATCATTGGTTTTTGAGTTAAATGGAACTGCCCCAAAAGGGGGCAGTTTTATATTGGTATATGTGCTGTAATAATATTCGCTATAATATTCGCTGGAACTGATTTCAAAATATCAAAAATATTGGAAACTATATTTTTTACTAGTTCTTTTTTGGGATTTTGTCTATTTAAATTTTTATCAAGATACTGTATCTCAACACCTAAATCTTCCTTTGAATTACTATCTAAATAGTTTGTTATTAAATCAAAATTATTTTTAATTTCATTACTGAATTTTTCATACTCCTCCTTTTCCTTTTTATCAATATACAAGTTTTGAGTAGAATTTATATTACCTTGTTGAAATTGAACATTAGAATTGTTTCCTACATTAATATTAAAATTTGGAATTGCAGTATTTTGCATCTCAACTTCCCTTAAATAATTCAAGCCATTTTTAGTTATCATAATCATTCCCATTCCCAAAGTGGAGGTTAAATAGTTATCATCAACCAATTCATTAACAATCCTCTTTGTTGTGTCAATGTCATACCCTATTGATTTGCCAAATTCAATAGGGTTAATAGTAACAGATAAGGGACTTGAAGGTGCATATTCAATAGCATTTTCATATGCCCTTTTTAAGAAATTATTTTTCTGTTCTAATTGTTTTTTTAACATTATTTTATTGTTTTTAGTTATCCAATCATTTGTAATTTCTAAATATTCCTTTTTATAAAACCTGTTGAGTTTTGGTACAATGACATATTGAATATGTTTCAAAAATAAACTCTTTTGTCTATTTCTCTCTTGATATTTTTGAAAATGATAATCTAAAAAGTCAGAGACATTATATGCAGGTTTTATCTCAGTTAATTTTCTGTAAAATTCTTCATCATAATCATCTGCTGTTGTTAATGTAGAAATAGAGCTCCCTCCAGTTATATTTCCATAGCTATTATCTATAAATCCAATTTCAAAACCTCTCCACGTTTTTTCTTCCAAATCTCTAATATCATAAATAGAAAATGATTGTGAATCTTTGCTTCTTACAGAATAAAATTTATTGACTTCTTCTTTCATAAATTATCAATTTCAATAACATTGCTTTCCCCAAACCATTTCTTAGCCATTACTATCACTTGGGGCTTTGGAGAATGGAAATAAACTGCTAAATTTTCTTTTGCACGTGTACAACACACATAGAATATTTTTTGTGTCCTATTCAAAACACTTTCAGTACCAGACTCTAAAAAAAGATATTCAAAATTATAATCATTCCATCTTCCATTGTCTAATATAACCAGTACATTATTAAATTCATTTCCTTTTGTTTTATGTTGAGTAGAAAATGGGGTATAACCTTCTAGATATTTATATAAATTTTGAAATTGAGAAAATTTTAATTTCTTTACTCTATTATAAATATATTCATTATCAGAAATGTAATTTTTTAAATTGTCATCAATTTTACAAATCCCTTTATCATCAGCAAGATTGATTATGTCTTCAATTGTTTTTCCATCTGTAGAAAACTCTTCAATTATTGATTTTAATGCAATCTTATGCGTACTTTTTGTTATTTTAAATTCTGTTTTTCTTATAAATTCATTATAATCTCCTCTTTTGTAATATGTAAGGTTATTTTGTATTTTAAAAAGATGTTTTATTAATTTATCTCTCTTAGAACCTTTTTTATTCTCATCCTCTACATCTTGTTTTTTATCCTCTACGAGCATGTCACTTTTTACATAAATTCCTTTAAATTTAGAAAATGGATACTTTTTAGCTTCTTCAAATAAATCAGGATTTTCATTAATAAATCTACCTATTTGATTTCTATTAGATACTGTATAATTTACAAGTTCTATAACATCTCCAAAGGTTGCATCTTCAGAAATTTCTATATTTTTCTCTTTTATTTCCTTGACAATTCTATTTTTTAACTCAATTATTCGTTCTTTATCATAAATGTCCATTAGCAATCTAAAGTTTGCTTTATCTGCAATCAAATTATGGGTTAAGTTTAATTCCTTAGTTTCTTTAGAATCATTAAAATCCCAATTCAAATAATTACGAACTTTATTTAAGTCTCCATCATTAGAATAAATGAATTTGATATTTCCTTCTTTAACAATTCCATTTTCCATATTAGGGGCATTTAAATCATCAGAATGTGTTTGAACTAATCCATCTATTTTAGCTCTAAGGATGTTTGCTAGTTCATAGACCTTTTTGGGATTTCTTCTATTTTGTTCTTTTTTAACCTCAACAACTGCTCCAGAATCAATATATTCATTTAGGTCTCCTATTCCATCAGGGTAAATAGACTGCATTACATCTCCAAAGAAACCAACAACAGTTTTTTTAGGGCTAACTCTTAAATAGTCTAAGAATATTTCAACTACTTCTCTGTGAGTGTCTTGATATTCATCAATAAAAATAAATTTGAACTTGTCTTTAAGAATATTACACAGTTTTTTGTGTTTTTTAAACATAAAATTTGAAATTAAAAGAACTTCATCATGGGATATTATACCTTCTTTTAATCTAAGATACTCTTTATATTGTATTCTTTCTATATCATTGAAAAAGTTTATATCAATGGGAGTGAGTCCATCTATACTAATCTGTGGTATATCTATATCATTAGCTAGCTCAATTATTATTTCTTTTATTTCCTTTTGAAAATGTTTTATATTATCCCATAGGAAATCATGTATTGTAGATACTATTAAATTTTTATGATTTACTCTTTCTTCAATTTCTTTTACAGCAGCATTGGTGTAGGTCATACAAGCAATTTTTGAAATTGGATTATCTTCTATAACTTGTCTTATTACCTCAACAAGTGTATAGGTTTTTCCACTACCTGCACCACCACTTAGCAAAAAATTATTACCTTGGGAAATATGCTCCATTATTCTTTGGAACTCATTTTTATTATCCATCAATCCTGTTTTAGCCATAATAAACTTTCTTTAATATATGTAGGAATAGCCCAATTGCTAAAATCTTCATTACTATTATAAATTATATCTAAAGCAAAATGAGTTTTCTTTTTAATGCAATTCATTGCTAAATAATATGGATTGTTATCAAGGATGTCAAAATATTGTTTGTGTTTTATTCCTTTAAAATTGTCTTTTAAAGAAACAATAAATGTCCTATTAATATTAATAAAAGCATCTTCAAAGCTTCTAGCATGATAATCATCTTCTTCAATTTGATAGCAAACACAAAGGTTTCCAGTATCATTAACCTCCCAATTGCCATTCTTTTTATTCAAAATTTTTTCTGAGTGTTTTTTCTTTTTTAAATCTTCAAGACTTGCAGAGCTGTAAAAAAAATTGATAGCAGTATTTGTATAGGATTTTCCCACAGAAACCTCACAGGCCTCCCCATTATCATCTACTGTATCTAAATCAGTAATTATTAATGTTTTAATTCCTATAAAATCAATGAATTTTTCAAAAATGTGTGAATATGCGCCAACTTCTATAATGGAAATATTTTGAGATAGGAGTGGTAAAAATTTATCTTTTGTCCCTCCTAATTTATGTTTTTTGTCTTCTTCTATATCAATTTTCTTTAGAATAGTAGAGAATAAAATTCTTTCTGTATCTCCTTCAATTAAAATACACTTGTCTGCAAAGAAAATTTCTGCCCTACTAATTGTTAGATACTGTTTTAAAAACTGATATTCTTTAGAATTTACTTCATATTGTGCCTTTAATTCTTTTAGATTTTTTGCTTCAATACAATTTTCTCCAACTTTTTTAAGATATTTAACATCATCAAAATTACTTTCAGATAGTATGTGAGACGAATGTGTACTAATTATATATTGTAATCTTCTATTTTCTCCATCTTCTCTTTTAATTCCCTCTTTTAAAAGTTGTTTTATATTCTTTATGAATACATATTGCATTTGAGGGTGAGTATGTGCTTCCGGCTCTTCAATATATAATAAATTAATATCAGAAGGTTTTTCATTTTTGTCTTTTTTAAATTCTTGTACCAGTATTTCAATTTGAAATATCATACTTATTAGGTTCATGTAACCTAATCCATTGTAAGATTCTGGTAATGAATGATTATTATGATTATACATTACTGTAGTATTGCCTTCCAAAAGTTCTCTATGTTGTAATGTAGATTTAATTTCAATAATTGAATCATCTTTTTTAATCCCACCAAAGCTTTTTACTTTATTTACAACATTTTCAAAAATTGTTGAATAGATGGTACTTAATACTTCGTCAGTATCTCTAAGTTTTTCTTTAAATTCATCAATAGCTTTTTCCTCTGTTTCATTAGTTTCAGATTTTTTGTAAATCTCAGATGTTTGTAATGATAATGTTTTATCTATACTTTTATTAGAAACTTCTCTTTTAGCACTTATGTATTTAAAATTAATAATTTCTTTGATACTTATTTTTTCTTTGTCAAGGTCTATATATTTACCCTCTATAATTTTATTTTGAGTTACATCAAATTGGATAGATTTCTTTCTATAATTAAAATATTCCTTAAGATTATTTCTTAAAAAGTAATCAATATTTTTTATTTTATAATCCTTAGTTGCTTTTTCTTTTTTCTTTTCTTCAATTTCAAATAAATTAAAATCTTTTCTAAGTTTTGTTAAATTTTCATAATCAATACAAAAATCAAATCCAATAACAACATTGTTATTTTCAGGGTCTAAATCCATCATAATTTTACTTATGTTAGAAATATCATCATCTTCAAAATATTCAATTAGTATTCTTAATTTTATTCCTATTGATTCTGAAAATTCCTCTATAGTATCATCTGTTATTTTTAACAATAGTAACTCTTTAAATTCGAGATTAAAATCATCTAGAGAAAATTTATTTTTTTCAGAAAAATTTAAAAATTTATCTAATAGTGATAACAATGATGTTTTACCTGTATTGTTTTTTCCAATGACTAAAGAAAGTTCATCCTCTAAGTCTAATTGAAAGTTCTTTAATAGCCTGTAATTATTTACTTGTAATGATTTTATTTTCATATTGGAAAGTTTTACAAATTAAACAATTCTTTTATTCTATCTACTTTAGAAGGTACATTAGCACCTTGTAGAACCAATGATATTTCCTTTCTTGCAAACTCACTCTCTACATTTCTAGAGGCAGAAAGCCAATTAAAAGAGCCTTCTATAAGTAATTTGTCATCTACACAAATAGTCTTATTGTGGATTCCTTTATATGTAATCAATTTTGCTCCAGATTCTTCTAATAATTTTCTGCCCTTTAATGAATGTAGTTTTAGCTTTCCATCTTTCATGTCCAGATTTTCATCTGTGAGTATAGTTACTTTAATATCTTTATTAATAGCCTCTTTAATAAGTTCTGAAACACCATCATCATTAATAGCATTTATAGAAATAAAAGGAGAACTAATAATAATCTCAGATGTTGCAATTTTAAAGCATTTCTTTAAGGCATTTCTATGTTCATCTAATGTAGTTAAATGATGTACTCTATCTTTATCATCAGTGAATAAAGTGTTTTTTGAAAAAATAAAAGTATCATCTAAATCATTATCTGAATAGGTATATAAAAGCTCTGCTAAATTGGATGAAGGAGTATTTTGACCTTGTTTAAAAATAACCATATTACCAAATACTAAAAAAGAATGTTTAGCTCTAGTAACTGCAACATTTAGCATATTACTTTTTCCGCCATAATTCATAAACAAAGACTTTTTAGGATCTGAATTGGTTGGAGAAAACAAGATAATTGGTCTTTCTGCTCCTTGCAAAGCATGCACAGTACCTACAGTCATAGATTCTGAGAGTTCCTGAGAAAAGTTGATTTTGACTAGACTTTTTAAGTAGTCTTTTTGTGCTGAATAGGGTGTAACTATAGCTACAATATCCTGTAAAGGTTTATCATATGCTTTTTCTAAGGTTTCTTTTTGATCTTTTAGCCACTGAATAATGGTATTAGCTTCTGCAATATTTCTACTGCTTGAATGGTATTTTTCACAAAATCCATTAATATGTAAATAGCCTACACTAGGAAGATTATGAGCTTTTGTATGATTTTTTCCTCCTTTGAGAATTAAACTATTTTGATATACATACTTATTAGAATAGTGTATAATTGGGTCTAAACATCTTCTGTGTTCTCTAAGTAATACACCATCTTTAACCTCTTCATTATTAGATTGATATGTGAAATGGGATTTATATAATGATAATTTCATTACACTACCACTAGAAGCTAAATAGCCATAATCTTTGAGAAATTTAAAATATTCTTCTTTATCTATTATATCATACTTTTCAGCATTTTTATAATCTACAGATTCTGAAACACCCCAAATAGGCTCAATTTGGTGAATATCCCCCACAGTAAGTAGCTTTTTTGTAAACACAAAGGAAGGAACTGCTACTTCAGGAGAAACTTGCCCTGCCTCATCTACAATCATAAAATCAAAAAGGTTGCTGTAAAATACATTTCCTTCTGAATGGGAATAGTATGAACAATACTTTGGTAAAGTGTGAAAAGTAGAGATAAAAAGAGGGGTTATTTTGGCTAATCTCTCAAGCCTTATTCTATATTGTTTTGCACTTCTTTCATACTTGCTAGTTTCTTTATCAAACTGTTCTTTTATAAACTCTGCTTCTCTGTAATGAACACAAAGCCAAAATAATTTATGTCTTAAAGAAATATCTAATTTTACAGCTATATCTTCAATTACATTTAGGTTTTGATACTCTTCTTTAGTTTTTTCTATTAAATTATTCCATTTGTATTGATATTCAATATTCCATAATTGTAGTTTATGAGCATATTTTTGATGTCTTATTCTACACTCTTCTATTATTTTTTCTAATTGCGAAAGTTTATCTTTTAGTTGTTTAAGCTGTTTTTGTGTATTTAAAATCAACTCATCTGTAGTAGATTGAATTTCAAAATAATGATGAAATTTTGTTGATGTAGCATATAAATCCAAATGCTCTTGAAGCACTAATTTAAAAGCATTTTCTTTAATCTTTTTGAAACTAGAAAAAGGAAAATATTTTATATAAAATGGGAAGCTCTTATACTTTTCTTCTAAAAGCACTTTATACCTTTCTAGGGAACTAATAAGTTGTTTTGCTCTTCCAATATTCTGCTTTGTGTTTTCAATTGATTGTATTACATCATTTTCATTTTCAAAATGATATGATTTTAGAAAACTTGGAATGGTATATTTCAAAAGTGCTACATCTACATAATTATCTATATCTTTTTTACAATTATCTATAAGGTACTTTAAATAGGATTTTACTTTATCAATAGTGGTTTCTTGCGAGAAATCATAGTTGAGTTTTTGTTCTTTTACATATTCCAAGAATTTACTAATAATGTAGTTCTCATATTTTACAATATCTAAATTTTTATCAAGCTGATAAACAAAACCATCACTAAAAAATGGACTCGTAGTACATTGATAGTTTTTTAATTCTTCTGCACTTTTTGACGTTCCTGTAAGGTACAATCCAAATGAAGATACATCAGGTAACCATCTTTCCTGTAGTATGTCATTAGTTTTATTATCTAACTTCATACTATCCAAAATATTAGTAATAGCTTGATTATTGGTGGAACAACCCACAATTAATGGAGGCACTGCATTATTTAGTACCGCATTAACTAGACTATTCGCAATAAAACTTTGTAGTATTGTTGTTTTACCAGTACCTGGAGGACCATTAATTGCAAAAATATCAGAGTGATTTTTGTATTGTGATTTAGCAAATGCTTCTCTTTGTGATTTAGACAATGGAAATTCTTCCCCCATATGCCCATAATGATTAGGAATAAGAATATCTTCAATTTCTTTACTGCCATTTATTTTTTGAGGAACATCAGTATCTAGTAACTTTTCTAGCACATTGTAACTTGCGTTAGAATCCTTATTCTTAAAGATAAGGTCATTATAAAGGGAAAGAATATGTTTTGTGGTATTAATATCTTCATACTTACATATCCTTAATTTTACAATGTGCTGCTGATAGTCAGTGTATTTTTTATCTGTTACTTTTGTAAAATATATCTCACAATCTTTCCAATACTGCTTCCATGTATTCTTATTAAATTCAAAATTTGATAATTCAGAATCTAGTTTACTCATTTCAGCTATAGTGGGACTATCTTTAGGATTGGGACTTAAATATTCTCTTAGAAATGTTGGTGTCTCATCCTGTTTTGGAGGGAATAGTTTGCCATCTTGTCTTAAATATGCTGGAATCCAATAGGGATAATGAATTTCATTATTACCCTCAAATTCTGTATGCTCTTTTGAATTTTGAATAAAAATGGGGGCTATTTCTATTTTATTAAATTTAACAGAATTTACTTCATTACCTCCTTTGCCTAGATTGACAACTTCAAAATCTTCTTCTTCCTCATCATATAAAGTTTCTAATTGGTCTAGATCAGTTACATATTCTTCAAATTTAAAGGAATACATATTTTTTTCATCCCATATTAATTTAGTTTCTTCTTGAGATAGTTCTTCAATACTGAAATTATCTCTAACAATAGGGTCTCCTAAATATGAATACTTATTACCTCTAGATGCATCTATCAAAGATGCTCTATAATATTTTAACCAATTTTTCAACTCTCTTTTAGTCATATAACTATATTACTCTTATCATTATTTAAATCTTTCTACTAAATATATTTTAGTAGTATTTGCAGTGTCTTATTTGACTATTTTTCAATAGTTCTTTGAATTTAACTATGTCTGTCAAATGTAAAAAAATATATTCTAAAAAAAAATCAATAAAAAAAACACACACTTGTAAATGTCCCTGCAAAATACCCCCACCCTTATTTAAGAAATCCAAATACCCCACCCTTAAAATATTAATAGAACTTTTATTCTCAGGGGATATAATGGAACAAACTAGGTCTAATCACACTTCAATACTATACCTATAGTAGCTACATAGAATGCATAGGGTATTATAGATGTTTAGCTACTTCTCTAAAAGATTAGTATCTAGCTTTAATTATTAGTTTACAAAACATCAAAACTAATATTCTATTCCTAGAATATCTACCTATCTAATATTTTTTATATCTCACCTCTCCAAACCCCTCCCACTTATTCTTGCACATCACTCAATGTGTAGAGTAAGTTGTAGTAATGCTTTTTTGTATTTCTCTAGGTGATAGCAGTAGAAATAAATTATTCTTACTTACAACTTATAAAATCAAAAAGTTTAACTCAAAAATCAAAAACAATGGTAAGAATTATCAATTACAAACAAAGAGTAGCAGAAGATGGAAGAGAATTTTTTGCACTAGAAATTTCAGGTGGTATAGAAATGGTACAATCCCAAACTACAGGGCAGTATTATGCTACTGCAAAAAAAGCCTACATCACTTCAACCTTTGATGAAGAAACTTGTAAAGCTTTAATAGGGACTGAAATGGCAGGTTCTGTAGAAAGACAATCTTGTGAGCCTTATGAGTATACTAATAGAGAAACAGGAGAGGTAACAATACTAGAACATAGATATGTATATGTTCCAGAAAATTCTTCTAATCCTGCTATAGAAAAGAGCTTTGAAGCAAATCCAAATTCTTTTTCTAGAAATGGTAAATATGAACTAGAACAGGCATTTTAGATTTTACAATAGTAATGAGTTTTAACATTCCATACTTCTAAGAAAGTATCTATAAGTTAGAACTCATTATTTTTTTTCTAATAAACCACTAATCTATTCCCTATTATGGTAGTAATTTTAGAGATTTTAGTAAAAAAAAATAAAATCTTAATGTGTGTGTATGTGTAGTATGTACTTAAAAAAAGGGGATTTGAGCTAAAAATAATATTCCTAGATATAATATTATAGCCAAATTGTAGCAGTAACAGTAGTATATCAGATATTAGTTTTCTATATCTACCAAATCACTTATTTTAATTTCTAGGGCTTCTGCAATTCTATATAATGTGTAGATGGTTGGATTGGTTCTTCCTGATTCTATTCTAGAAATATTGGTAGGGTCTATTTCTCCTTGCATTTTACCTACTAGTTCCACTTGAGATAACCCTTTAGATTCTCTCATCTCCTTAACTTTTTTTCCTATTTTTTTAAGAATTTCAGTTTTTTCCAACTTGACTTATTTGACAAGTCAAAATTACTCCTTACATTTGCCTAACTAAATGCCATATATGACAATATTTAATTTCTACTCTACATAAGATGAGAGAAATTAGAACTAATACAACTAAATCAACTAATAAAATTTAATAACTATGTTTAAAAATCCTTTTTCTTTTAGTGGTAGAATTAGAAGAACTGAGTATGGAATTAGTTTTATAATCTACATCATATTGCTTTCAATTATTTCTGCCTATCAAGAATTTCTAGTTCAAAATATAGCTGATAGTGAAGAAAATACTTATTTATTAACTCTTACCTTTCTTTTATATATACCATTACTCTGGTTTATTATGGCACAGAATACCAAAAGATGTCATGACAGAGGGAATAGTGGTTTTTATCAATTTATTCCATTTTATACCCTATGGCTAATATTTGGTGAAGGGGAACCAAATGCTAATGAATATGGGGAGAATCCAAAAGATAAAATACAATTAACACCTAATAAACCTTTAAATGGAAAAAAAATGAATGGAAATTACTCAAAGTTTATTCAAAAGATAAAACAGATGAAATTTATCAATAAGATTAATTCTCTTAATTTATCATCAGATGAAATCATAGTACTTTCAGCAGTCACTGGAACATTTGTAGCAACACTATTGGGTTGTATTTTGGGAGAGACCATTTACTATTATAATGATGGAAATAGAACAGATGATAGTAGCTATGACTATAGTGAATTTCATTTTAACTATGTCTGTGCAATTGCTAGTTTCATTATTGTGGGAGGATTGGTATATCTCTACTTGAATAGAGAAAATAAAAAACAATAATTAAATAAGTTCTATCCCTTTTAGAATAGAGATTTAAAAAGGTTACCCATTATATTCTTCTCAAACAAATAATACAACTAAAAAGATAATATTATGGCAAAAAAAGTATATGTAAATTTTAATGACCCTAGGATGGATGCTCTAATGGAAGAGTATTTAATACGAAATCCTCATCTTCTTGATAAAAAAACTAAAAGAAATGCATATGAGAAATTACAGAAGAAGTCCAAAACACAGCCTTTAACACAAGAAGAGCTACAGTTTATAAAATTTTTTGAAGAGGAAATTGAAGCTGATAGAATAGAAGCGGAAAATAAAAAAGCAGAAGCACAGCATAAACAAAAAATTGAACTTCAAAATCCCAAAAATGAAGTACTACCAAAACCAAATGTGCAACAGAACACAAGTGTTTTTTCTATACAGAGCAAAAGTTATGAAAAAATTGGAGAAGCTGCGAAAAATAGTTTGATAATATCAACTATATTATTGCTACTATTTATGTTATGGAAATTATTAAAATATAAAAAGCAAAGTAAAAATAAGTAGTAACCCTATTACTTTATACTATAACCCCCATTTATTTAACTCTTAATATTTTTACTACAGAGACTCTTGAAAGTAAAACTAAAAATAATAAACCAAACAATAGACTACTATGAAAAACATCATTAAAACATTAGTTATTCCAACACTTATATTTACCAGCTGTACTGTTAAAAAAGATTTATATATCATAGATGGTAGTAAATCAGATGGTACATTGACTTTAGCTACAGAGTATGATGCTGCTTTTAGAGTAAAGATTGATATGCAAAAGGCAAAACAAAATGCATCAGAAAAATGTAAAGCTTGGGGATATAAAGAAGCTGATTTTTTTGACACGGGAGTTACTCAAGCTATAGGGGCAGGCAGAAGAAGAATTATTTATAAAGTTCAGTGCTTAGATTAAATAAAATTATATTGAACTTAAAGTAATGTATGTTGCACAAATGAATGTACTAAAAATATTCCTTGTTATAATACTTCTTTTATGTCTATTTGATATGCCCTATGGGTATTATCAATTAGTAAGATTTATTGCCCTAATATGTTTTTCTATGTTAGCTTATCAATATAGAAACAACCATACCTTGCTTGTTATTTTTATTAGTTTGGCTTTACTATTTCAACCATTTATAAAAATTGCATTAGGAAGAACTCTATGGAACATCATAGATGTTGTGGTGGCTATTTTTTTATTGATACTCTTAAAAGTGGAGCATAAAGATGAAAAATAAATTCTACGAAGGCAATATAGAAAATAATATAACCACTCAAATTAGAGTGGTTTTTTTATATCAAAATCTATGGAAAATTTTAATTTACCTTTTGTGTTAAGACAAGATTATGAGACTTGGGAATTTGAACTAGAAGTTTTAGATATAGAAAGAGTACCTAACTATGATAGCTATCTGTATATAGGAGAAGCAAAGGAGTTTCTCAATCAAAAGCCTAATAAAGCTGAATTAATATTCTACTGGGATAGACTAGAAGCTGTCATCTTGACTTTCTTTCATATTGGAATAGATGCTATTGAAGAGATTAAAAACACTCTAAAGTGCAAGTATTCCCTTGCTTCCTATGAGGTGCACCTCAATTATGATTTATATGAATATTATGCAGGAGAAATACAACTATTTCTAGTTTTAAAGAAACCTAATAGCTTACTTGTAATCTATGGCAACTCATTTTCTTTAGAAGAAATAAAATCTAATGTTCTAGAAGAAATTTCAGACTAAAAGGTATACTTTTAGGCATACCCTAATTCAGAAAAAAATGAAAAACATTAAATATCAAAATGTAAAAATATAAAGTTCGAGCCCAGCAGGAGGAGCAAAAAGACTTACAGAAATGTAAGTCTTTTTTGTTTTATAACTCTATATCTGCAAGTTATCTCATAACTTAATATTTTTCTCATAGTCTTTAAGTCATTATTTTATCCTAGTTTTTAAGATAAAAAGGCACACAATTAGGAACACCATTTGAGAACACTTACTATAATATAGAATACGCATCCTAACAAGAAAGAAACCAACCTTTAATATTTACAATCCTCTAACTAGACTCCTCAAAATGACAAAAAATAACTTTACTTTATATTTTCATATCCATATTTAATTAAATTTCTATATTTGCACCACTGTATTTATCAAGAACCTTCTATAAGAAAGGTAGCAACCTGCAACAACAAGCAAGGTGCTGAAACGATAAGCCTTAACAAAGGAAAAAATGTTGTCTTTAAGTATTCCACATTATTTCTTAAGTTACAACGAGGTTCATTGGTAAATGCAGATTAGACAAAACTGCATTAAAAAATGAAAAAAACTTCTATTATCTCTGTTATTCCTCTACTGGTATTTGTATCCATTTTTATTGGTAGTGGTATTTATTTTAACTATTTTTACGCCTTACCTTCTCCCATTGCTGTAATGGCAGGCATTGTAGCGGCTTTCATTTTATTTAAAGAGCCTTTTAACGAAAAAATAAATACTTTCCTAAACGGTTGTGGCGACCACAAGATACTCAATATGTGTATTATCTATCTGCTCGCTGGAGCTTTCGCTGTGGTATCTAAGTACATTGGAAGCGTGGATATTATTGTGGATTTTGGAGTGAGTATAATTTCCTCCTCATACATTCCTTTGGGTATTTTTATTATCGCTGCTTTTATTTCTATATCATCTGGAACTTCCGTAGGAACTATTGTAGCTTTAGGCTCTGTGGTAGTTGGATTCGCTGACAAAGGGATAGATATTAACTTATTAGGAGCAGCACTATTAGGTGGAGCTATGCTAGGAGATAACCTATCCGTAATTTCGGATACTACCATAGCCGCTACCCAAACACTTGAATGTGAAATGAAAGATAAATTTAGAACTAATCTCAAAATAGCCCTCCCTGCTGCTATTGTTACCTGTATACTGTATGTTGTATTAGCAAATACAAATACTCCTGCCAGCAACATCACATCCAGCTCCTCTCCAACTAATACCTATCAGCTATTTCTAATACTACCATATCTATTAGTAATCCTTCTTTCACTTATGGGTATTAATGTTTTTTTAGTGCTTCTACTGGGTGTTTTATTTAGTAGTTTTTTAGGTTTTTTTATTTTGGATTTTGGGATACTAGAAATTAGTAAAAAAATATATGAAGGTTTCACCAGTATGCAAGAGATTTTTATACTTTCCTTTTTTACAGGAGGCTTAGCTGCCTTAGTTGAAAAAGCTGGAGGAATGGATTTTCTTCTTAACAGAATAAAAAAAATTATTTCAGGAAGAAAATCCGCTTTACTAGGTGTCGGTACACTTGTAAGCCTTGTAGATATGGCAACTGCCAATAACACGATAGCTATTATTATATCAGGTAAAATTGCTAAAAATATAAGTACACACTATAAAATAGCTCCTAGATTTATGGCATCTATACTAGATATTTTTTCTTGTGTTATACAAGGTCTTCTCCCTTATGGAGCTCAGATACTTATTATCATTGGACTAAGCAATAACCGTATTGACTACTTCAACTTAGTAAGCCATACTTTTTATCCTATCCTATTACTTTTATGTGTACTTATTTGGATTTTCTTCTCTAAAGAAACGAAGAAAGAACAAGCATAAAAAACAAAAACAGACTGCCTTATCAAAAAGCAGTCTGTTTTTATTTTTAGTTTTCTATTATTGATTAGCTCTTGTTTTCTTCATCATTATCAATCACCACTGGCTCATCATCTTTCTTAATATCTTCTGTAGATGAAACGGGAGTTTCAGTAAGTTCTGGATCCCACGCTCTCTTGCCAAATATCGCTTCTAAATCTTCACGGAAGATAACTTCTTTCTCAAGGAGTTTTTCCGCTAATGCATCTAGTTTATCTCTATTTTCGTTCAAAATATTGATAGCTCTTTGATACTGACCTTCAATAATTTTAGAAATTTCTTCGTCTATCATTTTAGCCGTTTGCTCAGAATATGGCTTACTAAAACTATACTCCTGCTGTCCTGAACTATCGTAGTAAGAAATATTCCCTACCTTATCATTTAGACCATAAATAGTGACCATTGCTTGAGCCTGTTTTGTAACTCTTTCTAAATCAGACAAAGCTCCCGTAGAAATAGTTCCAAACACCACTTGCTCAGCAGCTCTACCACCTAGAGTTGCACACATTTCGTCTAGCATCTGCTCTGTAGTAGTAAGCTGTCTTTCCTCAGGAAGATACCAAGCCGCACCTAGAGAACGCCCTCTAGGGACAATAGTTACCTTAAGCAGCGGTGCTGCGTGTTCTACTAACCAACTAATACTCGCATGACCAGCCTCATGGAATGCCACTCTTCTCTTTTCGGAAGGTTTAATGGCTTTATTTTTCTTCTCTAGTCCCCCTATAATTCTATCTACTGCATCTAAGAAATCTTGTTTCCCTACCGCTTCGTGCCCTTTTCTTGCCGCCACTAATGCCGCTTCATTACACACATTCGCAATATCTGCACCACTAAAACCAGGTGTTTGCTTTGCCAAAAACTCTACCTCTACAGTATTGTCTAGTTTTATTTTAGCTAAATGAACATTAAATATTTGTTTTCTCTCGTGTAATTCAGGCAAATCCACATAGATAGAACGATCAAACCTTCCTGCACGCATCAAGGCTTTATCCAAAATATCTGCACGGTTGGTTGCTGCCATCACTATCACATTAGTGTCCGTACCAAAGCCGTCCATTTCTGTTAAAAGTTGGTTCAAGGTATTTTCTCTCTCATCATTTCCTCCCGTTAAAGAACCTCTACCTCTAGCTCTACCAATAGCGTCTATCTCATCTATAAATATGATGGCTGGCGATTTTGCTTTAGCTTGAGCAAACAAATCTCTTACCCTAGAAGCACCAACACCCACAAACATCTCTACGAAATCTGAACCAGATAACGAAAAGAAAGGGACTTTAGCCTCACCAGCAACTGCTTTAGCCAATAAAGTTTTACCTGTTCCTGGAGGTCCTACAAGAAGTACTCCTTTAGGTATTTTCCCACCTAGTTTAGTATATTTTTCTGCATTTTTAAGGAAGTCCACTACCTCTTGTACCTCTTCTTTAGCCCCTTCTAATCCTGCAACATCTTTAAATGTTACCTGCACTTTATCTTTTTCATCAAAAAGCTTAGCTCTAGATTTTCCTATGTTAAAAATCTGACCACCAGCACCACTGCCTCCTGCCATCTTTCTAAAGATAACAAAGTAGAACAAAAACATAATCCCTATCCAAAACAAAGCTTGGAATAATAAGCTCTGCATTGGCGATTCAGAGTCATCAAAATCCATAGATGTCTTTATCTGTGGATTCTCCTTCTTTATAGCATCATATCTCTGCTGGAAATATTGTAAATCTCCAAAAGCAAACTTAAAGTCTGGCGCTGGCTGCAATGCCATAAGTGGATTATCCGCTTGTTTAGATGCGTCCTTTGAAACTGTTTTTGCTGTTTTGGTTAAGAAAACTTGCCCTTCTTTAGAATCTCTCATTAACACTAGGTTCTCTACCTTACCTGCTTTCATCATATTAAAAAACTCATCTTCGTTGATGGTTTTTGTATTAGACGAAGAAAATAACTTTGGCAAAAATAAAACTGCCAAAGCACCAAAAATAAGTAAATAGAACCAGTTGAACCCTTTATTTTTATCCATCTTTTCGCTTAAAATTTTAATTTAAATCTTCTATCTTAGTTACTTCCGCATCTCCCCAAAGTTCTTCAATTTCATAGTATTCTCTGATATGCTTTTGGAAAACATGCACCACCACAGATACATAATCTACCAGTACCCACAATGCATTTTCTGCACCTTCGGTATGCCAAGGGCGTTCTCTAAGTTCGTTACGCACTGTTTTTTCTATATTGCCTGCAATAGCGGACACTTGCGTATTAGAATTTCCGCTACAGATGATAAAATAATCCGCTACGGCATTTTCTATTTTAGTTAAGTTAAGTACTTGGATATCTTCTCCCTTAGTATCTTGTATCGCTTTGATGATAGTGTCTATCAACTCTTGTTTATCGTTTGTATTACTCATTCAAAAATGTATTATCTGCAAATTTAATTGTTTTTTATTTATTTTATCTACTTTAACACCGTAATTTTGCCCATTATGAAAATCTTACATCACCTTACCGAATGTAATTCTACCAATGACGAGATTATCAATTTTGTACCCTCTATTCTTCAGAAAGAAGACTTGGTAGGCGTCTATACACTTAACCAAACTCAAGGAAAGGGACAATACGGCAATTCTTGGGAAATAAATCCTAACGAAAATATCGCTATCAGCCTAGCGGTTTCTCTAGATAAATTTCCGTTTGCGGTTTCTATCATCAATTATTATACCGCTATTATTGTGAGAGATTTTATTGCCAATTTGACCCAAATTCAGCCAAAAATCAAGTGGCCAAACGATATTATACTCAACCAAAAGAAAATATCAGGTATTCTTCTTGAAAAGAAAAATAACTGCTTAGTCATTGGCATCGGCATCAATGTATTGCAACAAAACTTTGAGCGTTTCCCAAAAGCGGGGTCTATCTATACGCAAACTCATCGCTCTTTTGAACCTCATCTACTTGCTAAAGAATTCTTTGAATTTTTCGCTAACGAAATAGCACAACCAAAAACAGAAGCTCAAATTCTAGAAATACTTAATAAGACTCTTTTCAAAAAAGACGAGGTATGCGTGTTTGACATTAAAGGCGTAAGACAAAATGGCATTATCCGAAAAGCAGATGCCGAAGGATATCTTTGGATAGAACTAGAAGATGAACAATTACACAGGTTTTACCACAAGGAAATCCAAATGCTCTACTGACGAGCCCTTCTGAAATATAGTATCAAAGCAAGTGGAGCAAATACAAAATTAGGCATCCACATCGCTACAAAAGGCGTGAGTATTTTACTAGATGAAACTACTTTAAGTGCTTCAAACGAGAAAATAAACACAAATGCCAAAGCTATCCCCACCGCAAGGTTGACGCCTATCCCACCTCTCTTTTTTTCGGACGCTAGAGCCAAACCTAAAATGGTTAAAATTATAATAGAAACAGGCATTGAGGTGCGGGCGTGAAGCTCGTTGAGATAGGTATTGATATTACCGTTGCCTTTTATTTTCTCTCTATTTATAAATTTCACTAGCTCTGGAGTTGTCTTATTCTCACCTAAAAGTTCATCTGGAAAAAGCTCCTCTGGTGGATAGCCAAAACTTTGGTAAGTCTGTGCTCCATTACTGAGTTTTTCAGTTTCGTTTTTACCTGCTTTTTTTTCGTAGAAAGAGGTAATGGAAAAGGCTTGTTTCTTTTCGTCCCAAGAGACATAATCGCCCCTAATCTGATGTATAAGTTTGTTGTTTTTATCAAATTTTTGGTAAAGGTAATCCGAACCTCTTGCTTCTTTTCTGTAATAGGAACCTATAAATACATATTCCGTTGGTGACATCTGAGCTGAAATGGGAACACTTCTATTCTTCTCATCTTGCCTTACTTGGCTTTCGGTAAAGACCATCAGTTCGTTCTTTTTAACATTAGCCCAAGGCAAGGCAAAGTGGTTAAGCATCAACATAAACAAGGCTATCCCAACCGCCACCATAAAGTATGGCCTTGCAAATCTATGAAAACTTGCTCCGCTACTTACAATGGCTACAATTTCGGTGTTATCTGCCATACGAGATGAAAAGTAAATAACAGAAATAAACACCAAAATAGACATAAAGGTAAGGATAAGGTATATCATCCAAAATGGGTAGAAATGTAGTAAAAAGTACCCTACTGTGTAACCACTTTTCTCTATGTTAGGAGCTTTTGCCTGTATGTCCACCACTATCACAATAATAGATAGTAACATTAGCATAAAGACTAATGTTCCTAAAAACTTCTTGATGATATAGGCGTCTATTATTTTCATAATTTAATTCTTACTTTTCTCTATTTTTGTTTTGGCTGCCACCGCGTTAGGGATAGAGCGGATACCCCGAAGGGAAGATGCCGCGGAGCGAAGCGGAGCGGCAATGACCGAAGGCGTATGAGCGATAGCCCGACCCTAGCCGTTGGACTTTAGCCCTGGAGAGGGGAACGCCCTAACCTTACTAAAACTAAAGCCTTTGTTTTAAAACTGGTACAATCTGCTCCTTCCACTCGTAGAAATCCCCAGCCAAAATATGCTCTCTAGCCACCTTTACCAAATCTAAATAGAATGCCAAATTGTGTATAGAAGCAATCTGCTTACCGAGATATTCTTTAGCTACAAAAAGATGCCTTACATAAGCCTTAGAATACTCTTTGTCCACGAAGCTCGTCCCCATCTCATCTAACGGAGAAAAATCATCTTTCCATTTTTGGTTTTTCATATTCATAACTCCTTGCCAAGTGAATAGCATTCCGTTTCGGGCGTTTCTAGTTGGCATCACACAATCCATCATATCCACTCCCAAACCTATGCTTTCCAAAATATTCCACGGTGTGCCTACACCCATTAGATACCTTGGTTTTTCTTTCGGAAGAATATCGGTAACCTCGTTGGTAATTCGGTACATTTCTTCCTCTGGCTCCCCTACCGAAAGCCCTCCAATGGCGTTACCTTCAGCTCCTGCCTCTGAAATAACTTCAGCGGAAATCTTTCTTAAATCAGAATAAGTAGAGCCTTGAACTATCGGAAATAAACGCTGTTTATGTCCATACAATTCAGCATTATTTTCTGTCCATTCTATACAACGCTTAAGCCACCTGTGGGTAAGCTCCATAGAGGCTTTAGCTTGATTATACTCACAAGGGTAAGGCGTACACTCATCAAATGCCATAAAAATATCGGCTCCTATCTGCCTTTGTATTTCCATAGATTTTTCTGGAGAAATGAAATGGTAACTTCCATCAATATGAGATTTAAACTTAACGCCTTCCTCCGTCATCTTTCTGCTTTTTGAAAGAGAAAAGACCTGATAACCTCCAGAGTCTGTAAGGATGGGACGCTCCCAATTCATAAAACGATGTAGACCTCCTGCTTTCTCCATCACTTCCATACCTGGTCTAAGGTAAAGATGATAGGTATTACCTAAAATAATTTGTGCTTTAACATCATCTCTGATTTCTCTTTGATGTAGTGTTTTTACTGATGCTACCGTACCCACAGGCATAAAAATAGGCGTTTGGATTTCTCCATGAGCGGTACTGATAAGCCCTGCTCTAGCCTTAGATTCGGTAGTTTTTTCTATACTAAAAAATGGTTTTGACATTGTGTTGTTATTATTGTTGTTGTAAATCTCCTGCATTAACTTTTTCTTCTTTATTTTGATTTTTATTCTCTCCTTCTTTCTTCTTGATATACTCTTCTAAATCCGAGTCTTTAAGTAATATGTCTTGAGCCATATCGTAGATTTTATCTACATCAGATGGTTTGTTCAAATAATATTTAAAACTGTCTTCAAATGCTTTGCCTTTAGCTTTGTTTTTATTCATCACAAAACGACTGACTTCCTCCATATCCATATTTCTAGTAAAATCGGAAGACTGTGTATAAATAGCAAAGTCTGCTACTATCTGTGCCATTTCTTCTTTGGATAATAGATTTTTAGGAGCTTCGACCGAATGCCTACAAGCTACCACGAAAATCATCACAAAAAAAAGCCCAATTAACCTATTCATAATCTACCTATTAAAGCCTTCCATCTTAGATTAAGCACACCTATTACGGCTTCTTTAATGATTCCTCCATTCATTTTAGACTCGCCTTTGGTTCTATCAGTAAAAATAATAGGAACCTCTTTTATTTTTAGTCCTTTTTTGAATACTCTGTATTTCATCTCCACCTGAAAGCCATAGCCTTTTAGTTTTACCTTATCTAACCCTATTTTTAGGAGCGTGTCTTTTTTAAAGCAAACAAACCCTGCCGTAGTATCGTGCACAGGTAAACCCAAAATAAACCTTACATATTTAGACGCAAAATAAGATAGCAAAACTCTTCCCATAGGCCAATTAACCACATTAACCCCTTGAGAATAACGAGAGCCTACCGACATATCCGCCTCTAAACACGCCTCATAAAGTCTAGGTAAATCTTTTGGGTTGTGAGAAAAATCGGCATCCATCTCAAAAATAAAATCATAGCCCTGCTCTATCGCCCAACGAAAGCCGTGCAAATAAGCCTTGCCCAAACCATCTTTTACTTTTCTTACGGTTAAATGAAGCCTACCCTCAAAAAGCCTCTGCATAGAACGAACAATATCTGCCGTACCATCGGGAGAGGAATCATCTACGACCAAAATATGAAAACCTCCCCCCAAATCCATCACCGCTTGAATAATGGACTGTATATTTTCTTTTTCGTTATAGGTAGGAATGACAACGATTTTTTTCATTCAAAAAAACTAATAATCCGCAAAGTTAAGCCTTTTTTAATTAGGAAAAAGTGGTTTGTGGGGAAATAGCAAGTTCTGTTATTTATCCTTCATTTTAACAAATACAAAAATAAAAGTACACCCCACCGCATAACACAATATGTCTAACCAAGAGAAAGAGTTCCCAATAACAATATGTCCTACGCTACCTTCTCTAAACCCTAGCTTCCCTGCAATGCTAAAATACTGTAATACCTCTACTAAAACAGAAAATAGAAATATCCCTAAAATCAGCTGAGTTTTCTCTTTGATTTTAAAGAAAGTCAAAACAAAGGTATAAATAAGAATTACCACTAACACATCTCCTAGATATGCTCTAATAAAATAACAGGATTTAAGCCAAACCGCAATTATTACCTCTGTTAAAAACAACAATAGAGTAATAGCAAACCAGAAAAGACTAAATCTTAGTTTCATTTTATATTATTTGCCTATCATATTTTTGATTGCATTGAGCTTCATCATGGCTTCTATAGGCGTGAGTGTATTTATGTCTATCTTAGTAAGCTCTTCTCTGATGTTTTCTAAAACAGGGTCGTCTAATTGGAAGAACGAGAGTTGCAAATTTTCTTCCGTTACCCTTTTAATAGATTCTTTTGTATCATTCTGTGAACGATTATTTTCCAAAGTTTTCAGAATTTCGTTAGCTCTATTAACTACCGTAGCAGGCATTCCTGCCAATTTTGCCACGTGGATACCAAAGCTATGTTCGCTACCACCAGACACCAACTTCCTTAGGAAAATAATGTTCCCCTTATGCTCTTTAATTGAAATATGAAAGTTTTTAATCCTTTCAAAATTATTGGTCATTTCATTCAACTCGTGGTAGTGAGTGGCGAATAAAGTCTTAGGTTTGGTTGGGTGCTGATGCAAATATTCCGCAATAGCCCAAGCAATAGAAACGCCATCATAAGTAGAAGTACCTCGCCCTATTTCATCTAAAAGAATTAAACTTCGGTCAGAAATATTATTGAGGATATTAGCGGCTTCGTTCATTTCCACCATAAAGGTTGATTCTCCCGCAGAGAGATTGTCCGTTGCCCCTACTCTCGTAAATATCTTATCTAAAATACCAATAGAAGCATATTTAGCCGGGACAAAACTCCCGATTTGTGCTAAAAGACAAATAACTGCCGTTTGCCTCAATATAGCCGATTTACCCGCCATATTGGGACCTGTTACCATAATAATCTGTTGCTCCTCTCGGTCTAAAAACAAATCGTTAGGAATGTATTTTTCGCCTAATGGCAGAGCATTTTCTATAATAGGGTGTCTTGCTTCTTTGAGTTCTATACTAAAACCATCGTTAAGGATTGGTTTAGTATAGCCTTTTTCCACAGACAACTCTGATAGCCCCACTGCTACATCTAGCTGTGCGATAAGCTGTGCGTTTTCCTGAATTTGGTCTATATAAACAAGTATCTCTTGGCATACCTTTCTATAAAGTTCCTGCTCTAAAACACTTATACGCTCTTCTGCTCCTAAAATCTGGTCTTCGTATTCCTTCAGTTCTGTTGTAATGTACCTCTCGGCATTAACTAACGTTTGCTTTCTAATCCATTCTTCAGGAACTTTGTCCTTATGCGTATTTCTAACTTCTATATAATAGCCAAAAACATTATTAAAATTGATTTTCAGACTAGCAATGCCCGTTCTTTCTATTTCCCTTTGGCACATATCGTCTAGATAGCCTTTACCTGAGTTCTGCAAACCTCTCAAACGGTCTAGCTCATCAGAAACCCCAGACTTAATTACATTGCCTTTGGCTAAATTTACAGGTAGTTCCTCGTTTAGGTTACTCTCTAAAGTATTGATAACTTCCTCTAAATGATTAAGCGGGTTAAGCCACGCCAAAACATCAGGATATTGATGCAACAACGATTTTATCTCGGAAATATAAACTAAACTTTGCCTAAGATAACCTAATTCTTTAGGTGATATTTTCTCTGCTGCTAGTTTACCCATCAATCGGTCTAAGTCAGAAATACCTTTAAGCCTTGTTGCAACATCTAATCTTAGTTTCTCCTCATTATTCAAAAACTCAACTAAAGAGAGTCTTCTGTTAATTTCATTTACGGATTTAAGTGGCAATATCAATCTTCTCCTCAAAAGTCTTCCTCCCATTGGAGTGGCTGTTTTGTCTATAATATCCAAAAGACTTTTCCCATTTTGATGTGCAGGAAATACCACTTCCAAATTTCTCAGCGTAAACTGATCTATCATTAAATAATCCTCCTGTGGAATAAGTTTTATCTGAGTAATATGATTGAGCAAATTATGATGCGTATCCTCCACCAAATAGGCAAAAATAGCTCCAGCAGCCGTAATGCCTAGCTTATAATCTTCTACTCCGAAGCCTTTAAGAGAATTAGTTTTAAAGTGTTGCGTGAGCTTTTCGTAAGCAAAATGATACTGAAATGCCCAATCCTCCATCTTAAAAACACTCTTATTTTTAACTTGACTAGGAATTTCTTGAGTCCTTTGGTAAATAATTTCGCTAGGTTCAAAGGTATTGATGATATGTAATAACTTTTCTAAATTGCCCTCTCCTAACAAAAATTCTCCAGTGGAAATATCTACTAAAGCAACGCCATACTTCTCCTTCTCCTTGTGAAGAGCAAGTAAAAAATTATTTTTCTTGGAGTTAAGAACTTGGTCATTAAATGTAACTCCTGGAGTTACCAATTCCGTAACCCCTCTTTTAACAATACCTTTTACCGATTTAGGATCTTCTAATTGGTCGCATATTGCCACCCTAAGACCTGCTCTCACCAATTTTGGAAGATAGGAGTCTAAAGAATGATGCGGAAACCCTGCAAGCTCTATACTCTGACCATCTCCTCCGTTATTTCTTTTGGTGAGAACAATGCCTAATATTTGAGCTGTTTTAATGGCGTCTGCTCCAAAGGTTTCATAGAAATCTCCTACTCTGAAAAGTAATATCGCATCAGAGTATTTAGCTTTAATACTATTGTATTGTTGCATTAGAGGAGTTTCTTTCTTTGTTTTTGCCATATCTATCCCAATTTAAACGGCAAAAATAACAAAACATTATGGGTTAAAAAAGGCTACTCCCAAAATTAGAAGTAGCCACCTAGTATTAATCTTTTTTATCAAAAATTGATTTCAGTTTATCCCGCCATCTGATGATTAAAGGTTCTTGGTAATTTTTATCTTCATCAAAATAACCATAGCCGTAGCCATAGCCATAGCCGTAGCCGTAGCCGTAGCCGTAGCCCTGATTGGTAGAATAATCATTATATACCAAACCTAAATGCTTAATTTCATGATTATGATATTTTTCTATAACCATTTTAAGCATATACTTCTCTGTATATTCATGACGCACAACATAAATATTAGCATCGGTATGCTTCATCAATTCAAAAGAATCTGCCACTAAACCAACGGGAGGGGAGTCTATAATAATAAAGTCATAATCTTTTCTAAGATCCTCTATAAACTGAATATTTTTATCACTCATTAATAACTCTGAAGGATTAGGTGGGATAGGTCCTGAGGTAGCTACATACAGTGTAGATATCTGTGTTTTATTAATAATCTGTTCTAAAGAAATTTCTCCCGTCAAGAAATTAGAAATACCATATTTATTGTTAATGTTAAAGTCTCCAAATATTTTTGGTTTTCGCAGATCCATTCCCAATAATATAGTTTTTTTTCCGCTTAACGCTAGAACAGAAGCTATGTTTATAGATGTGTAGGTCTTACCTTCCCCACTAATAGAAGAAGTTGCCAATATTACTTTACCACCTTCTTTTTTATCATCATATAAAAACCTTAAGTTAGACCTCACTCCTCTAAAAGCTTCTGCTACAGAAGACTTAGGTTGCTGAATAACAGTAAGATTATTTTCATTGGTGTTTTTACCAATAACTCCTAGCAAAGGTATTTTAGTAGCATTAATAACCTCTTTAATATTTCTTACCTTGTTGTCTAGAAGAGATCCTATGAGCAATATAAGAAATGGTACAGACAATAACCCTCCTATAAGAGCTATTCCAAACATAGAGGTATTAGGTCCTACAGGACCCTGTCCAAGGTTTTTAGCCCAATCCAAAACAGTTATATCAGACTGTCCCACAGCAAGACGCATCTCAGCCTTAGCCTGCTCTGACAGCAACGTATTATATGTTGTCTCATTGATTGAGTATCCTCGCTCTGCATCAATTAATTTTTGTTCTTTAAGAGGAAGTTTTCTAATATCATTTTCATACTGTAATAGCTCTGCATCTAGCTTTTCTATATCATTCAGATACATACTATAATAATTCCCCACAACCCCAGAAGATTTACCTCTTGCTTCTCTAATGAGACGATTGATTTCCTTCATAGGCTCAGAATTTGGCGTATAGATTGTCCTCATCTCCTCTCTCTTTTGTATAAGAGCTTTTAGCTCCGCAACGGAGGCCATAAAGTTACCATCTTCTACACCTGCAGCATTGATATTAATTACTTCATCTAAGTTTTTATTCATGGAATTCCTAATACTATTAAGGGCAGAAATACGAGTTAGTAAATCAGCTTTTCTCTTTTCTACATCCTTTATTTTCTCCATGATAGACGCAACCCCACCTTCAACATCAACAATGTTTTCATTTATTTTAACCCCATTAAGACTTTGTGCAGACGAATCTAGCTTTATTTTTACACTATCTAAATTTCTCTTTATAAAAGCAACTGTGTTTTTATCTACTAAACTTTTATCTTGTTTTCTCTTTTCTATAAGCTCTTTAATTGTACTATTCAAAAAGTTAACTGTAGAACTTAAATTAGGTCCCTTCTTTGAAATTGTCATAATAGAAGGTAACTCCTTATCAAACTCTACATTAATACTACTTATGTTTTCTCTAACTTTTTGATCTATACTCCTTAAAGTAACCGTTACATTATCATAATTTATACTAGGCGACACAGGGTTTTTTACAAGTCTAAATTTAAAGTATGGCGTCTCATACCATTCATTTAGTTTTACAGTTTTTTTATTATTCCCTTTATTCTCCTGAGTTCCTGACAACACATGAAAATCTTCAGTTTTATAACTATATAATGTACTAGATATAACCTCCGGTAAGTTTATTATGTAGGAATCCCCTCCTTTAGGCACAAAAGTAACCGGAGTATTTATTGACTGAAGATGCTCTTTATCTATTTCCACAAAAAACGGAGCGTCATTTTTATCCAAAAATGTACTTTTAAGCTTACCAGACGTACTGTAATCAATATATAAATCTAATTTTCTTGTAATAAATTCGTTATGTGTTCTAGATAAAAGTAGTTTTTTCACATAAAGCCCGTCCTGATTTCCACTTTGCCCCCATATGAAATTGATAGACTGACTAGGAGCCAAATAACTTGCTGTATTATTGGAAACACTCAAGGAAATAGAAGACTCATAAATATACTGTACATAATATTTTTTATAGATATAACTAACAATATATCCGAGTACTCCCAATAGTAAAAACCAGTACCAGCTCTTTATTATTTTTCTTATAAAAAACTCCACATTGAAAAAGTCAAAAGTCCCAACTTTTGACTTTTCAGGTTGTATATTAGAAGATGTCTTTTGTCCTACTTTATCTGGTATCATAATTCTAAAATCTTGAAATTAACAAGTATACGGAAAGTGCTGTTGTTATAAGAGAAACACCCGTCGTTAGAGTTTGCAACGGCTCCTTACCAAATCCATATAAACTTTTAGATCGAGTATTAAAGTATATCACATCTCCATTTTGAACCCAATAATAGGGTGAATTTATAATATCATCTCTTGTTAAGTCTAGTGTGACCTTTTTAATACCCTCCGGATATTTTCTTTGCAAAACAATATGCCGCTTATCAATCGTTCTATTAAGTCCACCATTTTGAGCCAAAGCCTCTGTAATACTAAGCATATTAGTATAAGATCTTTTTTCTCCTGTAAGTTCTCCCCCATCTTCTATATCACTTAACATATAATAAGTAATACCATCTGTATTGAGCCTTACTTGAGATTTCCCTTCTATAAAATTCTCATTAACACGAGATTGTATTTCTGTCTCTATATCCTCAATAGTTCTACCTACAGCCTTTATCTCTCCTATCCCCATTATATCTATATTACCTCTAGAGTTAACCTTTAATCCATTAAAGTAAAAATTTCTATTACCTCCTATTTTCCCTCCTGTTCCTACAGTACCTCCTCCTGAAGCACCTCCTCCTGTTATCCCTACACTCCCCACATTTCCATTCTCCCCACCAGAGGTATTAAAACGAGAGTAAAACTGAGCTGCATCTCCCTTAGGGGTAGTTACTATATTGAGATTGAGAATATCTGCTTTGGTTACTCGATAAACTTCATTACTATACGGAATTAAACCTTCTTCATTAAGAACTAAATGCTCATTTGGTTGCTGATATCTAACTTCCTTTGTGGTTAAACACGAGGTTGTCAAAACAGCAACTAACGACAACAATAAATATACTTTCATTTTATTCATCTGTTATTTTTTACAAAAATATGGTTTTAATTTTTCATTTTAATAATAATCCTAGGTATATAAGCCCCTAGAAAGCCTAATGCTAATACTATAAACAAAAGTAAATTAATATTAGTATGCCTTAAAAAATAAGTTACAGAAACTACAAACAGATAATAACATATAATATAGAATGTAGCTCTTTTATGCGAAAGCCCCAGATCTAAAAGCTTATGATGTATATGATTTTTATCCGCTTCCATAGGCGATTTTTTGTTCATTAGCCTTATTATTATAACATTAAGTGTATCTACCATAGGCAGTATAAGGATAGAAAATGCTACAACTGGTGTTGTATCAAGATGGTATCTAGGAACATTCAACTTTCCTTTATACATAAATATATCAATAAAATATATTGCTGTAAACGCCAATAAAAATCCCATGATCATAGAACCTGTATCTCCCATAAATATTTTCTTACTTCTATCCGATAAATTATAGTATAAAAAACCTACTAAAGAACCTATTATGATACTACACAGAATAATCATAGGATAGTTATATTCTCCCAATCTATAGTAACTAACACCAAATATTATACTACAAAAGATAGAGTAAAATCCTGCCAGACCATCTATTCCATCTATCAAGTTAAATGAATTTATCATAATAATGATAGTAACAATGGAAAAAATAATACTAACCAAATAAGGTAATTCATAAATATTAAATAATCCGAACAAACTTCTTATCCTAACATCCGAACCTATAACTATAAGTGTAGCCACCACTATTTGGGCTAATAGTTTTTTATAAGCTCTCATTACTACAATATCATCCATAACACCTACATAGAGTAATATGATAAGTGTAGGGAACAAAAACTTATACATATCAAATAACTCATAAGCAAATATAGGTGCAGTAATACCAATAGCATAAAAAATTGCGACTCCCCCCAAATTAGGTATTTTCCTTGCATGAGAACTTCGTATCCCTGGCTCATCCATCAAATTTTTTCTTTTTGATATTTTGAGTATTGTAGGAATTGTTCTATAACTAAGTAAACTAGATAAGAGTATAGCTCCTATCAATTTAAAATAAAATAGAGGCAAACCCAAGTTGTATAAAAATTTTTCCAATACATCCATATATATTAATTATCAATATATTTTAGCTACCATAAATAATTCCTATAAACATCTATTACATATCCTGCTCTAGATTGGAAGCTCGCGTACACAAAGTAATAAAAAATAACAAAGCAAACAATCACTAAATGTAAATATTTTTTATGTTTTTCTGTCTCTACCGCAGCAACTATATTTGGTAACACCATAACTATAAATATCATATATATCATAGCCAATCTCGAAGAGAATATAGGGCTCCCTCTAAATATAAAATACAAACACATTCCAAACACAGATAAATTTCTCATGTATTCATAATAAGGAATCTTTTCACACGTCTCTTTGTTATAAACTATCAAGAAATAGCTATAAAAAACAATCATCAAATCCGTAAAGCTTATTCTCCCGGTATCACTATTCTCTATCATTTCATAAGCAGAAAATCCCTCATAAACTTCTGCTGGAGCAAGTGTATCAAAAACCGAAAAATATTGATATAACTGAAACGGTGATAAAATAGCACTAATAACCAGAGCTACAATAATTCTTGTTTTAGTTAGTGGAATTAAAACTACCCAATACGCAAAAATGAAAAATATAGCAGACTTATGAAATCCCATTGCCAAATATACCATCAACAGAAACAAAGGTAAATTTCTCTTTTTTATAAAATAAAAAGAAAAAAGAAGAATAGACATTGAGACCGCTTGTCTCATATGCCCCCCATCGGCAGTAAAATAAGAAGGGAACATGTAAAGCAATAAACTCAACGATGGATAAACCACCGCATTCTCAAATGTGAAATATTTAGGAATTATTGAAAATAAAGCAATTACGAATGTGAAAATAAAAAAAGGAAAACCGAAGTCATAAACATATTTTCCTACCAAAACATAAAGCCACTCTACATCTAACCTCTCACTACTAGAAAAAAAAGCTTTACTATAAACCGTCGTATATGCTGTACTCTGACCAAAATATTCATACATCTGAACATATGCTCCATAGTCTGCACCAATCCACTCTCTAAATCCCACTAGCAATACCATTATGAATACAACAGCCCACACAGCTTTATAATTCTTATAATTATACACCTCTAAAAAACTAAAGGCAATAAGAGCCAAAGTAACTGCTGTAAATACAGGATGTAATAAAACAATATTCATTGTTGGTAATTAGTGAATTAGCCTTCTTAAAATTTTATCTAACCCTAACAAATAAAACAGATAATAAATCTGTTTTTTAACTGACAAAGATACGAGATAATTCTTTCCAAATCTACGATAACCAAGTATTTCTTTCTTAGAAATAGCTCGCTCAGAGAGAAAAGCATTTAACTTTTGAGATAATTGCTTATACAATTCATCATCTTTAACAAATGCTAAATAGGCTAGAAAAGTATAAAAACCCTCTAAAATCTGAAACCCTTTTAGCTCTTCTTTTTTATGCTTATAGAGTGAGTTTTCAAAAACATTTTCCACATCTTCTACCGCTTTTAAAATATCCAAACCTTTCTCTGTATGGGTTTTAGTGATAGAATCCGTTCGTTCTAAATATTGATAATGATAGGTTTGAGTTTGGGCAACAACTTTACACTCTAACAATAATTGAGGAATAAGTTGTATATCCTCAAAATGAACTCCTTTTTTAAATCTTTTATTCTGAAATAAACTACGATGAAACAATTTATTACAAGCAAAATAGCTCATATCAGAGAAAACGGAAAAATGTTCTTCTAAAACTATTTTTTCGGGCATATTAGGTATTTGTGTGAGTAACTGAGTGACCTCTCCAGCTTCATTCACTTTTTGTAGATTACATATTACCATTTCTGCTCGGTGCTTCGTTGCAAGATGATACATCTCTTCGAACATTGTTTCTCTCACAAAATCATCGCTATCTACAAAGCCTATATACTCACCATTAGCCTGTTCTAAACCAAAGTTTCTAGCATCGCTCAATCCCCCATTTTCCTTTTGGAATGCCTTTATTTTATTAGGATACTTATCTTCATACTCAGTAATAATAGACTGAGAGCCATCTTTGCTTCCATCATTTACCACGATAATTTCAATATCCTCTAATGTTTGGTTGACCAAAGAATCCAAACACTTTTTTAAAAAGCGTTCAACATTATAAACAGGAACAATAACGGAAACTTTCTTCATACTATTTTAAAAACCTAGGGTTCAAAAGCCCCTTTTTAGCGTTATGATAATCCTTCTCAGCACAAGGCAAACATTTTAAAATATCATCGTCATTTCCGAAATACCATAATCCACTAAAGGTGTCTCTCTTAAAAGTATAATCTTGATTATTGATTACCACTAAATAATTTTCGTACTGGCGTTCTTTAGGATGAGTTTTCTGTATACTAAGACCTTCTAAAAAATACCAAATCATTTGGGCAATAAGTTGATTGTAAATTAAATGAGAAGCATCTATATTTACATTAAACAGACCAAAAGCCCTTAAGTTTTCACCTAAGCCTATTTCTTTCATATAGGCACAAATTTCCCTCTTATTCAACCCGTTAACTTGAGCGTGAAAAGAAAACTCTCCACTAAAACTCTCCACCGCATCAGCACTAAGACTTACCACTTCTGCCCTTCTTAAGAAAGGCTCCGCCAAATCTGTGTTATTCATCATATCAGCGAGCCTTAACACTTCAAAATCTATCTCTTTAAGTACAGAAACTGAATGAGGTTCGTTCAAATGTTTTTGATAACCTAAATGATAATAATTCTTCAGTGAAGGTTCGCTCAATATTTTTGATACAAAATTTCGCTCGTTGATACCCTCCTTCACATCTTCCAAATGTATAAACGAGTTGATTTGTGTATAGGAAATTTTATTTTTATGATTTTTTACCGCAGCATATAACGAAAGAGCCAAATCATTGCTACCACCAATAACTATAGGTAATGCTCCTTCGGCGATACATTTAGAAACAATTTCAGCAACAATATACTGAGTGTCTTCCAATGATTTTCCTGATATTAAATCTCCTAAATCACAAATAGGAAAGTTAAAATCATTCTTAGAAAGTTGATATAAACATTTTCTTACTGCACTAAAATCCCTCGCCACCGCAGAACCTCCTGCACCTCTATCATCAGAGCAAAATAATAGCACTACTCCACCTTCTTTTATCTCATTACATACCAAACTACCCAGTTGCCATGGTTTATAATCTCCTAAAGGAAAAGGCTTTACAATCTCTTCAATAGTCATGAATATTTGTACTATTTTTTCTTAGTTACGGTTTTCTTTTTAGTTATTTTTTTCTCTGCAAAGGCATTTTTATCCTGTGCTACAATCCATTTTTTAATCTCTTCCAAAGGTACTTCTTTCAATTCTTCAGCAGTGTATTTCTCATCTCCATTTTTAGGAATCCTGAAATTAGTTTTATTAAATTTGATAAACGGTCCCCACCTTCCATTCTCTATAGAAATACCTTCTTTTTCCCATTGTTTAATGTAACGGTTAGCTTCTTTCTCTAACTTAGCTTCTATGAGTTCCACAATATCATCTTGACTAAGATTTTCAAAATCATACTTCTTAGGCACATTTACGAAAATATTTTTATACTTCAAGAAAGGTCCAAAACGCCCTGTCCCTTTAGTTACTGGCTCTCCTTTAAATGTTGTTATAGGAGCATCTGCTTTTTGTTTTTCTCTAATCAGCTCTTCAGCTCTTTTTTGATTTACAGTTAAGGGGTCTTCCTCTTTGGGAATACTAATGTAAGTTTCGCCCCACTTCACATAAGGTCCAAAACGACCTACCCCCACCGAAACAGTCTTGCCGTCTACTTTTTCTAAATCAAAAGGGACTTTAAACAAGTCTAAGGCTTCTTCTAATGTGATGGTATTGATATTCTGGTGGGACAATAACGAAGAGTAAATGGGATTATCATCATCACTATCTCCTAGCTGAGCCATAGCTCCATATCTACCAATTCTCACTAAAACCGTCTTTCCCGTTTTAGGGTCTTCCCCTAAAATTCTCTCTCCATTCGCTCTATCTGCATTTTCCTCTACATCTTCTATTTTATCATGGAATTTTTCATAAAACCCTGAAAGCACCTCCTTCCATTTTTCATCACCGTTCGCAATGTCATCAAAATCTTGTTCCACCTTAGCCGTAAAACCGTAATCTAAAACTTCTGCAAAATTTTCGGTTAAGAAATCATTAACTACAATACCTATATCCGTAGGTACAAATTTATTTTTATCTCCACCGTAATTTTCGGTTAAAACCTTTCTATCTATCTTATTTGAAGTGAGGTTAAGTTTAATAACTTCCCTTTCCTGCGGAGCAATCTCTTTTTTATCTACATACTCTCTATTTTGTATGGTTTGTATGGTTGGAGCGTAAGTAGAAGGCCTACCAATACCCAATTCTTCAAGTTTCTTCACAAGCCCTGCCTCTGTATATCGTGCAGGTGGGCGAGTGAATTTCTGAACGGAAATGATATTTTGATAAGTTAAACTCTCCCCAACACTTACCTTTGGTAAAGTTTTTTCGGTATCTTCTGCATCTTCTTCCTCCGATTTTAATATACCATAAACCTTTAAAAAACCATCGAATACAATAACCTCCCCCTGAGCTTCAAAATTATACGGCAACTTTGGATTACCTATCTCAACAACGGTTTTTTCTATTTGAGCATTTGCCATTTGGCTAGCCAGCGTTCTCTTATAGATGAGCTGATAAAGCCTATTAAGTTGAGTATCTCCCGCAACTGTTTTTAGTTTGAAATCCGTAGGACGAATAGCCTCGTGAGCTTCCTGTGCAGAAGATGATTTAGTAGTATAGTTTCTCGGTTCAGAGTATTCCTGCCCAAATTCTTTGATAATTTGTTCTTTGGCTCCCTCTATAGCCTCTTGAGATAAATTAACCGAGTCGGTTCTCATATAGGTAATATATCCTTCCTCATATAATCGCTGAGCGACCCTCATCGTAGTAGTAACCCCATAACCTAGACGATTACTTGCTTCTTGTTGTAAAGTTGAAGTCGTAAAAGGTGCAGAAGCGGTTCTTTTACCTGGCTTTTTTTCTATATTAAGGACTTTAAACGCTGTATTTTTCGCTAATGTTAAAAACTCTTTCGCCTCTGCCTCTTCAAAAAAGCTTTTTTTCAACTGAGCTGATATTTCTTGATTATCAGCGTTCAAAAATTTCCCTTCTGTTTTATAATAGGAATTAGGAACAAAGTCTTGTATTTCCTTTTCTTTTTCGACAATAAGTCTAACCGCAACCGACTGAACTCTACCTGCTGAAAGCCCCGTTTTTACTTTCTTCCAAAGCACGGGAGACATTTCAAAACCTACTATCCTATCCAAAACACGCCTAGCTTGTTGAGCATTCACTAAGTTTTTATCTATATTTCTAGGATTTTCTATAGCTTTTAGAATTGCATTTTTAGTAATTTCGTGGAATACAATTCTTTTTATTTTTTCATCCTTTAACTTAAGTTCTTGAGCCAAATGCCAAGCAATGGCTTCCCCCTCTCGATCCTCATCAGATGCTAGCCATACCATATCCGCTTTCTTCGCTGCTGCTTTTAAATCCGATACCAACTTCTTTTTGTCCGTAGACACCTCATATTCTGGAGTAAAAGTATTAAGATTAATCCCCATTCCTTTTTTAGGCAAATCCCTAATATGTCCAAAACTAGACAATACTTCAAAATCTTTACCTAAATATTTTTGGATAGTTTTCGCCTTTGCAGGAGACTCTACGATGACTAAGTTTTTGGGCATGTGTTTTTTATTTTTTGCAAAAGTATAAACTTTTTAACAAATGACTATTTATTATCTTATTTAATTACTTGAAAGAATTTCTTTTTTTGATATAAAAAAAAGAGGTAGTTCTCTATTTTAGAACAACCTCTCTATAATTAAATTAATCAGAAATGCCAGTATATAACCGTATTCAAATTAATGTTTCTACTTTTTTGCGATTACTTTTGAATAAAGTACCAGTAAAATTAACGCTCCTCCTACCGCTACAAAGAAACTTTTGAGATTAAAGCCTGTAACATCTATGTTAAACAACATAGAGCCCAACCAGCCTCCTACCATACTTCCCAAAATACCTATAACAATAGTTACTAACCATCCTCCAGGATCCTTCCCAGGATGAATAGCTTTAGCAATAGCACCTGCAATAAGACCAAATAATAGCCAAGATAAAATTCCCATAATTTAATAGTTTTAAGATTTAGTATTTATTTTCTGAGTATCAACTCTTTTTCTTGAAGAAAGAGTCAACAAACTCCGTGCCATTAAATAACTGCAAGTCTTCCATCTTCTCTCCTACCCCTATATATTTTACAGGAACTTGAAATTGATCAGAAATACCAATAACCACACCTCCTTTTGCCGTACCATCTAATTTTGTAACCGCAAGAGCATTAACTTCTGTTGCAGCAGTAAATTGCTTAGCTTGTTCAAATGCATTTTGCCCTGTAGAACCGTCTAATACCAATAAAACCTCATGTGGAGCATCAGGAATTACTTTCTGCATTACTCTTTTTATCTTAGATAGCTCATTCATTAGGTTTACTTTATTATGAAGCCTTCCGGCTGTATCTATAAGTACCACATCAGCATTTTGAGCTACTGCAGATTGCACTGTATCAAAGGCAACAGAAGCGGGGTCAGAGCCCATATTTTGCTTTACAATAGGCACCCCCACTCTCTCACTCCATATTACCAACTGGTCCACCGCCGCCGCTCTAAAAGTATCTGCAGCTCCCAACACCACTTTTTTACCCTGTGTTTTAAACTGATGTGCTAGTTTACCTATTGTAGTTGTTTTACCTACTCCATTAACTCCCACCACCATTATTACATAAGGTTTTTTAGCCTCATCTATATTACCCGTATCAGCATGAGGATTTTCTAAAAGCAATGCTGTAATTTCTTCTTTAAGAAGCTTATGTAGTTCATCTACACCAACATACTTATCCCTAGCAACTCTATCTTCAATTCGTTCGATAATCTTGATAGTTGTCTGAGCCCCTACATCTGATGCAATAAGAACCTCTTCCAAATCATCTAAAACTTCATCATCTACCTTACTTTTCCCTATGACTGCTTTGGATATTTTTTCAAAAAAGCCTTGACTTGACTTTTCTAACCCTCTATCTAAAGTTTCCTTCTCTTCTTTTTTGAATATTTTTTTAAACCAACTCATATATTTTTGTGTACGATTAACAGAAACAAATATATAAAAAAACTACCCAAATAAATTATTTGGATAGCTTTTATATTTCTTATACTAGAACGAGTAATACTTATTTTTTTAAATAAGCATCTACATCATCTGCATTCATTACTTTCTCTTCGAAAACATAAGCCCCAGTTTTAGGAGACTTTACCATTTTCACTACTTTTGTCATCTTCTTAGAAGATGTTTGTAGGGTTGCTACTACTTTTTTTGCCATTGTAAAATATCTTTAAAGATGATTACTTGATTTCTTTATGAAGTGTATACTTTTTAAGAACAGGATTATACTTTTTAAGCTCTAATCTTTCCGTTGTATTCTTCTTATTCTTAGTCGTGATGTATCTGCTCATTCCAGCAACACCACTTTCTTTATGCTCTGTACATTCCAAAATCACTTGGACTCTATTCCCTTTTTTTGCCATGATTTCTTAATTATTTGATAAATCCGTTACGAGTTGCTCTTTCTACAGCCTCCTCAATTCCAATCTTGTTAATTACTCTCAATCCGTGAGCAGAAACTTTAAGTGTAATATGTTTCTCTTGCTCAGGAAGGTAAAACTTCTTCTCTAATAAGTTAATCTCAAAACGACGCTTCGTTTTGTTATTAGCGTGAGAAACATGGTTTCCTACCATTGCACGCTTTCCTGTTATTTGGCAAATTCTTGACATATCTCGATGTTCTTTTTTACTACTAAATATTTGAGAGTGCAAAATAAAGAAGTTTTTTTGACATAGCCAAATATTTTTCTAAATTAATTCTCAAAACCAGCACTTTCATTAAATTTTACTCATCATCTGTTTTTTTTGGCACGAAAAATGCTATATTAAACACACATTCTAAACCAAAGTTTTCAGTAAGTTTAGTACAACAAAATGATATTATACACACTAATAACCTTCAGATAGCATATTCCGAAGGTTTTTTATTATTTATCTATATTTATTTACTCAGTTTTTCTAACTTCATTAAAAAAGCATACTCTAAAGCATCTTCCTTTAGTGATTCAAATCGACCACTAGCCCCTCCGTGTCCTGAAGAAAAATCAGTTTTAAAAACCAAAAAATTTTGATCTTTTTTCATATCTCGTAGCTTTGCTACCCATTTTGCTGGTTCCCAATACTGCACTTGACTATCGTGGTATCCTGTAGTTACTAGTAAATGAGGATAACTTTGAGCCTTGATATTATCATATGGAGAGTAGGACTTCATATAATGATAATACTGCTCTTCTTTAGGATTTCCCCATTCGTCAAACTCACCTGTTGTTAGAGGTATGTCTTCGTCTAGCATTGTGGTAACCACATCTACAAATGGAACTTGTGCAACCGCTCCATTAAAAAGGCTAGGTTCTTCGTTAATAACAGCCCCTACTAATAATCCTCCTGCACTACCTCCCATAGCGTAAAGATGTTTTGAAGAAGTATAGTTTTTCTCAATTAAAAATTTGGCACAGTCTATAAAATCATAAAAGGTATTTTTTTTGTGAAGCAACTTTCCTTTTTCGTACCATTCTCTACCCAAATATTCTCCTCCTCTAATGTGTGCAATAGCAAACACAAAACCTCTATCTAGTAACGACAATCTCCCTCTAGAAAATGAAGCATCTATGGTATGACCATAACTTCCATAACCATAAAGTAATAATGGTGTATCCTGAGAAAGCACCGTATCTTTTCTATAAACTAAAGATATAGGTATTTTAGTAACACCATCTCTTGAAGACGCCCACAACCTCTCCGAAGTATAGTTCTCTTTTGAAAATTTACCACCCAAAACCTCTTGCTCTTTAAGAAGTATTTGGGTTTGACTATTCATATCGAATTCAAAAGTGGCAGATGGCTGAACAAGAGATGAATATCCATATCTTAATTTTGTAGAATTGAAGTCCAAATTCAACCCAATATAAGCTGTATAAGTTTCCTCTTGAAACGGAAGATAGTATTGCTCACCCGTCTCCCAATGCCTGATGCTAATTTGAAGCAAACCTTCTCTACGCTCTTCCACCACGAGGTAATCTTTAAAAATTTCAAAACCCTCTAATAAAGTATCTTCTCTGTGAGGAATTATTGTTCGCCAATTTTCTTTCTGTGGTGTAGCTACTAGTGTTTTCACTAATTTAAAATTAGTTGCTCCTCCCTCATTGGTAATGATATAAAAATGATTTTGATAATGCTCTACCGCATACTCTAAGCCTTCTTCTCTAGTTTGAACGATTTGCCATGGTGCAGACACATCATCAGCTGGAATGAAACGATGCTCATCTGAAACCGTACTAGAACTCGCAATAAATATATATTCTAACGATTTAGTTTTAAATAAATTGACATCAAATGAAGTATCTTTTTCGTGGAAAACTAAAACGTCCTCGCTAGGAGAAGTTCCTAGTTTATGTCTAAAAATCTGATATGCCCTAAGACTTTTATCTTTTCTGATATAGAAAAAATGCTCGTTATCATTAGCCCAAACAGCTTTACCTGTGGTGTTTTCTATAACTTCGTTGGAGACCGCTCCCGTTTCCAAATTTTTAATGAAAATACTGTAAATACGCCTTCCTGTTTCGTCTGTAGAATAAGTAGCTAATTTGTTATTAGGACTTACCGCCATACTTCCTACATCTAGAAACTTCTTACCTTCCGCTAGTTGATTAGCATCTAGCAAAAGTTCTTCCTCCGCTTCTAAAGTTTGGTGTTTTCTAAAAAAAAGTGGATAATCTTTCCCTTTTTCAAATTTCACAATATACCAATATTCATTAAAAAAATACGGCAACGAGGCATCATCTTCTTTATACCTCGCTTTCATTTCCTCAAAAAGTTCTTTTTGAAAATCTTCAGTATCCTTTAATATAAATTCTGTATAAGCATTTTCTTGCTCAAGATATTCTAAAACCTCAGGAGTATCTCTTTGGTTTAACCAAAAGTAAGGGTCTATCCTTTCATCATTATGAATAACTAGCTTCTGTATTTTTTTTGTTGCTTTAGGTGGTTGCATCTTTTTTTATTTTTACTAAAAAGGTCATCTTCATTTCGTTATATTGAAAGATGATGACCTTTTATAATGAGTTTAATATTTCTTACTTTGGTGGGTTCTCAAAGGCAGAACTAAGAAATTAAAACTTTCTAATAAATACAAACCTTAGCAAAAACCACTTTCTCTATTTCGAAATTACAAAAAAGAAAATGACTTTTTGCCACAAAATATGTAAACTCGTTCTGTTATTCCTTCATCCCTAGCTTTCGCAGAAGCTGTGTTATAGGCAATTGCTATATGATTTTATAAAAAGTTAAGTTGTTATTTTCCAAAAAACTTGCTTACTTTAATATTCAAAATCAAATATCCTAAACACCCATAACCATTTTCTTTATTCCTATTTTTAATACGACATCAAAAAATTGCTAGCATTGATTTATAAAAACTAATCATTATTAACTATGTCAAAACTCAACTTCAAGTAATTTGATTGACAAATAATTCCGACTACTTATTATCCCAAATATATTATTTTTACAAATATAATTTTTTGTTGATTTCTATAGGTAATTCGGAAGCGACCTAGAAACCTCTACATAAACCACCCCATAAATTGTTTTGATAATATAAAAAAAATCGTCCTTCTTGAAATAAGAGTTTATGTTCACATCCCTTCCCAAAACACTATATTTACGATAATATTTTAGAAAATCTTCATAACTAGAAACATTAGTTTTTTTCTCTCCAATCTCAAAATAAGTTTGAATATTTTGAAATTTATGATTTTCATATGCTTCTTTAACAAGACCATCAACAATATTTATAAAATCTTTCCCCGTATATACTAGATAGGTTTTATCTGCTTTATCATCTCCTTTTCTTTCAAGGATATGGTAAGAAAATTTACCTTTAAGATAGTAATCGCTAGTCAAACCTAATTTTACTTCTGATTCAGGTGACTTTTTCAATTTTAAAATTGCAGGAACTTTGCTTATTTCAATACCATTTATTTTTTCTAAAATAAAGGCATCGCTTAATTTTTGTGAAAACAAAATTGTCGAGCAAACCAATGCCGAAAATAGAATTATTTTTTTCATATATCAATTTTTATGTATTACTTTTTTTGCAATTGCCTATAATCTACTTATTGGCATTCTTTACAAAATTTTCTAATGCCATTGTCATAGACGGATTTTCTTTAGTTGGTGCCATAATATCCACCGTTAGCCCTGCATTTTCTGCCTCTGCTTTCGTAGAATTACCAAAAACTGCTACTTTAAATTTAGATTTTTTATAATCTTTAAAGTTTTCTACCAAAGACTTTATCCCTTGTGGGCTGAAAAACACTAGAACATCATAGTCATTGATATTTATATCAGACAAATCGCTATTAACCGTACGATACATAATAGCTCTAGTCCAATCTACTCCAGACTCATCTAAAACCCTAGTTATACCATCATTAAGAATATCAGAAGAAGGTAAAAGATACTTCTCTGATGGATATTTCTTAAGCAAAGGGATTATATCAGTGGGTAATTTTTCACCAAAACTAATTTTTCTTTTTCTGTAAACGATGTGCTTTTGCAAATAATTAGCAATAGCCTCTGACTGGCAAATATATCGCATAGAATCTGGAACCGAAAAACGCATCTCCTCAGCTAAACGAAAGTAGTGGTCTATTGCATTTTTGCTAGTAAAAATAATTCCCGTATACTTAGAGAGGTCTATTTTTTGTGTTCTCAAATCTTTGGCATCTGCCCCCTGAACATAAATGAATGGACGAAAATCTATTTCTATTTTCTCCTTTTTCGCAAGTTCTAAGTAAGGAGATGATTCCGCAGGTTGAGGCTGAGATATTAGAATAGATTTAATTTTTGACATTTTTAAAATCCTAAAAATTGATTAAAAGAATAAAAATTTCCCAACTACCAAAAAAGGTAAAATTTGGAGCGTGCAAATATACAAAATTTTATAATACCATTCATCTGGCAAAATGGTCTTATGATGAAACAGATAGACCAAGTTTTTAAAAATAAAAGACATACAGAAAAAGACGGCATACACGTATATCATCCATTCTGTTTCTATGGGAAAATAATTCTGAGCGAGAACCAGTACTATTAGAGCTAAACTATAGCCTAAAAAGAATTTTGTAGCTAAAAAATAAAAACTCTTCCATCTCTCTACCTCTCCTATACTTGCCAAAAAGAAATAGGTAGATACGGTTCTAAAAAAAAACAAAAAAACTACTGCTAAAATAATACTACCTACTTTATTAGGAGTATACCCAAAAACATTAAAATACTCAGCAAACAAGCGTGGGTTTATAGGAAGAATATTAGATAACGCTACAGCCGCTAAAATAATAAACCCCACACTAGTTACAACCCAAGACTGAATGGTATTATTAGCAAATTCTTCTTTAAGAGTGAAAAATTTAATTAAACTTATATCCCTTAAAAGAACACGAAACATCACTACATACAAAAACCCAACTCCTAAAAGAGAGTATATAATCCAATCTTTATTTTCTACAATTCTTATCAAGATTATTTTTTTGCAAAAATACTCTTTATTAGATTTCCACAAAAGTAAATTTTATCTAACCAGCACTTGCCGTCTTTCTTCTCAGCCAAGTTAAAGTATTCCAGCCTAAAGCATCTATCTTTTTAAGCAGCTCTGCAATGAGTATAGCCAAAACTACATTAACCAAATAAACCATTAAAATTAAAACTCCCCAGTGGATATTATCCTGCAAAGGAACTACCATAAAATAAACCAACGATGAACTAATACCTTGTGCAAAATAGTAGAAAATGGCATTTTTACCAATATAGTTTATAAAATTATCTTTAGTAATTTTAAGCCTATTATAAAGTACAAACACCGTTATTAACGAAAGAAAAGACCATATAATATACGGTATTTTTGGCGGGAATTTTTGTTTATTGATTTTATAGAAAATATCCGTTCCATAGAACCAAAACAGCCAAACTAAAACTAGAGCTAAAGCTCCATACAGTAGAGGAATATGACTGTTTTTTATTCTTTTACCTCTCATTTTATAAGCCACTAGAAATACACCAAGATAAAAAGAAACATACCCTACCTGACCTGTTGGATAATAATGTGGAAAAATATTAAACAATAAAGTTAAGCCAAAACATAGGACTATAAACCAATTGATATGTTGCTGGAAAAACCTAAGTATTAGTACCCCAAGTACCGTCAAAATATAATAGACTTTAAGATACCAAAAACTACCCATAACTACTGGAAAAGTATCACAAGTAGAATATTGATGTAAATACCAATTTCCTAAATTTTCCCATTGAGGAAAATAAGCTATGGATTGTGGTACAAACTTGCTTCCAAAAGTAGCATAAAAGTTTTTCAAACTCTCTAGACCAAAAAAATAAAGCCCAAAAACTTTAAAGAAATAGTCTACAAAAAATAACAATGTTACAAAAATCATATAGGTTACCTGGAGTTTAAGTAGCCTATACAATGTTTTTTCTACATTCCCGCCAGAGGTAAGACCACTAAGTGCAAAGAAAATAGGAACATCAAATAACAATGACAATACTCTAAGTTCCGTAGGAATATAATACTGACCACTCCAAAAAGTGGTATGGATAAAGATAATGGATAAAGTTGCTAAGCCTTTTGCAAAATCAATATATAAATCTCTTTTCATTTTCCAGCATTTAATTATAACACCTCAAAGATACGTCTTAAAATACAGGAATAAAATATATGTACACAAAAAAGTTCGGCTGTTTCACAACCGAACCTTACTCTTTTTAAAGAAATAGCTCCCTATTCTTTATCATTTTCTTTACCTTTAAAACGCTTATCTGGGGTACCGTCTTTTTTAAGTTTACGGTTTTCTTTGTAGCGTTTATCTGGTGTGCCATCAGCTTTTAACTTCCCTTTATGTTCACCTTTTTCAAAAACCTCTTTTCCTTCTTTACCTTTTTCAGCAGATTCAGAGTATTCCTTTTTGAAATCTTTTTTCTGGCTTTGCATCTTTTGCTCCTTTTTCATAACCTTTTCTTGAGCTTTAGATGTTACTGAACCTTGTACTTGTTGAGAGTAAGCTGTACTCAATCCTAGTACGAATGACATTGCGATAAGTATTTTTTTCATTTTAATATTATTTGCTTGGTATAGTATCAAAAACCAGACCCACCTTACCCAAACAATACTAAAATTTAGTTAATGTTTTCATAAAATTACTTTAGCAAGACATCAAAGGTATTTCCTTGACGAATATCGCCAGTCTCATACCCCTTCATAAACCATTCTTTCCTTTGAGCAGAACTACCATGAGTAAAGCTTTCTTGGTTAACATAACCCTGCCCTCGTTTCTGTATATTATCATCTCCGACCGCCTCAGCAGCACTGATTGCACTCTCTATATCTCCTGGTGTTAAAATACCTTCTCTTTCATCTGTTTTTTTTGCCCACAGTCCTGCATAAAAATCAGCTTGAAGTTCTGTAGCTACAGACACTCTATTCATCTCTGCTTCTGAATATCTCCCACTAGCTCTAAGCGAATTCACCTTTTGAGTAGTTCCCAAAATAGTCTGTACATGATGCCCTACCTCATGTGCCAAAACATAGGCTACAGAAAATTCGGTAACCTTAGCACCAAATCTACTCTGAAGCTCTGAGAAAAAACTCATATCCATATAGATAGTTTCATCAGCAGGACAGTAGAATGGTCCCATTTCAGACTGTGCTGTCCCGCACCCTGATTGTGTTACGCTTTCAAAAAGTACTACTTTAGGCTTCCGATATTGCATTCCATTTTCCGAAAAAATTTTCTGCCAAGTAGTATCATTTTCAAAAATTAACATCTCAATAAATTCTCTTACGTGTAATTCCTCTTGGGTTAACTCTCTCTGCTCCGTTTGTTGAGTACTTCCTAGACCACCGCTTCCTATAATTGAATAAGGGTCGCCACCTAGAAAGAATACAATGGCAGCTATGATTAAGGTTCCTATACCTAGACCACCGCCTACAACCATACCGCCTCTCCCTCTTCGGTCCTCTACATTATCACCTCTATTATTAGTCCATCTCATTTTAGTACTAATCTAGATTAAATATTTTTCTTAAAATCTACCATTTTTAGAGCTGTAACAGCAGCCTCTACACCTTTGTTACCCAAACTCCCTCCACTTCGTGCTATAGATTGTTCTTTGGTATCATCTGTAAGCACACAGAATATTGTTGGGGTGTCTGTTTGTGTATTACATGCTGTAATGCCTTGTGTAACGCCTTGGCAAACATAATCAAAATGAGGCGTTTCTCCTCTGATAACACACCCTATTGCTATAACAGCATCAAAGTAGCGTTGTTTAGCACAAAGTCTCATGGCAGCATAGCTAAGTTCAAAAGCACCTGGTACATAGTAAATTTTTATTTTGTCTTTCTTCACACCTTCTTTGAGTAGTGTTTCTATAGCTGCATCTCGAAGATTGAAAGTTACAAAATCGTTCCACTCAGAGACAACAATGCCGATGTTGAACTCATCGGCATTTTTAATATCGAGTGGCTTATAATCAGAAAGATTAATAGTTGCCATATTTTTTATTTTAGAGTTATGATGTAAATTTAGTAATATTTTACCATTTCTATATAAGCATCTGAAGCACCACCATCATAGTCTTGATATTTCTCATCAATGGCTTCAAAATATTTTTTAGCATCAGCATTTTTCTTTAGAGAAATTGCCACCAACCCTGCTTTTCTTGTGAAGTAATAAGATGTGAATGGGTCATCAGATGTAGATGATGCTTTATCATACTGTGCCATAGCATCATCAGCTTTATTAAGGTTAGACAGACAATCTCCCATAGCACCGTATTTTAGTGCCATCAATATTTTATTATCTGACTTGAATGCATCTAACAAATCGTAAGCTTCTTGATATTTCCCTTCTTTAAATTTAAGAAGACCTGCATTATATGCTGAAAGTTTTCCTGCCTTAGTACCTGAAAACTCTTGGTATGTTCCTAGAAAACCTGGGTTAGCCGCAGATTTACCGCCTAATGCAAGCTCATTATTCCCCTCCGATAGGTTTTTCTGTGCTGCTAAATATCCTTTTGTAGCCTCCTCATTTTTAGGAGCTACTATAAATTGTTGATAAGCAAAATATCCCAATATAGACACTAACACCAAAGCAAATACACCAACCAAGTATTTAGAATACTTCTCCAAAAATTTTTCAGATTTTAGTGCAGTTTGATCTAGCTCCTGAAATATCTCCACAGTTTCTTTTCCTTCTTTTATCTGCTCTTCACTTAATTTATTGTATTTTCCTGACATTTTGATTATTATTTAGTCCGCAAATTTAGTTTTTTCTTTTCTGATACACAAAACTTAATCTGTGCTTTAGTATTCTAATAACTGATAAATTTCTGAATTGAATTTCTTTAATTTTGCCTCTCCTCCAAGAGCTTTAAGCCCAATTAAGAAACTAAATTGTACTGCTTTTGCCCCTTGTTTCTCCACTAGTTTTGCTGCAGCTTCAGTAGTTCCACCTGTTGCTAAAAGGTCATCGTGAATTAGAACTCTATCACCAGCTTTTAACTGTCCCTCTTTCATTTCTATCTCTGATGAGCCGTACTCTAAATCGTATTTTTGAGAAATAAAAGGTGGAGGAAGCTTACCCTTCTTACGAATTAAAACAAAAGGAACTCCTAGCTTTACCGCCACAGCTATCCCAAAAAGGAAGCCCCTGCTCTCTATACCACAAACTACATCTACCTTACCTTTACTGAACTCTACCAAATCATCTATGACTTCTTCATAAAGTTCTGGATTAAGAAAAATAGGTGTGATATCCTTAAACTGTATCCCTTCTTTAGGGAAGTTTGGAATATTATCAATGGTTTGTTCTAATTTTTTAATGAGTTCTTGAGTTGCCATTAGCACTATTGTTTTTGTGTAGAATTAATTTTATAGTTTGTAATTTTCCAACTATTTCCGTCTGATTTAAGCGTATAGGTAACCTCCAATGCCGAAGTATTGCCATTATTATCCGTTACATTATAACTTGCATTTACTGTTGCAGAATTATCGGAACTAGACTGAGTTGAAATATTTTTTACAGTAATATTTTTTACAGAACCAAAACCAGATGTTGGATTAGAAAACTGGTCGTAAGAACCCCACTTTGGATTTGAAGAAATCTCATAAGCGGCTTTTAAATTATTACTTCCTAAGTTGTTTAAAAATTTACTTACCGTAGCCTTAGGGTCAGTTTTAGCTTTAGGAGCGTTTTCTTTTGGTTGAGCTGTTGTTACATCTTGTTCTTTTATTTCCCCATCTAAACTTTCCGCAGGAGTTGTTTCCTCTACAACTATAGGTTGTTTTAATACTTTAGAATTTATAGACATTCCTCTTCTTGTCATTTGTAAAAACTTCTGTGCCGTTCTCACAGTTACCTTAATATCTATTACTCCTTCTGTTACTTTTTCTTGAGGGATAGATGCTAGATTTACATAAAATCCTTTAAAATTATTATCCGTCATCAGTCTTTTAGAAGTTAACAGCTTTAAATCATTACTGTAAACCTCCAATGTTGTCTCTAATCCTGCATTAGAAAAGTCCACCAAATTCCCCCTTGTATCTATCAATCTCGGAACAACTTGCAAAGCTTTAGCACCTAGCACACTATCAACAGAAATAGGGTTTATCTGTAAACTAATAGACGAAGCCTTAACATCATTAGGGTCTATGGTCGTAGGCTCTTGACTTTGGAAGATATTCATATTTCCTAAAGATGGTGGCGAGGTACTAGACCATTCTAACTCATTTTTAGCCGCTACCTCATTAGCCATTGCCAAAATTTCAGGCACCTTCTTACCATCAAGTAATTTTGACAGTGCATTTAATTCTTGTATATCGCCATCTTCTTCTACTCCAAATGTCTTAAGAATGTATAGAGCCTCATTAAACTTGACTTGTTCAAGCGTAGTTAAAGACGAAGACATATCATTGATACTCGACTGAAATGCTCTTATATTACTACCATCTACTTGATCTTTTTTACAACCTATAAAGAGGAGCAAGAAAAGTATTGGTAGTAGTTTTAATCTATTCATTATTTAATATTTATATCTTCACAAAAATAATAAAATCCCGACAAATACATCGGGATTTTAATTTTATTTTATAGTCCTTTCCTAATTAGAAAGGATATTCATAAATTTCAGATTCATGTAAGTATGGGTTTCCTTTAGGAATAAGCTTCATTTTAGAAAGTTGTGTCATAGTTACGAATACGAATAAACCTACTACAAACAAAACAGAACCTAAAACTAGCAATAGAACTGTAAAGTTATTCCAGTGAGGACCTACTGTTCCTGGCATTACCATATTGAAGTAATCTACAATGTGCCCAATAATTACAATCACTGCCATAGTAGTTACCACTTTATAGTTTCTCTTAATACTACTACTTACCATTACTAATAGAGGTATTAAGAAGTTAAGGATCAACATCGGTAGGAAAGTTGGCGCATAGTACTCAAATCTTCCAAAGAAATAGTTTACTTCTTCAGGTACATTTGCATACCAATAAAGCATAAACTGTGCAAACCAAGTATAAGTCCATAGCATACTCGTAGCGAAAAGATACTTACCTAAATCATGCAAATGATTATCATTGAACTGTGGTAAGAAACCATTTTTCTTAAGATAAACACTTACAAGGATAATAGCCGCTATAGCACTTGTTAAACAACTCACCATAGAATACCAAATATACATAGTAGAGTACCAGTGAGGGTCTATAGACATCAACCAATCCCATGCCCATAGTGCAGAAGCAAATCCAAAGAAAGCAATATAACCTACACTCCATCTATAAAGCATTTGGTAATCTCTTAAAGATTTAGTTTCATCTACTTTCTTAGACATAGATCTAAGTTTCCAAGCGAAGAAAGAAGCTCCTAGTACATATGCAATATTTCTTACAACATAGAAAGGAATATTTAAAAACTTCTTCTTTTCGTATAAAATAACATCAAAATGAGGGCTGTTTGGATCTGTAAGTTCAGGATCCATCCAATGGAAAAGATGCCCATTATGAGTTACATTTAAAATCATTATAACGATAAGAATCGCTCCACCGTAAGGAATGTAAGCTCCAATAGCCTCCATTACTCTAGTAATGATAATAGACCACCCTGCATGAGCCGCATGCTGAACTGAGTAGAAAAACATTACACAGCAACTAAGTCCGAAGAAGAAAACCGCCACAGAGTGAATAGCTGCTAAAGGCTGATTGTGCACTTGCATTTTTGCGTGTTCCAAATGAGCTGCATGATCCTGAGGACCTACAAGTTCACTAGAATGAGTAGGATTATGGTGTCCTGAAGCATGTACTGCTTCCATCATATGCTCTATTTTAGCATCATCTATTCCATGATTCATAAAATACCCCGCACCGAAAAGCACCAATCCCAAAATGATGAATACGATAGAATATAATCTTAATTTTGGTGAAAAACTATACATTTTCTTTAGTTTTATTATTTAGTATTGTTTTTTGTTTGATCTGTAGATGCTGCTGCTGGTGCAGGCAACGCTGCTCCTTTAAATGCATCCATTACATACATAGAAACTCTCCATCTATCACCTGGCTTTAGCTGCCCTGCATAAGATCCCATAGCATTTCTACCATAAGTTAATACATAGTGAACAGATCCTACTGTAATTTGTCTATCCGCATACTTAGGCACTCCCAAGTAAGCTCCAGACTGAACTATTGGTCCTTGTCCATCTCCAGCTGTACCATGACAAGCAGCACAAGTTATTTCATATAAATGCTTTCCTCTTGCTAAATCTTTAGCTTTATTTGCTGGATTTAGTGGAGATTCCACTATTGCTTTTGATGCATCATACCCTGCATTATACTCATCTGCTGTCATTGTAGCACCAGGAGTGCTTTCTGCTAAACCTTCTGGATTCTGAGATACAGTTCCCTCTACTGTTGTTAAAGCCGTAGCACCATTATTCTTAACAAAAGCAGGAATTTCATTCTCATGCTTAGAATAAGGATCTGCTGCTTTCATTAGCGGATCATAGGCCACTGGAAAATACATATCTGGGAAATACACCAATGGTGGATTTTCTTTAGGTCCGCAAGAATTCAAAACTATTGCTAACACACCAAAGATACCTGATAATTTAAAAATATTTTTCTTCATTTTAAGCATCTTTTACAGTTATTTCTTCTACTCCTGTGTCTATAAGAAGTTGTTTAATAGTCTCTACATCAGAAGACACAAACTCCATCATAAACTTATCATCTGTAGTTCTTGGATCTGGGTTTTGTGGCTTAGCTCCTGGGTACATCTTATTTCTGAATAAGAAAGTAAGGGACATCAAGTGAGCCGAACAAAATACCATTAACTCAAACATTGGTACCACAAAAGCTGGCATGTTATGAGCCCAGTCAAAAGCTGGCTTACCACCTATGTTTTGAGGCCAATCATGGTTCATAGTATACCATGTTGTAAGAGCTCCTATCATTACACCATAAACTGCGTAGATGAATGCGGCATCTGAAATTCTAGTTTTCTTTAAACCTAGTGCCTTATCTAAACCGTGTACTGGAAAAGGGGTATAAACCTCCTCTATTTCAATACCTCTTTCTCTGAAAGCCTTTACGCCGTGCATTAAATCATCATCATCGCCGTAAAGTCCATATATTCTTTTAGTGGTGCTCATCTCCTTCTTTTGCTTTATAAGTTTCACCTGAAATTTTCAAAATACTCTTCAATTCAGCCTGTGCAATTACAGGGAATGTTCTAGCGTATAATAAGAACAATACAGAGAAGAACCCGATAGTTCCTAAGTAAACGCCCACATCAATAATGGTTGGCTTAAACATTGTCCAAGAACCAGGTAGATAGTCTCTAGAAAGGTTAATAACAATGATATCAAAACGCTCAAACCACATACCTATGTTAATTACTAATGCAATAATGAATGTTGCAAAAATATTAGTTCTTACTCTCTTGAACCAGAATAATGCAGGAATCACTAAGTTACATATAATTAGTGCCCAGAACGCCCACCAATAAGGTCCCGTAGCTGCTCCTGGTGTTAAGTATGCAAAGTCTTCATAACGACTTCCAGAATACCAAGCGATGAAATACTCTGCTGCATAAGCCACAGTTACCATACCACCTGTTACGATGATAACGATGTTCATTATCTCAATATGATACATTGTGATATATTCCTCTAAGTGGCATACTTTTCTAGCTACTAATAATAGAGTTTGTACCATTGCAAACCCTGAGAAGATAGCTCCCGCTACGAAGTAAGGAGGATAAATAGTAGAGTGCCAACCTTTAATTACCGAAGTAGCAAAGTCAAAAGATACCGTAGTGTGTACCGAGAATACCAAAGGTGTTGCCAAACCTGCTAACACAAGTGATAGTTCTTCAAATCTTTGCCAGTGCTTAGCTTTACCACCCCAACCAAAAGCTAATATTGTATATATTTTCTTAGTAAATGGTGTTTTAGCTCTATCTCTAATCATTGCAAAGTCAGGAATAAGTCCCATAAACCAGAATACTACTGATACAGAGAAATAGGTAGAGATAGCAAATACGTCCCAAAGTAGAGGAGAGTTAAAGTTTGTCCAAAGAGAACCGAACTGGTTAGGTATTGGGAATACCCAATAACCAACCCAAACTCTACCCATATGTATTACTGGGAAAATAGCTGCCTGAACTACCGCGAAGATAGTCATCGCTTCAGCGGAACGGTTCACAGACATTCTCCATCTTTGTCTAAATAGTAAGAGTACAGCTGATATAAGTGTACCTGCGTGCCCGATACCTACCCACCATACGAAGTTGGTAATATCCCAACCCCAGTTGATAGTTCTGTTGAGTCCCCAAGCACCGATACCAGTACCAATGGTATAAGCTATACAGCCAAACCCATAAATGAATAACACTAAGGCTGCGTATAAAGACGCCCACCATAACTTACCTGCTCTTTCTTCTATAGGCTTTACGATATCTTCTGTAATATCGTGATAAGTCTTATGCCCTATAATTAAAGGTTCCCTAATTGGAGCTTCGTAATGTCCTGACATTTTTTACCTATTTATAATTAAATTTTATTTTCTTCTTCTTTTCTATTTCTAACTTTAGTATGATAGAATACATTCGGTTTAGTTCCTATCTCCTCTAGTAGGAAGTATCTTCTTTCATCTTTGAATAACTCTCTTACTTTAGAAGACTTATCATTCATATCACCGAAAGTCATAGCTCCTGTAGAACAAGCCTTAGAACAAGCTGTCTGGAACTCTCCATCTTGTACTTTTCTACCATCTTTCTTAGCTTCTAGAATTGTACTTTGTGTCATTTGGATACACATAGAACACTTCTCCATAACCCCTCTAGTTCTTACTACAACATCTGGATTAAGTACCATTCTTCCTAAGTCATTATTCATATTGAAATCAAACTTATCGTTCAAGTTGTAAGTAAACCAGTTGAATCTTCTTACTTTGTACGGACAGTTGTTTGCACAATATCTAGTACCAATACACCTGTTGTAAGCCATTTGGTTTTGTCCTTGCTTACCGTGAGAAGTCGCAGCTACTGGACAAACCGTTTCACAAGGTGCATGGTTACAATGCTGGCACATCACTGGTTGGAAAATCACATCTGGACTTTCATTTGGCTGGATAAGAATATCATAAAGGTTAGGAACATCTAGACCTCTGTCTATACCTTCTTTAACCTCAATTTTCTCTTTTGCAGAGTAGTAACGGTCTATTCTCAACCAGTACATATCTCTAGACATCCTTACCTCTTCTTTACCTACTACTGGCGTATTGTTTTCTGCTTGACATGCAATTACACAAGCTCCACAACCAGTACAAGCATTTAAGTCTACTGATAAATTAAAGTGTGGACCATCTGTATCATCATAAGCATCCCAAAGCGTAATTTTACCTGCTGGTAAAGCACCATTGATAGTGTGGTATTCCAAAGGTTTATTCCAACCTTTAAGGTGATCATCAAAAGGAACATTAAGGAATGTATCTAAAGAAACTTCTCTAGCAATTTCATAACGACCCATTAAGGTATTTTGAAGCTGCATTCCAGCAAATTCGTGCTCACCAGAAACTTTCTCTATTTTAACATTAGAAACCGCTAAGTTATATCCGTCAAATAAAGGATAAGCATTAACACCTGTCTCAGCTACTTTTCCTGAGTCTTTTTTACCGTATCCTAAAGCCAACCCAACAGAACCATCTGCTTGTCCTGGTTGAATGAATACAGGTACATTTTCTATAGTAACTCCATTAACGGTAACATTAACTTTAGAACCATCTAACTGCATTCTTCCGTTAAGCTCGTTTTCTAACCCTAGTCTTTCCGCGTCTTTAGGAGATACCGTTAAATAGTTATCCCACGATAATCTAGAAATAGGGTCTGGTAACTCTTGTAGCCAAGGGTTATTGGCTTGAGTACCGTCTCCCATAGAAGTTTTTGTATAAAGCACCAATTCTAAATCACTTGATTTGAATTGTGATAGCTCTGCTACTGCTCCACCTGCATTACCTCCTGCATACGATAAAGTACTACCTGCAGCAACACTATTAAATGCATTATATAAACCTTTATTGAATGAAGTTTCTCCTAAAATAGTAGAGGCATTAGCCTTAAGATAAGCATAGTAGTTATTAGCAGGATGATTTTTACCATTAGTCCAAACTAATAAAGACTCTTCTATCTGTCTTGATTTATAAATTTTCTGAATTGTAGGCTGCATTAAAGAGTATGCTCCTGTCTCAGGCATTATATCTCCCCAAGACTCTAGCCAATTAGCAACAGGAATAGCTGCTTTAGCTACTTGATACATCTCATCTTTCTTCTGTGTTACAGCTACATGATAAGGTACTTTCTTAATAGCTTCCTTAAGCTTAGCACCTGTTTTGTGAGAATAGATAGGGTTAACATTATTAGAAATAAGTACTCCTACCTGACCAGAGTTAAGCCAAGTTATAAACTCGTTAAATCTCTGAGCGTTATATTCTTTTAGATAATTAGCGTTTCCTGTAAACGCTACAGAAGCTAATTTCTGATTAATTAAATGAGCTAAAACATAAGCAGCTTTAGAACCATCTGCAAATACAACAGCTTTGCTTCCTTTTGCCTTAAGTTCTGTAACAATCTTAGCAGCTACTTGGTTAGAAGTAGAACCATTAAGTCCGTTGTAAACCTCTACCAATGTCTTATAAACTTCGCTAGGTTTCATTCTCAACCTAGTATCCGCGTTAGCTCCAGTAAGAGACATATTAGACTCTACCTGAATATGACGAAGCATATTAGCGCCTGGTTTTCTAGCAACTGCATAAGAAGTCTCTAAAGACCCTGCATTATAATCTCCTAAGAAATCTGCTTGGAAAGATACTACCAATTCGGTCTGAGACAAATCATAAACAGGTAACGCTCTTTGTCCGAAAACCTCTTCTGCTGCATCTAAAGCTGCTGCGTAAGGTATAGCATCATATGTTACTAATTCTGCATTAGGATATTTTGCTTTGAAATCGCCAAATAACTTCTTAAAAGTAGGACTCGCAAAAGAGTGAGATAATAAAACAATTTTCTTGTTTGAAGCCTTAGCTTCCTCCAATCCTTTGATAACAAAATCATCTACTTTATCAAAAGTTTCATCTTTACCATCTAGCTTCGGCTGTTTTAATTTATCATTATCATACAGTGATAACAATCCTGCCTGAACTCTAGCGTTAGTTTTACCCAAAGAACCTGCTACTGGATTCGGTTCTATTTTGATAGGTCTTCCTTCTCTTGTTTTTACCAAAACACTTGCAAAATCATATCCATCAAAGAATGAAGACGCAAAGTAGTTAGGCACCCCCGGAATAATATTATGAGGTTTTACAACATAAGGAATTGTTTTAATTACCGGAGACTCACACGCAGCTAAAGTAACCGCAGCAGTAGAGAATCCTAATAGCTTAAGAAAGTCTCTTCTACTCGTTCCGGAATTATTCATCTTATCATCATTGCCCAAAAACTCATCTACTGGAATTTCGTTCTGAAACTCCTTTTGAGCCAACTTATTATTAAGCGTTGGGTCTTTTAATTCGTGAATACTTCTGAATTGTATTTTATTTGAAGCCATTTTGATACTTCTAGTTTTCTGTTATTAATAATGACATTTACCACACTCTAGTCCACCGATAGCATCTACTGTAATTTTAGTGCCTTCGCCGTACTGTTTTTTCAACTTATCATGTAAGTTTTTGAAATACTCTTTGTTGTAATCGTTATTCATATCTACTTCTGTACTTCTATGACAGTCGATACACCATCCCATAGTGAAATCATTTGCCATTTTAGCTACATTCATAGTATCTATAGCACCGTGACAAGCCTTACAAACCACATCTACATTTTTAGCCTTTTTAATAGCTGCCTCTCCAGCTACTACGTGCTGTGCGTGATTAAAGTAAACAAAATCAGGCATATTGTGGATTCTCACCCATTCCACAGGTTGAGTTTTACCTGTATAAGACTGAGTAGTTTCATCCCAACCAACCGCAGCGTAAATCTTTTTAATTTCAGCAGTATAGAATTCTTTAGATTTACCAGGTTCAATATAGTTACCTTTATATTCTGAAATATTTTTATGACAGTTCATACAAACATTAAGTGAAGGAATTTCTGAAACCTTACCATACTTAGCACTTGAGTGACACAACTGACAGTCTATCTTATTTTCGCCTGCGTGAATTTTGTGAGAGAAATAGATAGGCTGCTCAGGTTTATACCCCTTATAAACACCTACCCACATCAGCCAGTTCCAAACACCATAAACCGCCAATACAGCCAACACGGCTAAAATACCCTTACCTACATAGTGATACTTCTGGTAAAGTTCACCAAAAGACTGAGTTCTTGTAGCGTTAAGTTCTGACAACTCATCACTTTGGCTAAGTTTAACCAACTGTCTAAGTCTTAGCAATAACCAAACTAATAACGCTGCAATAAATAGTAATGATACTAAAACTATTGTAGAGTTAGTACGCTCCTGTTGTGCCTTCTTTATAGCATCTAGATTATTAGCCTCCGTTCCAGCATCAGGAGCAGGTTGCTCAGCAACAGGAGGGTTTGTGGTATACGCTAGTATATCATCAATATCCTTCTCGGAGAGACTAGGAAACGCCGTCATCTCCGTCTTATTGAATTTCTCAAAGACCTCGTTAGCGTACTTGTCTCCAGACTCTCTAAGCGCCTTATTATCTTTTATCCACTTATGTAACCAATCTGCCCCCAGCCCTTGCTCGGTTTGCAGCCTATCAACCACACCTCCCAGAGCAGGACCTACCATTTGTTTATCCAACGCATGACAGGCAGCACAATTGGTTTTAAAAAGCGTTTCCCCATTCTTTGGGTCTCCACTTGCAGCATCCTGTGAATACACAGAAGCACTAGTTGATAGCAATAATCCTATAGCTATCAATCCCTTTTTGTAATGCTTTCTCCAACTAATCATTTATATAATCTTGGGTTATTAATAAAAATGAATTTTATATTCAGTTGGGCAAAAATAAGACATTAACACAAATTTAACAGACTAGAATGGGTGTAAATTGTCATATTTAAGTAATTTATAATTATTCTAAACTACTCAACCTTCTTTTTAAATTTTGGCACTTGGTATATTTTTTACTTTTACTATTTTTGCCGAATATTTTTAACAATTTCAAATGAAAAAATTAATAAACTCAAGCTTTTATGCTTTATTCTTTCTTGCCTTTTCTTTTTGTAATGCACAAAATACGGTTATAAAAAAAGATACATTAGAAGGTACAGAGCTTAGTATCACTACTGATAAAAACATTAGTTCTCTGCTAGATAATTTAGAAAAAGGGTGTGCAACAAAAGAAAGTACGGTGAAGAAAACAGAGAAATCTGACCATACAGCCTCTTCTAACACAACAAACTCCAATAAAAATTTATCTAACGCTGAAATTTGCAGAAAGAATCCTAGAATATTAGGTTACAAAATACAACTCGTGGTAGTAAAAAGTAAGGATGAAGCGGACGAAGTTGCTCAATACTTTAGAAGAAGATTCCCATATATAAAAGTACAGCTAGATGCTTCTCTTAGACCAAATTATAAAGTATTAGCAGGTAGTTATTTTACTAAAGAAGCTGCTGCAAGTGATTTAAGAAATATAAGAAGCTACTTTAAATCTGCTACTCCAGTGAAGTACATGATTTTCTGTACTGACGCTCTCTAAGACATTTCACTAAAAACAAATAAGTTTTGTAATAAAAAACTTTTTAAGATAAAAGGGATTATCTTAAAAAGTGTGTATTTGTTTTTTGGTTTCCATCCTATTTCAAAAATAATAAAGTTTGATTTTCAAATACCTTTTAGGACAATATCAGAAATTAATAGGATAGTTCTATCTTATTATTTTGTTTAGCATTTATACTTTTACGGGCTTCTGAAAACTTTTTCATTTCTTCAGGCGGCAACTGGATACCCATTTCTATAAACATTAATGCTGGATTTTCTTTAAAACTTTGATTCTTTTTGATATAGGCATCATAGTCTATACTCAGAGTCTTAATTCTTATATGATTAAAAAAATCAAAGGTAAGCGGATGGTCTATTTTCTTCACTTCCACAAGAAAGATTTCGTAGTCTGAGTGCGTGTCTTTTATCTTCAAAATCAAACCTGGCAATCCCTTAAATTTATACGGTCCATCATTAACAAGGAATTCATCTGAAAACCACGCTTCCCATTGTCTTCCAGCAAAAGTAGTAGTTGCTTTTTTCACTTTATAATTATTATATTGCTGTGTTTCATTAGAATGTTTCCAAGTAATTTTTCGTGGTTCACGCATTTCATACAAGTTTGCTCCAATCATTTCTCTGAAATAAGTTTCTCCATCTTTATAATTCTTCTGTATCATATAATCTAATTTAGTTTCTGGGAGCTTACTTTTGCTTACAGACCCATTATTTTGATAAATAGAAGCCCACTCTGAAAAAACTTCTGGGTAAAAAACAGACCCATTACTGGTAATGTCCAAATTAAAATTTTCTGATTGAACGAAATCCTTATTCAGGGAGTCAATCTTGAAATCTATACGATAAACAAATCTGTATTGAGAAAATATATTCTCAAATGCCAACACTAAAACTAATATAATTAAATTCCTCATAATTAAATCCTTTTATAGTTTTTTTTATAAATTAATAATAACAATATAGATATATATACCAAACTAACAGAAATAGTTAGTATAGAGTTTTCTGTAAACAATCTTACAAAGCTTTCTTTTGGTAGATAATTCCCGATTGTATCTTTATTCATCATCACAATAGTATCTTCAAAAAACAGATACCCTATACTAATGAAAACAGTCCAGACACTTGGTTTTATAGACATCAAATAATAAGCAAAGAGAGAGAGAAACAACTGAAACAGCACAAAGTAAATAAAATACTTTTTTATATATTCAAAATCAAAGTTTGACTTTCCGTAATAAATAAGGATGGATATGCAATAAACAAGCATCCAACTAAAAACACCAATAAGTAATATCCTTAAAATATCCGTATAAACAATACCAATACTCTTATTTTTCGAAAAATTAATAGCAATAAGTCGGTAATAGCCATCACTAAATAATTTATAAAAAATGAACATATAGAATGAAAAGCTGAGGATAGAAACTATATTAGATTGAAAAAAAATGTTGTTTTTATGATTGCTACTGCTAATATCCAAGAAAAAATAATAGAGTAAATACTGCAATATAGACACTATAGTAATGGAAACAACATTATATCTGGATGCGAAGAATAGTTTAATTGATTTCATATTTTTGCAGTGTTTTTTCATTAATCATATAATGATTTTCACAAGTTTTGGATACAAAGTGACGGTCGTGAGAAACAATAATATATCTTTTGTCGGATTGTCTAATGAAGTTTGATAAATAATCTACAGAAACATTATCTAAGTTTTCAGTAGGTTCATCCAAAATAAATATTTCCCTGTTTAGAGAAAGAATAAATACCATATGTGCCTTTACTATATTCCCTTGAGATAAATTTTTTATCTTAGTATTATAAAAAGATTTAAACTCCAAACCAAATACTAGATTCTGAAAAATATCTAGCAACAATTCATCTTTAAATAAATCTTTATGATTAGCTAATGACAAATCTTTGTTTAGAGAAATATGCCCTCCATAATACCCCATTGAAAGGGGATTCTTAATTTCAATATCTCCTTCTAGCTTACCACAAATGATATTAAGCAATGTAGATTTCCCACAGCCATTTCTTCCACCGATAGATAACTTTTCTTTTTCTTTAACATTAAGAATAATATCTTGTAAAACAATCTCCTTGTTGTACGAGAAACTTTTAACATGAATAAGCATGAGACAATCTATTTTTAAATTTATTATCCAATTTTTGAAAAGTATAATGAAAGAGATTTAGACAATCTCTTTCATTATAAAATTGTTCTAAAATTGAGCTGCAATACAATCAATAGCACACTCTCCTACACAAACCCCTACACCTACAGAAGTTGATTTGTCAGAACATTTGTTATCCCTAGTACAATCTGTAAGGCAAGTCCCTGCCACTGCTAAATCATGCATTTTGGAAGCATTTTGCTTAGATATTTCTCCTTTCACTGACACAAAACTTATTTTATTTTGCGCATCCATTCCCAAGGTAATTAAAACCTTTTTCCCGTCTATATCTTTTACTTTTCGTGTTTCAGACACGGTTTTCTTGCCAGAGGAATAAATATTTGTAACCTTATCCTCTATACCTTTTACCACTGGTTTAAAATGCTTTGTAGAGTAAGCATACACACATACTGTTGATAATAAAAACAGCATTAACAAGAATGATTTTTTCATTTTTTCTTTTTTTTTAATTTTTAATTTTTAATTTAGTTTACTATGCTCCATATGGTCTTGAGCTTCTGTCGACCTTATGTTAATTTTTTCGTGTCAACATAATTCCACTATTTACTTTTTTTCTTTGAGGGTAAAACCTCGCAATCCGTAGCTACTGAATATTATTCTTTCATTTTTACACTACAAAGGTAGTTTTTGCTTTTTAAAACATCACTAAACAAAAGTGTAGTTATTAACCTTTTATCATAAAACTACACTTTTGTTTAGTTTATTCAATAAATATATGTTGTTATTGTAAAAATTTAACAATCCACTATACGATAATAAAATAGGAATTGTTTCTGAACCTATATAATTCACTGATTCAGACAATATAATTGTCTCTATTCCTAACCTATTAATTATTCTCAGTAACTTTGCATCACATTCTGCTATAGCAAATGATTTTTCTTCCTTTACCACCTCATCTATTGCCAACATCATTAGGGTTTTAAATGTATTAACACTGTGGTTTCTCTCTTTACTTATAGCAAACCTTCCTATATGATAAATTCCATACACATCATCTAATATTAAATCAATCGGACTAATATTAAATATTTTTTGAATAGGTAGTATGTCTTTATAATTCCATTTAATCACACGGATAGTCCCTGTTATTTCCCCTTTCTCATCTGTAATAACAAATGTTTTCTTTCCTTCATAAGATTGTTCTTCCTCACATATTTGACTTATTTCATTATTCATTATATCTTCTTCACACGAATAGTGGTGATGCTTATAATTTTCTCTTACAACAAAATCCACAAGATTTTTATCAAAAAAATCATATTCAATATATTTCATTGTTATTATTTTTTGATAAAATTATTATTACCATCTATGTAAATTACTACACTTTTGTTTATATTTGTTATTATTCATATTTTTTAAACAAAAGTGTAGTATGGAAGGTATCAATAGTTTTTTTGATGATAGAAATACATTTCATCATTTATCTGATAATGATTTAGAACAACTGAAAGATTATATATCCGTAGTAGATGCCTTTGCAAGACTGTCTTACAAAAGCATCTATGTTATTGACTATCAAAATCAATCTTTTGAATATGTTTCTAATAATCCGCTATTTCTCTGTGGGCTTTCCTCACAAGAAGTAAAGGAATTAGGATATGCTTTCTATTTTAGAAATGTAAAAAAAGAGGACTTGGATCTTTTAATGAAAATTAACGAAGTAGGATTTTCTTTCTATGAAAGAATTCCTATAGAAGAGAGAAAATTATACACTATTTCATATGATTTTCATCTCATCAATGAAAGAAATAAACTTGTACTTATTAACCATAAACTGACTCCTATTTTCCTCAACGAAAAAGGTAAAATATGGAAAGCAATGTGCTTGGTAGCTCTTTCGTCTAATCAAACTGAAGGCAACATCATTATAAGTAAACAGGGAAGCGAGGATTTTTGGAAGTTTAATCTTGATACAAATATTTGGGAAAAAGAGCAAAAAGTAAAACTATCCGAAAGAGAGTTTAATATTTTAGAACTCTCTGCTAGAGGTTTTACCATCAATGAAATAGCCGAAAAAATATTTGTAAGCTCCGATACTGTGAAATTTCATAGAAGAAAAATATTTGATAAATTTAATGTTCAGAGTATTTCGGAAGCGTTGTCTTATGCTAAAATTAATAAACTGATTTAATCGTTTTTTGTAGAAAGGAAATAAAATTCTGGAAAAACCTTATAAGGTTTCTCTGTAACAATATCATACATCACATTTGCACACATACCTGATACAATCCAAGAAGCTACAGCAAGTTGTGGGGGTGTCTGAGTTTCCTCTTCATTCTTATACTTTTCAATAATATCTTCTAGCCATTTTTTAGGATTGTTCCAAAATCGAGAATAAGTCGCTACATATTCCACTACTTCCAACTCGTTAAAGTCCTCTTTATTTTTAGTCAATAAATCTAATGTTAAGCCATTTGGTTTAATAACAGTTATTAAACCACCCCAACCCAAATTATATGGATGAATCACAAAAATTCCTTTTTCTTGGCACTTTTTATCGAAAAGAATTGGAATATCACTAGTAAAATCTAAAGCATTAACGGCTATAAAATGACCTTCCAAAATAGATTCTAAATTATCTTCCTTAATAAATTCAGTAATTACCTTAATATTCGCTTTCGGATTAATATTCATAAGCCTTTCATAAAGTTGATTGGCTTTCAATTTATCAATATCATCATTGATATAGTTTTGCCTATTAAGATTAGAGAGCTCTACATTATCGCCATCTACAATTGTAATGTTTTCAAAACCTAACCTAAGTATACACTCTGCAATATTACTTCCCAATCCACACCCTCCTATTAATATAGGAGCTAGTTTAATTTTTTCCTGCTCCTCAGGACTTATATAAATTCTATTTCTAGTATATCTTTGCATTTTTTTCTGCAAATTTATAATGATATATAAGATATACTGCTACACAAAAGTGTAATTATTAGACTAAATTAGTCTTTTATAAAACTAAAATAATCCAAAAGCCTAAATTCAGACCATTCTACAAATTAACGCTAAGCTAATAGATTCTTTTAGAAATATAACTTATAAAATAAAAAGGACACTGTAAAACCTAATACTCGCTTTGAATATAATTCAATTTGGAATTATAAATACTATCTCTCGCTTTATTTTTACTGGGTAGTATCAAGCAAAATCGCTCTTAGAAATTTCTAAGAGCGATTTTTATTATACATTTACTTTTCCTTATTGATTAAAATCTATTTCCTCTGAAGAGTTTAATTTCTCATTTATATTTTCTTCCCGCCCTGTAGAAGAGCCTTTAGGCTTAGCCTCTACTGGTTTAGGGTTTCTTAACTCATCTAAAGTTTGTAGCCCTCCTTCGTCGCCATAGCCTCCCATACCTCTAAGATCATCACAACCGTTAGTCCAATCCGAAGGTTTTACAAATTTTTCCTCTGGAGATATATTCAGACTCTTATTCGCCCATACTTTCTTCATAAATAGAGCCCATATAGGTAATGCCATCTTAGCACCTTGCCCTTCACCTGTACTCCAGAAGTGAGTATCTCTATCTTCCCAACCAACCCAAACACCTGTGGCTAGTTTTGGCACCACACCTATAAACCAACCATCTGAGTTATCGTTAGTTGTACCTGTTTTGGCTGCTATTTCAACACCTGCACTAATACCTTTTCTTCTTAACTCTCCAGATGCCGTACCGTAAGCAGACACACCTTTCATCAAATCAATCATAGAATAAGCATACTTCTCATTCATTATCTCCTTTAGCTCAGATTTTACTTCCGTTATTACTCTACCATTAGCATCTTCTATACGCCATATCATCTCAGGTTTCACATAGTTACCAAAGTTAGCAAAAGTACTATATGCTCCAAGCATTTCGTATATTGTAATTTCGGAAGAACCTAATGCAATTGTATTGTTTCTAGGAATATCACTCTCAACTCCTAAATCTCTAGCTAACTGAATCACATTATCTACTCCCACAGATTCTATAAGCCTTGCAGCTACAGGGTTTTTAGAATGAGCTAAAGCATCTCTAAGAGTAAGCGAACCTCCAGAGCCTAAAACTCTCCAGCTTCCCTTGGTATATGTTGCATTAGAAATAGGTGTACAAGGCGTCATTCCCAAATTCATAATAGCAGCAGCATAAACAAATGGTTTGAATGTTGACCCCACCTGTCTTTTACCTTGTCTTACGTGGTCATACTGAAAATGTTGCCAATCTATACCTCCTACCCAAGCTTTAATATCTCCCGTAGATGGATCCATAGACATTAATCCAGCCTGAGCAATTTGCTTATGATAACGGATAGAATCCCAAGGAGACATTTCAACTTCTTCTTCTCCATTCCATGTAAATCGGGTTAGCTTAGTAGGCTTATGGAACTCCATTAGGATAGAGTCTTCTGGCATACCTGATGCTAAAAGCTGCTGATAACGCCCTGTACGCTTAACCGCCCTCATCATAATTCTATTTTGACGGTCTTTACTTACCTTATAGAACGGTCGACTAGGATTTCTTCTCTGCTCTGCATCAAAAGATTTTTGAAGTTGAGTTAAATGCTCTTTAATAGCTTCCTCTGCATACTTCTGCATTCTAGAATCTAATGTTACATAAATCTTGAGCCCATCTCTAAACAAGTTAACCGACTTACCTGTCTTTTTCTCATAATCTTTTAGATACTGAGCGATTTCTTTTCGAAGATAATATTTATAATAAGCAGAATTTCCTTCTGTAATATTTTTAATTGGAGTATAATTCACCACCAATGGCTGTGCAATTGCCTTTTCGTAAGTTGCTTGGTCTATGTAGCCTGTTTCTAGCATCTGCTTAAGTACCACATCTCTCCTCTTCTTAGCTCGTTCCTCATTACGAAGCGGATTATTAGCCACAGGTGCTTCCAACATCGCTACAAACATAGCAGCTTCAGGAAGTGTTAAATCTTTTGTTTTCTTATTAAAGTAAATCTTTGACGCCATTTCTATACCATGAGCGTTGTATGTAAAATCAAACTTATTGAAATACATCGTAATGATTTCCTCTTTGGTATAACGCTTTTCAAGGCTTACCGCCACTACCCATTCTTTAAGTTTTTGGGTAATCCTTCTAAACTTATTAGTGGACGCTTTTTTAGTAAATAAAAGTTTTGCCAACTGCTGGGTAATGGTAGAACCTCCACCTCTATCACCTCCAAAACGAATAGCCCTAAGTATGGATTTTAAATCTATCCCTGAATGTTCCTTAAATCTCTCATCTTCTTTAGCTTGTAAAGCATAAATTAAATGAGGAGGCATATCTTTATAGGTAATAGGATCTGTTTTCTCCATTTCAAATTTACCTAAAGTTACCCCATCTGAAGAGATAATCTCCGAAGCTACATAAATATCAGGATTCTCCAAATCTTGTACATCTGGCATTTCTCCTAAAAGACCTTGAGAGGTTGCAAAAAACAAAGCTGCTACACCTACTACAAAGCCCACTAAACCTAGCCATATTAACTTAATCCATTTTCTATATCCGTTATTCTTCTTCTTTTTTTTGGGAGGAAGAGGAAAGGTTTGTTTTTGATTTTTATCAGAAGTCATCTTAATTAAATTCTATTTTAGTGATTGGATTGTTACCCCTATATCTTCTATTCCCTTTAAAGTATCTTTTCTCATCGCTTGTTTAAGCTCTATGTTATAGACTCCATTTTCAGGAAATTTATAATTAACCTTATATTGAAATAATATTTCCTTTGTAGAACCAAAACCACTGCCTACCCATTCTCCATTTGGCATTGCTAACACATAGTTTAGAGTATCTATCTTCCCTAAAACCTGATTCCCCTTACTTATCTTACTAATGATATAAAGGTTACTAAAAGGATAATCATTATTATTTCGTATAACAAAGATAATATTTTTAGGATTCTGAGCATCTTTTATTTCAAACTCAAATTTTTGCGGGTTATTTTTATGCCACACTCCGTTAAGGTCATTCATCTTAACCTCTTCATCTCCAAACGACAAGCAAGAAGTTAAAGAGAACAACGCTAACATTATCCAAAAAACATTAACCTTTGTCATTATTTGTATTTCTTGGGTTAGGTTTTCTTTTATTTTTATGTTTTGGACGAGGCTTCTTAGCCTCATTACTTCCTACCTCTTTATTTGGATTATTCTGAGGGTTTTTATTATTGCTCTGAGATTTCCCTCCCTCATTATTACTATTTCGTCTTTTATTTTTTCTCTTAGACTTATCTTTTTTCTCAAATCTATCTATACTATCTTCTTGAATAAGATCCACACTCTGCACCTCTTTTGGAAGCGTTTGACTTTTAAGTTCTTCTAAAGGCTGAGCTTGTTTCCCTTCTCTATTCTGCTTAATAAGTTTTTTCACTTCATCTACATCTAAATCGTACCACATCATAGAATTTTCTACATAAGCAAACCACATTTTCTTTTTGAAAACATCTATTTTGATGCAAAATGCTTTACCTTTTTCGGTATTGATAGTAGTATTAGTAGAAGGAAACGCATCTAAGGCATCTAGATAGCTATCTAGCTCGAAATTGAGACAGCATTTAAGTTTACCACACTGCCCAGCTAACTTTTGAGGATTGATGCTTAACTGCTGATAACGAGCCGCATTGGTATTAACCGAACGAAAATCTGTAAGCCACGTAGAGCAGCAAAGCTCTCTTCCGCAAGAACCTATCCCTCCAACTTTAGAAGCTTCTTGACGGTAACCAATCTGCTTCATATCTATTTTGGTGCGGAACATAGTAGCATACTCCTTAATCAGTTGTCTAAAATCTACTCTGCCTTCAGCAGTATAGTAAAAGGTAGCTTTAGTACCATCACCCTGAAATTCCACATCAGAAATTTTCATTTGCAGGTTAAGGTTCCTCGCTATTTTCCTTGCTTCTAACTTTACTTCTTCCTCTTTGTTTCTAATAGCTTGCCACGCATCTATATCCTTCTGATTGGCTACTCTATATATCTTAAGGCATTCTTCAGGATTTGCCTTTTTCTTCTTCATTTGGATTTTTACCAATTCACCCGTAAGGCTTACAACCCCTACATCATGACCTGGATTTGCTTCTACCGTTACCACACTCCCTATACTAAGCGGAAGGTTATGAACATTCCTAAAAAAGCATTTCCTTTCGTTTTTAAATCTTACCTCTACAAATTCATTTTGGGAAGGTGCTGGTAGCTTTATATTTGAAAGCCAATCAAAAACACTTAATTTATAACTATTGCCGCAGGTGTCTACACTAGCACACCCTGAGGCTGATTTTGTCCCACAAGTATGAGTAGAGTTTCCAGATGCTCCACATCCACAACTCATAATTTACATTTTTTAATTCTTGCAAATTTAATATAAATTTATTTCATAGCACTATTCCAGCTAATAGCCTACTATATTTTTGGTGAAATACTAAAGTTAAGTTACATCAAATCTGCGACTGCAGCTACTGCCAACTGGTAACCTTTAATACCAAAACCTGATAGAATACCGTCTGTATAAGCTGCTGTAACGGACTTCTGTCTAAACTCCTCTCTTTGGTAAATATTACTAATATGTATTTCTACTTTAGGTTTCTTAAGATTTTTAAGTGCGTCGGCAATAGCATAAGAGTAGTGTGTGAATGCCCCTGGGTTAATCACCAAAGCATCGTAGTCTTCATTCTGAATTCTATTGATGATTTCTCCCTCTAGGTTAGACTGAAAATAATCCACTTCGTATGCTGAAAATTTATCTTTTAGATTTTCTAAAACTTCCTCCATAGAAATATTACCGTAAATTTCTGGTTCTCTAGTCCCTAAAAGGTTAAGATTCGCTCCGTTAATAATCAATATTTTCATCATCATTCTAATTATCGGGGATAAACTTACAAAAAGTTTTCATAAAAATCATTTTACGGCATATTTTTTATAACTTTACTTCCTCAACTTATAAAACTTATAAAATGAAAAAAGTAGCGTTGGCTTTATTAGCCGCTGGAGTAATTCTCCAATTCTTTCAAATAGATAAAACTAATCCGCCCGTAGACAAAGGGATGGATTTTGTTCAAATCAAAAAAATGCCAGAGTCTACCGCAAACATCCTTAAAAGTGCTTGTTATGACTGCCACTCTAACGAAACCAAATACCCTTGGTACACCAACATACAACCTGTAGCTTGGTTTGTAAAAGAGCATATAGATGACGGAAGAAAACGCCTTAACTTCTCTACATTTGCAACCTATAGCCCAGAAAAGCAAGCAGAAAAAATAGAAGAGTCTATAGAAGAAATAGAAAAAGGAGGTATGCCGTTAGAATCTTATTTATTGGCTCACCCAGAAGCAAAGCTATCTGATAATCAAAAACAAGAGTTAGTAAGCTTCCTAAAACAATCTATTGGTAACAACGCTCAAACTTCTCACGCTACAGCGGACGAAGATGGAGATGAAGATTAAATCTACATGAATTTAGATTCTTCTAAATATTACCTTTTTTACGACGGAGATTGTGGTGTCTGTAACCGATGGGTACAATGGGTACTCAAGAATGATAAAAATGATAACTTTCGGTTTGTGGCACTACAATCTTCTTTTGGACAAAGCTTTTTAAAGGACAAAAATCTACCTACCTCTAACTTTTCAACACTTTACCTTTGGAAACCTAATGCATTTTACCTTACTAAGTCTGATGCCGTTATTAAAATAGGTAGTGTTTTAAGTGGTAAGTTTAGTCTGTTAAATATTGGCAAAGTAGTTCCTACATTCGTCAGGAATAAAATGTATGACCTCGTTGCCAAAAACAGAATGAATATTGCAGGTAAACATTGTTTATTACTTTCCGAAGAGGAACAAAGGAAATTCATCAAATAGCACAACTTAAATCACAATTATACATTATGAGATTTTACTTTTTAATTCTAGCGCTAGCAACTCAAGCTTTAGTAGCACAAGCCACTCGTTTTGTTTACGAAATGAGTTTCAAGCCAGATTCTACCAATAGAATGCAAACTAAGACAGAAACCGTATTTCTAGATGTAGATGCCCAAAAATCTATCTTCTATTCTGAAAAAAGAATGCAAAGAGACTCTCTGTTTTCTAGAATGAGGGAAACTAGAAATTTCAATTTTGATAGAGGAGCTATGGATAACTACAGAACCGCTATCAACTTTTCTGTAGAAAAAGATTATGCATCTCAGAAGATTAACTTTAAAAATCGTATTGGAGGCGACACTTACAGCTATACAGAAAACAACCCTACTACTTGGGAAATTTTACCCGAGACCGCTAAAATAGGTAATTATGAAACCCAAAAGGCAAAAACCACCTACGGTGGCAGGACTTGGATAGCTTGGTTTACCACAGAAATCCCAATACCTGATGGACCTTACAAATTTTTTGGTCTTCCTGGTCTTATTGTGAAGGTAGAAGATACCAAAGGAGATTATAGCTTTGACCTTAAGGAAAGTAAGAAGATAGCAGCTCCTGCCTCTTTCTCCTATCGTTCAGCACCGATAGAGGTTAAAAAGAAAGATTATCAAAAAATAGAGCAAAGGTTTAAAGAAGACCCTCTCTCGTTCATTAACAGAAGCGGTGGTCCTGTAAGAATAGAAATAGACGCCAATGCAAGGAAAAGAATGGAGGAAAGACAAAAAGAAAATAATACAAAAAATAATAATCCTATAGAGCTAGACTAAAACTAGCTCTTTTATTTTTTTAGCTCTTCCATCGGAAACTCCACTGTTCTAATAGGATACGGAACTCTAATACCATTCTCTCTAAACTTGGCTAAGATAGCCCTCCTTATTTCATTTTTGGTTTGTGGAGCTCTAAATAATTGAGTAGAAAAATAAAACAACTTTAATTCTAACGAACTTTCTCCAAAGTGCTCTAGCCTAACAAATGGTTTATTAGGCTCTCCTTTCAGCACAGAACTATTTTCCATAGCAGACTGAATAAGTAGTTCCGTCGCCAAGTCTACATCTGCAGTATAATGTACCCTAATATCAACATCAAATCTTACAATTTCATCTGCATGAGAGAAGTTTATTAGCTTTTCTTTCGTGAGTACCGAATTAGGAAAAATCATGTTTTTATTGTCTCTTGTGATAATAGAGGTCGTTCTCATATGTATCTGTTCTACTCTTCCTACTATATTATCTATTTCAATTACATCGCCTACCTTTATTGTTCTATCCACGAGTATAATCACCCCAGAAATAAAGTCTAAAACCAAATTTTGAAGCCCAAGACCTATCCCTACCAATATAGCTCCAGACCCTACTAGCAAAGGAGAGATATTGATACCTAGTGATTTCATTGCGATGAAAAATGTAACGATAAATACCGTATATTTTAGTATCTGAGAAAATGCAAATTTTTTCCCTAAATCTAATCTATCTGTTCTATAAATAAGCACTTTAATCATACGAGCCAGCAGAGCTCCTATGATAAAGATGATAAGAGCCACCACTATCTGATAGACACTTAAACTGTATTTACCAATGGAAAAAATTTGGTATTCTAAGATTTGTTTCAGCGTAAGATTTACATCATCTGTAATTTGATTTACATTCTCGTGCATATAATTAGTACTTTTAACAAAATATAAGGGAGTAAAATTTACTATACTCCCTCATTTAAAAAATCAATTAAATTATTTTACTTTATATCCAAAACTACATTAACACCTTCTTGTAAGAAGAGGTCTTTCTTTAAACCTTTGAGCCAAATATCACTTTTATGAGCAAAAGTAGTATCCGTTTTCCCTCTCATTTGTTCTTCTTTATGGAGGGTGAATTTAAGTCCGTTATTATACTTATCTAATACTTTAAAACGCTCAATTTCATGTTTTCTTTTCTTCATCAAGTCATCAAATTTAGCCTGATTGATAGTGATAGATTTCTCTTTATCTAAGCTCTCCTTCCACTGAGCAGACTCTTGTAATAGCTGATAAGTACTATTATTAGCCATTCTCTCTTGGCTTCGTTTAACTAAAGCTGCTATATTAAGCTGATTAAGCGGTTTAAAGTCTGTAGTCCCGATTTTATCCCAAGCCAAAGCATAGTCCTGATAACGCTCTCCTATTTCTGCATAAGAGAAGAAGTCTTTAAGACTAATATCCGAAGTAATCCCCTTACGCTGATTAGAAGCCCCATCTATACCATAAAACTTTTGTATAGTAAGTTTCAATGCCCCAAAATCGTCGGAAGTGTTTAAAAATCTATTCAAATCTACAAAAGTTTGCACCGTTCCCTTTCCGTAAGAACTAGGTGAACCAAAGATAACTGCTCTACCATAAGCTTTCATTGCTCCTGCCAAAATTTCAGACGCAGAGGCTGACAGTTCGTTTTGCATAATTAACAAAGGACCGTCCCACACAGGAGCGTTTGTTTTATTTTTATAGACTTCTATCTTACCGTTTCCGTCTTTTATTTGTACCACAGGACCATTGTTCATAAACAATCCCATCATATCTACCACCTCAGAAAGTGAGCCACCACCGTTATTTCTCAAATCCAAAATAAGACGAGCCACACCTTCTTTTTTAAGTTTTGTTATTTCGGCTTTTACATCATCAGAAGCATTTCTACCTTTAGCATCGCCAAAATCAGCATTAAAGCTCGGCAGATAAATATAACCTACTTTCTCGCCTTTAGCCGTATCGATAACCAAACTTCTAGCAAATGTGTCTTCTATCTGTACCTCATCTCTGATAAGAGTAACATCTTTTATCGTTCCGTCTTTCTTCATTACAGTAAGCGTAACAGGTGTGTCTTTTTTACCTCTTATGTATCTTACTACCTCGTCCACCAACATACCATTAACACTAATAGCTTCCTCTTTAGGAGAAGGTTTTACTTTAATAAGTTTATCGCCTTCGGTAAGTTGTTTAGACTTCCAAGCAGGAGCACCCACAGTAAGAGCTCCAAGGAATATTCCTCCTTTTTTCTCTTGTATCACTGCCCCTATCCCTATAAACGAACCTTTAAATTGCACATCAAAATCTTCTTTATCCTTAGGAGAATAATAGTTAGTATGCGGGTCAAAAACCTCTGTATAAGCGTTCATATAAACAGAGAACCAATCCATTTTTTTTCTCTTTTGGAATCTCTTGAACATATTAGACATCAAGTCTTTAATTTCTTCAGTCGCTTTTATTTTTTTCTCTTCTGGAGAAAGAATTTTTAGTGTTACAGTATCTTTCAGTTTATTAGCAATAAGAGAATCTTTGAGTTTTTTTCTTCGTTCCTCTCTATTGCTCATCACTTCCATTTCTTGTAGAATATTGTATTTAATATACCTCTTCCACTCCTTAGTTAAATCTGCCTTATCAACTGGAGACTCTTTATCTTTTGGTTCTAAAACCAATACCTCATCTTCTTTCAAATCAATAGGCTTACTAAAGATTTCTTGAGTAATGCCATCTAGCTCCTCCATACGTTGGTAAAGACGGTCGGTAGTAAGTTTATAAAAAGTTAAATCTCCTTGGTTAAGATAGTCGTCTAATTTGGTTTTATGCTTTTCAAACTCCTGCATATCAGACTTCAAGAAATAACGCTTAAATGGGTCTATCTTTTCAAAATATTTATTGTAAACATCTTGCGAATACGCATCATTGATAGGCTTTGGGCTATAATGCAAATAAGACAGCGTATTACGAACACTCATCATAATAGTTTGCATTTTCTCGTCATCATTCTTAGGTGAGTTAAAGCAAAATATTAAAGTGGTAAGTGGAACAAATAATAATAGTGTATTAATTTTTATTTTTTTAAACATAAAATATCCTTTATTTTAATAATTAAAACAATCCTTTTTCCGCTACTGAAACGCAATAGGAATGCCAAATTTAATACTTATTTTTCATTGCTCTATTTTTTTTGGTTATTTTTGTGAAAATTTGTTACAAATTATGAAAAAGCCTCTTATATTGGTTACCAATGACGATGGAATTACCGCTCCTGGCATACGAAACCTCGTTTCTTTTATGAACGAAATTGGAGATGTAGTTGTAGTAGCTCCTAACTCTCCTCAATCTGGAAAAGGACACGCCATCACCATCAACTCTACCCTTACCTACGAAGAAATTTCCATGGAAGGACCACAGAAAGACTATGCTCTTAGCGGTACTCCTGTGGACTGTGTGAAATTCGCATTGGATAAGATCCTTACCCGCAAACCTGATATCGTAGTTTCGGGCATCAATCACGGAGCTAATTCTTCCATCAATGTAATATATTCGGGGACTATGTCCGCTGCCGTAGAGGCTGGTGTGGAGGGACTTCCTGCTATTGGGTTTTCACTTTTAGATTTCAGTTGGAAGGCCGATTTTTCTCAAGCTAAAGAATTTATCCAAACCATCGTTAGAAAATCCTTAGAAAACCCTATGCCTAAAGGTATGGTGCTGAATGTAAATATCCCTAATTTGAAAAAAGAGGATATAAAAGGTATTAAAGTTTGTAAACAAGCCCATGCAAAATGGGAAGAAAGTTTTGATGAAAGAGTAAATCCTCACGGTAAAAAATATTATTGGCTTACTGGCTATTTCAACAACATGGACACGAGCAAAGAAGCAGACGAAAACGCTCTAGCCGAAGGTTATATTTCTGTAGTTCCTGTGAAATTTGACCTTACCGCTTACGAACATTTGGAAAGCCTGAAAGAAATACTAAACTCCTAAACTTCATAAATAATCCCTTCTTAAACGGAGGGATTTGTTTTTTCTAACAATAATCCTAATTTATACATATCTAAGTACCTGAGACTAGCCTTTCCGTTAAGCAATTTTTTTTGAAGAAATTCTTTACCAAAAGATAAAAAAAGCCTTGATAAAACAAAACTCAATTTTAGTTTCTTTACCACATGGTACGCTTTGATTAGTTTAATATCTTCTACTTTTTTAGGAGAGTTTTTCAACAAAAAACAAAGATTATTTATAGAGTCTTCCACCTTTTTTAAATAAACTTCATTAGTTTCTAAATCAATATTTAGGATAGGATTATCTATATGGAAAACATCTACGCCTTTATCCTTTAAATCTTTCGCAAAAACTAAATCTTCGTAACCATAGCCTGTAAGTTGCTCATCAAACAAGCATTGTGAAAAAATCTCTCTTTCTATAAGGAAATTATTGGTCTGAAAAGACAAATGTTTATTTTTTTCTCGTTGAAATAAAGGCAAGTTTTCTCTTTCATTAGAGAACTTCCATCTCAAATATCTCTCTACTGAAGGCTCTTCTTTTTGAATATACCTTCCTCCATAGACTACTTTTGCCTCTTTATTTTCAGTAATGAGTTTTTGATAATTCTGAATGAATTGGTTAGATATAACCTTGCCATCGCCATCTAAAAATAACAAATACTTACCTTTAGCATACTTCAAAAACAAATTTCTTATTCTAGCTCTTCCCATATTTTTAGGAAACCAGACCATTGTATCCACAACAGTTTCCAGCGGTTTGTTTAGCTTTCGGCAATACTCATCAGAAGCATCGTCTATTAAAACGATTTCTGCATTTAGATCGTTCGTTTCTATTTCGGATTTCAAAGCGGTTACTAACGTGGTAACTTCGGTATTGTAGATAGGAATACAGATAGATATCATTAAATCTTATCTACAATTTTTTGTACATCTATTTCTTGTAAACAAGCCCAATCACCTCTATAACAGGCTTTATCTCCAAAAATCGAACAAGGTCGACAAGTAAGGTCTTTCACTTGAACAACATCTTCTTCCTTTTGACCATACCCTAAAAAGCCTGCAAAAGGATGTGTAGCCGCCCATACCGAAATGCAACGAGTCCCCACCAAACTTGCTAAGTGCATATTAGCAGAATCCATAGAAATCATCACTTCTAACCCTGCAATTTTCTCTAATTCTTCCTTTAATGAAAGTTGTCCTGCAACGCTTTTTGTATTTGGAATTCTCTTTTCCCACTGGCTCAAAACCTCCACTTCCTTAGCTCCTCCTCCGAATAAAAAAAGTGGCTTTTGTTTTGCTATCATTTTTGCCAATTCAAAAGACTTTTCTAACGGAAGCATTTTCCCTTGATGCTGTGCAAATGGTGCAAAACCAACCCCCTTTTTATCAACTATTTGAGTACGATACTGGTGAGATAATTTAACCTCAAAGCCTATAGCTCTAAACACATCTGCATAGCGCTCTGTGGTTAATTTGAGTTGTCGTTTGTCTAAATTCCAAATATCCGTAAGTTTTTTCTTTTGTTCCTTACCTTTATCTATCTTGAATACAGGAACTCCTTTTAGCCTAAATAGTCGGTTCAAAATTTTAGACCTAATAACATCGTGTAAATCCGCTACAACATCTATTTTGTAAATATCCAACAACTCTCTATGAAGCTTCTTTAACCCCCAAAAACCTTTATATTCTTCTAAATTTGCTCCGTGAAATTTAAGTCTATCTATTCCGTTAAATAAATCAGTAAAGTTTTTACGAGAAACCATAATTACCTCTACTTGAGAATTTTGTTCTAAAAATTCTCTAAGCACAGGTACTATCATCGCCACATCTCCAAAGGCAGAAAAACGGTAAGCTAGTATCGTCATCTCTTTTTATTAGGCCTTGGCTTGGAATGCCAAAGCATAGAATTTAATTTGTTTTATCATCGAGGCTAAACCATTGGCACGAGAAGGAGATAAAAACTCTTGAAGTCCTATCTCTGAAATAAATTCAAAATCGGAATCTAAGATTTCTTGAGGAGAATGCTCGCTATACACAGAAAGTAGCATTGCTATAATCCCTTTAGGCAAAATACCATCTGAGTCTGCCTCAAAAGATACCTTTCCATCTTTAAAAGACGCATCTAACCATACTTTGGACTGACAACCTTTTATCAAATTTTCTTCCTGCTTTTTATCTTCAGAAAGCCCTTTAAGCTCTTTGCCTAAATCTATAATATACTCGTACTTTTGCTCCCAATCGTCTAAGAAAGCAAACTCGTCTATCAGTTCTTGTTGTTTCTCCTTTATAGTCATATCACAAAGATAAGAAGTTTTTTATTTTGAGCTTCTATAGATGTTCTCCACCAAAGAAATTAAATTCTGATGATAAAGCATTTCTTCCAAATCGCACTCCACTTCAGAAAGTTTTCTTAATGCATACTTTAAATTTAATTGCAAATTAGAGCACTCATTATCAATAATTTCATTTAAACTAAATCTATAGTTTTTAAGATTACAAACACTTACCTCATCAAAGTACTGCCCAGAAATTTTAACACTCCCATTTTCAGCGATAACACTCATAGAGGTTTCCATATTTTTATCCCAAGCCGCCGTAGTGAAATTAAAATTAACTAAACCTCCCGTTGCTAACTTTAAAGTAAGAACCCCTGTATCTTCTATCTCTACCAAGGATTGATGCCTAAAAGTGTCCATATAACTAGACAGTAGTTCTGCCTTTCCGAAGGTAAAAAGTATTAAGTCTAAAAAATGAAAAAACTGAGTATATAAAGTCCCTCCATCTAGCTCTTTTTTACCCTTCCACGATTGTGGCGTGTAGTATCTTTGGTCTCTATTCCAAAAACAATTAACTTGGACAAGGTACGGTTGTCCTAGAATATTTTCGGACTGAATCCTTTTCAACCACGCCAAAGCAGGAGAAAACCTATTAGGTGTGGAAAAAAATATTTTTAGTTGCTTTTCTTGAGCGATTTTAATTAAGGTTTCCATCTCAAAGCCTTTTAGGCAAAATGGTTTCTCTATTAAAATATGATACCCATGTTCTAACAATGTTTTTGCTTGAGAAAAATGCAGATAGTTGGGCGTTGATATTACCACTAAATCTACCTTGATTTCTGAACTTAAAAAATCATCTAAAGATTTAAAATAAGGTATATCCTCTATGTTTTCAGTAGCTGAATCGTCTATGATTGCAGAAACTTGTGCTTCATCAATTTCTTCAATCGCTGTGAGGTGTTTTTTCCCCATAAACCCCAACCCAAGAATTGCAATATTTATCATAGTTCCATTTAAATTAAAAAAGTAAAATCCACTAAATACGAAATTTAGTGGACTTAACCTACATCAATTATTTAATTTTGTTTTTCTAAAGCGTCTTTGGCTTCATTTAGTTTTAAGACGACACTTTCGCCTTCACTTAATTGTTTGGTTACCAAAAGCTCGGCTAGTAAATCTTCTATGTACTTTTGTACCGCTCTTTTCAGTGGTCTAGCACCGAAATCTTTATCCCAACCTTCCTCAGCAATAAAGTCCTTAGCTTCCTCTGTAAGACTTACGGTATAGCCTAGTTTGCTTAATCTTTGGTAAAGTTTATTAAGTTCTAAATCTATAATTTTCTTAATATCTTCTTTCTCTAAAGCGTTGAAAATAATAATATCATCTATTCTATTTAAAAACTCTGGAGCAAATGCCTTTTTAAGAGCCGATTCTATCGTGCTTCTTGCGTGGGCATCGGTGCTAGATTTTTTTGCTGAAGTTCCAAAACCTACACCATCACCAAAGTCTTTCAGTTGGCGAGTACCAATGTTAGAGGTCAAAATAACAATCGTATTTCTAAAGTCTATTTTTCTACCCAAACTATCGGTTACGAAACCTTCATCTAAAATCTGTAACAGTAGGTTAAACACATCAGAATGAGCTTTCTCTATCTCATCTAAAAGTACTACCGAATAAGGCTTTCTTCTAACAGCTTCTGTAAGTTGTCCGCCTTCTTCATACCCCACATATCCTGGAGGAGCCCCTACAAGTCTAGACACCGCAAATTTCTCCATATATTCGCTCATATCTATTCTTATGAGTGCATCTTCGGAGTTGAACAATTCCTTAGCCATTACTTTAGCTAACTCTGTTTTACCAACTCCTGTAGTTCCTAGGAAAATAAAAGTACCGATAGGACGGTTAGGGTCTTTTAGTCCTGTTCTATTTCTTTGGATAGATTTTACTACTTTTTTAACGGCTTCTTCTTGACCAATTACCTTACCATTAAGGTTTTTGTCCATTTCGGCAAGTTTATCAAGCTCATTTTTACCGACTTTAGTTACAGGAACGCCACTCATCATTGAGACTACTTCTGCTACATTCTCCTCTGTAACCGTTTCTTTCATCTCCTTTACATTTCTATCCCATTCTTCCTGAACCAAATTAAGCTCTATTTGTAAACGCTCTTCCTCGTCTTTAAGCCTTCTCGCTTCTAGGTAATCTTGAGCTTTAACCGCTTTTTGTTTAAGGTCTTTAACTTCTTCTATTTTGGCTTCAAAATCTACAAGTTCGGTAGGGACTTTCATATTTTTAATGTAAACCCTAGAACCCGCTTCGTCCATAGCATCTATGGCTTTATCTGGTAAAAATCTATCTGTGATATATCTAGAAGTGAGATTAACACAAGCCTTAATGGCATCATCTGTATAAATTACATTGTGATGTTCTTCATACTTATCTTTAATTTGATACAAAATCTGAATGGTTTCTTCTATGGAAGTCGGCTCTATCATTACTTTTTGGAAACGCCTTTCCAAAGCACCATCTTTCTCTATATGCTGTCTGTATTCATCTAAAGTAGTGGCTCCAATGCATTGTATTTCTCCCCTTGCCAACGCAGGTTTGAACATATTAGACGCATCTAAACTTCCTGTAGAACCTCCCGCTCCTACAATAGTATGCAACTCATCTATGAACAAAATGACATCTCTATTTTTTTCAAGCTCTGTCATAATTGCTTTCATTCTTTCCTCAAACTGACCTCTATACTTAGTCCCCGCAACCAAACTAGCTAAATCTAAGGTGATTACACGCTTGTTATACAACACACGAGAAACTCTTTTCTGATGTATCCTTAATGCCAAGCCTTCCGCAATAGCAGATTTCCCCACACCAGGTTCTCCAATGAGAAGTGGATTGTTTTTCTTTCTTCTAGACAGAATTTGTGATACTCGTTCTATCTCTTTTTCCCTACCAATTACTGGGTCTAGCCTTCCTTCTTTAGCCAAAGCCGTTAAATCTCTACCGAAATTATCTAAGGTAGGTGTTTTACTTTTTGCAGTTCCGATACTGCTACTTGGTTTATTAGACTGCCCAAAGCTTTCTCTTTCCTCATTACTATCATCATAGTCACTACTCATTTTAGGCAAAATTCCGTTTTGCTCCAACATTGTGCGATATTCTTTAGTAACCGCCTCATAATCTACATCATAACTTTCTAGAATCTGAGTGGTAGGGTCTTCCATTTTGTAAAGAATACCCAATAGTAAATGAACCGTATTGATATGTTCTGAACGATAACTTTTACTTTCTAAATCAGCTCTTTTAAGTGCATAATCTGCCATTTTAGTGAATGGAATCACCTCCATTTCTTTCGGTGGAAAAACATTAGAACTTAAAGAGTTTAAAGCCTCTATTTTTCGTCTTATTTGGGTTAAATCTACCTGTAAATTCTGTAATATTTCCCTCGCAGAATTATCTGTTTTGATAATCCCTAAAAGAAGATGTTCAGTATTAAGAAATTCACTTTCTAATCTTTTTGCTTCTTTAGCACTCGCTTTGAGGACTTTATCCAATCCTCCCGAAAATTTATTACTCATCATAATTGTTCGTCATTGATTTCTAAACAAACCCTTTAATACACTTGTCAAAATGTTTATTTAGACTCGTCCAAAGTTACAAATACTTTACCAAAGATAAAAAATGACTTTATGGCATATTTTTCTTAATTTTGCAGAAAAATAAAACGATGAATCCTGAATATATTGGCTACTTGGCATCTGCTTTTGTTGCTATTAGTTTTTTACTAAAAGAAATTAACAAGATAAGAATGGTCAACCTAATTGGCTGTCTGCTATTCGTAGCCTATGGTTTCCTAATAGATAGCTTACCTGTTACTATTACTAACATCCTTATTTCCCTAGTTCAGATATATTACCTTTTTCTAGCGAAAAAACAATGAAAGTAATTGTTTCTGCTTTCAGTAATTTATATACGGACCAAAGGATAGAAAAAGTTTGTCAGACCCTTCATGACAACAACTACAAAATAGAGCTCATCGGAAATGATTGGGGAGGAAGCGGAGCAATGGAACGTCCTTATCCTTTTAGTAGAATACACATCAAATCCAAAAGCCTCCGTGGAGCATACCTTGAGTTCAATAAAAAACTTTATGCTGAATTACTAAAAAAAGCGGACAAAAATACCATCTTACACGCTAACGATATAGATGCCATACTCCCCAACCTTTGGGTTTCCAAAAAATTAGGCATTCCTCTTATTTTTGATAGCCACGAAATTTTTACCGAAATGCCTGCCATTAAAGGAAGGTGGACTCAAAAAATTTGGCAAATGGTAGAGCGATATTCGCTTCCTAAAATCAAATATATGATGACGGAAAGCGAAAGCTACGCCCAATGGTTTAGAGAACGCTATCCTGTAAATCCTGTTGTAGTGCGAAATATCCCTAGAAAAATCACTACACCTATTACCCTACCTCAAAACACTCCAAAAGTGATTTTATATCAAGGAGTCATCAACCAATCCAGAGGCATAGACAAAGCTATACAAGCTTTAATCTACATTGATAATGTAATTTTTAAAATTGCAGGAGACGGTCCTAAAAGAAAGGAATATGAAGCATTGGTTGAAAAATTAAATCTAAATCATAAAGTTTCATTCTTAGGCAAGCTACATCCTACGGAGTTGAGAAAACTCACTCAAACGGCAGATGTTGGTCTTAGCATTGAAGAAAACGGAGGTGTAAGTTACCTCTATTCTCTACCGAACAAAGTAGCAGATTATATACAGAGTAAAGTCCCACTCGTGATGATAAATTTCCCTGAAATGAAGAGGGTTTATAACGATTTTAAAGTGGGAGAAATAGTAGATTCTCACGACCCAAAAGCACTCGCTGATGCCATAACCCGTGTGCTAGAAAAGGGACGACTGCACTATCAATCTGAACTAGAAAAAGCCGCCGAAGCTCTATGCTGGGAAAAGGACGAGGAGAAAATCCTTTCGCTTTATCATCAAGTAATTACAGAATCAAATATCGTATAAAAACATTTGTATAATGTAAATTCATAAGTTTTCATTTTTAAATGCTATTTTTGTGGAAAGTCTAATAAAAATTTATCTTAAAAATGAAAAAAATTGCTATCGCTTGCGACCACGCTGGGTTTGAATACAAAGAGTTTATCAAAAAAGAATTAGCCAACGAGTACCATATTACCGACTTTGGCACAAATTCTGCTGACTCCGTGGATTATCCAGATTTTGTACATCCTGCAGCGAGTTCTGTAGAAAACGGTGAAAACGAAATGGGCATACTCATTTGTGGTAGTGGGCAAGGTGTACAGCTTACTGCTAACAAACACCAAGGCATTAGATGTGCGTTGTGTTGGATGCCAGAGCTTGGAGCCTTAGCTAGACAGCATAATAATTGCAATATGGTAGCCGTTCCTGCTCGTTTTATTTCAAAAGAATTGGCACTAGAAATCATCAAAACATTCTTAAATACCGAGTTTGAAGGAGGGAGACACCAGAATAGAGTGTCCAAAATAGCATTTTGCTAAAATCTAACAAAATTTACCATCACGACCCTCTAACAAATTCTTAATCATAAAAAACACATATCAAAAATGGCAAAGAAAAAAAAATACATATCAAAAAAAAATGAGGGAAAACTAAAGGATTTAGGAAGACAAATCCTTAGTTTTATGAATAAGCAATCTGCTAAAATATATAATTACAAACAGATAGCTGATGGTATAGACTACAAAAACCCTCGCCAGAGAGAACAGGTTATACAAGCCTTACACAAACTCTTAGCAGACGAGAGAATAAAAGAAGTAGAAAAGGGTAAATACATTATCGACCTTAAAATAAAAGATACCCTAACGGGAATTATAGATTTTAACCACTCTGGCAATGCGTATGTAAGAGTAGAAGGTTTAGAGGAGGATATTTTTATTCACTCCAAAAATGTAAAAGATGCCTTACAAGGAGACAAGGTTCTTATTGTAACCTATCATTTCAAATCAAAAAAGCTAGAAGGCTCTGTAATAGAAGTTCTTGAGAGAAACCGTGAGGAATTTGTAGGTACTTTTGAATTTATAAAACATAAAGATTTTGGATTTGTGGTTTGTGATAAAAAGCAAATCAACACTGATATTTTTGTACCACGAAACAAAATCAACGGAGCTAAAGATGGCGATAAAGTAGTGGTAAAAATGGTAGAATGGAACCCTACCGAAAAGAATCCGCACGGAGAAATCGTTAAGGTGTTAGGAACTCCTGGTAGCCATGAGACTGAGATACATTCTATCTTAGCGGAATATGGACTTCCTTATGCTTTCCCAGAGGAAGTAGAGAAAGAAGCAGATGCCATAGACCGAGAGATAAGAGACGACGAGGTTAAAAAAAGATGGGATATGAGAGGTATTTGCACCTTTACCATAGACCCAAAAGATGCTAAAGACTTTGACGATGCTCTTTCCATAAGAAAGTTAGAAAACGGAAACTGGGAAATCGGGGTACATATTGCCGATGTGTCCCATTATGTTGTTCCCAACACATTGTTAGACCAAGAAGCCTATCAGAGAGCCACTTCGGTCTATTTGGTAGATAGAGTAGTACCTATGCTTCCAGAAGTACTTAGTAATGAGGTTTGCTCACTTCGTCCTAACGAGGACAAATATACCTTCTCTGCTGTATTTGAACTCAATGATAAGGCAGAAATAAAGAAACAATGGTTTGGACGCACCGTAATACACTCCGACAGAAGGTTTACCTACGAAGAAGCCCAAGAACGCATAGAAACAGGCAAAGGAGATTTAGCCGATGAAATTTTAACCTTAGACAGACTCGCTAAAATCCTTAGAGAAGAGCGTATTAGAAAAGGAGCTATTACTTTTGACCGAAGTGAAGTCAGATTTAACCTAGATGAAAACAACGAACCTCTAGGCGTTTATTTCAAGGTAAGCAAGGACTCCAATCATCTTATAGAAGAGTTTATGCTACTCGCCAACAGGAAGGTATCTGAGTTTATTTCTCTTAACGAAAAGGGAAGCCCTACTGGCAAAACCTTCATCTATAGAGTACACGACGACCCAGACCCTACCAAACTAGAAGCATTAAGGGATTTTGTAGCCACTTTTGGTTATAAAATGAATCTCGCTAACTCTCAAAAGGTAGCGGAAAGTATGAACGAACTTCTAAAATCCGTTAAAGGTAAGGGCGAAGAAAATATGATTGAAACCCTTGCAATGCGTTCTATGAGTAAGGCAGTTTATTCTACCGAGCCAATAGGACACTATGGTTTAGGATTTGAGTATTATACCCACTTTACTTCTCCTATCCGCCGTTACCCTGACCTTATAGCTCACCGACTATTACAGCACTATTTAGACCAAGGCAAATCTCCCGACAAAGCAGAATACGAAGAAAAATCTAAACACTGTTCTGCAATGGAACGCCTAGCTGCAGATGCCGAAAGAGATTCTATTAAATTTATGCAAGTTAAGTTTATGGAGAAACATCTTGGCGAAGTATTTACTGGCGTTATTTCTGGCGTTGCTGAATTTGGTTTCTGGGTTCAAATCCCAGAGAATGGTGCCGAAGGCTTAATAAAACTAAGGGATTTAATGGACGATTCTTATCAGTACGATGCCAAAACCCATGCTGTCTATGGTAGCAGAACAGGCAATAGCTATCAACTAGGAGACACCGTTAAAATTAAAGTAATGAAAGCAAATCTCATCCAAAAACAATTAGATTTTAAGATTATAGAAAAGACTGAAAACTAATTTAATACTAAAGGGTTATCTCTCCAATAATAAGATAACCCTTTTTACTTTAAATATATCCCAAGTTTCTTCTACGGCTATTTTTTAAGCAGCACAAACTTAGCCAGTCTATTACCCACCAATTCCTCTTTGTACAAACCAAAATCTTTGATTTCGTACTTTTCTATATCATTACAAATTTTTCCTTTGGCGTAGACTTCGTTATGATTTGCACTATCTATAATGAATTTCCTATCTAAACATTCTAAAAGAATAAAATTACCTTCTTGCTTCCATTTCCCTGTGGTGATTTGAGCACACGAAGTTAATGTATAAGTACCGTCTTGCTTCAGCTCGAGATTAAGATCTAGCACAAAACTACCATACCTCACTTTATTAAAACAACTATTCTTAGGCGAGGCATACTCTCTAACCACCGACTGCTCAAATTTACTTGGCGAAGTGCAACTAAGTATTGTAAATAATAGTATAATAAACTTCATAAACCAAAATATATCAAACACTTTCACCCACAAATATAATAATTATCACTTCTAATTAACTATAATTTCACTTTTTTTGCGTGAGGGCGAAGGGCATTGTGGGAGCTCATTTTACGATAAAGGTTCGGAGCAAAGCTCCGAACCTTTATCGTAAAATAGCGACTGCCCGAAGACCGACCCTAGCCTAAGGTAAAGCCAAGAAGAGGGGCACGCCCAAAACTTATTTACAAAAAATTTTCTAAGTAAGCATTCCGCCATCTACATTAAGCACCTGCCCTGTAACATAACTAGATAACTCGCTACCTAGAAATACGCACACATTCGCTACATCTTCTGGCTGACCTCCTCTTTTCAACGGAATGGTTTCTCTCCAGCCTTGCACTGTTTTTTCGTCTAGTGCTGCCGTCATTTCTGTTTCTATAAAACCTGGAGCGATGGCGTTGCAACGGATATTTCTAGAGCCTAACTCTAACGCAATAGATTTAGTAAATCCGATTACCCCAGCTTTAGAGGCTGCATAATTCGCCTGACCTGCATTTCCTTTGATACCCACCACGGAAGTCATATTGATGATAGAGCCTCCTCTTGCTTTCATCATTGGTTTGATAACGGCTTTGGTTAGGTTGAACACCGAATCTAAATTAACCTTGATAATGGTATCCCAATCTTCTTTGGACATACGCAACATGAGGTTGTCTTTGGTAATCCCTGCATTATTAACCAAAATATCTATTTTACCAAATTCTGCTAAAACTTCTTCTACGAGCTTTTGAGAGCCTTCATAATCCGAAGCATCGCTTTGGTAAGCCTTAGCTTTGGTTGTCTTATTAAGTTCTGCCTCTAGAGCTTGTGCCTTATCTACAGACCCTGCATAAGTGAATGCTACCTGTGCTCCTTGCGCTGCGAAAATCTCGGCAATACCTTTTCCTATACCTCTGGTAGCTCCTGTAATGAGGGCTACTTTTCCTTCTAATAATTTCATATATCTAATTTTATTTTTTGTTCTCTAGTCAAATGTAATGATATTTTTCTAAATGCTATTATTGATGACTAAAACGATTTCTCCCTTTAAAGTTTTAGATTGAGAGAATGCAATTAGTTCATCTATACTACCTCTCTTGGTCTCTTCAAATTTCTTGGAAATCTCTCTACTGAGGCTCACCCTAGTATGTTCTCCAAAAAAAGTTTTAATTTGTTCTAATGTAGTATTAATTTTATGTGGACTTTCGTACAATACCACTGTCCTTTTTTCCTCTGCTAATTGCTTGAGTTTAGTTTGTCTGCCTTTTTTAGGTGGAAGAAAACCCGCGAATACAAACTCATTATTGGGTAAACCAGACACTACCAAAGCAGGCACAAACGCCGTTGCTCCAGGCAGACAAATCATTTCTATATCATTGTCAGCACAGGCTTTTGCTAAAAGATAGCCTGGGTCTGATATACCTGGCGTTCCTGCATCCGTTATCAAAGCGATATTCACTCCGTTGTGTAAGTCTTGTATCACTTTATCAGTCGCTTGATGTTCGTTGTGTAAATGGTAGGATTTTAGTAGCTTAGCTATCTCGTAATGTTTTAGCAACACTCCCGAAGTTCGGGTGTCTTCGCAGAGGATATAATCCACCTCTTTGAGTGTTTTAATTGCTCTAAAAGTCATATCCTCCAAATTCCCAACAGGCGTAGGAACAAAATATAAAGTACCTGACATATACTACAAAAATTTATTCTCTACCAACGCCCACAATCTCTGAGCGTACTCATCTACCTTACCCCAATTTCTTTCGTAATAAACATCACTCAGGTATTCTCTAGCTTGTTCTATATCATCAAAAGAATTCAACTTTTTGATAACTTCGTTCATATCCACTTGGCTATTATCAAACAACACCTTTAGGAAAGCCAATCGGTCGTTAAAATCAAGTTTAAAATCTTGTCTAGGTTTACTCGGTGTTGCCAAAGGTTCTACCTCCTCTGGAGCCGCCGTTTCTTGTTTTGGTTCTGTAATAGTTTCTTCATCAAATAAAGACTGTACCGAAAGCCCTTTAATATGTGCTAACTTTATTTTCTTATCTTGCTCTTCGGATATTTCCTCTTCTTTTTCTTGATTTTCCTCTTGTTGCTCTTCTGCACTTTGTGGTTCGTTATTTGCCACCGACTCCTCTAGCTCCAGTACCTCAAACTCTTCTTCCTTGGCATTAGCAAATTCAAATTTTAATTCTTCTACAACTTCAGTAGAAGCTGGTGTTTCTATTTCTAACTCTACTTCGTGTAACTCCTCTACTTCTATATGATGATTAGTTTCATCTACTACAACGGGTAACTCTTCAAAAACAGTTTTTTCTTCTTGATTATCATCAATTTTATTAACCTCATTTAAACTTAATTCTACCTCATAATCTTTAAGTTTTTTGAGAAAAATAAGATTCTCATAGAGAGAAGATACTAAGTTTTCTTTTTCTAAAAAATCTTCGGAATTATTTATCGCTGATAGATTATCTAACAAGGCTTTACATTCTTCCCACACTTTTTCTTCCGTATAATTGAAGTTTACCATAATGTTTCGTTATTAAAAAATCCTTAATTTTGGGGTGCTTTATTTTTACGGCTAAAATAACAAATGTTTTTAGAAAATACAATCAATCACGCAAAACAAAGTGGATGGATGGAGGTCATCTGCGGTTCTATGTTTTCTGGAAAGACCGAAGAGCTCATTCGTAGGCTTCGTAGGGCAGAGATGGCAGGACTTAATGTCGAGATTTTTAAACCTAAACTAGATACCCGATATTCCGAGGAAGATGTGGTTTCTCACAACAGAAATAAAATAAGAAGTACAGCGGTGGATACGCCCAACGAAATCTTATTACTAGGTTCTAATTGTGATGTGGTAGGCATAGATGAAGCTCAGTTTTTTGACCAAGGCATCGTAGAAGTAGCCAACCAACTAGCAAACAACGGTGTAAGAGTGGTAATTGCAGGGCTTGATATGGATTTTAAAGGCAGACCTTTCGGACCTATGCCCTATCTTATGGCAACGGCAGAATATGTTACCAAAGTACACGCCATATGTAAAAGAACAGGCAACCTTGCTAATTACTCTATGAGAACTTCCACTAGTCAAGATTTAGTAGAACTAGGTGAAACTGAAAGCTACGAAGCCGTAAGCAGACGCGTTTTTGTAGATGAGTTTTTAAATAAGAAATCCTAACAGTCCATGAACTACACTGCGAAGCAAATTGCCGAAATCACAGGGGCAAAACTGATTGGTGATGGCAACAAAATTATTAAACATTTTGCCTTTGATAGCCGCATTATCTATTCTCCTAAAAACACAGGATTCGTAGCCATTAAAACTAAAAAAAATAACGGCGAAAAGTATATTGCTTCTGCGGTAGAAAAGGGTATAGACCTCATTGTTTCGGAACATAAAACTTTGGATAACGACCAACTCTCGTGGCTCATTGTAGATGACGCCGTAAAATTTTTACAAAAATTAGCCCATCTACATCTTAAATCTCACAATATACAAACTATCGGGATTACAGGCAGCAACGGAAAAACCATCATTAAAGAATGGCTCTACCAATGCCTATCCGAAGACATTAGATGCGTTAAAAGCCCAAAGAGTTTTAACTCTCAAATTGGTCTGCCTTTATCTCTCCTAAATATAAAACCCGAACATAAAGTAGGTATTTTTGAAGTGGGTATTTCCGAACCCAATGAAATGAAAACTCTAGAAACAATTTTCTCACCGAAAATAGGCGTTTTAACTCACATTGGCTCAGCTCATATTTCTAATTTTAAATCTGAAGAGCATCTTGTAGATGAGAAAATAAGCTTTTTTAAAGATTCTGAAAGCATCATATTTAATGGAGACAACACTCTAGTTAGTAATAAAATAAATACACTATATTCAAGTAAAAATTTAATATCATACGGATTTAATAAGGATAACAATATTCACATTTCTTCTAATTGGAAAGACCGACAACAACCCATTACTGTTCAATGCTTTGATAAACCTTTCTCTTTCCCAGCTCAGCAAAGAGACGAGGCTACTTTATCCAACGTGTTAGCCATCATAGCCGTAATGCATCTGTTGGGATTTTCTACAGAGAAAATGATAGAAAAAATTAACAATCTGAAAGCGGTGGAAATGAGGCTAGAAAGCGTTAATGGCATTAAAAACAACCTCATCATCAACGATTCTTTTAATCTAGATTTAGACTCTCTCAAAATCGCTTTTGAATTTATTAAAAGTTACCAAAAACCTAAAAAGTCTTTAATCATTACTGATTTTACAGAAAAATCGGACGCAGACAATCTATACCAAGAAGTCGCAAGTCTTATCAATGAGCAAAACTTTAATAAAGTTTTTTTAATTGGAGAAGAAATCAGCCAGTATCAACACCTTTTAAATACTGAAAGTTTTAGTTTTAATACTACTAATGACTTATTTAGTCATCAAGAATTTAAAGATTTAGAAAATGAGCTTATCCTCCTCAAAGGAGCAAGAAAGTTTGAAATAGAGCAAGTAAAAACTTACCTAGAACTACAAAAGCACGATACGGTACTAGAGGTTAATCTAAACAATCTACTCCACAACATCAATGTTCACAAATCATTGCTAAAACCCGAAACTAAAATCATGGCAATGGTTAAAGCTTACTCTTATGGACTAGGTGGTTACGAAATAGCAGAGTTTCTACAACATCACCATATAGATTATTTAGGCGTTGCTGTTGCAGACGAAGGTGTAGAACTTCGTAAAAACGGAATTACAGTTCCCATCGTGGTAATGAACCCAGAGCAGCACAGCTATAATACCATTATAGAATATAATCTAGAGCCTAACATCTATAGTTTCAGAGTTTTAGAACTATTCCACAAACAACTAAAACAAAACGGTTACGAGGGAAGGTATCCCATTCACATCAAACTAGAAACAGGCATGCATCGTCTTGGTTTTAAAGAAGATGAGATAGACCAATTAAAAGACTACTTAAATCAAATGAGTGTAAAGGTAGAAAGTATTTTCAGCCATCTTTCTAGTTCTGACATTCCTCAAGAAAAAGACTATACCTTGGCACAATGCCAAAAATTTGATAAACTTTCACAAAACATCATCAAAGACCTAAACTATAAACCACTAAGGCATATCCTCAATTCGGCAGGAATTACCAATTACACCGATTATCAAATGGATATGGTAAGAATTGGCATCGGCATGATGGGAATTTCCGCCTCACCCGAAATTCAGCCTTTATTAAATCCTGTAGTGGCATTCAAATCTGTTATTTCTCAAATTTCGGAAATCCAACCTAACGATAGTGTAAGCTACGGCAGACGCTACAAAGCCTCTAAAAGCACAAGGATAGCCACCATACCAGTGGGCTATGCGGACGGCGTTCCTCGACTGTTAAGCAATGGCGTGGGCTATATCGGTATTAAAAACACCTTATGCCCTATTGTAGGCAGTGTTTGCATGGATATGATGATGGTGGACATTTCTGACCTCCCTGCCAAAGAAGGTGACGAAGTGATTATCTTCTACGAAAAACCTTCTCTAGAAGACTTCGCAATATATTCACAAACGATACCTTACGAGGTACTCACCTCTATTTCTAGACGAGTGAAAAGAGTTTATATTAAAGATTAAAATTATAGATAAATCGGAATACTCTTTGTTGTACGATTGATACATACTATGAGTGGGTATAAAATATTAAATATCTCATCTCACTTGTTAATTTAGCAACTAAGGCATAGTTTATTCCTCTAAATTAGCTATTTAACATGGAAAATTTTATAAAAACATCCAAAAAATTATTACCTCTATCGGTTCAGGATGTTTTTTTACGAGCTAACCTTTAATTTTTAATAAAAATTAATTAATTTATGAATAAAAAACTAAACGAACTATTACTCAACCTAATAAAACTAGAGCGAAAGGATATCATCAATATTTATTTATATGGTATACTTAGTGGACTGGTATATTTAAGTATTCCTCTAGGTATACAAGCCATCATTAGTTATGCCTTTGGAGCCACTATGGTTACCTCCATCTATCTATTGATTGCATTTGTAGTACTAGGTACCTGGCTGACTGGCTACTTCCAAATAAAGGTAATGATGATTATAGAGAAAATCCAACAAAAGATATTTGTAGATTATACTTTCAAAATCGCTAAAAGATTACCCGATATAGACCTCTATTCGGTGAACAATTATCATCTTCCTGAGCTTATCAATCGTTTTTTTGATACACAGAATTTACAAAAATCATTCTCCAAAATGCTATTGAGCATTCCTACATCTATTATACAGATTATTTTTGGAGTTATACTATTATCTCTTTATCATGTTTGGTTTTTGGTCTTTGGTATTTTTCTCATCATAGGCATTGTTGTTTTATTTAAACTTACAATGAAACAAGGTATAGAAACCAGCCTCAAAGAAAGCGATAGTAAATATCATCTAGCAGCTTGGTTAGAGGATTTATCATCAGCAATTAAGATATTTAAAGTAAGTTCTAACTCAAATATTCATTTAGAAGAAACCGATAAAAGGGTATTACCATACTTAGACTATCGTACACAACATTTTCATGTTCTAAAATTCCAGTACAAATTAGTTATATTTTTTAAGGTTGTCATTACACTAGTAATGTTGTCTATTGGTGTGTATTTACTCATCAACCAAAAACTGAACATTGGTGCATTTATGGCAGTAGAAATTGTTATTTTGCTACTATTAAGCGCAGTAGAAAAACTAATCAAAAGTTTAGAAAGTTATTACGACACCATTACAGCCCTAGCAAAGCTAGATAAAATCACCGAATTAAAGATGGAAAACAATGGTAAACACGATATCTATCACAATAGTAATACTGGAGTCAATATTAGTTTCAATAGAGTCAACTATTCCTTTGATGGCAAAACCAATAAACTAGAAAATATAAGCTTTGATGTTACAGCTAATGCCATTACCGTAATTTCTGGAGACACCGCTTCTGGTAAGAGCTTACTCCTTAACTTAATAGCAGGTTTTTATATTCCTACTCAAGGGAATATTTTCATCAATGGTGTAGGGATAGAAAACATCGATATGAATATCTACCGAAGTAAACTAGGGCTAATGATAGACGAACGAGGTATTTTTAAAGGAACTATTTTTGAAAACATATCTGTAGGTAATGAAAATATAAAACTAGATGATGTAGTTTCATTGGCAAAAGAAATAGGTATAGATAGCCATTATTTTTCAAACGACTTACTTAGTGTAATTAATGATGTTAATTACCAGCTCCCTTACAGTACCAAAAAAATCATTATGCTTCTAAGAGCCTTTATTGGGGATAAAAAATTAGTACTTCTAAAAGAGCCATTAGAAGGCCTAGGCGAGAACATTAAACCTAAGCTGATAGAATATATCCAAAAAACAGCTCAGCACAGAACCTATATTATCATCTCTCAAGATAAAGATTTGATTAAAGCAAGCCAACATCATTTATCTATGAATAAAGGAAAACTAGAAGTCATAAAATAAAAATGTAAAGATGAACTACAAATCTCACGATAAAATCTACCGAATACACAAAAAAACTAATATCAAAAAATGGTTTTTTATTGGGCTTGGCATTCTGCTTTTATTACTATTACTTCCATGGACACAGAATATCCATACCAATGGCTATGTAAGTGGGCTTTACCAAGAGCAGAGACCTCAAAGTATACAATCTCCAATACCTGGGAAAATTATACACTGGTATGTAAAAAACGGTGACCAAGTAAAAAAAGGAGATACTCTTCTTAGAATTTCCGAAATAAAGGAAGACTATATGGATCCTCTATTGGTTCAAAGAGCAGAAGACCAAATCAATGCAAAAGATAATGTAAGAGATTACTATTCTGCAAAAATAAAAACCATTGGAGGGCAGCTAGATGCTATGAATGCTGCTAGAGAACTCAAACTGAACCAAATCAGAATAAAACTGCAACAGCTCAACTTTAAAATCAATGCAACCAATGCTGAACTTCAAGCCGCCAACAATGAGTTTAGAATGGCAGAAGACCAGTACAGAAGACAAGAAGAAATGTACAAACAAGGGCTTGTCTCTTTAACAGATTTCCAAAGGAGAAATGTATCTTACCAAAATGCCCTAGCAAAGAAAAATAGTATAGAAAACAAACTTGCCGAAGCTCAGCAAGAAATCCTTTCTCTACAAGTAGAGCAAAATGCGACTATACAAGACTATAACGAAAAAATAAGCAAACTAGAAGGCGAGCGTTTCCAAAGTATGGGACAGGTAGCAGGAAGCGATGGCGAAATAGCCAAACTACAAACCCAAGTTACCAACTACAAAGTAAGACAGGGGCAGTACTACATTATTGCTACTCAAGACGGACAAATCACCCAGCTCAGCAAAACAGGGATTGGCGAGATTATAAAAGAGGGCGAAAATATCGGAATCATTGTACCAAAATCGGTAAAATACGCCGTAGAATTTTATGTATCTCCAGTAGATTTGCCACTACTACAGGAAGGGCAAAAGATACGCTGTACCTTTGATGGTTTCCCTGCCATTGTATTCTCTGGGTGGCCCAACTCAAGCTATGGGACTTTCCCTGGTAAAATAATCGCCGTAGAAAACAACATTTCTCAAAACGGAATGTTCAAAGTGGTAGTGGTGGAAAGTGGCGACAAAAAGTGGCCACCAAACATCAAAATGGGAGCAGGTTCAAAAGGTATTATCCTCCTAAACGATGTACCTATCTGGTACGAGATATGGCGTAATATTAACGGCTTCCCTCCTGATTACTACATCGCAAACAAACAAAAAGATGAAAAAAATAAAAAATAAAACACTATATCTTGTTTTTTGGGTTTTCTCCTATTGCTTGTCTGCACAAGGAGATAGCCTCTCGTTTTCATTAGGCGAATATCTCTCCGCCGTGTCTACACATCACCCTGTTATCAAAAGATACCGCTATGGTAAAGAAATAGCCAAAAACGAAATTTTAAAAGCCAAAGGAAATTTTGACCCTATATTGTCGGGAGCTTTAGGACAAAAAAATATTGACAATACCATCTATTATGATAAAAAAGGGCTTGAAGTAGATATCCCACTATGGTACGGAATGAATGTAGTAGGTGGCGTGAGCAACGTCTCTGGAAAAAAGCTAGACAACAGCACAACCTCTGGTGAGCTATACAATGTAGGTGTTAATATCCCTTTAGGCAAAGGGCTTGTTTATGATAAAAGAAGAGCCGTTTTGCACCAAGCCGAAGCCTTGTATAAAATGACCGAAGCCGAACAAACCACCCTCATCAACGAGATATTGGTAGATGCCGAAAATATGTATTGGGAGTGGGTAAAGCAATATCAAATCATTACCGTTTATAAAGAAAGACTCAATATAAGCGAAAAAAGGTTAGAAATGATAAAAAAATCTTATGATTATGGCGAAATGGCGTCCATAGGCGTAACCGAAGCCGAAACTCTGTATCAAGAATTTCTACTAGGTTATCAGCAAGCATCATTAGATTATAAAAACACTATGGAACAGCTTGAGCTTTTTCTCTGGAAAGATAACCAATCGGTAACATTACCTCCGTCTGTATATCCGCTAGAGGTATTTAGTTCAGAAAAAGTAGCAGACTACCCTATGATGAAAAACTATATAGAGGAAAACCTTAGTTCGCAACATAGAGCCCTAAGATACTATCTACACAAAGATGAGTTTCTAAATGTAGAGAAAAAATTAAAGTGGCAGAGCTTCCTCCCGAAGATAGACTTCAGCTATAATCTCTTTAATAAACCTAGCAAACCTGCCGAGGTATTCCCTCTATTTAATAATAATTTCCAATACGGTCTCAAGCTAGAAGTTCCTATTTTTATGAGAGAGGCTCGGGCAGACTACGAAATCATCAAACTAAAAAAACTCCAAAACGAGGAAGATTTGAAAATGAAAAAACAAGAACTCTTTACCAAGTTAGAAGTTTATAAAAATGATTTTGAAGGCTACACCAAACAGCTAGAGCTCTACAAAGAGTATTACGACAATTACAACAAACTGGTAAAAGGAGAAGAGATTAAATTTAAAAACGGAGAAAGTTCATTATTTATACTCAACTCTAGAGAGTCTAAACTTTTGGATATCCAAAAGAAAATTTACAATACTGAAAACAAAATTATGAAATCCTATAACGGGGTTAAACTATTCCAAATGAATATGAATACTCAACCCTAAAAACAAATTTCATTATGCTTAGTATCAAAACATTTACCTTCAATCCCTTTTCAGAAAACACCTATGTGGTTTATAACGAAGATAGACAAGCCTTCATTATAGACCCTGGTAATTTTACCGCAAACGAAACTTTAGCGTTATCCGAATTTATAACCTCACAGAACTTAACGATTAAAAACATTCTACTAACCCATGCTCATATAGACCATATCGCGGGATTACAGTGGGCGTTTGACACCTACCAAGCTCCTGTACTGATGCATCAGCTAGACCAAGAGCTTTTGGATAGAGCACCTCTTACCGCAAGGCAGTATGGATTTGATATGTTACCCTTTGCAGGGCAAATTACCTTTATAGATGAGGGCGAAATACTCCATCTAGGAACAGACACTCTCCATCTATTACACACGCCTGGGCATTCACCTGGGAGCATTAGCTTCTACCACAAGGAGCAAAATTGGGTAATTTCTGGCGATGTACTTTTCCAAGGCAGCATTGGCAGAACCGACTTATACAAAGGTAATTACGAACAACTCATTGAAAGCATCAAAACTAAGCTGCTCACCTTACCACCAAATACCCAAGTTTACAGTGGACACGGAGCGAGTACCAATATCGGTTTTGAACAACAATACAATCCGTTTTTAAAGTAAGCTTACTATGGGTTTAAAGTAGTTTTAATATCTTTGTGGAAGGATTGTAAACTTTTAATTATGCAACTTAAAACCAATTATTCTCTTAAAAACCATAATACCTTTGGGGTAGAAGCGTTTTCTAAATACTTTGCAGAAGTAAATAGTTTAGAAGACTTAATCTCCATCCTAAAGCTAGACGAGATTAAAGGTTTACCTATATTATTTTTAGGTGGTGGGAGTAATATCTTATTAACAAAGGATTTTAATGGGCTTACCATCTTACTCAACCTAAAAGGCAGCAAAGAACAACACCTAAACGATGATGAAGTATTACTCACGGCACAAGCAGGAGAAAATTGGCATCAGTTTGTGCAATACAGCCTAGAGAAAAACTATGGTGGGCTGGAGAACCTCTCTCTAATACCAGGTAATGTAGGCACTTGCCCTATCCAAAACATAGGGGCATACGGCGTAGAAATTAAAGACCATTTTGAGTCTTGCCAAGTCCTCAGCCTAGAAACGCTAGAAGTAGAAACCTTTAATAAGGAGAAATGCAATTTTGGATATAGAGATTCCTTTTTTAAACAAGAAGGCAAGGGGAAGTATGTTATACTAGAAGTCAGCTTTAGACTAACAAAAAGAAAACACATCATTAGAACCGACTACGGTGCTATACAACAAGAGCTTTCTAGTCTAAATGTTACCCAACCTAGCATACAAGAGGTAGCACAGGCAGTCATAAACATCAGGACATCTAAACTCCCCAATCCTAAAGAGATAGGTAATGCAGGCAGTTTTTTCAAAAACCCAAGTATCAGCACAGAGGATTATCAGAACTTACAAAAACAATTCCCTAACCTACCTGGTTATCCGCAGGGCAACCAAACCAAAGTTCCTGCAGGTTGGCTGATCGAACAAACGGGCTGGAAAGGTAAACAAATAGGAAATGTGGCCACACATCATTTACAAGCACTTGTCATCATCAACGCCACAGGAAATGCTACAGGCGAAGAAATCTATCATTTTTCGTCTGAGATAATCTCTTCTGTAAAAAATACCTTTGGGATTACCCTAGAACGAGAGGTTAATATTATCTAATAGCATAAAAAACAAAAAGGTGTTTTAGAAAATTCTAAAAACACCTTTTCTTTATATAAGAATAATACTTTTTATTCTTTTTTGTAGAAGAAACCTTCAAAAAGTTTGCTGTATAGTTGACCCAAATTCTTTTTATCCGTTGGCGATTTTTCAACAAAAGGTATCATATTGTAAAATATAACTGTACTTTTTTCCGCATCAAATATCATTACATCTACGGCAGTGTTAGCTTTTATAGGAACAGGTGTGTACATCCCCATAGTTAAAATACCTATCCCTACCCCTTTCGCAATTTGGTTACCATAATTACCTTTCCTTCTATCAAAGCCTGTATTAACCACACACAGTGCAAACCTTTGATTTTGTGCTTTCACAACAGAATCCATAACTGGAGTCGTCTTAATATGATCTAACTTTCGGGTATCTCTAATATGAAGCATTGTTTTTAGAATATCATCCTCAACTCTCTTCTTTAATTTTTCATCAGTTAGATTAAACTTAGTTGTAATTTTTGGACTACTTGAGCTCCAAATAATTGAATCCATAATTTTTGAAGACAAATTTGACAACGAATCGCTCGGCTCAGATTGGTTACCTTTCTTAATCAACCTAATCATTGAAATAGTTTCAAAATTTCCTAGATTACTAATTTCACTCGGCTGAATACTTTTGTCATTCAACATCATAGACGCACACGAGTTTAGAACTAGCAAAGCCAGCAAACCCTTTAAAATTTTCGCCAGTTTAGACATAACTTTTTTTTATTTTCTCCGACACAAATTTATAATTATTTAGCAATATCATTATCTTCTCACTCTCAGTTTTTTATCTTATTCAGTAGATTTAATATTTGTATTGCAAACTTATTTTAAAGTTAACTCTCACTTTTTTTGAGTTAAACATCTATATTTCAAAAAAAATACTTAATTTTGCACCCTTAACTAACTAATAAATATTTATAACAATGTTTGCAATCGTAGAGATAGCAGGGCTTCAATACAAAGTTGAGCAAGACCAAAAATTGTTTGTAAACCGTCTTTCTGGTGAGAAAGGAGACAAAGTAACTTTTGATAAAGTACTTCTTACCGTAAACGGAGCAACAGTAGTAGGCGCCCCAGCTGTAAGTGGTATCGCTGTAGAAGCGGAAATTATTGAGCATTTGAAAGCTGATAAAGTTATCGTTTTCAAAAAGAAAAGAAGAAAAGGATATGCTAAGAAAAACGGGCATAGACAATCTCTTACTCAAATCAAAATTGTTTCTATAACAGGTTTTGATGGTGCTAAAAAATCTTCTGCAAAAACAGAAACCAAAGCTACTACAAAAAAATCTTCTAAAAAAGGAGATGACCTTACTCTAATTGAGGGTATTGGTCCTAAAGTAGCGGAGCTTTTCGCAGGAGCAGGTATTACTTCTTTTGCTGATTTAGCAAAGAAAACTAAAGAGGAGCTAGAAGCCATCTTAGATCCTAACGGTGCTGTATATGCAGCTATGGATCCTACAACTTGGCCTCAACAAGCACAGCTAGCTGCTGATGGAAAGTTTGAAGAGTTAGAAACTCTTAAAGGACAACTAAAAGGCGGAAAAGCCTAAGTATTTTTTCAACCTAAAAAACTTTAAAACAAAATGGCACACAAGAAAGGAGTTGGTAGTTCCAAAAACGGTAGAGAATCTCACTCTAAAAGATTAGGTGTGAAGATTTTCGGAGGGCAAGAAGCTATCGCTGGAAATATTATTGTAAGACAAAGAGGTACACAACACCACCCTGGAGAAAATGTAGGGATTGGTAAAGACCACACTTTATTTGCATTAGTAGATGGTACAGTGGTATTTAAGAAAAAAGCTAATAACAGATCTTTTGTATCTGTAGAGCCTAACGCTTAATAAGAAAAATAACTTTTTTATAAAGTTTTAATTTGTTAAAAATCCGCTTCAAAATTTTTGAAGCGGATTTTTTATTTTGTTTTTGTAATTATGAGAGTATTAAAATAAAAATCACCTTGAAACTAGCTAATATCTACTCTTTTTCTAGCTCAATCATATTATAAATACCTCCAGCACTATCAATTGGAGTATTACATATATATTTATCCGCTAATTTAACATCAATCATCGGTCTTTCAAATTTCATCGCATCTTTCCCTTTTATATCAACAGCAATGTATATTTTATCGCCTTTAGGGTAAAAATGAAACTTATAGTCGTGTTGGTGTCTTCTATTAAGTTTAAACTGTCGGAAAGAGAAATAATATTTGTTATCATAGGTAATTAAAAAATCATTCTCTCCATATTCATTTATCATTTTATCCTTAATCTTACCGTCATATAAAACAGTGTATTTCTCTCTCCTACTAAAAAGTTCAGCATCTGTTGTACGATTAATTGAATTAACACCATTACCAAATTCAATTTTCACCTTATCCTTTGTTAATGGACTGTCAGTAGTTACTTCTATTGAATTACTATTCCACAAAAGCAAAAAGTCTTTATTTAACTTACAAACAATAAATCCTCCCACAACTAGAAATAACAATCCCAACGCAATTACTCTGCTCCGATTTTTCACTTTTACAGATACTTTCTAGACTAATATTTTATTTCCATTTAATATTACAACCTAAACTAGGCTTTTGTAGTTCTTCTTGTGGTTGTTCTGCTAAAAGGTTTTCAAAAGCAATAATTAAATCCTCTCCCGTTACTTCGTGCTGATTTCCTGGGCGAGAGTCGTCCATCTGACCTCTATATACTAAGTCTAATTTTTCATCAAAGAAATAAAAATCCGGAGTACACGCAGCATCGTAGGCTTTAGCAATAGCTTGGCTCTCGTCAAATAAATAAGGGAAATTAACGCCGTGCTCTTCAGCAAAATCAACCATTAACTCTGGTGAATCCGCAGGATAGTTCTCTATATCATTAGAATTAATTGCGATAAACTCGATTCCTTTAGCCTTATAATCTTCATAAAGTTCTGCCAATTTATCTATCACATGAATTACAAACGGACAATGGTTACACATAAAAATAACCAATGTTCCTTTCTCTCCTTTTAAGTTTTCTAAAGATTGTAACTCGTTATTTTTAACAGGATTAGGAAGCTCAAAAAAAGGAGCTTTAGTTTCTAACTCCAACATATTAGACGGTGTTCTAGCCATTTTATTTTAAATTTAAGTTATTAAGCAAAGATACTAATTCCTCCTTAGAATATTGGTGAGAAAGTTCTATCAGATGAGGAAGTTTTCGGTTCCAAGTCATTTGGCGTTTTGCGTAGCGTCTGGAGTTTTTCTTAATCTCAGAAACGGCAAAATCTAACTCCCAATCGCCATTCAAGTAATTAAACAGCTCTGTATAACCCACTGTATTCAAAGCTACTCTAGCTTGATATTTAAGTAATCCTTTAACCTCATCCAGCAAGCCTTTCTCCATCATTCTATCCACCCTTTGATTGATTCTTTCATAGATAATTTCTCTAGGTGCTGTGAGTACAATCCTAATAGTATTAAAGTTTCTTTGAGGTTTGGTTTCTGCTATAATTTCAGAATAAGGTTTTCCTGTTTGTTTAATAATATCTAAAGCTCTTATCAAGCGTCTAGGATTATCTTTATCCACCTGCTGATAATAGACCTCATCTTGTACTTCTAACTGTTTCTGTAAGGCTTCTATCCCTTCCTTATTAAGGATTTGTTCAAGTTCTTTAATACAATCTTCGTTAGCTTCTGGCAAATCATTAAGACCTTCCACTACCGCCTTCTCGTACATACCACTACCGCCTACCATTACCACGACTTTATATTTCTGAAACAGCTTATCTAATAAAGCCAAGGCTTCCTTTTCGTAACGACCGATGGAATAATCTTCTGTAATAGATAAATGCCCTATAAAATGGTGCGGTACAGTAGCCAACTCCTCCTTAGAAGGAGCGGCTGTACCAATGGGCATTTCTTTAAAAAACTGTCGTGAGTCGCAGGATAAAATTTCAGTACCGAAAAACTGTGCTATTTTTATTGCCAATTCGGTCTTACCTATTCCCGTAGGACCTACAACAGATATAAGTGTTCTAGCCAAGATGAAAACAGTATTTTCTGACTATTATATACGCTCTATATCTGCTCCTAAGGCCTTGAGTCTGCCATCTATATTCTCGTAGCCTCGGTCTATCTGCTCTATATTGTGAATGATAGATTTACCTTCAGCCGAAAGTGCAGCTACCAAAAGTGCATTTCCTGCACGAATATCAGGGGAAGTCATCACAGTACCTCTAAGTGGCGTTTCTTGGTTAAGACCAATAACTGTAGCTCGGTGTGGGTCGCAAAGGATAATCTGAGCTCCCATATCTATCAGTTTGTCCACAAAGAACAATCGAGATTCAAACATCTTTTGATGTATCAATACACTTCCTTTGGCTTGAGTTGCCACCACCAACATAATAGACAGCAAATCTGGCGTGAAACCTGGCCAAGGTGCATCAGAAATGGTTAAAATAGAGCCGTCTATAAACTTCTGTATTTTATAGTGCTCTTGTGCTGGGATATAAATATCTTCACCGCTTTTCTCTAGCTGAATACCCAACTTTCTAAAAGTATTTGGAATAATCCCCAACTGGTTCCAGTGAACATCTTTAATGGTGATTTCAGATTTCGTCATTGCTGCCAACCCTATCCAAGAGCCTATTTCTACCATATCCGGCAACATAGTGTGTTCTGTACCGTGTAAATATGAAACTCCTTCTATGGTTAATAAATTTGAGCCAATACCCGAAATTTGAGCTCCCATTCGGTTGAGCATTTTACAAAGCTGTTGTAAATAAGGCTCACAAGCAGCATTGTAAATTCTAGTTTTACCTTTCGCTAGTACAGCCGCCATAATAATATTAGCCGTACCCGTTACTGATGCTTCTTCTAAAAGGATAAATTTACCTTGTAAGGAATTTGCTTTTAAACTATAAAAACTCTCTACATCATTAAAGTGAAACTCCGCACCAAGCTCAACAAATCCTTGAAAATGAGTATCTAACCTTCTTCTTCCTATCTTGTCTCCTCCTGGCGTTGGCATATAACCTTCGCCAAACCTAGCCAACATAGGACCTAAAAGCATAATAGAGCCTCTAAGTTTAGCTCCTTCTTTTTTAAATTCTTCAGATTTAAGATAATCTAAATTAAGACTATCTGCCTTGAAGGTATAGTCCCCTTTTCCGTTTTTAGTTACCTTAACGCCTAAGTCTCCCAGTATACCAATTAGCTTATTAACATCTTGTATATCAGGTATATTTTTTATTCTTACTTCTTGATCTGTTAGTAAAACGGCACATAATATTTGTAGAGCTTCGTTTTTAGCTCCTTGGGGCGTAATTTCGCCATGAAGTCTTTTACCGCCTCTGATTTGAAAAGCACCACTCATTATGATTTTCTTTTGTATTTATTGTTAGAGTTATATTTTCTTCTATTATTTCCGTTATTATTCTGATGTTTATTTTGATATTTAGGGTTATTCTTATTAGAGTTATAATAAATTTTACTCTTTTCTAAAGAATCTATCCCTGTTAAATCTAATCTATTTTCAGAAAGTTCCTTTAAATGGCGGAAGATAACATCGTCTTGTACATGTTCTTTATTATAAACATTGTACGACTTTTTCATATTATTAGCAATTACCTCTATAAGAGCCTCTTTCTCATCACCATCTTCTAGTTCTAAAGCTCTTTCTATAAGTTGTAAAATGCTTTTACCATAGAATTTATAGTCGCCTTGTAGCTTAGGATAATCCATCTTTTTAGGCTTCTGATTGATTTCCTCTGGCGTAGGAAAAGGGTATGGTGCATCTACATCTAAATCGTAACCTGAAATAATATACAAATGATCCCAAAGCTTATGTGCGTAGTTTTCCTCGTCTCGAAGTTGCGGATTTCTCTGCCCCATAAAATCAACTATAGCTTTGGCAACTTTATTTCTTTCTTCCTTGGAAGGAAGCGTCTTGCAATATTCTACAAGTTCTTGTATAATTCTCCCATACTCGGGTAATTGTAAGTTTGTCTTTTGGGTATTGTATTCCATTCCGCAAAGATAATGAAATTTTGTATTGATATAAATCTCTTTTTATGTCTGAGCGAGTTTTATGAGGCGATGATTAACTACTTTATCTATCATCTGTAGAACTCTATTTGCTTTAACAAAAAAGCTGATTCACAATTATTTTGAACCAGCTATTTAATTTAATTTTTAACTAGAAGCCTAAATCCTTCTCCGTGTACATTGATGATTTCGAGACCGTCATCATCTTTAAGCAACTTCCTTAGTTTAGCGATATATACATCCATACTTCTAGCGGTAAAATAGTTTTCTTTTTTCCATATTTTACGAAGTGCTAAATCTCTAGGCATAAAGTCGTTTCTATGGAGACAAAGCAACTTCAAAAGCTCGTTCTCTTTTGGAGAAAGTTTATATTCTTTATCGTGTACTTTAAGCTGCCTCAACATAGAGTCAAACTCTATATTGCTAATACTAAACTGCTCTTGCTCTTCTTCTTCCAAAGAAGTACTTCTGGATAAAATCGCCTTGATTTTATAAAGTAACAACTCTGTATCAAAAGGTTTTGTTATATAATCGTCTGCTCCTAGCTGATAACCCTTCAAAATATCCTCTCTTAAATTTCGTGCTGTTAGGAAGATAATTGGAATATTTTTCCCTAATTTCTTAACATCTTCTGCTAATGTGAAGCCGTCTTTCTTTGGCATCATAACATCAAATATACAAATATCAAAATCGTTATTTGTATATTCTTTAAGACCTTCCTCGCCGTCTGTAGCAAGGGTAACTTCGAAGTTGTTTATGCTTAGGTAATCTTTAAGCACCGCTCCGAAACTTTGGTCGTCTTCTACTAGTAATATCCTGTTGCTCATAGCTTAATTTTTTATATTTAAATCATTGGAAGTTTTACAATAAAGGTACTTCCCTTTCCTTTTTGAGTTTCTACACTAATTTGTCCTTTGTGGAGTTCTATTATTTTCTTAACATAGGAAAGTCCCAAACCTTGACCTTTTACATTATGCACATTCCCTGTTTCTTCTCTAAAGAATTTCTCAAATATCTTGGTTTTATTTTGAGGCTCCATTCCCATACCTTTATCCGAAATTTCTATCACATAATAATTTCCCTCGTTGCGGGTCGCAATTTTAATTTCGGGCTTATCTGGCGAATATTTATTTGCGTTATCCAATAGATTGATAAGCGTATTAGATAAATGGAACTCATCTACTTTTAGATTATAGCGTTCTGCCTTAAAATCTTCTGTAAGCGTTCCGCCTCTTTCATTTACAATCAGCCTAACAGAATTAGCAATGTTTCTTATCAACTCCCTCAAATTGGTCTCTCTCAAGAAAAGTTTCATTTCGTTCCTCTCTAACTTTGACATATTAAGGACATTCTCCACCTGCTTTTTCATTCGGAGATTTTCTTGCTTTATGAGTCCAGAATAATATTTCACTTTAATTGGATCACTAGCTATTTTATCGTTTGCCAAAGAATCCGTAGCCACCGAAATTGTAGCCAAAGGCGTTTTGAACTCATGAGACATATTATTAAGAAAGTCTGTTTTTACTTCCGCTATTTTTTTCTGTCTCAACATATAGTTGATGGAAATAATATAGATAAATACAATAGTCAAAAGTGAAAAAACAGTACCTAAAAGCAATGGTAAATTATCCCTTAACAAAGAGTATTTTTTATCTGGAAAAACAAGCGACAAGGTGTAAATAGGCTGCTCTTCTTTATCAGTAAAAAGTGGAAAACTGTAATTAGCTTTAGATTGATTTTCAAGGTAAACCTCATCAGCAATAGTAGTTAGCTTTTTATTTTTATCTAGCACACCATAACCAAACTTAGCACTAATACCTATTTTTTGAAACTCCTTAGAGAGTACCGAATCTATCTCCTTACCACTTACTCTTTTGTGTATGGGCAAGTTATTCGCATTTAGTTTAGCAAAATCTCTGAAAGTAAAAGTATTATCATTGATGTCTTTACTCAGTTGTGCCGTAAGCAATTCTGTTGTACGCCCTGCTCCTTTCAAACGATAAATGCCTTCATCGGCATAGACTTTAACCCTTTCCAAAGTGTCTCCTTTAGAGGAAACTGGAATCTTCTGAGGTTCTATAATACTTCTACTAAAGGAAATGAGTTTTTTATCTGCCGAATCTTGTACTTGCCTAATAATATTTAGAGTGGGCTTGTGTTTATCCTCGTTTATAGATGCTTGGAAGCCTTCATATTCTTTTAGATATTTATCTATCTCGATATTAGAAATATCTTGCGTGGAGCGTTCCAAAACTTTTTGAACCTTGCCTGCGAATTCTTCTTCAATAGAGCTATAATATTCCTTAAGCCAATAAAATTGAAAACTGACGAACACCAACAGAGAAATCGTCATCAAAATAGATATAATAGGAATAAATTTGTTACGCACTTTTCAGGTTATTTTTCAGATGTTAAAATTAAATATTTCTTATCAACAAAAAAACAATAAAACTCGTTTTTTAGAAATTTTATCTTAAAAACGAGTTTTTTAACAGATTATTATGAGTTTCGCACCTCTAACTTTCTTGTTCTAGCAAATTTTCATCTATAAAATATTGTATAATCGCCTTTCTCATCAGAATACTTTGCTCATTAGGTTTTAGCTCAGGTAGAGGCTCTAACTCCTCGTAGTGAGGCCAGCCTTCCGCATCGTACTCTTTAAATTTATAATAACCAAACGGCTCCAACAGCCTACACACCGCTATATGGAGAAGATTTAGTTTATCGTCTTTGGTATATTTTTGTTTTCCACCACCCAATTCCTGTACGCCTATAAGAAATAATATCGTTTCTAATGGCGGATTTCGTTCACTCTGAAAATGCTCTACAAAAAACTGTTCTACCCTACCCCAAAGCTCTTGCTCTGTAGCCATAATTTAATATTTTGTTGCGTTTATTACGCTTGCAAAGTTACCTTTTTTCAACAAAAGTCCATTCAAATAATGATAAATGAGATTTTGTTATATTTGAAGACTAAAAAATTATCGGAAAAATGAAAAAATATTTTTTTCTATCATTATCGCTTTTTTTAACCTCGTTGGGATATGCACAAAAAGGTAAATATTACCAGCAATACGCTAGCTACAATATGGATATTGATGTAGATGTTAATAGCTACACTTACCACGGCAAGCAGTCCGTTACTTATACCAACAATTCTCCTGATGAGCTAAAGGAGGTTTACTTTCATCTCTATTGGAATGCCTTTAAACCAAACTCTATGATGGATGAACGGGTGAGAAACCAAGGTGATAACGCCGATAAAAGGCTAGTAGAAAAAAATAAAGCAGGAAAAATAGTTTCTAGATTAGCTTCTATTCCTGAAGGGAAAGAAGGCAACCAAAAAATAAATTGGATTAAACAAAATGGTAAAGAGCTCCAGTTTGAAGTTCAAGGAACCATTATGAAAGTTTATCTAAATCAACCTATAAAGCCAAACTCTACGACTACTTTCACTATGGATTGGGACGCTAATATCCCTTATCAAATCCGAAGAGCAGGAAGACAAAACCGAGAAGGCATAGAAATGACTATGACCCAATGGTACCCAAAACTAGCAGAATACGATTACGATGGCTGGGCAACTTTTGATTATATAGGGAGAGAATTCCACGCTCCTTTTTCGGATTATAACATCAATATCAAAATAGACCCTAGCTATGTTATAGGTGCAGGCGGAACACTTACAAACCCTACCGAAGTTAAAGGTTACTCTTTGCAATCTAAACCTAAAACAGATGCTAATGGTAAAGCAACTTGGAATTGGACAGCAAAGAATATTCTAGACTTTGCTTGGGCGGCAGACCCAGATTATTCCGTAGAGGAATTTATTGTACCTGATGGACCGAAAGTCTATTTCGTTTATCAAAAAAATGAAAAAACCGAGTATTGGAAACAAGCCAAACCTTATGTTAATAAGTTTTTCCAAATCATGAATGCCAACTTCGGTCGCTATGCGTACCCTAGCTATTCATTCGTACAAGGTGGCGATGGTGGTATGGAGTATGGTATGTGTACCATGATATTAGGAGAAGCTAAAAGTTTAGAAAGCCTAGTTGGACTAATGGCTCACGAAGGTGCACACTCTTGGTATCAGCAGATGTTAGCAACCAACGAAAGCACCACACCTTGGCTAGATGAAGGTTTTACTTCTTACGCCGAAGACTTTGCTATGTATCAGCTTTTCCCTCCTAAAGAGGCTTGGCCAAACCCTTTTATAGGTGCTTTAGAAGGTTATAGAAAGTTTGTGAAAACAGGAAAAGAAGAGCCTGCCGTTTGGTTTGCAGACCACCACGATGACGGCACAGCCTACTCTGTAGCGTCCTATACTAAAGGAGAGCTTTTTCTCGTTCAGCTCGGCTATATTATGGGAGAAGACCTACTAAAAACAACGCTACTAAAATACTATGATGAATGGCATCTAAAACATCCTACCGATAGAGATTTTCTCCATATTGCTCAAAAAATATCTGGCATGGATTTAAAATGGTTTAAACATTACTGGATTAACACCACCAAAACCATAGACTACGCCATAAAAGAGGTAAAATACAACTCTAACTCTACTACCATTACTTTAGTAAACAAAGGCGGAGTTCCTATGCCTATAGATTTTGGAGTCCTTACCAAAGATAAAAAAATAACTTCTTACCATATCCCATTAAATATGATGAGAACACCTAAAAAATCTGACTTTTTAGGCAATTTCACTACTTTGGATTATTGGAATTGGACTTCCTTAGAATACACTTTTGAGATACCTTTTACCAAAGAACAAATTTCCGTTCTAGGCATTGATTTTTCACAAAGATTAGCAGATGTAAATCCAGAAGATAACTTTTTAGAAGTAAAATAATTTATCTGCTGAAAAATAATTATCATTATGAAAACCATTGTAGTCAACATCGGAAATACCAATATCCGTTTTGGATTATTCAACAATGAGGAATGTAGCCTCTCGTGGGTTATTAACACGAAACCCTACCGAACTAAAGACGAACTTTTTGTTCAGTTTCTGATGCATTATCAATCTTATGACATCAAACCTGAAGAAATAGACCAGCTGATAATAGGCTCTGTTGTACCACAAATGACCAACGATATTGTAAGAGCATTAGAAAAAATACACCACCTAAAACCTATTTTGGTAGATAGGAATACACCCTCTGAAGTTAAACCAAAGTCCAAACAAATGGGTACCGACATCTACGCAAATTTAGTTGCGGCTCATCATCTCTATCCTAATAAATCAAAGATAATTTTTGATTTTGGTACTGCTCTTACGGCTAGTTGTATTTCTCACAGCGGTGAAACTTTGGGAGCTATTATTGCTCCTGGAATTATTACCTCTCTTAAAAGTTTAATACAAGATACTGCACAGCTCCCAGAAATAGAACTACAAGCTCCTAAATCCGTTCTAGGATTAGACACTGTGAGTTGTATGCAAAGTGGTATGGTGTATGGGTATCTAGGTATGGTAGAAGGTTTTATAGAAAGAATCAACCGAGAAATAGGAGAAGAAGCCTTTGTAATAGCCACAGGAGGGGTTTCTCATGTCTATAAGCCTTTATCAGACAAAATCCATATAGCCGATAGGCTACATACCCTTAAAGGTCTTTACTTTCTTGGGAAAGCTCTCTCTTAAGAGCTTCTACTTCTTCTTTTTGGGAATAATATTTTTCTTGTAAAGCCGAGCCTTCTCCCATTCTTCGGTAGTATTCTAGTGCTTTATCAGCAAATTGTTTTCTATTGAAGTCTGGTGCATCTGGTATCTGAGGGAATACTTTATGAAATAAAGTTTCATAATAGGCTTGGAATTCCCTTTCATTTTTATCCTCTACCAATGTTTCTTGTGCCTTTTGCCTCACATGTAACATCTCATGAGCCAAAAGGTTAAGAACTAAATTAAAATCAAAATCAAAAAGATTTTTAGGTATTTTAACTTTCTGTGGCTGGGATAGTTCTCCCTCCGTAGTAAGTACAATAGACCTAGCGTCCATCTCCTCTCTAAAATCAAATCCTGCAAAATTAAAATGCTCTAACCCAAAAGCTCTAATCACAAAAGATGCCGCATCTAGAATTTGCCCATGTGTTTTGTAAGCATCTATATGAAATTCTACTTTATTTAAGTCCATCCTTGTTTCTTATACTTATCAGAAAAAAGCCTTATCAAAATATTTTGATAAGACCTTTGTTTATTTTTAGAACTCTATATTCACTTCTAATTTTTCAGCTAAGAGCTTGGATATTTTTAGTTTTAAAGGTTCTATATCTATGTTTTCCATTGCATCATTTGCAAAGGCGTAAAGCAATAATGCCTGTGCCTCATTTTTGGAAATTCCTCTAGCACGAAGGTAGAACAAAGCATCTTCATTTAACTGCCCCACCGTACAACCGTGAGAACATTTAACATCGTCTGCAAAAATCTCCAACTGAGGTTTAGAATCTATCGTAGCACCCTCGCTTAGCAAAATATTATTATTCTGCTGATAAGCATTGGTTTTTTGAGCTATTTTATCTACAAATACTTTTCCGTTAAACACTCCGTGAGCATTATCCTTAAATACTCCTTTGTAGTTCTGATAACTTTCACAATTAGGCTGATTATGGTGTACTGCGGTATGATGGTCAACTAGCTGGTCTTTACCAATAATAGTAATTCCATTCATAAAAGAGTTGATATTTTCTCCTTCCTGAATAAAATCTAAATTATTACGCACCAACTTTCCTCCGAAAGAGAATGTGTTTACCGTAGCTAAGCTGTCTCTCTCTTGCTTCACAAAAGTATGGTCTACCAAATACGAAGTCTCCGTATCGTTCTGTAATTTATGCCAATCTGCCTTAGCATTAGGTTTAGTAAAAATTTCGGTAAGGCTGTTGGTAAAGGTAAACGAAGCATCAAAATTATGATGACTTTCTATAACCTCTATTTGGCTACCCGATTCTACCACCAATATATTTCTCGGATTGTAGAAGGTATTTTCCGATTGATTTTGTGAAATATAGAAAATATGTATTGGCTTTTCTACCACCGTATTTTTAGGCACATAAAGTGCTACTCCCAAATGAGCAAATGCTAAATTAAGATTTGGAAACGCCCAACTCTCGTTAGCAATAGTATTAAAATAAGGACGGAATAAAGCCTCACTCTCTCCATTAGAAAGAGCCTCGTCTAGGGCAAGTACCTTAATATTTTTATCTGAAATCTTAGAAAGTTCTAGACGCAGTTTCCCATTAACGAGCACTACCCAATCAAAATCTTCTTCACCTAGATGCAAAGCTTTCAGTTCCTCTTCAGAAATATGATGTTCTTCTTGTGGTAAAAACTGATATTGTTTTTCTATAATTTCTTTTAGATTGGTATATTTATATTCCTCATCTTTTTTGGAAGGAAAACCTTTGCTTAAGAATCGTTCCAAAGCATTTAATTTATCCCCCGAAAGTGAAGAAGAATGTGTTTTAATGTTCTCAACTAATGACATAAAAATCTTTTTTGACTAATTAAGTAAGACTGTTGTGCCTTACCATTTATTTTTATATTGATAAACCTACTAATAGATTTACACAACTTATAAACTTTTAAAAGTTTTGGATTGATTAGAGTAGCCAATCGTACCCTTTCTCCTCTAACTCCAGAGCTAAAGTTTTATCTCCCGTTTTAATAATCTTACCGTCCGCCAATACGTGTACAAAATCTGGCTGAATGTAGTTAAGCAATCTCTGATAATGAGTGATTAGAAGCACGGCATTTCCCTCATTTTTGAAATGATTAACCCCTTCGGATACAATTCTTAACGCATCAATATCTAGCCCCGAATCGGTTTCATCTAAGATGGCTAGTTTAGGATTAAGCATCATCATTTGGAAAATCTCGTTTCTTTTCTTTTCTCCTCCAGAGAAACCTTCGTTAAGAGAACGAGAAAGAAAGTCTTTCTTTATCCCCAAAAGCTCGGATTTTTCACGGATAAGTGCCAACATTTCTTTCGCAGGCATATCCTCCAGTCCGTTAGCCTTTCTGGTTTCGTTGATAGCTGCCTTGATGAAATTGGTTACCGAAACTCCTGGTATCTCTACTGGATACTGGAACGAAAGGAAAATCCCCTTATGAGCTCTCTCTTCTGGAGCATCTTCCACAATATTTTCTCCTTCAAAAAGGATTTCTCCATCGGTAACTTCGTAGTCTTCCTTTCCTGCAATTACAGAAGAAAGGGTAGATTTCCCAGCTCCGTTGGGTCCCATAATGGCGTGTACCTCGCCTGGCTTTATTTCTAAATTAATTCCTTTAAGAATTTCTGCACCGTCTTCTATCTTAGCGTGTAAGTTTTTTATATTTAACATTTTATGTATATTTTTCTTTTTTGATTAAGATTATTATAAAATTAATTTCCAACAGAAATCAAATCTAATTTTAGTAACTTCTTCAGAACGACAACTCCATCGTAGGCTTCGGCTAAACCTTCTGCCTTTTGATTTTTCTTTTCTAATACCAAGTTTGCCTTTACAGGAAAATAAGGTGTTTTTTTAGCCTTTACCAACTCTTGATATTGTTTTTGTAAATCTCCCGAAGGGTCTTCTATCCAATAGACTTTAGCCGAGTTAGCTGGTCTGAAAGAACTCACCTCGTGCCCTATGGTGAGAAAACCCTCTACAGGACTTTGGGTAAAATGGTATTCATCGTTAGACAACTGTGCCAATTCATAATCATTACCTGTATTTTTCTCCTTTTTATCGTTTAAAAGAACTAGCTTTCCTTCTCCCTTTTGGTAATATTCGGTAGAATTTTCACTCTTGAAAGACAACGCATAAATCCCTGTGGAAGCATCTACGGTGTAGGAGCCTTCTTCGATAAAATATTCATCTTTACCTAAGTAATAGTCTGCTTTTTCAAAGGTTTGGTCTGGAGCTAAAGTAATAGCAGTAAGGATACCGTCACAATCTGCACAAGGGATTATACCCTGATACATTTCGCTCGAAATTGAAGTTAGAGTATCTGTTTTTTGTTTTTCTACAGTTTCTTGATTAGCTGCCTTTTCAGTCTTATTACAACTTGAAAATAAAGCTAAAACTAAAAAACTAGTTCCTATAATATATTTCATTTTACTCAATATATAAGTGAATTATCCTACACTACCCTCTAAACTAATTTCTAGAAGCTTTTGGGCTTCTATAGCAAACTCCATTGGAAGTTTATTAAGCACCTCTTTGCTAAATCCGTTTACGATAAGGGCGATAGCCTTTTCAGTATCCAAACCTCTTTGGTTACAGTAGAAAATTTGGTCTTCACCTATTTTGCTGGTAGTAGCCTCGTGTTCTAGCTGTGCCGTTGGGTCTTTAATCTCAATGTAAGGGAAGGTGTGAGCTCCACATTCGTTACCCATTAAAAGGGAGTCGCACTGTGAGAAATTTCTAGCTCCTTTTGCCGATGGCATTACTTTTACTAATCCTCTGTAAGAATTGTTGGACTTACCTGCGGAAATTCCTTTAGAGATGATGGTAGATTTAGTATTCTTCCCAATATGTATCATCTTCGTCCCTGTATCTGCCCACTGATGATTGTTGGTTACGGCGATAGAATAAAATTCTCCGATAGAATTATCACCCTTCAAAATACAACTAGGATATTTCCAAGTTACCGCCGAACCTGTTTCTACTTGTGTCCAAGAGATTTTAGCGTTTTTCTCACAAAGTCCTCTTTTAGTAACAAAGTTGAACACTCCTCCTTTGCCGTTTTCGTCTCCTGGATACCAGTTTTGAACAGTAGAGTACTTGATTTCAGCACCTTCCATTGCGATAAGTTCTACTACTGCAGCGTGAAGCTGATTTTCATCTCTAGAAGGAGCTGTACATCCTTCCAAATAAGAGACATAACTTCCCTCATCTGCCACTACTAAAGTTCTTTCAAACTGCCCTGTTCCCGCTTGATTGATACGGAAATAAGTAGAAAGTTCCATAGGACATTTTACGCCTTTAGGTATGTAACAGAAAGAACCATCTGAAAACACCGCCGAGTTAAGTGCCGCATAGAAATTATCTCCTCTTGGCACTACTTTACCAATATACTTTTTAACTAGGTCAGGATACTCTTGTATCGCCTCTGATATAGAGCAAAAGATAATACCTTTCTCTTTCAAAGTTTCTTGGAAAGTAGTCTTTACCGAAACGGAATCCATCACCACATCTACGGCAACACCAGTAAGTCTTTTCTGCTCATCTAAAGAGATACCTAGCTTCTCAAAAGTTTTTAATAACTCTGGGTCTACCTCATCTAGACTTGCTAATTCTGGTTTCTTTTTAGGAGCAGCATAATATTTTATGGCTTGGAAGTCTGGCTTTTCATACTTTACATTTGCCCAGTCTGGCTCTTCCATTTTTTGCCAAATACGGAAAGACTCCAGCCTCCATTCTGTCATCCATTCTGGTTCATTTTTCTTTGCTGAAATCTGACGAATAATATCTTCATTAAGCCCCGTAGGGAAATCTTCGTATTCTATATCCGTATAAAAACCTGCTTCGTATTCTTTATTTTTAAGGTCTTCCCTTAAATCGTCTTCTGTATATTTTGCCATAATTTCTATAAAATTACTCCTATTTTTTTCTTTTCTAAAGTGAAAAACTCTCCCCGCAACCACAAGTTCTAGCAGCATTTGGATTGTTAAACACAAATCCTTTTCCGTTAAGACCTCCAGAATATTCCAAAGTTGTCCCTGCTAAATAGAGAATTGATTTTTTGTCTATTACTATTTTAATTCCATTATCTTCAAAGATTTGGTCTGTATCCGTGGTCTGATTATCGAACTTCAACACATATTCTAACCCTGAACAGCCTCCACTCTTAACGCCTACCCTAATGAAATCTTCACTAGGATTAAACCCATCTTCTGCCATAAGCTGAACAGCTTTATCTTTAGCTTGGTCTGATACTTTTATCATTGTCTTTATTTAGAATGATTTTCGCCAACAAAAATACAAACTAATTTATGGACTGACAAAAATCATTTTTCATTTTTACCTATGACCTTAATTGATAATTTCTTAAGACCAATATTACCTAGAAATAATAAAACCTAACCCGCTTATTATAAATAGCTCGGTTAGGTTCTGTTTTATGTTAAACTATCCTTAATTGGAGTTTAATCATTCAGCTTTAGTACCGCCATAAATGCCGATTGCGGAACTTCTACTCTTCCTATCTGTTTCATTTTCTTTTTACCTTCCTTCTGCTTCTCTAAGAGTTTTCTTTTTCTTGAAATATCTCCTCCATAACATTTTGCTGTTACATCTTTTCTTAAGGCTTTTATGGTTTCTCTAGCAATAACTTTTGTTCCTAAAGCAGCTTGTACTGCTATATCAAACTGTTGTCTAGGAATAAGCTCTCTCAACTTCTCACACATTTTTTTACCAATACCATAGGCATTATCTTGGTGTATGAGAGAAGATAGTGCGTCCACCATATCCCCGTTGATAAGAATATCCATCTTAACCAATTTAGAAGCACGGAAACCTATCGGATGATAATCAAAAGAAGCATAGCCTTTAGAAATGGATTTTAATCTGTCATAGAAATCAAAAACCACCTCTGCAAGAGGCATATTAAAGACAAGCTCTACTCTATCGGAAGTTAAATAACTTTGATTAACAATTTCTCCTCGTTTTTCTATACAAAGCGTCATCACCGCTCCTACGAAATCAGATTTGGTAATGATAGAGGCTTTAATATAAGGTTCTTCCACTCTATCCATTACCGTTGGGTCCATCATTTCCGAAGGATTATTGATAAGGATAGGCACTTCCGGTTCTTTCTTGCTATATCCGTGATAGGATACATTGGGAACCGTAGTGATAACATTCATATTGAACTCTCTATCTAACCTTTCCTGAACAATTTCCATATGGAGCATACCTAAGAATCCACATCTAAAACCAAATCCTAAAGCCGCTGAACTTTCTGGTTCAAAAACTAAAGAAGCATCATTTAACCTAAGTTTTTCTAAGGAGGTTCTTAGTTCTTCAAAATCCTCACTTTCTACTGGATAAATCCCAGCAAAAACCATTGGTTTCACCTCTTCAAAACCTTCTATCGGAGCAGTAGCAGGATTTTCTACACTTGTAATAGTATCTCCCACTTTAACCTCTCTGGCATCTTTAATCCCAGAAATAATATAGCCTACATCTCCACACTTGATTTCTTGTTTTGGCTGTTGTTTCAGTTTTAGTGTCCCTACTTCATCTGCCTCGTAGGTTTTATCGGTAGCCATAAACTTAACTTTCTCGCCTTTTCTTATCTTGCCATTAACTACCTTAAAATAGGCTTCTATCCCTCTAAAAGGGTTATAAACAGAATCAAAAATTAAGGCTTGTAGCGGAGCATCTGGCTCGCCCTTAGGAGCTGGTATCCTTTCCACAATCTGCTCTAAAAGCTCGTGTACACCTTCTCCTGTTTTCCCTGAAACTCTTAAAACATCTTCGTACTCACACCCCAATAAGTTCATTATTTCATCTGTAACCTCTTCTGGGTTTGCAGACGGCAAGTCAATTTTGTTAAGTACAGGAATAATCTCCAAATCATTTTCTAATGCCAAATAAAGATTAGAAATTGTTTGTGCTTGAATGCTTTGTGCCGCATCTACAATCAGTAATGCCCCCTCACACGCCGCTATAGACCTAGATACTTCGTAGGAGAAATCCACATGCCCTGGAGTATCAATAAGGTTAAGAACATATTTTTCACCCTTATACTCATAGTCCATTTGTATGGCGTGAGATTTTATGGTAATTCCTCGCTCTTTTTCCAAATCCATATCGTCCAAAGTCTGGGCTTGGAGTTCTCTTTGTGTTACCGTATTGGTATATTCTAAAAGCCTATCTGCCAAAGTAGATTTACCGTGGTCTATATGGGCTATAATGCAAAAGTTTCTTATATTCTTCATGAAAACGAATTCGTAGTCTGCAAAGATATTGATTTATATCAATTTTCTCAAAAAAAGTGGTTATACTATCACAGCCAAACTATATTTCAATTTTATCACCGCTATACTTAGGCTCTACCCCTAATATTAAATCGTAAAAGACTTTTACCCTTGCAAAGTATTCTCTGAGTTGGGTTTTAAATCCAGCGTAGGCATTCACATCTTGAGCATTGTATCCATACGCTTCTAAGCCATTTTTCCTAGCCAAATAAACGGCTCGCTCATTATGGAATTTTTGTGAAATAATGATAAATGTCTTTTGACCAAAAATATCTTCTGCTCTTATTACGGAATCTAACGTTCTAAACCCCGCAAAATCTTGATAAATATGATTTTCAGGAATGCCATGAGCCATTAAATCTAGCTTCATATCTTCGGTTTCGTTGTAGTCTTTACGAGAATTGTCTCCACTTACAATAAAATACTGCACTTTGCCATTTTTATAAAGCTCCGCTGCCGCATCTATTCTATATTTAAAGTAATAGTTAGGAATACCATTTTGGAGATACTTACTCGTTCCTAGAACAAGTCCAACTTTTTCAGTTGGTACATCAGAAATGTTACTGAAGATATAATTTTCGGACTGGCTTTTAATAATATAATTACACCACAACATTACCGTTACTACACTAACGATGGATAAAACACATGTAACCAGTAGAGCTTTCCCTAGTTTTTTCATCTACTTAAAACTCTAATCCGTTAGGAAAGGCTTTTCTTCTGAACAAAAATAATATACTTACCCCAACTGTAATAGCGGCGTCTGCCACATTGAAGATATATTTAAAAAACTGAATTCTAGTGCCACCAATTACAGGATAATTTTCTGGCACATACCAGTCAATCATATCAAAATGAAACATATCTACCACACAGCCTTTCATAAAATGAGAATAACCTTGCCCAAAAGCAGTGATATGAGAAACCCCATCGTAACCTATCCATCGCCCTATACTGTCATCAAACACCGTTCCTGTATCAAAGATAAGCCCATAAAACATACCATCTATTAAGTTCCCTATCGCTCCTGCAAATATCATTGCCATAGGTATAAGCCTGTAATTAGACGCTCCTTCTTTTAGCCATTTTCTAAAGATATGAACCATCACTCCAATAAGAACTACTCTAGTAATTACTAAAAAATATTTACCAATAAGTCCTCCAAATTGTAAACCATAAGCCATACCTGGGTTTTCCACAAAGGTTAATCTAAAACCTGGTAAAACCCTCACAGATTCGTTGAGTTCAAAATTAGTTTTAATATAGATTTTAGAGAGTTGGTCTAAAAGCAATACCAAAATAGTTACGAATGCTATCTTCTTCATGTATGTTTTTTTAATGAAAAACGCCGTGTATCACAAAAAAATATTTCTTGTGACACACAGCTAATGTTTAACTTTTCTGCAATTATCGTTGCATATTCTTAGCCTCTATACTTAAAGTGGCGTGAGGCACAGCTTTCAGCCTTTCCTTGCCAATTAGGTTACCTGTAACTCTACAAATTCCGTAGGTTTTGTTTTCTACCCTAATAAGAGCATTCTTTAGGTCTCGGATAAATTTCTCCTGTCTTACGGCAAGAATTGCATTTTGCTCCTTGCTTAAAGTTTCTGCTCCTTCTTCAAAAGCCTTAAATGTAGGCGAGGTATCGTCTGTACCATTATTTTGGTCGTTGATAAAGTTTTGTCTAATCAACGCCAAATCTTTCTCTGCCTTTTCTATTTTGCTTTCTATAAGCTCTTTAAACTCTTTTAAATCGGCATCACTATACCTTTGTCTCTCCTGTTCCATAATAACAAAATATGATTTAAGTATTCTTAGTTTCTTTCAATATTTACAGTGAATTTCACTTCATCTATCTCCAGTTCATCACCTGCATTTAAAGCTTCTAGAACTTCTATTTTCTCAGAAAGCACCTCTGAAGCGATGTACTGCTCGTTATTTAAAATTTCCTGCAAATATGGACAATCTTGTGTTAACTGTATCTTAATTTTATCTGTAAGCTCAAACTCTTTTTCTTTTCTAAGGTTCTGAATACGATTGATAAACTCCCTCGCCACACCTTCAGACCTAAGTTCGTCGGTTATTGTCAAATCTAATGCCACTGTGATTTTGCCTTCACTAGCCACCGTCCAACCTGGAATATCTTTAGTCGATATTTCCACATCTTCTAAACAAATCTCATAAGCTCCAACCATCACCTTACCGTCTTTCTCTAAGGTAGAAATTTGAGCATTATCAAACGCTGAAATCTCTTGGGCTACCATCTTCATATCTTTACCCAATTTAGGACCTAAAGTCTTAAAGTTAGGCTTTATCTGTTTTACGATAAGTCCCTCTGCCTCTTTATCATTGATGATTTGCAGCTCTTTCACATTCACCTCTTGTTTGATTAAGTCTGAAACAGCCACAATCTGCTCTTCCGTTTTCTTATCCAAAACAGGCACCATTACTTTCTGCAACGGTTGTCTTACCTTGATATTTTCTTTCTTTCTTAATGAAAATACCATAGAGGTAATCTGTTGTGCTAAATGTGTTTTTTCTACTAAATTGATGTCTATTACACCTTCATTAGCTACAGGAAAATCCGTAAGATGCACGCTTTCTGCCGTATCTCTTTGGGTTACTTTATTCAAATCTTGATAAAGCCTATCCATAAAGAATGGAGCGATTGGTGCTGATATTTTCGCCACTGTTTCTAAACAAGTGTAAAGCGTTTGATAAGCCGAAATTTTATCTTCGGTATAATCTCCTTTCCAGAAACGACGACGACAAAGCCTTACATACCAGTTACTTAAATTGTCATTAACAAAGGTATTGATGGCTCTAGCCACTTTAGTTGGTTCGTAATCGTTATAGAACTCGGTAACTTCTTTTACCAATATGTTAAGTTCCGAAAGAATCCAACGGTCTATCTCTGGTCTGTTTTCTACTTCTTTCTCGGCATATTTAAAGCCATCTACATTAGCATAAAGTGCAAAGAATGAATAAGTATTGTAAAGTGTTCCGAAGAACTTTCTTCTCACTTCATCTATACCATCAATATCAAATTTGAGGTTTTCCCAAGGGTTCGCATTGGAAATCATATACCATCTGGTAGCGTCTGGACCGTACTTCGCTAAAGTATCAAATGGGTCTACTGCATTGCCCAATCGTTTAGACATTTTTTGTCCGTTTTTGTCTAACACAAGACCATTGGACACCACATTTTTGTACGCCACAGAGTCAAAAACACTGGTTGCAATGGCGTGTAGCGTGTAGAACCAACCACGAGTTTGGTCCACCCCTTCCGCGATAAAATCTGCAGGGAACGCCTTGTTCTGCTCTATGAGTTCCTTATTTTCAAAAGGATAGTGTAGCTGTGCATAAGGCATCGCTCCAGAATCAAACCAAACATCTATCAAGTCGGATTCTCTTCTCATCGGTTTACCCGTTTCAGACACTAGCACCACCTCGTCCACAATATTTTTGTGTAAATCTATCTTCGCATAGTTTTCCTCGCTCATATTCCCTATTTCAAAATCTTTGAAAGGGTTTTCCGTCATCACTCCTGCTGCTACGGACTTGTTGATTTCATTTATCAACTCTTCTACCGAACCTATAATTTTCTCTTCCTTTAGGTCTTCCGTTCTCCATATCGGCAACGGAATTCCCCAATATCTGGAACGAGAGAGATTCCAATCATTTACATTTTCTAACCAGTTAGCAAAACGCCCTTCTCCAGTAGCTTTCGGCTTCCAGTTGATTTCTTTATTTAGTTCTACTAGACGCTCTTTAACCGAAGTCATCTTAACAAACCAAGAGTCTAGCGGATAGTACAATACTGGCTTATCTGTTCTCCAACAGTGAGGATAAGAGTGGAGGTATTTCTCTACCTTAAATGCTTTATTTTCTGTTTTAAGGAGGATTGCCATTTCTACGTCCCAAGATTTCTCTGGGGCAGCACCATTATCATAGTATTCATTTTTGATGTATTTACCACTAAATAGCTCTGGCACCGCCTCTCCTTTTATAAATTTCCCTTGTAAATCTACTAAAGGCACTAGGTTATCGTTTTCATCTTTTATGAGCATTGGAGGTATTCCGTTTTCTTTTGCGACACGGGCGTCATCAGCACCAAAGGTAGGTGCAATATGTACTATCCCTGTCCCGTCCTCTGTGGTTACAAAATCCCCTACAATCACACGGAAAGCTTGGTCTGGATTTTCGTATGGTAAAAACCACGGCACCAACTGTTCGTATTGCGTTCCTGCTAAATCTGCACCCGAAAAATGCCCTAACACTTGATAAGGGATTTGCTTATCTTCGGATTGATATTTAGCAAAATCTTCATCCGTGGCTTCAAAATATTTTTTACCAAAGTTTTTCTCAAGAAGTACCTTTGCAAGAACGATTTGGATTGGTTCAAAAGTGTATTGATTAAAAGTTTTCACCAAGACATATTCTACCTCTTTACCCACTGCCAAAGCCGTATTAGACGGAAGCGTCCAAGGCGTGGTCGTCCAAGCGAGAATGTGTATATCCCCACTTTGCTGACCTATCTTAGAAGCCACGCTATCCGAAAGTTGTTTTACTTTGAATTGAGCCACAATGGTCGTATCGCTTACATCACGGTAAGTCCCTGGCTGATTAAGCTCGTGAGATGAAAGCCCTGTACCCGCCTTAGGGGAATACGGCTGAATGGTATAGCCTTTATAAAGCAAATTTTTGGTGTAAAGCCGCTTTAAAAGCCACCAAACCGTCTCCATATACTTAGGCTTATAGGTAATGTATGGGTCTTCTAAATCTACCCAATAGCCTATCTTTTCAGTTAGGTCGTTCCAAACATCAGTGTACTTCATTACGGCATTTCGGCACGCCTGATTGTAGTCTTCCACCGAAATTTTCTTACCTATATCTTCTTTAGTAATGCCTAACTCCTTCTCTACCCCCAGCTCTACTGGCAACCCGTGGGTATCCCAACCCGCTTTACGAAACACTTGTTTTCCTTTTTGAGTTTGGTATCTACAGAAAATGTCTTTTAAGGCTCTAGCCATTACATGGTGAATTCCTGGCATTCCGTTAGCGGAAGGTGGACCTTCGTAAAACACGAACTCTGGTTTGCCCTTTCTAATCTCCACCGACTTCTGAAATGTATTATCCTTTTTCCAAAAATCAGCTACTTGTGCTGATATATCCGTAAGATTAAGCCCTTTGTATTCTGTAAATTTACTCATCTCAATAAAAAATTTGCTTTTTCTAAAAATAGTTCGCTAAAATACAAAAAAATACTGATAATAAAACCTATACAAGACTTGCTGTTTTCATTTTTTATAAAAGTCCTAAGGTGGGTTGAAAAAATGTCCCGACATTTTCATAAAAACGTTTCAACGAGATGAAATTTAATCTCCTCCTATTTCCAATCTAAGAAATATAAGATAAAAACAAAAAAAGCCGAAAGTCTAAACAACTCTCGGCTTTTGCAAACTAAAACCTTATACTATAAAGACTGGTATTTTTCTAGTGCATCTTTAAGCAATTCTGCACTTCTTTTTAAATCTTCTTCTTTGAGAACATAAGCTATTCTCACTTGTTTTTTACCTAACTCTGGGTTAGAATAAAACCCTCCTGCTGGAGCCACCATAATGGTTTCGTTGTTATGAGAGTAAGACTCCAATAGCCATTGTGCAAATTTATCGGCATCGTCTATAGGAAGCTCTGCCATACAATAAAATGCTCCTTTTGGCATCGGGCAATTAACTCCTGGCATCTCGTTAAGTAGTTGTACTAAAAGGTTTCTTCTTTTGGTGTATTCTTCTCTTACACTTTGGATATAAGCCGTATCGTTTTGGTGAGCCTTAGCTGCAATAATTTGCCCTAACAATACAGGACTTAACCTTGCTTGAGCAAATTTCATAGCGGCGTCTTTAATCACTTTAGAACGGGTAACCATAAAGCCAATCCTTACCCCACACATAGAGTATCTTTTAGACTCGGAGTCTATGATAATACAGTTCTCTGCTAGTTCAGGAAACTCCAACATCGAAGTCTGTTTCTCTCCATCGTAAACATATTCACGGTAAACCTCATCAGAAATAACTACAATATCATGTTTAAGGGCAATTTCGGCAAGTCTTTTCAACTCTTCTTTGGTGTAAAGATAACCTGTTGGGTTGCCTGGGTTACAAATGAGTATCGCTCTGGTTTTATCGGTAATTTTTTTCTCAAATTCTTCTATGCTCGGTAGTGCAAAACCTGTCTCTATGGTAGACGGCACCGCTACCACTTTAGCATTGATATGGTTAGAAAAACCGTTATAATTGGCATAATAAGGCTCTGGAATGATGATTTCATCACCCTCATCACATAAAGTAGAAAGTGCGAAGTTCAACGCCTCCGAACCACCATTAGTAACTATAAAGTTATCCGTAGTTAAATCTGTAAAACCTAAACTATGGTAATAGTTTTCTAAAGCCTTTCTATACTCTAAGTTCCCTTCTGAAAGCGAATACTCTAGCACCTTTAAGTCAATCTTTTGCAGTTCTGCGAGTGCTGTTTCTGGTGTTTCTATATCGGGCTGACCTATATTAAGGTGATATACTTTAGTTCCTCTTTGTTTTGCTGCTAGGGCGTAAGGTACTAATTTTCGGATAGGGGAAGCAGGCATATTGGCTGCTCTGTTTGATATTTTTGGCATCGCTAAATTATTTATTTTGCTACAAAAGTAAGCATTTACTGATGATTTATGAAATAGACAAAGTGGAGTTTTCATACCTCGCTAACCATCTTTATTTTAAGTTATTGCACAAATAATCAATTTTATTTAACTTCGGCAACAAAACTTAAAACTAATATAAATCACCGTGAAAAGACTCATCATTGTAATATCGTTTATCAGTTTTGGCGTAGCTAACGCTCAACAACAGAAGCAGGACAGTATAGAAAAAGAAATCCAAGCTGTAGAACTCAAAGCTCAAAAAAAACTTGTAGAAAGAAAGGTAGACAGATTGGTTTTTAATGTAGAAAACGCTATTTCTGTAGTGGGAGGTGATGCTTTGGACGCACTGAAAGCGACTCCTAGCGTAAGAATACAAGGAGACAACATACAACTTGTAGGTAAAAGCAGCGTTAGGGTGATGATAAATGATAAGATAACTCAACTCTCTGGAGAGGCTCTACAAGATTATCTAAAGTCTATACCTTCTGCCAATATCTTAAAAATAGAAGTTATTACTAACCCTCCGTCAAAATACGAAGCCGAAGGAAATAGTGGGCTTATTAACATACAACTCAAACGCTCTAAACAAAACAACTGGAGTGCTACGCTACGCTCTAGCTATCAGCAAGCCACCTACGAAAGATTAGTACACGGTGCTAACTTCAATTATAAAAAAGATAAATTTTCTGCCCTAGTAGATGTTAATTATAGCTACGGAAGAAACCTCTATACTAACGATATATTCTACGATTATCCCGATTACCAATGGAACAATAAACTCTTTAATCGTAACCATAGAAAAAACTGGGGTACTTTGTTAAATCTAGAGTACGCCTTTACAGATAAAAGCAGTTTAGGTTTGCAATTTATGGGCTCTTTTACAGATAGATACTCCGATGAATTTGCAGATAACTTTGCGAGAAGGTACAGCGACCATTCTTTAATTCACTACTACAAAACGGAGGGGCTATCTCAAGGAACGCCTAACAACATCTCTCTAAACCTTAATTATACTCAGAAACTAGGTAACAATGGTTAAAAGTTGTCTGTAGATGCAGATTATTTTGATATGACTAATCCTGGAGCTAATCATTTTACCTCTTTATTACAAGATTTTATCCCTGCGACTTCAGAAACTCAATATTCTCAAAACAATTCGCATCAAAATGTAAAGAACTATTCCATCAAGACTGATTTTGAAATACCTTTATCTTGGGCTAACTTGTCCTTTGGAGGTAGAGCGGCTTCTACTAAAACTAAAAACTTAGTAGATATAAATTTCTTTAATAAAGACAATAACAATTTAATTCTTTCTCAAAAAGACCATTTTGAATACACCGAAAATATACAGGCGCTATACTTTAGTGCTTCTAAATCTTTCGGAGAAAAATGGGAAACCAAAGTTGGACTTCGTGGAGAAGCCACTCAAACCAATGCTAACTCTATTTCTACTAACGAAATTACCCAAAGAAATTATGCCAAACTATTCCCAACCCTCTACATTATGTATAAGCCTAACGAAAACCACTCTTTCTCTGCTAACTATGGTAGGCGTATAGGGCGACCTTCTTGGGTCTCATTAAATCCAGCTAGATGGTACGAAACTCCAAAATCTTATACCACAGGAAATCCATTTTTACAACCCATCTTTATAAACAATGTAGAATTTAATTATGCTTATAAAAGCCTGCTTAACTTTCAACTATTTTATGGAAAATATATAGATAATACCGCCCAAATCTCTAGACACAATGTTGCAGAGAATATCACAGTTATGAGGTACGAAAACATTTCTAATGATATGTTTACTGGTGGTTCTATTAGCATCAATTACAAACCGTTTAGTTGGTGGGAAGCCTCTGCAGAAATAAACGCTTCTTACTCAGAAACAAAACCTTATACAGAAATCTATTCTAACCACAAATATTCTGGTTGGAGTGGCTATACAACCTCTAGAAATACCTTTACACTCAATTCTAAAAAGACACTGTTTGCCAGCCTAAATTATGAGTATTCTCTTCCTTCAAAAGGGATAGGTACTATGAGTGAATACTCTTCACTAGACATTGGCTTTAAGTATTTATTATTAAACAAAAACCTGATTTTAGGACTTAATTTTAATGATATATTCCGAAGCCAGCAATACACTTATAAAGAATTGTCTCAAGGCATACTACAATCTTTTTCGCAATACTATGACTCTCAATATGTGAGATTTTCTCTCAACTATAAGTTTGGTAACAATAAAATATCGGTAAGCTCCCGCGCTTCTGGAAACCAAGAAGAAAAAAACAGAGCCAACTAAATCAAAAAAACTTAATGGGGTAAATTACTTAACTTTACCCCATTATTTTTGATTCAAATTAAATGAACATACACCTCATCACTCAACCTTTTTTAGACCAATTCCCTGGCGATTTTTCTGGTGATACTATGCAAAGGCAAACACCAAAAATGCTTTTTGCTACGGTAGAACCTGCCCTATTTACTAACTACAAAACTATCGTTTTCAATCAAGAACTTTCTAACGACATAGGCTTAGGTTCTTTTGAACCCGAAGACGAGGCTTTTTTAGCTGCCCAAGATTTACCCAAAAACATCAGAACCTATGCTACCGCCTATGCTGGACATCAATTTGGGCAATGGGCAGGGCAACTGGGGGACGGCAGAGCAATATTGGCTGGAGAGATACAAAACACTAGCGGAGAAACCACCGAAATCCAATGGAAAGGTGCAGGAGCAACGCCCTACTCTAGATTTGCAGATGGACGAGCCGTGCTTCGTTCCTCTGTGAGAGAATATCTAATGAGCGAAGCAATGCATCATCTAGGTGTGCCTACTACTAGAGCCCTCTCTCTAGCCGAAACAGGAGAAATGGTAACAAGAGATATACTCTACAATGGCAATCCTAAACAAGAGAAAGGAGCAGTAGTTATACGCACCGCTCCCTCATTTATAAGGTTTGGGCACTTCCAGCTATTGGCTGCCCAAAACGAAATAGATACTCTGAAAAATCTAGCCGACTTCTGTATTCAACGCTATTTCCGTGAAATAAAAACAGATGAACCTCAACCTTATCATCAGTTTTTCAAAAAAATTGCTGAAACAACTGCCGACCTTATGGTAGAATGGCAAAGAGTAGGCTTTACCCACGGTGTGATGAATACCGATAATATGAGTATACTCGGGCTTAGTATAGACTACGGACCATTCTCTATGCTAGATGAGTACGATTTGAACTTTACACCCAATACTACCGATTTACCTGGTAGGCGTTATGCTTTTGGAAGACAAGCCGAAATGGCACAATGGAATCTTTGGCAACTAGGCAATGCTTTATTTCCTCTAATAAACGATGTAGATTTTATTGAGCAAACTTTAGAAGATTTTGGCACTGATTTTTGGAATCAATACGACCAAATGATGTGTTCTAAAATGGGATTGGATACTTTTATGAAAGATACCGATGTAGATTTCTTTACAGATTGGCAAAATCTAATGACTTCGCTAAAACTAGACTACACCTTATTTTTCAATGCGTTGGAGAAAGATATTCATCAAATCAACTGGCAGGATATTTCTTATAAATCTCTCCATACAGAAGACCTACAACGCCTCAACCAATGGATAAATTCCTACCAAAACCGATTGGCTCTAAACAAAATCGCTCCCGACGAAAGACTTGCTCTAATGAGCCAAAACAACCCAAAATTCACCCTTAGAAACTACCTCCTACACGAATGTATAGAGGAGCTTAATAATGGGAACACCAATTACTTTAACCAACTCCTTACCGCTCTTAAAAATCCTTACCAAGAAACATTCCCAGAATGGAGCGTTAAAAGACCCCAAAAATACGATGAGGTGGCGGGTTGCTCTACTTTGTCTTGCAGTTCTTAACAATTAGAGTATTTTTGCGGAAATTTTGGTAAAACTATAATGAAATCTAAACTTTATGGCATTCTAAAACAAAGTTGTCCTAGCTCGTGGGTGGAGTGGACTTTGTTTATTTTCTTTCTTGTGGCGTATGGTATTTTGGCGGGGCATATTGCCTTAACTTCCACCATTGTATTTGATGACAGAATCCCTTGGGACGCTTATTTTAGTTTTGACAACAGAGCTATTGTAATGACAGGTGGCGGGTACGAAAGACACCCTCTATCCAACTATTTTTTTGATGTGATTAGAGAGTTCTCCCTTTGGATTTCTAGCGGACAGAAAAATCATCTCTTTAGGCTAAGCCTTGCTCTATTGAGTAGCCTAGCCATTAGTTGGACAATGGTTTTTATTTTTAAATATCTTAAAAACATCATTCAGCTGTCATTGGCTAGCAGTCTTATTTTAGTAGTGTTTTTTGGCTTGTTTAGTACCAACATTATGCTGTCCTTCACACCAGAAACCTATACTTACAGTCTTTTGTTTTTAAGCGGATTTACCTACTATGCTGCCTTGAGGCTCACACAAAAAAGAACGCTCTCTTGGGGAATGCTATGCCTAAGTAGCTTGGCGATAGGAGGGCTCACTATTACCAATATTGTTAAAGTTTATATCCCTATTTTGTTTGAAAGGAAATGGCACAACAACATCAAACACTTAGCGAGTGCGGTGGCAAAGGTGGGACTTTCGGTGGGGGTATTTTTGCTACTTTTTATGTACCGAATGAATTTTCAGTTTTCTGCATTTTTAGATAAAACAGGACAACAGTACGAAAAATTTTCGCAACCGAAACTCGTGCCTATTTGGGATATGGTAGTTTCTTGGTTTTGGGGTGGCAATGTGTTATTCCCCAATTTTATTATCAGAGATTATCACAACAAACACAACTTCCACTACAAAGCCTTATTTATGGAAGTCTATACCTCTAACCTCTCTTATGCATTTGTGGGGTTGCTTTTTATACTCGTTATTTGGGGATATTTAAGAGGGTTCAAAAAACCACTCGTTCAAGTTCTGATGTTGTCTTTTCTTGTGGATATTATGATACATTGTGTCCTAAAATTCGGACTACATACTTCCTACATCTACGGAGGACATTTTGTATTCGTTATTCCTCTAATTTTGGGGTGCCTTTTACACTCTTACCGAAAAAACACCAATGCCACACTAGGGCTTCAGTTGCTTTTAGGGGTGATGATACTCTTTTTAGCCCTAAACAACTTTTATAGAATGAATGAATTTTTTGCATTTTTAGAAAAGTACTACACTTAGTTTAAATAGATATAAGTTCCGTTTTCCAAATATGTAACCCAAGTTACAGTTAGTTAAGCTAGATTAGCCTTCCTTTGTCGGAGAAATAATCAAATTAAAGTTTAACTAAAAAAATAATGATATGTTCGGAATATTTAAAAATATGTTTTCATCTACTAGTTCACAAGATATAAAAGAAGCGGTGGAACAAGGCGCTTTTCTAGTAGATGTAAGGTCTGCTTCGGAGTTTGCTAGTGGCAGTGTTAAAGGTGCAGTAAATATCCCTTTGGATAAAATAAGTTCTCAAATTTCTAAATTTAAAGGAAAAGATAAAATCGTGGTTTTCTGCCTAAGTGGTGGGCGTAGCGGACAAGCCAAAAGCCTACTACAACAAAACGGTATAGAAAATGTAATTAACGGAGGCTCTTGGCATAATGTAAAAGATGCCATTGGAGGATAGTAATTTGCCTCCTATCAATAGTTTTTTTAGAGAGGATTTAAGGCTTAAACCCTCTCTAAAAAGTTACTGCTCCACTAGTCTGGTTATCTAGTTTCTTTTGTATTTGTAGTTTCTTCCCTAAAGAAAAATCATAAGACGCTCCTAGCACAAACATATTTTTATTATCAAAAATCTGGGTTTTAGCCTCGCTCTGTACTGGGCTAAAATCTAATGCTTTCGTTTCATATTGTGCAGGCATTCCCATAAAATACATTCCTGTAGATAGTTTCCAATTTCCTAACTGATAAGACAAGGAAAAATGGTTAGAATTCTCGTTTTTGCTAAGAAAAGAACCACTGATCCTATACACAGGAACATTAAATTGATAAAACAAACTCCATTGTTTATACTTAGAAGTGAGTGTGAAATTATTCCGTACATAGCTTACCTTTGCCTTGTGCCCTTCCTGTGTTTCCATTAGCATAGAAGTAGGCTGTAGATATAGTCGTAACACTAATAAATCATTAGCAAAAGGTTTTACCGAACCTATTATAGCTACTCCCGTTTCTCTATAAAATGGTATATTTTGGTAGTTAAGCACATATCCCCCAAGTCTAGAATTTTCTTGATAAAATTGAGCAAAATAATTTCTAACATTATTATAAAACCCTATAGTATTTAAATCAAAATATTTACTATTGAAAGAATAATTTAATTGGTTCCTAAATTGCCTTTGAGGTTTTAAATCTGGATTCCCTGAACGGAATAAATTAGGCATCGTTTGCTCTAAGTTAGGACTCATCATTTCTCCACTTGGATTTATATTTTTATAGCTGCTGAAGAAACGAAAAGATTGTTTATCCCCCAGAGCATAAGACAAAACTAACTTCGGAGTTAATGCCCAGTCATTAGTAAAACTAGTAGTTGTTTTATTCTGTATATTATTAGCTCCTATACCCAAACGATAGCCAAGTTTATCCCATTTCCCATTATACTCTGTATAAAAGTACTGTTCCAAATAGTTTACTTCAAATTGAGAAGCTCCTAGTATATTATTAAGCTGATTATCCACATTAGTATTGGTTAAACGGTAACCATTCGTTAATTTACCTTTTTCAAACCTATGGCTGTGAGCAACCTCTCCTACAACTCCTGTTTGTATTGAATTTAGTTTCATATCATTGAGGAAAACTTCAGTGTTACTAGAGGTGTTCCATTCTCTACGATATTGATTAGAATTGGTCTTATAATAAGAGCCTACAAAGTTGAAAATCAGCTCATCTTTTTTACCTAAATTTTTAGAATAGTAAAGATCTATCGTAGGGCTTGTGTATTGCTCTGATGAATTATCCTTAACTTGATGCCTGTTCATTATATTTGTCTGGGTAAACAGATTAGAAGACTCTCCTTCATTATGATAAGTGAATGGGAAAATACTAAACTTGGCTTGGAAAGTATATCTCTCTGGCTCTACACGGGTATAACGCAATGCTATATCCTGATTCGTATAGCCAAATGCATCTCTTCCTAGTATTTCAGAAGAATAATGTATCCCATTGATATTATATGTCAGTATTTTTTTTGTTCTTCTATCATTATATTCCCTAATATTCAAGCTATACTCCAGTCCAAAATCATTTTTACCTTTGGTATAATTGGCATAGACCATTCCGTTCAAGAAACCCGTAGTAAGAGCGGAAGTAATATCTGCCCCGTAAGAGTAGCCTAATTCTGGATTTCTAGTAATCATATTTACAACCACATCGGCACGGTTTGCCCAACGAGCAGGAGGAATATCATAGTACTCCACTCGTACCACATTAGTTGGGGCAACACTCCTTATTTGGGCTTCGGTAGCTTCTATACCATTGATAAGGAACAAGGTTTTTCCTCCACGGATACTTTTGGTAGAATTATTTATAGGGTCGTGCACCAACTCTGGAAGTGTTACCAACAAATCCTTAGCATTATTAGCTTTCTCCAGAGCTGCTTTATCAAAGGTATAGGCAGCGTGGTCATTATACTGCTTCTTGCGTTGAGATTTAATAATAACTTCTTGAATTTCCTTAGCTTTTGCAACAGAATCTGTCTTGAGTTCTTGTGTAAAACCAAATGTACTTACAAATAATACACACGGCGTTATTAGTTTCTTTTTCATTTTACTTTTTAATTTAAGAATACCTACTATAATTTTTATTTTGACGAAAATAAAAATTTTTTTTAAATGATTTAAAAAGGATTTCCGTAGAGAAAAAAGTCCATTTAATAAATTTATAATCATTAAAATCCTATCTTTGCTTAAGATTTTTTAAATTAAAAACTTTAGAACCTTGCTATAATAGCATCTCTCCTAAGGCCAATTTGGAATTATTTATTAACCTAAAAAAAAATAAAAACAATGTCAAACAACACAACAACCCACAACATAGAAGTAGAAAACATAAAATGTGGCGGCTGTATGAACAGTATTAAAAAAGCCATTCTTAAAATGGAAAATGTAGAAACCATTACCATAGATAAAGATACCGAAACGGTTACGGTTACAGGAGCAATAGACCGTACATCTCTTGTTGATAAATTGTCTAGTTTAGGCTATCCTGAAAAAGGGAATAATACTATACTAAAGAAAGCCAAATCTTTTGTAAGCTGTGCCGTTGGTAGAATGAGCGACCCTGTAGAGTAAGAAATGATAGATTTTATTAAAAAGCATAAGCTAAGCATTATAGGAGCAATAATAGGTGCCGTAGGTGGCTATCTGTATTGGAAGTTTGTAGGCTGTAGTACTGGCACTTGTGCTATTACCTCTAAGCCTATCAACAGTACACTCTATGGAGGAGTAGTGGGAGCTTTATTTCTATCTCTATTCAAAAAATAAATCCATATTAACTTAAACCTTGAAATCTCTAAACAAGATTTACAAGGCTTTATTTTATTAAGTCTATTGAAAACATCGGGGATATTTCAAAACAATTCATAGCGTTAATTATTTTAAAATAAGAATATTCTGATAGATTATTTAAAGTTATTTCTACCTCTTTAAGCTGTTTTTTTTGAAGTAAATTTTGTCTCTGAACACCATTCAATAAGTAAGATTTTGGAGTAAACCATTCCCCATTTTTAAGGAAAATAAGATTGGAAAAGGTAGTATCTGTAATATATCCTTTTTGAGTAATAATCACCTCCGATGCATTAGAATTTTCCTTTAATTGATTTAAGCTTCTCCTATCTTTATATTTAAGACTATAATCTATCTCAGGAGCTTCTACTATTTCAAAAGAGCTAAGTATAGGCGATTGATAAAGAAGACATTCTATCTCGTAATTACCTTCTAAATCATAAACCACTCTTATTTTATGTTTCTGGGGAGTTCTAATCTCTACACTTCTAAGAATTTCTCTCAAATCAACAGCCGAACTTCTATTAAACTTCTGAAAAGAACTATCTACTCTTTTTTGGTGTAAATCAACTAGATAAAACTTACCGTATTCCCAACAAATACTTTCAATAAATTGGCACATAAATTTTGTTTTTCATTTCTTGATACTCATCATCGGGATTGCTTAAGTGAGTAATACCTCCGCCACTCTTAAAAAATAAAGTTTCTCCTTCCGCTTCTATAAATCTTATCATCACGCAAGAGTCCAAATCCTTCCCATCAAACCAACCACAGACACCTGTATAGAAACCTCTATTGTAACCTTCTGCCTCTAATATAATTGCTTTTGTTTTAGGCTTTGGAGCTCCTAGTATAGAGCCCGCTGGAAGCAATTTATGCATTAAACTTCCTATTTTATTTCTAAATTGAGGTTTTAGCACACCTTCTATCTCGGAACTCATTGCATATAAATCTCGCTGTTGAGTTTTAATAAAATCAATTCGCTGAAAGAATCTAACTTTAACATTATCAGCTACTTGACTTAGGTCATTTCTAAGTAAATCTACCACCGTGTAATGCTCCGCCTTTTCCTTTACATCGTTTTTTAAAATCTCTGTAGCATTTTCTAAAGAAGCATCTATCGTCCCTTTCATTGGGTGAGTGGCTATTTTATTATTTTTTATCTCCACAAAAGTTTCAGGAGAAAAACAAACAAATTGGTTGGGATAAAATATTTTATATTTAGCATTAGAGAAATAGAAAATATCTTCCAACGAAAGATTAGTTTTTATCTTGGTTTTTCTAGTATAATTAGTTAAATAAGAATCACCTTTTTTTAGATGTTTTTGTACTATATGAAAACCTTTAAGATACTCTTCTTTCGTTTCTGGAAATACTTCCCAATCGTAACTATGAGGCTTTGGAATGTCGGGAGTTGAGTTTATTTTAAAGTTTGGAAAATCTACTTTAAGCCCTGATTGTTCCAAATTTTCTAAAGTAAATACTTCTATTTTAGTCATCATAAAATCTATGATGAAAAGAAACGGAACACCCTCCAAAGAGAGCTTATCCATCAAAGCGAACTGATTTTCTGTAGAAAACATTTGGCAAAAATAAAGAATGCTTATTTTTGTGCAAAATAAATTATATGAGTTCCAGTCCAGAGTTTAATAAAGTTAATAACATCAGCCAGATTTTACAGGATGCTTTTGGCTATTGGCAAAAAACCATAAGCTTCCAAATACTATTTTCTGTTTTGTATTTTGGGCTACTGATGACTTTCGCTGTTGGACTTTTCAACTACTTTGGCTTGGAGACCGAAATGGAATCTTTCCGAAAGTTATTTTCTGGAAATTACACTATAATTTCCCAAACTCTAACAGAGCTGATGGAGAATACTTCTTTCCAGCATTTTGTATTTTCTATAATAATCGTAAAATCATTATTATATCCTTTGAATATAGGTTTTTACGAAATTTATAAAAAGATTGATTTAGGAGAAATCCCTTCTACATCGGATTTAATTATCGGCTATAATGGCTATTTTTTCCTTAGATTTTTTGGCTATCATCTATTTTGGTCTATGATTTATTCTTACGCAGGAATGCTTCAGCCTTTACCTATACTTTGGGTATTTCTTACGCTATTTGCAGCTCCTCTGATGTATTTTCTAAGGGCAGGTATTTTTACTAGTATTCATCTTAATTTTATGGCTTTGAAAGCTAATTTTACTACTATATTTGTAGGAGCTTTAGTTGCATTTATATTTAGCTACTCAGGGTTTCTCGCATTAGGTATCGGAGGCTTATTAACCTTCCCTTTTTGGAATGCGATGATTTATACTCTATATAAACAGATATTTAAAATTAAAGTAATACATCAATCATAACTAATTATATAAATAAAAATCAATGAGTAACAATAAATATAATGATGCTATAAGCAATACTAAAATTAAGCAAATAGCTCTTATCATAGTTATAGTAACATTATTCTTGCTGATGGCCTATCAGCTAGCTATGTTTATTCCTTCGTTACTGGGAGCTATAACGCTTTATGTGATTTCAAGAAAATACAACCTCTACCTCATAGAAAAAAGAAATTGGAAGCCTTGGATTTCTGCCTTAGTTATTATGCTAGCTACGGTAGTTATCCTTATTTTACCACTCTATTTTTTAATTGATACTCTTATAGAAAAATTAGGCAATGCCCAAGCCTATATGGATAAGTTTAATGATTTTCTAGATAAAATACACTCTTATATTCTTTCTGAAGTACAAATAGACATTTTAAGTAAAGAAAACCTAGATAAGGTAAAAGAAACCGCAGGACAATTATCTACCTTCATTCTAAGTAGCACACTTAATACGGTTACCATTATTGCCTCTACTTATTTTCTTCTCTATTTTATGTTAGTAAAACCTAGAGTTTTTGAGCGTATTTTAACCAATGCTGCCCCTTTAAAGAAAACCAATGTTAACCTCATCAGCGAAAAAATAAGAAAAATGATTATTGCCAACGCTATAGGAATTCCTGTTGTAGCTTTTGGGCAAGGTCTTGCAGCTCTAGTAGGCTATCTCATCTTTGGAGCCCCTAGCGTTATGCTTTTATTCGCCCTTACAACTATTGCCTCTATGATACCCATTGTTGGAGGTGCTATTATTTATGTTCCCGTAGCTATATTTATGGTAGCCGAAGGTAATACAATTCCTGGTATAGGACTAGCCATATACTGTCTTGTTGTAGTAGGACTTATAGATAATGTATTAAGGTTTACATTACTCAAAAAGCTAGAAGATATACACCCTCTTAATACAGTATTTGGAATCATTTTAGGAATGAATCTTTTTGGCTTTATGGGATTGGTATTTGGACCTATTTTAGTCTCTGTAACTTTACTTCTAATACAAATATATAGAGACGAATTTTCTGATGAAGACAATGTAGTTATTGCTTCCGATGAAGAAGCTCTCGCAGGTATAGCTACTACAGAAGATGTTGAAGAAAATAACACAAACTCTACCACTAATGAACCCTGAAATTCTGAGGGAAATATGCCTTACTAAAATGCCTTTTGGTAAATATAAAAACTACATCTTGGCAGACCTTCCTGTAGCCTATTTAGAGTGGTTTATGAGAAATGGTGGTTTTCCTAAGAATAAATTAGGAATGCAACTAGCTACCGTTTATGAAATTAAAATCAATGGATTAGAAGAACTACTAAAACCAATAAGAAAGAGCCTCTAGCTTTCTTTCTTATTGGCTTTTACCCTTTTTACCTCATCTCGGATAAAAGGGTATTTCTGTAACATATCTTGTGCTAAACTAGGCTCCATTACTAAAGCCGTGGCTAGATACTCCCTAGCATCTTCCTCTTTACCAAGATTAAACAGCACATTACTCATTTGATAGTAAAACTCGGCTCTATCTTTGTGCAAAGAGATAGCTTTCTGTAAGATTTCTAAAGCCTTATTATACTGTCCTACCAACATCAGCACTTCGGTATAGGCATACCAATTATAAAATCTATTAGGTTCTGCCTCTACCATTTTTTCTAAACATGGTAAACTTTCTTCAAAAAGCTCCGAATCTATATACAAAAATGCCAACCTTTTCTGATAATCTACATTGGTTTCATTAAGAACGGTCGCCTCTTTAGCGAAGTGAAGAGCCTCTCTCATCTGTCCCATTTCTTCATATAAGAAAGATTGCTCCATCATAGAAAGGTAAAACTGAGGGTCTTCTACTAAAGATTTCTGAAAAGCTTTTAAAGCTAATAAAGGCTTTTTATTTTCCTTATGACACAAGCCTATTTTGTAGTAAGTATACGCCTTAGTATATTCTAACTCTAGCATTTCTTCATATACCTCCACGGCTTTATCCCACTCTTGCATCGCCTCATAACAGGCAGCTTTATTGGCATAAACCCCAACAGAATTAGAGTTAATGGCTAAAAGATAATCAAATCCTCGTATGGCTTCTTCGTAGTTTTTTCTATTGAAATAAAACTGACCATACTCAAACCAAGCCGTCTCCGAAAAAGGAAATTCTTCTATGTAATGATTAAGAAATTTTATAGCATCATCATTTTTATTTAGCTTATAAAAACAAATCATTACATTTTCTAAAGCATAGTCGTCATAAGGGTCGTGGTTAAGAGCTTTTTTATAATGTATTAAAGCATTAGAAGGATCCTCTAAATTCACATATTCATCAGCGATGAAATTATGCAGAAAATTCTCCTCTTCATTCAGCGTTAAAGCCTTAAGACAGTAATCTATCGCCCTTCTAGGATTACCTAGATTAGAATAATATTTAGCACAACAAACTAGAAAATCTGTATTTTCTAAAGATGCCTCCCTTAGCTCGTTAATAAGCTCTTTAGCTTCTCTATACTGCTGTAATTCTAAAAGAACTTCTAGTTTTTTAGTTTTAATATCTAATGAATTAGGATGAAGTTTTAATGCAAAATTAACGGCAAGTTCGGCATAGGTAGTATCACCCAACTCCAAATAGTGGATGATGATTTCCTCCAAATCATCCGTATCGAAATAGCGTTCCTCGTTATTTTCTATCATTTCTTCGAACTGCTTTGCCAGTTCATTTTCAAAAAACTCTTCCAAATTAATTTAAAACTTTGTTGTTTTCCTTATCAAAAAGAATGCTAAACCAATAGATAATTTAACTTTATTTAATCTTCTTTATATCAAACCTTTAATCTCCTCTATAATTCTATCAGCTAATTCATCTGCTTCTTGTTGAGATTGAGCTTCTGTATAGATTCTAATGATAGGCTCTGTATTAGATTTTCTTAAGTGTACCCAATTATTAGGAAAATCTATTTTAACACCATCTACAGTGGATATTTCTTCATTTTTATAACGCTCCGTCATTTGTTCCAAAAGAGCATCTACATTGATATCTGGTGTAAGTTCTATCTTCTTTTTACCCATAAAATAGGCAGGATAGGTTTGTCTAAGCTCAGATACTGTTTTATTCTCTTTAGCTAAGTGAGTTAAAAATAAAGCTACTCCTACCAAAGAATCTCTACCGTAATGCAAATCTGGATAGATAATTCCGCCATTACCTTCTCCTCCTATTACTGCATTTTTCTCTTTCATCAAAGTAACTACATTAACCTCTCCTACAGCACTTGCAAAATAAGAAGAGTCTAAACTTTGAGCCACATCTCTCAATGCACGGCTAGAAGAAAGGTTAGAAATAGCTGCTCCTTTTTTATGTCTCAAAAGATAGTCTGCCACTGCTACTAGCGTGTATTCTTCTCCAAACATTTCTCCTTTCTCGTCTATAAGAGCCAATCTATCTACATCTGGGTCAACTACAATTCCTAAATCTGCTCCTTCCTTTTTTACCAATTCGCATATATCGGTAAGGTGTTCTTTTAAAGGTTCTGGATTATGAGGAAAATGCCCATTAGGTTCACAATAGAGTTTTACAACTTCGCAACCCAACTCCTCTAAAAGAAGCGGAATAGCTATTCCGCCCGTAGAATTAACGGCATCTAAAACTACTTTAAACTTCTTAGCTTTAACTGCTTGTGCATCTACCATTGGTAGTGCTAATATTTTTTTGATGTGAATATCAAACGCGTCATCACGAGTTTCATAGCTTCCTAAACTATCCACATCAGCATAATTGAAATCTTCTCTTTCTGCTATCGAAAGTACCTCAGCTCCATCTTTACCACTAATGAACTCTCCCTTTTCATTAAGTAATTTAAGGGCATTCCATTGTTTTGGATTATGGGAAGCGGTAAGAATAATACCTCCATCTGCATTCAGCTCTGGCACCATAACCTCCACTGTAGGCGTGGTAGAAAGTCCTAAATCTACAACATGAATCCCCAACCCTTGTAAAGTGGCTGTAACTAAAGAGGATACCATACCTCCAGAAATCCTAGCATCTCGACCTAAGACTAAGGTTAAGTCTTTTTTCTGTTTCGTATTCTGAAGCCAAGTTCCAAAAGCGGAAGTGAACTTTACAACATCTAGCGGCGTTAAGTTTTCATCTACTTTTCCGCCAATTGTACCTCTAATTCCTGATATAGATTTTATAAGTGCCATAGCCTAAATTTTATACCTGCAAAGATAATAAAAATATTAAGCCTTATTTCCATCCACCTCCCAAACTTTTATAGAGATAAACCGTTGCGTTCAGCTGTGTATTTTTAGCTTCTATAAGTTCCATTTTAGCATCTAAGGCATCTCTTTGCGTCATCAAAACCTCCATATAGTCTGCCCTAGCATTAGTAAACAGAAGATTTGAAATTCCTATCGCCTCATCTAAATCTTTGCTTTGAGTGTGTTTTAAGTCAAAGTATTGTTGGTAATTTTTAATTTTATTCAAATTATTAGAAACTTCCATATAGGCTTTGATGAGCGTTTTATTATACTCATACAAAGCCTGTAGTTGAGATGCATTTGCTGTATTAAATTTCGCTTTTATCGCTGATTTGTTAATTAGCGGTCCGACCAAATCTCCCACTATATTATAAGCTAAAGACTCTGGAAAATGAGTGAAGTAACTCGGTTTAAAAGCTTCTAAACCAGCTCCAAATGTAATATTTAAAGAAGGGTAAAACTCTTTTCTAGCAGCTTCTACATCTAACTTGGCAGCCTCTAACTCTAGCTCTGCTTGTTTAACATCTGGTCTATTAGCCAATAACTCTGAAGGAATACCTGTTTTAATAGACTGTGGTACGAGCTCCAAAAATTCTGCACTTGAACGAGGAATAGGTTGATAGAATCTTCCTAGTAACAAATTGATGTCATTTTCTTTCTCTAAAATGCTTTGTTGAACTGTATATAAATTCGCCGATGATTTTGCTAACTCAGCTTCAAATTTTTTAACTGATAATTCTGTAGTTGCAGCCGCCTGTTTCTGAATTTTAGAAACCTCCAACGCTTTTCTTTGAAGTTCAATATATTTTTTAAGATAAGAGTATTGGCTATCCAAAGCTAAAAGTTCATAATAGCTTTGTGCCACTTCTGCTATCAAACTTGAAAGTACAAAATTCTTACCTTCTACTGTAGCTAGATAGTGAGCTATTGCAGATTTTTTTTCTGTTCTAAGCTTATTCCAAATATCCACCTCCCAATCGGCTTGTAAGCCTACTCCAAAATTACCCAACGGATCCGGAATTGGCTTTCCTTCTTCCATCTGTGTAGCTGCATCCCCTGCTCCTTCACTAGTATAACGCCCCACTTTTCTAACACCTGCAGTTGCCCCCACAGAAACTGTGGGAAGCAATCTTCCGTTTTTGTACATTACATTACTTTTGGCCTTTTCTATCTCTTGTAATGTAATTAGTAGCTCTTGATTATTACTAAGTGCCGTTTCTATTAAAGAAACTAAATTAGGATCTGTAAAAAACTCTCTCCAAGGTGGAGTTCCTGTACTTTTATTAGAAACTTCATCTTTTGTATAGCTTTCTGGTAGAGTCTCTTTTACATTATCTTTTACTTGTAATGGTGCTGGTGCTTTACAATTAACTAGCACTAAGCTACCCACTACCAATGATATATATTTTAGTTTAGTTTTCATCTTCAATTTCTTCAGTTAATGGATTAAGGTCTTCATATTCTGCCAACTCATTTTTTCCTGCTATTTTACCAAAAATAAGATATAAGCCAGGTATAAGTACTACGCCAAATATTGTCCCAATAAACATACCTCCTGCCGCTGCAGTTCCTATCGTTCTATTACCGATTGCTCCTGGACCTGTTGCCAAAGCTAAAGGAATAAGCCCCGCAATAAATGCAAAAGATGTCATTAAAATAGGACGAAAACGCATCACAGCTCCTTCTATAGCCGCTTTGAATATTGTAGCACCTTCGTTTTTTCTCTGCACTGCATATTCTACTATAAGTACCGCGTTTTTACCCAATAAACCTATCAACATTACTAGAGCAACTTGTGCATAGATATTATTTTCTAAACCAAAAAGTTTAAGGAATAAAAACGCTCCAAAAATACCCGATGGGAGACACAATATTACAGGCAATGGGAGAATAAAACTTTCATACTGTGCTGATAATATGAGATATACAAATCCTAAACAAATTAGAAATATGTAAACCGCCTCGTTACCTCTACCTACCTCATCTTTAGATATCCCAGCCCAATCTATCCCATAGCCTCTAGGCAGGGTTTTATCTGCTGTTTCTTTTATAGCTTCTATGGCTTGTCCACTACTGTAACCTTCCGAAGGATAGCCACTTATCTGTGCAGAGTTATACATATTATGTCTCGTAATCTCACTCATACCATAAACTTTCTCCATATGCATAAAATCTGAGTAAGGTACCATTTCTTCTTTATCATTTTTAACATAAAGATTCATAATATCCTGAGGTAAAGCTCTGTACTGAGGTGCAGCCTGAACAATAACCTTATAAGGTTTACCAAAACGGATAAATCCTGTTTCGTAGTTAGACCCTATTAGAGTGGATAGATTATCCATTGCATTACCTATACTTACCCCTTTTTGTTCTGCAATATCATTGTCTACTCTCAACATATATTGAGGAAAACTAGCAGAATAAAATGTAAATACAGACGCCAGTTCTGGTCTTTTGCTTAGCTCCTTTACAAAGTTACGACTGACCTCTTCCATTTTAGCATAATCGTTACTTCCTGTTTTATCCAGCAATCTCAATTCAAATCCTCCTGCTGCACCATAACCTGGTATAGATGGTGGTTGGAAAAACTCAATATTAGAACCTCCTATATCTTTACATTTCTCCTCTAGTTCTTCTATAATTTCGGTAGCAGATTTATCTCTTTCGTCCCAATTTTTAAGGTTGATTAAACAAGTTCCTGAGTTAGCTCCTGTACCTTCGGATAAAATTTCGTATCCAGCTAATGATGATACAGATTTTACCCCTTCTATTCCCTCTGCTATTTTCTGTATTTTTAGAGCCTGTTGGTTGGTTCTTTCTATGGTAGAGCCTGGAGGTGTTTGCACAATGGCATAAATCATTCCTTGGTCTTCGTTAGGTATAAATCCTGACGGAAGCCCATTATTAAGAAAATATACCAAAAAACAAAATACTGATAATCCGCCTAATGTAATCCATTTTTTACTTACAGTCTTATACAAAAGGGTTTCATATCTTTTTGTCCCTTTGGCAAATACTCTATTAAATCCATCTATAAATTTATTTATAGGCGTCTTCTTTCTCTCTTTACCATGATTATTTTTAAGAATTAAAGCACATAATGCTGGCGTAAGTGTGAGAGCCACTATCCCAGAGAGTATAATGGACGATGCCATAGTGATAGAAAACTGTCTATAAAATACCCCTACAGGACCACTCATAAACGCCACAGGGATAAATACCGCTGCCATAACCAAAGTAATTGCTATAATAGCCCCACTTATTTCTCCCATTGCTTCTTGTGTGGCTTCTAGTGGTGATAAATGCTTTTCTTCCATCTTTGCGTGTACAGCTTCTATAACCACAATGGCATCATCTACTACCACACCTATTGCCATTACCAAAGCAAAGAGAGTAATCATATTTACCGTTATCCCAAAGGAGGACATTACCGCAAAAGCACCTATTAAAGACACTGGCACAGCCAACGCTGGTATAAGTGTAGAACGCCAATCACCCAAAAATATAAAAACAACAATCCCTACCAATACAAAGGCTTCGAATAAGGTATGGACGACCTTCTCCATAGAGGCGTCTAAGAAGCGAGAAACATCATAACTTATCTCATAGTGCATTCCTTTAGGGAAAGAGGTTTTATTAAGTTCTTCTAGCAATGTTTTTACATTTTTAATTACCTCACTAGCATTAGACCCGTAAGACTGCTTAATTGTAATAGCTGCAGATGGCTTACCATTAAGCGTAGAGTAAATATCGTACATTGAACTTCCGAATTCTATATCTGCTACATCTTTCAACCGTACAAACTCACCATTAGAATTTGCTTTTACAATGATATTACCATAGTCTTTTTCATTATCGAAACGTCCAGGATACTTTAATACATATTCAAATGATTGTGAACGCTTCCCAGAACTTTCTCCTGTTCTACCTGGAGAAGCTTCTAAACTTTGAGAACTAAGCGCTTCCATCACCTCATCAGTAGAAATATTATATGCAGTAAGTCTGTCAGGTTTTAGCCAAATACGCATCGCATACTCTCTGGTTCCAAGTATATCAGCAAACCCAACACCATTAACCCTTCTTAACTCTGGAAGAATGTTAATATCTGCATAATTGAATAAAAACTTTTGGTCGGCTTTAGGGTCATCACTATAGAGATTAACATACATCAGCATATTAGGTTCTTCTCTCGTAATTTTAACCCCTTCTCGTACCACCAAAGGAGGTAATTTGTTAATGGCTGAAGAAACTCTATTCTGCACATTTACAGCAGCTAAGTTAGGGTCTGTACCCAAATTAAAAACTACTTGTATGGAGGCTACCCCATCATTCCCTGCATCAGAGGTAATGTATTTCATACCTTGCACCCCATTTAGAGCTTGTTCTAAAGGGATTACTACTGATTTTACCAAAAGTTCATTATTGGCACCTGGATATTCTGCCGTAATATTTACTTTAGGTGGCGAGATAGACGGAAATTGGGTAATAGGTAAGCTTAATAAAGATAATACCCCCAAAAATACTATGATAAGAGAAATTACTATTGATAGTACAGGTCTCTTTATGAATGTTTTAAACATAGCTTAATATTTTAGTTGGCATTAAGTTTTAGAGTTTTTAATATCTCTTTAGGATTTTGAAACTGAGTTTTTACAACATCATTATCTCTTACCTTTTGTACTCCTTCTAATAATATTTTGTCACCTGCAGAAAGCCCTGAACTTACCACATAAATATCTGGTAAAGAATAAGTAACTTTAATATTTTTAGATTCTACTTTACCATTCTTATCTACAACAAAAACATATTTCTGATCCTGAATTTCATAGGTTGCCTTTTGTGGGATAATAAGTGCATTCTTCACAGGAATCTCCATTCTTACTTTTCCTGTTTGTCCGTTTCTTAAAAGCAAATCCGAGTTAGGAAACTTAGCACGGAAGGCTATGTTACCTGTTTCATTATTAAACTCTCCTTCTATATTTTGGATAAAACCTTTCTCTGGGTGCTCTTGACCATTTGCCATAACTAGAGTTACTTGCTGCTTACTTCTCTCATCAGCATTGGTTTGATAGCTCAAATATTCAGGCTCAGAGACATTAAAATAGGCGTAGACATTGGTATTATCTGAAAGACTTGTTAACAAATCTCCTTCTTCTATAAGACTTCCTAATTTGAGAGGAATTCTATTGATAATACCAGAAAACGGGGCTCTAATAGTAGTAAAAGACAAATGTAACTGAGCCATTCTCATTTCTGCACTAGCCGCATCTAGTTTAGCTTTAGCCAAAGCTTTTTCATTTTTGGAAACAATATTATTCCCAGCCAAAATACTTGCGTTTTGATATTCTATTCTAGCCTGTTCTACCTCAGCTCTTGTTTTCATGAGTTCAGCCTCATAGACTTGTGGCATTATTCTGAACAGAACTTGTCCTGCTTTTACATACTGACCTTCGTCCACATAGATTTTATCCAAAAAACCCTTGCCTTGAGCTCTTACCTCTATATTTTTTTGGGATTGTATTTGGGCTACAAAATCTTTGGAGATATTAGTATCCATTTTTAGAGGTTGAGTTATAGGATAAACAGGCATCTCCTCTTTTTTATCTTTATCTTCTGATTTGCAAGAGGATAGATTTAAAACTATTAGTACTGATAAAAGTGTGATTTTATTCATTTCGTTAATTTGTTAAGTTATTAGAAAATTATGGTTCTCATCAAACTTGGTTTGATAGGAAAAGGGTGTATCCCATATATCAATAAATACGGAAATACACGATAATTTTTACAATAAAAAACAAATCAAATTCTAATAGAACGAATGAAAATATAGCGTTTTACCTTTAGATAAGAAAAAACAGAGGTATCTCTGTACAGTATTTTAGCTACCTTAAAGAGAGCTATAGAGAGTATGAAATAAAAAATAACTTCCTTAATAGTACTAGAAATAATAGTATTAAAGTCTTCATCTATCTCGTTTAAAGAAGCTATTAAACTAGCTGTATCCTCAAATAAATCTTTCTCAATAAGAGGTGTATGTTTTTTAGAAAATTTAGCCAATGTTGTACCTACCTCTTTACCAAGTGGTAGCTTCATAGAGTTTGCCTCTATTTTCCAAGAAGAAAATAAAGTAATCAAAACTACTAATAAAAGGGCTAAATACTTTTTCATTTCAGTGAGCAAAGGTAATTAGAGATTTCTTATTACAATGTGTATTAACAAACTTTAACATATTATAATTACCTATTGATACCTTGTGATAAGAAAATAGAGTGCCAAATTAAATTAGCACTCTATTTTATTCAAAATATTTTCAGTAAAATTATAACTGAGGTCCTGCCGCTACTAATCTCTTACCTTCTTCAGTATCTGTATATTGTTCAAAATTCTTAATATACTTAGCTGCTAGAGATTTTGCTTTTTCTTCCCATTCTGCTGGTGTAGCATAAGTATCTCTTGGGTCTAGGATACCTTCAGAAACATTAGGTAACGAAGTAGGAATTTCTAAATTCATTACAGGAACTACGCTCTTAGGAGCATTATCTATAGAACCATCTAAAATAGCATCAATGATAGCTCTTGTATCTTTTAATGAAATTCTCTTACCTGTACCATTCCACCCAGTGTTTACTAAATAAGCCTTAGCACCGTGTTCTTTCATTTTGCTAATCAATGTTTTAGAATACATTGTTGGGTGTAAAGTAAGGAATGCTTCCCCAAACGCTGGCGAGAACGAAGGTGTAGGCTCTGTAATACCTCTCTCTGTTCCTGCTAATTTAGAAGTATACCCACATAAGAAGTGATATTGTGCTTGGTCTTCTGAAAGTATAGATACTGGAGGCAATACCCCAAAAGCATCAGCAGATAGATATATAATCTTACTAGCGTGTCCTGCCTTAGAAGGAAGCACTATCTTATTGATATGATAGATAGGGTAAGAAACTCTAGTATTTTCTGTAATAGAACCGTCTTTATAATCTATCTCACCGTATTCATTTACCACAACATTCTCTAATAAAGCGTCTCTCTTAATTGCTCTAAAGATGTCTGGTTCTTTCTCCTCTGTAAGGTCGATAACTTTAGCGTAGCAACCTCCTTCATAGTTGAATACTCCGTTGTTATCCCAACCGTGCTCATCATCACCTATTAGGTATCTTTTCGGGTCTGCAGAAAGCGTTGTTTTACCTGTTCCTGAAAGACCAAAGAATAACGCTACATCTCCTTTCTCTCCTACATTGGCAGAACAGTGCATAGATGCCATACCTTTAAGTGGTAGGTAGTAGTTCATCATCGCGAACATACCTTTTTTCATCTCTCCACCATACCAAGTACCTCCTATGATTTGGATTTTTTCTGTAAGGTTAAACATCACAAAGTTTTCAGAGTTTAGACCTTGTTTTTCCCAATCAGGGTTAGTAGTTTTAGAACCGTTCATCACAACAAAATCAGGCTCTCCGAAGTTTTCTAACTCGTGAACAGATGGTCTAATGAACATATTGGTAACAAAGTGTGCTTGCCAAGCCACCTCCATTACAAATCTTACTTTAAGTCTAGTATCAGGGTTAGTTCCGCAGAAAGCATCTACCACATAAAGTTTTTTAGATGTAGAAAGTTGCTTAAGAACTAAATCTTTACAATGTGCAAAAACTTCTGGAGAAGTGGGTCTGTTAACATTACCATCCCAGTGTATTGTATCTTTAGTAATATCATCTAATACGATGTATCTATCCTTAGGGGATCTCCCTGTAAAAATTCCTGTTTTAACAGCTACCGCTCCTGATTCTGTTTGAGCTCCTTTCTCAAAGCCTTTATTCTTATCAGAAACCTCTGCTTTGTAAAGTTCTTCATAACTAGGATTATACACTACTTCATGGTAACCTGTAATCCCCAAATTGTGCAACTCTTGGATAATTTTTAAATTTTTCATAGGTGGTATTAATTATATATATTATGGTTTTATTTTTAAGGCATACAAATTTACTTATTCTCCTAGAGGAATAGTGCGTTAAAGATAATGATATTAGTCAGAAATCACAACTTAAAAATAAAACACTGATTATCATAAAATTATATCCGAAAATTTAAAAATATTAGAAAAACCCTGCTCCTCAAAATAAGACCTTGCTCCAGAAAAATTCTCAGCCATAATAAAATCTCCACCCCAAGCTCCTAAACTTTTTATAAATCCTGGACAATCTGAAAAATAAAGTTCTTTAGCCGTAGGTATCCCTAAAAATTCAGAAAGTTTTTGCTCGTGTGCTATCATCAGTTTTGAAAATTCTTCTAAACCATCTGCTTTTATTACTTCATCAGTAAGTTCTGAAAAAAAAGCTATATCCTTTTTAGATTTTTCCCTTGCCTTATACAAAGCAATACCTTCTCTACTGTCTTGCTTTTGGTTTAAATGTATAAAGAGTAAATCGTCTTTGAATTTAGGTGAAAAATGCACAGGTACAACTTCCCTAAAGGGCTTTAGTTGGTACAATATAGATTTCTCTTCTAATGCTACAGCCACATCGTAGCCACTACCTCCCAATGTATTTTCGTTAAGAAGAAATGCATCTGCTTTTGCCCACTTTGCTAAGTTAGCCATAAGTGTAGAGCTACTCCCTAGACCATAATTGGCAGGAAACTGAAGATTAGTTTTGATATGATAGGAAACTCCTTTTTTTAACTTTTCCAGCGAAATAGATTGCAGATACTTTAATACTTTTAGGATAAATTCGGCATTAGGTTTTAAGTTAGTAGAGATAATCTCCCACTTACGATAATCTATCTCTATAGACAGCCACAACTGGTTTTGATGATAGGTTTCCCAAAAGATTTTAGCATTGTTATCCTTTTTTTCTTCCACCCATAAATCTTGCCCCATTTTGGTTGGTAATGCCAAAGCTTTAGCACCGTCTAAAACAACATACTCGGAAGTGATGAGTAATTTTCCTGGCGAGAAATAATGTTCCATAAGGCAAAGTTAATTCTAATTATTCGGTTTTAAAACAAGTAAACTTTATTTTGCCTCTATTATTAGTTGATATATTGTTATATTTGTTCATTGGTTTATTATCTAACACATAACCTTTATGCTTATGAAAAAAGTATTATGGCTGAGTTTACTACTTACATTTTTTACTTACAAATCTCAAGTAAAGGATAATCTAAACACCCCAAAAAAGCCAAAAATAGGGCTTGTTTTAGCAGGTGGCGGAGCCAAAGGTTTTGCTCATGTAGGGGTTCTTAAGGTGTTAGATTCTTTAGGCGTAAAGGTAGATTATATTTCGGGGACGAGTATGGGGGCTATTGTGGGTGGACTATATGCTTCTGGATATACAGGAAACGACATTGAGAAAATTATTACCAATACTGATTTTTATGACATCATCGCTAACGAAAAAAATAGAAAAGAAACTTCCTTTTTCAGTAAAGCCACAGATAAATATCTTCTAAATATTCCTATAAAAAACGGCAAAATAAATGTACTCCCTAAAGCTATTTCTACGGGACAGAAGAACATTTATATGCTTAAAGAATTATTTAAAAATGTTTCTAATGTAGAAAATTTTTCTCAGCTTCCTATCCCGTTTATGTGTGTTACCACAAACCTTGAAAGTGGTAAGATGAAAATTTTTGAAAAAGGAGATTTAATTAAAGCTATTATGGCGAGTTCTGCCTACCCTTCGCTTATGGACCCTGTTAAGATAGGTGATAGTCTTTATATAGATGGTGCTATGACCATCAACTATCCTGCACAACCTCTCAAAGAGAAAGGAATGGATATTATTATAGGAGTAGATTTAAGTCAAGGTTTAGCTAAAAGGGAAGATTTGCAAAGTGCCATTAGTATCCTCAACCAAGTGATAGATTTTGGGATACAGAATGAAACTAAAAATCAATATCAATACATTGACATCAACATACACCCAAAGCTAGACGGTATGAATGCCACTAGCTACGGAGACAAAGAAAAAATACTGAAACTAGGCTACCAAGAAGCTCAAAAATATACTGATATATTATCCAAGCTCCCTAAGCGAAAACATACTCAACTAAGAGTAACATCTAACCCTATTTATTCTAATATTTACAAAATAGATAGTTTGGAAGTGAAGAACAATAAAATATTTAGTCGTTCATACCTACAAGGTAAAATGAATTTAAAAACACCTTCACCACAAACTTACGGAAGTATCAATAAAATGGTAGATAAGCTATATGCTACTAATAACTATGACCTCATTAACTATGATATTATTCAAAGTAATGGAAAAAATATACTCCAAGTTACAGTAGATGAAGACCAAAGCAGATATTACTTAAAGTTTGGATTACATTATGATGAGTTGTTTAAAACAGGATTACTCATCAATACCACAGCTAAGAGACTTCTATTACCTAACTCTACTGTATCTTTGGATATAGTAGTAGGAGATAGCCCTAGATATTACTTTAACTACTTTATGGACAATGGCTATATACCAGGGTTAGGAGTTTCCTCATCAGGAATGAAACTAAACCTTAAAAATAATAAAGGTACTATTACAGAAGATTGGACTTGGCTAAGAAACGAAGTGTTTATACATTCTATATGGAGAGATAGATACGCTATAGGGGGAGGGCTTAGCCACGATTATTTTAAAACGAATAATCCCAATATTAGCGAAGTAAAAAACTTTATCAACCCTTACTTTTTCATAAAGAGTGATACACAGGACGATAAAAACTTCCCTACTAGAGGTTTCTATTTAGATGCAGAAGGTAAAATACTAGAGTTATTTAACAAAGATTCTCAAATAACACCCATACAAGCCAAAGCAGACCTTAGAATGAATTTTCCTATTAGCAGTTGGCTTACCTATAATCTAAGCCTTTTTGGAGGGTTTACCACAAATCATGAAAATTTATCTTACTTCTATCAGTACCGCATAGGTGGTATTTTTGAACAAAAACTAGGGAATTTTACACAAATGCAAGGGCATTATTTCGGATATACAAGTAGCCCAAATCTATTAACTGCAACCAATAATTTTCAGTTTAAGATACAGAAAAGCTATTTCATTATCGCTCATTTCGGTATGGCCAATCTTTTCAATGAAATCAATCTGAAGGATATGCTAAATATCAATCATAAAGGATTAGGTATTACGGCAGGATACAAATCACCTTTTGGACAAATAAAAATAAACTACAGCAATCCACTAAACAAAAACAAAGGAATGTTTAATGTCATATTAGGACATTGGTTTTAAAAACTTAATTAAAAATGATACAATTCTTTTTTGAAGAAATAGAACCCATTAGTATATCTACCGACATCAGCAAATGGTTAGAACAAATCATCTTATCAGAACACAAAAAACTAGGCAAGATAAACTATATATTTTGTGATGACGAGTATCTCCTCAAAATAAATCAAGAACATTTACAACACGATTATTACACCGACATCATTACCTTTGACTATGTTAGAGGAAACACCATATCAGGCGATATTTTTGTATCTTTGCCCCGCATTTCAGACAATGCCTCTACCCTATCCAAAGACTATCAGTCAGAATTCCTGAGAGTATTAGCTCACGGCGTTCTGCATCTCTGCGGATACAAAGACAAAACAGAAGAAGACATCAAAGAAATGCGAGCCAAAGAAGATTTTTATTTAGAATTAAAATAATAATACCACCTAAAAGGTGGTATTAAATAACGAAAAAATTATTTTTTAATAGTTGCATTAAAAATTGTACTATTTAGAATTTATATCCTACACCTATTTGGATACCTCTATTTTTCACAATTGCGTCCTCTACTTTAGAAAGATTCGCTAAACCTAGATTATATCTTGCATCAAAGAATAACCCATTATTAGGAAGATGATATTCCGCACCTAATATAAGTCCCCCATCTAGGAAATTGGTATCTTCTGCATTATCTTCCGAAATTCTATTTCCAATTTTATTTTTATTGCTTAAAATGCCTCCTAAATATCCTCCTCCAACAACATTTAATCCATCCACAACATTATATTTTACCATAAATGGAACATTAATCTGACTTATTATTATTTGAGCTTTATCCTGCTTTGCTCCATTTGATACATAAAGAGCTTCTACTTGCCCATAAAACTTATCACCCAAAGGAAACTCTACTAAACCTCCCGCATAAAAAGATGTTCTATAATCAGGAACATAGGTCGCATTTTCATCTGTATCAGTAAATTTTACAGTAGCAAGGTTTGCCCCTCCTTTTAAACCAAATTTCACTTCTTGTGAAAAACCTAATGTAGTAGCCATAACCACTAACGCACTTGTAAATATTCTTTTCATTGTTAAAAAATTTATAATTATGTTATCTTAATATCGTTCATATTCTATATTTTCAATACCTATTCTGAAAACTAAATATTTCCCCCTCACTTTTGGTCTATCCACTGGTAGTTCATATCCCATAAAATTTTGATGATATTTCATTTCTACTTTACCAGTAGAGGCGTTATATGTATAACTTCCTGGTAATATACCTCTTTTTTTTCCTACCTTGTCAGAAAAAATTGTACTATCAACATAAAAAGTACTATCACTATCAAAGGTTATATATTGTATAACTGATTTAATACCATACTCATCAAAATAACCATTTGTATATCTACTATACTCTTTTCCGCTATAGTGTTTATACCACGTTGTATTAACTAAGCTAATAGGTATTTTTTCTGCATCTTCCAAATCATCATTATTTCTATCACATTGGATAAATAAGACCAATGAACTAAATAATACTACTAGAAAAAGTATTTTTTTCATCGTATTAAAATTTTCGCAACGAAAATACTTTCATTATTGATAAAAATCTTACCTTTGCTGTTATAAAATATAATAAAAAAGTTATAATTTATGATAGGTTATAAAATTAAAAACATAAGAGAACTGAAAAATCTAACACAAGAATATATGGCAGAAAGGTTAGATATTTCACAAGCAGCTTACTCTAAATTAGAGAAAGGTAATACCAAAATATCCGAAGATAAACTAAATAAAATTGCCGAAATTCTTGATGTAAATCCAGAAGACATCACCGATTTTGATAACAAGAAAGTTCTAAATAGTTTCAATAACGTTAAAGGAAATAACAACGGAATTATAACCTGTAACGAAAAAGATATTATTCTTATCCGACGGCTTTATGAGGATAAAATAAACTTATTAGAAAAACTCCTACAAAAAGCAGAAGAAGAGATAGAACATCTTAAAGCCATTTTAAAATAGTTTTTAATATAAAAGACTATTCTGAAAAAGAAATGAAAAACAAATTTGAACTCTACGAAGAATACGGTGTAACGGAATATTGGATTATAAACCCACTAGACGAGATAGTCTATATCCACACTTTAGAAAACGGAAAATACAAAGGAGCTTTGCCCATCGTAGATGATTTTATTTGTTCAGAAATTTTTCCAGAGATAAAAATTCATACCGACGATATTTTCAAAGGATAAAAATTAAAAACCAATCCCAATGTTTCACGTGAAACATTTTAAATTTAGATAAGAAACAAATACATATAATGATAAACGAAGTATATGATGTTATAGTAGTAGGAGCAGGACACGCAGGTTGCGAAGCAGCAGCAGCAGCAGCCAATCTAGGCTCCAAAACACTCCTCATTACGATGAATATGGAAACCATAGGCAAAATGAGTTGTAACCCAGCTATGGGAGGTATCGCCAAAGGGCAAATAGTAAGAGAAATAGACGCTATGGGAGGTTATAGTGGTATTGTAGCAGATAAATCTGCCATACAATTCAAAATGCTCAACCTATCCAAAGGACCTGCAATGTGGTCGCCTAGAACTCAAAACGACCGTATGCTCTTCGCAGAAGAATGGAGATTAGCCCTAGAAAACACACCTAACCTAGACTTCTTTCAAGATATGGTAAAACAACTCATCATAGAAGGGAACAAAGTTGCGGGAGTCATCACTTCGCTAGGGATAGAGATAAAAGGAAAATCCGTAGTATTAACCAATGGTACATTCCTTAATGGACTTATCCACGTTGGCGACAAACAACTAGGCGGCGGAAGAATGGGCGAACCAAAAGCCTTCGGCATTACCGAGCAGCTTGTAGATTTAGGATTTACCGCAGGAAGAATGAAAACAGGAACTCCTCCTAGAGTGGACGGAAGAACTCTAGACTACTCCAAAATGGAAGAACAACCCGGAGATGAAAATCCTCAAAAATTCTCCTATTTAGACACTCCAAGACTTACCAAACAACGCTCTTGCCACATTACTTATACCAACGAAATTGTACACGATATACTTCGTTCAGGGTTTGACAGAAGTCCTATGTTCAACGGGACTATCCAAAGCCTCGGACCTAGATATTGCCCAAGTATAGAAGATAAAATCAATCGTTTTGCGGAACGAAACAGACATCAACTATTTGTAGAACCCGAAGGTTGGAAAACCATTGAAATCTATGTAAACGGGTTCAGCTCCTCCCTACCCGAAGACATACAAATAAAGGCGATGAAACACATTCCTGGCTTTGAGAATGTAAAGGTGTTCCGTCCTGGATATGCCATAGAATACGACTATTTCCCTCCTACACAGCTTAATCATACCCTAGAAACCAAAATCATAGAAAACCTTTATTTCGCAGGGCAAATCAATGGAACTACTGGTTACGAAGAAGCTGCAGGACAAGGGCTTATAGCAGGTATCAACGCTCACAATAAAGTACACGAAAAAGAAGCCTTTATACTTAATAGAGACGAGGCTTATATAGGTGTACTTATAGACGACCTCATCACCAAAGGCACAGAGGAACCTTATAGAATGTTTACCTCTCGTGCAGAGTACAGATTGTTACTTAGACAAGACAATGCCGACATTCGTTTAACAGAAAAATCTTATAAACTGGGTCTTGCAAAAGAAGAAAGACTGCAAAAAGTTGAAGATAAAATAAAGAAAAGCGAAGAATTAGAAAACTTCTTAAAGGATTATTCCTTAAAACCAAAACAAATTAACCCTATACTCGAAAGTATAGAATCGTCTCCTGTAGACCAAGCCTACCGTGCCTCCCAAATTCTTACGAGACCTAATATGAAGTTAGAGCTTTTGGAAGATATAGAAGATATAAAAAATACGAGTAGAAACTATTCGGACGAGGTAAGAGAACAAGCAGAAATCAATATAAAATACAGAGGCTACATAGAAAAAGAAAAAGAAAATGTAGCCAAATTACACAGATTGGAAAACATCAAAATCCCCGAAGATTTTGACTTTACGAAAATCAATAGTCTTTCTGCCGAAGCTAAGCAAAAACTCAATAATATAAAACCTAAAACCATAGCCCAAGCCTCTAGAATAAGTGGCGTTTCTCCTGCCGACATCAATGTGTTACTTATATTTTTAGGAAGATAAATATTTACATTCGTTGAATGTTTCACGTGAAACATTCAACGAGTTTTTATTAGAATTTATATGAAGATAAAAGACCATTTTCTTTCTCAAGAGATTTTTGAAATTAAAGAAACCTCTATCAAGGGTATTTTAAAAACATATCCTGTACCTGAAAACATCGGTAAATATTATGAGAGTGATAAGTATATTTCCCATCATCAGGACAGTGGTAGTTTAAAGGAATTTGTTTATAAATTTATACAAAGTTTCAACATTAAATACAAGGCTAAAATAGTTAGAGAAAATATTTCTTCTCCTAATTCTAAAGACTGTAAAATTTTAGACTACGGTTGTGGAGCAGGTGAATTTATAAAATCCCTAGAAAATAAATACATTACTTACGGCTACGAACCCAACGAAAAAGCTAGAAACTTCGCCAAGAAAAAAAGTTCTAAAACAAAATTTATAGACTCTCTAAACGAAATAGAAGATAATACATTAGATATTATAAGCCTATGGCATGTCTTCGAACATATAGAAAATCAGAAAGAAATATTAGATTTATTCAAGCAAAAATTGAAACCTAATGGAACACTCATTATTGCTGTTCCCAATTATAAATCTTACGATGCCGAAAGGTACCAAGATTTTTGGGCTGCTTATGATGTACCTAGACATTTATTTCATTTCTCAAGAGAAGGAATGGAAACACTAATACAACAAGAACAACTTAAAATAAAAAAAATAGCACCTCTCCTACTTGATGCGTTTTATATTTCTATACTTAGCGAAAAATACAAAAAAAATAAACTTTTTTGGCTTTTTGGAGGTATCTACGGAGCAATTTCTAATTTTAAAGCATCAAAAACGGGAGATTTTTCTAGTTTGATATATATAATCAAAAAAAATTAGAAAATAGATTTTTACCCTATTTATTAAAGTCATTTTTTCATCGTTTTTTGTCCAGTTTAAAATTTATTATATAAAAGTTACTATAGGCTCTAAAAAATAATTCTTATTTTCACGGAGTAATTTTAAACTAAAGACTATGAACTGTACTTTAAAATCTATGAGTACTGCTTTGTTGTTTTCTATCACAACAGTAGCGTTGGCTCAAACCTCTCACCCTATTGTAGAAAAAATGGTAGATGAAACCTATCAAAATTCTCAATTAGAAAAACTTGGATACGAGCTAATTGATAAAATAGGTCCGAGATTAGTAGGAAGCCCAAAAATGCAACAAGCTCACGATTGGGCGGTAAATCAATTCAAATCTTGGGGAATTTCGGCAAAAAATGAACCTTGGGGTGAGTGGCGTTCTTGGGAAAGAGGTACTTCTCAAATTACCCTTACACAGCCTTACATCAAATCTTTGGAAGGGAAACAACTGGCGTTCAGTCCTGCTACAACAAAAAATGGAGTGGAAGCAGAACTTATTACAATGCCTGTATTTAAAACCAAAGCCGAGTTTGATGCCTTTTTAAAAGGGGTAAAGGGAAAAATTGTAATGATTAGCCCATACGAACCTAGCGGAAGACCTGATTATAACTGGAAAGAATATGCTACGGAAGAGTCCTACAAAAAATATAAGGAAGAATCTGAAAAAAGAAATAAGGAATGGGCTGCTTCTATGAAAACCATTGACCATACAGCACGCACTATTCAGAAACCTATCGAGGAAGCAGGTGCAGTAGGCATCGTTACCTCCACTTGGAGTGGTGGGTTTGGGGTTAGTAGAATTTTCAATGCTACCACATCTAAAATTCCTGTTGTAGATATTGCGTTAGAAGATTATGGTCAGCTTTACAGAATGGTACAATATGGCGACCGCCCTAAAATCAATCTAAATGTTCAAAGTAAAAACCACGGCACTGCTAAAACTTTCAATACAATAGCAGAGCTCCCTGGTACTACTCATAAAGACGAATATGTTATCTTGTCTGCCCACATAGATTCTTGGGACGGTGCATCTGGTGCGGTGGATAATGGTACTGGCGTTATTACTATGATGGAGGTAGCTCGTATCCTCAAAAAATACTATCCTAACCCTAAAAGAACTATTATAGTTGGTCTATGGGGAAGCGAGGAACAAGGGCTAAATGGCAGCCGTGCTTTCGTATCGGATAACAAAGATAAATTACCTAAAATACAAGCTGTTTTTAACCAAGACAACGGTACTGGTAGGATACAATACATCAATGGTTCGGGCTTTGTGCACGCCTACAATTACCTCCAAAAATGGATTGCTCCTGCACCTGAATACATCAAAAAGGAATTAAAATATACCTTCCCTGGTTCTGCAAGTGGCGGAAGTAGCGACCACGTTTCTTTTGTGGCTGCTGGTGTACCAGCCTTTATGTTGGGCTCTTTAAACTGGTCATACGGTACTTATACTTGGCATACCAATAGAGATACTTACGATAAAATAGTTTTTGATGATTTAAAGCACAATGTGGCACTCATCGCTACAATAACCTATATGGCGAGTGAAGACCCTGAACAAAGCAATCGTGAAAAGATGGTGTTACCAATCAACCCAACTACAGGAAAACAATATGAATGGCCTGAAATTAAGGAGCCTATCCGTAAGGGCGGATTTTAATTAAAAATAATCATAACTATATTCAATATTAAGCGATGCAATATTAAATTGTATCGCTTTTGTATTATTAAATTAAAAAAATAAACCTCATATTATCATACAAATCACTACATTTGCTATCCTTTTTTTAAATAAAATATTATGAACATCACAGAATACATTAAAAAAATACCTAAGGCAGAACTTCATCTCCATATAGAAGGGAGTTTTCAACCAGAACTAATGTTCAAAATAGCCCAAAGAAACCAAGTTAAAATTCCTTATCAAACGGTAGAAGAAGTAAAGAAAGCCTATCAGTTTTCGTGTCTTCAGGACTTTTTAGATATTTACTATGCAGGGGCAAGTGTGCTTCTCTATGAGCAAGATTTCTATGAACTTACAATGGCTTATTTTGATAAGTGTGCAGAAGAAAACATTGTGCATACAGAAATTATGTTCGACCCTCAAACCCACACTAAAAGAGGCGTTTCGTTTGGGACAGTTATCGGTGGTATCCAAAAAGCAAGAGAGGAAGCTCAAAATAAATATGGCATCTCTTCCCTACTCATAATGAGTTATCTAAGACATCTTTCTGAAGAAGATGCTTTTGAAACTTTGGAACAATCTCTTCCTTACAAACATCTAATCACTGCTGTGGGATTAGATTCTTCAGAAAAAGGTAACCCACCTTCTAAATTCCAAAGGGTATTTGAAGCCTCTGTGACGGAAGGTTATATTCCTGTAGCTCATGCTGGGGAGGAAGGTCCAGCAGAATATATATGGGAAGCTCTAGACCTTATTAAAATAAAAAGAATAGACCACGGAAATAACTGTTTATCTGATGAAAAGTTGGTAAATAGATTGGTAGAAACCGAAATGGCTCTTACGGTATGTCCGCTTTCTAACTTGGAGCTTAGAGTGGTAGAAAATCTAGACCACCATCCACTTAAAAAGATGCTCGATTTAGGGCTTAAAGTTACCGTTAATTCTGATGACCCTGCTTACTTTGGAGGTTATCTCAACGAAAACTTTATACAAACTGCAAATGCCTTAGATTTAAACCAAAATGATATTAAAACTCTAGTGAGTAATAGTTTTAAATACTCTTTCCTCCCAGAAAGTGAAAAACAGAAATACCTTTATCAAATAGAGAATTTTAGTGTTTAATAAAAAATAGACCTCAGAAGTGAGGTCTATTCTTATTTTTAGTGATAAGATAAATTATTTAGACTTTAATGTTTCTGTATAATTTATTTTTCCCTTCTCATTGTATTCTTTAACTACAGCATCGTTGCTTGTAACTACTACATTAAGGTTATCATTTTTCTTATCATACAAAATAGTAGTCATATAATCTGAACAACTATTCTTTTTACAACCTGTAGTTTTGTATACATCACCTTCAGATACTACTGGTGTTTCTACATTAAAGTTAGCCACAATTTCAGAGTATTTATCTCCTGTTAGTTTTTTAATTCTTTCAGATAAATCACTCTTATCAAGAAGTCCTAAATCTTTAGGATACTTACCTACATTTTGAGTTAAAACATTTTCAGCAACTACTGTAGCAACTTCTTGGTTTTCTACTTTAGTGCTATCACTAGCAGCAGCTTTTTCTTTCTTTTCGCAAGTTTCTTTACAATGCTCTTTACATTTATCCTTACAAGAAGTGAAAGCTAATGCTGCTCCTACTAATACTAAACTTAAAATTGATTTTTTCATAGTTTTCTAATTGAATTTTATTATTAAAATTATAATTGATTTAATAGCCTATGCTATAAATTTATATTTAATATTTTCCTAATTTCTTCTTTACTTTCGTTTGATAAATTATTACTTGATTTCAAAATATCTTGTATTTTCGAGTATTCTTCTTTATTTATTTCCTTTTCTTTTTGTTCTCCATTTTTAGATTTTATTTTAACAATGAACTTTCCTTTGTCGTTGGATTTTTTAGGAATCAATATTTGGTAATTGTCATCGTTTAGTTTTAAATAATTGCTTTTAGTTATAAAAAAGAATCCTGTTTTTCCATCACTATTTATATTTTTAGTAGATATTTTACAAGAAAATAGAAAAAGTAATAGAAAAATAGAAGTTATGGTTACTAATCTTTTCATTATTTATGTTTTCTATTGAACTTATACCGCAAAAAGTATTCCTTTTTTATTATTTATTGATAGCTGCAACTCCTGGAAGCTCTAACCCTTCTAATGACTCTAGCATAGCTCCGCCTCCTGTAGAAACATAAGATACTTTATCAGAATAATTAAACTGCTTTACAAATGCCACACTATCTCCTCCACCTACTAATGAGAATGCACCTTGTTTAGTTGCCTCTGCAATGCTGTCTCCTAAGGCTTCTGTACCCGCAGAGAAATTAGACATTTCAAACACTCCTAACGGACCGTTCCAAAGTATTGTTCTAGAATTCATAATAACATCATTGTTAAGAGCTCTAGTTCTTGCCCCTACATCTAAGCCCATCCAACCTTCTGGTATTTCATTAGAATCTACTTCTTGAGTTTCTGCCTCGTTGCTAAAACTATCCGCAGCTATTACATCTACAGGTAAATAAACTTTTACATTTTGCTGTTCTGCTTTTTGTAAAATTTCTAGAGCTAGGCTCATCTTATCTTCTTCTACCAAAGAGTTTCCTATTTGTCCTCCTTGAGCTTTAATAAATGTAAATGCCATACCCCCTCCTATAATAAGGTTGTCCACAGCTGGTAATACATTTTCTATAATGGTAATTTTGGTAGATACTTTAGAACCTCCAAGTATAGCAGTTACTGGTCTTTCTCCAGAACCTAATACTTTATCTATAGCTTCTAATTCTTTCTCCATCAACAAACCGAAAAATTTAGTTGAAGGAAAAAATTCTGCAATAACCGCTGTAGAAGCGTGTTCTCTGTGAGCAGTACCAAAGGCATCATTTACATAAGCATCTCCTAATTTAGAAAGTGATTCTGCAAAGGCTTTATCTCCTTTTTCTTCTCCTTCGTAGAAACGCACATTCTCCATCAATAATACTTCTCCTGCTTTCAATTCGGCTGTCATTTTTTCTGCCTCCTCTCCTACTGTTACGGGACAAAATTTAACTTCTCTGCCTAATACTTTAGAAACTTCTGGGAGAATATGTTTTAGAGAAAACTGCTCGTTTACTTGTCCTTTAGGACGCCCTAGATGGGTTAGGATAACCACCGAACCACCGTCGTTAAGTATTTTATCTATACTAGGTTTTGCCGCTTGTATTCTGGTATTATCTGTAACTTCTAGTTTTTCGTTTTGAGGGACATTAAAATCTACTCTTATAACGGCTCTTTTCCCTTGGAAATTATAGTCTTTAATTGTTTTCATAATTACTTTCATTTAATTTTTTATGCTTCACAAATTTAAGACTTATCTGTCTGAAAAACTAAAATTTTTGGCACAAATATTTCACAATCCACATGAATAACATTCATCAATAACATTATTTTTTTAGATATATATTTATAAAAAGAAGATTGTTGTATGTTGTTAGGTATTGTGATTTTGTGGATAAATATTTCTCTTATTTTTCATCACATACCATAGGTACTTAATTAACATTTTATAGACAATATAAAGATTTGTAAATTAACCTTTTTGGGTGATTACTAACATAATGTGGATAATTATAAAATTGTACGATTTGGGATAATTATCCCATGGAAAAACTTTAAAAATCTTCCCTCAAAAAAATTAAAATTTGATTTGGATAATATTTCAAAATGTAGCAATAGAAAAAATATTTTAAAATTCTAAGACTTAGTTTTCCTATCTTATCCACAATAGTATTAAAAGATATTAACAAACTTATCCATATAGAAATATTTATTTGTAATTGTGATATTTACAGGTGTATGAATTATTTATATGACTGATTATCAATATTGATAATATTAGATATAATCTATTTGTAATTGTGAGTAAAATTAAAATATGAATTTTTAGAGGTCATATAAGTGTGATTGGTATAATAAAATTTTAAAAATATATTAGCTAAGTGATTGAGAATAAAATACAATTGTATTTTATGAAAAGGTTTTTGTACTTTTGCCCCCTTAAAAATAATTATAATAATGAAAAAGACACTTCTAATGGCGTTGGCTTTTGTAGGTACAGCGGCGTCGGCACAAGAAACAGTATCAGATAGTACCAAACATTGGTCTATCGTGGGGCAAAACACACTTATGCTTAACCAAGCGGCTTTCTCTAACTGGGTAGGTGGTGGAGCCAATAATGTGGGTTGGCTAGCAGGTACTAACTATAATATGACTTATGAAAAAGGTAAAGACCTTTGGGAGAATATAGTGGTATTAGGTTATGGACAAAATAATACTAAAGGTGTAGGTACTAGAAAAACTCAAGATGTTATTAACCTTTCTTCTAACTATGGTAGAAAGATTTCTCAAAATTGGTATGCATCTGCTGGAGCTAGTTTGCAAACTCAGTTTGCTCCTGGATATGAGAATGGTAATGACCCTTCTGCTAAAAAAATATCTAATTTTATGGCGCCAGGTTATGTAATGGTTGGTGCTGGTTTTACTTATAGACCTAATGAAAACTTTACAGCAACATTAAGACCAGCCAATGCAAGATGGACTTTGGTATTGGATAAGGACTTACAAAAAGCAGGTAATTTTGGTTTAAGACATGATGGAGATTCTTCTCTATTTCAGTTTGGTTTCTTGGGAACAGCCGTTTACAAGGTACAACTGATGGAAAATATGTCGCTTATCAATACAGCCTCTGTATTCTCTGATTATCTTAATCACCCTGAAAGATTAGTGTTAGGGTACAACGGAGTACTTAATATGAAGATTAATAAGTATGTTTCTTCAGTAATTACACTTGATTTATTATACGATCACAATCAAATCAGAAAAACTCAGATGAGACAAACTCTAGGTGTTGGTTTTGCTTATAATATCAATAAAGGAGTAAAAAGATCTGATATTAAAGATAACAGAAGTTGGAAATAAGTATTATTAATGTAATAAAATAATAAAAATAGGATGTGTCAAACTTTGACACATCCTACTTTATTGAGAAAAAACTATCAATTATTTAATTAGTTTCATTTCTTCTATTAAGTTTTTAGCACCTGCGTATTTGTCTATTACCCAAAGTACAAATCTTACATCTACATTTATAGTTTTCTGTAATTTAGGCTCGAATACGATATCTCCACTTAGAGCTTCGCTATTTCCATCAAAGGCAATACCTATTAAATGACCGTTAGCATCTATCACTGGAGAACCTGAATTTCCTCCTGTAATATCATTATCGGATAAGAAGTTTACAGGCATATATCCTGCCTTATCTGCATAGATACCATAGTCTTTATTTTTGTATAGTTTTAATACTCTTTGTGGTAAATCAAACTCCTCATCTCCTTTTTTGTATTTAGCGATAAGACCTTCCATATTAGTGTAGTAATTATTAGTAACACCATGATAAAGTCTATCTGAACGGAATGGAAGTGTATCTACTTTACCGTAAGTTAAACGCATTGTAGAGTTAGCATCTGGATAATATTTCTTCTCAGGAACCGCTTTTCTAAGACCGTCTAAGAATAGTCTAGTATTCTTATCAAAAGCCTCCTCTACTTTTACATAAGTTTCTGCTTGGAGTCTTTGGTCTGTAATGTAAGCGTTAGCCCATTGATAAAGTTTATCTCCATCAATTTTAAGTCTATCAGGATTATTAAGGAATTGTGTTGCAGATTGCTTATTAGCAAATATAGAAGCATAAGCTAAATTAGCAAGTTCAGGAGCATTAGCATCAGCCAAAGTTTTAGCTTGAGCTTCTTTCTTTACTCTTACTTGGTACAGGCTTACCAGTTTGCTTAGCATCTCTCCTTCTAGTTGAACATTAAAGTGTTCATAGTAGTCGTTTATTGCTTTCTCAAGCTCTGGTTTCATTTTGTCTTGTCCAGCTTTATCTTGGTCTGCATAAGTTTTAAATAAACTTCCTAAACGGTAAGTTACACCTATATACTTAGCATTTCTTTGAAGAATGGCATTGTAGTTTTTCTCTACATTTCTATCAGATACTTGGTTGTAGTAAGCCTTTATTTCGTTGAGTACATTACCATAAGTAGCATCATTTTCTGGCTGTACTGCCCATTGTAAGTATCTATTTTCCAAATCCTGCTTTTCTCCAATAGTACCATTTTTGTTAACAGCCTCTATAGTACCAGCTCTGTTCTTCCAATAGTTAGCTACAGAAGCATATTGTGAAGCATAACCTAGTCTTGTAGCATCATCTTTATCCATATACTTCTTCATCACATCCATAGCCGTTTTAGAAGCCTCTACCCACGCTGGATAATCTTTATTAACAAGTTGAGAAATACCATAAGAAGTTAAATATCTATTAGTTCTCCCTGGGTAACCCATTATCATTGCAAAATCCCCTGGCTTTACTCCTTTTAAAGAAATAGGAAGAAAATGTTTTGGCTTAAGAGGAACATTATTCACATTGTATTCAGATGGGTTTCCGTTTTTGTCTGCATACACACGGAAGATACTAAAATCTGCTGTATGTCTAGGCCACTCCCAGTTGTCTGTATCTCCACCGTATTTACCCAAAGATGCAGGAGGTGTACCTACCAAACGAACATCAGTATAATCTCTATAAACAAAGTAATAGAACTCGTTACCATTAAAGAAATCCTTAATAACAACGGTATACTTACCATTTTCGGAATTTTCTTTTTTGATAGCCTCATATTCAGCTTTTATAATAGCTTCTCTTTCAGAAGCAGTCATATTGTTATTAAGTTTAGAGTTGATACGCTCTGTAGCATCACCCATTCTTTCCAAAAATCTTACATAAAGCCCTTTAGCATTAAGTTCTTCAGATTTTTTCATTGCCCAAAAACCATTAGTTAAGTGGTCTTTTTTAGGTGTAGAAAGTGCCGCTATAGCACCATACCCACAGTGGTGATTGGTAAAAATCATACCTTCTGGAGATACAATTTCACCTGTACAGAAACCACCAAAACTTACAATAGCATCTTTAAGGCTGGAGTTATTAACAGAGTAAATTTCTTCAGGTGTTAGATGAAGCCCTTGCTTCTGCATATCCACACCATTTAATCTTTTAACTAGCATTAGAAGCCACATACCTTCATCTGCTTTCGCTTGTAGGAAACTCAACAAAAATGTGAGTCCAAGAAACAATCTTTTCATGTTCGATTTATAATTTTAAATATTTAAAAAGTTCGATGGGCTAAAATTAAGCATTTCAAAATAAAACAACAAATTGGGAGAAATACACTTATCAATCCAGTTTTAAACTTTTAAAATATGCTTTAAGCACCTCTTCCGAAGAAGCATTTTTGGTATAAATTTCCAATATTTTAGGCTTAGCATCAGGAGAGAAGAAATGAGGCAAACTCCGTTCCACCGTTACCAAATCTTCCGCTCTGAAATACGAAAACCCAAAATGCTTGGCAATAGTTTCGGCATTTTTGGAGTGTTTGGTAGCGATAAATTCGTCCATTGCATTAGTAGTATCAGGTCCTGGTATGATACGGAAAATATTACCCTCTCCATTATTGAGTATAATAATCCTAGTATAAGGCGGAATATAAGGGTTCCAAAGTCCATTGATGTCATAGAAAAAGCTAATATCTCCCGTGATGAGAAGCGTAGGTTTTTCGTTAGCAATAGCAAAACCCATAGCCGTAGAGGTACAACCATCTATACCGCTAGTTCCTCTGTTACAGTAGATTGTATTTTGATACTGAAAATCAAATAACTGAGCATACCTTATAGCTGAACTATTAGAAATGTGGATATTGTATTCTTTTGGTGTGTTTTGGGTGATAATTTCAAAGCATTTAAAATCAGAAAACGGTGCTAGAGAGACATATTCTTCATGCTTAGCATCTAGTTTATTCTTAAGACCTTCCCAAAGATTAAAATAGGTTCTTGGCTCTAGATTGATACCTTGTATAAGTTTTTTAAAGAACTCTTCAGCTTTGGTTTTAATTTTTCTATTAAGCACAAAATAGGTATCTGGGTGCCAATGTTCATCTATATGCCAATGGTTTTTGATTTGAGATTTTCGTAGAAAATGTTTTATCTTTTTAGAAACTACATTTTGCCCAATAGTAATAAGTAAATCTGGAGCATAGTTTGGAAAATCTTTATCCTCTAAATTGAAAATATAACGGTCTATATGCCCAAAAAACTTCTCGTTGTGAAGGTTAGAGTTAACCTCCGTTAAAACCACAGCTGTATGATTTTTAACTAACTGAGAAAGATAAGCTTCCAACTCTGGATTTTTATCCAAAGTCCCCGTAAGAATCATTATTTTTTTTGAAGTGTTCCATTCTGCTACCAAAGTGCTATCTAAGTCAAAATTATTGTTTTTGCTCTCTTTTTCTATGGTAGGCATTACAGGAATTTCGGATACCAAATTGTACAAAGGTTCCTCTAAAGGAATGTTAATATGCACAGGACCTTGCTTCTCTAAGCAAAGTTCTATGGCCGTTTTAATGGTTTTAAAATTATGCTCATCAGCTTCTTCGTGGCTATCTTCTAAAAGTTGAAAATCACCATAAGAATGCTGCTGAAAAATCTGATTTTGTCTAATGGTTTGTCCATCAAAAATATCAGTATAATCAGAAGGTCTATCGGCGGTTAGCAATAATAAAGGAATATTTTGATAGAACGCTTCTACCACCGCAGGGTAATAATTAGCTACTGCAGAACCACTAGTACAAGACAAAGCTACAGGTTTTTTCTGGCTTTTTGCCATACCTAATGCTACAAATCCTGCACTTCTTTCGTCCACTATGCTATAGGCATTAAATTCTTCAAACTCTGTAAAATGTATCGCCATTGGAGCATTTCTAGAGCCAGGAGAAATTACAATATTACTAATGCCATATTGAGATAACAAGTGAGCCAAAATTTGTATGCTGCGTTTAGAAGTATATTGTTTCATAGAAAATCTTAAAAACTTAATGCAAAGGTAAGGTATTTTTGAGGTAAGGAAGAATGTAGTGCCGTGTAAATATTATATTTATAATATTTTTTTTAACTTTATCAAAAAATTTAATCAAATGAAAAAACTAAGTTTGTTATTAGGAAGTGTTTTAGCTCTAACCTCTTGTGTTACAAGTAAAACCTATACCATACAATCTAAAAGTAATACCAATACAAAAGGTACAGCTACTTTTACCCAAAAAGCTAAAACAGTTACTTTGAATATAGATGTTCATAATCTAACGCCTGGTAAACACGCCATTCATATTCACGAGTTTGGAGATTGCTCAGCTAAAGACGGTTCTTCTGCTGGTGGACATTGGAATCCTACAGGACATCATCATGGGAAATGGGATACCGAGCATTTCCATATGGGGGATATAGGAAATCTTAATGCCGATAAAAACGGTCACGCAACACTTACATTCAGCACAGACAAATGGTGTTTGGGCTGTAAAGACGAAACCAAAAATCTTTACAATAAATCTATCATCATCCACGCTGGAGAAGACGATTACCGTACTCAACCCACAGGTAATGCAGGTGGAAGAGTGGGCTGTGTAGAGATAAAGGAATAATTAGAATACAATATTTTTAGGCGAAGTGATAACAAAAGGATTACTTCGCCTTTTGTTTATAACAGATATGTTTACAGACGAATACTTTATGCGAATGGCCTTTCAGGAAGCTTTAAATGCGTTTGAAAAAGACGAAGTGCCTGTGGGCTGCGTAATTGTACACAATGAGAGAGTAATTGCTAGAGGATACAATCTTACAGAAACTCTTAATGATGTTACTGCTCATGCAGAAATGCAGTCTATAACTTCTGCGGCTAACGCTCTGGGAGGTAAATATCTTAAAGACTGTACTATGTATGTTACACTAGAACCTTGTACTATGTGTGCGGGAGCTTTATTTTGGTCTCAAATTTCTAGAGTGGTTATAGGTGCTAGAGATGAGCATAGAGGTTTTCTAAATCAAAACATCAACCTTCATCCTAAAACCCAAATTACCATTGGTATTATGGAAGACGATTGCCGTAATCTAGTAAAAGAGTTTTTTAAATCTAAGAGGTAATAAGTTATTCTCCCTCAGGAACAAAATCTAAACTTATAGAGTTCATACAATAGCGTATGCCTGTGGGTGGAGGTCCATCATTAAATACATGCCCTAAATGAGCTTCGCATCTTTTGCATAAAACTTCGGTACGCTCCATACCGTGAGAAGAATCTCTCTTATAGATAACACCTTCTTTATTCACTTCAAAAAAACTTGGCCAACCGCAGGAAGACGCAAACTTATAGTCTGACTTAAACAAATGGTTGCCACAAGCTGCACAATAGTAATTTCCCTTTTTATCAAAATCGTTATATATGCCAGTGAAAGGTCTTTCCGTTGCAGCTTCTCTAGCAATAGAATAAAGCTCTGGCGAAAGTACCTTATGCCATTCTTCATTGGATAATTTAACAGGAGTAGAGTCTGTACGAGAGTAATAAGGATTCTTTTCTGTAGATTGTGGCTTTTCCATATTAGAGTTTTTGGGTAAACATTGTAGTAAAGAGAAAACCCCTACTAATGAGATAATTATTGATTTCATCATCACAAAAGTAGAGATTTTTTAATGATATATTCTGTTTTTACAAACCAAATTTTTGCATGAGGTAAGTATTAACTTCTTTCATTTCCTCATCAGTTAATAGCTTATCAAAAACAATAACTTCTGCTATCTCTCCACGCCAAGAGCGATTGGTTTGCCCCCTGTCTCTAGAAATATAACGCACTCGTGCAACAGTGTTGTCATTGGCTACACGGAGACCGTAAACAGCTAGATTATTAGTAACAAAGCCTGTTGTGAAATAGTTTTTATCTATTCCATTAATCATAGTTTTACCACTTTTTGAGGTATCAAACCTTTTGTTATCTGACATATATAGCGTACTGAAAATACTACCAAATGTTCCACTACTATGGAAGTCAGCACTACCGCTGTCGCCCAACAAGAAATTAAAATTATTATTAGCATTAGGATTCAGTTTTGAAACAACAAAGAAAGTTTTTCCTTCGTAGGTTTTACCTAAGTCTATATAGCTCTCACCAGATTTAAAACTTAGTACTGCTTTCCCATTATAGAGATTGGAATCTTTTTCTAAAGCCATTCCAGAAATATTAGAAAGGTTATAAATCTCGCCTGTTACCCTGTCAGAAAGACTTTTTGCGGAAAAATTTGTTCTTTCAGCATCAACCCAAACTAAGGTATTTTCTATAAGATTTTTCATAATATTGGGGGCATCACAGGCACAGTAAGGATAAACTGTGAAAAAATCTGGGAAGGTTTGGCTGTAAGTTTTACCATCACTATCGGTCAGTGTCAGTTTTACTCCAAATTTCCCATATTTATTATAGACTACGGAAGGTTTATCCGTATTGGCATTATTTACTTGTACCGCTCCAGGGAATTCCCATTGTTTTTTAACAATATTTTTTCCATAATAGAGCGAAATATTATTTGCTTCAAAAACAAAATCTTTACTAATAGTAGTTTTCTTCGGTGATTCTATGTTTATTTTGACTACATTCATTTTAGCTAAAACCTCATCAGGAAGTTTTCTAGTCCAAATACCACTTCCGCTAGTTGCCATGAAAAATTCGCCCGTACGGTATTGTATTTTAGGCTCTAGAATATTGAGATTAAAAGGCAAATCTTCACTGTATTGTTTCCAAGCCTCATCAATATAATAATACACTTTGGATTGGTTATTCCCAAAAATGAAAATCACATCGGTTCCTCTTACATTGAGGATATGTCTATAGTTTCTGTTGATATCTGGATTGTTAATGTTTTGGAAGGTTGTTCCTCCATCTCTACTCACTTTCAATACATTATTGCCTGTAGTGTAAGTTCTTAATGCATAGACAGTCTTAGGATCATTGTCCGAAACTGCTAAAGTAACATTATTTACAAATGGAGCGGTTTTTTCTTCCCAATTTTTCCCTCCGTCTGTAGAAGCATACAGCTTGTTATTTACAATTAAATATTGATACAAAGGGTTAGAGAAAGACACCATATACTGCTGTGGAGCGGAGTTTGCTACAGTAGTCATTTCCTTTAGTAAGTAAACTTTATTATCCTTATAATTGTAAACTTGTAAGTTAAATTTCCCTAGAGCTTTTTCTTCTTTAGTTTGGGTAAAATAGTACATATTCCCATTATGATCTCTTTGGGTATAATAAGGAATTCCTCTTCCTGCGTAAGGTTCTAAGGGAATGGGATTTAATTTATACGCGGAAGTATAAATCGTGTTAACATCAGGAGAGGCAATAATACCTGAGAAATCTGAAAACACGAAATGTCTTTCATCATTCCCTGGGAGGATATAACCTGTAGAACTCTCGCCACCACCCAAGTGCTTGAATACGCCTTTACCATAGGTAGAAACATGATAGCTATCACCATTATGATACATACCTCCACCCATATTGGTATTATATTCACCAAGGTCGAAGCCCCAATAGTCGCCCCCCAGTCCAAAAGTTCTTACTTCATTCATGGTTTCAAAAAAATCAGTAGAGTAGTTAACTCCTCCATCGGTACTTAACCATGTGTCTACACTACCATCTGTATTGGTCTGTTGATAAAAGGTTTGCATATCAGGATGTAGCTGTTTGGGCCCCCAATACCCACCAAAGTACTGAAAGGTTTTTCCTCCATTTCTTGAGATATAGGCATTTAGACCTCCTACAATAAAAGTTTCGGCATCTGTGGGTGATGCAATAATGGCACAGTTGTAAAAACCCTGGGTATAACCTCCCGTTGGTTGAAAGGGAAAAGTAGCTACATTGATATTAGTTGTGTTATTATATCCGTTGGCTCCTGCTCCAGGACCATTAGGATTAGGCAGTAGCCATGTTTCTCCAGCATCATTACTTCTATACACTCCCCAATGTCCGTTATCTCTTGAAGTTTGGTTAGCAATAATATAAGCATACACCACTTGATTATTGGCAGGAGTTACTGCTAGTCTCGCTCCCCAAGTGCGTTCCATACTTGTAGCAGGTTCGTACCAACCTTTACCATTAACCCCTTTTTTCACCCAAGTTTCGCCACCGTCGGTTGATTTGTAAAAGTACATAAACTTGGTAGCTACATCGTAGGCAACAGCATAAAATTCGTTATCAAAGTTAGGACGTTTAACAATATCGGTAATACAAAGAGGAAGTTTTACTTCGTACTGATAAGTTATAGACGACCCACTTCCAACTTGTTTTAGTTTAACAATACCTCGGTTAGTTGCCATTAAGATATTGTCATTCATTGTATTTCCATCAGTAGAAACACTTATGATAGTGGTAATATTATTACCTATTTTAGCATATTCTTTTAGATTGTTAAAGTCAGAGAGAAGTTGCCAGGTGATGCCTCCATCTCTAGAGACATAGAGTCCCGTCCCTGCTCCAGCATAAATTATATTTTCATCTGAAGCCGAAAAACTTAGTGCAGTAATATTTTTAATATCATAATCTTTTGTTGCTAAATGCCACATTTTGCCTTTGTCGTGTGAGATATAAATGGTTCCATTCTCCACCGCACACACGGTATGATTAGGGTTAGTAGGCGACTGGGCAAAGGCTCTCACATTAGCTTGGCTAGTAACATTATTCTGCCCCGTATTAGAGAGCAACTGAACAGGACCATAATAATGCCACCCCGAAAAAGTAGCGTGATAAGGTATTTCAGAACTGTCATAAATATTAGATGAGGTACTGTTAGTTGCTATACCTAAACTCCTTAAAACTCTTCTTAGTAAAGGTGTTTTAGGTCTTTGTGAAAAAGTTTGGTTGAGCTCTTGTGTGGAAGGATAGTCTATATAACCTTTCTCATTTATATAAGGTTGTATCTCTCTACGCCACTCAAGGTATTCTTTTTCATATTCACTACGGTATTCTTTTTTGATAGGACTATTCTCTTGTCTAGCGTTAGATAACCAAGGTGATTTTTGTATTTTATTTGGATTGGAAGCTTTCATTTTTTTGATTTCTTTCAAGGTCTCAGCATCAAAATCTAAAGAGGTATTTGCTCTGTAAATATCATATAAGGAATCTACAACGAATACATTAGGTTTGTTTTTCTGCATTTCTTTGTAAAATGCAGGAATTTCATCATTTTGTGCTTTTAAGATTCCTACCAAACATAGAAAGATAGAAAATAAATATCTGAACATGCTTCTTTATCTTTTATTTGTATTGAACTAATAGGCTTACAGGAGTATCATTACCTCCCACATCATAAGTGAAGTTGAAATTGCAACAGTCATTATAAGTTGCTACAATTTCTGCGGTGTAATTACCTGCTGGAAGCTCTTTTATGGTTAATAGCTGCATATTGCCATAGTAGTCTGTAATACCATCAGATAAGAAGGTGTTAGATGCTCTGTCTATAATTTCTGTTGTGTTAGTTGATGTGTTGGTAAGTTTTAGCTTAAATAACGGAGCAAAAGCTGAACTTCTTCCTTTGAAGTTTATAGTACCATTAAACTGTACTTGTTTGTTCTCATTTATCGTAAATTGCACTACGGTATTAGGTATAGAAGTTTCGGTAGAACCTTTGGTTATAGAAATAGTACGAGAACTTCTAGTATCTGTAAAATAGGCATAATTTTGAACTGCAGAATTATCTGTAGTAGAACCTTGGACTATAGGAAGCCAAGAATTACCGTCCCAGAAAAAGAAAGCATTTTTTTGGGTATTAAATATAAGTTGCCCTTTCTCATTTCCTGAGTTTGGATTTTGAGAAACTCTAGGTATTAGAATACCAGCAGAGGAGTCAGGAGAATCAGGATTTTTGGTTACAATATCTAGGGTAGCTCTAGGGTTTTCAGTGTTAATTCCTACCTGAGAATAGGCAACTGTAGATGTTGTGATTAAGAATAAAGAAAATAAATGTTTTTTCATAGGTTAAATTTTTTTAAAGGGGGGGCAAAATTACTATAAATACAGTGATTAAACAATGTTAGAAGTATTAAAAACATCTATAAAATAAAACGAGACCATCTATCAATAGATAGTCTCGTTATAGATTTATTGCACAATATTGTTACTTTATAATAAACTTCCCACGCTGTATATAGCTGTAAGTAGAATATTGGAATAGATAGCCTCCTTTTGGTAATCCATGAGTTGGAATGATAATTTCCTTAGAAGCATTAGTATCTATTTCTACCGTTTTAACCAAAGCACCATTAGTGTTATAGATTTGGAATTGGGCTTTCTCTTTCGGTTCGCCTAATTTAACGCGAATCTCCTCGCCTTGGTGCAATAGGGTAGGATATACCGTGATTTTCTTAGGATTACTTGCTTCTTGTGTTTCGTTAGTACCAAGAACTCCATTATTTACTATAATCATTTTTTCGATGGTTTTGCTGTGTGTACCTTCAGGAGTGGTTACTTTTAGGGTAACATCGTACTCGCCGTTGTATTTGAAAACCACTTTAGGGTTTCTGGCATTTTTATCACTCACATAATGAGGTTGAGGATTAAATGACCATTCCCACTGAACATTGTTTTGATTAACGATAGAGTAAGATTCAAACTCTACTGTCATATTGGCATCTGCTAATTGAGCCTGACTGATATTGGTAGCTAATGGTTGAGCCACAGGTATAAATTTTTCTCTATATAGAGGTATTTCCCATATTCCTTGAGAGGTTGCCGCTCTTAGTTTCCCCTCTTTAAAAAAAGGTACTAAACGGGTAAGCCTTGCCGCAGGAGGTAAACCATCGGAATAGTTGATCCATTTATCCATAGTGTCGTCTTTGTAGTAAACGGCAGAACCTACATCTGTGCCTAAATAAACGCCATTATATTCATCGCCTGCTAATACTACCCAACGGAAGGCTATATTTTTCATTTCTGCATCGTTTTCTAAGGCATTTTTCCAAGTTTTTCCACCATCGGAGCTGGTAAAAACAAGACCAGGATTGTAGGCTTTTACTAGCCATATTTTATTTTGGTCTTTAGGATCTACCGTAATGTTTGGGAAAAAACCATCATAAGTAGGCATTTGTAATTGTTCCCAATTTTTCCCATTATCTAAAGATTTGTGTATGTGATACTGTCCACAAGCGTAGATGATATTTGGATTAGAGCGGGCAAACTCTACATTGGAAATATTATCGTTAGCATCAAATATTAAGTTAAATGTTTGTCCTTCATCTGGTGTTTCCCAAATTTGCATGGAAGCATTCCATACATCTCGTTTAGGGTGGTATAAAATCCTTTGTGCGTAGCGAGGATCTGTACCAAAGAATCCATTAGATCTTAATGTTTCATAAGGAGCTTTTTGATTAAATACTGACCAATGTGAAACTACTTTACCATCAATATTGCTTGGCATAGTAAACATACCAGCATCAGAAAAATAAACTTTTTTAGGGTTACTTACCATCACATAACCTGTCGCCTGCTCTACTCCTCCTACATAAACAGCTTTACCTTCACCATAACTTTTCATCATCACTGCATCGCCATTATGCCATCTTCCACCAACCATCACATCTTCGTTCCACCCTTGTCCAAATCCGTAATAATCACTAGCATAGATACCTTTAACACGATTTTCTCCTGTGATTTTACCATTATCATCTTTTTTAAAGAAGTTGCTGGAATATTTAATACCTCCATCGTTGGCTATCCAAACTTCATCTCCCGCAATAGCAATGTCCTGCATATCTGGGTGTATAGAAAAATTGCCATTACAGTAACCACCTATGGTAATATCCTTGTAACCTCCTGCTCCTCCGTCTAGAGAACGATAAGCACTACAAATACCATATATGACATGTTCGGGATTGTTTCCTGAAACACCTATCATCATATCATAGTAACCTTGCCCACCTTGTTTTCCGTCTATCGATGGACAAAAAGTGTTTTTATAATCGTATCTTTCATCTGTTATGGTTGTTTTATCCGTCCAATTGAATCCACTATCTTTACTTTGTAAAATATGAGGCTGACCATAAGAATAGTTTTGTTTTTCTATATTAATAAGTGCATAGAGATAGCTTTCTCCATTTGGGGCATCGCTTACTGCCAAACGGCCTATCTTAGCCGAGGGTATTATGGTAACTTCTTTATTAAAGGTTTTTCCACCATCGTAGGATATATGGAGTGTAGAATACCAATTGAAATCTTTTCTTCCGAATAGATAGACTACTTTAGAGTCTTTGGGTTTTAACTCATGGTCATAGAAAATACCGTTTATTACTTTACGGAAAGTAGAGCCTCCATTTTCCGATATGTAAAAACCATCTTTTTGTCTGTTTATGTTACTGCCACCAAATTTATGTTGTTCCCCTGTAGCTACGGTGATTATTTTACGGTCATCACTTACTCTTATACTATTCACAGTAGTTGTAATACTATTGATCCTTTCAAAAGAATTTCCTCCATCTTTACTTACAAATAGTCCTGAAGTAGAACCTACCCATACCGTGTTTGGGTCTTTGGGATCTATTCTAATGGCTGTTATATTATCACCAAAGTTATAAGAAGAGGCGCAGGCTGTCCAATTCTTACCTTTGTCTACTGTTTTAAACACTGCTCCGGTTTCCGATCCGGAATATAGGATATTAGGATTGGTTTTAGAAACATCTATTCTAAAAACATTGGCATGAGAATCATAAGACTCTTTATATCCTTCGTATTGGCTATTATAATCGGTTGTATATGGTCCTATATTACGCCATTTTTTTGCATTTACGGAGGTAGTAGTTCCTAGAGTAGTTAAACCATCTCTTTGGTTTTTAGCCATTAGCTGGTTACTTCTTTGGTTTTGTTTGTCCAATCTATCAAAATAATCTTTTTTGGTAGGAAGCACAATATCTCCATTACTATTTACAAAAGGTCTGTATGCCTTTTGCCATCTTCTGTAAAAGTTTACTGCCGGTTTTTTCTCCGGGGTTTTTCTTCTGGCATCAGGGTCTTTTTCTAGCCATTCGCCAAACTTTTTCTCCATTTCAAAAAAATTGACTCCACTAGGGTTATCTACAATGAGTTGTAACCACGCGGGATCTTCTTTACTTACAGAGAAATATTCTGGAGTGTAAGGGTCGTAGAGTTCTGGTTGATTTTGAGCCTTGAAAAACATAGCAGTACAAAGACCTGCTATTAGAAAATAGTTTTTGTAATGCATTCTCTGTAATTTTTTGCAAAGTTAATAATTTTATTAAAGATTTATTTTGAGGCAAAATATGGTAATAATTCCTTATTTATAAAAGATTTTTTACTTTTTATGTTTTGTATAATTCATTTTGATAATTTGATACTAAATATTTAATATTATCATTAAATAATAAAAATCAAAATAAATTCGTTTTTTTGCTAAAAATCTTATGCCTATTTTTGGGGCGGATAAAGTGAGTTTATGGCAGATATTATTAGACTTTTACCAGATTATGTAGCCAATCAAATTGCAGCGGGTGAGGTGGTGCAAAGACCTGCTTCTGTAGTAAAGGAGCTGATGGAGAATGCTATAGATGCTAAGGCAACTAAAGTGGAACTCATCATAAGGGAAGCTGGTAAAAACTTGATACAAGTGGTAGATAATGGTGTGGGAATGTCCGAAACTGATGCAAGAATGGCTTTTGAACGCCACGCCACTTCCAAAATCTATGCTACCGAAGATATTTTTAAAATAGCTACTAAGGGTTTTAGAGGCGAAGCCTTAGCCTCTATTGCAGCGGTGGCACAGGTAGAGCTGAAAACTAAAAAAGAGGAAGATGTTGTAGGTACTAATATCTATATAGAAGGTGGAGAATTACAATTTCAGGAGGCTGTACAAACTTCGGAAGGATCTAATTTTGCAGTTAAAAACTTATTTTATAATGTACCTGCTAGGCGTAAATTTTTAAAGTCTAACAATGTAGAGTTTAGACATATTATAGACGAGTTCCACAGAGTGGCATTGGCTCATGAGGATATAGAATTTTCGCTTTATCATAACGATGAGGAAATCTTCAAACTCAGAAAGGCGAGTCTTTTACAGAGAATTGTAGATATATTTGGTAGGAAACTTCAGCCTTTGTTGATTCCTATAAAAGAAGATTTAGATTGGGTAAAACTTAATGGCTATGTTGCAAAACCAGAAGGTGCTAAGAAATCAAGAGGAGAACAATTTTTCTTTGTTAATGGTCGGTTTTTTAGAAGTGCTTATCTTAACAAGGCGGTTCAAGAAGCATTTGATGGGTTGCTTCAACAAGGCTACAATCCGTCGTTTTTCTTATATCTAGAAATAGATCCAGAGAAAATAGATGTAAACATACACCCACAAAAAACCGAAATTAAATTTGAGGACGAAGCCCTTATTTTCGCTCTTATTCGCTCCACGATAAAGAAATCTTTGGGTGTTTATAATGTGTCCCCTAGTTTAGATTTTGATAAAGATGAAAGCCAAAGTCAGCTTTTAGGTTTGCAAAGTCATTATCCTAAAGCCACGCCGTCCATTAGTAATAGTACCTACAAAGCACCGTCTATACAGGTAGATAGAGATTATAATCCGTTTCAGCAAGAGCGTGTAAAACCTTCTGAAAGCATTGCTCTTACAGAGCTTTATAGTCAGAGTATTACCACAGCAGAGCCTTCTAAAATCAATTTATTTGAAGATGAAGACTTTGATGAGGATTTAATGAGATTACCTAATGGTTATTGGCTTTATAACCGAGGCGAAGATACGCTTATGCTAGATTTGGGAAGAATGCACTCTGTAGTTGTTAGCGAACGAAGAAAACAGAAAAAAGAGACAGGCGTAGGTCAAAAATTACTTTTTTCCATAGAGTATCTCCTCAACGAAATGGAGAAAAATAAATACCGTTCCATAAAGAAATATTTGCCACAATTAGGCTTTGAAATGGAACTTGGGGACGACAATGTTTTAAGAATAAACGCAGTACCTAACGGACTTAAGGAGAAGCAAGTCAATGAGTTTTTGGAAAAACTATTTGAAGTGTTAGACTACAAAACCGAGGAAGAGTTTATGGCTTACTATGAAAATCAATGGACGAAGATTAACGCTAAGTCTCGCTTTGATTTCTTCTATAAAACCGAAGTAGAACAGATGATTAAAGACTTCTCAGATTTAGGGTTTCCTGAATACACACCATCAGGAAAAAAATGTTACATTGCCCTGCCATTGGAAGACTTGAAAAATAAAATTAAAAATTGATAAAACTAAAAAAAATGATGTTTCAGAATATACCACCAATCACTAGAAATCTTATCATCATCAATGTGGTTGTATTTATACTAGGTTACTTTTTACCAGCAGGAATAGAGAATTTCTTACCTGCCTATTTCCCTTTGTCGCCTAACTTTAGGTCTTGGCAAATCATTACGCATATGTTTATGCACGGAGGGTTTACACATCTTTTGTTTAATATGATAGGTTTGTGGAGTTTCGGTTCTGTTTTGGAAAGGGCTTTAGGCGAGAAGAAATACCTTATACTTTACTTTTTTAGTGGGTTGGGAGCGTTCATTCTATTTAATGTTTGGAACTATTATCACTTCTATCAGCTTACTAGCAGTCTGCATCAGCAAGGTGTAGATTTAGCCTCGGTGTTTAGGGGAGCTAATCTTAACAATCCTTCTTTAAACATAAGAGCTATTTTCGGAAGAAGTGATGAGGTCGCACAATTACAACAATTTTTAATAACACCAATGGTAGGTGCCTCTGGAGCGATATTTGGTGTGTTAGCGGCTTTCGCAGTGACTTACCCTAATGCAGGGATTATGATTTTGTTTATACCATTCCCAATAAAGGCTAAAATACTATTTCCAATCATTATAGCAGGGTCTATTTATTTAGGGTTTACCCAGATGGCAGGAGATAATGTGGCACATTTTGCACATTTAGGCGGAGCATTAGTGGGATATATTCTTATAAAAATGTGGAGTAGAAACCGTTTCAGAATACAGTAATAGCCCCGATAAATGATGAAAATTCTTAGAATAATTGTATTTATTATACATTTAGGGCTTTTGGCATTGCTCTATTTGTGTATGATGAATGCCTACATTCCGCCGAGAGTATTTGCAGAACTTAATTTTTTGTCTTTAGCCTTCCCTATTTTAGTTTTGGGCTATTGTCTGTTATGTTTGTTTTGGATTTTGAGTTGGAAAAAGAGAGGCTTATTTTTCCTATTGGCTTTAGTATTGCTTTTAACGCCTATCAGGAGATGGGTTAACTATTCCACAGAAAATAAAAATGCCTCTGATTTCAAGGTGGTTAGTTTTAATATTAAGGCAGGAAAAAAGGGTGTCCTAAATATCGCACAACATCTAGAATCTTTCTCTCCTGACATTATTCTAATACAAGAGAAAGGTGTTTTTAAGGAAAATATAAAAGATTTGCCTTACAGAAAAGAAATAGACATTTTGGAGTTTTATTCTAAAACACCGATAATAGAATTTGGGAGAATTCTAATTGATGCAGATAATGGCTATGCGGGTTATATAGACACTGAAATTAAAGGCAAGCGGATAAGATTTATAAATGTTTATTTAAAACCGTTTGAGCTAGAAAAGGAAATGGTAAAACCAAGCACAGATCTTAATGTTTCCGAAGAAAAAGCCAAAAATTTAATAGCACGATTTTTACCTGTCTTTAAGGCTCACCAAACTCAAATAGAGCAGATAAGACTCGCCGTAGAAAAATCGCCTTATCCTGTGGTTTTAGGGGGTGATTTTAATGCTGTTCCTAATTCTTATGAATATTATCATCTTAGCCAAAATATGACGGACAGCTTCTTAGAAGTAGGCAAAGGCTTAGGAACTACCTTCCATGATTATAAATTTCCGATAAGGATAGATTATCTCTTTTCAACTAAAGAAATAAAACCCATTTCTCTGAAAACGGATAGAAGCAGACAACTGTCAGACCACTATCCTATCATTGGAGAATTTAGTTACTAAAATATTTTTGATAAGAAGAATAACTATCAATTCTACTAAATATCAGCGGTATTCGTTGGGATTTTTTTCTATATTTGCTACCGAAAAATAGATTATTATGGAAAATATGATTTTGCACGCTCATAGAGGGTTTGCTTATTTGGTTTTATTAGCGGCGGCAGTATTTGTGGTAGCACTTTTAGTAGCTATGTTTGGTTATTCTGGTAAGGTATCCAAGTTACTTAGAAAGTCCAGCTTATTTACAATGATTTTGTTTCACACACAATTTCTTATAGGTTTGGGAATGTTGTTTTTTAAATCCCAGTTTTTATTCTATCTTAAAGAAATAGGTATGGGAGGCATTATGAAAGATGCCGTTTTAAGGTTTTCTTATGTAGAACACCCTGTAACGATGTTGGTAGCTGCTGTGCTGATGACGATAGTAAATAAGAAAATTAAAACATCGGAGACGCTTAACTTTGGTATCGTTATTATGGGGCTGTTAGCGGTAGTTTTATTCTTGTTGAGGTTCCCTTTTGATAGACTTTTGGGGTAAAAAGTTAGGTTTAAAAATAATTAAATCAACGCTCTAAAAAATCAATAATTATGGTGTTTTAGAGCGTTGGTGCTAAAATAAATAAAGAATAAATTAGATATGAAAATAGCAGTAGTAGGTGCCACAGGTATGGTGGGACAAGTGATGCTTAAAGTGTTGGAAGAAAGAGATTTTCCTGTAACGGAGCTTATCCCCGTAGCGTCTGAAAAATCAGTTGGAAAAAAGATAAAATTTAAAGGAGCAGAATATCCTATTGTGTCTATGGAAGATGCCGTAGCAAAGCAACCTGCCATTGCGATATTTTCCGCAGGTGGTAGCACTTCTTTGGAGTGGGCTCCTAAGTTTGCAGAAGTAGGTTCTTTTGTGGTGGATAACTCTTCAGCGTGGCGAATGGACCCTACTAAAAAATTAGTAGTTCCAGAAATAAATGCTGAGGTTTTAACCAAGGACGATAAGATTATTGCCAATCCAAACTGTTCTACAATTCAGTTGGTAATGGTGCTTAATCCTTTGCATAAAAAGTACAAAATAAAGAGAGTGGTGGTATCTACCTATCAGTCGGTTACAGGTACAGGTAAGGCGGCGGTTGACCAGCTTAATGATGAAATCAGAACTTCTGTAGAAGGTGGAGAAGCATCAGTTCCGAAGGTTTACCCTTATGAAATATTCAAAAATGCTTTGCCACATTGCGATGTGTTTTCAGACGAAGGCTACACCAAAGAAGAGCTTAAACTGATGCGTGAGCCTAAGAAAATTATGGGGGACGATAGCTTTAACCTCACGGCTACAGCGGTAAGAGTGCCAGTGCAAGGTGGACATTCTGAAAGCGTAAACATAGAGTTTGAAAACGATTTTGATTTAGATGAGGTAAAACAAATACTAGCCAATACTAGTGGTGTAACGCTTCAGGACGATTTGAGCCAAAATCTATATCCTATGGCAAGATATTCCGAAGGTAAAGATGATGTTTTTGTGGGTAGATTAAGAAGAGATATATCTCAACCTAACACACTTAACTGCTGGATTGTAGCAGATAACCTAAGAAAAGGAGCGGCTACCAATGCGGTACAAATTGCAGAATATTTGGTAAAACATCAGTTGGTTTAAAGGAATAAGTTTATAAAAACCGATAAAGTCCCTTTTGAATCTTCTTCAAAAGGGCTTTTTTATTAAAAATAATACGCTAAATTCCACGCAAATCCCATATTAAATTTCCCAGAACTTCGTCCAAATCCAGGAACAACCATAGGGAAAACGCCGTCTTGTTTTGTGGTATAAAGCAAGTATTTAGGTTGTGCATTAACATCTATAAAGAAGTTAGAATTAAAAAGCCTTACCCTTCCGCCCACGGTAGCCTCTATCCAATAAGAGGATTGCCGAGAAGTGGGCAAACTAGTCGTAAAAACTTGCCCTAGAGAGCCTTTGGTAGGAATGGCGAGGTAGGTTTGTTGATAAAAAGTGGTAGCGAGTTTACCTCCTGCATAGAATCCATTACGGCGGTCTTCGGCATCGGTTACCATCATATAGAAGGCTCCTAGCTTACCAAAAATCCCCGAAGTAGTAGCATTATAAGCATTTTTGTCATAAACGTTTTGGGCGTAGCCACCTTCTATAATTCCGTTGAGCTTGCCTTTAATTTCGCTTGAAACAAAAAACTGAATGTTCTTTTGCTTAGAAAATACCGAAAGACCTGCTCCTAAAACATTGACGCCCACCATAGCGTTAGGCTGATATTTCCATTTTGTTTTTAGGCTGTCTTTGTCTTGGGCAGATAGACTTAGGAAAAAAACACTAAAAAATAAGATAAAGATGGGTTTTATTTTCATCGTGGACATTCTTTTCGTTGAGTTCTATATTTTTAACAGGGGTGGCATTCTCCAAAACAGCCGAAAGGTCGTTGTAGAGCCTTCGCATACCACAAGCAGGAGAAACATATTCTGAAACAGGCGTGTAAAGCACCCTTACTTTAGAGGGCGTTCCTTTGGTACTGGTACTAATGTAGAGGTCTGTAAAATTGGTATCATCTACTCTCAATGGTACGAGTACCGAATCTGGTTTTAAAGCAGAAACCACCGTTTTAATGTTCTCCTCTCCTGTCAGTTTCACTCCAATAATAAGTGTATCTGGTTGATAGAGTTTGTTGGAACTATCTTTAAATTTAAGTTTCATTCTAGGAGAGCTTAGTCCATTTTCGCAAATATCGTCATCGCTTCCACAAGAGGCGAGAGAAAGTAGCATTCCTAAAACAAAAACGAGGTTGAGTAGTTTCATTTTAAATCTTCTTTAATAGGGCAATATTTTCTATGTGATGCGTTTGTGGAAACATATCCACAGGGAGGATTTTCTCCACACGATAATGTTCTTTCATTAAGGCTAAATCTCTTGCTTGTGTGGCAGAGTTGCAACTTACATAGACTATTTTTTCTGGAGCTAGTTTTAGGATTTGTTCCACTACTTTTTGGTGCATTCCGTCTCTCGGAGGGTCGGTAATTAGAACATTTGCCTTAGGGTGTTGAGCTAAAAACTCATCAGTAAAAATATCTTTCATATCCCCACAGTAGAAGGTGCAGTTGTCTAGACCGTTATGCTTGGCGTGTTCTTTAGCGGCAGCTATGGCTTCTGGTACAGACTCAATCCCAATCACTTGCTTGGCTTTTCTCGCCACGAACTGGGCAATAGTCCCTGTGCCTGTATAGAGGTCGTACACCACTTCGTCCCCTTTTAAATCAGCAAACTCTAGTGTCTTTTGGTAAAGGGCTAAGGCTTGTTGGTAATTGGTTTGGAAGAAAGATTTAGGACCTATTTTAAATTGCAAATTTTCCATTTCTTCTATTAAAAAACCGTCGCCGTAGTAGGTTTCTACCTCCAGGTCGTAGATGGAGTCGTTAGGTTTAGGGTTGATGGCATACACCAAAGTTTTAATTTGAGGAAAAGCGTTGAGGAGATATTCAAATAAGGCTTCTCGATCTTCCTTTTGTTCTTTGTAGAATTGAAACAGCACCATCCACTCGCCTTTGGAGTTTTGTCTTAGCATTAGCGTTCTTAAAAAACCTTCTTGATTTTTAACATCAAAAAACTCTAGCTGGTGGGCATCGGCATAATTTTTTACAGCAAGTCTTATTTCGTTAGAAGGCGTTTCTTGTAGGAAACATTCTTTTAAATCCAAAATCTTACTCCACATACCAGGAATATGGAAGCCTAAAGCGTTTTTATTGTCAATATCAGCTCCGTTAAGTATCTCTTCGGAAGTTAGCCATCTAGCATTAGAGAAAGAAAACTCCATTTTGTTTCTGTAAAAATACTCTTGTGGTGAGCCTAAAATCGGTAAAGCCTCAAAATCGGTTAATCCACCAATTCTTTTGAGATTATTAAGAACTTCAGACTGCTTAAATTCTAGCTGTTTTTCGTAAGACAAGTTTTGCCATTTGCAACCACCACACACTCCAAAGTGTTTGCATTGAGCCTCTACCCTATCTTGAGAAAATTCTACAATTTCTACAGCTTCGGCTTCGTAGTATTGTTTTTTAGATTTTTTTACTCTAGCGTTCACCGTATCACCTGGGACTGCTCCCGAAACCAACACCGTTTTGCCTTCTGTGGTTTTCCCCACAGCAACGCCTTTAGCTCCCGCTGATACTAACTTTAGGTTTTCTATAATGATGTTTTTATGCTTTCTCCCCATAATTCTAAAACTAATTGATGCAAAAATAAGGTTTTAAAATAGACTGCTAAAAAGAAAATCAAAAAAGGCATACAGAGACCAATATTACTATGGATAATTAAGCTAAAGACTTATAAATTTGGAAAATTATGTAAGTTTGCAGTTTAATTTATTCTTTTTTTAATACTATGGTAAAGTCTAGAGCAAGAGAAACAACGGAGGCTATTGAGAGGTTGTTTGTGAGTATGAGGCACTTATTTTACAGAGGTTTTTTCAAGCCGGGAGGCGTGTCAGGAGAAAGCCTTAGAGATTTGTTGATGGTGATACAGCCCGAAATTTACGGTTCTATGTCTTCGCCTAAAAAGGTGGAGCTAGACGGGTTACTCTATGTGCTAGACCGTTTGCCAGAAGGGATAGAAGAATGTGCTTTTATACATTTAACTTCGGACGAAGGTTTTCACAAAGCAAGTTTTCAGCCTATCGTTCCTAAAAAGAGAAGGCGAAACTGCTACAGGATAGATGCTCATCAAATGAATATTGAGGTACTTCTAGGAAGGTCGGAAATTTACGATATACTCACCCACTTGACTTTCTTCTACATAGAGGCAGATAAGATAAGAAACATCGGCTTTGATTTAGAAAAAGGAGGTACACCTCGCCGTATTTGGAAGGCAATAGAAGAGGTTGCTAAAGGCGAAAAGAAATTTACACGAAAAGAAAAAGAAGTCGCTTTGATACAGCTTTCCGCCTTTTTGGGAAGAACCTTTGAGGAAACTTTAGACGCTTACGAAAAGTTTGGTGATGAGAAAAATCCAGACCGATTATTCAAAATCATCTATAACATGGGTGAAGTAAGTTTGGCTGATTGGCGACAAGAACGAGCGAGAGAAATCTTCTTTAGTGCGATACTTCAGGAGCGTGTGGGGCATCATTTCTTTGGCGAAAAATGGGCAAATAAGGTTAAGGAAGTTTTGGTAAATAATAACCTACACAAAAGACCTTTGCATATCATAAGTGCCAATATGCACAGTGTTAAGAATATGCTTTATGCCAATGATGCTCTTAATATCAAAAATAAAGGTAGTGTAGATTATTCTCTATATGAAAACATTAGCAATGATGCTAATCTAAGAAAAAAAGTTTCGGACTATGCCTTATCAAAAGGACTTATCTATATAGACGACCAAAGTGGAAGTAATATAGATGTTCAAATTATAGATTTAAAGAAATTCACTTCAGAGAATACACCTTTTCAAGGAAAAGCTATCGGTAAAGAAGATGTGATTTTGGTGTTTGATTATGCCTTTGGAGAACAAGCCTTTGAAATTATGGACGAGCTTTTAAAACCTTTTAAAGTAGAGGGCGAAATGTGTTTTATGCCGGTTCGTTCCATTTCCATTATGGGTAAAGCAGGGATTTTGGAAGGAAAAAAAGGAGATATTATGATACCTACCTCTCATATTTTTGAAGGAACAGCGGATAATTATCCTTTTGAAAACGCATTAAGCCTCTCCGATTTTCAAGATGATGAACTAAAGGCATTTCAAGGGTCTATGATTACGGTATTAGGGACTTCCTTGCAAAATAAGGATATTCTTTCATTCTTTATGACTACCTCTTGGAAAGCCATAGGTCTTGAGATGGAAGGAGCTCATTATCAAAAAGCTATACAGGTGGCTTCTAAAATAAGAAATCATATCAGTCCAGATTTGTTTGTATGTTATGCTTACTATGCTTCGGATAACCCTTTAGAAACTGGTAGTACCCTTTCTTCGGGAGGATTGGGGCTTACAGGTGTTAAGCCTACCTACCTTATCACATTGAGGATTTTAGAAAAAATATTGAATTAAGGCTTTTAGTATAGTTTCATTAAAGATTGAGAATTTAATTTTTAATGCTATATATAATAAATATTTACTATTTTTGTTAATTAAATTAAAAAAGCCTCTGTTGATTTGAGTTGGTTTAAGAACATTGTCGGTAAAATTTTTAATACGGAAGAAGAAACAGCAAAGCCTGATGTTATAAAATTAGGTGATAAGCTTAGTTCTGCAGATTTAGATTATAAATTTGCCCAGTTGTTTACACATTCTGGAGGAATTTTCAATTATTGTGCAGACGAGGCGGAAGCTCTTAAAACACTCAATCAAATTGTAAAGTTGGAGGGTATGTCCTCTATTTTCTGTTGCGATGAAAACCTTAGAGATTTCTTAAATGTGATAGGGGTATCTTCTACGGAAAGTTTAGAGCTTTTTAACGATGCCGCTTTTATCACTTGTGAATATCTTATCGCTTATGATGGTAAAATAATGCTTTCTCACAATAATATCTTACACTATAATTCTTCTAGACTTCCAGAGAAAATTGTGATTATGGCAACTGTTTCTCAGATAGTAACCAATCTTAACGAAGCAATGATGAAAGTAAAGAGAAGAAAGAGTACTCTTAAAAATCTAACTTCAATAAGTGGAGGACAATCACACTTAGATGACCCTCAAAAAAAGAATACTAAACTTTTTCTTCTTTTGCTGGAAGATTAAATTAACTAAATCAACTCTGTTTTGGATAAAAATTTATTACTCCGTATAATATTTGGTGGTGTTTATGCACTGGTGATAATTGCTTGTACAACGCCTTATGGAGCTATTACTATCAATAATTTATTAGGTAATTATGTGGTAGGAGCGGAGCAACTCTATTTTGGACTAATCACATTTCTATTATTTGTAGGCGTGTGGGAATGTGTGAGAATGATGAAGTTTGATAATACTTTTTGGAAATGGTTGGTTTTCCCAGCCGTTCTTCTTGTGTATTATCGCTTTAGTATGAAATATTTCTATAATGGTTTTTATGCTAATATTACACTATCGGAAATACTAGGATTATCATTACTGCCTATTGCGGCGGTAACATTGTTCCGTTATCCTAAAGAACTTTACTATGAAAATGGCAAACTCATCTTTGCTGTTATTTATACCGTGATACCGTTTTCTTTTGCATTGGGTTTACCTACCTTTATTAAAGGTTTACCAGAATCCTTTTCTATGGAAGTATTTTGGATGTTTGTTCTTATTTGGAGCAGTGATTCCTTTGCTTATGTTTTTGGAAGATTATTGGGTAGACATAAAATGGCTCCTAAGATAAGTCCTAAGAAGACTTGGGAAGGCTTTATTGGCGGAGTATTATCCACAATGTTGTTAGGTTTTTTTATAGAGCAAAATTATACGGAACTTAGAGGTAATTGGATATTGGTGGGAGTGTTAGTCTCTGTATTTGCACCTATGGGAGATTTGTTGGAAAGTCAATTAAAACGAACTTTCGGAGTTAAAGATAGTGGGAATATCATTCCGGGGCATGGAGGAATTTTAGATAGGCTGGACAGCTTTATGGTATGTGCACCAGTATTATATTTATATTTTGCGATAGAAAAGTTATTTTAATAATAAACTGATAATAATGAAATTACACAAAGAATCTAAAGGAACATTACTTGTGGTGGGAAGCGTGGTGGCTATAGTAAGCGGCTTGTCTATTTATTTTTTAAAGGGTTGGGCTCTGGTTATTATACTTCCTCTTTTGGTTATTTTAGGATTGGTTTTATGGTTTTTTAGAGTGCCTAGTAGAACTATTTTAGAACACAGAGAAAATGTAATAGCACCTGTGGACGGTAAAGTAGTAATGATAAAAGAAGTAGAAGAAAATGAATTCTTAAAAGAAAGATGTATTCAGGTATCTATCTTTATGTCGCCACTTAATGTACATATTTGTCGTTATCCCGTAAGCGGAGAGGTGGTTTACAAAAAATACCACCCAGGTAAATATTTGGTAGCGTGGCACGAGAAATCTTCTACCGAAAACGAGAGAACTACGGTTGCTGTTAAAACTCTTTTAGGGTCTAATGTTGTGTTCCGTCAGATTGCGGGTTATGTTGCAAGGAGGATTGTATTCTACTGTAACGAAGGAGATGCAGCCAAAGCAGGGCACGAGTTTGGATTTATTAAATTTGGTTCTCGTATGGATGTATTCTTACCACTAGATACAGAGATACTTTGTAAAATAGGAGATAAAACCAAGGGAGGTTTAGATGTTATTGCCAAACTAAAAAGCTAATGTTAGAAAAACTAACTAAACTAAAAGAAGTTTTCAGCCTTCTTTCTCAGCAAGAGACATTTAATAATGTTAAAGAAAACATAGCTATAAATATTCCTTTTAAAGGGACTAATCTGTGGATTTTAATTTTTGCCATATTTATAGCTTGTTTGGGGCTTAATATGAACTCTACTGCGGTGATTATAGGAGCGATGCTTATATCACCACTTATGGGTCCTATTATGGGGATTGGTTTTTCCGTTGGGATTAACGACCCTTGGATGCTGAAAACAGCCATTAAAAACTATGCCTTCGCTTCTGGTGTTGGCTTGGTAACTTCCACGATTTATTTTCTAGTTTCTCCTATTAGCGATGCCTATTCGGAAATATTGGCGAGAACTTCTCCCAATATTTACGATGTACTTATAGCCTTTTTCGGAGGTTTAGCAGGTATTGTGGCTACATATAGTAAACTGAAAGGTAATGTAATACCAGGAGTAGCCATTGCTACGGCACTTATGCCTCCTTTGTGTACGGCAGGATATGGGCTGGCAACATTGCAGTTTTCGTATTTTTTTGGAGCTTTATATTTATATCTCATCAATACGGTTTATATAGCCTTAGCAACCTTTATTGTGCTTAAGGTAGTGGATTTTCCTCGTTATCATTTCAAAGATGAGAGGATAGAGAAACGCTCTAGAAAAATCATGTGGTTTTTAGTAGTTCTTACTTTGATACCAAGCACTTACTTTGGTTATGTGATGGTAAATAAAAATAAATTTGAACGAAATGCCTCCCGTTTTATCAGCGGTGAGGCTGTATTTCAAAACAATTTTCTTTTAAGTAAGAAAATTAGTTATGAGAATGGTGAAATAGAACTAACTTATGGCGGAGAGAAGCTAAGCGAAGAGAGTATGAAAACACTCAAAAAAAAGGCTAATAATTATGATTTAGAGGGTGTGAAATTAGTTATAAAACAAGGGTTTAATTTTGTGCCATCGGCTAATGGACAGAATAATATTGTTCCTGCTAATGATTCGGAGCAACAGCTCAAAAAGTTTTTAGTAATGAGGAGTGATAGTATCAACGCTCATAAAAAAGAAACCGAGCAAATATTTAAAGAGCTTAAGGTTCAAAATAATAATATAAAGAAGTTTGCGTTCAGCACTATGGATGAGGTTACAGATTCGTCTATAATTAAAAAGAATGTGATGCTTATAAGTGCAGAAGCTCCTATTAGAGAAGCGGAGAAGAGTAAAATTAACGAATGGCTTAAAGTGAGAGTTAATAATCCAAAACTAGAGATTATTTACAATACCCAATAGTTTTTTTAACGCTTCTTTAAGATTGGCTTAACTTTAAAAAGGTTTATATTTGCACATTGTTTTACTCAAAAACAATAAATTATGAAAAAAATAATTTTCGGTCTGTTAAGTATATTTACTATTTCTGCGACATCTTTTGCTCAAAGGCATGAGGTGGGTGTTTATGCAGGGATGAGTAATCTAGTAGGGGATATTGGGAAGACTGATTATATTCTTCATAAACCATTGTCATTGAGTAGATTGAATGAATTTGGTTTGCCTATTCATATAGGAGTTTTATATAGGATGAATTTTAATCCTTATCAAACTTTAAGATTTAATTTGGGATATACCAATATTCAGTTTAACGATAAAGTTGCTAACGAAATCTATCGTAATCAGAGAGGAAACTACGGCACAAATTCCATTTATAGTTTAGAGTCTATTTTTGAGTATCAGTTTTTGCCAGTTAATAATGAACAGAAATCTCCTATGCTCAGCCCTTATATCTTCGGAGGTATAGGAGCAATGCTATATTCAAGTGTTAATACTACATTAGATTTTTCTAGTTATCAGTTGGTGGATGCTACAGGAGCTTTTACGCCTCCTACGATTGAAGATTACCCTGAAGAGCAACGAGCGATGGCTAACAAATTGACGATGTCTATACCATTTGGTGTAGGATTAAAGTATAAGTTTAATTATAATTGGGCTTTGTTTGGTGAGATAACCTTTCGCCCTACCTTTACGGATAATATTGATTACAGCAATATGCAAGAAAGCCAAGTAAAAATTCTTTATGATAAAGAGGCTGTAAAGGCTATAAGAGGAGGTAACACGGTGTTATCAAAAGAAGAAATAAATACAATTATAAAACCTTATGTGGAATCAAAAAGAGTAGGAAATCTAAACTCTAACGACTGGGTAAATACAGTTACTTTAGGTATATCTTATTCTTTTGGGCGTCCACCATGTTATTGTGATTAAGAAAATGTCAGAAATAAAGAACAAAATTGATAAAAACAAATTGCCTCAACACATCGCTATTATAATGGATGGCAATGGGAGATGGGCAAAATCCAAAGGGCAAGAAAGAACCTTTGGACATAAAAGTGCTATTGAAGCTGTAAGAAATGCCATCAATGCTTGTAATGAGATAGGAGTACCTTATCTTACACTATACACCTTTTCTACGGAAAATTGGGGACGACCTTCCGATGAGGTAGATACGCTTATGAATTTGTTATCAGATACTTTATTGGCGGAAGCGGAAGATATATTCAATAAAGGGTTGAGAATGCATGTTATAGGCGATGTGGAAAGATTACCCTCTTTGGTTAAAGACCAGTTGCTAAATGTAGTAGATTTAACTAAAAATAATACCAAAGGAAATTTAGTTTTAGCTCTAAGTTACGGTTCTAGGCATGAGATTTTAACAGCAGTGAAAAAAATTGCCACCGAAGTTAAAAATGGAGAACTTTCGGTAGAGGCGATTTCAGAGGAAACGATAAGCCAAAATTTGTTTACCAAAGACATTCCAGATGTAGATTTACTGATTAGGACGAGTGGAGAAGTAAGGGTTAGCAACTTCCTTTTATGGCAAATAGCCTATGCAGAACTACAGTTTTTAGATGTTCTATGGCCAGATTTCTCTAAAGACGATTTCTTCCAATGTGTCGTAGATTACCAAAATAAGGAGAGACGATACGGTAAAACTAGTGAGCAGGTAGCTCCTTAATATTTTAATTGAAAAAGAATAGATTTTATATAATGAGATATAAATTTTTACCAGTTCTTTTATTTGCAGCGTCAGCTCATTTATTTGGACAAGAGGTGCCTAAGACTAATGCTCAGCAGGGTGTACAGAACGAAAGTACCACACAAGTAGATGTCCTACAAGGAAACTATATTTTGAAGGATATAGTGGTAGATGGTATCAAGAAATACAGTCCAGATCAAGTGTTGAGATTTACAGGACTTAGAAAAGGGGAGCAGATAGAAGTGCCTGGGCAAAAAATTAGCGAGGCTATAAAAAAACTTTGGAACTCTAAATATTTCTCCGAAGTAGAAGTCTATGTCCAAAGTGTAGATGGACAAAATATTGTACTTAGGTTTTTATTAGAAGACCTAAAAGATTTAGGAGAAGTAAAAGTAGTAGGGATAGATAAGAAAGTTAGTAAATCTAAGGCTGAAAAAATCATAAAGGACAATGATTTAAAACCTGGGGTAAAAATCACTAATGACTTAATAAACTCGGTAAAACACAATATTGCCAAACAGCATATAGATAAAGGTTTCTCTGACGCTAAGGTGAATGTGAAGAATACAGTAAACCCTAAAGATCCTAATATGATGGATTGGACGATAGAGGTACAGAGGGGGAAACGTATAAAAATAGACCGTATTACTTTTGAAGGAAACGAAAATATTTCATCTAAAAAACTTAGAAAAAAAGCATTTAAAGAGACTAAGCAAAAAAGATTTTTATTAGGAATATTAAAATCTTCTAAGTTTGTTAAAGAGAAATACGAAGAAGATAAGAAAAACTTAGTAACCTATTATAACTCTTTAGGTTATCGTGATGCGGTAATTGTTTCCGATTCGGTTTGGAGAAATAAAAACAATAATTATGAAATTAATGTAAAACTCAATGAAGGTAAAAAATACTATATTGGAGACATTAATTTCATTGGAAATACAGCTTATAGTACAGAGTTTTTACAGAAAGTATTAGGGTATAAAAAAGGAGATATTTATGATGCCGTAGGATTTAATAAAAAAGTAGGTGAAGATGGTGGTAAAGAAGATGACTCGGATATCAAGTCTTTATACCTTAATAACGGTTATCTTTTCTCCCAAGTAACGCCTGTAGAGAAAGCAATAAAGGGAGACTCTATAGATTTAGAAATAAGAATTAAGGAGGGAGAAAAAGCCTCTTGGGATAGAGTAACGTGGAGTGGTAATACGACTACACACGACCATGTAATACTTCGTTCTCTACAAACAAGACCAGGGAATTTATTCTCTAAAAGAGATATTAAGGGAACCTATTTTGATTTAGCTGGAATGCAGTTTTTTGACCCTCAGCAAATTAAATATGACATCAAGCCTAATCCACAAAATAATACCGTAGATGTTGCTTGGAGTTTGGTAGAAAAAGGCTCTTCACAAGTGCAGCTACAAGCAGGTTATGGAGGTAACTCATTTATAGGGACTTTAGGGCTAACGTTTAATAACTTTTCTCTTAGAAACTTCTTGAGAGGTAAAGATTTTAAACCTGTTCCTCAAGGAGATGGGCAAGTATTATCATTACAAGCACAGGCAGGGCAATTCTTCCAAAATTATAGTTTTGCTTTTACAGAGCCTTGGTTGTTTGGTAGCCGTCCAACTGCTTTATCTATAAGTTTAAATAACTCCATAGTAAAATATGCAGACCTTACAGGAGGTAGTCAAAGGTTAAATATATTCTCTGCGAATGTAGGTTTAACAAGAAGACTATTATGGCCAGATTATAATTTCTCTCTTTATACAGGGATTTCTTATCAGGGCTATAACTTTAATAACTTTCCATTCCAGTTCGGGTCAGAGCAAGTAAGTAATGGTTCTGCAAATAACTTTGCGTTTAATGTTTCACTTAGTAGAAATTCAGCAGGGTTTGACCCTCATTTCCCTACTCAAGGGTCTAATATAGAGGCTTCTGTAAAGTTTACACCACCGTATTCTTTATTTTCGAATAAAGATTATAGTACTATGTCCACTGCGGCAAAATATAATTGGTTAGAATTTTACAAAGTAAAACTTAGAGCCGAAACCTATAATACGGTTGTTGGTAAACTAGTACTGCGTTCTACTGCGGAAATGGGCTTTATGGACGGGTATAATAGACAACTAGGAGCTCCACCTTTCGAGAGATTCTATTTAGGAGGTGTAGGGCTTTTTGCAGGAAGGTTTGACGGTAGAGAACTTATACCATTGCGTGGTTATCAGAACGCATCTATGACAGGTGGGTTAACAGAAGATGTTACGCCAACAGGTGGAGGTACATTATATAACCGTTTTGCAGTAGAATTAAGATATCCAATTTCTATGAACCAAACGGCAAAAATCTATGCACTTACTTTTGCTGAAGGAGGTAACACTTGGAATAGTTTTTCAACCTATAATCCGTTCCAGTTGAAGCGTTCTGTAGGTGTTGGTATTAGAGTATTTATGGGAGCGTTTGGTTTAATTGGATTTGACTTTGCTTACGGATTTGATAGAACAATAGGAGGTACACAACCTTCTGGCTGGAATACTCACTTCCTGATGAATCAACCTCTATAATCTAATATTAAAAAGATGATAAATTTTTTAAAGAAAATTGTTTTCATTTTCAGCCTATTATTTCTAAGTTTTGGTATAAAAGCTCAGAAAATAGGAGTTGTGGACACACGATACATTTTGGAGAAGTATCCTCAATACAAAGAGGCAGAAAAAAGATTGGAAACTCAGGTACAAACTTGGCAAACAGAAATTAGCCAAATGCAAACCAATTACGAAGCTAAAAAAGCATCGTTTGAAAATGAGAAAGTTCTTCTTGTAGGAGAGCAACTAAAATCAAGAGAGAAAGAAGTTTTAGATTTGGAAAAAGAGCTTAAAGGGCTTATTTCTAAAAGATTTGGAACAGATGGAGAGGTTAATAAATTGAGAACATCTTTAACTAAACCTTTTCAAGATCAAATTTGGAATGCCATAAAGCAGGTTAGTGATAAAAATGGTTTAGGCATAGTTCTTGATAAGGGTAACGATGCAAATATACTATTTACTGATAAAAAGTACGATTATACCGATAAAGTATTGGATATTTTACTTAAAAATCAAAAAAAATAAGTATAATTGCAGGGAGAAATAAAAAAACTAGAAAAATTAAACTTTATTTATTATTATGAAAAAATTAAGCGTATTATTTGCAGCGGTAATGATGTTTGTATCTATGGGTACTGCAAAAGCACAGAAGGTAGCTACGGTAGATGTAGAAGCAATTTTGAGCATGATGCCTGAAAAGAAAAAAGCAGATGAACAATTGTTAAGTGTATTTAAAGCAAAACAAGCAGAAATTCAGAAACAAGCACAGGCTTGGCAAGAAGAAGTTGCAGCTTACCAAAAAGCAGCAGCTACAATGACTGAAGCTCAGAGAACTGCTAAAGAAGGAGAGTTGCAGAAAAAACAACAGAATATTCAGCAAATGTCAGAAGCTGCTCAGAAAGATTATACGGAAAAGCAACAAGCAGCTTACGCTCCTATAGATAAGAAATTTATGGAAGCTACAGAAAAAGCAGCTAAAGCTAACGGTTGGGACTTTATTTTTGACTCTAACACTATGGGGTTAATCTACAAAGGAGGAGCTGATGCTACTGCAGCTGTTAAAAAAGAATTAGGACTTTAATTAAGTTGAAAATATCTATAAAGCCACTCTTTTTGAGTGGTTTTTTTATTTAAATATAATATATGGGAGAATTAAAAGAGTTTGAGAGTATAGTTAAAATTCGTTTCGCAGATTGTGATCCAATAGGGCATCTTAATAATGTAAAATATTTGGAGTATATGCTCAATGCAAGAGAAGATCATGTGGAAGATAACTACGGATTTACCTATCAAGAATATGCACAAAAAACAGGCTGTACTTGGATTGCTATAGAAAACCAAATAGCATACCTAAGAGAAATAAGAGCTAATACTAAAGCTAAAATTACAAGTAAAACCATTATGATGGATAAAAGAACAGCTTTAGTAGAAATTTTAATGAAGGCTCTGGATTCTGATTTAGTTTACGCTGTATTATGGGTAAAGGTTATTCACTTTAACCTTAAAACAAGAAAATCACAAGAACACACTCCAGAAATTATGGAACAGTTTGGTGAATTCTTGGTAGAAATATCGGAAAAAACATTCCAAGAAAGAGTTGATAACTTGAGAAAAATAAATAAATTTGTGGGGATATAGTGTAAATATTAAGATAAGATATGAGTAAAATTTTAGTTACAGGGGCTGGTGGACAACTAGGTAATTGTTTCAAAAAGTTAGAGCAAAACTATCCACAATATAACTTTGTATTTAAAACTTCAAAAGAGTTGGATATAACAGATGAAGGAGCTGTTTTAGATATTTTTAATGAGGAAAAACCATCAGTTTGTATCAATGCTGCGGCATACACCGCTGTAGATTTGGCGGAGCAGGAGCAAGAAAAAGCCTATAACATTAACGCTAATGGCGTGGAAAATCTAGCAAAAGCTTGTCAAGAAAATCAAACATTATTGATACACATCAGCACCGATTATGTTTTTGACGGAGACACAAATTTGCCATATTCAGAAGATGATTTTACCAATCCTCTTGGCGTTTATGGGAAGTCTAAACTTAGAGGGGAAGAATTGGCTTTAGAGAATAATCCTAATACAATAGTCATTCGTACTTCTTGGCTTTACTCTGAGTTTAATAAAAACTTTGTAAAAACAATGCTTCACCTTTTTTCTCAAAAAGATGAATTAAATATAGTAAACGACCAATTCGGTCAGCCAACCAATGCAAATGATTTGGCAGAAGCTGTAATGAAAATCATAGAAACACCTTCAAAGAAAATGGGTATCTATCATTTCTCTAACTATTCAGAGACCACTTGGTACGAGTTTGCTACAAAAATTAAAGAATTCTCAAAAAGTAATATTAAACTAAACCCTATTCCAACAGAAGCCTATCCTACTCCAGCTAAGAGACCACATAGAAGTACCTTTGCTTTAGATAAAATAGAAAAAGATTATCAGATAGAAATAAAGTATTGGCAACCTAGTTTAGAGTCTTGCATAGAAATCCTTAAAGAAAATGAATAAATTTGTTTTAGCCCTTAGCCTATGTCTATCAATTGTTGGGTTTTCTCAACGATACGACCTAGTAGAAATTAAAGATAAAATAGAAAGTACAGATAAATCGTTCTTTAGACTTATCCAAGAAGATATTGAAAAAGCACACTATTTAGGTAAATTAGAGGTAGCTAATGCATCTTCGGACGACAGAGTTAATTATGTAGCAATATACAATAAGGCTAAATTTATAGGAGCTAATGCTTATCAAATTATATTTCCTGAAACTATAGATGGGCTAAACGCTAAAAATAAACAATACTATACAGTATTATTGTACTCTATAAATGTAGAAAATATAACAAGGGTTCATGATGAAGTTTATTTATTTAACACAGGAGACAAAGCTCAGAAATTAAAAATAGAAGATAAAAGATTAACTCTTTTACCAAAATCTTATTATAAAATAAATTTAACAGAAAAGCCAATAGATGTTTCAGTAGGTGGATTTCTTGGTTCTAGGATTAAACTTCCAACGAAAACAGGAACTAATAACTCATTATATTTTAATGTATCCAATACATCACTTAGAGGAAAAGACGGTTTTCTCAATCTAAAGACAGGAGATTTAGAAAGATTAGATGAGGCTTACGCTAACTATCTATTAAACTTCTATACATCTTATTAAATGTTTTTAAAAAACCTTTTGCAAATCAGTTGATTATATATGATAGGTAAAAAAAGTGTGTGAAACATTTGGTATTAATGATTAGGAATTTATATTTTTGCACCCTCGATAAGAGAGAGTAGGAGTGGATTGATAGATTAGATGCTCAGTAGTAATAAACCTAATAATAAATGAGGTGCATTATGAGGGGTGTTTGGCGATGTTGAGAAAAAATATTTAATTTTTTTTCAAAAACATTTGGTCAATTAAAAAAAACTTTTTACTTTTGCACTCGCAAATCGGAACTGAGAAAATCAGTGAGGGATTTAGCGAGAAGAATAGAGAACATTGAAAGATATTATAACAACCAAGTAAGGAAAAAACCAAAGCGTAACAAAACTTTGAGTGAGACAGGAAAAACATACAATGGAGAGTTTGATCCTGGCTCAGGATGAACGCTAGCGGGAGGCCTAACACATGCAAGCCGAGCGGTAGAGTGTCTTCGGATACTTGAGAGCGGCGTACG
>JAFELW010000003.1:0-244449 GCA_037861325.1 Riemerella anatipestifer
GAACACAGAAGTTAAGCCCACCAGCGCCGATGGTACTACGAAAGTGGGAGAGTAGGTCGCCGCCAGTTTTTATTTTTGAAAAGCCTCTAGCAATACTGCTAGAGGCTTTTTTTGTTGTGTGTTGTGATAGGTAATGTTGCGTGAGGGCGAAGGGCATTGTTGGAGCTCATCTTACAAAGGTGTAAGGGATAGGTGTGGGCTTTGTAAGATAGCGACTGCCCGTAGACCGACCCTAGTGCTGGGTTAGACTTGGCAAAGGGACACGCCAAAAAAAACTCACTCCATAGAATAATGGAGCGAGTTTTTATGCTAAAACAAGATAGATTTACCCCTAATTTCAACTTTCTAAGGCAAGATTGATGACTTCTTCCATTGTGTTTACATAATAGATTTTTAGGCTACTTAAAGACTTGTCTTTTATCTCTTCGTAGTCCTTCCTATTATCTTCGCATAAGATAACTTCTTTGATGCCTGACCTAGATGCGGCTAATAGTTTTTCTTTGATGCCTCCTACTGGGAGCACTTTACCTCTTAGAGTAATTTCGCCCGTCATAGCGATATGAGGTCTTACTTTTTTATTTCTGAAGCTAGAAACCATTGAGGTTAGCATAGCTATACCTGCTGAAGGACCGTCTTTTGGTGTGGCTCCTTCGGGAATGTGCAGGTGTATGTTGTTTTTGGATAGAGTTTCTTGTTCTATTCCTAGGCTTTGGTGCTTTGATTTGATGTATTCTAGTGCAATGGTGGCAGATTCTTTCATTACATTTCCTAGATTACCCGTCATCGTGAGATTTCCTTTTCCTTCGGATAAAATACTTTCGATAAAAAGAATATCGCCTCCTACACTTGTCCACGCTAGACCTGTAACTACACCAGGAACATCTAGCATTTCAGATAGATTTTTTTTGATAGGAACGCCTAATATTTCGTCAATGGTAACAATGTTGATTTTAGGATTATACTCTTTTTCCATTGTAATTTGTAGAGCAACCCATCGAGCTATTTTGGCTATTTTTTTCTCTAAATTTCTCACACCGCTTTCTCTAGTGTGAGATTCTATGATATGAGTGATTTCTTTAACTCCTAGTTTTAGTTGGGTGTTTTTTAATCCGTTTTCTGCAATTTGTTTTTTTATTAAGTGTTTTTTTGCAATTTGTACTTTTTCTTCTACGGTATAGCCTGAAAGCTGAATGACCTCCATTCTATCCAATAATGGTCTTTGAATGGTATTTAGGCTGTTGGCGGTTGCAATGAACATTACTTTGGATAAATCGTACCCTATTTCTAGGAAATTATCGTAGAAGGTTTTGTTTTGTTCTGGATCTAGGACTTCTAGTAAGGCAGAGGAAGGGTCGCCGTGTATGCCTTGACCTATTTTGTCTATCTCGTCTAATACGATGACTGGGTTAGAGGTGCCTGCCTTTTTGATGGATTGGAGTATGCGTCCTGCCATAGCACCGATGTAGGTTTTTCGGTGTCCTCTAATTTCGCTTTCGTCATGTAGTCCTCCTAAAGAAATTCTGATGTATTTTCTTCTTAAAGCATCTGCTACAGATTTTCCTAATGAGGTTTTTCCTACGCCTGGAGGTCCTACAAGGCAAAGGATAGGCGATTTCATATTATTTTTTAATTTGAGAACAGCGATGTATTCTAAAATCCTTTTTTTAACATCTTCCATACCGAAATGTTCGGAGTTGAGTACATTTTCGGCTCTATTCAAATCAAATATATCTTTGGAGTAGTGTTCCCAAGGTAAATCTGTGAAAAAATCAAGATAGTTCCTTTGTACATTGTAGTCTGGAGAATGAGGGTTTTGTCTGTTAAGGCGATGTATTTCTTTTTGGAAATGTTGTTCTATCTCCTCACTCCACTTTATTTTTTTTGCTTTCTCTTGGAGTTCTGCGGCATCGTTTTCTGGACCTCCGCCAAGCTCTTCTTGTATGGCTTTTATTTGTTGATTCAGAAAATATTCTCTCTGGTTTTTATCCATCTCCCTTGTGGTTTTTTGATGGATAATGTTGCGGAGTTCTAATTTATTAAACTCATCGTGCATCAGTTCGTAACATTTTTTTGCACGAACTAAAAAGCTCTTGGTTTCTAATAATTTTTGTTTTTCCTCGGCGGTAAATTTTGCATTAGCACAGATGTAATTGAGGAGTTCTTCTTGAGATTCAATATTTGTAATTGCAAACCTTGCCGAGTTAGGAATTTGTGGGTCTAGCTCTATAATTTTAAGAGCTAACTCTTTAATGTTTTCTATAAGAGCTTCGTACTCTTCTTTGCTTTTGGTAGAAGTTTCGTTTAGCTTTTCTATTTCGGCTTTTAAGAAAGGCTCTTTTTCTACGAGTTTATTTAGTTTAAACCTTCCCACACCTCGCATAATTGCGGTGATATTACCATCAGGAAGTTTAACGATTTTAAGTATTTTGGCAGTAGTACCTACTTTATATAGGTCTTTCTCGGTAGGGTTTTGCTCTTTAGCGTTTTTTTGAGAAATGATGCCTATAATTTCGTTATTAAGCTGTGCATCTTGTAGTAATTTTATAGATTTTTCTCTCCCCGCAGTAATAGGCATAATAATTTTAGGAAACATCACCATATCTCTCACAGGAAGAATAGGAAATAAGTTTTGCTCTGTATTTTCTGCCTTTTCTTGAATTTCTTCAGTTACGAAACTGAAATTTTCATTTAAAAGTCCGTCTAGAGAAAGTTCTTCAATATCAATCATATCTTTATGGCTTCAATAAATGTTAAAAGTGACAAAGTGTCGCTTTTTTATTTTTATAATAGTTACTTTTGTCTTTAATTTGCTTTTAAATAAGTAGAATTAAAGTAATGCTTTATAGTCCCAATTCCTATGCCAATTTTAGGTGTAGGTTTTAAGATAGAAATTGGCTATTAACAAAATGAAAACTTGTTTTGATGAAGAATTTTTTAATACTTTTGGTGAGTTTTATAAGTTTGGTTGATTGTAAAAATAACCAAGTACAAGTTTCTTTAAATAAAAATGAGAATATGGAAAATCTAGAATACTTAACCATAGGAGGTGGTTGTTTTTGGTGTGTGGAAAGTTGTTTCAATATGCTAAAAGGAGTGGAAACGGTAGAGTCTGGCTACTCAGGAGGTCATAAAGAAAATCCAACTTATGAAGAGGTGTGTACAGGAGAAACAGGACATGCGGAAGTGGTACAGATAGCTTATAGACCCAATGAAATCTCTTTTGAACAGCTGATGGAGGTGTTCTTTTTTCTACACGACCCAACTCAACTTAACCGACAAGGGGAGGATATCGGAACACAATATCGTTCAGTGATTTTCTATCGTTCAGAAGAGGAAAAACAAAAAGCGGAACAGGCTATAAAAACATCTGAGGCAACAGGAAAATGGAGTGGTACTTATGTTACAGAGCTTGCTCCTTTTAAAAAGTTTTGGAAAGCAGAAAGCTATCATCAAGGGTATTATAAAGAAAACCCTACCCAGCCTTATTGTAGTGCCGTGGTGGGACCAAAAGTAGCTAAATTTAAAGCTCATTTTGGAGCTTTAGGTTGGTTGAAGTAATATTAAAGTTACTATCTAACCATTTCTGTATGTGGTAAATTATCTTCTAAATACTTTTTGCCAGTATCAGAAAAACCGTATTCTGAATAGAATTTCAAAAGATAGTCTTGGGCAGATATTCTGATTCGGGAAGTTCTATATATATTCTCTATGGCTTCTATGGCGTAGGCTACGAGTTGTCTTCCTATGCCTTTTCCCCTTCCAAGAGAGGTAGTGAGTACTCTTCCTATTGAGGTTTCGTTGTATTTTACACCTTCAGGGAAGATTCTACAGTAAGCTAATAGTTGCCCTTTGCTATTCTCTGCCCATATATGAAAGGCTTTTTGGTCTGTGTTATCAGCGTCTTGATATTTTACATTTTGCTCTATAATAAACACCTCTTGCCTAGCAACCATAATTTTATAAAGCTCTAAAGCGGAAAGCTCATCAAAGGCTTTAATATGCCAAGTCAAATCTGTAGTATTGATATCATTCATTAAAGTTAACTTTATTCTGTTGTAAAAATAGGTTAGTTTGTTCAATGTATTCTAAAATAGCTTCCGTGCCTGTTTTCTTTTCGGCGGAAGTAATGTACATTTGTGGAGCTTCTTCCCAGCTTTCTAGTAGTTTTTTGGTGTAGTCTTCCACATTTTTTTTAGCGGCATTGGGTTTTAGTTTGTCTTCTTTCGTGAAAACAATAGAAAACGGAATGCCACTTTCGCCACACCATTCAATAAATTCCAAATCTATTTTTTGAGGTGTATGTCTTATATCTACAAGGATGAAAAGATTTACCAAATTTTTTCGATTGAGGATATAATTGGTGATTAGTTTTTCAAAATCTTTTCTTTGGGTTTTAGAAACTTTGGCGTAGCCATAACCAGGGAGGTCGGTTAAATACCACTCTTCGTTGATAATGAAATGATTGATGAGTTGAGTTTTTCCAGGAGTTTGGGAGGTTTTAGCTAAATTTTTATTTCCTGTAATGGCATTGATTAGCGAGGATTTGCCCACATTAGAACGTCCTATAAATGCATATTCTGGAAAATTAGCTTCGGGGCATTCTTGCCACTTTTGACTACTTTTAACAAACTCGGCACTTTTTATAGAAATCATTTTTATTAGTATTAAATTTTAAATAAAAAAGGAAGCATTTAGGCTTCCTCTATTTTTTTAGTTCTTATTTATTAACCTTCTTGAGCCAAGAGAGGAGAATTTCGTTGAACTCTTGTGGTTTTTCCATCATAGCTGCGTGTCCGCATTTATCTATCCAATATAAATCTGAATTAGGGATATATTTGTGCATATCAACTGCTACCTCTGGCGGAGTCACATTATCTTGCTTACCCCAAATGATGCAGGTAGGACAAGTGATTTTAGGAAGGTCTTTTACCATATTGTGTTTTATGGCACTTCTAGCTAGCATTACGGTTTTGATGCCTTTCATTCTATCATTAACCACAGAAAATACCTCATCTACTAGTTGGTCTGTAGCTACGGCAGGGTCATAAAAAACTTCCTGTGTTTTTTTTCTGATATATTCTTTATCGCCTTTTCTAGGGAAACTGTCTCCAAAAGATTTTTCGTACAATCCTGAACTTCCCGTAAGAACTAAGTTTTTAACAAGCTCAGGTTTTGATAGTGTAAGAATAAGACCTATATGCCCTCCCATAGAGTTGCCTACAATAGTAACAGACTCTTTAACTTCCTCTTTTATAAATTTTGCAACGAATTTTGAAATAGCAGTTAGATTTGTATTTAGGACAGGCAGGTCGTATATGGGTAATTCTGGAACATAGACTTTGTAACCTTTTTCCGAGAAGAATTTCACCATATCATCAAAGTTGCTCAGCCCTCCCATAAGTCCATGCAGGAGTACCAAAGGATGCCCTTCTCCCTCTTCAATAAAATTGAATTTCTTTTCTTTTTTAGTTTTAAAAATCATAAAAACACCACTAAGCCTTGCAAAAATACAAATTAAAGATTAAACTAACATTATAAAATTCATAATGTTTCATTTTTATTCTACCTAGAAAATAGGGTGCTATTGGAGGTTTTAGATGGGAATGATAAATGTTTTGTTATGTATGGATAATCAGGTGTTTATGTGGATTTGTTGGATTAGATAAAACTTATCCACAATGAGTTAAAAAGTGGTAAAAAGTGGAAATTTTTAGAAAATATTATCTATTTTTGTATCCGATGAATTATTTCTTTGAAACATATGAGTGTAAGATAGACGATAAGGGCAGAATAAAGCTGCCTTCAGCGTTGGCGAAGCTTTTGTCGGAAACTCATGGGAAGGATTTTGTGATAAAGAGAGCGGTGTTTCAGAAATGTTTAGAAGTTTATCCTGTGAGTACTTGGGAGTCTCTAATGGGGCGACTAAATAAACTGAACAGGTTTGTAAAGAAAAATGTAGATTTCATACGAGTTTTCACTGCGGGAGTAAAGGCGGTAGAGGTGGATAAATCGGATAGAGTGCAGATACCTAAAGATTTAAAAGACTTTGCTGGTATGGAAAAAGAAATAGTGATTTCTGGTGTGGGAGATTTTTTTGAAATATGGGATAAAAAATCCTACGAAGAAAATATAGCAATGAAAGAAGAAGACTTTGCTAGCTTGGCAGAGGAAGTGATGGGGAGTGATTGGGAAAGTTTGTAAATTATAGTAAATTCAAAAGATGTATCATCAGTCGGTTTTATTAAAGGAAAGTGTAGATGCTCTTGTGCAAAATGCAGATGGGGTTTATGTAGATTGTACTTTTGGAGGTGGTGGACACTCTAGAGAAATCATTTCTAGGTTGTCTCCTGCTGGGAGGCATTTTGGTTTTGACCAAGACTTAGATGCTTTAGAAAATAAATTAGACGATGAGCGTTTTACACTTATTAATCAGAATTTTAGATTTTTAGAAAACTCTCTTATGCTTTATGGAATTACCCAAGTAGATGGGATATTGGCTGACTTGGGGGTGTCTTCTCATCAGTTTGATGCAGCGGAAAGAGGTTTCTCTACAAGGAGTGATGCTCCGTTGGATATGAGAATGAATGTAATGCAAGGGTTAAACGCTCAAAAGGTAGTTAATGAGTACGAAGAGGAGCATTTAGCTGATATATTTTATCATTATGGAGAGTTAAGAGAAGCAAGGAGATTGGCGAGAGAGTTAGTTCATTACAGAAAATCAAAACCGATTAAGACAACGGAAGATTTAAAAAGTGTTTTTAAATATATTCCTCCACATAAGCAGAATAAATTTTTTGCACAGTTATTTCAAGCGATAAGAATTGAGGTTAATCAAGAATTAGAGGCTTTAAAGGAAATGCTGGAACAGGCTTACAGAATTTTAAAACCTGGTGGAAGATTAGTGGTGATATCTTATCATTCTTTGGAAGACAGGCTGGTAAAGCGTTTCTTGAAGAATGGAATGTTTGATGGTGAGCCTGAAAGAGATATTTATGGTAACTATAATAAAGCGTTTGAGTTGTTGCAATCCAAAGCATTTGTTCCTACGGAAGAGGAAATTGAAGCTAACTCTAGAGCAAGAAGTGCTAAAATGAGGGTAGGTATTAAGGTGTAATGTTTTTTCGAAAGTTAGAGATGGCTAGAAAACAAACATATAAAAAAAAGAAACTAACCTTTAGTGATATTGTTAAAGGTAATTTCTTAAATCGTGATGAGATACAGGCTCATTACAAGTATTTTATATTATTAGCTGTAATGATGGCAGGTATTATCTATACCAACCATTTAGCGAGCAAAAAAATAAAGCAAATTAATACTTTGAAAGAGCAAACAGAAGAGTATAAATCTAGAAATGCGTATGCACAGAGTAAGCTAATCAAAATAAAATTAGAGAGCGAATTGGGGAAAGAAGTAGTTAAGGATTCTTTAGTACCATTAGAAAATCATCCTCATAAATTGATTATAAAATTAGATTCTACTAATGCAAACTAAGAACGAATTTGATAAGAAAAGAAATAAAACTTTAGTGTGGGGGTATCTTTTTGGAGGTGCTGCCTTCTTTTTGTTTATCACTTTTATTATTCGTATTTTCTTATTGCAAAATACTAATGTTCAGGAGATAGAAGAGGATTATATCAACAAAAATTATAGGGAGGCAACGCTAAAAGCAGCAAGAGGAAATTTGTATGCATCAGATGGTTCTATACTTGCTACTACAGTTATGAGGTATGATGTTTATATAGATTTTAAGACTATAAAAGATACTCTTTATAGCAAAAATATAGGAGCGCTTACCGATTCTTTAAGCAAAATGTTTGGGAAACCTAAACATTACTTTAGGGAAACTTTTGATGCTCAAAGGAAGAAAGGCAATCAGTATTATTCTCTTAAAAGAGATTTAGATTTTGATGAGTACGACCGTATAAGAAAGTTCCCTATCTTTAATAAAGGTAAAAATAAGGGCGGTTTTATCATTGATAGAAAATACAAGCGAGAATTAGCTACCGCAAAAATAGGTTCTGGAACTATAGGTATGGATAACGAAGCCTATAAATCTGGACTAGAAGGAGCGTTTAGTGAATATCTATCGGGTAAAGATGGTTCAAGGCTGGAGCAAAGGGTTAATTCAACCCAGTGGAAGCCTATTGACCATTGGAAGGCTAAAGAGCCTATTGATGGGCAAGATGTCTATACTACTCTTGATTTAAGGATACAAGATATTGCTCATTCTGCACTAGAGAAGCAGCTAATAAGCTTTAATGCAGACCATGGGACGGTTATCGTTATGGAAACCCAAACGGGAAAGGTAAGAGCAATGGTAAATCTCAGAAAAAAAGAAAGTGGAGTTTATGTAGATTCATACAATTACGCTATAAAAAACGCTACCGAACCAGGTTCTACTTTTAAGGTAGTTTCTCTTTTTGCAGCGATGGACGACGGTTTTATAGATGAAAATACAACCGTAAATGTAGGTGGCGGAGTATGGACTTACGCTAAGCAAAGAATTTCCGACGGACACGGTGGAGGAACTTATGAGATTAGTGATGTTTTGGCAAAATCAAGCAATGTGGGTACGGCAAAACTCATTACTAAATATTATGCGGATAAACCAGAAGTATTCCTTAATCATCTTAGAAGATGGAAGATGTTTGATAAGATGGATATAGAACTTCCGGGGATTACAAAACCAAAGATAGTTACTCCAGAAGATAAGAGATGGAATAAGGCTACTCTAGCGTCTTTGTCTTACGGTTATTCGTCCAACTTTACATTGTTGCAGTTAGCTACATTTTATAATGGTATTGCTAATAATGGTAAAATGGTAAAGCCTCTTTTCATAGACAAAATAATGAAAGACGGTAAGATTACATACGAAGCCAAACCAGAGGTAATGGTAAATAAAATGGCATCAGATAAAGCCATAAAAATGATGACAGATGCTCTTACTAAAGCGGTAGAGAAAGGTACAGCAAAAAGTATCTTTACACCTAACCTTAAAATGGCAGGAAAAACAGGAACAGCAAGGTTTGAATACTGGAAAGCTGGACCAATGAAATATCAGGCATCTTTTGCAGGGTTTTATCCTTCAGATAATCCAAAATATACTTGTATTGTTATGGTTAATCAGCCTGATACTTCTATTGGGTTTTACGGAGGTACGGTGGCGGCTCCGGTGTTTAAGGAAATAGCAGGAAAAACTTTCTTAAAAACACCACTAAATGTGGAAAAAGAAATGCTCCAAGATAAAAAAGTGAACTTAAATAAGATGACCACTCCTAAAGTAAAGATAGTAATAAACCGTCAGCAGATGCCAGCGTTAGTAGGTATGGCGGGTAGAGAGGTTATCCCTCAGTTGGAGAATTTGGGTTATCGTGTAGATTATAAAGGTGTAGGTAAAGTTTTGGAGCAGTTTCCTAAAGAGGGAACTATCATAAAAAAAGACCAAAAAATTTATCTTACACTACAAAAATAAAAATTGAAGATAAAAATGTTACTCAGAGAGTTATTACATAATATACCAGTTTTAGAAACCATCGGTGCATTAGACATTGAGGTAAGCTCTATTATTTTTGATAGTAGAAAGGCGGAAGCAAAAAGCCTCTATGTAGCTATCAAAGGGAGTGTTTCAGATGGACACCAGTTCATTAGTTCTGCAATAGAGAAAGGAGCTAAAGTTATTGTATTGGAAGATTTACCTGAAATTTTAGATGAAACCATCACTTATATTAAAGTGAAAAATTCGTCTAAAGTATTGGGGCGATTAGCTTCTAACCTCTATGGTAATCCTTCTGAAAAGCTTAATCTTGTAGGTGTTACAGGGACTAATGGTAAAACATCTGTATCTACCTTGCTTTTCGATGTTTTTAAGAATTTAGGTTATCCGTCTGCACTTATTTCTACGGTGGAGTATAGAATTGGCGATGAGGTTTTCCCATCTACACACACTACACCAGATGTGGTTAAACTTAATGAACTATTGGCAAAAGCCGTGGCACAGGGTTGTGAGTATGCCTTTATGGAAGTTTCTTCTCACGGTATTCATCAAAATAGAACGGAAGGTTTGCATTTTAAAGTGGCAGGTTTTACCAATATTACTCATGACCATTTAGACTATCATAAAACTTTTTTGGAATACCTTAATACCAAAAAATTATTTTTTGATAACTTGCCAGATTCTGCGGTGGCAATTACTAATTTAGATGATAAAAACGGATTGGTAATGCTCCAAAACACCAAGGCTAAAAAGAAAACCTATGCGTTAAAAACTTTAAGCGATTATCATGGGCGATTGTTAGAGGTGGATTTTAACGGAATGTTGCTCAATTTTAATGGTAAAGAAGTTTGGACGAGCCTAACAGGGAAGTTTAATGTTTATAATTTGCTTTTAGTGTTTGGTATAGCGAGAGAGCTAGGGTTTGATGAGGTGGAAATACTTACTGCAATTTCTCAGCTGAAAAGAGTTAATGGTAGGTTTGAAACGATAAAGTCAGAAGGCGGAATCTTTTTTGTGGTGGATTATGCACACACGCCAGATGCTTTAGAGAATATTCTAGACTCTATCAACGAAATACGAACTAAAAACGAAAGACTAATTAGTGTGTTTGGTTGTGGTGGCGATAGAGACCATAGCAAACGCCCTGAAATGGGTAAAATAGCTACACAAAAATCTACTCTAGCAATTATTACATCAGACAACCCTAGAACAGAAGCCCCTAACACCATTATCCAAGAAATAGAGGCGGGCGTAGAGCCACAATGTTTTAGCAAATATACGGTAGTTCCAGACAGAAGGGAAGCTATTAAAATGGCTATAAAATTTGCAGAGCCAAAAGATATTATACTTGTGGCGGGGAAAGGTCACGAAACTTATCAGGAAGTTAATGGGGTAAAACATCACTTTGATGATAAAGAGGTAATATTAGAATTGTGTAAAATGATGAGTAAATAGAAAAACAATAATTTAAAAATAAGAAATACAAATATGTTATACTACTTATACGAATATCTTACGGCTAACGGCATACATATACCAGGTCTTAACCTGTTGAAGTACATTTCTTTTAGGGCTGCTATGGCGGTTCTCTTGTCACTTATTATTGCTTTGGTTTATGGTAAAAAAATCATCAATTTTCTTCGTAGAAAACAGATGGGAGAGTTGGTAAGAGATTTAGGATTAGATGGGCAAAAACAGAAGGAAGGCACTCCTACTATGGGAGGTCTTATCATCATTATAGCCACTTTAATACCTGTATTATTGTTTACTAAGATTACGAATATTTACATTATTCTACTCATTGTATCTGTGCTTTGGATGGGAGCAATAGGCTTTATAGATGATTACCTTAAGAAAATAAAGAAGAATAAAGATGGTTTAAGCGGCAAATTTAAAGTCATTGGTCAAGTTGGTTTAGGGCTAATTGTTGGTGTTACAATGTTTTTTAATTCTGATGTTACCGTTAAAAGAAAATATGCAGATGCAAAAGAGATTAATCGTAACAATGTAGAGAAGAACTTTATGAAGGAAGAGAAAAAAGTGATTTCTACCGTACCAATGATTAAAAATAACGAGTTTGATTATAGTGGTATTCTCTTTTGGATGGATGAGCAAGAGGCGGAAGAATGGGCTTGGGTGGTTTTCATTCCGATGGCGATATTTATTGTTACGGCTGTTTCCAATGGGGCTAATATTACCGATGGTATAGATGGTCTAGCAGCAGGTACGAGTGCCGTTATCTTACTCACATTGGCTTTCTTTGCGTATGTTTCGGGGAACATCATCTTTGCGGATTATCTCAATATTATGTTCCTGCCTAATATGGGAGAAACTACCATTTTTGCGGTAGCTATGGTGGGGGCGGTTATTGGTTTCTTTTGGTATAATACCTATCCTGCCCAAGTGTTTATGGGAGATACAGGGAGTTTAATGTTAGGCGGAGTTATTGCGGTTTTATCCATTATTCTAAGAAAAGAATTATTGATACCTGTGCTATGTGGAATCTTTTTAATTGAAAACTTATCGGTAATGCTTCAGGTAGCAGTGTTCAAATACAGAAAGAAAAAGTATGGATTAGAATATGCTCAAAATAACCGATTGTTTAAAATGTCTCCTCTTCATCATCATTATCAGAAGAGCGGTTACCACGAAAGTAAGATTGTTAATAGAATGATAATCATAGGGGTAGTTTTAGCAATTGTATGTTTAATTACACTTAAAATCAGATAAGTATTTTCAATAAAAATATTAAGGAATATGAAAATAGTAGTTTTAGGAGCTGGAGAAAGTGGTTTTGGAGCAGCCTACCTTGCTAAAAAGAAAGGTATGGAGGTTTTTGTATCCGATAGAGGAAGTATAAAAGAAGAGTATAAAAAACAACTGATAGAGAATAATATAGAATTTGAAGAAGGTCAGCACGATGAAGAACGAATTTTAAATGCCGATTGGGTGGTCAAAAGTCCAGGTATTCCTAAAAAGGCAGATATTGTATTTAAAATCAATCAGAAAGGGATAAGACTGTCTTCCGAAATAGAATTTGCATCGGAATTTACTAATGCTAAAATTGTGGCAATTACGGGCAGTAATGGTAAAACTACTACTACTTCTCTCATCTATCATATCCTTAAAGATAATGGAATGAATGTAGGTTTGGGAGGCAATATAGGTAAGAGTTTTGCTAAACAAGTAGCCGATGAATCTTTTGATTATTATGTTTTGGAAATCAGTAGTTTTCAACTGGATGATATTCAGAATTTTAGGCCATACATTTCATTGCTTCTCAATTTGAGTCAAGACCATTTAGACCAATACAATTATAATTATGAGGAGTACGCTTTAGCTAAATTCCGAATTACTGAAAATCAAGAATACGACAATTTCTTCATCTATAATAAAGATGATGAAATGAGTCAAAAAATTCTTCAGGAGTTAGATTTAAAGGTTAAAAAAGTGCCATTCTCCATAAAAGAAACTCTAGTAGAGGGCGGATATATGGACGATGAAAGCATTGTGGTAAAACTTAAAGATGAGTTTACTATGAAAATTAGAGACTTAGCTCTTATCGGAAATCATAATGTGGCTAACAGTTTAGCTGCGTCTATAGCGGGTAAAATACTTAACATTAGCAATGAAAGTATTAGAAATTCATTGATGACTTTCCAGGCTGTAGACCATAGGTTACAGGAAATAGCTAATCTTAATGGAGTTAAATTTATCAATGATAGTAAAGCGACTAATGTAAACGCTACTTACTATGCTTTAGAAAGTATGACACAGCCTACTGTTTGGATTGTAGGAGGAGTGGATAAAGGCAATGATTACACCGAAATAGAAGAACTGGTTAAGAAAAAAGTAAAAGCAATTGTTTGTTTAGGTATAGATAACCAAAAGATTATAGATTTCTTTAGAGATAAAAAAGAGTTTATTTATAATACTTCTAGTATGGAAGAAGCTATTAAAATTTCAAAATCCATAGCAGAAGCGGGAGATGCTGTACTCCTTTCGCCGTGCTGTGCAAGTTTTGATTTGTTTGAAAACTACGAAGATAGAGGCGAAAAGTTTAAAGCTGAGGTTCTAAAATAATAAACAATGGAGCATACAGAAGTAAATAAAAAAATAGAATATCTAAAAGGAGACAGAGTGCTGTGGATTACAGTAATTCTTATTTCTGTATTCTCTATACTTCCTGTTTATTCGGCGAGTTCTAATTTAGAATACATTGTAAATACAGGGACAACCACTAGCCACCTTATCAAGCATGTGATGTTTATTGCTTTGGGATTGTTTTTGATGAGAGTCATCGGAGCTATAAAATATGAATTTATAGGGAAGTTGAGCTCCATACTTCTTGTACTTTCTGTGATTCTTTTAGGAGTTACCATTTTTACAGGGCAAACCATAGATGGGGCGAGTGCTTCTAGATGGCTTAAAATACCAGGTACGGCAATTTCATTTCAGCCGTCGGCGTTGGCAGCTTTGATGTTAGTTATCTATCTATGCCGTTATTTAACCAAAAATATTCAAAGACAAAGGCTTCCCATAGAAAACATTATGTATGTTTTTGGACCAATACTATTGGTATTTATTTTAGTAGCCAAAGATAACGGCTCCACAGCACTTATGATTTTAGCTACTTCTCTAATTGTCCTTGTAATAGGGCAATTCCCTTGGAAGTATATTGCAGGGTTTGTCTCTTTGTCGGGCTTAGCGTCTATTATTTTTATTTTGGTAGCATTGAACACTAATTTAATGCCTAACAACCGTGTTCATACTTGGATAAGTAGGGTAGAATCTTTCTCCTCTTCAAAAGATGCACAATTAGATAGTGCTGAAAGAGATGCAGTAAAGGCTAAAAATTACCAAGTGATGCACGCTAAGGCGGCGATAGTACACGGAGGTATTACAGGTAAAGGACCAGGCAAAAGTGCTCTTAAACAGAGGCTGCCACAGTCGGCATCAGATTTTATTTTTGCCATTATTGTAGAAGAGTATGGGGTGATAGGTGCAGTTGGCTTATTGGGTATGTATTTTATTATCATTATAAGAATACTGATTATAGCGAGTAGAACGAGGGCTTTCTTTGGTTCTTTATTGGTGCTCTCTTTAGGAATTATGATTTTCATTCAGCTCAGTGCTAATATTATGGTGGCACTTAATCTTATTCCTGTAACGGGACAGCCTTTACCGTTGATAAGCTACGGAGGTACTTCTATGTTAGTAACTTACGCTCAATTAGGTTTAATACTCAATATTAGCTCTAGGATACAAATTTATGATGAAGAAGGCATTGGTAAAAAACAAAACATCGAGGAAATAAATGATATTGCCTAAAAGCTAATTTAATATTAAAGAATAAAATGTCAGAAAATATACATTATATCAATCAAGATTTTGCACCTCGAGTTTTAATGAGTGGAGGTGGTACGGGAGGACATATTTTTCCTGCGATAGCCATTGCTCAAGAGATACAAAGGCGCTTTCCGAAAGCGGAATTTTTGTTCATTGGGGCAGAGAATAAGATGGAGATGGAGAAAGTGCCTCAAGCTGGGTTTAGAATAGAAGGACTTAACATTTCAGGATTTAATAGGAGCAGTCTTTTAGCGAATTTTAAACTGCCTTTCAAAATTGTTTCTAGTGTTAGGAAAGCCAATCGCATAATAAAAGATTTTAAACCTCATGTGGCAATAGGTACAGGCGGATTTGCCAGTGGTCCAGCTTTATATATGGCTTCTCGTTTGGATGTGCCTAATTTTGTTCAGGAGCAAAACTCTCTACCTGGTAAAACTAATCTTTTCTTAGGAAAGAAAGCTAAGGCTGTTTTTACGGCGTATCCTGATATGGCTCATTTTTTTCCAAAAACCAAGACGATTTTTTTGGGAAATCCTATTAGACAATCTTTAATGGAGGGGCTTACAGATACTGCTACGGCTAAGGAAAAGTTAGGATTAGACCCTAATAAATTGAGTATTCTTTCCGTAGGAGGTTCGTTGGGGTCTAGAACACTTAATAATGGTTGGTTAGAAAATTTGGATAGGATTAAAAAGGAAGGTTGGCAACTGATTTGGCAAACAGGAAAAACAGAATATCAAACGATTAAAGATAAGGTTAATTTAGAAGAAGATACAATCCAACTAAAGGAATTTATCACAGATATGGCATTAGCTTATTCTGCGGCAGATGTGATTGTGTCTAGAGCAGGTGCGATTGCTATTTCGGAGTTGGCGGTAGTTAAGAAGCCTATTTTATTGGTGCCTCTTCCCTTCGCAGCAGAGGATCATCAGACCAAAAATGCAATGGTTTTAGTTGAGAAAAATGCAGCAAGAATGGTAAAAGATGTGGAGATGAAAGAGCGTTTTTGGAATATGCTTTCAGAAATTTGTGGTAACGAAAATTTACGAAAGGAAATGGGGCAAAACCTATCTTATTTCGCAAAACCAAAGGCTACAGAGGAAATTGTAGATGAAATAATTAAAGTTTTTAAATAGAAATGCAAAATATTAGTACATATCAAAATTTTTATTTCATAGGCATTGGAGGGATAGGTATGTCTGCTTTGGCGAGATACTTCCATTCCATTGGGAAAACGGTTTTAGGCTATGATAAAACTTCTACTAAACTAACTTCAGCACTTGCTTCGGAAGGTATAAAAATTAGTTTTGAAGATAGTATTGATGAGCAAATAAAAGCCTTTAAACCCGAAGATACTTTAGTAATTTATACGCCAGCAATTAAACAATTAGGTATTTTAGATTTTTTTCAAGAAAAAGGTTTTACGGTACTTAAACGAGCGAAGGTTCTAGGGCTTATTACTAGCGAAACCGAGTGCATCGCTGTTGCTGGAACTCACGGTAAAACTACTACTTCTAGCTTGGTAGCCCATCTTTGTAAGGAAGATAATTTACCATTTTCTGGTTTTTTAGGAGGTATTGCCGAAAACTTTGGGTCTAATTTTATATTTAATGGGAAAGATTATTCCGTAGTGGAAGCCGACGAGTACGATAGAAGTTTTCTTAATTTAGCTCCAGATTGGGCAATTATAACTTCTACAGATGCAGACCATTTGGACATTTATGGGGACAAATCTACCATAGAAAAAGGCTTTAGAGATTTTGCCCATTTGGTATCGGAAGAGCGTCAGCTTTTTGTACGAAAAGGTATAAACTTGGATAGAAACGCAACCACCTACGCCGTGAACGAAAAGGCAGACTATTATTCAGACGAGTTGAGGTTGGAGGGAGATTCTATATCGTTTAATTTCTATACTCCAGACGGAGAAACTCAACGCTTTAGCTGGGAAATACCAGGCATTCATAATGTGGAAAATGCCACGGCAGCATTGGCGGTTTTGCACAAAATGGGTGTTTCTTTAGAAGATTTAAAAGAGGCTTTGGCTAAATTTAAAGGTATTAAAAGGAGATATACCAAGCATATTTTCCCTAACGGAAAGATTTATATAGACGATTATGCTCATCATCCTACGGAGCTTAATGCGGTGATTGGTTCTATCCGAACATTCTATCCCGATAAGAAACTTTTGGTAGTATTCCAGCCGCACTTGTTCAGTAGAACGCGAGATTTTGCAGATGATTTTGCTAAAAGTTTATCGCAAGGAGATGAGTTGATGCTTTTAGATATTTATCCCGCGCGAGAATTGCAGAAGGATTTTGAGGGCATCAGTTCAGACTGGTTGCTAGAGAAAGTAACATTGGCGGACAAGGAGGTTTCTAGTTTGTCGGATGCTTTTGGTAAAATTAAAAATAAAAACTTTGACATTTTACTTACGGTAGGTGCAGGAGATATAGACACGCTTTATGATGGTATTGTAAGCTGGTTAAAAGAAGCATAGAACTTTAAAATGAAGAACAAATACAGAATATTAAAAATAGCCGTTACGATTATCCTACTAGGATTTTTGTTAAACTTTTCATTGAAAAGATTTAATAATACCTCTATGGATAAAGTGGCTGTTAATATTATTCAAGGAGAGAAGCCAGTCTATTTTATTGATGAGAAAGAAATAGAAAGCATTGTTAAAAAAGCCAATACTACCAATAGAGTTGGGGATATTGATATCCCAAAATTAGAAAGAAAAATTGCAGAATATTCTGCGGTGGATAGTGCCAATGTTTATCTTAGTCTTGATGGTATATTGCATTTAGATATTGTACAAAGAGTACCTGTATTCCGTTTGAGTAAAGGAAAAAAAGAGGTTTATGTAGATGAAAAGGGTGTTGAGTTTCCTATCAATCGTAACTATTCAGCATCGTGTATGCTCATAAGTGGTAATGTGCAACCAGAGGAATATCCTCAATTGATAGAATTGGTAAAAAAGATAAATCAAGACGACTTTAGTAAAAAGTTTTTCATTGGCATTGTAAAAGAGAGAGAAAATTATTATCTTATTGCCAATGAAGAAAACTACAGAGTAGAACTAGGAAGCTTGGAAAATATAGATTTCAAAGTAAAAGGTTTCAAAGCGTTTGTAGAAAAGTATTTGGTTTATCAACCATCTGATAAATACACCAAAATATCATTGAAATATGATAATCAGATTGTAACTACACTTAGTAAAGGTTACAAAGAAGAAACAGATAAAGAAGAAGAAAAGAACAAATAAAATCAAATTCAAATCAAAATAAATGGAAAGCCAAGAGTATTCAGTAGGATTAGACATTGGGACCACCAAGATTGTTGCTATCGTTGGTCGTCGTAATCAGTACGGTAAGATAGAGGTTATGGGAGTAGGTGTGGCACCTAGTTTAGGTGTACATAAAGGGATTGTAAACAACATTGCCCAAACCATCAATTCCATTAAAACAGCTGTTAGCGAGGCTCAAAAAAGTGCAGGTGTGCCTATTACTAAGGTAACGGTGGGGATTGCAGGTAAACATATCCGTTCTTTGCAACACTCGGATTATATTATGCGAGAAAATCCAGACCAATATATCACGGAAGAGGATATAGAAGAGCTTAAAAATCAAGTTAAGAAATTGGTGATGCTTCCTGGTGAAGAGATTATCCATGTACTTCCACAAGAATATAAGGTAGACTCGGAGGGCGAAATCCAAGAGCCAATAGGAATGCACGGGAAACGCCTTGAGGCTAATTTCCATGTGGTAGTAGGGCAGATGAGTAGCATTAAAAATATCAGCAGATGCGTTAAAGAAGCAGGGCTAGAGATGGAATCGCTTACTTTGGAGCCATTGGCATCGTCCGAAGCAGTTTTGACTAAGGAAGAAAAAGAGGCTGGAGTAGCTATTGTAGATATAGGTGGTGGTACTACTGATATTGCAATATTTAAGGATAATATTATCCGCCATACTTGTGTTATCCCTTACGGAGGAGGTATTATTACCGAAGATATTAAAGATGGCTGTTCTATTATAGAAAAACACGCGGAGCAACTTAAAGTTCGTTTTGGCTCTGCCGTTCCAGAATTGGAGAAGGAGAGTACTTTTGTTACCATTCCTGGGCTTCATGGAAGAACTGAAAAAGAAATTTCTCTAAAAACATTAGCAAAAATTATTCATGCCAGAGTAGAAGAAATTTTGGAGATGGTAAACACCGAACTCAAAGCCTATGGAGCACACGAGAAAAAAAGAAAACTCATTGCAGGGATTGTGCTTACAGGTGGTGGTTCTAACCTAAAACATCTGAGACAGCTCGCAAATTATATCACAGGGTTTGATAGCCGTATAGGTTACGCTAATGAATATATTTCGAACGATAAAAATCAGCATTTAAAAAGCCCTGAATTTGCAACATCTATAGGGCTTTTAATGGAAAGTTTGTCTATTAGAGATAAAAAAACTAATTCTTTAGTTCAAGAAGAAATATCTGTTTCTAACCAAACGGTTGCTGATAAAACTAACCAAGAGGATAAAGTTTTAGAAAGTACCGAATCAACTCATAATGAGACTGTGGTTCAGCAAAATGCCTCTAGAAAGCCTACCATAGGGCAAAACATCTTAGAAAAGATAAAAAAATTCTTTGAGGAATCGGAATAATTAAGTAATTTAGTCATTTAAAATGAAGTAATGGAAAATACCAATAAAACAGGTTTTGAATTTGATTTACCAAAAGGCAACTCATCTATTATCAAGGTGATAGGTGTAGGTGGTGGCGGAAACAATGCCTTAAAACACATGTATGAAAAAGGGATTCACGGCGTAGATTTCGTCATTTGTAATACAGATGCACAAACGCTGAATAACAATCCTGTTTCTAATAAAGTTCAGTTAGGTATCACAACTACAGAAGGCTTAGGTGCTGGTGCAGACCCAGAAGTGGGAGAAAAGGCTGCAATAGAGAGTATAGACGAAATAAAAAGCACTCTAGGACAAAATACCAAAATGGTGTTCATTACCGCTGGTATGGGTGGTGGTACAGGTACGGGTGCCGCACCTATCATTGCTAAGGCGGCGAAAGAAATGGGTATTTTAACGGTCGCTATCGTTACAGTTCCGTTTTCTTTTGAAGGAAAAAGAAGATTAGACCAAGCTGAAGCAGGGCTAGAGAAACTAAGAAATAATGTGGATTCTCTTATCGTGATAAACAACGATAAACTAAGACAACAGTTTGGTAATTTAGGATTTAAACAAGGTTTTTCTAAAGCAGATGAGGTGCTTACCAATGCAGCCAAAGGTATGGCAGAGGTAATTACTGGTTCTTTTGTTATCAATATTGACTTCCGTGATGCTAAGTCGGTGTTGCAGAATTCAGGTACAGCCTTAATGTCCACGGGAAGTGCTACAGGAGAGAAGAGAGCGGAGGAAGCTGTTAAAAAAGCATTAGACTCCCCGCTTCTTAATGATAACAAAATTACAGGAGCTCAAGATGTATTGCTTCTTATTCAGAGTGGTTCTGATGAGGCTTCTGAAGCTACGATGGACGAAATTGGTCTTATCAACGATTATATCCAAAATGAAGCAGGAAATACAGCTAACATTATCTTTGGTGTAGGTACAGATGAAGAACTTGGTGATGCTATTAGAGTATTGGTAATTGCTACGGGATTTACTAATGAAAACCACATCAATGCAGGTCCTACGGAAGTAGTTAAGGTACCTTTACACGAAACGGCAAATTCAGTTAGAAGAGAGTCACCTTTTAAAATTTCTTCTGATGCTAAGAATGCAGAACTAGGTTCTGTTGCTACAGAGAAAAACATCGTGAAGCTAGATGAAGAAGATGATTTTTCTTCGCCACAATTTTCAGCAAATAGATTAAGCGGAGAGCAGTTAGCGGTTCAAGAAGTACAACCAATGACCTATGTTGAAGAGGTTAACGAAGAGTTTGAGGACGAAAACAATGAGTTAGATTTATTCTCTTATGATGAAGGATACGAAGAACCGAAAGGAATATCTTTTACTTTTGATTCAAAAGATGAAAGTAGCATACAGCCTACCAAATCTTTATTCTTAGATGAAAAACCAGTAGAGTTCAGTTTTAAAATAAAAGAAGAAGAAACTGTTTTTGAAGAGGAAATAAAACCTACATCTAATACTATTGCGTCTCAAGAACCTCAAGTGGTTCAGGAGGTGGAAGACGAGCCTGTGTTTCGTAATGAAGAAATAGCTCAAGAAGAAACACTTTTTACTTTTATAGAGAAGAAAGTAGAAGATTCTAAGGTACAGGAGAGAAGAAATAAGCTAAAAGAATTTAATTCTCGTTATCAGAATGTAGATGAGGAAAATGTTTTTGAAACAATACCTGCTTTCAGAAGAAAAAATATTAAGCTAGATGACAGCCCTTCTGATGAGCGTATCAGTAGTTTTTTAGCTGATAACAACGGCAGAGTAGAACTTAGAGAAAACAAATTTTTGAATAAAGATGTAGATTAATTGCTACATTTTTGATACTTGATTGACTTTTTTAAAAACCTCAGGCGAAATATTCGTGCTGAGGTTTTTTATTGGCAAAACTATATCATTTTCTTTACCCACTTAAAAAACTTGAATGGAACATACTTGAACGGAAGGTCTAAAAATGTAGGTGTTTTTACGATAGCTCTTTCATTACTGAAGGCTAGAAAACTGTACTTTCCGTGATATTTGCCCATACCACTATTCCCAACACCACCGAAAGGAAGATGATGATTGGCAATATGCATAAGCGTATCGTTGATACAACCTCCGCCTGAACTAGTTTTTGAAATCACCTCTTTAGCAGTTTTATTTTTCCCAAAATAATATAAAGCTAATGGTTTTTCATTTTGATTGATGTATGAGATAGGTTCATCAATATGTTCAAATGTCATTACAGGTAACAATGGTCCAAAAATTTCCTCTTGCATAATAGCGAAGTGAGGCTCTACATTATCTATAATAGTTGGTGCGATGTATTTTTGACTAAAATCTACTTCTCCACCTAAATAAATATTTCCTTCATTAAGAAATTTAGAAAGCCTTTCTACGGATTTATCATTTATAATACGAGGATAAAAAGGGCTAGATTTAACATCGGTGCCATACATTTCTTTGATGTGGTGGGTTATTTTCTCAAGAAGTTCTTTTTTTACTGAACGGTGTACCCAAAGATAATCTGGAGCGATGCAGGTCTGCCCAGCATTGATGAGTTTTCCCCACGCAATTCTTTTGGCAGCAAGGTTGAGGTTTGCATCTTTATCCACAATACAAGGGCTTTTGCCACCTAATTCTAACACGATAGGCGTTAGATTTTCTGATGCTGCTTTCATAACCACTTTTCCTAGAGAAGGACTTCCTGTAAAGAAAATAAAATCAAAGCGTTCCTCCAGCAAGTAGGTGTTGGTTTCTCGTCCACCTTTAACAAGAGTAATGTACTCTGGCGGAAAATATTCTGTTAGCATTTCTTCCACTACATTCGCAAGATGTGGAGCGTCAGGAGAGGCTTTTAGTAAAGCACAACAGCCAGAGGAAATAGCTCCTACTAGAGGATTGATAAGAAGCTGGAACGGATAATTCCACGGAGAGATAATAAGAGCCACACCCAAAGGTTCGTAGATGATATGGCTAGATGCGGGAAGTACCGAAATAGGCGACCAAACCCTCTTAGGACGAGCCCAACTTTTTAATTTTTTTAAATGATAATTAATTTCACTTAGAACAATGCTGATTTCCGTAAGGTAAACCTCTTCTTTAGATTTGTGTAAATCTTTCCATAAGGCGTCTTCTATTTTGGGTTGATACTTTAGTATAGCTTGTTTTAGTAGAGATAGCTTCTTTAGTCTAAAATCAATAACTTTGGTTTGTTGGGTTGCAAAAAATGCTTTTTGCTTTTGGACGAGTGCTGATATTTGGGTTTTTGGCGTTTCCATGAGCGTAATTATTTTTTATGACCTTTAAAATCAGCCATTGTTTTATAGATTCCTAGTAAACTTCCCGCAAACCAATCAAAAAAACGAAGTGGGAATAACCCTTGACCTATACGAGTTAAACGATAGATGTAGCTAGGAAGCGTTACCATTTTCCTGTCGTTTTCTATGGCACTGATGATAGTTTTAGCTGCTTTTTCAGGGTCTAATATAGGTAGAACGGATTTTACGCCATCAAACATTCCAGTGTTGATGTAGTAAGGCATAATGGTAGTTACCTTGATGTTTTTTTTCAACTGTTCCATTTCTAACCTAAGGCTATCAGACCAACCAACAACAGCCCATTTGCTCCCTGCATATACGGACATTTTAGGGTTAGATACCAATCCTGCCGAAGAGGCAATATTACAGATATGTCCTGAATTTTGTGTGAGCATATCCTGTAAAAATAGATTAGTGATTACCATAGGTGCATTGGTATTGATTTCTATGGTTTTTAAAATATCCTTTTGAGAATGTTCGTGGAAATATTTGCCAACCACAATTCCGGCATTATTGATTAGAATATCAATATTACCAATGTCTTGTTTAGTTTTTGTAGCGATGCGTTGTACTTCGTCGTAGTTGGAAACATCTACTTTATATCCAAAGATAGAACCTAGTGATGAAAACTGGAGGATAGTTTCATCAATTTTTGATTGGTCAATATCCCAAAGAATTACTTTCGCTCCTTTCTCTAACGAAAGCCTAGCCATAATTTTCCCAATGCCACTAGCTCCTCCCGTGATGAGAACATTTTTATGCTGAAATTTTTTGCTCATATCTAGAGAAAATGGTTAGTATGAAGAAGGCTCTCTTCTGTCGGAAGTCCATTTAGCATGTTGAGAAGGCTGTATTTTTAGACCTTTACGGTAAGTATAAACTTTAGTAAATACTGCTCCAAAAAAGATGAGTCTGCAAGTATAATTTATCCACATCATAATTAAAATAACAGAGCCTGCTGCTCCGAATGCAGATGTAGGCTTGAAGTTGCTGAAATAAAGGCTTAATAAAAATTTACCTAAAGTAAACAAAAACGCAGTAATAAATGCTCCTACCCATACAGAACGCCAAGAGAGTTGAACATCTGGAAGAACTTTAAACATAAGAGCAAATAGTAATACAACGATAAAGAAGCCTACGGAGATATTTATAATCTGTATAATATAGTAAGTTTCTAACCCTAGGTGTTGAGAAATAAACTCGTTAGCTAACCCTATAAGTGTAGAGAGTACCATGGTTATCATCATTAAAAATCCAATAATGAGTATCATGCCTAACGAGTTAGCGCGGTCTGTCAAGAATTTTAATAAAGCTCTTTTGGGCTCTGCTTTTACATCCCATAACTCATTGAGTGATTTTTGAAGCTGAAAAAATAAAGTGGTAGCACCAAAAATGAGTGTTGCAACCCCAATAATTCTCATGATGATTCCGTCTTGGTCTATCATTGAGGATTTTAGAATATCATCTAAACTTTTTGCAGTGTCTGAACCCATAGCTTGGGTTACTTCTTCTTGTATTTTCTGTTGGAAATTAGCATCACCAAAAATAAATCCCATAAGCCAAATTAAAATGATAAGTAATCCAGGTATGGAAAATATGGCATAGTAGGCAATTCCTGCAGCATCTCTATCAGCGTTAGAGCTACTCCATTCTGTAACGGCTTTTTTTATAGTTTCCCAATAAAATTTAAAATTCTTTTTCATAATGGTCTTTTTATCTAAATTTCTAAAAAGGATAGCCGATGGCTATGTTTAGGATTAGATTATCTCTTCTCCAAGAAGAGTTGTTAAAATCAATATGATTAAACCTCCATCGTTCATCTTTACTATAATAAGGTACTCTTAAAGGAATGGCAAGATCTGTCCTTAGTACAAATATATTAAAATCAAATCGAAGCCCTAAGCCTCCTCCTACGGCAATTTCGGAAGTCCAGTCTTTACTAAATTTGGCACCTGGGCGAGTAGGGTCATCATTGATAAGCCAAATGTTACCAGCGTCTAAAAATAAACCTAAATTAAGAAAACGATAGATGTTTAAACGATATTCTAGGTTAGTTTCCAGTCTAATATCTCCAGCTTGGTCTAAAAAGAAACTACCTTGTTGGTTTCTTGGGTCATAACTACCTGGACCTAGTGTTCTAGCTCTAAAGGCTCTGATACTATTACTTCCTCCTACAAAAAATTGTCTAGAAAAAGGTACTGTAATAGAATTGCCGTAAGGGTAAGCTAATCCCATCATTAGCCTTGCAGCTAAAACATTTTTAGAGTTTATATTATAGTAGTAACGAAAGTCTGTATCCAATTTTGCATACTGGCTAAAGGGTACACCTAGTATGGTTTTTTGTCTTCCTTCTTTTGCATTTGCATTGGACAGTAATCCTGTAAGATTGGCTGATAAGTCGGCTATACCACGAAAGTAGAATTGGTGTGTTCTAGGTATGATGGTATTGGTGTATGTATATTGGTACATAGGTCCAAAAACTAACTGTCTTTCTATTGCTCTAGCTAAACTAGGATAGCTCTTTGCTAGGGATTTATATTCATCTGAAATATTCTGAGGGTTAACATAAGTAGCACTAAATATTTTAAGGTCGTGCTCTCTCTGTGCATTTTCTTTCCACAAATAGCCAAAAGAGGTACTAAAGTTATGTAGAGTATACTGTCCTGTTCTTCGCTGATAGTCGTATCCTAGATTTATTTGTGTCCTTGGAACAAATTCTGAACTGGTATGAAACTTAAAAGGAGCTATAATCCTTGGGAAAGTAAGTTGAGCGTTGCCTCCAAATCTCAATATATTACTGAAAGCTCTAGGACCTCCAGCTTGTACGTCCATACCTCCATAAGAAGTAATTCTTAGCTGTTCAGCACCTCTAAATAAGTTTCTATGAAGCCAATTGATATTTATCTCTCCGCCGTTAAAGTTTGCAGAATTAGTCTTACCTAATGCTTCGATACGGAGTGATTGAAAATTGTTTGGGGTGAGTAGATAGTACACATCAAACTTATTATTTAGAGAATCTGAAATGATAAACTGATTTTTCACAAACTTAAAAACACCTAGATTTATAAGTCTTTTAAGCGTAAGGTTATGGTCTCTTCTGTTATAAATTTCACCTGAGTGAAAGTACATAGTCCTATCAAAAACTTGTGGTTTAAATTTTTTTTCAGGGTCTATAATGTACATGTCTTTGTAAACTTCTAGACCGTCAGTCGTAGTGGGAATGGTAATATTTCCTTTCTCTACATTTTGTATGCTATAATCGGGGTAAATAATTACTTTATCTATACTAAACTTTTTTTTGCTAAGTTCTGGAGTTTGGTCTTTTAGTTTTACATTGACTGCAACTTTATTGTTTCCTACAGTGCTATCCGCTTGAATAATGATGTTATCTGGACTAAAATAATAATATCCATTCTCCTTCATATAAGTATCTATACGGAGTCTCTCATTTTTTATTATTTCGAGATTATAGGGTTCTTGTGGTTTTATTAGGCTTTGTTTTTGTGTTGCTTTTATATCTTCTACTACCTCTTCATTGGTGGAAGACAGGAAGTTTACGGTATCTATAAAATATCTATTGTAAGGAGTTATAGTATATAAAACCTTAGCAGTTCTACCTTTTGTGAGGGTATCATATCTTACTTTAGTATTAAAATAGCCAATATTTTCTGCATAATTAACGGTAATTTCTTTATTAAACTCTCTATCTACATCTTGTAGAAGAATAGGTTTTTCTCCTAGTTTATTTTTAATCCAATATCGCAGACCTTTATTTTGTTTAGTTTCTCCTGCCCATTTATAAAAATACAATCTAGGACGCATTCCTAAAAATGAAGCATTAGGTTTAGGAGAAAGTTTGCTCTCCGTACCTTTTTTCAGCTCAGAAATATCGTTTTTGTCCAATTGTTCTGATTTTATTTTGATTTTAGCTCCAGTATATAAAATTTCTCCTTCTTTAAGGGTAGAAGCTCCAGAGCAGCCTACTATAAAAATACTGATATAAACAATGTGTATGAATATTGAATATTGTTTGATTATATGTTTCATTTTTGAAGAAAGATATTCTATTGTTTTTTATTCTTTTTCTTTTTTAAAATTTCTCTAAGGTCGTTGTAATCCAGAGTGATTACAAAGCCTAATCCTGTTTCTATAACTTGCCCTTGTAGAGCTACTTGATATTGGTTTTTTCTGTAAGTTCTTAGAAGATATCTACCGTCTTTAGAAAGCATATAATCTACCATAATATCTCCTGCTATATTAGAGGCTTGTTCTCCAGGTCTAGTAGCTCCTTCTAATCCAAAATTACTACCTAAAGATACCTTGAGCCTATCATTAAGTAATTTTTTACTCAAAGCTACATTTAGGTCTGTTCTTGAGGTTCTTTCTCCAGTAGAATAATCATCTGACGATTCTAGATCAAAATTAAGTTCTACACCAGCAATTAAATCTCCAGCTAAATCGTTTAAACTTTGGCTTAAAATTCTACTAACACTTTGTTTTGCCATTGATTCAGCGGATATTCCTGAACTCGTTTCAAAAGGGTTTTCTCCAATAAAACGATTGAGGAGTAGAAGGGCAAAGACCTGTTTGTTTAACTCTGAAGTTTCTTGACGAAGCTGAGCTAGTCTTTGCTCTGTATTTAATATTACGGTAGAACTTACTGCGGCGTTCTTATCCTCTGTTGTAATGTCAAAAGAGATTTCGGGCTTCATGAGTTCACCTTTCATAATGAGGTGGGTATTAAAAGGAATACGTTGTTTATACTGATTAAGCTCTCTTGGGCTAAGTCCTGCCAACTGTTGCTGTACCAAATCTAGAGGAGCCGTTTCTGTGGTATAAATTGCAGTTATATTCATATCGGCTTCAGTAGGTTCTCCGTTCCATGTAATGGTACTTCCTTTTTTTATTTCAAATTTTCTTCTGAGCATATTCACGGACATCTCATAGGCTCCAGAATGTACCTCATAGACACCTACGAGAGTGGTTCTTCCGGAAGGAGATACACCTCCTGTGAGCTGTGCTTGCCCCTGTAGTTTTACAAAATCGCCATTGGCTTTATCTATAACTAGAGACATTTTCGCATTTTTATCTATATCTATATTAACCGAGATATCCATACCTTTAAGTTGATTTTTGGAGCTTAAAGTGTCTGCTGCCTCATTTTTAGCCAATCCAAATTTAGCTTTGTCTACAAATTCAACAATACCTTCTCTATCTTGTTTCGTAGGAGTACTTTGAGGGAGTATAAAGGTAAAATCTGTGGCATCGGTTACAGATAATGTCCCGTCCACTTTTGGCAAATCCAAATTACCTCTTATCCTTAGATTGGTATCTAGAGAGAGTACACCGTACATCATTTTATCATTATCTTTTTCAGAATTTACTAGCTTAAAATCTTTGGCATTAACATCAAGATTGAAAGCATATTTCTTGAAATATTCGGTTTGTATATCTCCGTTTATGAGTAAATTGTTATTTTCTGTATCACGCAATTTAAATTGTTCAAAAACAATATTTTGTCCTGAAAACCTTATTTCATCTTCAATATTTTTAAAAACAGTTCCTGTTTTAGCAATCTCTAGCCCTACATTATTGAATTTTATCCCACCTCTTATTTGAGGTTTTTGAGCCGTACCATTGATGTTTAGTTTTCCACTAAAATAGCCCTCTCCATTTTTTATATTACCTAAGGCAAACGCCTCTAAAGTTTTAGTGGAAAGATTATTAAGGTTTAAAATAAATCCTAAGTCCCCTTTTTTGAGGTGATAGTTACCTTCTAATTGTACATCATTGCCTTCTCCTGTAAGAGCAATTTTGGTATCAATTAAGTCAATCACTTTGGTATTGGCTTTTATATCTAGATTTCCTACTCTGTTTCCTTTTAGCTTTAGGTTAGATATATTTAGGTCTGCATCTACCTTTAAATTGGGCTTAAAAGTAGAGACTAATGCATTACCATTAACAGAGCCACTAGCAATAAGACTGTCTTTTTTTACCATCTCTGTAATATCTTCTACTTTAAAATTAGAGATGGAGATATTTAATGGGCTACCTAATTTTTGTTCTTGGCTTTGCAACGAAATGGAAGAGTTTCCTTTGGTAAGATTAAAGTTATCAGCAAATATACCTTCCTTTCCAAAGCCGATAACATTTTGCTCTTCTACCTGCCATTTATCATAGTTGAGCATTAAACCTTGCGGAATAAAACTAAATTTATTGATGTTTTTTTCATTTCTAAATATACCAGCTAACGCATATTGCTCTGTCCCTTTGGAGTCTTTAGTGCTAAAGTTAATTCCGATATTATTATTGTTAATGGTTCCATTCAAATCGAGTTGATGTAAGGCTAAATTTTCATTAGTTACCTCTGTTAGACCGAGTCTATATCTTAGTTCTTCTTGACTGTTGTTTATGTTAAGTGATAGCCCACTAAGTTTATATTCTGCATATTCTACTACTGGGAAATCCGCCTGAAACTCTATCTTTTGTTGATTTGAATCAAAAGCACCTGTTATATCTCCTCCATCAAAATATTTTAAATCAGGTACAAATATTCTTAGAAGATTGTCATCTTTTACTTTAGCATTCAACGTGAAGTGCTGGTTAGGTTCTAAGTTCTTTTTGTACTTAGAGGCAGGGCTGAATTCATAGTAATTATTAAGTGTTTTTAGGAAAACATCAGAAATTTGGGTAAGTTTATATTTGCCTTGTATAGAGGCATCTATAACTTGAGATTTTAAATTTATTTTGTTCTCATTAGGGGTAGATAATGCTTCAAGTTTAATCTCTTGTAAAGGTAAAGTTTGGTCTTTGTGTGTGATTTTAAAATTCTCTAAAAGAATATAGCCGTTGAGAAAATCTGGGTTAATATTACTAAAATCACTATCTATTTTACCTGATATGGCTAGCGGTTCTTTATATAAATTTAGCTTATATGGATTTAGTAATTCAATATTTCCGTTGAGTTTTATATTCGAGGTTTTGTTGAGGTTGCCTGCTAGCTTAAGATCTAAATTAGCATTAGGGTCTTTAGACATAATATGAGCAGTTAATCTCCCTGTCATTAGACTACCTTTGAGATTAACACCTGTATAGCGATAGCCTTTAAAGTCAAATTTTTTAATATTTCCGTTGATTGATGTTTGGGCCGTTTTAGGGTTAAACCCTACTCCATTTGCTTTTATTTCTCCTGAAAATATTCCTAAATCTTTATTCCTTAATAATTTTCCTAGAACGATGTTGTCCGCATCCGCTAGAATGGTGTACTTTTCTCTATTTTTGGGTTTAAGGTTAGCATAGGCATCTAGTCTAAGGTTTCCTAAACTGGTATTTATATTTAGATGGGATAGAATAGAGAAGGTATTACCTCTGGCATTACCTTTTAAAGAAATAGTTTGGGGTAGCTCAATGTTTGAGGGGATACTATTTCTAGGAGCTAAGTTTTGTATATCCTTTTTAGTTGTCTTTAACTCGTTAATGGCGATATTGTAATTTAGTAAATTAGGATTAGTTACATTTTTTATTTGTCCCGAAATATCCAATATTGTACTACCTAAACCACTAATGTGTAATGCGTTTATATTTAAATCATTTACTTTACCTCTTAAGCTGGCATCTATATTTAGTACTGATTTGGGATATTGTTTAAGTATCTCATTTTTCTTTAAATCAGGAGCAAATAAATACAAATCACTGAAGCCTATTTTAGAGTTTTTAAGGTTAATGGCTAGCCCAGCAGAGCCTATGTTACTAGACAGTTGTTGCGGAGAATTATAGGTAATTACAGCTTCGTCTCTAAGAATACTGTTGTTGGTTTCCAAAAGCAGATTTTTAAGGTATGCTATATTTTTCTTGTACGCGAAGTCGGTTTTGAAATTCTTTACTACAAGCCCGCTCTTTTCGTAAAGTTCTACTTTTTTTACGGAACCAGTCAACTCTTCATTCAGCATTCTAAAATCTGTGATATTTACATTGAGTTTTTTGAAGTTTAAATGATTAGTATCAAACCCTTGTTGATGTTTTTGGGCATTATCATTATAGGACAATATCACATCATCTAGAGCTAGTAAATTAAGTTTTACATTAGGGGACTTACTTTTAATCTTTGCAGGATTTTTTGGAAGTTCATCTTGTAAAGATTTGTTTTGAGAGGAACTTTTGAGGTCCACATTTATTTGGGCACCTAGAAGTTTAATTTGGTCTATATCATATTTGTTTTTAGGTAAATCTATATTATTAAAATCTCCTGATAATTCTCTGAATAAAACCTTGAAATAAGATTGAGTGGTATTATCTGCATAATCTACATCAAAATTGGTAAAACGCAGAAAATCTAGTTTTATCTGCATCGGTTTTTTGGCTGAAAGACTATCTATTGTTTTTGCAGTTTCTTTTATAGCTTCCTTTAATATCTCTTGTTTTAATTTTAGTTTGAGACCATCAGCAGTAAGCCCATTGAGGGCATAAATATTTTCTTCAAGATTAAAGTCTTTAACTTTTGTTTCGAAATTATTGAATTCTATTTTCAGATGGTTTCCTTGCTGAAAATCATTAAAATTGACATTAACGCGTTGTAATTTTATTTTATTTAGAGATAGAATGAAAGGCTTAGAATCTTGTTTTTCTTCGTCTTTGTTGCTAGCGAAAGCGTCCAGTATATAATCGAAATTAAAACGCCCTTGTTCGTCTCTTTTTACATTGGCTCTAAGTCCATCTAATTCAATAGATGTGAAGTCTGCTTTGTTTTGCAAAAGCTGAAAAATATCTAAACCAACATCTAACTTGTTGATATGTACTAGTGTATCCTTATTTTTTTCTTCTAAATAAAGTTCTTCTAGTCCTAACTTATTAGGGAAGCTAATGTAAACTCTTTTTAGACTTATAGGAGTTTTTATTTTAGTTTCAACATAACTTACAACACGGTCTTTAACGAAGTTCTGAACGACAGGAATATTAAGGCTAAGTACTAGTATACTTAATACTATAACAACGCTTCCTAAAATAATAGCTCCTATTCTAAGTGTGTTTTTTATACTATTTTTCAATGAATCAAATTTAATAAAGTTTCTAACTAAATTTTGTGTTAAAAATGATGGTTGTAAGAGTCTTTAAAAATACAAACCTCTATTTATACATTACACCTCTATTTTTGGTTTTTTGCCCAGACTTCCATTTTTCTTTCAAGAACTTGTAGAGGAAGACAACCTTGATTTAAGAGCTCATCATGGAATTTCGCTAAGTTGAATTTAGTGCCTAAATCTTTTTCATATTTAGCTCTTAGTGCTTGTATCTTTAATGCTCCAGTCTTATAGCTTAGTGCTTGTCCTGGCATAGACATATAGCGTTCTACCTCCGCTGTAGCTCCAGCTTCATCGTATGCTACATTGCTTAGGAAATATTTTATAGCTTCTTCTCTATTAAGTTTCCCTGTGTGTAGTCCAGTGTCTATAACGAGTCTAACGGCTCTCATCATTTCATCACTCAATGCTCCCATTTTTTGATATGGGTCGGTATAAAGTCCAAATTCTTTTCCTAAAGATTCACAGTAGAGAGCCCAACCTTCGCCATAAGCACCTATCCAACCGAAACGCATAAATTTTGGCAAATTGAGATTTTCTTGCTGTAAAGCAATTTGATAATGATGCCCTGGAATAGCTTCGTGAAGGAAAAGAGATTCCATACCAGAAGTTACATTAAAGGCTTTAGGATTAGGAATTGGAATGTAGAAAATACCGTTTCTTTTTCCGTCTGGAGTACCTGGCTGATATTCTGCACTAGCAGATGCTTCTCTAAATTTTTCGGTTTGTCTAATTTCAAAACCTGTTTTTGGTACATTATTAAACATCGTTTTTAGCTTAGGTTCAATCTTTGATAAGATAGCATTAAACCCATCTAAAATTTCTTGAGATGTTTGGTAAGGCATTGCTTTAGGGTCGGATTTTAAATGCACCAAAAACTCCTCTAGAGTTCCGTTGAACTTGAGTTCTTCTTTTACTTTTTCCATTTCACCCCTTATTCTCGCAACTTCGCTTAATCCAATATTGTGGATTTCTTCAGGAGTTTGGTTAGTGGTTGTCCAGCGTTTTACATGGTAGTTGTAGATTTCTTTGCCTTTTGGCAGAGCATTGTAGCCGTCAGTAGTTCTTGCTTTTGGTAAATATTCTTGCTCAAGAAAATCTCCCATTTTTTGATAAGTGGGAATAACTTTAGAGGTAATAACCTCTTGATAGTTTTTAGTAATACGATTTCTTTCAGCATTACTAAAACCTACAGGGAAATTTTTAAGAGGTTTATAAAATATGTTTTTGTTGGAGTCTTTAGAGATGATTTCTTCGGCTCTCATTTGAGGAATCATCTTTACCACTAGACTTTTAGGCAATACAATATCATTTTTGATGCCTAGTTTAAAGTTCTCCTGAGCTGTTTCCATCCATTTAGGAAATTCTTGCATTCTTTTTAGCCAGTTATCGTAATCTTCCACTGTTTTGAATGGCTGATTTCCGCTCCCACTTCCCAAAAGAGGAAAGTCTAACGGAAGTCCCGAAAATTGTGTAAACGGTATATATTCTGGATGATAGGCATAGCCTTCTACTAAATCTTTTAATAAATAATCTAGTACATTGAAAACCGTTTTTTTGTCATCAGGAAGAGATTCATAATCTACGGTTTCTAGCTTTTTGATTATATCACTGTAGAAAGCAATCTCTTCAGTAATTTTAGTTTTTTCTAAGCTAGGTAGCTTATCGTTGTATCTTGGGTCGCCTTGTGCGGTGGCTTCTAATGGATGAAACTGAAGGTAACCTTCATAGTATTCCTCCGCTATGCTATCTAAACTGGTTTTAGGTGTGGTATTTACAACAAAAGGTGTATCTCCTTTTTTACATGAAAATAAGGCTAGTACAACGGAGGATAATATGATAAACTTTGAAAAAAACTTTGTGGTATTCATATTCAATAAATTATATATCAAGCAAAAGTAATTAAAAATTTTATACTAAGGCTTTAAAAAAAGACCATATTACGATACCTCCACAAACGCTTACATTAAGCGAATGTTTGGTGCCGAGCTGAGGTATTTCTATAAAGCTATCGTATAAAGAAAGGGCTTCGTCGGATAGACCTTCAACCTCGTTGCCTAAGACTAAAGCGTACTTTTGGTTAGGATTTATTTCAAAATCGGACAAAGAAATACTATCTGTGGTTTGCTCTACTCCAATAATATTGTAACCTTGTGTTTTTAGTTCTTTTATAGCTTCTGAGATGTCTTTTTGATAAACCCAATCTACACTTTCGGTAGCACCCAATGCGGCTTTGTGTATTTCTCTGTGAGGCGGTTGTGGTGTAATGCCACAGAGCATGATTTTCTCTATTAAGAATGCATCGGCAGTTCTAAACAAAGCACCAACATTGTGCATACTTCTAATATTGTCTAAAACAACCACGAGAGGGGTTTTAGAAGTTTTTTTAAAAGTTTCTATATCAATTCTGCCTAGTTCTTCTAGTTTTAATTTTTTCGTCATAGCTCTTATCTTTAATTATTGAAAAAGAGGACTGAAATTTACCAAATTACAGCCCTCTCTTCCTATTGTCATTATTCTTTTTACTCTTAAGAGTACATCTGTTGTCTTAGTTCTTTTACTTTTTTATCCTGAAGATACTCATCATAAGTCATGTGTCTATCAATAATACCTTTAGGAGTCAATTCTATGATGCGGTTACAAACAGTCTCTAGCATTTCATGGTCATGAGACGCTAAAAGTAATGTTCCTTTAAACGCTACCAAAGAGTTGTTAAGTGTAGTAATACTCTCTAGGTCTAAGTGGTTGGTAGGTTCGTCTAATAGTAAAATGTTAGCTCTTTGAAGCATCATTCTACTGAACATACAACGCATTTTTTCTCCTCCAGAAAGAACTTTACAAGATTTAAGTGCCTCGTCTCCTGAGAAAAGCATTTTCCCTAAGAAACCTCTCATGTATTCTTCGTGTCTTTCCTCGTCATTTTTGGTAAACTGTCTTAGCCAATCTACAAGATTGATGTCTTCTTGGAAGAATTCCGTATTATCCAAAGGCATATAAGATTGTGAAGTGGTTACGCCCCATTGATAAGAACCTTTATCCGCTTCAGAGTTTCCAGAAATAATTTGGAAAAATTCAGTAATAGCTAGAGAGTTTTTAGATAAAACTGCTACCTTATCTCCTTTCTTTAAGTTGAGGTCTATCCCTGAGAATAGTAACTCTCCGTCTTTGGTTTTTTCTAAATCCTTAATTTCTAAAATTTGGTCTCCTGCTTCTCTTTCCTGTTCAAAAATAATGGCAGGGTATCTTCTGGAGGTAGGTTTTATGTCTTCAATATTAAGTTTGTCTAGCATTTTCTTTCTAGCGGTAGCTTGTTTTGCTTTAGCCACATTGGAAGAGAATCTAGCAATAAACTCCTGAAGTTCTTTTTTCTTTTCCTCTGCTTTTTTATTAGCTTGTTGTCTTTGCTTCGTAGCTAATTGAGAGGCTTGATACCAAAATGAATAATTACCTGTGTAAAGATTAAGTTTAGAATAGTCTAAATCTCCAATGTGAGTACAAACAGCATCTAGGAAGTGTCTGTCGTGAGATACTACGATGACCGTGTTTTCATAATCAGCAAGGAAATCTTCTAGCCAAGATATAGTATCAATATCTAAGTCATTGGTAGGCTCGTCTAATATGAGTACATCAGGACTACCGAATAGAGCTTGAGCAAGTAATACTCTTACTTTATCTTTGTTTTCTAACTCACTCATCATTTGGTAGTGCATATCCTCTTTGATACCAACATTAGAAAGCATAGTTTGGGCGTCAGCTTCAGCATTCCAACCACCCATCTCATCATAAATAACGCCTAGCTCTCCAGCTTTTATACCGTCTTCATCAGAAAAGTCAGGTTTAGCATATAGGGCGTCCATTTCTTCTTTGATTTCAAAGAGTTTTTTATTACCTCTTAAAACGGTTTCTAGCACTGTATATTGGTCATATGCGAAGTGATCCTGCTCTAACACCGACATTCTCTTGCCTGGTTCTAAAGACACATTACCTGTAGTAGGGTCTTGTTTGCCACTAAGTATTTTTAGGAAAGTAGATTTTCCGGCACCATTAGCACCGATGATACCATAGCAATTTCCTTTAGTGAATTTTATATTAACCTCGTCGAAAAGAACTCTTTTCCCGAATTGTAAAGATAGATTTGATACTGTTAACATATAGTTTTGTAAATTTGCACAAAAATAAGAAGAATTTTTAAAATACAACCTTTTGTTTTTGGTGTATTGGTATGGTAATTGCATTTAATTAGGGCGAGATGAAGATTCAGAAGACAGTTAGTATTTCCAATAAGAGAGCTCGTTTTGAGTACGAAATTTTAGAACAAGTTGAAGCAGGAATTGTTTTAACAGGTACGGAGATTAAGGCCTTGAGGTCTTCTAAGGCATCTATCACAGAAAGTTTTTGTCAATTTATAGAAGGTGAGCTCTATATTATCAATATGACAATAGATGAATACAAATTAGGGACTTTCTATAATCATAAAACAAAGCGAGAACGAAAGTTGCTTCTTCATAAAAGAGAGTTAGATAAGTGGGGTAAGAGGATGAAAGATGTAGGGAATACCATAGTGCCATTGAAGGTTTATATCAATGATAGAGGTAAAGCTAAAGTTTTGATTGCATTAGCAAAAGGTAAAAAACTTTACGATAAAAGAGAAGCGATTAAGGAGAGGGAGGCAAAAGTTAAGTTGAATCGTGTATTCAAAAAAAACTAAAAAAATAGCTAAAATTTTGGCAGTAACAAAAAATTATATTTAATTTGCATTATCAATTATTTAATTATTTAATTCTATGAAAAATCTAAAATTAGGAATTTCAGCATTAGCACTTACTGTTGCTACTACTGTTTCTGCTCAGACTACTAGCAACCCTTGGTTGATAGGTGTTGGTGCTCACGGCGTGAACCATGTAGCTGCTGGAGGAGGTGCTGGAGATGTTTTAAAAACAGCATTTACAGGAGAAGGAAAGAGATTGTACAATATCAATAATTTTACAATCACTCCACCATTGTCTAAACTTACAGTTGCTAGAAACTTAAACAAGGCGTTAGTTCTTGATTGGCAAACTTCAGTAGGTAATGTTGACAACAAGAGAATTGGAATGGGTAAAGAATTTATGTTGATGACTGGTCTTGGTCTTCAGCTTAAATTAGCTGGTCTATTCGGTAATGAGGAATTATGGTTTGACCCATACGTGAGAGTAGGAGCTAACTATTTGAGACATGACTATACTGGTGTTACATTCCCTGTAACTGATAATTACAATGGTGTAACTTATGCAGGTTATAGTGAAAATAAAGCATATACTCAGAGAAGAGCTGATCATTTTGCTTTAGCAACTGGTTTAGGAACTAACATTTGGTTAACTAAGAACTTTGGTCTTGGTATTCAGGGGGACTATGTGTCTACTCCAACAAATAAGTCAGGGTTAGCAAACTTTTGGCAAGCATCAGCTTCATTAAACTTTAGATTTGGTAACAGAGATAGAGATAAAGATGGAGTGTTAGATAAAGATGACTTATGTCCAGATACACCAGGTTTACCTGAATTCCAAGGTTGTCCAGATACAGATGGAGATGGAGTTCCAGATAAAGATGATAACTGTCCAGAAGTTGCAGGACCAGTAGATAACAACGGTTGTCCTTGGCCAGATACAGATGGAGACGGAGTATTAGACAAAGACGATGCTTGTGTTGATGTAGCTGGACCTGCTGAAAACAATGGTTGTCCTTGGCCAGATACAGATAATGATGGAGTATTGGATAAGGATGATAAGTGTCCTACAGTTCCAGGTCTTCCACAGTACGATGGTTGTCCTAAGCCACAGTCTGCATTTGCAACTGAAGCTACTGGAGCATTACAAGGTATATTCTTTAACTTTAACAAGGCTTCTATCAGACCTGAATCTAATTCTAAGTTAGATCAAGCTGCTGAGGTAATTAAGTCTTCTAACGGAGGTACTTTCTTGGTAGTTGGTCATACAGATGTTAAAGGTAATGCTAACTATAACTTAAAACTTTCTAGAGAAAGAGCTGCGTCTGTAGTGGCTGCTTTAGAAGCTAGAGGTGTTAACCCATCTCAGTTAAAATCTAAAGGAGTTGGTTCTGCTGAAGCTACAGTACCTGCATCTGCTTCTAACGAAGAGAGAATGAAAGACAGAAAAGTGGTTGTAGAAGCAATCAGCGGATCTGCTTGGGAAGCTCTTCAGAAGTCTGATCTTCCAGTAGTGAAGAAAAAAGTAGTAAAAAAGAAAAGAAAATAATTAGTATTTTCTAATCTTAAAAATAAGAGCGTCCTCTTCTTGTAAGAGGGCGTTTTTATATTGTATTAAAATTAGTATTTTTGCACATCTAAATGTTATTATAATTATGGGACGCGCATTTGAATATAGAAAAGCCTCTAAGATGGCTCGTTGGGATAAAATGGCAAAAACTTTTTCTAAAATAGGAAAAGATATTGCACTAGCTGTAAAGGCTGGAGGTCCAGATCCAGATTCTAACCCGGCGTTGAGAAGATGCATACAGAATGCTAAAGGGGCTAATATGCCTAAAGATAATGTAGAAAGAGCCATTAAAAAGGCGAGTGGTGCAGATGCTGAGAATTATGAAGAGATTACTTACGAAGGATACGGACAAGGAGGTGTTGCATTTTTTGTAGAATGTACTACTAATAACTCCACTAGAACTGTGGCTAATGTAAGAGCTATCTTTAATAAATTTGATGGTAACCTTGGGAAGAATGGAGAGCTTTCTTTCCTATTCGATAGAAAAGGGATATTTACTTTAGAAAAATCTTTGATAAAGATGGATTGGGAGGAGTTTGAAATGGAAATGATAGATGGAGGTGCAGAAGATATAGACTCTGATGAAACAGAAGTTATGGTAACTACAGCGTTTGAGGATTTTGGATCTTTATCTCATAAGTTAGATGAACTGGGGATAGAAGTTAAGAATGCAGAATTACAGAGGATACCTAATATTAGCAAATCTGTATCAGAAGAGCAATTTATTGCGAATATGAAAATGTTACAAAGGTTTGAGGAAGATGATGATGTACAGAATGTATATCATAATATGGAAATTACAGATGAGCTAATGCAGAAACTATAAAATAGAAAAAAGGCTACTTAGAATGGGTAGCCTTTTTTATTTCTTGTTTAAGAAAGGAGTGAGCCATTGAGATAAACTTCATAATCAATGCTGACATTGGGTTCTAAAGTTTTGGATACTGAACAATATTTTTCAAAAGAAAGTTGAGCGGCTTTCAAAGCTTTCTTTTCGTCTATTTCTCCTTCCAATAAAAATTTCACGGAGATTGCTTTAAAAGGCTTAGCATCATCAATAGGTACTCTTGTGCCTTCCACTTCAGCTTTAAAACTCGTTAAATTTTGTCTTTGTTTTTTTAGGATAGAAACCATATCTATTCCACTACAGCCTGCCACTGCCATTAGCATAGACTCCATAGGGGAAACACCTTTAGGATTAGGTTGCGAAGTGTTGTCTAGAAGTATACTATTGCCTGCACTATTAGTACATTCAAATAAAAAATCGTCATTAATTCTGTTGAGAGTTATTTTCATTTTTTGTAATGATTGGTTCTGTTTGTAAAGATAGTTATTTTATCAGAAATGTTGTCAATAGTGCTCGGTATTTGAAAAAGAGAGGGGCTTAGAGTCCTTTACTACATAAAAAAATCCTTATCTTTGCTCACTAATAGTTTAGATAACAATGTCAAAGAGTTTAATACCAAAATTAGAAGCCATAAAACAACGCTATAACGAAGTAGCGGATTTGATTATTCAGCCTGATGTCATTTCTGACCAAAAAAGATATTCTTCACTTAATAAAGAATACAGTGATTTGGGGAAAATAGTAAAGGTTTTTGATGAATATTCTACTGCACTCAATGCTATAAAAGAGGCAGATGAAATTATAGCTGATGGTTCTGATAAAGACTTGGCAGACCTTGCTAAAATGGAGAAACAAGAGGCGATAGACCGCATTCCTTCAATAGAGGAAGAGTTAAAATATTTACTGATTCCAAAAGACCCAGCAGATGATAAAAATGTAATGGTGGAACTTCGTGCAGGAACAGGAGGAGATGAATCTGCTATCTTTGTTGAAGATGTTTACAGAATGTACACCATGTATTTTAAATCTAAGGGTTGGAAGCACGAAGTAACCGATTCTAATGAAGCCTCAAAAGGATATAAAGAACTCATTATGCGAGTGGAGGGAGATGGTGTTTATGGGATAATGAAGTTTGAATCTGGTGTGCACCGTGTACAAAGAGTTCCAGAGACAGAATCTCAAGGGCGAGTGCATACTTCTGCAATTACGGTGGCGGTATTGCCTGAAGCCGAAGAGGTAGATGTGGAAATAAACCCTGCTGATATAGAAATGCAGACTTCTCGTTCTGGAGGTGCTGGTGGGCAGAATGTAAATAAAGTAGAAACTAAGGTACAGCTTACACATAAACCTACAGGTATTGTAGTGGTGTGTCAACAAGCTCGTTCTCAGTTGGCAAACAGAGAGCTAGCAATGGAAATGCTTAGAACAAAACTTTACGATATAGAGTTGCAAAAAGTACAAGGAGATATTGCGGCTCAAAGAAAAACGATGGTTTCTACGGGAGACCGTTCGGCTAAAATTAGAACATACAACTATCCTCAAGGGCGAGTTACAGACCATAGAATTAACAAGTCTATTTACAACTTGGATAATTTTATGAATGGTGATATTCAAGAGATGCTAGATGCCTTAATTATGGCAGAAAATGCAGAGAAAATGAAAGGTGAGGAAGAAAATATAGGATAATGGAACAGAACAAATTAAAGATAAAAGTATATAGCTTTTCCTATAAGAAAGGAGGTATTCCTAAAGATGATACAGATAATGGAGGCGGTTTTGTGTTTGACTGTAGAGGCATCTTAAACCCTGGTAGACAAGAAGAGTATAAGACTAAAACAGGAGCAGAGCAGGAGGTACAACTCTATCTAGAAGAAAAAACTAAAATGTCTCAGTTTTTGGATTTGGCACAAAAAATCATTTCTATAAACATAGAAGATTATTTAGCAAGAGGGTTTGAGAGTTTACAAGTTTCCTTTGGTTGTACGGGAGGTCAACATCGTTCTGTGTATGCAGCGATTAAAACTGCAGATTTCATCAGAGAAAAATATCCTCAAGTAGAAGTGTGTTTGAGGCATAATGAGCAACCTCACCTTAACTGAGAAAATATATTCTCTTTTTGAGCGTTAGAAATACTTGGTTTATAAGTTTTTGATATGAAAAAAATAATCGCTTTTTTTGGAATTCTTTTTGGAGCTTTGGCTTTTGGGCAAGAGCTTCACGCTAATGTGCAGATTAATTTTGCACAGGTAGGAGGGAGCAATACACAAGTATTTAAGACGCTAGAAAAAAACTTAAGAGAGTTTATAAATAATACCAGTTGGACAGGGAAAAAACTTCAGAATTTTGAAAAAATAAAATGCAACTTTGCCATTATTATCTCGGAAAGAACGGGTAATAATTCGTTTAGAGGTAGTTTAGTAGTGCAATCTACGCGTCCTGTGTTTAATACGCAATACGAAAGTCCACTTCTTAATATTAACGACACTAACTTTAGTTTTGAATATGCCGAAAACGAAAATTTAATTTTTAATGAAAGACAATTTTCAGGTAAAAATTTAATAGATGTAATCAGCTTTTATATTTACCTTATTTTAGGTTACGATGCAGATTCTTTCCAAAATAAAGGTGGCGAACCTTGGTTTGAAAAATCACAAAAAATAGCCCAAAATTCTCAGAATCAAAATTATAAAGGGTGGTCGCAGATGGAAGGTCAAAGGACACGTGGGGCATTGATAGATAATATTCTGAAACCAGATTTTTCTACTTTTAGACAAGCGTTCTATCGATATCATCGTCAAGGGTTGGACAATATGTACAAACTAGATGCTAATAATAACTCTAAAACGGCTGTCGCTGATGCTTTATTAAGTCTTAAAACTTATGAAAATGGGTTTCAAATGAATTATCCTTTCAATATTTTTATTGATACAAAGAAAGACGAAATCTATAATATTTTCAATAGTGGTAACAACGTTTCCATAAATATGGTAGAACTTAAGAGTCTTATGTCTGTATTTGCTCCCAAAGATATAGATGGCAAGTGGGATAAGTGGAAGTAGAAAAAATACATTAACTTTACAATAATTATAATGTTATGATAACCAATCAGAATTTGCTAAGTGTAGCAGAAGAGTTCGGTACACCTGTATATGTGTATGATGCAGAATCTATCAAGCAGCAGTACGAAAAATTAACATCTTCGTTTTCGGAGAAGACAAGGTTTTTCTATGCAGCTAAGGCACTTACAAATATCAATATACTTAAATATGTAGAAAAGCTAGGCGCTTCTTTAGATTGTGTATCTATTAACGAAGTTAAACTAGGCTTGAAGGCAGGTTTTTCTAAAGATAGGATTTTGTTTACACCTAATTCCGTGGATATTTCGGAGGTAGAAGAGGCAGTAGAATTAGGCGTACATATCAATATTGATAATATTTCTATCCTAGAGCAGTTTGGGACTAAATTTGGTGGTTCTTACCCTATTTTTGTAAGGGTAAATCCGCATATTTTTGCAGGAGGGAATTATAAAATTTCTACAGGGCATATAGATTCCAAATTTGGAATTTCTATTCACCAGATGCGTCATATTGAGAGAGTCGCTAAGACCACAGGGCTTAATGTGGAGGGGCTCCATATGCATACAGGAAGCGAGATTAAAGACCCTGATGTATTCTTACAAGGTCTGGAAATTATGTTTGAATTGGCGGAGCATTTCCCTAACCTTAAGTATATAGATATGGGAAGTGGCTTTAAAATTCCTTATCAAGAGGGAGATATGGAGACTGATGTTAAAAGTCTTGGTAAAAAAGTAGAAAAGGCTTTAGCTAAATTTAACGAAGAGCAAGGTAAAGAACTTCAACTTTGGTTTGAACCAGGTAAGTTTTTAGTAGGAAAATGTGGACATTTCTTAGTGAAATCTAATGTAATTAAGCAAACTACAGCAACTGTGTTTGTTGGTGTTAATTCTGGGTTTAACCATTTAATTCGCCCAATGTTCTATGACTCTTATCATAAAATAGAAAACTTATCCAATCCTAACGGACCAGAAAGAATCTATACTGTGGTAGGAAATATTTGTGAAACAGATACATTTGCTTGGGATAGAAAAATAAATGAAGTGAGAGAAGGAGATGTTTTAGTATTTAGAAATGCAGGAGCTTACGGCTTTGAGATGAGTTCTAACTTTAATTCTAGACTTAAGCCTGCAGAAGTACTTTGGTTAGATGGTAAAGCTCACTTAATAAGGAAAAGAGATGAATTTGAGGATTTGCTAAGGAACCAAATAGAAGTAATTTGATAATCAAAATGTCGTTTTACAACGACATTTTTTTGTACCTTTACACTAAGAATATTGAAAAGGAGGGTTATGAAAAAGTTAGTTCTAGTGTTGTTTTGTTTTATTACAACCGTTGCATTTGGGCAGGATATAGAGGATATGCAAGAGGGGTATAATTTCTTTGGAGGAACTAATACACACATTCTTGTTAGAATAAGTAAGCCAATATTTGTAGCTGATAATAAATGCTCTTCAAACTATGAGCATGCTAGATTTGAAGGAGGAGATGCACTTTTTTCTAAAGATTTAGCGAAGTATTTGGTAGCTTATTTGGATAAAGATACTTACTATGCCAAAGGGCTGTTCTCTATCAATTTGGAAATAGATGAAAAAGGAAGAGTTGGTAAAACGGAAGTGCTTCCGAGATTAAAGAATGATGATTATTTTCAAACAGATGTAAGATACGCTATAAAGCGTGTTAAGAAAGCTTGGAAACCAGCAACTTGTAATGGGGTTCCTGTTAAATCTAATATAAAAATTAAGACTTTATTCAGTCCAGAATCTTACGATACTTACGGATTATAGATAAAAATAGGCGAAAATCTGCTCTAGATTTTCGCCTATTTACTTTTATAACCTTCTTGTTTTTATTTGGGTAAGAAAACTTCTGCCAACATGCATCTTGCACTACCACCACCGTTGGTTTCTATAGTATTAAGGTCAGAGTAAATAATTTCTGAGTATTTTTCTATACTTTCTATCTGATTAGTAGAAAGAGATTGATACGCACTTTGGCTCATTACCAAAAATTTCTTTCCTTCATCATTGTGTACCTGAAGCATGTTTCCAGCAAAATTTTGCATTTGCTCTTCGGATATTTCTATAATTTCTTTCCCTGATTTTTTTATTGTATCTACTACATTTTGGCGTTCCTGAAGGTCGTCAATACAATCTAGGCAGATAACTACAAAGCGGTCTGCAACGCACATCATCACATTAGTGTGGTAGATAGGTAATCTCTCCGTACCAGCCGTTTGGTAAGAATGGAAAACTATAGGCGTATAACCGAACTTCTCACAAAACTCACGGAAAAGCTTTTCGTCTAACCTTAGCGAAACTGAGCCATAAGCCAATTTATTATCATGGTCAAAAATAATACTGCCTGTACCTTCTAGAAAAACATTGTCTTTTTCAGAAGAGGTTAAATCTACAACTTCATTTATTTTGAATCCTTGGTTTTTAAGATTTTCTAAAATATCCATACGGCGTTCGTCTCTTCTATTAGGAGCGTACATAGGATATAGGATAACTCTTCCGTCGGCACCAAAACTCACCCAGTTGTTTGGGAAAATAGAGTCGGGTGTGTGTGGCTCTAAAGTGTCTTGTATGCTTACAACAGTGATGCCTTTAGAACGAAGTTTTTCTACAAAATTTTTAAACTCTTGCAAAGCTTTAGATTGAGTATCTGTGTTTTCTGAGTTAACTTGGAAATAATTATTTTCTGCGGTCTGAGCATTATAGCCAAATGCCATAGGCTCTATCATTAAAACAGTATTGGTGGTTTGCATAAAAATATTTTTCACAAAGATAATGTTTTTTCAGGACTGAAAAATCTGTGTAATTAAAATGAGGTAAACAAATAAACTTGGAAACTTTTTTTGTTTTTTAGTTTTTTACCCTATATTTGCGGTGTTAAAATTATGGAAGATAGAATTATTTTTTTGAAAAAAGTCTCAGAGCTTTTTGTTCAGAACGGAGCTAAATCCCTCACTATGGACGATATAGCTAAGGCATTTTCTATATCTAAAAAAACACTATATCAAAATTATAAGAATAAGGAAGTGTTGTTAGAAGAGGTGTTAGATTTTCTATTGAAGCAGCTTTTAGAACAGCTTAAAGCAGAGGAAGAGAAAAGCCTAAACCCAATAGAAAAAATGCTTCTAAGAGAGCCTAAGATAGAACAGATTTCTGAGAATAACAGAACGGTTTTCGTAAGGCAACTCATCAAATATTATCCAGAGATTTACAATATGCACATTGTGAATGTCTATAAAGGGGTTTATGAAATACTTAAACATAATGTAATTAAAGGCAGAGAACAAGGGCTTTATGAGAAAGATTTTGATATAGAAACCTATGCTAAGTATTTTTTAGAACTGATGTTTGCCTTTGATAGCTCTCCTCTTTTTGAAGAGGAACAGAAAGTAGGCAGGAGTAATTACTGTCAGGGGGTGGTTAGGTTTTATCTCAACGCCATAGTAACTCCCAAAGGAAAAGAATTTTTAAATCAACTAACATACAACAATGAAAAATAGCATTAAAATTATAGGTCTTGTGGCTTTATTTTTTCAGGGTGCTTTTTCGGCTCAGGAGTCAAAAATGTTGTCTCTGTCCGAAGCTATAAATCACGCTATGGAGCATAAAGCGGATGCCGAAAAGGCTAGGCTAAACATAAAAAGAGGTGATGCTGAAATTGCTGAGGTTAAAGCTAATGCTTTTCCAAAGATAACCATCAATAATACTACTACCTATAACCCTTTGTTACAGGAGGTTATTATGCCTAATTTTATGAATCCTACTCAAAATATGAGGCTTACACTAGGGCAAAGATGGCAATCTACCCATATGGCTCAGCTTCAGCAGGTGCTTTTTAACCAAACGGTTTTTACGGGGTTAAAAGCGGCTAAATCTACTAAGGAGTTTTATCTCATCAATGCACAACTTACGGAAGAGCAGATTATAGAAAAGGTGGCTAATGCCTATTATCAAGTTTATCAGACGGAGCAAATGTTACAAAATCTGCAAGATAATCTAAAGATAGTAGAGCAAACAGTCAAGATTATTAAGGGATTATATGACGCTGGTTTAGCAAAGAAAATAGATTATGACCGAGCTTTGGTTTCGTTTAATAATGTAAAGGCAAATCAGCAGCAGCTTATCAATGCCGTACAGCTGAGTAAAAATGCACTTAAGTTTATGGTAGGAATGCCTATGGAGCAAGAGATAGAACTTCCAGAGCAGAGCTTTGAGCCGTCTATACTTATTTCGGAAAATTCTAACTCAGATTTTTCTGAAAGAACAGAACTTAAGGTGTTGAAGAAACAGCTAGAACTACTTAACTGGAAGAAAAAAGCTTCGGAATCTGAATATTATCCAACCGCAACTCTAATTGCCAATTATGGTTGGCTAGGGCAAGGTGCTAAAATGCCTTGGTGGCACGGGGAAAAAGATAAGGTCTATTGGTCGGATATAGCCTCAATAGGTCTCAATATTAGTATTCCTGTTTTTAATGGATTCTCTACCAAATCAAAAATAGAAAAAGACAAAATAGACATTGAAAAGGCACAAGCTGACCTAAGGGAAATTCAGTTAGGGTTAGATTTAGCTTATAAGAACGCAAAAACTCAATTAGAAAATAGCAGTATTACTATTAAAAATCAAGAGAATAATGTAAGGTTGGCGGAAGAGGTTATGGCGAATACAAGGTCTAATTATCAGTATGGTTTGGCTACGCTTAATGATATTTTGGGAGCAGAAAGAGATTTGGCTGATGCGAAAAATAACCTCACAAAATCTAAACTAGATTATAAATTAGCAGAAATAGAACTTCTAAAATCACAAGGTAAACTAAGAACTTTAACAGAAAAATAAATCATCATGAATAAAAAAACATTATTATCTATTATAGCGGTAGTAGGCGTAGCTGTAGGCTTTTTCTTTATTCTTCAAAAAAATAAAGCTAAGAACCAAGAGCAGGTAAATATCGTAGCAGAAAAAAATACCGAAATAGCGGTAAAAGCAGAAGCTGTAAAAAGAGAAGAAATCGGCGGTGCGTTTAGTGTTAATGGTACTTTTTTACCTAAAACACAGGCAAATATTTCTGCAGAGATGGGCGGACAGTTGGTAGCTCTTTATGTAAAGGAAGGTAGTTATGTGAGAGCGGGGCAAGTAATAGCTAAGCTCAAAGGCGATAAAATTAATGTGAATGTAGGTAACGCTCAAGCTAATTTAGACCAAGCTATTTCGGCACTTAACCGTTTTGAAGCTGCTTATAAAACAGGTGGAGTAACAGCATTACAACTAGACCAAGCGAGATTGCAGGTAAAAAATGCTAGAGCACAGGTGCAGTCGGCTCAGCTTATGTCTGGTGATACTAATGTCGTGTCTAAAGTTAGTGGTATCGTTAATCAAAAAATGGTAGAATTAGGTAGCGTTGTGGGAGCAGGTACGCCTATTGTACAGGTGGTAGATATTTCATCACTTAAACTAAAAGTAGAGGTAGATGAGTCTCAAGTAACACAACTAGCAGTTGGTAATACGGTAAAAGTAAAGCCTAGCGTGGCGGATACCGATATAGATGGGCAAGTATCCTTTATTGCACCTGCGTCTAATGGAGCTCTTAAATTTCCTGTAGAAATTACAATCAATAATGCTTCTAATATTTTGAAAGCAGGAATGTACGGAACGGCAACATTTGACAGAACTGGAACGAAGGAAATCTTGAGTATTCCTAGAAATGCTTTTGTGGGTGGAGTGAGTGATAATTTAGTTTTTGTGGTAAGAAACGGTATAGCTCATCTTACTAAAATCCAAAGTGGTGCTAACTATGGTGATAAAGTAGAGGTTACAGGAGGGCTTAATGCAGGAGATATGGTGGTAACTAGTGGACAAATCAACTTAGTAGATGGTGCTAAAGTTAAAGTATTAAAATAATCATTTGGATTTAAGAAATCAATGTGTTTTTTGATTTTTTAATGACTTAATAGAGAAATATAAGATGAAATTAGCAGAAGTATCCATAAAAAGACCCAGTTTAGTTATTGTAATCTTGGCGTTACTTCTCATAGGAGGGCTGTTTAGTTATAAACAACTTAATTATGAGCTAGTACCCAAGTTTGAAGTAAAGGTAGTTACTGTGGCTACCATATATCCAGGGGCATCTCCTACCGAGGTAGAGAACACGGTGTCTAAAAAAATAGAAGATGCCGTTTCTGCACTAGAAGGGGTAAAGAAAATACAAACCAAATCTTACGAAAGTCTTTCCATTGTTATCATTCAGTTTAATAATGATGTTAATACGGACTTCGCAATGAATGATACCCAAAGGAAAATCAATGCCATTAGGTCAAACCTTCCTGACGGGGTTAAAGAGCCTTCGTTATCACAATTTTCACTTTCAGATTTACCTGTTGTAAGTATGGGGGTTACCGCCAACTTATCTGAAAATGAACTTTATGATTTGATAGACCAAAAAATTCAACCAGAATTTTCTAGAATCTCAGGTGTTGCTAAGGTAAATATTGTGGGAGGACAAGAGAGAGAAATTCGTATCAATTTAGACCCTAGTAAGTTACAAGGCTATGGGCTTAGCATTCCGCAGGTGGTTCAGATAATTACAGCGTCTAACTTAGATTTCCCAACAGGAAACTTGCAGACTAGAGATAACTCTACGCTTATCCGTCTTTCAGGGAAAATAGCTTCGGTAGAAGAGCTTAGAAACCTTACCATTGCCTCTATGAATGGTATTAACATTAAACTTTCTGATGTTGCCGAAGTACAAGACACACAGAAAAAGATAGAGAAAATTGCTCGTATCAATCAACAGAACACCTTATTACTTCAAGTTCAGAAACAAACTGATGCCAATGCGGTTACAATGAGCGAGTTGGTTCAGAAGAAAATGAAAGTTATAGAAGAACAATATAAAGACCAAGGGCTTAAAATTAATTTAGCTAATGATACCTCAGTATTTACACTTGCGGCGGCAGATTCGGTGCTGAAGGATTTACTTATTGCGGTGGCGTTGGTGGCATTTGTTATGTTGTTTTTCTTGCACAGTTTTAGGAATGCTCTTATCGTAATGGTGGCTATTCCAACCTCTCTTATTGCAACATTTATAGGGATAGCGTTGTTTGGGTTCTCGCTCAACCTGATGAGTTTACTCGCGTTATCTTTGGTAGTAGGGATATTGGTAGACGATGCCATTGTGGTAATAGAGAATATCCACCGCCATATGGAGATGGGTAAAAATAAAGTTCGTGCAGCGTATGATGGGGCTAAAGAAATAGGTTTTACCGTTACTGCTATTACTTTGGTAATTGTGGTAGTATTTTTACCTATAGCATTAAGTAGCGGTTTGGTATCCGATATTATTAGACAGTTTTGTGTAACGGTAGTTATAGCTACAATGTTGTCTTTATTAGTGTCGTTCACCGTAGTACCTTGGTTGTTCTCTCGTTTTGGTAAACTTGAGCTGATTAGCAAAGATTCTATCTTTGGTAAAGTAATTTACACTTTTGAAGATGGTTTAACTAAGTTCACTCATTTTGTAACAGATTTACTTAAATGGTGTCTTAATAATAAGATTAAAACCTTTGTTGTAACCTTCTTACTTTTTGTAAGTTCTATTGCACTGCTCGTAATGGGCTACATTGGGTCAGACTTTTTCCCTAGAACAGATAAAGGAGAGTTCTTGGTTCAAATAGAAATGCCAAAAGATGTTTCTATAGAGCAAACCAACTTTATGACTCAAAAGGCAGAAAACTATCTTGCTAAAAATTCTAATGTAGCTACAATGATTACCACAGTGGGGCAGTCTAGTGGTGGTATGGGAGCAGTACAGTCCACGCCGTATAAGTCAGAAATTAATGTTAAACTTATAGATAAATCTAAAAGAAGTGAGCCAAGTAATGTTTTTGCTGCAAAAATAAAACGAGAGTTGGAGCCTATTTTGGTTGGTGCAAAAGTAACTACTGTACCTATGGGGCTTATGGGGGCAGAGCAAGCACCGTTGCAAATGACGGTAATGGGGACTACATTAGATGAAGCTTTAGGTTATGCTAAAGAAGCAGAAAAAGCATTGAAATCTATAGAAGGTGCCACGGAAGTAAAGCTGAGTGTAGAAGAAGGTAATCCAGAGATTTCGGTAAATGTAGACAGAGATAAAATGACAGCTTTAGGTCTTAATGTAGCAACCGTAGGACAGACATTGAGAACTGCTTTTAGTGGAAATACTGATAATAAATTCCGTACAGGAAATAGTGAATACGACATCAATATCATCTTAGACGAATCTAAAAGAGGTAGCATAGATGATGTGAAAAATATTGAGTTTACCAATGCTCAAGGGCAGAGGGTAAAATTATCACAATTTGCTGTGGTTGATTTTTCTTCTGGTCCTGCAGTTTTGGAGAGGTACGACCGTTCACCAGCTGTTACTATACAAGCCCAAACCATAGGTAAAAGTATGGGAGCAGTAGCTAACGAATGGCTTGCTAAGCTAGAGAATGTAAAGAAACCTGCCAGCGTAAAATGGGTATGGGGTGGTAATATGGAAAACCAAAGTGAAGGTTTTGGTTCTCTAGGGTATGCATTACTAGCGGCGATATTATTGGTATATATGATTATGGTGGTGCTTTATGATGATTTTGTAAAACCGTTTATTGTACTATTTTCCATTCCTCTTTCCTTTATTGGGGCGTTGTGGGCATTAGCTCTTACCAATCAGAGTTTAAATATCTTTACCATTTTAGGGATTATTATGTTGATTGGTTTGGTAGCGAAGAATGCTATTCTCTTGGTAGATTTTGCTAACCATAGATTAGAGCAAGGCGAAACCATAGAAAATGCTTTAATACAAGCCAACCACGCTAGACTTCGTCCTATTTTGATGACTACGATAGCGATGGTGTTTGGTATGCTTCCTATTGCGATGGCTTCGGGAGCTGCAGCGGAGATGAATAACGGTTTGGCTATTGTGATTATTGGAGGGTTACTATCATCATTATTCCTTACATTAGTAATTGTTCCAGTGGTATACTTAATTGTAGTAAAAATAGAAAGAAAACTTGCTAAAGAAGACAAAAAAGATTACGATGCTCTAATGAAAGCAGATTATGAACACCTTCATCCAGAAGATGAGATAGAGTTTTAGAATAACAAAAAAGAGGCTTCATTTACGAAGCCTCTTTTTATTTAAGATTAAATATAAAACTTATTTCCCAGTTCTATTTTGGATATCGTTATTAGAGTTTTCGCTTTTCTTTACTTTTTTAACCTTTTGGTTTCCGAAATTATAAGTAACCGAAAGAGCATAAGTTTGGTTATATTGTCTTTGGGTAACATCACTAATGTATCCATTCTCTTGTTGGTTTTTTATATGAATGTATCCCATTGTATTAAAGACATCATTCGCTGTAAAACGAAAAGTCCAGTTTTCCCAATTCTTTTTTATGGAAAGGTCTAGCCTTTGTAGAGCACCGATAGTTCCTATTTCCATTTTTTGCTTAGAAACCCAAAAGTAATCTACATCTAACCAAAGATTTTTGGCTTTATTAAGAGCAATTTGGTTGTTAGAACTTAATACTAGATATTCGGTAGTTCTATCCACAACATAAGTAGGGAAAACTTCTTGAGTTAAAGGGTCTTTGCCTACACTACCACTAAAACGGGTATAAACTCCAGTAGCGTTAAAACTTCCCATCCATCTACCATTAAAGAAAGCTTTTTGCATACCTATACTTGCAGATAGCTGGTTTTTGTTACCATAGTTAGTTCTTATGTATCTCAGCTCCGTAATGTTGCCATTGGTTTTTTGTAAAGGTATTTGGGTGGTTGCATCTTTAGTATAGTTTTGGCTAAGACTTAGGAAATAAGTACTTTTAAACATATACATTAGCTGTTGGTTGTAGCTGGTAGATGCTTTCATAAAGGGGTTGTTTTGTATAAAGTTAGTTTCTGTGGTGTACATTCTTACAGGATTGAGTTCCCAAAACGAAGGTCTTCGTACTCGGCTAGAAAAAGAGTAGCTGATAGAGTGATTGTCATTAGCCTGATAAGCTAAATTGAGGAACGGAAGCAAATTACTGTAATTATTTTTGAAATGATAATAAGGGTCATTTTTTCCTTCTACATCACCTTTTGTAGCAGTCATTTCGTATCTTAAACCTACTTTTGTAGAAAGTTTTTCGCCAAAATTTCTCTCGTAGTTGGTGTAGAAAGCACCTATCTTTTCTTGGTAGATAAAGTGGTTACTCAATGCATTATTTCTGTAAAATACTAAATCCGAAGCAGCAATATCAAAAATAGTATTATTATCTGTTTTGGTAGTGCCAAAGTTTCCGCCTACGGATAGAGTAGAATTATCTTTGAGTTTCCAAATGTAATCTAAAAATCCAGAGGTATTATTGATGTTTTGAGGTGCCTCTTGATTCATAGCCGAGTTAAGAGAAGCGGCATTATTGCCTATGCCAGAATAAAATAGTAAATTGCTGTTGTTTTGTCGGTTAAATTTGAGGTGAGATAGGTTGATTTTTAGTATGCTCCCATTTTTATCTGTTTTTAAATCATAGTTAAGAGCGGTAGAGAAATTTTGAGTGTTTTCTTTCTCTAGCCCTTCCGATGGGCGTATTTGGAATAAGTTTCCATTGATGAAGTCTTGGTTGTTAGAAGTGGTTTTGCCTTCTTTCTGAAAAGAAAGTCCAGAATTAAAACTAAAGTTTAAGTTACTCTTTTCAGTAAGTTCATAATCAGCGGTAATATTGAAATTAGTCCTTTGAGAAGGCATATCAATATCCACAAGGCTAAGAGTTTTGGTTGTAGAGGTTCCGTTCTCTATCGTAAACTTTTGTTTATAGTTGTCTTCGCTATATCCTAAACTTGTGCTTATGCCAAGTTTATTTTTTCTGTAGTTTAAGCTGAGGTTAGACGAAGTATTATTATAAAAAGCTTGCTCATTTTCCATTCTTAGGACACCATTAAAACCATCGGTATTCTTCTTCTTCATAACGATGTTAATGATGCCCGTGTCGCCTTCCACATTGTACTCGCTACCAGGAACGCTAATAACTTCTATCTTAGAAATGTTTTCAGAAGGAGTGCTTTTTAGTAAAGCTAGCAAAGCATCAGCATTCATATTCGCTTTTCTTCCGTTGATGAAAATGGTGGTATTAGACTTTCCTAAAATTTTAAACTCTTTCCCATCTGTAGTAGTAACGGTTGGTGTTTTTTGCAGAAGTTCCAAAACCGTATTCCCTTTGGCTGCAGGAGATGCTGCTACATTATACACCATTCTATCAGATTTTTGCTGAATAAATTTCTTGGTGAGCGTAACTTCTTCTAGCTTTTTAGTTTTAGTAGAATCAGCTTTAGAGTTGATTTGTGAAAATGCGGTTATAGAAACCAAAATTCCGAGTAAAAAATAAGTCTTTCTCATAGCTTTCATTTTTTTTTAAAAAGAGCCGAGCGGTGGTTATTAGTTTAAATGAATGTGAAACCCGACTCTTTTGTTAAGATTATTAGTTTTATTTTCTGATACAAAGATATGTAAATAAATCACTATTATGCAATGCAAAGTAGTAAATATTTTGTGTGATTTATTTTAACTAATTGATTATCTGTGTAAAAAATAAATCTATTTAGGTTTTCTATAGAGTAAGACGCAAGGAATTATAAAAGGTTGCCTAAGAAATACTTATTTTTTTTGAAAAAGAGGTCGTTTTTGTTCTGCTAAAATCATAAACTGAACAAGATGGTTAGGTGTTAATCTTCCGTATTTTAAAATATCTTTCGTGTCGAAATCTTTAAGTACAAAATAAATGAAGGCATCTTTTTCGTCATAATTTATATTGAGTTCCTTGAAATAGTCTTCTCCTAATTCCTTATCTAAAATTTGGAGTAAATCTAGCAGCGTCCATTTATTATTTACTTCTCCTAAAGAGAACCCTTCTCCTTTTGGTTGAGTAAAAAGCATAGGATTTTCTAGTTTTGATTTTCGGTAATAGCTGTAAGGTGTTTTCCTATAGTCAATAAATAAATCCAATTTTAGTTGCTCCAAATTTTTGTTGGGTTTAAATTGTTTTAGGTCTTCCTTGATATTGCCTGTAGTTTTTACATTTAATTGTACCTCTTCGATTTCTTTGTAAGAGGGGAGTAGCATTATGTTTAATTCATTGCTGAAACTTTTGGAAGATGCTTTATAAGCCACTCTTTCATAGCCGTATTTTACAAATCTTAGTTCTTCGTTTTCAGAAGCAGGTATATTAAAGGCACCATTGTTATCCGTGGTGGTTTGTTGATTGGTGGTTATATTGATGACAAGGGTATTCCCTAAAGGGATATGATTTTCACTAACGACTTTCCCTGTGATTATTTTTTGAGAAAACAAAGATTGATTTAGTAATAAAGGAAGGATAATAATATATAGAGCTTTCATCATAGTTTTTAAGGTAAGGTTATGCAGGTTTCAAATGTAATCCAAAAAGCAATATAGAGTTATTGGTTTAACAGTAGGTTAATAGTCTTTAAGACTATTTAACGCTTATCATTTAAACTTGGGTTAAAGATTTATTCCCTAAACAGAAAAATTACTATCTTTGCGGACTAAAGTTTACGGGGGCTGACTGGTTTCGACAGCAAGGTCAGTAGGTAAGTAAGCATGCAGAGAACCGTAGCGCGATCTCTTTAATCCCTTGCTACAAAGTTTAACTGGCAACGAAGAGTTTGCTCTTGCTGCTTAATCCGAAGCATTAGTAGGATAAGCCTTTTCCCGAAGTATAGTAAGGAAACAAGATGTCTCACGGAAGCTCTGTTCTGCGGCGTCCGAGTATGAGGCATAGGAAATGCGGAAATAAGCCTTTAGAAGCTTTGGCTAAAGGACGAAAATCTTAAAAGATAAGCATAAAGTTGGCGGTCTGTTGTCTGCTTTATGACGAAAACTAAAAACAGACTAAGCATGTAGAAAGCTTGCGTATTGCTTGTTTGGACGAGGGTTCGAATCCCTCCAGCTCCACAAAAAACCACCGAGTTTTTAGATTTCGGTGGTTTTTTTTAGATTATAATTATGGTAAAACTCTTAAATGTCCCATTGTAGGGCTATTTCTTTAAAGTCTTGTATGGTGTCTTCTATACTTTTATGGTACTTTCCTCCCGCTGCATTGATATGTCCACCTCCGTTAAAATATTGTCTAGCAAACTGGTTAACATCAGCAGTATCTTTACTTCTAAATGAAATTTTTATAAAATCCTCATAAAGGTCTTCCATAAAGAAAGCGGAAACTTTTACACCAAGTAAACTAAGTCCATAGTTTACAAAACCTTCAGTATCTCCCTTTTGGAAACCATATGTTTGTAGTTCAGAGCGTTTTAGCCAAAGAATGGCGATTTCTCCGTTTTTTATCAATTCTATTCTTCCTAATATCAAAGATAATAGATTGAGTCTTGAAATGGTATTAGTATCCCAAGTGTTTGAAGTAATATTAGCAGGGTCTGCACCGTGTTCAATCAGTTGAGCGATAATCCTATGAGTTGTGGCACTGGTAGATCTAAACCTAAATCCACCTGTGTCAGTCATAATTCCTGTGTAGAGGCATTCTGCAATGGATTGGTTGAGTTTTTGAGTGCCTTCTAAAGCCTCTATAAAATGAAATACCATTTGAGAAGTTGCGGGGATACTCGTGTCAGAGTAGACGAAGTCAAAAGCGTCTGGCTGTTGATGGTGGTCTATTAAAATTTTAGTAGCAGGAGATTTACTTACCCATTCTCCTACAATACCAATACGAGAAAGAGTGTTGAAATCTAGACAAAAAATAACATCAGCATCTTTTATCAGTTCAAAAGCTTTTTTCTTTTTATACTCTGCGATGGTAATTTTTTTAGCTTTGGGCATCCATTTAAGAAATTTTGGAAAGTCATTAGGGACAATAACTTCCGCTTCCACATTTAGAATTGCTAAAAAATGTTTTAGTCCCAAACTAGAGCCTATGGCATCTCCGTCTGGGTTATAATGGGTGATGATAATAATTTTATTATCAGGCGTTATCAAGTTTTGTATATCTTTAATTTCTTGTGAACTAAACATTTTTTTGTTCTTTTTTGATGAGACTGCAAAGATAGATAAGCCAAATTAAAATGAGATGTAAATACAGAATAAAAAAATATTTTTGTGTTGAGGTTTGTATATTTTAAAAAAATATTTATCTTTGCAGTCTCAAAAAAGAAAGAATATTACTGACCTATAATAAAGACTGTAATGAAAAGAACATTTCAACCATCAGAAAGAAAAAAGAGAAATAAGCACGGATTCCGTGAGAGAATGTCAACGCCTAACGGAAGACGCGTATTAGCTGCTAGAAGAGCTAAAGGCAGAAAAAGATTAACAGTGAGTGTGTCTCGTGCTAAAAGATAGTATGTAAATATTGTCTGTGTTATACAGGCATTATGCTATTTTACTTTACTGTATAAAATTGTGCTTGAAAGATAATTTTTTCAAGCATTTTTTGTTGTTAAAATTTCCTAAAATTGATTTGAACCTCAAAAGTTTTATTTATTTTTGAAGTTCATATTAAAAATATCCAAAATGCCACATAGAAACGAAGAAGGAAGTAGTATCATAAGCCTTAAAAATGCTAAAATAGTTCAGAAAAACTTTACGGTTTTAGATGGTGTTGACCTTGAAATTAAAAAGGGTGGTTTTTGCTATCTTATTGGTAAAACAGGTTCAGGTAAGAGTTCCTTGCTTAAAGTTCTTTATGGGCATTTGCCTTTAAAAGAGGGGAAAGGTACGGTAGCTGGGTTTGATTTAGCAAGTCTTAAAACTTCGGATATTCCTAATCTTAGGAGAAAATTGGGAATTGTATTTCAGGATTTTCAGCTTCTTACGGATAGAAGTGTGGAAAAAAACCTTCGTTTTGTACTTCAGGCAACGGGTTGGAGCGATAAAGCAAAGATGGACGCTAGAATAGATGAGGTGTTGGCAAGTGTTGGTATGAAAACCAAGAAGCATAAAATGCCACATGAACTATCTGGAGGAGAACAGCAGAGGGTGGCCATAGCAAGAGCATTGCTTAATCATCCGCAACTTATTTTGGCTGATGAACCAACGGGGAATTTAGACCCAGAAACTTCTAATGATATTATGACTTTGCTAAAGAGAGTGGCCCAGGAGAACGAAGCGGCTGTACTCATGGCAACGCATGATTATCATATGATACAAAACTTTCCTGGAGAGGCTATTAAGTGTAATGCAGGCAAGGTTTCAGTAATGGCTACAGAGGAGTTGTTTGAGTAATATATCCTTAAGAATTGAAAATGTGAAAGTCCTTTGTGGCTTCTAAATATTGGTCCGAGTATTGTCTCGGACTTTTTTCTATAATAAAATCCTCATCTTTTGTTTCATTTTTAGAGAAAGAAAACTCTAATATAACTCGTTTTTTAGGATTGTGTTCAATTCCTTTTATGTTAACCCTTCTTTGTAGGAAAAGCGAATGTGTTTTACAAGTTTCAATAAAAATCTTCTCATATTCGCTGGGAATAATGACCGCGAAAAGTCCGTCTTTTGACAGAAATTGAGAACTTTTTCTAATTAAATCTTCAAAATCTAAGGTGAGCCTTTGCCTCGCTATTTTGTCTTTATCAGAAGTGTTAGTTTCAAAATATGGAGGATTCGAGAAAATGAGGTCAAACTTTTGGCTAGGTTGGTACTCCTTAAAATTAATATTGATGGATTTAAGTCGTTCTTGATAGGCAGAGTTACCAAAGTTTTCTTGTGCTAGATTAGAGGCGTTTTCGTCAATATCAATGGCTATGATGGAGCAGTTAGGGTTTCGTTGGGCTATCATTAGGCTGATAATACCTGTGCCGCAGCCTACTTCAAGTGCGGTTTTAATGTTGTCTACTGTTGCTAATGTTCCTAATAGAACAGCGTCTGTACCAACTCTAAAAACGCTAGTATTTTGTTTTATAGAGAAATTCTTAAAACGAAAAGGTTTTAAATCTTTTGACATCAGGCTAAATGTTTTTAGGAATGGTAATGGTAAATTTGGTCCCTTTATCTAGTGTAGACTCTACCTTAATATTTCCTTTGTACTCTTCAATCATTTTTTTAACCATGGTAAGTCCCAGCCCCATTCCGCTAGATTTAGAGGTGAAATTTGGTTCAAAAATTTTTCCCATTTTTTCCTCACTCATTCCTTCTCCATTGTCTTCTACAATGAATCTTATGTAGTTATATCGTTCCTCTAAATCTATATTGATGATTAGCTTTCTGTTTTCAGATTCTGCTTGTATGGCGTTGGTAATAAGGTTGTTTAATATTCTAGTAAAATAACTCTTGTCTAAAGGAAAAATAATATTAGGTCTATTAGAATGGAAGAAAATGTTCTTGCTATCAAAGATGGTGATAATATTTTTGATTTCTTCGTTTAAATTAAGAGGTTGGTCTTCTTTTTCAGGTAGTTTTGCAAACTCAGAGAAAGCTGTAGCTACTTTGGAAATAATATCTATTTGAGTAATCATAGAGTCGCTGAGCTCTTTTACCTTTTGTTCTATATCAGGAGCGTTGGCATCAAATCTTCTTTCAAAACTTTGCATAAGTAGTTTCATAGGAGTTAGTGGGTTTTTAACCTCATGGGCAACTTGTTTTGCCATTTCTCTCCATGCACTTTCTTTTTCGATGTGTGTAAGGCGTTCTTTTTGAGCATCTATCTGGAAAATCATACTGTTGTAGGATTTTACTAAGATGCTTAACTCGTCATTTCTATTGTATCTTATGGGTTTTAGTTCTTTATTAAATAGATTGATTTTAGATAGAAACTCAGAGATTTTAGTAAGACTTCTAGTAACTCTTCTAGAGATAAACCAGCTAAGAATAATACTGGTTAAAACTAATAATATGTTGATGATAAATATATTATATATGTATTTGTCTATTAAATCATAGTAGGAAATATTACTGTGATAGGAAGGGTAGTAGACAATTCCAATAGGTTCAAAAATATTATTCTTTAAGACCAAATAAGATGAAGTTACTCGATTATTGAGAGTATCATCATAGGTTTGTATATCTATTCTTGCATCAGAGGAAATGATTTTTTTTAGGAGCTGGTTTGGTATTCTTTTATCCTTTACTAGGGAACTATTTTTATTTGACAAAAGAAAATTGCCTTCTAAATCATAAATAATGATATCGTGTTTATTGATGTCAGCAATCTCTTTGATTTTGTTGTCTAGAACTTTTTTAATGTTTTTTGGAGTTACGGTTTCTCTACTCACAGCATAATCTAAAGAGGCGGTAAGTACTTCTGCTGTTTGTTGTATTTCTATTTTATTTTGAGTTAGAGCACTTTGTCTCAGTATCATATAAGATATAAAGGTAGAGCCTACTATACTTAAAATACATATAAGTAGAAAGCCAAAGAAAATCCTATTTCTTATACTGAAACCACTATAGCTTTTTTGTGACATCTATTTTAAATTCATTAGTTTAGCAACATATTTTCCGATAATATCAAATTCAAGATTAACGAGGTCTCCTGTTTTAATATGTTTTAGATTGGTGTGTTCCCAAGTGTAAGGAATAATAGCGACAGAGAATTTTTTATCCATACTTTTAGCGACTGTTAGGCTAATGCCGTTAATGGTAATAGAACCTTGTGGAACAGTTACAAAATCAGGAGTATAAGATATTGTAATGATATGGCTTCCGTTAGTTTCTTCTATGGACTCTACGGTTCCTACTCCATCCACATGTCCTTGCACAATGTGTCCGTCTAGTCTTCCGTTCATTATAGTGCATCGTTCTAGATTGATTATGCTACCTTCTTGCCACTGGGAAAGATTGGTTTTTTCCAAAGTTTCATTGATGGCTGTTACGGTATAGAGATTTTCATTGATGTCCACCACGGTTAGGCAGCAGCCGTTATGAGCAAGGCTTTGGTCTATTTTGAGTTCTTGCGTAAAGGGACAAGACAGGGTAAAGTGTATATTATTCCCTTCTTTACATATTTTTTCAACAATTCCCGTAGCCTCTATAATTCCTGTGAACATATTAAATAATTTATTAAATTTGTAACTTTAGAAAACAAAGATAAGTAAAAATGAGTGTAAAACATCATAAACCTAGAGTAGGGATTTCCATAGGAGATTTTAACGGTATAGGTCCTGAAATTATTCTAAAAACATTAAAGGATAAATCTATTACCGATTTTTTTACTCCTGTGATATTTGGTTCAGGGAAACTTTTTTCTTATCAAAAAAATATATTTAAAATTCAGGCTAACTTTAATTACATCAATAAAGCCACGGAAGCGTCTGCTGGTAAAATTAATATTGTTAATCTTTGGAAAGATAATGTTAATGTAAATTTAGGAGAGCCTACGGAGGAATCTACTAGAATGGCAATAGATTCTTTGGAAGCGGCTACAGAGGCTTTGAAGCAAGGAGAGATAGATGTTTTAGTAACAGCACCTATCAATAAAGACGAAATGCTAAAACATGGATTTAAACATGCAGGGCATACAGGTTTTCTAGAAGAGAAATTTGGAAAGAAAGGATTAATGTTTTTAGTAACCGAAGATTTAAAAGTAGCTGTGGTAACGCATCATATCCCAATTTCGGAAGTGGCTCAAAACATTAGTAAAGAAAAGATAAAAAATCATCTAAATATATTAAATACCACGTTGGTGGAAGATTTTTGTATTGCTAAACCAAAAATAGCAGTTTTAGGGCTTAATCCACATGCTGGAGACGGTGGAGCGATAGGCAAAGAGGAGCAAGAAATTATCATTCCGGCAATAAAAGAGGCTTTTGATAATGGTGTTTTGGCTTTCGGACCTTATCCTGCAGATAGTTTCTTCCAGCCACAGAAATATAAAGCTTTTGATGCTGTTTTAGCAATGTATCATGACCAAGGTTTGGCACCATTTAAAACTTTGGCGTATGAGGAGGGAGTAAATTATACAGCGGGTTTACCTTTTATAAGAACTTCTCCAGACCATGGGACAGCTTATGATATAGCAGGGAAAAATATGGCTGATCATAGCTCTTTTGAGGAAGCGGTATTTACAGGGATAAAAATTTTCCAAAATAGGAGCGAATATCAATCTCTTATGGAGAATAAGCTGAAAGTTAAAAGAAGTGGAAATAATGGCGTAGACGAAGATTTGCCAGATGAAGATGTTTAAAAAATAGAGGAAAAAACATCGGTTCTGTTTAATTTGTAATGTAGATTTTGTTATATAAAAAAAAACACTTATTTTTGCAGACCATTTTTATGGATAAATTTAGAAAATATGATATTGTTTTCTCAGGCTTAAAAAATGGCAAACACCAGTTTGAGTTTGAGATAGATAAAGAGTTCTTTAGCTTATTTAATGCAGATGTAGATTTTAGTGAACCTAAGATTTTGGTAGATGTTTTATTAGAAAAACATACCACTTTCTTAGAGTTTTGGGTGAAAGTATCGGGAGAAGTAACTTTGATTTGCGATATAAGTGGAAATGATTTTCCTTATGAAATAGAACACGAACTCAAAGTTTTAGTGAAGTTTGGAGAGGAATATGATGACAGTAACGAGGAAGTTATTACAATTCCTTCAAGTGATTATCATTTTAATGTGGCTCAATTAGTTTACGAGGCGGTGATTTTATCTATTCCAATGAAGAAAGTTTCGCCAGAGGTAGAGGGGAATGAAGAGTATGAGGCTTTGTTAGAGAGGTATAGTCCTAAAGTCTTAGACGAATTAGAAGAAGAAAAATCTGATGAGGATATAGACCCTAGGTGGCAGGCATTAAGCAGGTTAAAAAATAAATAGAGAAGAAGAGTATTAACATAATATAGAAAAATAAAAAACAGTAATAATGGCACATCCTAAGAGAAGACAGTCGTCAACCAGAAGAGATAAAAGAAGAACTCACTACAAAGCAGTAGTTCCTCAGTTAGCTAAAGATGCTACTACAGGAGAGTTACATCTTTATCACAGAGCTCACTGGCACGAAGGAAAACTTTACTACAGAGGAAAGGTAGTAATGGAGAAAAATGTAGAAACTACAGAAGAAAACTAGACTACTGTAGTAGAAATTATTTTATGCATAAAACCGCTCTTTTTTTTGGATTGAGTGGTTTTTGTTATTATATTTGGGTGCTAAAAATTATCTTATGGATTTAAAAGATTTACAAAACCTCATTAAGTTTGTTTCTAAGTCGGAAGTAGCTGAGGTTAAATACAAAACGAAGGATTACGAAATAAATATTAAAAATCCTGGCTCTAATGAGAATATAACTTACGTTCAGCAATCTTTACCACAATCTCCTGCAGTTTCGCCTGTGGCATCGCCAGTAGCTCCTGCAGTAGTATCTTCACCATCTACTCCTGCAGCTCAGGAGGTTAAAGCAGATGACGACAGTAAATATATCGCTATTAAATCACCAATGATAGGGACTTTCTATAGAAAGCCATCGCCAGATAAGGATGTTTTTGTAAATGTAGGAGATTCTGTATCTGAAGGGAAGGTAGTTTGCGTTATAGAAGCTATGAAACTATTTAACCAAATAGAGAGTGAGGTAAGTGGTAAGATAGTTAAAATATTGGTAGATGATGCAACTCCTGTGGAGTATGATCAGCCACTATTCCTTGTTGATCCGTCTTAAGTAGAGAAATTTTAAGTCAAAAAAGTGTTATAGTTTGCTCTGTTGATATAGGGTAATTTATTTTTAATTTAAAGTTTCTTAATAAAATGTTTAAAAAAATATTAATAGCCAATCGTGGAGAGATTGCAATGAGGATTCTCCGTACTTGTAGAGAGATGGGGATTAAAACCGTTGCAGTTTATTCTACTGCGGATAAAGATAGTTTGCATGTAAGATTTGCAGACGAGGCAGTTTGTATAGGACCTCCTACGAGTAAAGACTCTTATTTGAGTATACCTAATATACTTGCTGCAGCCGAGATTACCAATGCTGATGCTATCCACCCAGGATATGGTTTTTTGTCAGAAAACGCTAATTTTTCTAGAATTTGTCAGAAAAACAATATCAAGTTCATAGGGGCAAGCCCAGAGCAGATAGAAAAAATGGGTGATAAAGCTACTGCTAAAGCAACTATGAAGGCTGCGGGGATACCTTGTGTGCCAGGTTCTGATGGCTTGATAGGCTCTTATGAAGAGGCTGCGAAAATTGCAGAAAAAATTGGTTATCCTGTGATGATAAAGGCAACAGCTGGAGGTGGTGGTAAAGGTATGCGTGCCGTTTGGAAAGCAGAAGAGCTTAGAAATCATTGGGATTCTGCTGTGCAAGAGGCTGTTGCTGCTTTCGGTAATGGTGGTATGTACATGGAAAAACTTATAGAAGAGCCTAGGCATATCGAGATACAAGTAGCAGGAGATCAGTATGGTAAAGCGTGTCATCTTTCGGAGAGAGACTGTTCTATACAGAGAAGAAATCAAAAGTTAACAGAGGAAACGCCGTCTCCTTTTATGACTGATGAGCTTCGTGAGAAAATGGGAGAAGCAGCTGTAAAGGCAGCAGAATATATTGGTTATGAAGGTGTGGGTACGATAGAGTTCTTAGTAGATAAACACAGAAATTTCTACTTTATGGAAATGAACACTCGTATCCAAGTAGAACATCCTATTACAGAGCAGGTTATTGATTATGACCTTATTAGAGAACAAATTCTTCTAGCTGCTGGAACACCTATATCTGGTGTAAATCATTATCCTAAATTACACTCAATAGAATGTAGGATTAATGCGGAAGATCCTTATCAAGATTTTAGACCATCTCCAGGAAAAATCACTAGTCTTAATATTCCAGGAGGACATGGGATAAGAGTAGATACTCATGTTTACTCTGGTTATACCATACCATCTAATTATGATTCTATGATAGCTAAACTCATTACTACGGCTCAAACTAGAGAAGAAGCTATTGCTAAAATGAAGAGAGCTTTAGAGGAGTTTTATATAGAGGGAGTTAAAACTACGGTGTCTTTCCATAGGCAGTTGATGGATGATCCAGACTTTGTAGCAGGTAATTATACTACCAAGTTTATGGAGACCTTTAAAATGAATAAAGATTACGAAAATATGTAATTTGTTTAGCCCCTAGAAATAAAATTTTCTAGGGGTTTTTCATAAAGAGCGACAAAGGCGTAATTTAAATAAAAAAATCATTAAATTTGTCGGTATACTTGTATTTATTTAAAAATAGTAATATGTCAAATAACAAAAATTTGAAAACAGCTCAGTATTTTATAGATTTGGAGGATCGTCATGGTGCTCACAACTATCATCCGCTACCAGTGGTTTTGGACAGAGGAGAAGGTGTTTTGGTATGGGATGTAGAAGGAAAACAGTATTATGACTTTCTTTCAGCTTATTCTGCGGTTAATCAAGGACACTCTCATCCTAAAATTGTAAATGCTTTGGTAGAGCAGGCTAAGGTACTGTCATTAACCTCTCGTGCATTCTATAATTCTAAATTAGGAATTTATGAAGAGAAGATAACTAAGCTTTTAGGTTTTGATAAAGTATTGCCTATGAACTCTGGTGCAGAAGCTGTGGAAACAGCTATAAAACTTGCAAGAAAATGGGCTTATGAAGTAAAAGGAGTTCAGGGTAATAATGCTAAAATTATTGTTTGTGAGAATAATTTCCACGGAAGAACTACAACTATAGTTTCTTTTTCTAACGACCCTGATGCACATAGTAATTATGGACCATTTACACCAGGGTTTATAAGAATACCTTATGATGATTTAGATGCTTTACAAAAAGTATTAGAAGAAGAGGCTGAAAATATAGCTGGATTTTTGGTAGAGCCTATACAGGGGGAAGCTGGGGTATATGTACCTACAGAAGGTTTCTTGAAGAAAGCACAAGAACTTTGTAAAAATCATAATGTATTGTTTATTGCAGACGAAGTGCAAACAGGTATTGCTAGAACGGGTAAGCTGATAGCATGTCATCACGAAGATGTACAGCCAGATATTTTAATCTTAGGTAAAGCACTGTCTGGAGGAATGTATCCAGTATCTGCTGTTTTAGCGAATGATAATATTATGAAGGTCATCCACCCAGGGCAGCATGGTTCTACTTTTGGAGGTAACCCTTTGGCATGTGCTGTAGCAATAGCTGCTTTGGATGTGGTTCAGGAGGAGAAATTATCTGAAAGGGCAGAAAGACTGGGGAAAATATTCCGAGCAGAAATAGAGAAAATTATAGCAAAAACGGATTTAATCTATAAGGTAAGAGGAAAAGGATTATTAAATGCTATTCTTATCAATGATAGCCAAGATAGTCCAACAGCATGGAATCTTTGTTTAGATTTAGCTAAAAATGGATTACTAGCGAAACCTACACATGGTAATATTATCCGTTTAGCTCCACCTTTGGTAATTACGGAGGAGCAGCTAATGGAGTGTGTTGCTATTATAGAAAAAACAGTATTAGAGTTTAAATTTTGATTACCTGTTTAGATAGGTATTTATATAGAAAAGACGAGTGTTAATCTCGTCTTTTTTATGGAATAAACTTTGGTAAATCTATGGATTGGTAAGGTTCTATATCTAAAATATACCTAATCCAATTAGAAAAGCTGTACTTCTCTCTAATAGAATGAGGCAAAGGTTGATATGGTTTTTGTAGAAATTCAGGTATTAGATTTAGATTATTTTCATCAAATACAAAAATGTTATTTTCATTATAAAAATCAAACTGTTTTACATATGGATTATTGGTAAGTAATTTTTTCTGATAGCCTATTGATTCAAATACTCTAAAAGAAAGTCCATTGTGTATGTTGTTGAGTAAATCTAGTAATACATCGCAAGATTTTACTTGTTTTAAATTATCTTCAAAAGATACTATATCAGTAATTACTTTGATACCTTCATATTTTTGTTCATCTATCTGTTTTTTATCACCATTACAGATGTTGATATTAGGTGTGAATCCAGCTTTGTAAATTTCCTTTACAATAGAAGGGAGAATTTGGTATCTGTCTTTTACATAGGCTCCGATAAAATAAACAATATTGGAAGGAGCGTTTGTTGTTTCTAAATTATGATAGTCAAAATAAAAGTTAGTAGTGGGTAAAAAACCGTCCTTTAAATCTACTTCATCAAAAACAAAAAAACGGTCAAATAAGTGAATGTAATTTTTGATATGTTCGAATCGATTCATACCATCCCACTGGTATGCTATCGAAGTTCCTACTTGTGAGCGAATACTTTGAATGAAGTCTATTGGAAATAAATCTGGACGAATGAATAAAGCGTAGTCTATAGGCTTTGCATCATTTATTTCTTTTATGATTCTATCTCTATGGACATTAAATCTCAGTATATTTTTATAGTTTTTATCATTTAAAAATGTCTTTCTAAAAAAATTAACTAGTCTGTCTTTGACAGATTTGTACTTGTATTTTTGTTCAAAAGATGCATCGATAACATTAAAACCAATAGCCTTTAAATTCTCTATAATTTGGATGCTAATATTGTATGTTTTAGGTGCTCCGAAAAGAATGGTTTTACCTTTTGTATTTTGATTCATATAGTTTTGCTAATGTTATAAATTTATAATGGGCTTTTAATACTGAAAAAATAAAACCTGGGATACCATCTCTTACACCACCTTTTAGAAAATAGAATTTAAAAAACCAAAGTGAAGGGGAAAAAATAAGTTTTAGTGGGGTAATGTTCTGAGCTTTTCTCTTAGTGATTTCTGCAGTTGTATATTGGTTTGTCTTGTTTAATAGCAAAGAGACATTTTCGTCGGCTAGATGTTCTATAGCGTTTGCTGTATCTTTGTAACTGAGTTTTTCTATTTTTCCGTTAACTTTAGGTTGAGAATGAATTTCTTTAGGCCAATCAATATCGTTTTTTCTAAATAATCTACACACATAATCTGGATAGGCAGATCTCATCCACCTCCCCAAAAAATAATTTTTTCTAGGAAAATAATATGCTGAGCATTCAGGATGAGTTATTAAATGTTTTATTTTATCCTTTAAATAAGGGGTGATTAATTCGTCTGAATCTAGTAGTAAAACCCATTCATTTTTAGCACTTTGTATTGCGAAATTTCTTGCGGGCTCTACATACCCTGTATTATCATGATAAATGATTTTAGCTCCAAATTTTTTAGCAATTTCAACAGTGTTATCTTTACTATACATGTCACATATCAAAATTTCATCAGCATCTCTAACAGCACTTAAAACGCGGTCTAAATACTTCTCAGAGTTATAAGTATTAAGAACTACGGAAATTTTGAATGACTTTAACATGTTTTTTTAACCTATCTTAATTTATTCTCTTGCGTAATCGTCTTGAATTCTTACAATATCGTCTTCTCCAAAGTAAGTCCCTGTTTGTACTTCTATGAAAATAAGTAAATCCTCACCTATATTTTCTATCCTATGTTTTGCTCCTAGAGGTATAAGGACAGTTTCACCGTATTTATAAATAGTTTCTATGTCATTTAAAGTTACCTTAGCTGTTCCTTGTATAATAGTCCACGCTTCTTGTCTCTTGTTGTGGTATTGGTAAGAGAGGCGCTGTCCAGATAATACTTCCACACGCTTTAGTTTGTAATGTGGCATATCAGCCAATACAAAATACTTCCCCCAAGGTCTTTCTCCTATTTCCATACAGTTCTCTTTAAGATTGAAGACACAAAAGTAAATAAATTTGTTTATTTCCTAAAGTTTTGGGAGAAAAATAAAAGAAAATAATGTTTTATATTATTCTAAAAATGTGTATTTTCGCAAATTGATTTTAAAAACTAAATATTAGAAATGGCAGTTTTAGGAGAAATTAGAAAAAGACCTTGGATATTGATAGGTTTTATTGCTATTGCACTACTAGCATTTTTGGTAAATCCAGATAGTTTAGATAAGGTTTTTGGTAAAGATCCTAACATTCTTGGTAAAGTAAATGGTGAGGAAATTACTAGGGACGAGTATAATGAGCAACTTATGCTAATGCGTAATCAAGCGGAAAGCCAAGGTCAACCTTTGGTAGGATTGGAGGAGCAGGCTTGGCAGACTTTGGTACAGTCTAAACTTATCAAGCAACAGTTTGAGAAAATGGGATTAGAACTTACTGAAGATTTCTTTTGGAATCAGCTACAGTACGATCCTATGTTTTCACAAAATCCTCAAAATTTTGATGCTAAAGGGAACTTTAAGCTAACCGAAATTAAAAAGGAGATAGAAGGGCTTAGAGAAAGTGGTAGAGTACAGGAGTATAATCAGTGGCTTAACATCAGAAAAACAATAGAGTACAGAATGATGGCTCGTCAGCTTTTTGCTAACGTAACTAATGGTATTACGGTAGGCAAAAAAGAAGCTGAGCTTATCATGAAAAATAGAGATCAGGTGGCGGATATAGATTTTGTAAAAATAGATTACAATACATTTGCGCAAAAGAATCCTGTAAAAGTAACCTCTGAAGATTTAGCTAATTTTATCAAGAAACACTCTGTTGCATTTAAGGCAGAAGCAAGCAGAAATTTAGGAGTAGTTTTGTTTCCTGCCAAACCTAGTGCGATGGATGATAGCTTGACATTAAAAGAGTTAAGAAAACTTTATAACGGCGAGGGGGAAAACTTCTTAAACTCTCCTAGTGACTCTATGTTTGTGGAAATAAATTCAGAAGCTCCTGTTAAGTATGGTTTTGTGTCAGAGCAAGAAGTTCCACAAGAAGCACAGGCTTTTGTGAAGACAGCTACTGTAGGTCAAGTTTACGGTCCATATAAATCAGGAGGGAAATACTATGTGACTAAATTAGCAGGTAAAAGTGAGGCAACTTTACCTAAGCATATTTTGATTGCTTTTGCAGGTACAGATGTGGCTAAGCAAGACCCTTCAATAAAAAGAACTAAAGAGGAAGCTAAAAAATTAGCGGATAGCATCGCTGCTCAAGTAAAGGCGGATCCTGCTAAATTTGCTCAGTTTGTGTCATTGTCAGCTGATAAAGGGTCTGCTCAACAGGGAGGAATGTTACAATGGGTTCTTCCAGGTAAGAGTGGTTTTGTAAAGCCTTTTGCAGATTGGGTAGAGTCTAATCCTAAAGGTACAGTAGGTGTTGTGGAGACTCAGTTTGGATACCATGTTATGGTAAATGAAAATAAGATGCCTGTTTATAAAATAGCTAACTTAGCTAAAGATATAAGAGCTTCTAAAGAAACACAGAATAAAGTTTACGCACAAGCAAATACTTTTATACAGCAGATTCAGGGTAAATCGTTTAATGAGTTTGCTAATTTAGCTAAGAAAAGTAACTATCAGTTTGCTAATCCTAAAATGGTAGGTCGTTTTCAGGGGCAAATACAAGGTTTAGGAACAGATAAAGACGAAGAAGTTTTAGCTTGGGCATTCAATAAAGATACGGGTAAGGGAGATACAAACATATTTACTACAAGTAATGGAGATTATGTTGTGGCTTATCTTAATGGAAAACAAGAAGCAGGGTTAGCCGATCCAGAGTCTGTAAGAGAGCAGATAGAACCAATAGTAAGAAATCAGTTATTGGCTAAGAAAATCGTTGAAAAATTAAATGATTCTAAGTTTTCATCATTAGATCAAATAGCTAAACAGTTTGGAGCAGTTAAAGAGAGCGGACAGATAAATATGCTAACTCCTAGTTTAGGTATGGCAATGGAACCTAAGGTAGCGGGGGCAGCTTTTGGTGTAGCTCCTAATAAAGTTTCTAAACCAATAGAAGGTAATACTGGTGTTTATGTTATGGTTAAGAAAAAGGTAGCAGAGAACAAGCAGCCAGGAGATGCTAAGCAGTTTGTGCAAATGTTAGAGCAACAGAATGCTCAAATGTTTACACAGAGCTTACTGAAGAGCCTTCAGGATAATGCAGATATAAAAGATTATAGAATTGAAGTTTATAATAAAACTCAAGAGCAATAATTTAGATTTAATATAAATATGATTAAAAAGCGACTTTATAGTCGCTTTTTTGATGTTAAAAATTAAAAATCTTATCTTTGCTCAGTTGAACCTAATGTAATAAAATGAAGTTTTCTAAAGAATTAAAAGCGGGGCTTATTGCAATACTGGCTATTGTAGGGTTTGTACTTTTGTACCAGTTTATGAAGGGGAGGAATGTGTTCTCTACAGATGATGTTTACTATGTTAAATATGATAATGTGCAAGGTTTAGCAGCGTCTAATGCAGTTTCGATAAATGGATTAAAAGTAGGACAAGTTAAGGAAATTAGACCAGTGAAGGCAGCGGATGGTCATATTTATTTTGTGGTTAAGATTACGGTAGATGATAAGTTTGATTTTTCTAAAAGATCTACAGTTGAGATATTTGAGCCAGGGTTGATGTCTGGTAAAGAAGTTAAAATTAATCTTATTTATGACGGCGAACAAGCCAAAAATGGAGATACTTTAATGGGTACACTCCAGCAATCAGTATTTAATAGTCTTTCTTCTGAGGTTAAGCCTGTTAAAGACCAGCTGTCTCATGTTTTAACTAACTTAGACTCTACTCTTGCGAGTACCAATAAAATAATGGACGAGCAAAACCGAAGGGAAATCAAGCAACTTTTACAAAGTCTTAATCATACGGTAGAGTCGTTCAGACAAACTTCTCTTCAGACTAACCAAATGCTTTCTCACACAGACCCTAAAATACAAAAGATGTTAGATAATGCTAACTTGGCAACCGTGAGTGCAAAGACAACATTAGATAAGTACGGCAATGTAGCGGAGAAATTAGACATCAATAAACTAAATGATGCTGTTGCTAAACTAAGTTTGACGTCTGATAAATTAAATACACTAATCTCTGGAATTCAAAACGGAGAGGGTTCTTTAGGAAAGATAGCTAAAGATGAGCAGCTTTACAATAATCTTAATCAGACCTCAAAAAATCTTAATGGGTTAATAGAGGATATTAAAAATAATCCTAAACGCTACATTAACATCTCTGTGTTTGGGAAGTAGAATATAAAAACAGTTACAATGCAGTACATAGATAACATATTGTTCCTTATTTGTTTGGTTGTAGGCTTTGGTCTATTTATTAAGAGTTTAAAAGAGATTTATCGCAATATCAAACTCGGTAAGGCTATTGATAGAACTGATAATAAGCCTGAAAGATGGCGTACTATGGCGAATGTAGCCTTAGGACAAAGTAAGATGGGAGCGAGACCTGTGGCTGGGTTCTTACATGTTTTGGTATATGTTGGCTTTTTAGTCATCAATATGGAAATGTTAGAAATTATAGTTGATGGACTTTTCGGTACACACAGGTTTCTAGCGAGTGTGATGGGAGAAACGCTATATGCTCTGTTTACTGGTACTTTAGAAATTATGGCATTGCTAGTTCTTATTGCAGTGGTTATATTTTTTATAAGAAGGAATGTGCTGTCTGTAAAGCGTTTCAATATGAAAGAAATGTTTGGGTGGCCTAAGAATGATGCCAACTGGATTTTGGTAATTGAGTTTGTGCTTATGATGGCATTTCTTAAAATGAATGCAGCAGACTCTATTTTACAGGCTCGAGGCGTAGAAGGTTATCATCATTTAGGAGCGTTCCCTGTGAGCGGAACATTTTTAGTACCTATTATGGAGGTGTTTCGTTTTGATAGTTCTTTTCTTATTTTCGTTGAAAGAAGTGCTTGGTGGGTACATATACTAGGGATTTTATTCTTTATGAATTACCTTTACTATTCCAAGCATTTACACATTATTTTTGCATTTCCTAATACTTGGTTTGCCAATCTTAAACCTAAGGGAGCATTTAATAATTTGGATTCTGTTACGAAAGAAATTAAGCTAATGATGGATCCTAATGCAGACCCTTATGCAGCTTCGCCAGATGGGGCTGAACCACCAGCGAAGTTTGGAGCAGAGGATATTTTTGATTTAAACCAAGTACAGTTGCTAAATGCTTATACCTGTACCGAGTGTGGAAGGTGTACTGCGGTTTGTCCTGCTAATTTAACAGGAAAAAAATTATCTCCTAGAAAAATAATGATGTCTACAAGAGATCGTTTGGAAGAAGTAGGACAAAACATCAACAAGAATGGAAAGTTTGTAGATGATGGCAAAAAACTACTAGACGACTATATTACTCGTGAAGAACTTTGGGCGTGTACCTCTTGTAATGCTTGTGTGGAGGCTTGTCCTGTACTTATAGACCCACTGTCTATTATTTTTGAGATGAGAAGATTTTTGGTAATGGAGCAGTCAGCGGCACCACAAGAGCTTAACTTGATGATGACCAATGTGGAGAACAACGCCGCACCTTGGCAGTACAATCAGGCAGATAGACTTAATTGGGCTAATGAGGACTAATAGTTCTACCGTCAAGAAACAAAGTAAAATAGTTTTAATTTAGATTACAAATAAATGGAATTCAATATAAAAACAATGGCAGAATACGCTGCCGAAGGTAAAGCTCCCGAAGTTTTGTTTTGGGTAGGTTGTGCAGGAAGTTTTGATGATAGAGCTAAAAAAATTACCAAAGCCTTTTGTAAAATCCTCCACAAAATAGGGGTAGAGTTTGCTGTGTTAGGGCAAGAGGAAAGTTGTACGGGAGACCCAGCTAAGAGAGCGGGGAACGAGTTTGTTTTCCAAATGATGGCTCTTACCAATATAGAAATCCTTAATGCTTATGAAGTAAAGAAAATAGTAACGGCTTGTCCGCATTGCTTTAATACATTAAAGAATGAGTATCCTAGCCTTGGCGGGAGCTATCAAGTGTTGCATCATACACACTTCTTAAAGCAACTTATGGAGGAGGGAAGACTGAAGATAGAAGGCGGTAAGTTTGAAGGTAAGAAAATCACTTTCCACGACCCTTGTTACCTCGGTAGAGCTAATAACGAGTATGAAGCACCTAGAGAACTCCTCAAAAAATTAGATGCGGAACTGGTTGAAATGAAGCGTTGCAAACAAAACGGGTTGTGCTGTGGAGCAGGAGGTGCACAGATGTTTAAAGAGCCAGAAAAAGGAAACAAAGACATAAACATAGAAAGAACAGAAGAGGCTTTAGCAAAAACACCTGATGTTATCGCAACGGGTTGCCCTTTCTGTAATACGATGATGACGGACGGTGTAAAACATTTTAATAAAAACACCGAAGTAGAAGTTAAAGATATTGTGGAACTTTTAGCAGAAGCAGAGGATTTGTAGAAACTTGTTTTATGAAAATAGAAGAATCTAATATAGTAGAAACTAACGATTATAGAGTGCTTATTTATCCAGCCTCTAGACCTTTTTTACCTAAGGAAAGTAAAGAAATTACAGAAAAACTTTTTGACTTTCTTTCCGTTTGGGCGGCGCACGGCAAACCATTGTCATCGTCTTTTAAGATTGAAAAAAATCAATTTATTGTTATCAGTATTGATGAGGAACAAGAGGTGGCTTCGGGGTGTTCTATAGATGCTCTTAATGGTGTGATGAGAGAGATAGATGCCACTTATCAGTTAGGATTATTTGACCGAATGAAGGCTTGTTTCGTAGAAAATGGCGAAGTGAAAACTATGAAATTATCAGAGTTCCGCTCGGCATTAAAAGAGGGCAAACTCTCTCAAGAGATAGAAGTATTTGATTTTTCTAAATCTACCTATGTGGCTTTTTTATCTGATTTTCTTCTGCCGCTTAAGAGAAGTTGGGCAGGTATTTATGTAGAGTCTTAGTGAATTGAGAAAAGCTACTCCACTGCAATTTTGAAATAAAGAGCAATCCTAAAACCCATATTTCCACAAAAAGCGTATCACTAAAAAAGTACAAAAATAAATGAAGTCCTACGATGCCCCAACCTAAAAAGGCATCGTATTTTTTTGTAAAAAATCCAATAAAATAAAGACCCTCAAACAAGAATACAAGTTTATCCCCAATGTTGAGAATCCAAGAGTGTTCAATACAGAAAAGATAGAATTTACTTAAAATACTATCAGGATTGGTAAAGATATACCAAGAGAGGTTGTCTTTGAAAGACATTTCTCCAAATCGAGGCATAAACATAGCTCTATGTATAAACTTCCAGAGGAAAGCAGAAAAGTAAATCCAACAAGCATAATATCTTAATCCTTCCCACATAAGATTAAAATTGATGGGAGAAATAACAAAAAATATAAAGCCTATAATGATAAACCCTTTAAGATAGCTAGAGAGAAACCCCATATTTGAATTAAACCCAATGGCATAAATCAAGAAAAAGATATAGAATAAAATTGGGATAGCTTTTTTATTGGGGAATATGAAACTTAGTACCCAAAATATAAATAGTAAAACGGCAAATACAATGCTATAAATAGGGTGTGCAAAGACAAAATAATTGATGCCGAAATAATTATATAAACTCGTTAAAAAATCGCCTCCTGAAATTTGGAATGAAGGGTTTTCCATCTGAAAATTTAATGTAGAGGAGTAACTTCTAAATAAGAACGACAAACCAAAGCATAAAAGTACACTTCTTTTAATTAAAGACTGATAATTGGCTAAATCTCTAATGGAACTATTGTCTTTGCGTAAATATTTTTTCAACATTTTTTACAGAGTATTTATTGTGTTCGTCGTAGTTTACAGTTATTTTATACAGAGTGATGTGGTCTAATTTCTTGCCTTCCACTTGTTGTACATATCTAAAGAGCCATTTGGGATAATGTGTATTTAAGTAATTTTTATCAGCGGAAGGATAGACTTTTTTGTGGAATACAGTTTCTGGGTTGTCTTGACCTAAAAGTTGCTCCCAAGTTCTTGACGAATAGTAAAACACGATTCGCTTATGATGATTCCATATTTCAGGATGATTGAAAATTTTGCCGTCGCTTTTCTTTATCACAAAAAACGAAAAGTCATTCTGTATGGGGACGGGAGCGGAGTACATTGCATAGATGAAAAAAGGGGTGCTACTCGTCCTAAAGACGTGGCTTATCAAAGTGAGTACGATGAATCCTACAAAGAAATAATACATCTTTTTTGATTTTTGGTAGGCTATATTTAGGAAAGTCATCTGTAAGTTATTATTTTTACCGAAACAAAATTACAGCTATTTTGTCAGTATTAAAAGTCTTAAAATCAAATATACTTTTTCTAAAATCTTTTTTCAAGAACGACGGTTTTTGGACGGCTTCGGCAATGCTGATTTCCAAATTAGCCTTGCTCCTCGTTAATATTTATGTCGCTAGAGTATTACTAAAAGAAGATTTGGGAATGGTGTTTAAGGCTCAAAATTTTATTTCTTTTTTTATTCCTTTTGTGGGGTTGGGGACTTATCAAGGATTGCTAAAATACGGCAGTCAGCTGGACCACTCAACCGATTTTAAAAACCTAGAAACTTACTCATTGTACTACGGTTTATTGGGGCAGTTGGTTATAAATGCGTTGGTCTTCATGCTTGCATTGGTGATGTTTGGACAACAATTAGAAGTCTTTTTCTTGGTGTTGTGGTTCTTGGTAAGGCTTATGGGGTTATTCTTTTTGGAAATTTACAAAGCCTCTTGTAGAGCCTCTTTCCGTAATAGAAAATTTGCTTTTTTGGAGATTGTTAATAGTGTTGCTTTGTTGGGGTTGGCATTGGGGCTTACACCGTTGTTAGGGCTTAAGGGCTATGTTTTAGCCTTGTGTCTGTCGCCTTACTTTATATTCTTTTTGGGATTTAGGAAGTTCAGAAAAGTAGAACTGAAACCACTCTCGGTAAAATCACTTTGGCGATTTAATCTTTCTACCGCCGCTGCGAGCCTTATGCAAGAGTTGTTCTTGCTTACGGATATATTTATGATTGGGGTGCTGTTTAGTGAGGGAGTCTTGGCGGAATACAAAACGGCTTCGCTCATACCTTTAAATTTAATTTTCCTATCACGAGTGTTCATTCATAACGATTACCCTAAACTGTGCAAACACCATCGAGATAAAGCATTTATCAAAAGGTACATTACTCAATATTTAGTCTTATTCTCGGCACTATCAGTATTGATTTTGGGACTGGGGACGACTTATGCCAATGAGATTATGAGTCTTTTTGGAACTCAATATTTAGGGCAAACTCACTTATTTAATATTTTCTTAGGAGCGGCGGTGATAGGTATGATGCTTAGGACGCCGTTTAGCAATTTGGTCTTTGCGATTGAAAAGACGAGGTTGCATCTTATCATTTCCACGCTGTCGGTAGTATTGCTCGTCCTTCTCATCTTTGCCTTACAACCCTATTTTGGGATTTTAGGGGTAGGGTACGCCCATCTATTAGCCGTCTTTTTTTCAGGAGTTCTTTACTGTGGAGTGGTTATAAAATATCTGACAAGCTAACAAAATTAATTTTTGTGTTAGCTGTATTTTCTATTAAATGAAGTATTAGCTTCTTTTTTGTATAGTGATTTTTTTCAAAAAGAGTATAAATTGAGGTGAAAATTCATATATTTGCACCGAATAATAATTTTTAAAACTTAATATTATGTCAGACATTGCATCAAGAGTAAAAGCGATTATCGCAGATAAGTTAGATGTGGAGGAAACAGAAGTAACTCCAGAAGCTAGTTTTACTAACGATTTAGGAGCAGATTCGCTAGATACTGTGGAGCTTATTATGGAATTTGAAAAAGAATTCAACATCCAAATCCCTGATGATCAAGCGGAGAAAATCACTACAGTAGGGCATGCTATTGCTTATGTAGAAGAAGTGGTAAATAAATAATTAGTATTTTTATCAAAAATTAAATTTATGGAATTGAAAAGAGTAGTTGTTACCGGGTTTGGTGCTATTACGCCTATTGGAAATAATGCTAAAGAATATTGGGAAAACCTTGTAAAAGGTGAGAGCGGTGCTGCTCCAATTACTCTTTTCGATGCCACTAATTTTAAAACTAAATTTGCTTGCGAGGTTAAAAACTTCAATCCATTAGACTTTTTTGATAGAAAAGAGTCAAAGAAAATGGATAGAAATACTCAGTTGGGAATCGTAGCCGCTAGAGAAGCTATTGAACATTCTGGTATAACTAGTACGGAGGTTGATAAAAACAGAGTAGGAGTTGTATGGGGATCAGGTATTGGTGGACTAGAAACTTTTGAAAAAGAGGTTTTAGACTGGGCAAAATCTGATATTCCTAGATTTAATCCGTTTTTCATTCCTAAAATGATTGCGGATATTACACCAGGGCATATTTCTATCGAATATGGTTTCCATGGACCCAACTATACTACGGTATCGGCTTGTGCGTCTTCGGCAAATGCAATCATAGACTCTAAAATGTTAATCCAACTTGGAAAGGCAGATGTTATTGTTTGTGGAGGTTCCGAAGCTGCAGTAACGGCAAGTGGCGTGGGTGGATTTAACGCTATGATGGCACTTTCTACAAGAAATGATGACCCTAAAACAGCCTCTAGACCTTTTGATAAAGATAGAGATGGTTTCGTTCTAGGAGAAGGAGCAGGGTGCATTATTTTGGAGGAGTATGAGCACGCAAAGAGAAGAGGAGCAACTATTTATGCAGAGCTTAAAGGTGGAGGTATGAGTGCAGATGCACATCATATGACGGCACCACACCCAGAAGGTTTGGGAGCTTATTTGGTAATGAAGAACTGTTTAGAAGATGCAGGAATTACTGCTGATGAGGTAGATCACATCAATATGCATGGGACATCTACGCCATTAGGAGATATTGCAGAATCTAACGCAATTTCTAGATTACTTGGTGACCACGCCTTTGATATACAAATCAATTCTACAAAGTCTATGACAGGACATTTGCTGGGAGCGGCAGGTGTTGTAGAGGCTATTGCTGCCATAGGAACTATTATTCATGATGTTGTTCCACCTACAATTAACCATTTTACAGACGATGAAAAAATAGATAGTCGTCTTGACTTTACTTTCAATAAAGCGGTAGAAAAAAAGGTTAATGTTGCAATGAGCAACACTTTTGGCTTCGGTGGACACAATGCGTGTGTGCTATTCAAGAAAGTCTAAAGAATGAAAATCGGACGCTATTTCAATAGAATTTTATCTAGACGAAAGAAGCCAAGATATACACAAAGAGAGGCTTTTATAGTAAAAGGATTAGAAAAAATATTGGGTATACAGCCTAAAGAAGTCTCTTGGTATCAGGAGGCTTTTTCTCTCAAAAGTACTTCCAGTCAACTCAATTATGATAGACTAGAGTTCTTAGGAGATGCTGTTCTAGGGAGTATAGTTTCCTATTATCTTTACAGGCAGTATCCACAGGAGAGTGAGGGTTTTTTAACCCAAATGAAATCTAAGATTGTTAACAGAAAGAACCTTAATCAGATAGGGGAGAAACTGAATCTGACCTCTCTAGTTTTGAAAAATGGTTCTAAGTTTGGAGCGGACTTGTCAGGTAACCTATTAGAAGCTCTTGTTGGTGCTATTTATATGGATTTTGGCTATGATAAATGTCAGAAAGTAGTACTGTCCAAGATTCTTACCCACTCAGAAATGCTAAAACTCGAAAACAAAATTATAAGTTATAAGAGTTTGTTGTTAGAGTGGAGTCAAAAGAATAAAATTAAAATAGACTACAAAACCGAAGAGGAGCTTTTACCGAGTAAAGCAAAGATGTTTAAAACCTACATTTTTGTAGGTGGTGATAAAGTGGCTAGTGCTACGGAAACTTCTAAGAAAAAATCGGAAGAAAAAGCCGCACAAAGAGCATTTTATACATTAAACAAAAAAGAAAAAATAATTGAAAGACAATAAAATATTTCTTGATATAGAGGAAGAGGAAATCTCAATAGGATTGTTAAGACTTTCTCGGAAAATACAAGATTGTGAGTTGTTTTTCAATATCAACCTCCTGAATAGCTTTAATTTTAGCAGAGAAAAAGATTTTATTTTAAAAAAAGGAGGACGCTTGTATCTGTTTGTACAGTATCAAACTTATGATGAAATTACTAAATGTACATACAGTTTTATAGCGAATAAATTTTATGATACCAAATTAGAGGACGGAACTCATTATGATTTGTTTTCAAATCTAGTGGAAGAGACTTATTTGCTACCAGAATATAGAGATGTAGATTATATTCTGTTAACAAAGGAGTTTTTATCCGATTTTTCTGTAATTTTGTTGCCTGATAGCTTGGTGTTTCCTATACAGGAAATGTTATTAAGCCCAGAGCAAGAACTCTATCAAACCATTCAGTACTATGAATAAGAAATTAAAGAAAACAAAAATAATAGCAACATTAGGACCTGCATCATCTTCTAAAGAAACGATGTTAGAGCTAGTTAAGGCAGGTGTAGATGTTTTTAGAATAAATTTTTCTCACGCAGATTATGATTTGGTGAGAAGAAATGTGGAGCTGATAAGAGAGATTAATCAAGAATATGGTTATTCGGTTTCGATATTAGGAGATTTACAAGGTCCAAAACTAAGAGTAGGAGTTGTAAAAGAAGGCTCATATCTTAATCCTGGGGATATTCTTACTTTTACTAATGAAAATGTAGAAGGAGATTCAACTAGGGTATATATGACTTACCAACAGTTTCCACAAGATGTAAAAGTAGGGGAAAGAATTTTAATAGATGATGGTAAACTGGTGTTAGAGGTTATCGAAACTAACTTAAAAGACACCGTTCGTGCAAAAACGATTCAAGGAGGACCATTAAGTTCTAAAAAAGGAGTTAACCTTCCTAATACCAATGTATCGCTTCCAGCCCTTACAGAGAAGGATATTAAAGATGCTAATTTTATTTTAGACTTAGAGTTAGACTGGATCGCATTGTCGTTTGTTCGTCATGCACAGGATATAAAAGATTTAAAGGAACTTATTAAGAATCACCCAACAAATAACTTTAAGACACCTATTATCGCTAAAATAGAGAAGCCTGAAGGGGTGAAAAATATAGATGAAATTCTCATGGAGTGTGATGGGATTATGGTGGCTCGTGGAGATTTAGGAGTAGAGGTGCCTATGGAGGAAGTTCCTGTAATTCAAAAGACTCTAGTTAAAAAAGCAAGAGCCTACGCTAAGCCTGTAATTATTGCTACTCAAATGATGGAGACTATGATTACGAGTCTTACACCTACTAGAGCGGAGGTAAATGATGTTGCAAACTCGGTATTAGACGGTGCTGATGCGGTGATGTTGTCTGGAGAAACTTCTGTAGGGCGTTATCCTGTAGATGTGGTGAAGAATATGTCTAAAATAATAAAGAGTATAGAAACCACCAACTACTACTACGACAGAAATAGTATTTTAGATAATCAGATAAGTTGTTTAGATGAAAGATTTATCACTGATAAAATTTGTTTATCAGCGGTTAATATAGCTCAAAGTTCAGGGGCAGAGGCTATTATTACGCTTACCCATTCTGGTTATACAGCGTTCCAAATTTCTGCACATAGACCAAACTCTCACATTATTGTTTATAGTGCCAATAGGAGGGTACTTACGATGCTTAACCTGCTTTGGGGCGTTAGAGCATTCTATTATGATATGGAGAAAACCACGGACGAAACCGTGATACAAGTTAATATGCTTACTTGCAATTATGGTTTTGTAGAAAAAGGAGATTTTGTGGTTAATCTTAATGCAATGCCAGTACACAACGGTGGAAAAACCAATACACTAAGGCTTTCTACAATATAGAAAATTATACTTTTAAAGATAAAAAAGAAACCATCAGATTTTATGTCTGATGGTTTTTTATTTAGATGATGAAATTTGATTTTAATTTACTACGATGGTTTTAGGATAAGTAAACTCTTTAAGGGCTAAGGCAGATAACTCTGTTCCGTAACCTGATTTTTTAGCTCCACCAAACGGAAGTCTTGGGTCAGATTTGGTCATAGAGTTGATAGCCACAGTGCCAGAATTTAGTCTTAGAGCAAAATCAAGAGCTTTGTTTTGGTCTTTGGTCCAAACGGAATTTCCTAATCCAAACGGAATATCATTGGCTAAGTCTAGAGCTTCATCATCGGTTTGAGCTATCATTACCATACCGAGGGGACCAAATAATTCTTCGGCTAAAATAGGATTTCCTTTTTTTACTAAAATAAGACCTGGTTTAAATTCTTTATCAGACAATCGTTCTAAGGGAATGATGATTTCTGCTCCGTTAGTAATTGCTTTTTGATATTGTTGTTCTAGTTCATCAGCGAGGTCTTTTCTTGCCATACCCGACAATATGGTGTTGGGATTTAGAGGGTCTGATGGTTGATACTTTTGATAGGCTTTAGTAAACAATTCCAAGAAAGCATTGGCTATATTATGGTGAATGATAAATCTTTTGGCAGCTACACAAGTTTGTCCACAATTCTGTAATCTTGCTAAAGCACCAACTTCTGCCGCTTGTTCTAAATCAGCATCTTCTAGAACAATAAACGCATCACTGCCACCAAGTTCTAAAACTGATTTTTTGATTTCTCTTCCTGCGATGGAAGCTACACTACTTCCTGCTAAATCACTGCCTGTAAGGCTTACACCTTGTACAGCAGGGTTTTCTAGTATGGTTTCAATGTCTTGATGTCCTACTTTTAAATGTTGGAATATACCTTTAGGAAAACCTGCTTTTAGAAAAGCTTCTTCTATGGCATCTCCACTTTGGGTACAAATGGAAGCGTGTTTTACGATAACGGTATTTCCTGCTAAAATGGTAGGTACTGCAAAACGAAGCACTTGCCAAAAAGGGAAATTCCAAGGCATTACTCCTAAAATTACCCCTAGAGGTGTATGGTGGACTTGGCTAATATTAAAGTCTGTTTGGATATGTTCTGGAGCTAGTACATCAGCGTCTATATTGGCATAGAAACGAGTCATCATTGCTGATTTTTCTATCTCCGATAAGGACTGAGAAATGGGTTTATTCATTTCTGTGGTAATGATGTTGGCGTAAGTATTTTTTTGCTCGTCTAATATATCTGCTAAGTTTTTGAATAATAGTTGTCGCTCTTGTAAAGAGCGGTTTTTCCATTGGTTAAATACAGTGTTAGCAAGGTCAATTTTATCAATCATTCTAGTTTGTTTTTAAATTGAAGCCCCTATTTAAGGGGAGAAAGCTACAAATTTAAGTATAAAATGTTGAATTTTGTTAAGTTCATTTTTGCTAAGTAATCTATCAAGAAAATGTAAACTTATTGTTAGTAATCTTTATTTTTTAAAATATATAGCTTTTTACAAGGATTGATTATTTTTTATTTTAGCACTAATTAGGGAATCTATTGTCGTCATAAAACTTTTAAATTCTCTCGTTTTCTCAATATTGATGGTTTTTTGTCTTTCTCTAAGAAATAATGAGAAGTTGTAAAAGCTTCCAAAATTATATTTTGTTGCGGAATAATATCATTTGTTCCCCTCCTCAATTCTCAAAAATAAAATATTTTCCAATAGTTTATAAAAATTATTGAGGTTCTAGACTGGCAAATTTTTGAAGTCCTAATTACTCCATTTATATTGAAGTGGAAAATTAAAACCACCGTATCTATTGACAGATTTCAACCTATAATTAATGAGAATACTCCCTTTTTGCTTTAATATTAGTTTTTACTACCCACTTATTATTTTCATAATAAAGTAAATAAATAACAAGAGTTTCTGATCTTATACATTTCTTATGTACAGCAATAAGAATTTTTTCACTATTAACAGCTCGTAAGGGTTTAGAGATTTTTGTTATACAACGAGATTCTAAATTACTTACTTTATTAGTAATTAATGTAGTGTCAATTTTATATATATTTTCATTTTGTATTTTGAATCCCACTTCTTCAAATACACTTTCTTTAAAGTATCCTAAAGAATTTTTAAAATAGTAAGGCTCGGTAGATAAATTCTCTAGTGTAATATTGCTATCTATCAGGAAATCATTAATAATTTTATAATCATTTTTTACTGATTTACAGGAGTATATTAAAAATAAACTAACTATTATTATTTGTGCTAACCTCATTTATTAACCTTACTTAAATTGATTTTAATCTTAAAAAACATACTGCTATGCTTCTGTACAAATGTAATAAATTTTCTAAGCTTATAGCTTCGGTTTTTCAAAAAGCAACAATTTAAAGATAGCCTTAATAATATTTTTATTTTATTCGTTCGTTTTTATTAGTAGGGAAACAAAAGAAGAAGCGTTTTTGTCTATTTTAATATTTTTAAAGTTTTCTGTAATTATTTTATCTATTTTATGATCTATCAAGGAGGACAGATTTATTTTTTCTCCATTTTTTAAATCTACCCTAATATAATAGTAATAATCGTTATACGGTAAGGCAGATACTCCAACGGAATCGTTAAAATGTTGCGATGTTGCATAAATCTTAATCTTATCAATCTCGTTTTCTGTATAAACGGTATTGTTGATGGTTAGTTTATTTTGCTCAATTCTAAGCTGCTTATAGCTGTTGTTTAGATAATTAATATGCAATACCATTACAGGCAAAAGAAAAACAATAAAATAAAAAGCAAATGTTGATAGGAACAGTATTTTGAACAAATCAAATTCTGCTTCTATGTACAAAAAATAGACGATACCAAAATAAACAATACTTATTATAATAAGCTCTCTTAATGCATAGAGTTGACTTTTTAATGTTATTTTTAAATCCATACCATTATTTTTATTTCTGCGAGTATGATTGCTGATAAAATGGTTTCATATTTATTGATAATACTTTGGTATATAAGGGATTATTTTTCTTGCAGGAGTTCTGAATAGATTAGATTATTTCTCATAAATTACTTTATCAGTAGTTAAATTATTAGCTTTTATTTTGGGTTCGGTAATAAAGGGAATGCATCTATTTTCCTTTCTATTTTAATATTTGGGAAGTGTTTGTGAAAGTTTTTTTCTATATTATAATCATCTACACTGGTAATTATAATGGGGGTTGAGCTATTTTTCAAATGGATTTTAAGGTAAAAAAAGTTCATACAATAAGGTAGTGTATAAGCATTCTGAGAGTTTTTTATTTTATGTCCTGTTCCTACTAGTTGTACTTTTTCTATATCTGCACTATTAATTTCATTTAAGTTAAAAGTCTTATAGGAGCTGTGTTGTTTATAGTTGAAAAATAAAACTATTACAGGTAAAGCATATACTATAAAGTATAAAAGGAATATTCCCAAAGTAGAATAAGGATTATAACCTATATACCACCACATAAACATCAGAAATAGTATATAAAATATGGTAGCTAACCCCAGTTCTCTTAGAGGACGAATTTTTTTTAAAAAAGTAATCATTATTAAAGTATATTATTATATATCATCCAATTTGAAACCACGGTGCTTTCAAAGCCATTAACGCTCTTTTGCATATCAGAAAACATTTTACTTTTTAACAAATCAATTCTTTATTGATAATTTCTGCACACTCTTCAGGGAGTTCCCAATGTCCGTTGTGTCCACAATCTAGGAGATAGTACTTTATAGACGCTCTTTGTGGCAAAAGATTAAGCAATGCTTCGTGGTTTACAGCGGCATCGTACCGCCCTGCCAATACCAGCACTTTGGTTTCTATATGTTCAAGTAGATTTTGTTTATCAGTTCGCTCAATCATACCTTTTACGGCAGCTAGAGCTCCTTGTGTAGGAGTGCTTAGGGCGATTTTCTTGGCTTGTTCTATTTTAGAATCTAGCTGTTCTCTCTCGTTTGGATTGAACAAAAGCGGAACGCCAGCTCCTACATAAGTAGAAAAACTTTCTTGTATGATTCTAAAGCTTTTTCTTCTCAGCTCCTTTTTAGCGTCGTCATCAGCTTGGAAGGTAGAGAAAAAAAGTGTGAGGCTTTTAAGTTGCGTATGCCATTTTTCTGCAAAAGCAAGACTTACATAGCCACCCATAGAATGCCCTAAAATATGAAATCTAGACAGATTGAGGTGGTCTGTTACCTTTTTCACTTCTTCTGCCATTAGTTCCATCGTATGGACTTCGTCCATTACCTCAGACTTTCCGTGCCCTGGTAAATCTATTTTGATTAGACTAAAATGCTCGGATAAATACGGTTCCAAATCGTTCCAAATACTATTGTTTTCCAAAAAACCGTGCAACAAGACCAAAGGCTCTTGCCCCTTACCAGAAATTTCGTAATTAAGCATATTCAGCAGAAAATTATTTTTTATAATACTAAAAACAAGGGCGTATCCCTTTGCCTAGGCTATTCCCACGGCTAGGGTCGGGCTATCGCTTCTACTCCTCGGTCATTGCCGCTCCGCTTCGCTCCGCGGCTTCTTCCCTGTGGGGTATCCGCTCTATCCCTTACGCAATGTGGGCGTTTAAACAAACAAAACCCCTTCATTAAACTCTAAAGAAGGGATTTTGTGTTTTTTTAATTATTTTTATTTTTTTTGAACCAATTTACACCACATTCTAAGAATTGTTTAAACTCTTCTTTTGGCATATATCCCGATACAGGTTTATTGATGACCTTTCCGTCAGGCGTTACCAAAACATAATGCGGTTGAGAATTATTATTAAAATTCACTTGTTGGAAAAGGCTCCAGCGGTCTCCTATGGTTTTCACTTTTTTCTTCTGACCGCCACCCATATCTATTTTTATTTGTTCGTTTTCAGGAAGTTCTTCTTTATCATCTACATATAAAGACGCTAGAACAACTTCATTTTGTAAGATAGGCAAGATGTCAGGTTCAGACCATACAAACTCTTCCATTTTTCTACAGTTTTCACAACCATAGCCCGTAAAGTCTATTAGTACTGGTTTGTTTACTTTTTTAGCTTGTTCTAGAGCTATGAAAAAGTCGTGTTCTGGGTGCATACCTAAGATGCCTTCTTGCTCGTTGTGTAAGTAGCTCACATTGATAGGAGGCAAAATACCACTTAGTAGCTGTAATTTAGGTCTGTCCGAAGGAACTAGCCCTTGAATTAGATAAATAACAAACCCAATCCCAAGTACTCCGAAAACTTTACGAGTGGTGGATATTTTGGCGTTTTTATCATCGTGCGGAAATCTTATTTTTCCAAATAGATATAACACAAGTCCTATGGTGATGATAATCCACAATACAATGAAAAGTTCTCGCTTTAATAAAAAAGTTTTGGATACAAGGTCGGCTTTAGAAAGGAATTTAAGAGCCAAAGCTAACTCTATAAAACCGAGTATTACTTTTACGGTATTCATCCAGCCACCAGACTTTGGCAAAGATTGTAACGCTTGAGGGAACAATGCTAACGCACCGAATACAATAGCCCAAGATAGCCCAAAACCAGCTAAAGCGAAGGTAAGAAGCATTGGTACATCACTAGAACCAGTAACGGCGCTACCGAGTAAGCTACCAAGTATAGGTCCTGTACAAGAGAATGATACAATTACTAAAGTAAGAGCCATAAAGAAAATACCAATTAGCCCACCAGCTTCTTCTGCTTTGGAAGATTTGTTGGCAATCCAGCTTGGGAGTGTAATATCGTAATATCCAAAGAAGCTCAATGCAAAGAATAAGAATATCCCAAAGAAGAACAAATTAAGCCAAACATTGGTAGAAATATCATTAAATATATTCCCAGAAATGCCGTCTATAATATGGAATGGTATGCTCAGTAAAATAAAAATTACCAAGATAAATATTCCATAAATAATGGCATCTCGTTTACCTTTAGCCTTATTGGTAGCTCCTTTGGTAAAGAATGAAACCGTGAGCGGAATCATAGGGAAAACGCAAGGTGTTAATAACGCAATAAGCCCTCCAATAAAGCCTAAAATAAGAATCCACCAGTTGCTAGAACTTTCTTCTTCTGTTGCTACGCCGCAGTCTGTAAGTGGTGCTTTAGGATTTAAAGATTCTACCTTTAGAGAATTTTCTCCTTGTGGTATTGGAGTTACTTGTGTTACAGTTTCTGATGGGTTAGTGTCTTGGCTTATAGTATTTTGTGAGGCTTCTTCTAATGGTGTTTGTTCACTTTCTTTAGAGTTGGCTTCTGTGAGGTTAGCTTTAATTTTTTCCTCAAATTCTAAAGTGTTAGGAGCTAAACATACACGGTCGTTACAAGTTTGATAAGTAATTTCTACATTTACATCGGCAGGTTTGGACGCATCTTTTAGCTTAAATTTCTGTTTGAATGTGGCAGTATTAGAGAAGTAAACAATTCTTGCTCCAAAGGCTTCCGAAAATTCGTCGTGTTTTTTACCAATTTCTACAATTTTACCCACAGGAATTATATTCGCTCCTGAAACTTTCATTTCAGTAGGGATACCGCTGTCTTCAGGTAAATCTTTGGAGTAGATATGCCAACCATTTTCTAAGGTAGCAGTAAGGACTGCCTCATACTCTTGGTTACTAAGTTCATTAACTTTTAGTTTAAATTTTACGGGGTCTTTTATCTGAGCCGAGAAGTTTACGGCTAGCATAGTCCACCATAAAAGTAATAAGTGTCTCAGTTTCATAACTTTTTATTATAAAATAATTTTGATGTTTTTTTCTGTTTTGTCATTAGAGGCAAATCTGCCGTCTTGTCTCAAAGGTACAATGCCTAAAACACGATTTTCGTTATCGCAAAGCAACCAAATTTTTGATTTTGCTAAAATAGACAATTTTTCGTCTTTAAAAAACTTAGAAACCTTTTTTCTCCCCATCATTCCTTTTGGATAAAAGAAGTCGCCAGCCTCTTTATGCCTCAATTTTAGAGGTAAAGAAATTTGTTCTGCATCAAAGTTCCATTCTAAAATCTCTTTTTTTTCGTAGGTTATCCATTGGTCTAGTTTTATTTCCTTTTCGCTGGGAAGTGTGATATCTTCATCATTATTTGAAATAGGTTCTTTCTTACTAATAATGAATTGCTCTCTGTTGATAAGGCATTGGTATCCGTTGGAATAAAACGATTTCCCAGTTTCTGCTGTAAACATCTTGCTAATTTCCGCTTTATTGCTAAACCCAAATCTATTGAGTATTTCAAATTGAATAAAGCTAGATTCTTTTTCTAAAGCGTGTCGATCTATAATAGTTTTACATTCAGTGCTTATTGAAAATTCTTTTATTTTGTATTCAATTTGTTGATTTATAAAGTATTTGGCTTCAGATAAAAAATCAATACTCTTTCTAAAATTATCCAAAAAATCAGGATTGATTTCTTCTAGATTTGGAACTACGGAATGTCTTATCTTGTTTCTAAGATAATCTTGTTTTTGGTTAGATTTATCTTCTCTAAACGCTACGGAATGTGCTTCTGCAAAATGATAAATTTCCTCTTTGCTAAAATCTAGTAGAGGGCGTAAAATTTCGTTTTCGTTATTAGGAATACCAGCTAATCCTTTAATACCACTACCTCTAGAAAGATTGATGATAAAGGTTTCTAGCTGGTCGTTTAAGTGGTGAGCAGTTACGAGGTAGCTTAGACTCCGATTTTTCATAATGTCTCTAAAGAACTGATATCTAAGCTCTCTTGCCCATAGTTGGATAGACCCCGAAGGTTTTTCATCTTTTTCCGAAACGGTATAACAATGAAACGGAATATGATGCTTTTCGCAGAATTCTTGTACTAATGCAGCGTCTTTATCCGAATCTTCGCCTCGCAATTTATAGTTGATGTGAGCAATTTCTATTTTAGCATCTATTTGTTTCATCAGATGAGCCAATACCATAGAATCTGCTCCGCCACTTACCGCTAATAGAAATTGATGTTTGTTGTAGTTAGGTAGTAGCTCCTTTAGTTTGGTTTTAAATAAATTCACAGAAATCATTGTCCAAAGATACAAGAAAATTAGGTAGTGAAGAAGCAAGTCTAAATCCGCTAAAACTTAGTATATTTGTAAGGATGAAAAGATACACAGTTTTTATAATTTTACTGTTGGTATTTTCTTGTAGGAAGGAAGATACTGAGGTACAGTATATAGACCAAACGATAGATATTTTTCTAAAAGATACTTCGGGTAGAGATTTGCTTAATACCAATATTTCTCAAAATAGAGCTAGTTTCACTTTGAGTGATTTGGGAGGAGCGTATAGCTCGGTTAATCTATCTTCGGGTTTTTCTAGGAAGATGGGCGTAGATTCTATCTATTATATTCAATATATTTCTGGAGCAACTAGAAATTTAAAGGATTCGGTGTCTCCTAGTTTAAAATACTATCAATCGGATATTGCGTTTAATTGGCAGAAAAAACTAACGGATTCAACTTCATCTTTAGAAATAGATACGATGAGAGTTATTTACTCTTGGCAGCCAAGTCTTTTTCAAGTCAAAGAAATTTTTTGGAATAATAATCAAGTTTTTTCTAAGCAAAGTCAGGCGAGTAATGTTATTACAATCGTAAAATAATGCTTACTTTTGTAGAATATATAAACTCCTTATTTTAAATAAATATCAATGTTACAAGTTCAATTTTTAAGAGAGCAAAAAAGCCGTGTTTTAGAAGGGCTTAAAAAGAGAAATTTTAAGGAGCTAAACCTTGTAGATGAGGCAATAGCGACTGATGACGAAAGAAAGAAAATACAGTATGAGTTAGATGAAAATCTAGCTCAAATGAATAAAATATCCAAAGAGATAGGGCTTCTAATGAAGGAAGGAAAGAAGCAAGAAGCAGAGGAGGCTAAAACTAAAACAGGAGAGTTTAAGCAGAAATCACAGGATTTACAACAGTTGTTAAAAGAAAAAGAGGAGTCTCTACTGAATATTCTTTATCAAATCCCAAATATACCAGCAGATATTGTAAAAGCGGGTAGTTCGGCAGATGATAATGAGGTGGTGTATCAGTCTTGTGATACTTTTGAGATGGGAACAGAGGCTTTGCCACACTGGGAACTTGCTAAAAAATACAATCTAATTGATTTTGAATTGGGTGTAAAGATAGCAGGGGCAGGTTTTCCAGTTTATTTAGGTAAAGGAGCTAGGCTACAAAGAGCATTAGTGCAGTTTTTTCTTGATAAAAATACCGATGCAGGTTACTTAGAAGTAAATCCGCCGCATGTAGTAAATGAAGCCTCTGGTTATGGTACGGGGCAACTTCCTGATAAAGAGGGACAAATGTATTTTGTGAATGAGGATAATTTATATCTTATTCCTACAGCAGAAGTGCCTGTAACCAATATTTATAGAGATGTAATCTTGGAGGAAAAAAAACTTCCTGTAAAGAATACGGCTTTTTCTCAATGTTACAGAAGAGAAGCAGGAAGCTACGGTGCTGATGTGAGAGGACTTAACCGTCTTCATCAATTTGAAAAAGTAGAGATTGTAAGACTAGAAAAACCTGAAAACTCTTACACTGCACTAGATGAGATGGTGGCTCATGTAAAATCTATTTTAGAGGATTTGGAATTGCCATTTAGAATTTTGCGTTTATGTGGTGGTGATATGGGCTTTACTTCTGCACTTACTTACGATTTTGAGGTGTGGAGTGCGGCTCAACAGAGATGGTTGGAGGTATCTTCGGTGTCTAACTTTGAAAGTTTTCAAGCTAATAGATTAAAATGCAGATATAAATCAGGAGATGATAAACCTCAGTTAGTACATACATTAAATGGTTCTGCGATGGCCTTACCTAGAGTAATGGCAGCACTTTTAGAGAACAACCAAACGGAAGAAGGTGTTAAAATTCCAGAAAAGCTAAGAGCATATACAAGATTTGAGAGTATATAAAAAATTACTCATTTTAAATATAAAAAATAAATAGGCTATCTCATTAAAGAAATAGCCTATTATTTTATCGCATCATTATCTTGAAATAAAAAAAGACACTCTAAATTTAGAGTGTCTTAGTTTGTCTGTATATCGCTAAAAGACTACTTAGTAGCTTCTTTTACTTTATCAGCAGCGTTGTCAACAGCACCTTTAGCAGCATCAGCAGCACCTTTAGCAGCGTCAGCAGCAGCATCAGCAGCAGCACCAACACCTTCAGCAGCTACAGTAGAAGCAGAGTCTACAACAGTAGCAGCAGAATCAACAACAGTAGCAGCAGAATCAACAGCCTCAACAGCAGTAGAATCTACTGCAGCAGTTTCAACGTTTTCAGTTTTTTTACAAGCTACAACAGCTAAAGCAGCAACAGCCGCTACGAATAATGACTTTTTCATAATTTTAAATAATTTTTTAAATTTGTTTCTTTTTTGTTTGTTACTCTGTTCACTCACTTGAACAAGGCAAAGATATGGTGAGAAATAAATTTGTGCTAGAAAAATTATTGTAATATCTTTGTAAAATAGTTTTGCAAATAAACATTTTTGTAAATCAGTGGTTTAAGTTAAATTTTTGAAATTTGTCAGATTTAGATTTATTACACTTTGAACAGCTTAAAGCGGAAGTTCAAGAGGTTTTTTTAGAATCTCATACGCCTTCAGAGGAAGATATATCCTTATGGAAGGGGATTGATATTGTCTATTTTCAAGAAGACTTAAGAAAGAAGGTGAAAGGAAATATTAGTGAACGTTCTTTTTATACTTATTTTAAGAATTCTCCTACACAAAAATTACCAAGAATAGATATGCTTAATCTTCTTTCTAGCTATGCGGGTTATGCTAATTGGTATGATTTTAAGAAAAATCATTTGTTTGTTAATGAAATTCTTAGTGAGATAGACGAAAGTAATGAAGAGGCATTCCAAAATGGTGTTGATGAGTCAGCTTTAGGTAATCAACAGGAACAAGAAAAATCAATAAATTCTAAGGAAATTATTGATAGTGTTGATGGAGGTAAAAATGTTGTTTTGCAAAAAAATAATACTGATTTAGAGGATGTTGTTAAAAAAAGTGTTTTCTTGAACAACAATAATCGAGTTCTAAAATTCACTAAATCTTCTTATGTTTGGATTTCGGCAACACTTATACTTTTGTTAGTTCTTGTGGGAATTATTTTTTCAGACTTAATCTTGACCAAAAAGTATTCGTTTAAGTTTATTGATGCGGATAGAAATACAAGTATTAATGACTATCTTGATGTTAAAATTATAAAAGAAGGAGAGTCTCCTATTTTGCATAAGGTAAAGCCGAATGATATTTTAACATATACTACAAAATCAAAATCTCTCATGATGATAATATCTTCTCCTTATTATAAGACAGATACTATTGTGAGAAACTTGGAGAATGCTCTTACTTATCCAGAATATGAAACTATAGAGTTAAAGCCTGATGATTATGCTATTATGCTAAACTATTATTCCAGGAAGGCAGATGAAGATGTTAACAAGAAGAGAGAAAGGTTAAGTAGGCTTATAAGCAACGATGCTTTAATTTATCAGGTGTTTGATAATGAAACTTATGGAGTGGAGATATTAGAAAAAGATCGCTATATAACCTTGATGACAACCCCTACAACTTCTCTTAAAAATTTAGAAATTATAGGGACTCAAATGAAGAATGGTAAAATAGTGATGATAAAATTTAGAATTACAAATAACGAAAAGTAAACACTTATGAAAATACTTAAAAACTTATTATTCATTCTAATAGCATTGATGATTTTATCCTGTGAAAAGAAGGAAGAAATCAGTGATTTAGATAAAGTGAGAAATACAACTAATGCTACTTCTTATCCTGTTGCTAAGATGGATAGTGCACAAGCTATAAATGCTATTACTAAGCAAAAAGTTCAGGAGGTTATGGACTTGTCTATTCTCTATTTGTCGGGTAATAGGAATACGGATATAGACTCTACAATCCATACGCAGCTACTTAAATATTTTGCAACTCCCGACACTCTTAAACTAAAGCCTCTGTTTAAAGAATTAGAGAGCTTAAGGGTTAAGACTGTTAAGGTACAAAATTTAGAAATCAAGAAAAAGAATAGTGAAAAGGATACATTAAATCAAGCTGTGGTTAAGGTGGAATATTTTGATAATAAAAAATCCTCAATAGGGGTTTATGAAAGAAATGTGCAATATATTCTAAAGCCTTTCCCTGAGAAATTTAAGAAAGAATTTAAGTTTTATTTTCTCAACTTTTACACTCCTCAGAAAGATAGTATCCCCGAAGGTGTAATAAGGTAATCTAACGAAATATCTTCGTTTCTTAAATCGTCTATACTTTCTAAAGGCGAAAAAAAGTTGACTCCTATTTTTTTTGTAGTGGAAGGCATAGTCTTGAAAAGTTCGTCATAGAACCCTTTTCCGTAGCCTACTCGGTTGCCCTTATTGTCGCAATAGAGTAGAGGTGTAATGATGTAATCAAAGTGAGTTACATTCGCGTGAGTATTTTCAGAAGGTTCTAATATTCCCCATTTGTTTTCGGATAGCTGAGTGTTTTCTTTCAGCTTAATGGCTATCATTTCAGTATTGATAACTTTTGGAACAAATACATTTATTTTTTTTGAAAAACAAGACTCTATAAGTGATAAAGTATAAACTTCCTTAAATTTTTTTATAGGAATAAAACAGTGAATGTTTTGGTTTTCAGTAGGGTTAAATTGTAAAAAGAATAAATGAGCTATTTTTTTTGATAGCTCATTTATAGTATTTTCAGAAAGTTGCTTTCTTTTCTCTAGATAAATTTTTCTAAGTTCTGCTTTAGTCATAGTTAGATTTCTTTTACGGAAATTATTTTTACAGGACACGCTTTAGCAGCCTTATCACAAGGTTCAAAAGCTTCTGGTAGAGGTACTTTTATTGTGTGAAACCCTTTTTTATCGGTAGATTTCAGCAGAACAGACTTACCATCTTTTTTTGACATTCTAAAGTACTCTGGAGCAAACTCCGCACAGTAGTTGCACCCAATACATTTATCTCGCTGTAGTGTAACAATAACCATTAGACAATAACTTTATTATGCCTTAACAATTTTATACAGCTTGTCACTAGGTCTTACACGGAAGTCAGTTTTGAATGTGATGACCTCACTTTTAGTAGCTTTTTCGCTAATACCCTTTCCGTCCACCATCATTTCGGTAATTTCTAACTCTTGTGAACCAGTGGTAGGTCCTTGGATTAAAACTTTATCACCCACATTCAAATCGTATGCTTCTATTAAAAACTCGGCAATGTTGGATTTTGGATAATAATGTCTGCCTTTGCCTATGTAAAGTTTCTTTTGTGTAGCATTAGAACCTGGGTTGGGAGACCATTCTCCAAGTTCTTGCCCTAAATAGTATCCGCTCCAAAACCCTCTATTATAAACGGTTTCTAGCTGTTTCATCCATTCTGCAACTTTCTCTTGAGAAAACGAGCCGTCTTCTATACTGTCTATGGCTTCTCTATAGCACTTAGTTACGGTGGCTACATATTCGGGAGCACGCCCTCTGCCCTCTATTTTTAGAACTTTAACTCCTGCATCTACAATTTGGTCTAAGAAGTTGATGGTGCATAAGTCTTTAGGAGACATCATATACTCGTTGTCAAGTTCTATTTCAAAACCGCTTTCTTGGTCTATTACAGTATATTTTTTTCGGCAATTTTGCTTACAAGCCCCACGGTTAGCAGAAGAGTTGTGCGAATGTAGACTTAGATAACACTTCCCAGAAACTGCCATACATAAAGCTCCGTGTCCAAATATTTCTATTTCTACTAAATTTCCAGAAGGACCTTTAATTTGCTCTTTTTCTATTTGAGTACAAATCTTTTTTACTTGACTGATACTAAGCTCTCTACTCATTACCATAGTATCTGCAAACATTGCATAGAATTTTACAGTTTCTATATTGGTAATGTTAATTTGAGTAGAAATATGCACCTCCATACCAATTTGTCTTGCGTAAGCAATCACAGCCTGATCCATAGCAATCACAGCGGTAAGGTTGGCTTCTTTTGCCTTGTCTAAAAGGGTTTTTATGATTGATAAATCATGATCATAAATAATAGTGTTGAGGGTGAGGTATGTTCTTACGCCTTTCTCTTGGCATCTTTTGCTAATTTCAGGTAAGTCATCTATGGTAAAATTCATAGAAGCTCTAGCTCTCATATTAAGCTGTTCTACACCGAAATAGACAGAGTCTGCACCATTATCTAAAGCTGCCTGAAGAGAAGTGAAATCTCCTGCAGGACACATTAGTTCTATTTTTCCGCTTTTAGTCATTGGGTCAAAAAAATTTTTGCAAAGATAGAAATTTTTATAATAGGCTATTAAGTTCTATCGTTGTGGTATAAATATTAAAAATCCCTCCTTTCTATTAGGAAAAGAGGGAGAATAAGGATTAGTTAAATGGTTTTTCTATCTAAGGCATATTAAATCCTCTACTAGTTAAACGTCCATAAACATCTAAATATTTTATAGAGACAATACCCTTGTAGTTTTCTAAAATATTTTCTATATCTTTTTGAGAATTAACAGGTTTTCCATTAACCTCTGTGATGATATAGTTGTTATCAATACCTGTTTTGCTAGCAAGAAGACTGTTTTCGTCTACATCTGTAACTACTACCCCGCTTCTAAGACCGTAATAGACTTTGTTTTCATCACTTAAAGGTTGGAATTTAGCTCCTAGTTTTTCAACAACAGTAAGGTCAGCTTTAGTTCTAGTTTTTGTATTTCCACTTTGGTCTTTTAGAGTGGCTCTTACAGTTTTAGTTTTTCCGTCTCTTAGGTAAGTTACCATTACGGTATCACCAGGTCTCTTACTACCAATCGCTAGAGAAAGGTCAGCAAAATCAGTGATTTTACTATCATCTATTTGAACGATGACATCTCCTTTTTTAAGACCAGCATCTTCAGCACCACTATTATTGGAAACCTCTGTAACATAGATTCCGTTTCCTGATTTTAAGTTACTTTTAGTCTGTTGGTTGTATATTTTTACTTGTGCTTCATCAGATAGATCTAATGAACTAACTCCTAGGAAGCCTCTTTGTACTATTCCGAACTTCTTAATGTCTTCTACAACTTTTCTTGCTAAGTTAGACGGAACAGCAAAGCCATATCCTTCATAATATCCAGATGATGAGGAAATAGCAGAGTTAATACCTACTAAATCTCCATTAAGATTTACTAAAGCTCCGCCACTGTTACCTCTGTTAATTACAGCATCTGTTTGTATAAAGCTTTCAATTGGAGTTTTAGACTGTTGTCTTAAAAGGTCAATGCTTCTTCCTTTTGCAGAAACGATACCAGCAGTTACGGTAGAGTTAAGTCCTAGAGGATTTCCTACGGCTACCACCCATTGTCCTACTTCTAACAAATCTGAGTTTGCGAAGTTAAGATAAGGTAGTCCGCTATCTTCTATTTTTAATAGTGCAATATCTGTAGATGGGTCGCTTCCTATAAGCTTAGCTACATAAGTTTTTTTGTTGCTTAGGGTTACCTCTAGTTTACTAGCTCCTGCTACCACGTGATTATTAGAAATGATGTATCCGTCAGGAGAGATAATCACCCCAGAACCTAGACCAGTAGGCATATCTTGTGGTGCTTGCTGTTGTTGTCTTTGTCTTTGACTTCTGTTGAATGGGTCGCCAAAGAAAAAGTCAAGTAGGTCTTGCTCAGAGCTTCTAGAAGTTCTAGTGTTATTTTGATAATTTTTTATGGTTACCACGGCAGGTACTGTAGTTTTGGCTGCTTTTACGAAATCATCTCCTAAAGCGGCAGCATTAAGTCCTGCAAACTGACTGTCATTTTTAGCAGTATGGAAATACGAAGAGTCAGCAATGTTATCATTTTTAAAATATTCAATAGTTCCAAAAGTAGTTGCTGCAGAAACTACACCTACGGCAGCTAGAGGTATGAGTTTTTTTAGATTATTTTTCATTTTATTTATTTTTATAAATTTAAAGTGTACTAAACAAATACTATGCAAAAATACTCTAAACCGTTCTTAATTTGTAATCTTTTCGCCTGTATTTAACTAATTTTTAACTATAATTATGTGTTTTTAATGAAAATAACGGAATTATATTTTTTATAATGTTAAATTTTTATGACAAAATTTCCGTTTTGATTGTTTTAGTTAAACCATTTAGAGTATTTTAAAAATCCATTAAAAGCCCAATGTGCTGTATAATAGAGAGATTTTAAAGTGGAAAAATTCATAAAGTCTTTATAAACTAGATATTGGTCTTTGATGATGTTGGTCTTTTTCCTAGAAACACTGTTGCTATGCATACGATATTTTGCCATTGTTTTAGGGAGTGGCTTTCCTTGCGGAATTTTCTTTAACAGGTTAAGCCACATAACATGGTCTTCTCTTTTAGAGCCTTCAGGGAATAATTCTTTGCCCACTCTTTGGCTATCGTACATAGAGGATAGTAAGGAAAGTCTGCAGGTTTTTAGTAGGTTGTTGAATGTTACTATTTTGTCAGCCTTAAAGTCTTCTATGGTGGGTGTCAAATTTTCATCACATCTAGCATAGTTGGAGTAAGCAAGTTCTGCATTCTCTTTTTTCATAAAAGAAATCATTTCTTCAAGAAAATCAGTTTCCCATAAATCGTCGGCATCTAGGAAGGTAATGTATCTACCCGTTGCTAGTTCTAGGGCTAGGTTTCTAGCCTTTCCTGCTCCACCGTTTTGTTTAGATTCTATCAGTTTTATTCTTAGGTCGTTAATCTGTTTTATAATCTCTATGGAATTATCCTTGGAATTATCGTCAGAAATAATCCATTCCCAATCTGTAAAAGTTTGATTGAGAACAGAGTTTATGGTTTCTTTCAAAAACTTAGAAGCGTTATAGCAAGGAGTGATGATAGATACTTCAGGCATAGCCAATTATTTGTACAAAGATAAGCAAAGAAAAGGTAGATTTTAAATTGTCTTTAAAATTACTGCTATGGAAACAATTAAAAAATATTATTTAAAAAATCGTTATTTCTACTTCAAACTATTAAATTTGTGGCTTGTTTAACTAATTTGTAACCTTTAATTCTTCTAGAAGAATGTTTTATAATCATCAAGAAATAGAAAAGAAATGGCAAAAATATTGGGAAGATAACCAAGTTTTTAAAAGCCAAGAACCGGAGTCAGGTGTTGAAAAAAATAAGCCGAAATTTTATGTGCTAGATATGTTTCCTTATCCTTCTGGGGCGGGTCTTCATGTGGGGCATCCACTAGGTTATATAGCGTCGGACATTTACGCAAGATATAAAAGGCATCAGGGATATAATGTACTTCATCCAATAGGTTATGACTCTTTTGGGCTTCCTGCGGAACAATATGCTATACAGACAGGGCAGCACCCAGCAGTAACTACAGAAAATAATATCACTAGATATGAAGAGCAATTGAGGAAAATTGGATTTTCATTTGATTGGAGTAGAGAGCTGAGAACATCAGACGCTTCTTACTACAAGTGGACTCAATGGATATTTATTCAATTGTTTCATTCGTGGTATAATAAAGATAGGGATAGAGCAGAGTCTATTGATACTCTTATAGCTCAATTTGAAGCGAAGGGTACCGAAGGGCTTAATGCCGTGCAAACCGATGAGCTGTCATTTACATCAGAAGAGTGGAATTCAGCATCGGAGCAAGATAAACAGGATATACTTTTAAATTATAGATTAGCCTACCGTGCAGAAACTACGGTTAATTGGTGTCCTGCATTGGGAACGGTTTTAGCTAATGATGAAGTAAAAGATGGTAAGTCCGAAAGAGGTGGTTACCCTGTCTTTCAGAAAAAAATGATGCAGTGGAGTATGAGGATTACGGCATATTCTGAAAGATTATTACAAGGATTGAATACTTTGGATTGGCCACAACCTCTTAAGGACTCCCAAGAGTATTGGATTGGGAAGTCGCAAGGGGCATTAGTTCAGTTTTCTGTAGATGGTTTAGAAGGAGAGGGTATAGAAGTTTTTACCACTCGTCCAGACACTATTTTTGGAGTGAGCTTTATGGTGTTGGCACCAGAACATCATTTGGTGGAAAAGCTAACAACAGAAGAACAAAAAAATGCTATAAATCAGTATATAGAAGAAACTTCTAAAAAGACGGAAAGAGATAGAATGGCAGATGTCAAGTCTGTATCTGGAGCTTTTACAGGGAGTTATGTAACTCACCCATTTACTAAAGAACTTATACCTATATATATATCAGACTATGTGCTTATGGGTTATGGTACGGGTGCGGTAATGGCAGTACCTGCACACGATGATAGAGACCATAGATTTGCAAAGTATTTTGGATTGCCAATTAAAAAAGTTGTAGCTACCGATATAGATGTTCAAGAAGAGTCTTTTGATTCTAAAGAAAGCACTTGTGTTAATTCAGACTTTTTAGATGGATTAAATTACAAAGATGCAAAACAAAAAATTATACAAGAAATAGAAAAGCTAGGCATAGGTAAAGGTACTACAAATTATAGACAGAGAGATGCTATCTTCTCTAGACAAAGATATTGGGGAGAGCCAGTGCCTATCTATTATAAAGAGGATATGCCATATACTTTACCGTTGTCTGCTTTACCACTTGAGTTGCCAGAGGTAGAGAAATATTTACCTACTGAAGATGGAGACCCACCGTTAGGAAATGCAAAGAATTTCGCTTGGGACGAGGTTAATCAGCAAGTAACTTCTGTGGATTTAATTGATAATAAAACGGTATTTCCAATGGAGTTATCTACGATGCCTGGTTGGGCAGGTAGTTCGTGGTATTTCTTAAGATATATGGACTCTACTAATAGTGAAGTTTTTTGTGCTAAAGAAAAATCAGACTATTGGGGGCAGGTAGATTTATATATAGGTGGAAGCGAACATGCAACGGGACACTTATTATATGCACGTTTTTGGAATATGTTTTTAAAAGATAGAGGTTTTATCAGTCACGAAGAACCATTCCAAAAGCTAATCAACCAAGGAATGATTTTGGGAATGAGTGCTTTTGTCTTCCGAGTAGATGGGACGAATCAATTTGTTTCTAAAAACTTGGCTAAAGATTATCAAACCCAAAAAATTCATGTAGATGTTTCCCTATTAAAAGGAACTAGCGATGAATTAGATACTGATGCCTTCAAGCAATGGCGACCAGAGTTCAAAGACGCAGAGTTTATCTTGGAAGGTGGTAAATACATCACAGAGCGAGAGGTAGAAAAAATGTCTAAGTCTAAATATAATGTGGTAAATCCAGACGACATCTGTGAAGAATATGGTGCGGATTGTTTAAGACTTTACGAAATGTTCCTTGGTCCTTTAGAACAAAGTAAACCTTGGAATACACAGGGGCTTTCAGGAGTTTATGGCTTTTTGAAGAAGTTTTACAATCTTTACTTTGACGGGGATAAGGTCAATATATCAGACGAAGAGCCGACCAAAGAAGAGTACAAAGTGCTACATACTTTAATAAAGAAAGTAAAATTTGATATAGATAACTTCTCATTTAATACTTCTGTATCTTCGTTTATGATAGCAGTCAACGAATTACAAAAGTTGAAAACTAATAAAAGAAAGATTTTGGAGCCATTGGCAGTGATTGTATCTCCTTATGCTCCCCATATTTGTGAAGAGTTATGGCAATTATTAGGATATAATGAATCTATTGAGTTTGTAGAGTTTCCTGCTCTTAATGAAGAGTATCTAAAAGAAGACGAAATAGAGTATCCAGTGAGCTTTAATGGTAAAATGAGATTTAAATTACCTCTTTCTGCAGATTTATCTAAGGAGGAAATTGAGAAAATAGCAATAGAAAATGATAAAGTATTGCAGTATTTAGACGGTAATAGTATCAAAAAAATCATTGTAGTACCTAAAAAAATCATCAATATTGTATTCTAAATAGAGTAAAAATAAGTTTTTTAATAAAAATTTAACACTTGCTAAATCGAAAAAAATAAGGTCTGTTTTTTCTTATGAGTTAATCAAAAGTGGGTGTATAAATGAAATAATGATAAAAATCAGGAAAAAAAGTAAATCTAATTTAAGAAAGCAGAAGGTCTAGAATGTCAAAAAAACACCATGCTTAAAGATAATATTTGGATTTTTCAATATTTTAACTTTACTTTACAGCCTGAAAAAAATAACAATTATAATTTTAGTTTAATATGGAAATGAATGTTTCAAACACAGAGGAGCAAGTAATTGCTAGACAGAAGAGCGGGCTTAACCCAGCTGTAGTACTACCTATTTTGTATGTAATTGCGTTAAGTATTTACATCTTTATATTAGGTAACCCAGGTAACTTTAAAGAAGATGCGAGGATTGCAGGACAAGCGTCTGTAGCTTTTGCAGATATACCATCTAAGGAGTTGCATCCAGAGTCTTTCATGGGGATTATCTACATGGGAGGTCCAGTGGTACATATCCTAATTTTATTTATGATTACAGTAATCGTTTTCTCTTTTGAGCGTTTCTTCGTTATTAAAAAGGCTCAAGGAAAAGGAAATCTTGACAAATTTGTACTTGAGATAAGAGGTCTTCTTAATCAGAATAAAATTGATGAAGCTATTGAGAAGTGTGATGCTCAACAAGGTTCTGTAGGTAATGTGGTAAAAGAAGGACTAGTTACTTATAAGGCATTGGCTAATGATAGTTCTATGGATAAAGAGAAGAAAATGGTTGCTTTAACTAAAGCTTTAGAAGAAGCTACAACATTAGAGATGCCTATGTTAGAGAAAAATATGATGATTCTTTCTACATTAGGTACAGTAGCAACATTAGTAGCACTTTTAGGTACGGTAATCGGGATGATTAAGGCGTTCTTCGCTTTAGGTTCTGGTGGTGGTACTCCAGATGCTGCGGCTCTATCTATCGGTATCTCAGAAGCCTTGATTAACACGGCTTTAGGTATCGGTACATCAGCTATTGCAATTATCCTTTACAACTTCTTTACATCTAAGATAGACGGATTAACTTATAAGATAGACGAGATTGGTATGTCTATTCAGCAGTCTTTTGCTGAGTTCAACTAATAAGTAGATTCTGAAAAAAAAGAAATTTAGAGCTTCTGCTAAACAATAATTTTAGCGAAGCTCTAATAAAAAAGAAGTTTAATAAATAAAAAAGAGTTAATAATATGGCGAGAGTCAAACCAAAAAGACATGGTGTAGTAACGGATATGACAGCGATGTGTGATGTTGCATTCTTACTACTTACCTTCTTTATCTTGACTACACAGTTTAAAAAGCCTGATGTAGAGCAGATAAAACCGCCATCTTCTATATCTGAAAAGTTGTTACCAGATGCTAGTCTAATGACGGTAAATGTAACACCAGATGGAAAATTTTACTTCCAACCTGTAGAGAACGGAACTGAAAGAATTCAGCTTCTAGATAATATGGGACAGAAGTACGGTCTTTCTTTTACCGATAAGGAAAAAGTAGCGTTCACAAAAGTGCAAGCGATAGGTGTACCTATGACACAGTTGAAAAGTTACTTAAACTTATCAGAAGATGAGCAGAAAGCGTTTAAGAGTCCTACGGGAATACCTATGGACAGTACAAATAAACAAGTTATTGATTGGGTAGAGCAGAGTTTAAAAATAAACCCTGACTATAAGTTAGCCATTAAGGGTGATGGTAATACTAACTATCCAAAAGTAAAAGATTTATTTGAAGGATTGAGAGACATTAAGTTTTACAAGTTTTGGTTAATCACTACCCAAGAGGGAGGTAAATAGAGAATAGAAATGGCAGAAGTACAAGTACAGGATAAAGGCGAAAAGGGCGGCAAAGTCCGTTCCAAGAAGCAGTCCACTAGAGTGGATATGACTCCGATGGTAGACTTAGGTTTTCTACTCATTACATTCTTTATGTTTACCACTACTTTTAGTAAACCAAATGTAATGGATTTGGGGCTTCCTGCAAAACCTGATAAGGATGCTCCTAAACCACCTCCTACGGAGATTGATTTGAGCAACTCTATATCTTTGATTATAGGTAAGGATAATAAGATTTTTTATCATCAGTCGGATAAAGATGGTCTTAATGAAGGTACACTTCAGGAGACAACCTATGATAAAGATGGGATTACGAAAGTAATAGAAGATGCAAAGAAGAGGGCTAAAGATGTAACTAAATTTACAGTTATCATCAAGCCAACGGATGATGCAGTGTATAAGAATTTTGTAGACGTTCTTGACGAAATGGCTGTCACTAAAAGTGAACAATATGGGGTAACCGATATTAAAGACTGGGAGAAAGCTGTTTATGAAAAGAAAGTAGGAACTGCAAAATAATAATTAACCCTTAAAATTCATATTTTATATGTCAGATGAAAATTTAGGGTACAATCCAAGTTTGGATGAGATTGTATTTGAAAACAGAAATAAAGCCTATGGTGCTTATGACCTGAGACAAAGCTATAAGAGTATTCTTACAAGGTCTATGATTATAGGTACTACTTTGTTCTGTTTAGCTGCGGCTACTCCGTTTATTGTTATGAAAATTAAACAGTTAACGGCTCCGCCTAAACAAGAAGTAGAGGCTAATCTTATAGAAATTCTTCCAGAAGAAGAACAGATTATAGAACAACCTAAAGAGGAGGAACCACCTCCACCACCTCCACCGAAGGTAGAGGAGGAAAAGGTTGAAATTATTCAGAATGTGGTTCCTGAGCCGGTAAAAGCTCCTAAAGTGGAAACTCCACCGCCGCCAATATCTAAGCAATTAGAAACCACTACAGGTTTAGTAAATCAAGAGGGTGTTAAAAAACCGTCTTATTCACCACCACCGCCACCTCCTTCTACAGGAAAAGGAACGACGGTAGAGGTAAAGCCTCAAGTGAGTACTACTGAAGTGTATACAACGGTAGACCAAGAAGCGGAGTTTTCAGGCGGAGGTCTTAACGGATTTAGAAGTGCTTTCCAAGAGTCTTTTGATACTTCGGTAATGGAAGGTGATGAAGGTACTTTAAAAGCTGAGGTTACTTTCGTAGTAGAGAGAGATGGTTCACTTTCTCAGGTAAAAGTTACGGGTTCTAACTCTACATTTAACAGAGAGGCAGAAAGAGCTGTAAAATCTATTAGAAAGAAATGGACTCCTGGTAAAGTAAATGGGGAGCCAGTTCGTTCAAGATTTAGAATGCCAGTGGCAATGAATTTTGAGTATTAAAATTCTGTTAAAATTATTATAAGAGAAGCTTTAGGGCTTCTCTTTTTTGTTATATTTGTTGCTATGTTTAATTATTTATCTATTTTGGCAGGGGTTATGTACCTTACTTTAGGAGTTGTGGTATTAGTGTATAAATTTTTTGTAATTCAGTTAGATGATTATGTTGCCTATCCGTTAGGTATTTTGATGGTAATTTATGGAGTCTTCAGGGTCTTTAGGGCAATCTATAATATAAAGCAGAGTAAGAAAGATGTATAAAAAAATAGTTTATTTATTATTTCTATTGATGGTTGTGCTTTCCTGTAAAAAGGGTAAAGAAGCGGAAAACCCTCAAAAAGGAGAAATTCAGGTGGTGGCAGACCCTTCGTTTAAAAATGTAACTGAGGCTTTGGCAGAAAGATATATGGCGTTCTATCCAGAGGCTAAGCTAGATGTTGTTTATAAGAAAGAAGATTCGGCTTTTATAGATTTGCTAGAGGGTAATGCTAGAGTGATAGTGATGTCTAGAGAGCTTACAAAAAAAGAAAAGGAGGTTTACAAAGAAAAAGTAGATTTGGAATATAATCCAGCTAAATTTGCGGGAGATGCGGTAGTGTTTGTTGTTCCTAAAAATTCAAATAGAGAGCATATCAAAGTTTCTGAAATTAAAGAAATGCTCAATTCTGAGTCTAAAAAATTAATATTTGATGGTACTAACGCTAGTAATCTCAATTTTATAGCACAAAAATTTAATGCTAAACCATCAGCTCTTAAATATTCTATTATTAGAGGGAATGAAAATATTGTGAATAATATAGATAAATTTAGTGATAAAATAGGAGTGATAAGCCTTAATACAATAAGCAGGGAATTTTCTCCAGAGGCTATAGTGTTAAGAGAGAAAGTGAAAATATTACCAGTAATGGATGAAAACGGGAAGATATATAAGCCTGAACTCTCAAATATAAGGAATATGGAGTATCCGTTCTCAAGGATTCTTTATTTCTTGACAAATGAAGGTTTTTTTGGAGTGGGAAACGGATTTATAAGATTTTCTTGTACTCAAATAGGTCAAATAGTGGTTTCTAAGCAGGGGTTACAGCCTTACAATATCTATAAAAGAGAAGTTCAAATGAGATAAAATTCTTATATTAGCAACTCTTTACTTTAAAAATGGCTTGATAGTTGTTTATAATAAAGTAAGCCAAATTAAATAACCTTAAAAATGAAAAATATAAAAATGACAAAGAAAATGGTATTAGGTGCTGCGGCCGCTTTTATGTTCGGTTTTGCAGGTGCACAGACAGTAGAAGAAGGTCTCCAGAATATGGATGCTCATAAATATGCAAAAGCAAAAGAAGTGTTCAATCAGTTACTTCAGAAATCTCCTTCTGCTGAAAATTATTTTTATTTAGGAAACATTTATTTAACTCAATACGAACCTAATTTTGATAAAGCTAAAGAATACTTTGATAAAGGTTTGGCTTTAGATAAAAAAGCATATTTAGATAGAATAGGCTTGGCTTCTATTAAGTTAGGAAAGGGAAATAAATCTGCAATTAACGAAATACAGGAAATTGTAAATGATTCTAAAGGAAAAGATCCTGAGGTATTATTTAGAGCAGGTGAGGCTCTTACAATGTTTGAGAATAATAATGCTCCAGATTTAGCTGTAGAATTTATTAGTCAGGCTATAGAAAAAGCAGGAAAGAAAGGTAATGTGCCTGCTAATTATTATTATTCTTTAGGAGACGCTTATCGTCTTAAAAAAGATGCTGGTAAAGCGATGTCTGCTTATGATAAAGCAGCGGTAGTAGCTAGAAATAAAGCATCCGTATTTACTAGAATGGCGACTTTGTGGATGGCTGCTAATCAGTGGCAATTAGCAACAGATAACCTTAACAAAGCTATAGCGGTAGACCCTACCTATGCTCCAGCATATAAGGCTCTTGCTAATTATAACATCAGATATCAAAAGCATGATGCGGCGGCAAGTAATTTGTTGAATTATCTTAAATATGCTGATGAAGACCCTGTAACGATGTTAGAGGTATCCAAGCTTTATTTCGCAAATGGAAACTATACAGAATCTAGAGAAGTTTTAGATAAGGTTTTTAATAAAGTTGAAGATGTTATTAAGTACAAGCTCAATGCCTATCTCTTATATGGAGAGCAAAAGTATGATGAGGCTAAACAAAATCTAGATACATTTATTTCTAAGGCAGATGCATCTAGAGTACTGCCTGCAGACCAAGGTTTATTAGGGTTAATCTACGCAGGGCAATCTCAAAAAGCACAGGATGAGTCAACAAAGGCTAATCTTATGAAAATGTCTAGCGAAAAAATAGCAATCGCGAAGGCAGCAAAAGATGAAACTATGCAATGGGATGCAGAGTTGGCTAAAATTATGGCAGGAGGAGTTGATCTTAAAAAAGCAGCAGAAGCAGGTCCTACTAATCCAGAAATAGAAGCATTGAAGAAAACCATTGCTGCAGACCCTAAAAATACAGACAATATTTATAAGTTAGCGATGGCTTATCAAGAGGCTAAAAACTGGAATGGAGCAGCTTATACTTGGCAGAATATGATAGATTTAATTCCTGACTGGGCTCCAGCTTATTATAGCCAAGGATATGCGTATCAACAAGCGGGTAATAATGAGTTAGCTAAAGTTTCTTATCAGACTTATATAGATAATATGAATAAGAAACCTACAGAGGAACAAATGCAAGGTAAAGAAACACTTTCTTATGCTTATTTCGCAGTAGCTTATTTAGAAAAAGATAAAAATAAAGAGAAGGCTAAAGAATATGCATTGAAATCTGTTCAGCTAAACCCTGAGTATAAAGATGCTCAAAATTTATTGAAATTACTTAGCCAATAATTAGTGTTTTTTAATATTTAATTGATTATAAATAAGAGTTTCTTAGTTTATTAAGAAGCTCTTATTTTTTAGAATAAACCTTATATTTGTACTATGAAAGTAGATATTTTAGCCATTGGAGCACATCCTGATGATGTTGAGCTAGGGTGTGGTGGAACTTTAGCCAAGTTTATTTCTCAAGGTAAAAAAGTAGCGATAGTAGACTTAACAGAAGGAGAATTAGGTACGAGAGGGACAAATGAAACTAGAGCAAAAGAAGCTAAAAGAGCATCAAATATTTTAGGGGTTATGGCACGAGAAAACTTGGGCATGAAAGATGGTTTTCTTAGTAATACAGAAGAGTATCAAATGCGTATTGTAAAGATGGTAAGGAAATATCAGCCTGAAATTATTTTTGCAAATGCAATAGATGATCGCCACCCAGATCATGCAAAAGCGGCTAAGTTGGTTTCAGATGCTTGTTTTTTATCAGGTCTTATTAAAATTGAAACGGTTGATACTGGTGAAACTCAGCCAGTATGGAGACCTAAGCATATCTTTAACTATATACAATGGAAGTCTATAAAGCCTGATTTTGTGGTAGATATATCTGATTTTATGGATAAAAAGATTGAGGCTTGTTTAGCGTACGAAACGCAATTTTATAATCCTAATTCGGAAGAACCGATGACTCCAATCTCTACTAAAGATTTTTTGGAAAGTCTTACTTATAGAGCTCAGGATTTAGGGAGGTTGTCTGGAGTGTCTTACGCGGAAGGATTTACTTCCGAAAAGCTGATTGCTTTTAAAAATTTTGATTCAATAATTTTGTAAATAGATAAAATATTTCTATATTTGCACCCACAAAATGGTGATTGTAGCTCAGTTGGTTAGAGCGTCAGATTGTGGTCCTGAAGGTCGCCGGTTCGATCCCGGTCAGTCACCCTAACAAAAAAAACATCTACTTATGTAGATGTTTTTGTTTTTATGAAGTTTATGTTTTTAAATCTCCTCGTGGTTGTCTAAGGTGTAATTTCTTCCTTTGAAATCTTTATCGTGTTTTTCAGAGATTACATCCTCTCCTTTTTCACTAATAATAAACTCTGACGCTTCATTAAACATTTCAGAAAAGTTTTTGAAATCCTCTTTATAAAGGTAAATCTTATGCTTTTCGAATGTGGCCTCGCCTCCATCTTGGAAGTGTTTCTTACTTTCGGTAATGGTAAGATAATAGTCTCCAGCTTTCGTCTCACGAACATCAAAGAAATAGGTTCTTCTTCCTGCTTTTAACACTCTAGTGAAAATTTCATTTTCATTTCGTTTTTCCTTGTAATCACTCATTTCATCTATTTTTTAGAAATCTTAGGTAACAAATATAAAATAAATCTGCTAATCATCAAAGGATTATTTAAAAACTTTAATTTTATGTTTTACTTTTTGTTAATCAGTGTTTTATGTGTTTTTGTATCTGCTTTTATAAAGTTTTTTCTCTTTTTTGAGAGTGTCAAAAAGTAACATAAGATATTGAAAATTAGTTGCTCGGAGAAAGATGTAATGTATGATGTGCATTTTTAGCACTAGATGTACGATGAGTGATAATGATTCTGGTACACTCCGTTTCTAGGTTTTCTAGATTTTTTAGAATGTTTTCTTCTGTTTCTGTGTCTAGTGCAGAAAGACTATCATCAAATATAAGTATGGTAGGCTTCTTTATAAGGGCTCTAGCGATGCAAATTCTTTGTTTTTGTCCTCCAGATAGCATTACCCCCCTTTCTCCTACCATAGTTTGATACTGGTCTTTAAATTCAATGATATTTTTATGAATATCGGCTTTTTTAGCGTATTCTTCAATGGTTTCTATGTTGGGGTTATCTATGGCAAAGCCTATATTGTTCTCGATGGTGTCAGAAAACAAGTAACTTTCTTGTGGAATGTAGCCCAAAGCATTTCTGTAAACCTCTAGATTGTGCTCTTTTAAATTGATGCCATCTATGAAAATATCTCCTTCGTCTGGGTCTATTAATCGGCAAAGAAGAAGAGCTATGGTAGATTTTCCGGTGCCTGTTTTCCCCATGATGGCAAGAGATTCTCCTGCTTTTATTTTAAAGCTAATATTATTTAATGCTTTAATGCCTGTGTTAGGGTATGTGTAACTCACATTACGAAATTCTATATCTCCTTTTATACTATAATGATTTTTATTTTTATTAGTAATCTCAGATTTTTTGTCAAGAAACTCATTGAGCCTTTGCATAGAGGCGGCAGCTCTTTGGTTTACCGAGGTTACCCAGCCTACTAGAGAAAAAGGCCATATAAGGATATTGATATACATGAAGAAATCTGCAATGGCACCTATGCTCATTTCTCCTTTTATGTATTTTTGTCCTCCAATGTATAGTATAATAATATTGAGTAAACCAATGACTAGTAATATTATCGTGAAAAAATAGGCTTCTGTTTTGGCAAGATCTAATGCTTTTTCTTGATAGTGTTTTACCTTAGTATTGTAATTTTGTTGAATGTACTTTTCCTTATTGAAAAACTTTATGACTCTAATACCAGAAAAGCTGTCCTGTACAAATGTAGAAATAGCGGATTGGCTTTTCTGCATGATTTTAGACTTTTTATTGATAATAGAACTTACTTTATAAATAGTGAATGAAAGTATAGGTAAGGGAAGAAGAGTCCAAAGAGTCATTTGTAGATTGGTTTGGAACATATATACACTCGTGATAATGAGTAGTATCACCAAGTTGATGACATACATAATCCCAGGACCTAGATACATTCTTACTGCAACGACATCTTCACTTAGTCGATTAAGCAAATCTCCTATAGTGGTAGATTTGTATTGAGTTAAAGATAATTTTTCATACTGTCGGTAGATGTTATTTTTTAGTTCATATTCTATTTTTCTAGATGCCACAATAATGGTTTGTCTCATCATAAATCTAAATATGCCAGACAGTACAGAGGCTCCTATGATGATACTTCCGTTAATTAAAAGTGTGCGAAAAAGAACCTCTTGGGTAGTGTCTTTTTGAGATATGACCTCTTGAATAATATCCACAGTTTTGCCTATAAACTGAATTTGGTAGATGGCAAAGAAGTTACTTGCTATAATGAAAAAAATTCCCCAAGAAAGAAGTTTCTTGTGTTTCCAAAAATAAGGGTTAAGTGTTTTTAGTGAGCTCATTTATGTGGCAAAAATAGATAAAAAATGATGATAAAAACGATTTTTTTTGCATGTTTAAATTTGATGGTAAATGGTGTTTTTTTATAAATATTATGTATTGTATATTTTTTTATTTTATTTTATTTGTTATAATATTTTGTTTTTGTTGTAAAAAATATATATTTGAGCTGTTTAATAAAACTTATAAAAATGAAAAAGAAAGTATTATTTACGGGGGCTTTTACATTAGGAGTGTCTGTGTTTTTCTTTGCTCAAACAGAGCAACAGCGATTAAAAATCGCTAAAGAGTATAACCAGCAAAAACTGGATAGAATTGTTGATGAGAGTAAACTTAAAGAACAAAAACAAAAAGCTGAATTAGCCGAGTTTTTGAAGACAAATAATTTACCATTGAAGATTCAACATAAGGAAGGTGGGACATCAGAGCTTATTAGGGTAGAGAATGGAGTTCCTATTTACTTTACTAACAATAATGTGGCAGCAGCTAAGTCTACTAGAGCAAACCATTTAAATACAGGAGGTAGTTTGGGGTTGCAGTTAGATGGTCAAGGTATGACGGCTTATGTATGGGACGCAGGAAGTGTAAGACCTTCTCATAGAGAGTTTGGTAATAGAGTTACGGTAGGAGATGGGGCTAGTTATAATGGCGATAACCATTCTACGCATGTAGGAGGAACTATTGCAGCGGCAGGTGTTTCGGCAGCAGCTAAGGGTATGGCGAGCAAGGCTTTGATTCGTTCTTATGATTGGTCATCAGACTACTCTGAAGCAAGTACAGCGGCGAGAGCAGGTATGTTGTTGAGTAATCATTCATACGGATATAATTCACTATCTCTTCCAGATTGGTATTTTGGAGCTTATATAGGAGAGTCCGCAGATTGGGATAGATTGATGTATAGTGCACCTTACTATTTGATGTGTGTGGCGGCGGGTAATGATGGCTCTAACTATGGTTATAACGAAACAACAGGCAAGTATGAGTTGCTAAATGCAAGTCCGTTAGGGGGAGCAACTAATGATTATGATAAATTGACAGGGCATGCAACGTCTAAAAATGCATTGGTGGTGGCTAATGCTAATGATGCTAGTGTGGATGCTCAAGGTAATTTATTATCTCCTGTAACTATTGCAGCGTCTAGTAGCCAAGGACCTACTGATGATTTGAGAGTTAAGCCAGATATTTCTGGGAATGGTGTGTTGCTTTATTCTCCTGTGGCGTATGTATCTGCCAATGGTACTAAAACCTACGGAGACGCATACTATGATAGTTACACTGGAACTTCTATGGCAACACCTAATGTTATGGGGTCTCTACTTTTGGTTCAGCAACATTATAACAATAAAGAAGGACAGTTTATGTTAGGAGCTCAGCTTAAAGGCTTGGCGTTACATACTGCAGATGATGCAGGTATGGAGGGACCTGATGCAAACTTTGGTTGGGGATTACTTAATGTAAAGAAAATGGTAGAGGCAATTGATGCTAGAGGAACTTCTTCTTCAATAGAAAATTTAAGTTTGGCCAATGGAGCATCTTATACTAAAAAGGTAGTTTCTGACGGAGTTACACCTATTAAAGTGTCTATTTCTTGGTATGATCCTGCGGGGACAGTTCAAACCTCTTCGGAGCTAAATGGAAGTACAAAAAGATTGGTTAATGATTTGGACTTAAGAGTAACATCTTCTAATGGTACTACTTATTTCCCTTGGGCTCTTACTTCTAGGAATACTAATGCGAAAAGAGATAATAATAGCGATAATTTTGAGAGAGTTGATTTAGGGGTTGTTCCTGCAGGGGAATATACGGTAAGAGTTTCTCATAAAGGAACATTGACTAACTCTAGTCAAAACTATACTCTAATAGTTACTGGAGCTAATGAAGGGGGAACAACAACGCCGACGCCAACACCTACAGTGTGTGGAGACCCATCTAATATGACGGTAAGTGATGTTACTACATCTACGGCTAGAGTTTCTTGGACGGCAAGCTCTTCGGCTAATGTAAACTATACATTGCAGTATAAATTAGCATCTAGCTCTTCTTGGGTGGATTTAACTACTACAACATCAACAACTGTTTCTCTTACAAGTCTTTTAGCAGATACAGCTTATGATTTGAGAGTGAGAACTAATTGCTCTTCAACTTCTATGAGTAATTATGCAGCTGCTTCGTTTAGAACATCAAGTGCTGCGGTAACCACTTGTAATGGTGCTTATGAGCCTAATAATACATTCTCTGCTGCAACTAGAATTACGGCGTTGAATAGAGATTATAATGCAGCAATAGAGACAACTACAGATAGAGATTATTATGTGTTAACTACAAGTACTGCAGGTTATGTTACAGTAAAGTTAAGTGGATTAACTCATGATATAGATTTAAGATTGTACAATAGTGCAGGAACTCAAATTAGGTCATCTCTTAACTCTGGAACAAAATCTGAGTTGATACAAACTTATTTGGCGGCAGGTACTTATTATATGTTAGTGAGTCCATATTCAGGTTCTAGTCCTAACTCTTGCTATACATTAAGGTTAGAGCCAGGTTATACTAGTTTCGCTGAGGGTGCTTCTGATATGGTGTCTAGCAATAATGACTTTAAAGTTTATCCTAACCCGGTAACAGATGTGGCTTATGTAGATGTTCCTGAAAAACTGTCTAAAAATGCGACTATAAAAGTATATGATATGACAGGGCGTATGGTTGTAGAAACTAAAGCTGAGGCTGGAGTTAATAAACTTAATGTTTCAAAGCTTGCGACAGGTGCTTATATAGTGAATGTAGAAAATGATTTAGAAACAGTTTCTACTAAATTTATCAAGAAATAAAATATAAAACTCTTGTTAAATATAATTAAAGGAGACCTATTTAGGTCTCCTTTTTTATGGATTGTGTTGAGTTTTAAAATTTAGCCTTTAAAATCTGAGGGTTTACATTTAGACTTACCCAGAACCAATCTTGATAAGGGCTGGCTGTATTTTTGTTTTTAAGATACCTCAATGACTCTGTGTTTAGGAAGAAAGAATAACCACCTACAACACTTACATAAGGCATCACATTATATCCAAAAGTGAAATCCCATTCATTGCCAAGGTAAGAGGATAGTTTTTTATTATTGTTATAAATGTTAGCTCCAGAATAGAATAAATGGGTATTTAAACCTAGATTTAGTGACGGGTTAACCTTTGCGGATAGCTTAACATGGGTGTCTAACAATCCTACATTTTTATGAGCGTTCCCTACATAAAAATAATCCATGAAGCCATAGAATTTATGGTGAGTTCCATAAAGTGGGTCGAATGAGTTAGAAATGTTATCGGTTTTGTTGGTATCATCGCCAGAGAAATAATCTGCTCCAATGCTGATGTTGAGAGGTTTTGCAACTTGATAACCTAATGAACCAGAAAGTAAATAGGCAGATTTTTTAGTACCCTGAGAGTTTTTTCCCATTTGATAATAAGATGAGAAATGTCCGTTCCAAGCGTTTTTCTTACCAAAATAATTCATACCAAAAGTTTGTAAGTTATGTGTTTTGGTATCAGGTAATAAATCGTTTCGGTAGCCTAGGTTATTCAATAATATTGAAAAATAAGAAGTTTTGGATAGTTGATGTTTAAAATGAATCAACTGAAGGTGCTGGTACGGCTGTGCATCTGTAGGGGTAAAAAATTGACCTATTGGATTATTTACATTAAGATTGTTGTTTTTATAATTCTGGTTAAAAGCGGCATAAGTAATAACGCTGGTATTGTTTTTATTCCATTCTAAGGCTAAGGCGTCATGGCTTCTTCCTGCAGGGTGCCAGTCGAGGCTTCCGAAAATTCTATCATCATCTAGAGCTATCATTTGGCGTCCTACTCTAGTTCTTAGATTTTCAGATAACTTTAAGTCTGCATATGCTTCGTAGATAGACATTCCTCCGGTAGGATCAACGGTTTGTACTTGGTTGGCTTGTCCCCAAATATTGATGTTTTGTACTGAGAATTTTACCTTTAATAAGTCTTTGTTAGAGTAATTCATGCTCAGTCTTGTTCTATTGTGTGTGAGAAAAGCATTCTGCTCACCTTGGTTTAATGGAGTGTAGGCTCCGTTTCTGTACTCAGTTCTTGGACGAATTTGCAAGGACATGTCGAAAGTATTGTCTTTGTTTGAAGAATCCTGAGCTAATATTTGAGAATGAGATAATAGAAAAATACTCAATAAAGGTAAATAATAAGTTTTCATAATATTTATTATTAAGTTAATAATTCAAATGCTAGACAAAATTAGTATCAAATCAGTTTCTAATGAGTGTATTTTGTTGTGATATTTGTCATAATGATATTTATCAGTTAATATTTATTATTTAATTAAGGTTAATTTTTAAAAATATGATAATTATTAGGTGGTTTTATTAGGGAGAAATATTTAATACTATTTACCTTTGTCTAGTAATTTAAAAATAGACCCCTATGATGAAGAGAGAAAACTATGAAGGTAAGTCTAAAACAAATAGACGGAAGGAAAGATGGTTATTTCCTGTACTATTAGGAGTAGCACTTGGGTTATTTATGTATGTGTTTTACATTTCTAAAGCGTACTCTTACCTTTCAGATGATCCTAAAGCCTGTGTAAACTGCCATATTATGGCTCCGGAGTACTCTACATGGTTTCACTCTTCTCATGGTAGGGTAACTAATTGTAATGATTGTCATGTACCTCACGACAATGTCTTCAGAAAGTACTATTTTAAAGCAATGGACGGAATGAGACATGCCAGCATGTATTCTCTAAGAATGGAGCCTCAGGTAATTAAAATCAGAAAACCGGGGGAAACAGTAGTTCAGGAGAATTGTATCCGTTGTCATAATGATTTGAATAGTGTGGTGGGTACAGCATCTGTAACAGCAAGTATGGCTCATAAGGACGAAGGTAAACTATGTTGGGAATGCCATAGAGATGTGCCACATGGTAATGTAAGAGGGCTTAATTCTGCACCTCATGCTAGAGTGCCTTTGGCAGAAACTCCAGTGCCTGAGTGGCTTAATAAAATGACAAAAGAAAAATCAAACAAGTAGAAAATAATAATACATAAAGTTATGAAACGCAAGAGTTGGTTAATTGTAGGAATTTTAGGAGTGGTTATTTTTGGTTTGGGGATGCTTGCTAATTCTATTATGCAGAGAAAGGCAGAGTCTATGCATCTTTCTAAAGCTAATAATAATATTAAAGATTTTGAATCTAGAAATGAAATTTGGGGAGATTCTTACCCTCGTGAGTATGAGTCTTGGGCAAAAACGGCAGACACTACTTTTAGATCTAAACATATGAGTAGTAATGCTGATGATTTGCTAGAAGAAAGACCAGAAATGGTAATCCTTTGGGCAGGATATGCTTTTGCAAAAGATTATAAAGCACCTAGAGGACACTTCTATTCAGTGAAAGATGTGGTGGGTACTTTAAGAACAGGTGCTCCTGATGCTAATCATCCAGATGTGCAGCCAGGAACTTGTTGGACTTGTAAAAGCCCTGATGTACCAAGAATGATGAACCAAATGGGAGTAGAAAACTTCTATAAAGCTAAATGGTCTCAGCTTGGAAGCGATGTGGTAAACCCTATTGGTTGTGCAGATTGCCACGATCCTAAGACTATGAATTTAACCATTACTCGCCCTGCATTGGTAGAGGCTTATCAAAGAATGGGTAAAGATATTAAGAAAGCAACACACCAAGAGATGCGTTCTTTAGTTTGTGCACAGTGTCACGTGGAGTATTACTTTAAAGGAGATAATAAATACCTTACTTTCCCTTGGGATAAAGGTATGTCTCTAGAAAATATGGAAGAATATTATGATAATGCAAAACATGTAGACTTTGTACATAAGTTGAGTAAAGCACCTATTCTAAAAGCTCAGCACCCAGATTTTGAGGTTTATAATTTAGGTATCCATGCTCAGAGAGGAGTATCTTGTGCGGACTGCCATATGCCATATAAGTCAGAAGGAGGGGTTAAATATACAGACCACCACATTTCTAGTCCATTAGCTAATATCAATAATACTTGTCAGGTTTGTCATAGAGAGTCAGAAACTACTCTTGCTCAAAATGTGTACGAAAGACAGGATATGGTATTCCAGCTTAGAAATAGATTAGAAAAACAGTTAGCAAAAGTTCACTTAATGGCTAAATTCCTTTGGGATAATAATGCTACAGAGCAAGAGATGAAGCCTGTTTTAGACCTTATCAGAAAATCACAATGGAGATGGGATTTCATTACTGCATCACACGGAGCGGCGTTCCACGCACCACTAGAATCTCAGCGTATTTTGGGTGATGGTCTTTACCTAGCGGTACAAGCTGAAGCGAAGATGAATGATATTTCTAACAAGAAAAATATTAGTGGTAAGTTTGTAATGCCAGATGTAAGTACTAAAGCTAAAGCACAAAAATTCATTGGTTTAGATATACCTAAAGAGTCAGCTGCTAAAGCACAGTTTATGAAAACAGTAGTTCCAGAATGGTTGAAGAAAGCAAAAGCTAAGGGAGTTCTGGTAAAAGATAAATAAGACTAATAATATTAAGCTCCCACATTTCTAGTTGAAGTTGTGGGAGTTTTTATGTTTATGAAATAGATAGAATTGATATGAAATTTGAAAATACATTAACTAGTAGAACTCAGTTTAGAGATGCCTTAATTATCAATTTAGGGTTGTTGGTGTTGGGAGTTCTTCTTCAGTATTTTTTAGGAAATATTCCTAAACAGTATGTTTCGTTTCCATATAATATAGGGGCTGGTGTAGGCTTTGTATTGGTATGGACGCTTATTTTTTATTTCTTCAAGCAGAAGAAAATCATTAGTTTGCTAGATAGCTCACCGTTTGCTATTGTAACTACTATTGTTTTAGGCTTTTTGAGTATAGGTTTGGGCGTATTTAATGTAGCTCCAGAATCTACTTATTATAATACACTTAACAAGTTGGGTGTTAATCAGATTACGATTACGTGGTATTTTGCTTTAATTTTCTTTATTCTGTTGGTCAATTTGTGGTTGAGTATTCTCAAGAGGGCTTTGGTTTTTCAAGCGAAAAACATCACTTTTTTACTCAATCATTTTGGGTTATGGTTAGCTTTATTTGCTGGAGTTTTAGGTCAAGGCGATCTTACGAAACTTAAAATGACTCTGCAAGATGGTCGTCCCGAATGGAGAGCAGTAGATGAGAATGGGCATGTGGTAGAGCTACCACTAGCACTTGAACTCAAGAAGTTTGAGATGGAGATTTACCCTAACAAGCTATTTCTTATAGATGAAAAAGGGGAAACTTTACCAAAGTCTAAACCAGACGGCTTTATGTTGGAAAAGATAGGGGCAATACATACTTTTGAAGATTGGGAAGTAAAACTGGTAGAATATGTACAGAATGCAGTTATTGTTAGAGAGAACACTTACGCTAAAAATCCAATGTGGGGAGCAACTAATGCGGCTAAAGTTATTGTAAAAAATAAAAAAACACAGGAGCAAAAAGAAGAGTGGATTTCTTGCGGAAACTTTATGTTTCCACCTAAAGCTATCAAGCTAAGCGAAAATAGAACCTTGGTAATGTCGCCACCAGAGGCTAAAAAATATCAGTCCGATGTTTTAATTTACCAAAAAGAAAGCTCAAAAGTGGAGGAAGGTAAAATATTGGTTAATCAGCCGCTAGAAGTTAATGGTTGGAAAATCTATCAAGTCAGCTATAACGAAAACTTAGGGCGATGGTCAGATATTAGTGTGTTAGAATTGGTGCTAGACCCATGGTTACCGTTGGTGTATATAGGTATTTTTATACTTATGTTGGGTACTATTAGTTTTTTATTTCAAAATCGTAAGTAGTTATGTGGAGTGTATTTAGTTATATTGTATTTTCTTTATTGATATTGTGGGTAACCTCAGGGGTTTTGTTATTATTCAAAAAGAAACCATTGGTTAATTTAGCATTAGGACTTCACTTGGTGGGGATTATTGTTTTAGGATATTTTATCTCCAATTTATGGATAACCCTAGAGAGACCGCCTTTGCGTACTTTGGCAGAAACTAGAATTTGGTATGCCTTTTTTATTTCGGTAATAGGTTGGGTGTTGTATTTTTTATATAAACAAAAATGGATTTTGCACTATGCTATCGTCATGGCGGGAGTTTTTACTCTGATTACCTATTTTAACCCTGATACCATCAATAAAACTTTGATGCCAGCTTTACATAGCGTTTGGTTTATTCCGCATGTGGTGGTGTATATATTTGCTTATGCAATGTTTGGTATGGCAACATTAGTGGCTGTTTTTGGGCTTTACCGTTACTACAAAAAAGAACAAGTAGGGGAGACGGTGCAGCTGATGAACCAGTTGGTAAATGTAGGTTATAGCTTTTTAACATTAGGACTTCTGTTTGGAGCATTATGGGCAAAGGAAGCGTGGGGACATTATTGGACTTGGGATCCTAAAGAAACTTGGGCATTTATAAGTTGGTTAGGATATTTGGTGTATATTCATTACAGATTTAAGTTTAAAAATGAAGAAGGTACGATGCCGTTTTATATCATCATAGTGGCATTCTTGTTATTGTTGGTATGTTGGTTTGGAGTTAATTACCTGCCAACCGCACAGAATAGTGTACATACTTACACAGGATAAAATTTTTGAACAGAATAATAATAAAAGAACCGAGAAAATATACATCTCGGTTCTTTTAGTTTTATATTGAATTAAGGTCTTGTGCGATGAGCCACGCTTCGCTCCAACAGGCTTGAAAGTTGAATCCTCCAGTAACGGCATCTATATCCAAAACTTCCCCTGCAATGTAGAAATTAGGAAGTATTTTAGATTTCATATTTTTAAAATCAATTTCTTTTAGATAAACACCTCCAGCGGTTACAAACTCTTCTTTGAATGTAGATTTGCCTGTTACGGAAAGCTTCTTTTTACAGAGGTTTTCTATGATAGTTTGTGTTTCTTTTGCGGAGAGGTGAGCCCATTGTTTTTCGGAGTTGATACGAGAAACTTCTAAAATGCTTTGCCAAAAACGATTGGTAATATCAAAAGGTTTTCCTTGGCTTAAAGTTTTCTTTGGGTGGTTTTGTTTAAATTCTTGGATAAGAGTTTCTGCATCATTAGGTGAAATTCCAACGAAATTAACTTCAATACTAAAGTTATAGTTTAAGTCATTTAACCTTCTAGCTTCCCAAGCGGATAGTTTTAAAATGGCAGGTCCACTAAGTCCCCAATGGGTAATAAGTAAAGCGCCTGCTTCTTCGGATTTTAGTTCTGGTATTCTCACTTCTGCTGACGGAAAACTAGTGCCTGAAAGTCCTTCTAGTAAATCATCTTTGATGTTAAAGGTAAATAAAGAAGGAACGGGTTTTACAATAGTATGTCCTAAACTTTCCATTAGCCTTAATGCCTTAGGAGAGCTACCTGTACAGAAAATCACAATATCTGCTAAGAAAGACTCTCCATTAGTAATAATGAGATATTGATGGTCTTGCTTAGAGATAGATTTTACTGTGGTTTTAGTATGGATTTCAATGTTTTTCTCTTTCACAGAGGAAAGCAGGCAGTCGATAATAGTTTGGGAGCGGTTAGATTCTGGGAAGATTCTATTATCGTCTTCAATCTTCAACGAAACACCTCGTTCTGAAAACCAAGCCATAGTATCACCAGGTTGAAATTTACTAAAAACACTTCTAAGTTCCTTATGTCCTCTTGGGTAAAACTGAACTAAATCTCTAGCATCAAAACAAGCGTGGGTAACATTACAGCGTCCGCCTCCTGATATTTTTACTTTCTGTAAAACTTCTGCATTTTGTTCTAGTATGCAGACATTGTATTTTGAGGTGTCTATATTAGCTGCCGAAAAAAATCCCGAAGCTCCACCTCCTATAATAACTATATTGGGTTTATTCATCTTGAATTTCCTTATATCCTAAAATCCCTTTTGATTAGGCTTTAGAAAGTGATTTTGTAAGTGCCAGTAGAAGAAGTGCTAGCTCTTTCGGCTTTTACATATTTCTTTACCCACTCTATGGTCGTGTTTACAGCACAAGGGTCTGTAATACCACCACTTCGTCTAGCCGAAATTACATTACCCGCTTTATCTACCACATAAGAAATGCTGATTGTACCTGAGGCAGAACACTGATGAGACGGCTGTGAACCACCACGCCCCATGGTTCCTGGTATAAAACCGATTAGCTTTCGGTCTATACCGATTTTACTATCGCCATTGCTATCGCCACCTAGTGGATCTCCTGTATTTCCAGAAGTATTTTGGGAATTCCCTTGAGCTCCTTTGTTGGTGCCTCGTCCTCTGATGAGGTTGCCAATAGCTTCGTTACCTCTGCCATCACCTTGGTTGGTTGTAGTTTTATTTTGTGCAGTGGTACTACTTTTTTTAGGTGTCGTGGTTTCTTTCTTTTGGGTATTTGTTGTGCTTTCTTTTGTAGGTTTAGGGGTTGCTTTTTCCACCTTTTCAGCACTTGTTTTGGTATTTTGCCCTGTGATAATTTTCTCCTTAACTACTTCTTTTTTTGGTTGAGGTTCTACAGGTGTAGGTTGTATTTCTTGTATTGGTGTTGGAGTCTCGGTGGCGGATAGACTGCCCTCTTGGTTTTGGGGTTCTTCAGGAAGGTTACCCTCGTTTTGGTCTCCAAAATTGATGAGCATTGTGCTTACGACTTCCTCCTTTGGAAGTTCTCTAGTAAACGAATAAAAATACAAAGCTAAGAATACCAAAAGGCTAATCAAAAATGTGATGATGGCACTTTTGATTTGGTCTTTTCTTTCCGATGTATTTATGGTTTGGCTCATAAGTTTACTTTTCTTGTACGGTTGCGATAGCAATATTGTAGCGGTTTCTTTCGGCGATTTCCATTACGAAAACAACATCTTTGTGCCTCGTATTTTCATCGGCTCTTATTGTAAAAGAAGGTTTGGTTTCGTTTTTCAATAAGGCATTAAGGGTAGGTTCTAGAGTTTCCTTATTTACAGCCTTATCGTTTATGAAATAGTCGCCTTCTGGAGAAATGGTAACCGAAACGGGGTCTTGAGTTGCAGGAGAGCCTTCTGCTGCTTGTGGTAACTTCACTTCTATGGCACTTTGGCTAATAGCAGAGGAGGTTATCATAAAAAATATCAGCAAGAGGAAAATAATATCCGTCATAGAAGCCATACTAAACTCCGCACTTGCTCTATTTCTGCGTTTTAATTCCATAAATTAAATTTTTAGTTTATAATGGCTTATTGATAGCATCTAGGAATTCCCCTGCATGAATTTGTATTTTAAGCACCAAACGATCCACTTTAGTTACGAGAATATTGTAGAAGAAATAAGCTGGAATACCCACAAAAAGCCCAGCCGCAGTAGTTGCCATAGCGGTATAAATACCCGATGCTAAAAGTTTAGGGCTTACAACTCCTGTTACATTAGAGATTTCAAAAAACGCCATAATCATACCGATTACCGTACCTAAAAAGCCTAGCATAGGAGCGGCACCAGAAGCAGAAGCTAATAAGTTGAGGTTTTTCTCAAGTTTAGACACTTCTAGGTTACCTTGGCTTTGCATCGCATTGCTAATATCACTTATAGGGCGACCTATCCTGCTAAGCCCTTTCTCTATCATTCTCGCTTCAGGGGTGTTAGAGGTCTTGCACAAATCTATAGCCGTGTCTATTTTACCTTCATAGACGAAATCTTTAATATTATTAAGGAAGTTAGGGTCGGTCTTAGCCGCTCTACGAATAAAAAAGTAGCGTTCTAGAAAAATATACAGAGCGAGTATCCCTAGTAAGAATATAGCTATCATAATCACATTAGAGATGATGCCACCTCCGAATAATATTTCCCATAGAGAAAAGACTTGCTTTTCTGTATTTGTGGTTTGAGATACCATTTGTATGTTGTCGTTCATTTTTAAAATAAATTTATGTTATACTAACGAAAAAAGCCTTGAGATATTACTTAGGCTAATTTCTCAACTTGTTTGTGATGTTATGAATTATCTTTTGTTAATCCTCTATCTCTATAGAATCCTCCTTAAAATGGCATTTTAGTTTAAAGGAAAGTGGCTCGTCAGAATTAGTGTAAAAATCTGAAACCTCGCCTTCCCATATCAGTTGTAAAACGCCTTCGTCATTAAGGCTAAACGAAAGTTGATTGTCTAAAAGCTCAGCTTCGTCATCGTCGTATAAATTGATTTCGGCGTAGAGTTCTTCTTCATTATTGATGTTGAAAGTTTGTCCTTCTAAAGCCTTTGATGCGATGGGGAAGTCCGAAATATTAAGTGCTAGTTGAGGGAAACGGTATTGTAAAGAGTCGTCTTCTACATGATCCATATCCTCGCTGGTGATGAGTTCTACCTCTAATAAGATTTTATCGTTACTAAGAACCGATTTGCAATAGGTTTTACTGAAGTGATATTTCAGTGTTTCTTCTGGGTGATAGATTTTTAAAATCCCTTTCATTTTGATATGAAAATTAAATCTGTTTTTTGTTTTAGCAAAGATAATTTTTTTTAGAGAAAATAAAGCTAAAAGATATAAAAAACTAGTATATAGGAGTTTTAATAAAAAAATAATAGTTAGAGATTTCCCTAACTATTATTTAATGTAGATTATATTTGATAATTTATTTAAAATTAAACTTTACTGTAAACATCACTTGGCTAGGTCTTATATAAACTAAACTTCTACGGATACTGTTGTCTTGGGTACTTATGGTAACTGTTTCGTAAAATTTGTTGTTGGTAATGTTAAGCCATTTTAGCTCAAAATCTATCTTCTTTTTAGCCCAAGTGTATTGGTAAGAGAGGTCGTAGAAACTGTTTCTAAAAGCACTTTCGCCCAATGTTTTATAGGTATTGTCGTCCCAAACTAGACCTATGGTGTGGTTGTCCATAGGATAAATATAGGCAGCTAAATTATGCGACCAGTTAGAAAACTTATAAGTAGTATTGGTCTGTGCATTTTGGTTTTTGTTCCAGCCCATAGAGATGTTGTAATCTACACTAAGCCAAGAGAAGAAGGTATTGTTAAACTTAGCACCTAAAGATTGACTGTTATTCTTGTTATAGATGAGGTTGCTGTTGAGCATAGAAATACTCTCGGAATCACTATTTCTAAAGTTGAAAGATAGGTTAGATTTGAACTTAGGGAAATACTTTCCTATCTCTGCACTTTGTGATTGAGAGGTCGCCGTATTATCAAACTCTTTGACTTCGGAAATAAATGAGGCTGCATTTCTAGTTACAGAAGTAATGAGATTTCTTTTAAGAGTACCATAGCTGTATCTTAGGTTGAAAAACAAATTATTAAGTGGGTTTCTATACTCTAATGTAGAACCGATGTTTTTAGAAAGATTTTCGGGCATTACATTAGATTGTGGAGCTCTGTTTACAAAGAAGTCGGGCGTGTTCATCATAATTCCTTCGTAGATAGACCCAAAACTTCCGAAGCTGTAATTAAGGCTTCCGTACCCTCTAATCTTCCAAAACGAAGCAAAATCGTAGTTCATAAAGAAGCTAGGTTCAAATACTGTTTTGTTAATCTCTCTATTTCTACCATTTCTTAGGAAATCTTTGTAGGAAATGCCATAGAAATTAACAGGTGTATTAAGGTAAATATTTAAGCGTTCGCCTTTATAGTTTGCCGAAAGTTTGGTGGAAGGTCTTAACTCGTTCCACTGCATATTGTTTTGGTAATTGATGTTGTAAGGGAACAGCGTACTACCATTGATGCCATAAAGCTCCGACTCCATTTGGTTGAAATTGATGTCTAAACCTACCTCTGGGGTTAAAGTCCATTTTCCTGCACTAAATCCTACGGAAGCACTGTGGTTGATTTCGGTACTTTTGATGTTCAGGTTTTGTTGTAACCTTTGATAGCTTTGGCTATTGAAAAGTTTTTGAGAGTAGCTGCTAGGGCTAGATTCTAGTGTTTGTCTGTCATTTTTAACACTAATGAAAGACATCACATTCACCAACTTTTCTCCTACTGGAATAATAGAACTTAAAGAGTTTTGGAATGAGTTGGTAGGGGCATAAATATTCTGTAGAGCCGCTCTACTCCCTGTGATTTCTTTTTTATTTACATCAGCATTGTTATCGCTCCAGAAGCTGTTCCAAGTAGTTACATTCTTAAAAAAACCTTTTTTAGCATTTTTAGTGAAGATGAGCTCTCCCTTCGCTTGATTGGTATAAAAGTGGTTAAGTCTTCTAGCACTAAAAGTTTCGGTGCCATAGGTTACCTCTTGTAAATCTTCTCTTTCTACGGCGTTATTCGTGTAGCTGGCGTTAGCCTTTAGCTCCCATTCTTTGTTTTTGAAAGGGTTGGTAAGTAGGTTAGCGGAGAAGAAATGCACATTGTTAAAGAGGTAGCGTCTTTCAGGAACATCAGGGATTGCAGCGGTCTCTACGCCAATCCAGCTTTCTTGGTCTACATTGCGTCTTACGCCTTCCCAACGGTTCCCGAAGGAGAGTATTCTACCTTCTTTTTCTACACTCTCGCCTGTGTTGTTGGCTTTGTAATTAACTACCCATTGGTTCTTTTGACCAAAAAACATAGGTGTAAGTTTGGTATTCCATAATAAAGGGGAAGTCCCAACGCCTACCTCACCTCTACCAGTCATGGTAACTTTATTTTTAAGTTTGATGTTGATGGCGGCTTTCTCCGAAGGTATTTTATCTTGTAGAATCTTTACAGGTTGATGGTTTTCCATTACTTCTACCTTTTGTACAGCGTCTTTTGGGAGAGCGTTGTTTATAGTTCCATAGCCACCTTCCATAAGGTCTTTACCGTTTACATAAAACTTATTGATGGCTTCGCCTTGGTAGAGTACAGTACCATCTTTATTAACTTCTATACCTGGTATTTTCTTAAGAACATCGGCTAGAGTACGGTCGTTTTTACTTTCAAAGGCCTTTAAATCGTAAGAAATAGTGTCGCCTTTTTTGGTAATCATTCTCGTTTTTAGTTTTACTTCCTTTATTTCCGTAGCTTGTGGAGAAAGGCTGAAATTAAGCGTTTGGGTTTTATTAGCAATTTCTTTAACTTGGGTTTGATGATTAAACGCCTTTACTGTGAGCTTTACTTTGTCTATGGAGGAGTTTATAGTTACTTTGTAAATCCCTTTGCTATCTGATAGAGCATAGGTAAGAATGGCATTTTTTCCTATTTCTTCCACGGTAACACTGGCACTAGGAACGGGCTGTCCTTCTGTATTGGTGATTTTCCCAGAGATACTGGTTTGAGCCCAAAGTACGGCGCTGAAAAACAGGAATAAGACTAATGGATAAATTCTTGTCATTGGTGTATAGTTTTAAGTGGTTGGGTAATAAGTAGCGTTACATCTACGATTTGTTACAAAGATGAGAGAAAAAGTTTAAACCGCAAGGAAAACGCCTTATTTTTTGTAGGAATCATTAAAAAAATAATCGTATTTTTGGAGGGTCAAATTTAGTTTAATTCAGAAAGTCATCTATGAAAGCGGCCATTTACTCCCAAAAGAAAGATTTAGATACATTTCTTTATTTGAGTAAGTTTATTTCAGAGTTAGAAAAACGAGGGGTAGAGTCTGTGTTGCACGAAGGTTTATCAATAGATTTGGCTTTTTCTAAAAACTTTAGAACTTTTAATGATAAAGAAAGCCTGAAGAGTGCAGGAGTAGATTTATTCTTCAGCTTTGGTGGTGATGGTACCATTCTTAATGCCCTTATCTTTATACAAGACTTAGAAATTCCAGTGATTGGAGTGAATACGGGTCGTTTGGGTTTTCTAGCTTGTTTCTCAAAAGAGGAGATTTTTCTCAATATAGATAAAATCCTAAAAGGAGAAATGTTAATCAGCAGAAGGTCTGTGATAGAAGTTTCTACTAAAGATACCGTGATAGATTTCCCTTATGCTCTAAACGATTTGAGTATCACAAGGAAAGAAACTACTTCTATGATTACCATAGACACTTATATTAACGATGAGTTTCTTACTGTATTTTGGGGAGATGGTCTAGTGGTTTCTACGCCTACAGGTTCTACCGCTTATAATTTGAGTTGTGGTGGACCTATTATTTCGCCGAGAGCAGATAATTTTGTGCTTACACCTATTGCACCGCATAACCTCAATGTGCGACCTATTATCCTTAAAGATGATGTAGAAATAAAACTCACGGTAGAAAGTAGAGTGCCAGAGTTTTTGTTTTCCTTAGATTCTAGGCTTTATAATGTAGGTATAGATGATGAAATTATAGTGAAGAAAGCCAATTTTGAAGTGTCACTAATGATGACTAAAAGCATCAATTTCTATGAAACACTTCGCCAGAAGCTATTGTGGGGGAAGGATAAACGAAATTAAAAAGTAATTAAAAATAAATCAGTAATTAAAAGTAAAAACATTACACTATGAGTAAACTTTTTCCGGCAGGAGTTGCCACAGGTTCAATGGTTAGCGAGATTTTTCAGTACGCTAAAGAAAATAAATTTGCTTTACCAGCGGTTAATGTTATTGGTTCTAGTAACATCAACGCTACTATGGAGACAGCAGCTAAGCTTAATGCACCCGTAATCATTCAGTTTTCTAACGGTGGTGCGGTATATAATGCAGGTAAAGGTCTTAGTAATGATGGACAAAAAGCAGCTATCTTAGGAGCGGTAGCAGGTGCTAAACATATCCACACTTTGGCAGAGGCTTACGGAGCTACGGTTATCCTTCATACAGACCACTGTGCTAAGAAGTTATTACCTTGGATAGATGGGCTGCTAGATGCAGGAGAGGAGTTTTATAAAGCCAATGGTAAGTCGCTTTATTCTTCTCATATGTTAGACCTTTCTGAAGAAACATTGGAGGAAAACTTAGCAATATCAGCTAAGTATTTCGAAAGAATGGCTAAAATGGATATGACGCTAGAGGTAGAAATAGGCGTTACAGGAGGAGAAGAAGATGGGGTAGATAATACCGATGTAGATAACTCTAAACTATACACTCAGCCAGAAGATGTGGCTTACACTTATGAAATCTTAAAGCAAATTTCTGATAAATTCACTATCGCAGCAGCATTTGGTAATGTACACGGTGTGTATAAGCCAGGTAATGTGAAATTAACCCCAGAGATTTTATTAAACTCACAGAAATATGTACAAGAGAAATTCGGTACAGTAGAAAAACCGATTAACTTCGTATTCCACGGAGGGTCTGGGTCTTCTTTAGAAGAAATAAGAGAGGCTATAGACTATGGTGTTATCAAAATGAATATTGATACAGACCTTCAGTTCGCTTACACCGAAGGTATTAGAGATTATATGTTAAACAAAGTAGAGTATCTAAGAACTCAAATAGGAAACCCTGAGGGAGATGATGTTCCTAACAAGAAATTCTACGATCCTAGAGTTTGGCTAAGAAAAGGAGAAGAAACTTTCAGAAGCCGTCTAGAACAAGCATTTGAAGATTTAAACAATGTTAATACATTGAAATAAAAAAATCTTGTATTTTTGCAACATCAATTTTACCGTGTGGGAATGTAAACGATATAATTAAACACTCCTACACGGTGTTATGAAATCAAACTTAATTTAAACAAAACGCTTATGGCATTTGATTGGTTCAGAAGAAAGGCTAAAAATATCACGACTTCTACAGAGGAGAAAAAAGACATTCCTAAAGGGCTTTGGCACAAAACACCTACAGGGAAAATTATAGAGTATGATGAGCTTAAGGCCAATCAGTTTGTATCTCCAGAAGATGGTTTCCACGTAAGAATAGGAAGTAAAGAGTATTACGATATTCTTTTTGATGAAGGTAAATTTAAAGAGTTAGACGCTAAGGTAGAAAGTGTGGATATTCTTAAATTTAAAGATACCAAACCTTATACCGATCGCCTTAAAGAAGCCAAAGCTAAAACTAAACTTAACGACTCTATCCGAAATGCAGTAGGCAAAGTAAACGGTACCGAGATGGTGGTTTCTTGTATGGATTTCGCTTTTATTGGAGGGTCTTTAGGTTCTGTAATGGGAGAGAAAATTACCAGAGCGATAGATTACGCTATTAAAAACAAACTTCCGTATGTGCTTATTTGCCAGTCGGGAGGTGCAAGAATGCAAGAAGCAGCTCACTCTCTAATGCAAATGGCGAAGGTACAAGCTAAGCTGGTGCATCTTTCGGAAGCAGGATTGCCTTACATTGCTTATCTTACCGACCCTACTTTTGGTGGGATTACAGCTTCATTTGCGATGACGGCAGATGTGATTATGGCTGAACCTGGAGCTTTAATTGGTTTTGCTGGACCTAGAGTTATTAGAGAAACCATAGGGAGAGATTTGCCAGAGGGCTTCCAAACTTCGGAATTTCTGAAAGAAAAAGGGTTTGTAGATTTCATAGTAAACAGGAAAGAAGCGAAAGTACTAGTTTCTAAAACCGTGAATCTCTTAATGAATAAATAGAATTAGAGTTTATATTTTCGATAAACCTCGTTAACTTTTAGAAATTAACGAGGTTTATTTTTTAATATTTAAATATATTATGAAAACTCCTTTGTTGTTTTTAAGTGCTTTTAGGCAACTATCTTTCCTAAAAATATTACAGGTTTTAGGGTTGTTTATAAGGCAACCGTTGTTTTTTGTTTTGGCTGTTTATGCGAGTCTAAAGGCATATCGTATCGCTCATAAAAAATATCCTCTTACAGCAGGTACTAATGGTAAAGGGAATGCCTTTCGTCACGCCTTTTGGAATTGTTTAGTTCTGATGTATTGTTGTAAAGTGTCTTCTCCACAGAAGGCTTTGGCGTTTTGCGAAGCCTTTACAGATATGCACGAGGAACTTTTTCCTAATGAACCGCTAGAGAAAGCAATGGATTTGCACAATAATAAAGTGGGAAGAGATTATTTTATGAGTTTGTTGGAAGGGGTTCATCGTCAGTTTTTTGAAACGTCTTTCTTTGTGGAAGAACTGAAAGTTAAAGCTAATAACGCAAGGTTAATAACTAGATTAGAAGAGGATTTTGGTGATGGGTTAGTCCATGTTCCTGATAATAATCAGTATTCATAAAAATAATAAGTGCTAACTTTGTGGCTAAGTCATATATATTATGTAATTATGAGTTTTTTAAAGTATATTGTTTCTGTTTTCCTTCTTTTCTTTTTAGGCTGTACGGAAAATAAAGATAAAGTTGGAGAGGAAGGAAAACAAATATTGGTTACTGATTTTACGGGTAATAAGCTAGAACTTAGCGAGCCAGCGGAAAGGGTGGTAGTGTTATTTGACCCTTCGTTAGATGCTGTTTACATGTTAGGAGCGAGCGAAAAGTTAGTGGGAGTGCCTGTAGAAGTGTATTCTGATAAGGAATTGTACCAATATTATGCAGCCATAGATGAACGAATTTTAGAAAAGAAAATGGCAACGCCAGGAACTAAAAAATCTTCAAATATAGAAAGTATAGTTGCTTTAAACCCTGATTTGGTAGTTTTAGCAGGAAGTTCAGAGAGTTTTGTGAAAAATCTTAGTAAACTTAATATACCAGTTTATAATGTAAAGTCGGAGACTTATGATGATATTTTAAAGGAGCTACAAGATTTAGGAAAACTTTTGGGAAAGGAAGAAAGAAGTAAGAGCTTGGTGGATTTTACAAAGGCAAAATTTGAGTCTATTAAAAATAGGAGAAGTAAAAATAGTAAAGCTCTCAAGACAGCTTATTTTGCTTGGGCTAATGGGCGTATATTTTCTACTACAGGCACCAATAGTATGATGCATACTTGCCTTGAGTTAGCGGGAGTTAAAAATGTATGCACAACACCTATAGACCAACCGAATATTAACCCTGAAACTTTTGTAAGTTGGAATCCAGATATGGTAATTATGTGGAATGATAGTCCTAATCTTTTTTACGATAAGAAACAATTGGAAGGGGTAACCGCAATAAAAGAAAGGCAGATATATACACTAATGCCAATGTTTTATTATAATCCGCATACTCTTAAGGCACTACTTACCACTTTGAAGATAAATTTTTGGGCTTATGGGGAATTAACTCAAGAAGGCTTGGATAAGGAGGTGGAAGATATACTACAAACACTCTATGGGAAAGATAAAGGGGATAAATTGTATAAAAAATTAAATAATCATTGATTTGAGTAATAAAGTTGTTCGTATTTTATTTTATGTATTACCTTTTCCTATCATCATTATATCCTTGTTTGTGGGAGCCAGTCAGCAAGCGGGCTTTGTTGACTATGTGATTCTTTTATACAAAAAATACATTGCACTAAACTTAACAAATGTAGAAGAGCAGGAACTCAACATAGCCAATAATATTATTTTTAATATACGACTTCCGAGGGTGTTGCTCACATTTATGATAGGTAGCGCATTGTCTAGTTCGGGTGTTGTATTACAGGCAGTTTTAAGAAATCCACTCGTAGACTCGTATATTTTGGGAATTTCATCAGCGGCAGCTTTTGGTGCTGCATTGGCTATGTTTTTAGGTTGGTATATTAATCTTTTAGCTTTTATAATGGGTGCTGTAGCTGTGATAACCACATTTCTAATTGCTAAAGGTAGAGAGGGTGCAAGCATAGTTTCAGTGGTTCTTTCAGGAATGATTATCTCAGGAATGTTTACAGCTCTGCTTAGTGTGGTACAATACTTAGCGAACCCTTATCAGTTATCAGCAATAGTTCAATGGACAATGGGGAATCTTCATGCAGCAACATGGGCAGAGGTACAACAGTCTTATATTCCAATTATTATAGGTATTGTAGGTATCTATCTATTTAGGTGGAGACTTAATTTGTTGGCATTAGGTGATGTAGCAGCTAAATCTGTTGGAGTTAATCCTCTTTTTGATAAAGTATTTTTAATAACTATGGTTACTTTAATGACAACAACATCTGTGGCAGTAGCTGGGATTATTAGTATGTATGGACTATTTCTTCCACATATCGTAAGAATGATTTTAGGGGCAGATAATAAAGAGGTTGTTAAAGGGAGTATTTTTTTTGGAGGAGCTTTTTTGTTGATTATTGATAATATCTCTAGATCTTTGTTTGAATTTGAGGTACCTATTGGGATATTTACAATGATAATAGGAGGACTTTTCTTTATTTATTTAATGAAAAAAAATAAGCTGAATTGGAGTTGATTACAGATGCTATTTATGTGAAAAATTTAGAGTTTTCTTATAGAGATAGAGAGGTTATAAGCAAAGCCAATGTGTCTTTTAAGAAAAACCAGCTATCTATTTTACTAGGAGCTAATGGCAGTGGTAAATCTACATTGTTTAATATTTTGTCAGGACTCATTTCTAAATATAATGGAGAAATAGAGTTTTTGGGCAAAGATTTTAATTGTATTTCTAGAAAGGAAAAAGCTGAAATGATAGGTGTGCTACCTCAGAAATTTGAGTCAACATTTCCGCTAATAGTTAATGATATTTTACTTACGGGGAGAGCGGCTTTCTCAAGATTTAACTACACACAAAATGATGAGAAACGAGTTTTAGAAGTAGCAGAGCAGCTAAAAATTTCAGAATTACTTCATAAATCATTTAATACTCTTTCGGGAGGGCAGCAACAGATGGTTCTTATCGGAAGAATTTTGGTTCAGAATCCTAAAATCATCCTTTTAGATGAACCTACTAACCATTTAGATATTTACTATCAACAACATTTATTAACCTTTTTAAAAAATCTAACACAGAAAGAGTATACTGTGATTGCGATAATGCATGATCCAGCATTGGCTTTTCAGTATGCGGATGAGGTGTTTTATATGCATTGTGGAAAGGTTATTAAAAATACAGATACAAAGCCAGACTTGGAAATGTTAAAACTCATATTTGGAGTGGACTTTCTCTATATAAAAGAAGAAAATAATGGTTATTTAGTAGTAAACAAGAAACTATAATTGTAATGTAAATCAATATAATAAAACCATATATTAATGAATAGGATTTTTAATTTTATTGCAGCGATTTCGTTTTGTGGAGCTTATGCTCAAACCACAACAGTTTTAGAAGGGGTAATTACTAACCCAGAAGGAGTGCCTATTAGTGGCGCTAAAGTATCCGTTAAGAATCAAACATCTTTAACGGATGAAATGGGGAGATACAGAATTACCTTATCAGGGGATAAAACCTATCACTTAACAGTAACAGCATCTCGTTATCAGACGGAAACTTTAGTGTTGGAGCAAACAGCTACAGGAGTGCTTACCAAAGATTTTCAGCTGGTATGGAATGATACAGTTTCTATTCCTGAAATAGTTATGAATAGAGAGCGAAAACTTCAAGTAAATAAGCTAGATATTAAAAACCTAGAAGCACCCATGTCGGTTAGTGTTTTGAATAATGAACTAATGAGACAAATGGATGTGCAAACAATGGAAGATGCAGCACGAAATTTTGTAGGAATCAATCCTGTTAATCAATTTGGAGCCTTTCAGTTTTTCAATATCAGAGGGTTTGATAATTTTGTATTGCTATATGATGGCGTTAGAGACGAAAGACATAATATAACACAGAGTGCTCCCATTACTAATATTGCTAGTGTAGAGCGAATAGAAGTACTTAAAGGACCATCTGGAGAGTTATTTGGGCATTCTGCACTAGGGGGAATTATTAATGTTATTCGTAAAAAGCCTACCGAAAGTTTTAGAGGAAATGCATCGGCTTCCATAGGAAGTTACAACACTTATAATTTTCTATTTGGAGTGGGTGGGTCTTTGTCTAAAAAAATGAGATACCGTTTTGATTTGAGTAGCAATAAAACAGATGGCTGGAGAAATGTAAAGGGAGATGCAAATAATGCTTCATTAACTTTACAGTACCTACTTAATAGTAGAACACAGATAGAGCTATTTGCACAATATAATAAAGATAATTATGCAGCAGATGCTGGTGTTCCTGCAGATAATCAAGGTCATATATTAAAAGGGTTATCTCCTTCTATGAACTTTAATAATCCGAATGATTTTGTAACTAATGAAAAAAAGGAAATTCAATTATCATTCAAACATTCATTCTCTAAGGATACCAAGTTTGTTAATACACTATCTTACTATGACGATAATATTAACTATCTAGCAGATGAGGTTATATTCATCAATCCTCAAAAAATGACTTATTCACGTTATAATGGTCCGTTTCATTTTAATCATTTTACGAAGCCGTGGAGCAATCAAATGACACTTAATTTTAAGTTTAACACTTACGGTATCAAACATAAAGCTCTTGTGGGGAGTGTAGCTTCTTTTCTTAATAGAAAAACATTGTACGGAGATATCTCTAGTTTAGAAAAACCAATAGATGTGCCTATTTCAAGCCAAATAAGCAACTATAGTGAGAGACAAGTAAACATCGCAAGGATATTTCAAATGAATGAATTTCTCTTAGGAACCTATTTTCATGATTGGGTAGAATTTTCGGATAGAATAAAAATGCTCCTAGGAGTAAGGTATGATTATTTTGATGGAGTCTATTCTAGAAGAAGAGGAATAAACGAGCCTCAGAATAAATATAGAGACCAATTTAATAATGTATCTTATAGAGTGGGGCTTTCAGTTCAGCCAGTAAAAGACTTATTGAGTATTTATGCGTCAGCATCTAACTTTTTTAAACCTACTCGTTCTCATGACCATAGAACGGGGAATAGATTTATTCCAGAGCGAGGTTTTCAGGCAGAAACAGGTTTGAAGTTAGAGAAAAAGAACTTGTTTAATGTATCTATGTCGGGCTTCTTTATCAGAAAAAATAATGTTATAGTAGGACATTATGTGCTCTCACAAATGGGAGGAGCAGAGTCTAAAGGTTTAGAAGTAGATGCTGAGGTAACACCAACTAAAGGGCTTTATATTAAAGCAGGATACGCTTATACAGATACAAAGTTTATATCCAAAGGGAATGAAAATAATGATATTGTAGGTAACTCGTTACCGTGGGTACCTAAAAACACATTTAATTCTTGGGTGAATTATGAGTTTCAAGAACACATAAAAGGGTTAGGGTTAGGCTTAGGAGTTTATTATAATGATAAAATATATCAAAACCAATATAATGACCAAACTTTGCCTAGCTATTTTCTAGTGAATGGGGCGGTATATTACAGAGCAAAGAATAATATGAAAGTTTCATTTAATGTAGAAAATTTATTTAATAATCTATATATGAGAAGTGCTCTGTCTAGAAATGATTTATATAGTAATGATCCTGCGGTAGAAATGTATCAATCTGTAATGCAGGTTTATCCAGGAAGAGATAGAAACTTTAAGTTCACTATAGCTTATGATTTTTAATTGGTTTAAATAGTAGATTGTAAAATAAGAGTTTTATCATATTTAGGAAATAAATCTATCAAAATCTTGGTTTCCTAAAAAAAATATAATATTATTGTAGGGCTTATGTGTAAACGTAAAATTTATAATAGATTATGTTAATAAAAAATAATACTATAAATATTGGTTAACTATGCGATTAACACCAAGAGAAGTTGAGAAATTGTTGCTTCACCAAGCTGGTGAATTAGCAGCAAAGCGTTTAAAACGTGGAGTGAAACTGAACTATCCAGAAAGTATTGCTTATATTTCAAGCGAATTGATGGAAGCGGCTAGAGACGGTAAGATGACCGTAGCAGAGATGATGGACTGGGGGACTAAACTTTTAACGAGAGATCAAGTGATGGAGGGAGTTCCAGAGATGATTCATGATGTTCAAATTGAATGTTTGTTCCCAGATGGAAATAAATTAGTAACCGTTCATGACCCTATAAGATAATGGCAAAAAAAGTAAGTCAAAGTTCAGGCATGATACCTGGGCAAATTATCCTAAGAAAAGAAGATATTGTTTGTAACAAAGGTAAAAATACAGTATCTATCGAAGTTAAAAATGAAGGAGATCGCCCTATACAAGTGGGTTCTCACTACCATTTTTTTGAAGTGAATAAGAAACTCTCTTTTGATAGAGAAAAAGCTTATGGGATGAGACTTAACATACCGGCAAGTACGGCTGTTAGGTTTGAGCCAGGAGAAAAGAAACAAGTGATTTTAGTAGAACTAGGAGGTAATAAAGTGGTTTACGGGCATAATGGTTTGGTTAATGGGAAGTTGGAAGGCTCAAAAGACAAGGCTTTAGATAAGGCAAAGAAAGAAGGTTTTATAAAATAGCCTAACCTCAAATCATTTAAATGTAGAAAAATATGTCAACAGAAGATAAGAAAATCAATCTAGAACCAGACCACAACTTAGAATCAGGAGATAACTGGTCAAGAAGAGAGTGGATTAAAGTGGTGGGTGTGGCTACAGCAGGGCTTTCACTTATGGGTATAAGTCCTTTGTTAGCTCAAAATAGTACAGATGTTAAGTTTGAAAACGGAGCCCTTTATGTAAAAAGAGAAACTTATGCATCTCTTTTTGGAGCTACTGTGGGAGATAAAATTCGTCTAGCAGATACGGAACTATTTATAGAAATAGAAAAAGACTTTCAAACTTATGGTGAAGAAAATAAATTTGGAGGAGGTAAAACTATTCGTGACGGGATGGGGCAATCATCAACGGTAACGGATAAAGATTGCTTAGATATGTGTATTCTAGGGGCTGTTATTATTGACCACTGGGGAATTGTGAAGGCTGACATCGGAATAAAAGATGGGAAAATAGTGGGAGTAGGTAAGGCTGGTAACCCAGATACTCAAGATGGTGTGTCTCCTAATATGATTATTGGTCCAGCAACAGAGGTGCATGGTGGTTGGGGATATATTGTAACCGCAGGAGGAATAGATACCCATATCCATTACATTTGTCCAGAAATTGCTGATACAGCCTTATATAGTGGAGTTACAACTCTAATAGGAGGAGGTACGGGACCTAACGATGGTACCAATGCAACTACAGTTACAGGAGGTAAACATTTTATTAAGAGGATGTTGCAGTCTTCAGAAGGGATACCTGTTAATACTGGCTTTTTTGGTAAGGGGAATGTAACTAATATTAAAGCACAAGCTGAAATGATTAAAGCAGGAGCTTGTGGTACCAAAATTCATGAGGACTGGGGTTCAACACCTGCAGCGATAGATGCAGCATTATCCGTTGCGGATAAATATGATGTGCAGGTGGCTATCCACTCAGATACTTTAAATGAAGCAGGTTACTTAGAAGATACTGTAAAAGCTATTGATGGAAGAGTAATCCATACTTTCCATACTGAGGGTGCAGGAGGAGGACACGCTCCTGATATTATGAAAATAGCAATGTATCCTAACATTTTACCATCTTCTACCAACCCTACAAAACCATATACTATCAACACGGCGGCAGAGCATTTAGATATGCTTATTGTTTGTCACCACCTAGACCCTAATAGTAAAACAGATTTGGCCTTTGCGGATTCAAGAATTCGTCCTTCTACTATTGCAGCAGAAGATATTTTACAAGACTTGGGTGTAATTAGTATGATGAGTTCAGACTCTCAAGCAATGGGTAGAGTTGGAGAGGTAGTTTGTAGAACTTGGCAGACTGCACATAAGATGAAGATTCAAAGAGGTGCTCTTCCAGAAGATAAAAAAGGAAACGATAATTACAGAGTGAAGAGATATGTATCTAAGTATACTATAAATCCAGCTTTAACTCATGGTATATCAGAGTACGTGGGTTCAGTAGAACCTGGAAAAATAGCAGACTTAGTTCTTTGGAAACCAGAAATGTTTGGTGTAAAACCAGAAATTATCTACAAAGCAGGTATGATAGTGGCCTCTAAAATGGGAGATCCTAACGCATCTATACCTACACCACAGCCAATTATTTACAGAAAAATGTTTGGTGCATTTGGAGATGCTTTAACAGAGACTTCTTTTAACTTTGTATCTAAGTATTCTGTGGATAGTGGGGTAATAGATTCTTATGGGCTTAAGAAAAAATGCTTACCAGTTAAAGGATGTAGAGATGTTAAAAAGAAAGATATGATTCATAACAACGCTACACCTAATATAGAAATTAATCCAGAAACATACGAAGTGAAAGTAGATGGTAAAGTGCAAACTTGTGAGCCTCTAAAAGAGCTTCCTATGGCACAAAGGTATTTATTGTTCTAAAAATCAAAACTTAAGTAAATGAAAATAATGGTAATAGAGATATTACCATTATTTTTAAAAATACTTTGTAATAGAATGGTTATTATAGAAGAGGTAAAGAAAGGAGTAAACACTGAGGGTTTGGTTAAAGATATACTGCAGATAGAGTGGTACGAAACATCTAAAACCATTATGAGGAGAAAAACCGTAGGTGGAAAGGAAATAGCTATTCGGAAGAATAGCAGAGTTTCACTTCAAGATGGAGATATTCTTTGGAGTGATGAACAGTCTTATATAGAGGTGGTAATTAAACCATGTGAGTGTATTGTAGTGAAGCCTAGAAATATAAAAGAGATGGGGATTGTTTGTTTCGAAATAGGCAATATGCATCTTCCAATCTATATAGACGACGATAATCAGGTAAATGTAGCCTATGAAGCACCTCTATTTAATTTTTTGGAAAGGAGTCAGTATTCTATTGATATAGAAACTAAGAAACTTTTACAAACCAATATGCTTACCATTCATCAAATAAAGAGATAAAAAATGCAACAATTACTCACACTTTTACAGATTAATGACTCTATGTTTCCCATAGGAAGTTTTACTCATTCTTATGGATTAGAAACTTATGTAGATAAAGGCTTGGTTAATAATAATGAAACTGCTAAAAAATATGCTACTAATATGCTAAAATATAGCGTGTTTTATAATGATGCAGCTTTCTTAAACAAGGCTTGGAAGATATGTAGTAAAAGAAAAGTGTGGAAAAAAATAGAAGAGTTAGATGATTTATTAACCGCTCTTAAAGCACCTTATGAGATAAGGAATGCTAGTCATAAGTTAGCCATAAGATTTTTAAAACTAGCTTTAGAGCTTAAGTCTTATCCTTTTGCTCAAAAGTACTTAGATGCAATACAGAGTAACAAGATTAATGGACATTACGCTATTGCATTTGGTATTTATGCTCAACTTTCAGGGATAGAAAGGGAAGATGCACTTAGAGCATTTTATTACAATACATTAAATGGTATAGTAACTAATTGTGCTAAGATTGTTCCTATTAGTCAAACAGTAGGGCAGAAGATATTATTTGACTTAAAAGAGGAAATAGAAAGTTTGGTACAGAAGCAAGATGATTTAGATGAAGATATGATGGGGTTATGTTGCATAGGTCAAGAAATAAGATGTATGCAACACGAGAAACTGTATACAAGAATTTATATTTCCTAAATAAAAAATATTAAAATATGAGTAGACCATACGTTAAAATAGGAGTTGCAGGACCAGTAGGTTCTGGTAAAACCGCTCTAATAGAAGCACTCACTAGAAAGATGAGTGAGGATTACAGTATCTGCGTTGTAACCAATGATGTTTATACAAGAGAAGACGCTGAGTTTATGATTAAAAACTCTAAACTTCCAGCCGAGCGTATTCGTGGGGTAGAAACGGGAGGGTGTCCTCATACAGCTATTAGAGAAGATGCTTCAATGAATTTAGAAGCAGTAGAAGATTTAGTTAAAAATCATCCTGATACACAGATTGTTTTTATAGAAAGTGGTGGAGATAATTTAGCTTCTACTTTCAGTCCAGATTTAGCAGATGTTACTATATTCGTAATAGATGTGGCTGAAGGAGAGAAAATTCCAAGAAAAGGAGGACCAGGAATAACTCGCTCAGACTTATTACTTATCAATAAGGTAGACTTAGCCCCATATGTTGGTGCTAGTATAGAAGTTATGGAGAGAGATACAAAAAAAATGAGAGGGGAGAAGCCTTATCTTAAAAGTAATTTAAAAACGAAGGAAGGAGTAGATGATGTAATTGAATGGATTAAAAAATATGCATTACTAGAAGCGTAGTGTTAAAATATATCTATAAATAAATACTATACAGGGATGAATATTAATAAGGATAATTCTATCAAAAGTAAGATAAAGATAAGTTGTAATAAGCAGGGAGCCAAAACTTTTTTGGTGGATAGCTACTTTGACATCCCGTATAAGCTAGTTCATTATGGTAATTCTCAGAGGACTAATCACCTAGAAGTAATACAGATGTGTTCTTCTCCAGGAGTGATGGATGGGGATAGTTTGGATATGGAGGTAATTTGTGGGGAGAATACAGAGTTTAAGCTCTTTACGCAATCGTTCAATAAAATACATCCAATGCCTAAGGGTAAAGGAGCTGAACAATTTTTTAAGTTCAAACTAAAATCTGGAGCTGTATTTCAGTTTTTACCACACCCTACCATACCTTATGAAAAATCAATTTTTTATGCCAATAATGAAATCACTTTAGAAGAAGATTCTCATCTAATTTGGGGTGATATTATTAGTGGAGGCAGAATCTATTCAGGAGAAAAGTTTCTATTTAAAAAGTATCATACAAGAACCAAAATCTATAGGGATTCTAAATTAATACTTTTTGATAATCAATTAATAGAGCCAGAGGAACAGCCTATAGAAGATATGCTTTTTTTTGAAGGATATACTCATCAAGCTACCTTAGTTATCGTAAGTTCTTTTGCAGATGAGTTTAAGAAAGAATTAGACGAAATTTTGCTTGAACAATTTACAGATGTTACTTATGGTTTCACTTCTTGTGCTAAAAATGCACTAATGATACGAGCTTTAGGAGATAGTGGTGAAGCATTATACGAATGGATGAATAGTCTAGCAACTATGGCATGGGAGTTTGTTAAGTATAAAAATAAACAAAATGTAAATGTAGAGGCTGATTCACAAGTAAAGCAGGTTCTGATAGAGGCAAAGGAAACAAAGGTTAAAGAGTCTAAGGCAAAACCTAAAACGAAGACTAGTACTAAAAAAACATCAAAAACTGTCTCAAAGGAGAAAAATAAAACTATGAGTTCTACTTCAAAAAAGAATAAGAAAGATGCATGAAGTCCCGATTGTTAAAGATATAGTTAGAAACTTAGAAGAACATTACGGAGATAGGTTTAAAGAAATTTCTAAGGTAAAGGTAGAGGCGGGATTACTTTCTAATGTTCAGCCAATACTTATTCAAAATGCCTTTGAAGCTATGATTATAGAAGATCCACGATTAGAAAATATAGATTTAGAAGTGGTTTTACTTCCTATAATAGCCTATTGTAATAACTGTGATAAAGATTTTGAAGTAAAGAGGCATAAGTTTGTATGCGACTGTGGGACACCTTCTCGCACGATAAAACAAGGTGAAGAATTAAGAATTAGTGAAGTTGAATTTTTTTAAACAATAGTTATGAGTAATATAAAACCTAAAAGTAATAGAATGGCTGTCGGTTCTGTACAGTGTGATAATACAACCCTAAATCTACTTAAAGCAAACGATTTTGTGGCTAAATCTATCAAAGAAAGACTAACAGACATGCTTGTGGTAAATATTTGTTCCTCTCCAGGGAGTGGTAAAACTACATTATTACAAGAAACAGGAAGACGCCTCGGAAAAGAGCTTAATCTAGCAGTTCTAGTAGGCGACCCAGAGACAGAAAGAGATGCTGTGCGACTAAAAGAAGTAGGTATAAATGCACTACAAATTGTTACAGGAGGTATGTGTCATATAGAAGCACAGATGATTTACCAAGCTCTAGATCACATAGATTTATCAGGCGTAGATATTTTGTTTATAGAAAATGTGGGTAATCTACTATGTCCCTCTGCTTTTGATTTAGGAGAAGATTATCGTGTAACACTTCTTGCATCTACAGAAGGAGATGATAAACCTAAAAAATATCCACGAATGTTTCTTACAAGTGAATTGATGCTGGTTTCAAAATCAGACTTGTTGCCATATGTGCCGTTTTCTGTAGAGGCAGTTACAAAAGATGCAAGAGAGGTTAATAGTGATATAGAAGTAATTCCTATTAGTACCCTTAATGGTGACGGAATAGACGAGTGGTGCCAATGGCTCAAGAAAAAGATGAAGGAAAAGAAAGAAAGACAACAATAAAACAATTAAACATGAAAAAGAAGCTTTTATTCCTCCTCGTTTGTCCAGTAAGCTTTTTATTTGGACAAACAGACTCTACTAATATTCTCAAAAACTTTACCAAGAATACCGAAGTTAATATTCTTTTTAGAAGTGCATTAGAGTTTACAGATGTTCATCAAAATCAAGATGCTCTTAGGTTGAATGAGGCAAGAATGGAAGTGCAGGGGAATGTGGTAGAAAATTTAAAGTATAGAGTAAGATATAGACTAAACAGAACTCAAGCTCAACTGAGTTTAGATAATGCACCTAGCTCTTTGGATATTGCCTATATAGATTATAAATTTGGTAATACAAATAAGTGGAATATAGTTTTGGGTAAGCAAGCTAATGATTTTGGTAGCTGGGAGTTTGAAAATAATCCAACCTTTGAATATGTCTACTCTGACTATATCAATAGGCAACAGAATATATTTACAATGGGTGCTAAGTTAGCCTACCAGATAGATGAAAACAATAGTATAAGAGTCCAAGCCTTTAATACCAGTAATCATAACTTCTCAACATTACATAAGCAGAGAGGTTACATTACTAATGGGTTGGAAGCAGCCAAAATTCCGCTGGGATTTAACTTAACTTGGAGAGGTGATTTTTTTAATAGAACATTTAAAACGTTCTACTCGGTAGCAACTTCTCAAATTGCTAAAGGGGAGCGAAATTTCCAAGTAGCATTAGGGAATAAATTGGTTACGGATAACTTAGAAGTTTACTTAGATTTACATCATACCAATATGGCTGTAGATTATACTAATATTGCTTCTTCTGTTATTAACCAATATAGAGCCGCTATAGTATCAGATTATGAGCCTTATTTCTCTAAAAATATTCAGTTCCAAACGGCTGTACTGAGATTAGATTATAAGATAACTCCAAAATTTATTATTACAGGCAAAAGCATTTACGAAAGAGCAAATGATAGATCTGAGAATGGTTTAGGTAATGGTTTAAGGCAGAATCAAACTAATATGATAGGTTTAGAGTATAAGCCTATTGCAAGCCAAGATTTTAAATTTTTTGGATATTTTTCTAATACTAATATAACGCATAATAAAATGATTAAAACTTACGTGCCTAATACAAACCAAAATATGTTTTCGGTTGGTGTTCTGTACTTCTTAAAAGCACTGTAGATTTATCATAATATTTATAATACAAAAAAGAGTTGCTTTTAATAAAGAGTAACTCTTTTTTATATCTCACAAAGACATTTCATATATTTGTAGGAAAAATAGTCGATGGTTATTTTACATCTTGAAACATCATCTAAAAATTGTTCTGTTGCTATCTCTAAAGGGGAAGAGTTACTTTGCTTGTGCGAAGAAGTGTCTGAAAACTATAAACAAAGTGAAAGTCTGCACACTTTTGTAGAGTGGGCTTTGGAGGGAGCAGAGCTTACGTTAAAAGACATACAAGCCGTTTCATTAGGTATGGGACCTGGGTCTTATACAGGACTAAGGATAGGAGCGGCTTCGGCTAAGGGTTTTTGTTATGGGCTTAAAATTCCGTTGGTTGCTGTAAACTCTTTAGAAACTATGATAGAGCCTTTTATAGGTCAAGGATTTGATTTTATAATCCCCATGGTAGACGCTAGAAGAATGGAAGTTTATACTTCGGTATTTGATGGCAAAACAGGAGCGGTAGTTTCAGAAACGGAAGCTAAAATCTTAGATGAGTCTTCATTTGAAGATTATAAAGATAACAAAGTCCTTTTCGTAGGAGATGGGGCGACCAAGGCACAAACGGTTTTAAACCTACCTAATGCCTCCTATAAGTCAGAGGTTTACCCTTCAGCAGAATACCTTATCAAGAAATCTTTAGAAAAGGCTATGAACAAAGAGTGGGAAGATGTTGCTTACTTTGAACCTTTTTATTTAAAAGATTTTCAAGGTGTAAAACGAAAAGCAAAGTAAACTCCCTACTATTTTGGACTAACTTTAATAGTTTCTTTTTGTAATTTTTGTTTTCTAAGTTCGTTAAGATTAATTTTGGGTGGTGTGGTAGATGGGGCTAGGTTGAGGTTAGGGGCTTCCTCTTCATGGTCTTTAGCCGTTTCGTCAGTTACTGTCACACTCACGCTAGGTTGTGCTGTCTTGCTTTGTTCGGTGATAGGTGTTTTTAAATCACTACTAAGATAAGCTAACATTTGTTTCACTTTTTCACCTTCGGGGAGTTTTTCGTAGTTTAGGGAAATCTGTTGCAATTGTAAAATCATGATTTCTTTACCCATTGTTTTCCCTGTGTTAAATGCATTAAGCAAAGATAACTTTGGTACTAGAGCGTCTTTAGGATAAGCTTCTATTGTTTTTTCTATAAGAGCTTTGCTATCCTCATATTTTTCTTCAGTGTAGAGTTGGTAGGCTTGTTTATAGATGCTCTCTACTTCCGACGAAGCTCCCCCCAAGCCTCCACGCTTAGGGTTTTTCACAAATTCTGCATAATGAGTGTAAGGGAACTCACTAATAATAATGTTTTTGGCTTTCTCTGCCTCTTGCGGATTTTTCTCGTAGTTAATAGAAAATATTTGGTACAACGCTTGAAGTTTTACATCTTCTTTTGGCTGAGCGTTTACTAGATCAAATAGTGTTTTAGTGGCAAGTTTGGTGTTAGAAAAAATATTTTCATACATCATACCTAGCCCTAGTGATGCGGTATCTCTATCTTGCTTAAGCTGAGCGATGTCTTGGGCGTTGGTAGGGATTTTTTCTATATAAAACTCAGGTTCAAATCTTCTTGGATTTTTAACCTCGGTTTTACCGAGAGCTTCGTTTTTGAGGTCTTCTATGGAAGTGGTTTTTGATGAATAACGCCAGTTATCAGCAAGAGACCTTTCTCCCCAAATTTGTTTAAAGTTGGCTTGCCCTTTAGATACGGTTGTAAGATTATTAAAGTAAAAACCTTTAGTAGAAGTACCAAAATCAGCAAATCCTCTCGTGTTATTGCCAAAGGTATTATCCAAAGCAAAATCAGCCACTTTAAAATCTTTTTCTTTAGAGGCTTTTAATTTTTCTGCTTCCTCTTTAGCTTCTTTAGCCTTTAGTTTTTCTATTTGTTGGTTAAAGTAAGCAAGTCTCTGTTGCTCATTCATTTTGGTAAGAGCCAAGATGCTATCGTTCTTTTTAATGAGGTAATAGTTTTTAGATATTTTTTTAGTATCCGTAGAAAGCGTTTTTAATTCTTCTCTTTGAGGAGCATAGGTCATTTGGGTAACAGCACTGTCGTAATAAACTCCAGCACTTAAATAATCCTCTTTTTCTAAATATTTCTTTCCGATTTCATAGTAGGTAAGCCCTCGTATTTGTCCATCGGAAACTTTTTCTTTTAACGACTTTTGGAAGAACTTATTAGCTTCTTCTTCTTTTCCTGCCTTCATTGCCATAAGTCCTAAAGCGTAATAGAACTCGTTTTTTCTAGAAGCGTAAGTTCCTTTTTTGGATATTTTTTCTAGATAAGTTTTCAGATTTTCGTAGTCTTCCTTTTTAGAATTGTCGAAAGTCTTGGCTATTTCTATTTGAGATTTTACTTCAAATTCAAAATTATTCGCTTTTTGATAAGCAGTTACAAAGCTTTCTCTAGCTTCTTCGTAGCGTCCTAATTTAGATAAAATTTGTCCTCTTAAAAAGGCGATACGACTTCTTAAGTTTTTGTTTTTATTTAGAGCATAGGCTTGGGCTAACTCTTCTACGGCAGCCTCTTTTTGCCCTGATTGAAGCAAAGTTTCTGCATAGAAAAGACTTAATAATTTCTTGTTACTTTTGCTTAGTTTTTCCTCTTTTAAAGCCATGAAAATCTCATTGGCTTTGTAATGGTCTTTCATTAAAGAAGCAATTTTGGCCTCATATATCTTAGCGAGAGGCAGTCTTTTATCCTCTTTCATGTGAGAAAAAATATAATTAAGAGCATCTAAAGCTTCTAAGTATTTTTCTTGATACATTCTTGCCTTTGCAAGCATAAGTTGAGCCTCAAATATTCTTTTATTTTTTTCCTCGCCTTCAAATAACATAGAATGCTTTTGTATAGCTTTTAATGCTTTAGCTTCTGATATTTCAAGGGAAGAAGTATTTTTTTTACTCACAGGGCTTTGTGATATATTTTCTAAGCCTCCAGCCCCAAAAGGAGCTTCTTCTGTTGAAAAGTCTTCTTGAATTTCGTGTTCATTATCATAAGATAATAGTTTTATATAAGACTGATAGAAGTTATCTTGATGTTTGTTTTTACGTGTATTTATTTCATCTTCTAGAGCATCTTTACTGTTAAATAGGGTATTGTAGTAGGTATAAAAATTTTGATAGTTCCTATTAACAAAAGTATTCTTTCTAGGAGAACATGCAACGGCAAGTGCCAATATAATTAAAAAATAGCTGTACTTTTTCATTTGATGTTTTAACTGCATAAAGCCTCTTTTATTGTTAGGCTTTGAGAAAATTTGTGTAAAAATACTATTTTTTAATAGAAAAAGAGTTTTTTAAAGCACTTAATTGTTGATAAACCAGGTGAGTAGGCAATCCCATAATAGTATAAAAACTACCTTCTAGCTTTTCTATTTTAGCCATACCTAGCCACTCTTGTATGCCGTAAGCTCCAGCTTTGTCGTAGGGCTTATAGTTTTCTATATAGTAGGAAATTTCCTCATCGGTCAAGTGAGAAAAGTACACTGTAGCTTTATCGGTTAGTGTTAAAGTTTTTGAGGAAGTTTTGATACAAACTGAAGTGTAAACATCATGATTATTACCCGAAAGGTTTTTGAGCATTTTTTTTGCTTCGGTTTCATTTTTTGGTTTGCCTAAAACTTTATTATCAAAAGTAACGATGGTGTCTGCTGTTAATAAAACCTCTCCTTCGGAAAGAGGACGAAATGCATTGGCTTTTAGTTCCGAAAGGTAACCTGCTACTTCGTCTATTTCTAAATCTTTTGGATAGATTTCATCACAATTTATAGAAACAATCTCAAAATCAAAACCTAGTTGGCTTAAAAGTTCCTTCCTTCTTGGAGATTGTGAGGCTAAATATAATTTCATAGATATAGTTTAAGATACGACACGCAATAATAGGTAAATTTCTATGAAAGAAAATTTTATGTGATAAAAATTATATATTTTTATTTATTCTAAATAATTATATTTGCCGAAATTTTTAGCAATGAAAAAAATTATTATAAGCATTTCACTAGTGGGAGGTGTTCTTGCTAATGCTCAAGTTCAGAAAAAAGATTCTATAAGAGAAAAAGGTATAGAGGGTGTAGTTATTAAAAGCAAATACTATAAAAACTACACAGCCAAAGATGTATCAGGTTCGCTAAGATTAGATACTCCGCTGTTAGATATTCCGCAAAATATCCAAGTAATTACTTCAGATGCTTTGGCAGACCAGCAAGTGTTGGGTATAAGTGATGGCGTTTTGAGAAATATTAGCGGAGCGATGAGGCTAGAACATTGGGGAGATATGTATGCCCATATCAATATGCGAGGTTCTAGAGCAGCAGCGTTTATCAATGGGGTTAATGTAACTTCTAATTGGGGACCTTTAGCAGAGGATATGAGCTATGTGGACAGGATAGAATTTATGAAAGGTCCTGCAGGATTTATGATTTCTAATGGAGAGCCAAGCGGTATTTACAATATAGTAACCAAAAAGCCTATGTTCTCGGATAATCCTAAGGGGCAATTTACGCTGACTACAGGGAGTTTTAATCTGTATAGAACAGATGCAGATGTAAATGCTAAACTTTCGGATAAATTAGCTGTGAGAGTGAATACAATGGCACAGAATAGAGGCTCTTTTAGACCTCATGAGTTTAACGACCGCTATGTTATCAATCCTTCCATAACTTATTTGTTGTCTGATAAAACCTCTCTTACGGCGGAATACATTCTTCAAAAGGCTAAAATGTCCGAAGTAGGTTCTGCTTATGTCTTTTCTAAAAAAGGCTATGCTATCTATGATAGAGAAAAAACATTAACAGACCCAGGGATTGACCCTACAAGAATAGATGAACATTATTTGAATATCAATCTCCAAAGTCAGCTGTCGGACAATTGGAAACTAACTTCTCAAGTTTCCTATATGAGAGACGACCAAATGGGCAGTAGTATTTGGCCCTCTGCTGTAACTGATGATGATAAAGTAGTGAGGAGACTAACCTTTTGGAAAGGATTGAATGAGATGAAATTTGCTCAAGTATTTCTTAACGGAACGGTTCAAACAGGCAATGTAACACATAAAATTCTGACAGGTTTGGATATGGCAGATAAAAAATATATGGCAGATTGGAGTCAGGGTGGAAATTTAGACGATGCCACTAAGCCTTTTGATATTAACAATCCTGTTTATACTAATATTAATTATCCTGTGTACGACCATTCTAAATCTTTAGCACAAATAGGAAGTAAATTAGGGGAGACTTATTCGTCGTTATATTTTCAAGATGAAGTAGGGCTTTTAGGGGATAAATTGAGATTTACTTTTGCAGGACGATATACCGATATAAAGCAAAATCAGTACGGAGTAGAGCAAAATGCACAAAGGTTTACACCAAGAATTGGGATTAGTGCTACGGTATTAGAAAATATGACTTTATACGGATTGTACGACCAGTCGTTCTTGCCACAATCGGGCGTGCTTCGCAATGGTGGCAAAGTAGAGCCTATCACTGGTGAAAATATAGAATTAGGGATAAAAAAAGATTGGTTTGGCGGCAAGTGGAATTCTACACTTTCCATTTACAAGATTACCAAAAATAATGAATTGGTATCAGACCCTAATAACAGTCCTTCAGAAAGATTTTCTATAGTCAAAGGGCAGGGCGTTGCCAAAGGATTAGAGTTTGATGTTAAAGGAGAACTTTTTAAAGGTATGAATGCCATCATCAACTATGCGTGGACTGATAATGAAGTAACCCAATCTAATGTGCCTAGCCTAAAAGTAGGGAATAAAGTGGCGGGATATGCTAAACACACCTTCAATACTTGGCTGAACTATGCATTTCAAGACGGTATTTTACGAGGTTTTGGAGCGTCATTAGGTTTTACCTTTATGGGAGATAGAACCACTTGGAGCTGGTCGGATAATCAAGGAGATGCTCAATTAGGAGATTATCGTAAATGGGACGCAGGTATTTTCTGGGGAAATAAAAATGTGAAAATTACACTCAATGCCTTTAATATATCTGATGAGTATTTGTATAGTGGAGCTTATTATGGTTGGGGAGGTTACTATTATTATCAGGCGGAAGCTCCTAGAAACTATAGGCTATCTCTGAGTTATAAATTTTAAAAAATAGTTTTTCATATCAATATCCTTTTTGGGAAAGGTTAGCGAGGTTATTATCGTTAGCTTTTCCTTTTTAAACTTTAAGAATGAAAAAAGCATCTAAAAACACCTTCAAAAAAATTATAGGGAAACTGCATTTGTGGCTGGGATTATCGGTTGGGATGGTTGTATTTATTGTATCCATCACTGGGGCTACTTATGTATTTAAAGATGAAATAGAGAACTTATTAAGAAAAGAAGTTATCCATCATGGCGAGAAAAACATTGAACACAAAACTACGCTTTCTTTGTCTGTATTGGAGCAGAGGGTAAACGAACAAACCAAAGAACCTTACCCTATCCATTGGGCAGAAATACCATTAGACAAAACCAAGTCGTATAAGTTTAACTATTATGAAAAAAATCCGAAGGCTTGGCATTATTTTGATGAGTTGGTAGTCTATAAAACGGCTTATGTTAATCCGTTTACGGGAGAAGCTTTAAAGGTTTACGATGAGAAATACAGCTTCTTTAATATTGTTAAATTTATCCATTGGAGCTTTCTTCTAAAATCAGATTGGGGAGCTTATGTAGTGGGGATTCCAGTCTTGATATTTATTTTTATGCTGATATCGGGGATTATACTCTGGTGGCCAAAAAATAAAAAAGCAAGAAAGCAACGCATTTGGTTCCAATGGAAAAACATAAAATCGTGGCGAAGAAAAAACTATGATTTACACTCTATTTTAGGGTTTTACTCTTCATTTATTGCTATTATTATTGCAATTACAGGTGTTTTTCACTCATTTTTCATTGTGCAAACCGTTGTTTATTTCATTTTTTCAGGAGGAGATATAGAGCCACCAGATTTTTCTCAGTATGCTACTCAAGCCCCTAAAGAAATGAGAAACGAATATACTTTGGATAAAATGGCACAGCAAGTGGAGGCTTTATTTCCTAATGCGTATGCTTATAGTTTAGATTTCGGACACGAACATATGGACGACCACGAGCATCCTAACTTTTCGGTTTTTGTAAAAGAACTTTCGTATTCTTACCATAAAAATCATTCGGTAATTTTTGATGAAAATTCTGGCGAACTATTAAAAGTGCATCGCCATAGTGATAAAAACTTGGGAGAAAAAGCCATTGCTGCCAATTATGATATTCATGTAGGAGCTATATTCGGTATTTGGAGTAAGATATTGGCTTTTATTGTAAGCCTTATTTGTGCTTCTTTACCAATTACGGGGTTTTTGGTTTGGTGGGGGAGAAACAAAAAGAAAAGTGCTAAGCATAGCACTAATTAAATATTCTAAATACACAACCCTACTTAGAAATATACATCATAAGTAGGGCTGTATGGAATATTTTTATATTGAGCGAGTATCGTCGTCTTCTTGCCAATTTCCTTGGACTTTCAATACTTGTTCTATAACATCTCTCACGGCGCCTTTACCTCCATAAATAGGCGAAATATAATTTGCAATGGCTTTCACTTCTGGTACTGCATTCGGTGGGCAAGTACTTAGAGCGGAAGCCTTCATCATTTCTATATCGGGTAAATCATCCCCCATGGTTAAAATTTCCTCGTCTTTTAAATTATGTTTACTTTTGAAATCTTCATAATCTATTATTTTTTTTGAGGATTTAGGGTAATAATCTACGATGCCTAGATAATGCAAGCGATGTTTTACCATAGGGTCGTCTCCGCCTGTAATGATGCCTATTTTGTATCCTTTTTTTACAGCTTTTACTACCGCATAGCCATCAAGAACATTCATTGTACGGCACATGCTGCCATCAGGCATTAGATAGATACTACCGTCTGTAAATACACCATCTACATCAAATACGAATGCCTTTATTTTACTTAAATTTTGTTTATAACTCATACATTTTTTTTATAGATTGATTCATTAAATTGTATATCTCTAATTGAGTTTCATCTGTTATCAATTGCTTGTGAAGTTCTAAAACTCTAGCATCATTTCTTACCGCAGGACCTGTTTGGGCTTTCTTCGGGTCTAGGTAATAGATTTTGTCCATAGTCTCCTCTATAAGAGGTATGAAGCAATTGAACGGAATGTTTTGGTTGTCGGCTATCTCTTTTGCTCTAGCATAGAGGTGGTTAACGAAGTTGCATGCAAATACGGCGGTGAGGTGTATGTATTTTCTTTTCTCATAATCTGCCTCTTGAACTCTAGGAGAAATTCTGAGGGCTAAATTTTTCAGAATATCTAAATCTTGTGGATTTTCAGCCTCTATAAAAAACGGAATTTCTGTGTAATCTAGAATTTTGTTTTTAGAAAAAGTTTGCAATGGATAAAAGCACCCCTTTCTGTAGTTTCCCTCTAAAACATCTTTAGGCATAGAGCCAGAAGTGTGTACTACCAATGTATTTTCATTTTTAATAATTTGTGAAACTTCCGCTATAACATCATCTTTTACACAAATAATGTATAGGTCGGCATTTTGTAGAGTATTGATGGAATAGGGGACTTGTGTGGTTTCAGACATGAGTTTTAAGGCTTCCTCGTTTCGTCCAAATAGTTGAGAAACCTTTATGTTTGCTTCATGAAAAGCATTATTGAGGTGGAACGCTACATTGCCAGAGCCTATAATTACTATTTCCATTCAACAAATATAAGGATTTCTAAAAACATTATAAAAGGTGGGGTTTGGTAATTAAATTACATGTCAGAATAAATGATTTTTTTGAACTTTAAGCGGAGTTTTTGCGATGAGGTAAATCTTTTATAATAAATAAATTAAGGTTGGGGTAAAAATTTAACTTATTGTTTGTCAGTAAAAAAAATCTTTGTATATTTGCACACTCAATTTTTGGGAAAAGTATGTCTTTTTCTCATTGGTAAATATTGAGTTTTTGATTTAAGTAATTGAAATTTAATTAAATAATAATAATAATTTTAATTTTTAATAATGTCAGGTATTATTGGAAAAAAAATCGGAATGACTTCATTGTTTGACGAGTCTGGGAAAAATATTCCTTGTACTGTTATTCAAGCAGGTCCATGTTCGGTTTTACAGGTCAGAACCGTAGAAAAAGATGGCTATGTAGGCTATCAGTTAGGTTTCGATGACAAGAGTGAGAAGAATGTCGGTAAGGCATTGGCTGGTCATTTTAAAAAGGCTGGTTCAACTCCTAAAGCTAAATTACACGAATTCCACCATGGGTTCGATAATTTGCAAGTAGGAGATGAGGTAACTGTTAAACTATTCTCAGAAGGAGAGTATGTAGATGTTACAGGTACTTCTAAAGGTAAAGGATTTCAAGGGGTAGTTAAAAGATATGGTTTCGGCGGTGTAATGCAGGCTACTCACGGGCAGCACAACAGATTGAGAGCTCCTGGTTCTATTGGCGCGGGTTCAGACCCATCAAGAGTATTTAAGGGGTTAAGAATGGCTGGTAGAATGGGAGGTAAGCAGGTAACTGTTCAGAACCTTCAGGTGTTAAAAGTAGATGAAGAACAAAATCTTTTAGTGGTAAAAGGTGCTGTTCCGGGAGCTAAAAATTCTTATGTAATTATCAGAAGATGGAACTAGTAGTATTAAATATTCAAGGGAAAGAAACCGGAAGAAAAGTGTCTTTAGATGAGGCTATCTTCGGAATAGAGCCAAATCAGCACGCGGTTTACTTAGAGATAAAGCAGTATCTTGCTGCACAGCGTCAAGGAACTCATAAGGCTAAGGAAAGAAGCGAAATTACGGCTTCTACTAAAAAGCTTAAGAAGCAAAAAGGTTCTGGTTCTGCTAGATACGGGGATATTAAGTCTCCTGTATTCAAGGGTGGAGGTAGAGTTTTTGGTCCTAAGCCAAGAGATTATAGATTTAAGTTAAATAAAGCACTTAAGAGATTAGCTAAAAAATCTGTTCTTTCTCAAAAAATGAGAGATAACAGTGTTAAAGTATTAGAAGATTTTTCTTTTGAAACTCCTAAAACTAAAGAGTTTATCAATGTGGTAAATGCATTAGGATTAGAAGGTAAGAAGTCTTTATTTGTGCTAGGAGAAGCTAACAAGAATGTGTACTTGTCTTCAAGAAATTTACCTAAGGCTAAAGTAATGAATTTCAATGAAATTTCTTCTTATGACTTAGTAAATGCAGGAGAAGTGATATTCTTAGAAGGTGCAGTAGAAAAGTTTCAAGAAAATTTAAGAAAATAAATCATGTCAGTAATCATAAAACCAATTATTTCAGAAAAGGCTTCTAATTTGTCTGATTTGAGAGGCGTTTACAGTTTCTTAGTAGATACTAAAGCGAATAAAATCCAAATCAAACAAGCGGTAGAAGAAGCTTATGGTGTAAAGGTAGCAGATGTAAGAACAATGATTTATGCTCCTAAAGTTTCTGCTAAGTACACTAAAAAAGGACTTCAAGTTGGGAAAACCAACAAATTGAAAAAAGCAATGGTTCAGCTTGTAGAAGGTGAATTTATTGATGTATTTGCAACTAATTAATAATTTATAAATAATAGTAATGTCTGTTAGAAAATTAAAACCTATCACCCCAGGACAGAGATTCAGAATTGTAAACAATTTTGAAGAGATTACTACCAACAAACCTGAGAAAAGCCTTACTGTAGGTATTTCAAAGAAAGGCGGTCGTAACAATACTGGTAAGATGACCATGCGTTACACTGGAGGTGGACACAAAAGAAAGTACAGAATTATTGACTTCAAAAGAAACAAATTTGATGTTAAGGCAACTGTAAAAACTGTGGAATACGATCCAAACAGAACTGCGTTCATCGCTTTATTAGAGTATGCTGATGGAGAAAAGAGATACATGATTGCTCCTAACGGTATCAAAGTAGGACAGACTGTAGTTTCTGGACAAACAGCTACACCTGATGTAGGTAATGCAATGAAATTAAAAGATATTCCTCTAGGTACTGTTATCTCTTGTATAGAGCTTAGACCTGGGCAAGGGGCTATCTTAGCAAGAAGTGCAGGTTCTTCTGCACAGCTTACTTCTAGAGATGGTAAGTTTGCTATTGTTAAATTGCCTTCAGGAGAATCTAGAATGATTCTAGTAGAGTGTATGGCTATGATTGGTTCTGTGTCTAACTCAGACCATCAGCTTACTGTATCTGGTAAAGCAGGTAGAAGCAGATGGTTAGGTAGAAGACCAAGAACTAGAGCTGTAGCAATGAACCCAGTAGATCACCCAATGGGTGGTGGTGAAGGTAGATCTTCAGGAGGTCACCCTAGATCTAGAAACGGTAAACCAGCTAAAGGTTACAAGACTAGAAAGAAAAATAAAGTGTCTAACCGTTACATCGTATCCAAAAGAAAATAATTATGGCAAGATCACTTAAAAAAGGACCTTTCATTCACCATTCATTAGAGAAGAAGGTTCAAGCGAATATAGAATCAGGAAAGAAAACGGTAATTAAAACATGGTCTAGAGCATCTATGATTTCTCCAGACATGGTAGGTCAAACTATAGCAGTACATAATGGTAAGTCTTTCATACCTGTTTATGTAACTGAAAATATGGTAGGACATAAGTTAGGTGAATTTTCTCCAACAAGATCTTTTAGAGGTCACTCAGGTAACAAAAATAAAGGTAGCAGATAATCATTATGGGAAAAAGAAAACAAGATAGTGCAATAGCACGTAAAGCAGCAAATCAAGATGTGGTAAAAGCACGTCTTAATGATTGCCCTTCTTCTCCAAGAAAAATGAGACTCGTTGCTGATATCATTAGAGGAGAAAATGTAGATAAAGCTCTATATATCCTTAGATATTCTAAAAAAGAGGCTTCTAATAAATTAGAAAAACTTCTTCTTTCTGCGATTGCTAACTGGCAAAACAAAAATGAAGGAGCTGATATAGAAGAGGCTAACCTTTTCGTTAAGGAAATATATGTAGATAGTGCAAGACAGTTGAAAAGATTGCGTCCTGCACCACAGGGTAGAGGTTACAGAATTAGAAAAAGATCTAACCATGTAACATTAGTATTAGGTTCAAAAACAGATAATCAATAATCAAGATATGGGACAGAAAACAAATCCAATTGGTAATAGACTAGGTATCATCAGAGGATGGGATTCTAACTGGTTTGGAGGAAACGATTATGGAGACAGAATCGCAGAAGACTACAAAATCAGAAGATATCTTGAGGCAAGATTATCTAAAGGTGGTATTTCAAGAATTTATATTGATAGAACCCTTAAGTTAGTTACTGTAACTATCACTACTGCTAGACCGGGACTTATCATCGGTAAAGGTGGTCAGGAAGTAGATAAACTAAAAGAAGAGTTAAAGAAACTTACTGGTAAAGACGTTCAAATCAATATCTTTGAAATTAAAAGACCTGAGTTAGATGCTGTATTAGTAGCAGATAGTGTAGCTAAGCAAATTGAAAACAGAATTTCTTACAGAAGAGCTGTTAAAATGGCTATCGCAGGAGCTATGAGAATGGGAGCAGAGGGGATTAAAATCCAAATTTCAGGAAGATTGAACGGTGCTGAAATGGCAAGAAGTGAGTCTTTCAAAGAAGGAAGAATTCCATTATCTACTTTCAGAGCTGATATAGATTACCATATCGCAGAAGCACACACTACTTATGGTAGATTAGGTGTTAAGGTATGGATAATGAAAGGAGAAGTATATGGTAAGAGAGAACTTTCTCCATTAGTAGGTACTCAGAAAAAATCTTCTGGTAATAAAAGAAGAGAAAGAAAATAATTTAATTAGAGTTAGAAGATAGAAATTAGAAATTAGATCTTCCGTTACAAGAGCTGAATTTAATTTTTTTCAATCTAACATCTAACATCTAACATCTAATATATAAAATTATGTTACAACCAAGAAGAACCAAATTCCGTAAGGTTCATAAAATGAAAATGAAAGGCAATGCCAACAGAGGACATAGGCTTGCTTACGGAACATTCGGTATTAAAGCTACAGAAGGTGCTTGGATTACTGCAAGACAAATAGAGGCAGCTCGTATCGCTGCAACTAGATATATGAAGAGAGAAGGACAGCTGTGGATTAAAATATTCCCAGATAAGCCAGTTACTAAAAAGCCTGCAGAAGTGCGTATGGGTAAAGGTAAAGGTGCTGTAGAATATTGGGTAGCTGTAGTGAAGCCAGGTAAAATCATGTTTGAAGTAGGAGGTGTTCCTTACGAAGTAGCTAAAGAAGCTTTAAGACTTGCAGCTCAGAAACTTCCTGTAGTTACTAAGTTTGTAGTAGCAAACGATTTTGTTAAACCTCAATAAATCTTTTAGAAATGAAAAAAGCTGAAATTAAAAATCTAAGCGTAGAGGATTTAAAAAGTAAATTGGTAGAAGTGAAAGTTACTTATGGGAAACTTAAATTAGCTCACAGAATTAGCCCAATTGAAAATCCTATCCAAATCAGAGATTTGAGGAAGACTATCGCAAGACTTGAAACTGAACTAACTAACAAACAATAAGAATTTCATTTTATTATGGAAAGAAATTTAAGAAAAGAAAGAATCGGAGTAGTTTCGAGCAATAAAATGGAAAAGACCATTGTTGTTAGTGAGACTATGAAAATGAAGCACCCAATGTACGGTAAGTTCGTTTTGAAAACGAAAAAATATACCGCACACGATGAAAACAACGAGTGTAACGAAGGCGATACTGTTCTTATCCAAGAAACAAGACCTTTGAGCAAAAATAAAAGATGGAGATTAGTAAGAATCATAGAAAGAGCTAAGTAATGTTACAAACAGAATCAAGATTAAAAGTAGCTGATAATACTGGTGCTAAAGAAGTATTAGTAATCAGAGTTTTGGGAGGTACCAAAAGAAGATATGCATCTGTGGGTGATAAAATCGTAGTGACTATCAAAGATTCTACTCCTACAGGAAATGCTAAAAAAGGACAAGTATCTAAAGCAGTAGTAGTGAGAACTAAAAAAGCAGTTAGAAGAAAAGATGGATCTTACATCTCTTTTGATGACAATGCTTGTGTTCTTTTAAATGCTGCTGGAGAGATGAGAGGAACTCGTGTTTTCGGACCAGTTGCTCGTGAATTAAGAGATAAGGAATATATGAAGATTATTTCATTAGCTCCTGAAGTACTTTAATTTTAAAAATTTTAAAACAATGACAAAAGTTAAAATTAAAAGAGGTGATAATGTTATCGTTACCACTGGAAAAAATAAAGGAAGCAAAGGAGAAGTTCTTGAGGTAATCAGAAAAGAAGGTAAAGATCCTAGAGTGGTAGTGGCAGGTGTAAATATTGTTAAAAAACATACTAAGCCTTCAGCTGCAAACCCTCAAGGTGGTATCGTAGAGAAAGAAGCTTCTATCCATATATCTAATGTAGCTTTGATGGATGAAAACGGAAAAGCAACTAAAGTGGGATATAAAATGGAAGGAGATAAGAAAGTAAGAGTAGCTAAAACTACTGGTAAAACTTTATAATAAAGAACGATGGAATATATAGCAAGACCTAAAAAATTATATAAAGAGAAAATTGTTCCTGCAATGATGGAAGAATTTGGGTATAAGTCTGTAATGCAAGTACCTAAATTAGAGAAAATCGTTGTATCCCAAGGTTTAGGAGCTGCTACTGCGGATAAAAAAATCGTAGATTATGCAGTGGAAGAATTAACGGCAATTACCGGACAAAAAGCTGTAGGTACTCTTTCTAAGAAAGATGAAGCTTCCTTCAAACTAAGAAAAGGTATGCCTATTGGTGCTAAGGTAACGCTAAGAGCAGATAAAATGTACGAGTTTTTAGATAGACTTACGTCTTCTGCTCTACCTAGAATTAGAGATTTTAACGGAATCAAAGCTGGTGGTTTTGACGGTAGAGGGAACTATAACTTAGGTATTACTGAGCAAATTATCTTCCCTGAGATTGTTATTGATAAAGTGAAAAAAATCCAAGGTATGGATATCACTTTCGTAACAAGTGCTAGAACAGATAAAGAGGCTAAAGCCTTATTAACTCATTTCGGTTTACCATTTAAAAAGAACTAAGAAGAATGGCTAAAGAATCAATGAAAGCGCGTGAGCGCAAAAGAGAAGCACTAGTTGCTAAATATGCTGCTAAAAGAAAAGCTCTAAAAGAAGCTGGAGATTATGAAGCATTACAAAAATTACCTAAAAATGCTTCGCCAGTAAGATTGCACAACCGTTGCAAGCTTACAGGAAGACCTAGAGGATACATGAGAACTTTCGGTATCTCTAGAGTAACTTTTAGAGAAATGGCTAACCAAGGTTTAATACCTGGAGTTAAAAAAGCAAGTTGGTAATAATTTTTAACAAATCAAGATAATTAAGTTTGAGGGCTTTGAAGATATTTAGCTTTTGCCTTTAACTTTAAAGCCTTCAAATACTGATTATCATAAACCAATAATTTTAAAAAACGAAAAATGGTAACAGATCCAATTTCAGATTTCCTAACTAGAGTAAGGAACGCACAAAGCGCAGGCCACAAAGTGGTGGAAATTCCTGCATCGAAAATCAAAAAGGAGATTACTAAAATCTTATTTGATCAAGGTTATATCTTGAACTACAAGTTTGAGGACAATGCAGTTCAAGGAACTATTAAAATCGCTTTAAAGTACGACAAACAAACTGGTAAACCAGCAATTAAGTCTATCCAAAGAGCTTCTAGACCTGGTTTAAGACAGTACAAAGGTTCTGCAGAACTTCCAAGAGTACTTAATGGCTTAGGTGTAGCTATTATATCTACTTCTAAAGGAGTGATGACTGACAAAAAAGCGAGATTAGAGAAAGTAGGTGGAGAGGTAATCTGCTATGTATATTAATTTTTAATAAAAGGAAAATGTCAAGAATTGGTAAAGCAATTATAACAATTCCTTCTGGGGTTACTATCACTGAGAAAGACGGTGTGGTAACTGTAAAAGGTCCTAAAGGAGAACTTACTCAGGAACTTACAGGAGGTATTACTATAGAACAAAATGACGGTGTACTTACAGTAAACAGACCGTCTGAGTCTAAACAACATAGAGCTCTACACGGGCTTTATAGAGCGTTAATCAACAACATGGTAGTCGGAACTTCTGAAGGTTTTACTAAGAAGTTAGAGCTTGTGGGAGTTGGTTATAGAGCATCTAATCAGGGACAAAGATTAGAATTAGCTCTTGGTTTTTCTCACGGTATTATACTAGAGCTTCCTTCTGAAGTTCAGGTAGAGACTGTAACAGAGAAAGGTAAGAACCCTATCATTACTTTATCATCTTATGATAAGCAATTATTGGGTATGGTAGCTGCAAAAATTAGATCTTTCAGAAAACCTGAGCCATATAAAGGTAAAGGGGTTAGATTTGTAGGAGAACAAATTAGAAGAAAGGCTGGTAAATCTGCTTAAAATTTAAGAAAATGGCACTAAGTAAAGAACAGAAAAGATTAAGAATAAAGAGAAGAGTTAGAGGAAAAGTTTCCGGAACTCAAGCAGCACCAAGATTATCTGTATTCAAAAGTAATAAAGAAATCTATGCTCAGCTTATTGATGATAAAGAAGGTAAAACTTTAGTACAAGCCTCTTCAAGAGAGAAAGGTTTTGATGCTAAAGGAACAAAAGTAGAAATTTCAACGGCTGTTGGTAAAGCTATCGCTCAGAAAGCTATTGCTGCAGGGTATGAGAAAGTAGTATTTGATAGAAATGGTTTTGTGTATCACGGTAGAGTAAAAGCTCTTGCTGATGGTGCTAGAGAAGGAGGTTTGAAATTTTAAAAGTTAAAAAATTATGTTAGGATTAGATAATATAGAAAGAGTAAAACCTGGAGGTTTAGAATTAGTAGATCGTTTAGTGGCTGTTAATAGAGTTACTAAGGTTACTAAAGGAGGTAGAGCTTTCGGCTTCTCAGCAATCGTGGTGGTAGGAAATGAAGATGGTGTTATAGGTTACGGATTAGGAAAATCTAAAGAAGTAGCTTCTGCAATTTCCAAAGCAGTAGAAGATGCTAAGAAAAACCTAGTAAAAGTTCCTGTTGTAAACCATACAATTCCGCACGAAACTACAGCCAGATATGGTGGAGCTAATATCTTCTTGAGACCTGCTTCTCACGGTACAGGGCTTATCGCAGGTGGTGCGGTAAGAGCAGTGCTAGAATCAGCTGGTGTACATGACATTCTTTCAAAGTCAAAAGGTTCTTCTAACCCGCACAATGTGGTAAAAGCAACTTTCAAAGCTTTGTTAGATATCAGAAGACCAGAAGAAATCGCAAGAATGAGAGGTGTAACATTGAGTAAAGTATTTAACGGTTAATTTTGAAAAAATGGCAACAATTAAAGTAAAACAAGTAAGAAGTGCTATTGGTAGAACTAAAACTCAAAAGAGAACCCTTGAAGCTTTAGGTCTTAGAAAGTTACATCAAGTAGTAGAGCACGAAGCTACACCTGCTATATTAGGTATGGTAGCTGCTGTACAGCACTTAGTAGAAGTTCAAAAATAGAAATTTAGATAATAAACAGGAGGTTTTGTGATTGAATAGGACCTCCTAGTTTTGAATCTTCAATCTTAAATTTAAAACAAATGAATTTAAATAACATAAAACCAGCTAAAGGTTCTACACATAATTCTAAAAGAATTGGTAGAGGACAAGGAAGTGGAAAAGGAGGTACCTCTACAAAAGGACATAAAGGACAAAAGTCTCGTTCTGGATACTCTATGAAAATAGGATTTGAAGGAGGACAAATGCCTTTACAAAGAAGACTTCCTAAATTTGGATTTAACAACATTAGCAGAAAAGACTACAGAGGTATCAATTTAGATACTATTCAAACTCTTATAGATACTAAAGGAATCAAAGGTGATATCACTAAAGAAGTTTTAGTAGAAAATGGTTTGGCTTCTAAAAATGATTTAATCAAAATCATGGGAAGAGGAGAGCTTAAATCTGCAGTGTCTATCTCTGCAAATAAGTTTACTAAATCTGCAGAAGAATTAATCAATAAAGCAGGAGGTAAAGTAGTTACCCTTTAATTATTACAATGAAAGAATTTATACAAACACTTAAAAACATTTGGAGCCTTAAAGAGCTAAAGGATAAAATTCTTTTTACTTTAGGGATGATATTGGTGTATAGATTCGCATCCTATATATCTCTACCAGCTATCAACATGACAGAGGTAGGAACTCTTTTAGAGCAATACCAAAATCAAGGTGGTAGTAAACAGGGAGCAGGATTATTAGGTTTACTATCGTCATTCACTGGAGGTGCGTTTAGCCGTGCTTCCATTATGGCGTTAGGTATTATGCCTTATATTTCGGCTTCTATTATTGTTCAGCTGATGGGGATGGCTATTCCGTATTTACAGAAATTACAGAAAGATGGTGAATCGGGTAGAAATACTCTTAACCAAATTACGCGTTGGTTAACAATAGCGGTATGTTTGGTTCAAGCACCTTCTTATTTGGGTTCTATTACGGGGCTATTCTTACCTTACTCTCAGTTTGCATCAGCATACTATGTAGATCCTTCTTCTATTATGTTTTGGTTGCCTAGTATTGTAATTTTAGTTGCAGGTTCTGTATTTGCAATGTGGTTAGGAGAGAAAATTACAGATAAAGGTATAGGTAATGGTATATCAATACTAATTATGGTGGGGATTTTAGCCGATTTACCTATGGCTTTTATACAAGAGGTAACAGCTCAAACAGGTAAAGGAGGTATGGGAACTATCATGATATTGGTTGAAATTTTGTTTTGGCTAGTTGTAGTATTGTTAGCGATTGTACTCTCTGTCGCGGTAAGAAAAATACCTATTCAGTATGTGAGTAGAGCTCAAGCAAGAGGAGGAAATACAAGAAACCTTATGCAGGGAGCAAGGCAGTGGATTCCATTGAAAGTTAATGCTTCTGGGGTAATGCCAATTATCTTTGCACAAGCATTAATGTTTGTACCTGGGCTTTTAACTAAAGTAGATGAAACAAACACTTTCCTAGCTGGATTTAAAAATGTATTTAGTTGGCAATACAACTTGCTGTTTGCTATACTTATCATTATCTTCTCATTCTTCTATACTGCTATTACAATTCCAGTAAATCAGATGGCTGATGACCTTAAAAGAAATGGAGGTTTAATTCCAAAGGTAAGACCTGGACAAGAGACTGCAGACTACTTAGATGATATTTTATCTAAAATTACTTTGCCAGGTGCAATTTTTTTAGCTATCTTTGCAGTCCTTCCAGCTTTAGTGTATGGAAGTTTGGTTCAAACAGATAGATTTGCTCTATTTTTTGGTGGTACCTCACTACTTATTATGGTGGGAGTTATCCTAGATACAGTACAGCAAATCAATACCTATTTGTTGAATCATCATTATGATGGGTTAATGCAGTCTAAGTTGTCTAGAACATCTAACCAATAGGAAAGAAGTATTATGGCTAAACAGAAACATATAGAACAAGATGGCGTGATAGTGGAAGCACTATCTAACGCCATGTTTAGAGTAGAGCTAGAAAATGGGCATGTTTTGATAGCTCATATTTCTGGTAAAATGAGGATGCATTATATAAAACTTCTTCCAGGTGATAAGGTTAAATTGGAGCTTTCTCCGTATGACTTATCTAAAGGAAGAATTACATTTAGATATTAATTTAAGAGCTTATATAGCTAGAGGCTATAGCATAAAGAAAACATTATGAAAGTAAGAGCATCAATTAAGAAGAGAAGTGCAGACTGCAAAATCGTAAGAAGAAAAGGCAGATTGTACATTATTAACAAAAAGAACCCTAAATTTAAACAAAGACAAGGCTAATTTAGCAAAATTAAATTATGGCGAGAATTGCAGGTATTGATTTACCAAAAAACAAAAGAGGCGTGATAGGGCTTACCTATATCTACGGAATTGGAAAAAGCACCGCGTCAGAAATTTTGAAGAACGCTGGAATCAGCGAAGACAAGAAAGTCAATGAATGGAATGACGATGAATTGGCTGCAATCAGAAATTACATCTCTGAAAACATTAAAGTAGAAGGAGAGTTGCGTTCTGAAGTGCAATTGAACATCAAGAGATTGATGGACATAGGATGCCAACGAGGAATACGTCACAGACTGGGATTACCTTTAAGAGGCCAAAGAACGAAAAACAATTCTAGAACCCGTAAAGGAAAAAGAAAAACTGTTGCTAACAAGAAGAAGGCAAGTAAATAATCGTTAGAATTATGGCAAAACAAACTAAAGTAACTAAAAAGAGAAAAGTAAAAGTTGAAGCGATTGGCGAGGCTCATATCCAAGCCACTTTCAATAATATCATTATTTCTTTAACTAACAAAAACGGCGAAGTAATCTCTTGGTCTTCTGCTGGTAAAATGGGTTTTAGAGGTTCTAAGAAAAATACTCCTTTCGCTGCACAAATGGCTGCAGAAAACTGCGCTCAGGTAGCTCACGAAGCTGGTCTTAGAAGAGTTAAAGTTTTTGTAAAAGGACCAGGTGCAGGTAGAGAGTCTGCTATAAGAACTATTCACAACTCTGGAATAGAGGTAAGTGAAATCGTTGATGTGACTCCTATGCCACACAACGGATGTAGACCACCGAAAAGAAGAAGAGTATAACCCGAAATTTTAAAAAATAATGGCAAGATATATTGGACCTAAAACAAAGATTGCTAGAAAGTTTGGTGCAGCAATCTATGGAGATGATAAAAACTTCGAGAAGAGAAGAAACCAGCCGCCAGGACAGCATGGGCCTAACAAAAGAAGAGGTGCTAAAAAGTCTGAATATGCAGTACAGTTAGCTGAAAAACAAAAAGCTAAATATACTTATGGTATTTTAGAAAGACAGTTCTCTAACTTGTTTAAAAAAGCACACGCTAGCAAAGGAGTAACTGGTGAAGTTCTTCTTCAACTTTGTGAATCTAGATTAGATAACGTAGTTTATAGATTAGGATTTGCTAAAACTAGAGCTGCTGCAAGACAGTTAGTATCTCATAGACATATCACTGTGAATGGAGAGGTAGTAAACATACCTTCTTACTCTTTAAAACCAGGTGATAAAGTAGCTGTAAGACAAAAGTCTAAATCTCTTGAGGTAATAGAGACTGCACTTTCTGCAAAAGCTAATTATGACTGGTTACAGTTCAATGATGAAACTAAGGAAGGAACTTTCGTAGGAGTACCTGAGAGAATCCAAATTCCTGAAGACATCAAGGAACAGCTAATCGTCGAACTATACTCTAAATAATCATCAAATTTTTGCTCAACCCAAAACTATGGCAATTTTAAATTTTATAAAACCCGATAAAGTAATCCTACTTAACTCCACAGAGTTTCAAGGTCAGTTTGAATTTAGACCTTTGGAGCCAGGTTATGGATTAACTGTCGGTCATGCTTTAAGAAGAGTATTGCTCTCTTCTTTAGAAGGTTATGCTATTACATCTATCAAAATAGAAGGCGTAGAGCACGAATTTTCCACCATTCCAGGAGTTATAGAAGATGTAACAGAAATTATTTTAAACTTAAAACAGCTTCGCTTAAAGGCTAAGTCTGAGAATGCTCCGTCTGAGCAAGTTACAGCTAAAATAGCTAACTTAGAGCAGCTTACAGCAGGAGATTTAGGTAAATTTATTTCTGGTTTTGAAGTTTTAAATCCTGAATTGGTGATTTGTAATCTTACAAAAGATGTAAATTTAGAAATGAATTTTAGCATCAATAAAGGTAGAGGTTATGTTCCTTCAGAACAAAATAAATCAAATAATGCTCCTATCGGTACTATTGCTATTGACTCTATTTATACTCCAATAAAGAAGGTTAAGTACAGCGTAGAAAACTATCGTGTAGAGCAGAAAACGGATTATGAAAAATTAATTCTAGATATAGAAACTGACGGTTCTATCTCTCCTCAGAATGCTTTAATAGAAGCTTCTAAAATCCTTATATACCACTTCATGTTGTTCTCTGATGAGAGAATTACATTGGAAACAGAAGCGGTAAAGGCATCTATTCAGTATGATGAAGAAACACTACACACTAGACAATTACTTAAGTCTAAACTAGCAGAGATGGATCTTTCTGTTAGAGCTCTTAACTGCTTGAAAGCGGCTGAAGTAGAGACTCTAGGTGAATTAGTTTCTTATAGTAAATCTGATTTGATGAAATTTAGAAACTTCGGAAAGAAATCATTAACCGAACTTGAAGAGCTTGTTCATTCTAAGGGACTTAACTTCGGTTTTGATGTAAGTAAATATAAGTTAGACGCTGATAAATAATCCTTAAAATGAGACACGGAAAAAAATTCAATCATTTAGGTAGAACTGCTTCTCATAGAAAAGCTATGCTTTCTAATATGGCTTGTTCCCTAATTGAACATAAAAGAATAAATACTACAGTAGCTAAAGCTAAGGCTTTGAGAGTATATGTAGAGCCTATCCTTACTAAATCTAAAGAAGATACTACACATAACAGAAGAGTAGTTTTCTCTTATTTACAAAATAAATATGCTGTTAGTGAGCTTTTTAGAACTATTGCTCCTAAAATTGCAGAGAGAAACGGTGGTTATTGTAGAATCATTAAAACTGGATTCAGACAGGGGGATTCTGCTGATATGGCAATGATTGAGCTTGTAGACTTCAATGAGCTTTACAATCCTAATGAAGCAGAAAAGAAAACGACTAGAAGAAGTCGTAGAAAGGCTGCTCCTGCTACTAAAAAAGAAGAGGTAGTTGCTCAAGAAGAAGCTCCTGCAGCTAATGATGAGAAAGTAGAAGAATAAAGATTTATTCATCTAAGATAAAAAACGCTTCCAATTTTTGGAAGCGTTTTTTTTGTTACTATATTTTTATAATTAATACTAATATCTTACTTTTAAAGCTATATTTCCAAACTCATCAAAAGATGAATCAGAAGTAAATATTACTCGTCCTCCTTTACTTAGAACTTCCCAAGAAATATTAGATATAATGTCGTCTTCAACTCCTACCTCTTTACTGTCTTCTACTAATTCAAATTCTCTATCATTAAGCATTCTTACAGGTTGTTCATAATCTTTTCTTACAATTAGTAGTTCTGCTCTACCATCTATTGCTGAACGATAAATTTCTTGTAAGTCAGTTTGTACATGAGACTGAGAAATAGCTTCTTTTAGTTCTTCAATAGCATTTTTTCTTAGTTGGATTTTATGCTCTCGTACTAGTTTGTAAGCTTCTTCTGCTATTTGATGTTCTTTTAACTCATTATAATTTATATCGATATGCCCTAAATAAATATCTTTATTATCAGCAACTTGTTGCAACTTACTGTAATTGTCTTCTGTAGAGATTACTACTACTTTTAATGAATGAGTTCTTGCAACTTCTAAAATGGCTTTATCTACATGATTAAAATATTCTCTATCCAAATCATCTACATGGCTACTATCACTTTTTCTTTTATCATTTTTAGGGTGAAGTGGCGTCTCATGGAATGGAAAATCCTCATTTTTAATTTCCTCTAAAACAGCATCATTTGTGGCTCTATATAATGGTACTCCATCTTTTTTTAGAACTACGATAAGGTATTCAAAACTTCTATTTACAGCTAGTATTAAAGGTCTTATCGCGAATGTATTGTCTACATAGGTCTCGTGTTTGGTTACAGGGAAGGCTGTTTTTATGATTTCTTCTGTATTTTTAGATATAAAAATATGAAGTCCATCTAAATTGTAATCATGGTTTATCTTTTCAGGTACAGCCTCTAGTTTGTCTAAAACTTCTTTGATTTCTCTAGAGTTGCTAAACTTCTCCTCTAACCTATTTTTGGCTTCTCTTACTAAGTTTTTTAGAACTATTTCATCTTGCCTGTTATCAGGGTAAGTTCTATGTGTGTTTAGAGATAAAGTCACACAAGGGTTTGACACTTCGCTGGCTAATTTTTGCAATTTTACTTGTAAATTCATAGACTTATTTTTTTGTTATTCTATGCATAATTAGTGCCAAACTCCCGTGACTTTACATGATTTTTAACATAAAGTGTTTGTTTGCAGTATATTACTCTCTTACTAGAGGCATGGTAGAGCATCTTAATAGCCCTCCCATTTTAGAAATCTCTCTGTAAGGAATTTCTTCTACTATAAGTCCCCATTCGTCGCGAAGATGGTTATTCATTCTAGTAAAAGCTTTATCAGAAACCACTACTTCTGGAGATATAGAGAAAATATTAGGGAACATTGCAAACATTTCTTCAGAAGTTACTTCAAAGCAATTTTCTTTTCCAAAGATGTCTAAGATTAAATGATAATCACTCTCATCTACAAAGCCATCTTTGTAAATGATGCATTTGTCTTTTCCTACAGGATTAAAGGTACAGTCCAAATGAAGTATGCCTTGATATGGCACTCTATCATTTTTCTTTAAATCAAAGTCTAAAATTCTTTTTTTAGGGAAGTACTCTTTGAGAGTTTCTATAGCATATTCGTTGGTTCTAGCGGTTTTAAAATTTCGGTAGTCTTCACTGAAACAAGTTCCTATGAAGATAAAGTTATCCCATACAATAACATCTCCACCTTCTATATGAGCTGTGTCTGGAAGATTGATGATTTTACGCCATTCTACCTTTTCAAATATTTTACGATAGGCTTCCTGTTCGTCTGCTCTATCAGGAATTACATTAGAGATAATCATTCTATCTTCTATTACAAAAGCGACATCTCTAGCAAAAACTTGATTATAGTCTTGAATAATCTCTGGTCGGAAAACCTCTACATCATATTTCTTTAAAACAGCCTCAAAGGCATCCATTTCGTTAATTATGTCTTCTTCTTTAGGATAAATGTTGTTTTCTATAGAGTGATAAGATTTTGCATCATAACTTTCTTCTAGTGTAGGTGTAGGACCGTTAGAATGTGGCTGACCTAAAACAACTGATTTTAATTTACCCGTTTCGTTTTTTATATTTAATTTCATATAGAATTATTTTTGAATTTGTTTGAAATAATTATTTTAAAAGGAGAGATAATTTCAAAATAGAGAAAATCTCTTTTTAACGCAACCAATTTAAACAAAAAAGTTGAATTGAAAAAGTTGGTGTAAAACTAATAGTGTAATTTGTTATTATGGTATTATAAAAAAATCTTTCCTTTTACAAAAAGGAAAGATTTTTTATTTTAGAGATATTTTACCGACTATTATCTTTGGTTCATTGGAGTGTAATCTCTTTTTCCAGCACCTTGGTAAACTTGTCTAGGTCTTCCGATAGGGTCTCCCATAAGTCTCATTTCTTTCCATTGAGAAATCCATCCTGGAAGTCTTCCTAAGGCAAACATTACAGTAAACATCTCTGTAGGAATTCCTAAAGCTCTGTATATGATACCAGAATAGAAATCTACATTTGGATAAAGTTTTCTTTCTACAAAATAATCGTCTTCTAGGGCTACTTTCTCAAGTTGCATTGCAATATCTAGGGCCTTATCGTGTATACCTAATTTATTAAGAATATCATCTGCCGCTTTCTTGATAATCTTCGCTCTAGGGTCAAAGTTTTTGTAAACTCTGTGTCCGAAGCCCATTAAACGGAAGCTATCTTCTTTATCCTTAGCTTTCTTTACATATTTTTCTACATCTCCACCATCTTTTTCTATCATCTCCAGCATTTCTATCACTGCTTGGTTAGCTCCACCGTGAAGTGGTCCCCAAAGAGCAGAAACTCCTGCAGAAATAGATGCAAATAAACCTGTGTGTGCAGAACCTACCATTCTCACTGTAGAAGTAGAACAGTTTTGCTCATGGTCTGCGTGAAGAATAAGAAGTTTGTCTAAGGCATCTACAATAACAGGATCTATCTCAAACTCTTGGTTTGGCATACGGAAACACATTTTGTAGAAGTTTTCTACATAGTTCAGTTTGTTATCCCCGTGATTAAGAGGCAGCCCTTGTTTTTTTCTGTAAGTCCAAGCGGCTAGGTGAGAGAATTTAGCAATAAGCATTACTGCAGCGTGGTCTAAATCTTCTTTAGATTTAACATCTACCGCTCTAGGGTTAAATGCCGTAAGTGCAGATGTAAGAGAAGATAAAACTCCCATAGGGTGTGCTGAGCGAGGGAATGCATCCATCAGCTTTTTCATTTCTTCTGCCACCCAGTTGTAGTTTTTGATACTATCTTCAAAAGTTTTGAATTGCTCTTCTGTAGGTAGTTCTCCGTGAAGCAACAAGTACATTACTTCTGTAAAGTTAGACTTTTCTGCGATTTGCTCAATAGGGTAACCTCTATAGAATAATTCTCCTTTATCTCCATCTAAGAAAGTGATTTCACTAATAGTAGCACCTGTATTCTTGTAGCCTTTATCTAGGGTTATAAGTCCTGTTTCGTCTCTTAATTTAGAAATATCAATTCCTCTATCTCCTAAAACACTATCTACGATAGGGTATTCGTACTCCTTTCCATCGTACTTTAATAAAACTTTATTGTCAGACATAATCTAATTATTTTATATTTTTTTTCTTAAATTTTGCGATAAAGATAATAAAAAAATAGCATTTATCACAAAAGATAAATGCTATAATGCTGATTGTTTCTATGTATTATCTCTTTACTTTAAAGGCATCAAGACCTGGGAATATTGCTGTTTCTCCAAGAGCTTCTTCTATTCTTAAAAGTTGGTTATATTTAGCCATTCTATCAGAACGAGAAGCTGAACCTGTTTTGATTTGTCCGCAGTTACAAGCTACTGCTAAATCAGCAATAGTAGCGTCTTCAGTTTCTCCTGAACGGTGAGACATTACAGAAGTATATTTGTTATGTTGTGCCATTTGTACCGCAGCTAAAGTTTCGGATAAAGAACCAATTTGGTTTACTTTTACTAAAATTGAATTAGCCACCTCTTCTTTAATACCTCTAGAAAGTCTTTCCACATTGGTTACAAATAAATCATCACCTACCAATTGTACTCTATCTCCGATTTTATCTGTAAGTATTTTCCAACCTTGCCAGTCGTCTTCGTGCATACCGTCTTCTATAGAGATGATAGGGTATTTTTGAGTTAATTCAGCAAGGTAAGATACTTGTTCTTCTCTACTTCTGTGAGCACCTTTGTCTCCTTCAAATTTTCTATAATCGTAAGTTCCATCTACATAAAACTCCGAAGAAGCACAGTCTAGTGCAAGCATAATATCATCACCTGGTTTGTATCCTGCTTTTTCTATTGCTTGTAGAAGTGTGTCAAGAGCATCTTCTGTACCGTTGAATGTAGGGGCGAAACCACCTTCGTCTCCTACGGCTGTAGATAATCCTCTTCCTTTAAGGATAGATTTTAAACTGTGGAATATCTCAGTTCCTTTTCTTAGAGCGTGTGAGAAAGAGTCTGCTTTTACAGGCATAATCATAAACTCTTGGAATGCAATAGGGGCATCAGAGTGAGAACCACCATTGATAACATTCATCATAGGAACAGGTAGTGTGTTTGCGTTTACACCACCAATGTATTTATAAAGAGGCATTCTAAGTTCGGTAGCAGCAGCTTTTGCAGCGGCAAGAGACACTCCTAGTATAGCATTAGCTCCTAGTTTACCTTTATTAGAAGTGCCGTCTAGGTCTATCATTACTTGGTCTATCAAGTTTTGGTCAAAAACAGGAAGACCTATAAGTTCAGGAGCGATAACTTCCCTTACATTTTCTACTGCCTTTAGAACACCTTTCCCAACATATTCTGAACCACCATCACGAAGTTCTACGGCTTCGTGCTCTCCTGTAGAGGCTCCAGAAGGAACAGCCGCTCTACCCATAGCACCATTTTCTGTGAATACATCTACCTCTACAGTAGGATTACCACGAGAATCTAAAATTTGTCTTGCTTCAATGTAAGAAATGTAACTCATTGTATTATATTTTTAAAAATAACTCTACAAATTTAGCTAATTCTAAGGAAAAAAGCGAAGATAAATTTGATTATTTTTATGGTTTTAGGGGAGGTTAAGGCTAGTTTTTAGTTTGTGTTAGCTCTACGCTTCTTTTTGCCTTTGTTATAAATTACTTCTACTATTTTTCCTCCTAACCAAGAGAAAGGAAAGAATACTAGAAATATAGTTATCTTATAAAAAGTAGGGTGGTATGGGAAAATAATGATATCTAGCATCGCTAGAAACAAAAGAATAAAGCCTATTAGAATAGCGTAAGCCACTTTGGCATATTTTACAACAATGGCTGTAATTACACCACCTATGGTGGCAGCTAAACCAGAGGAGAAAAGTAATGCGATAAAAAATCCATTTTCATTTTTTACAGAATATAGTACCTTTTCCCATTGTTCAAAGGGAGAAAAAGTGCTATAATTTATCCACGAAGGATTAAGCCTAACTCCCAGCGTGATGATAAATCCAGCGATAGTTAGTCCTAATAAAACTCCTATGGTATTTCTAATAAAATTCATTTAAAATTGGTGTGCTATCATAGAAATTTCTACATTCACATCTTTAGGTAACCTACTTACCTGTACGGTTTCTCTAGCTGGAAGTTGTGTATTGTCTAGATAAGATGCATAAATATCATTAACGAGACTAAAATCATCCATATTTTTTAAGAAAATAGTGGATTTTACAACATTAGAGAAAGACATTCCTGCCTCTTTTAGTATGGCTTCTAAGTTTTTCATTACTTGATGAGCCTCATTCTCTATGCCCGTAACCAATTCGCCATTGCTAGGATTGATGGGGATTTGTCCTGAGATATACAAAACACCATTTACCATATTAGCCTGTGAGTAAGGACCTATGGCAGCAGGAGCGTTATTGGTTGATATAATTGTTTTCATGATATTTATGATGTTTGGTCTTAGTTTAAATTTTGAGAGAGCAAATATAAAAGTTTTTTTCTTGGTGTTAAAAGAAGTGTTTAAAAAATTAAAAATCGCTCTGTTGAGGGAAGCTTCGTCCTCTGTATCTTACTGCGTCTCTTAATATATTGGCTTTGATGCCAATAAAGAAATCATACACTTTAAATCTTCCAAAAGGTACCCAATTAAAGTTGATAGTAAAACTCCTTTGGTCTCTAGAGAAACCTAGTCTTCCGTAGGCTAGTTCTTTACTAATTAAGTCGTAATGGGTGCTTCCGCTGATGGTCCAAAATGGCGTTAGTTTGATGTTACCATCTAGTCCTATAGAGGCTACTCTAGTACCAAATCTTGTTTGAGCTTTTGAGTAGTTGTAATTGGCATTGATATTTAGAGTCCAAGGCTGTTCAAAATGAGCATAGTTGTCATCATCAAAAGAATATTTCTCTTGCATTATACTGCCTTTGGTTTTATATTTCGGTTGGTTGCCTTTATCTTTACTTTCGAACAGAGTACTACTTAAAGGGTAAGAGAGTTGGATATTAAAGTTTTGAAGGTTGAAGTACCCGAACTTATCCACCCGTTCTCCTACGTTAGAGTCGGAATTAAACACTATTTTATAAGGGTCTAATGAAAGGCTAGAGTTTACATTCAATTTATTATTAAAGAACGAGTTTTGAGAACTGATATTGAAAGCAGACCATTTGAATTTTTCAGCTGCAAAGTTGTACCCTCCAGAAATATTGATGTTTTCAAATATTTTAATCTTTTTAACTCCAGTAGAGTCTGTCTTAGAGCGAACTTTCATCTCGATATTGTTGTTGATGTTAAATCCAATAACCTGAGATAGCCCACGGGTAGGAGCGCCAAAAACACTTCCTTCAAATATAGAGTAGGAGTTTATGGCACCGTCTGCACCATAAAAATTTCGGTAATACCCCCAATTGGACTTGCCAAAATCGGGTGTGTAAGAAAAACTTACACTAGGAGAAACCATGTGTCTTATGGCTTGTATCATAGCTCCTTTTCTAAAGTTGGCTTGTCCATAAACCACAGTTTGTAAACTAGCAGAAGTAGAAAAAGTAGAGTATCCAGCAATATTACTTTTGTAGTTACTTACTGTAGTATTGCTAATAGGGTCGTAGCTTTTGTTTAGAGTTTTTGTAGTTAAAACATTATTGAAATTTGCTCCCAAAGAGAGGGTAAAATACTTCATTACAGAAGTGTTAGTAGTTAATGCTACAGGAACTTTCACGCCGGTTTGCATATTGCTCCACATATCTTTTGTGAAGGCTTGTTTTTGGTTGGTGTTTACATAATTGTCTAGTGATAGACTCGTGTTTACATAAATATTTTCTAGAAGACCAGTTCTTACACCTGTTTTAGGCTTGAATAGGTAGAATTGATTTACCATTACGTTAAGCTGAGGAAGTCTGATGTTAACATCTCCCGTAGCAAAATTTTGAGAGTAAGAGGCACTTCCTGTAATACTTATAGGTAAGGTAAGGAATCTTTTAGTGATACTAATAGCTGAGTTCTGTTGTGTTCTAAGAACATCTTGATTGAAGATATAGTTGTTGTTGATTGTATTGTTGTAAAAACGATTACTAACCATATCTACAGAGGCAGAAAAATTAAAAAACGGATTAGCCTTAGCATCTTGAGTATGTCTCCAAGTAATACGATAAGTATTAGATTTGGAGTAGGTACTAAGTCCTTTTATTCCACGAACGATAGTGCCTATATCGGCTAAAAAACTACCGTTGTATTTATAATTTTTCTTATAGCCTAGTTCGGGGCGTATGTTCCAACTTCCTTTGGTGTAAAAATCTAAAAATACCTTTAAATCAAAATGTTCGCCTATGGGCTGGTAGTAGCCAAAATTGTTTAAGAAAAAACCTACATCTTGCCTTTCTCCAAAACTTGGGATTAATATGCCTGCGGTTCTTTTATCAGAAAAGGGAAGTATTGCAAATGGCATTACCAAAGGGGTAGGTACTTGCTCTATGTACATTTGTATAGGTCCTGTAATTACCCTTGAGGCGTTTTTCCCTTTAATCAATTTGATATTAGGTGCTGCTAAATGGTAGTCTGCAAGGCTGTCTTTTTTCTTTAAAAAATACTCATCGGTAGTGTAAACCCCATTTCGCATAAAGAAAACAGAGTCGTTTACTTTTTTTGTTTTTTGAGCCACAATAACGCCTTCCTGTTCCTCAGTTCTAGCATTGTAGGCAATAGCTCTCTTATTTTTAAAGTTGAATTTAACCTCGTTATATTCGTACTTTTTACCAGCTTGGGTAGAGGTGGCGGGGGTTATGATTTTTCCATTTTCATCTTGCTCTCCTCTCGCAAAAATATCTCCGTTCTCCCAATTTATGGATATGTAATCTGCTTCTATAGTCATATCCAAATACTGTACTTTAGCCTTTTTATTAAGGTAAGTCATTTTCTTTTGAACGTCATTCCTTTGGTTTTCGGATTGCATTTTCACGGTACCCTCGAGGGATTCTTTACGAGGGGATAGGCTGTCCTTTTTTACAGATTTATCCTCAATATTTTTAGCGTTTGTACGAGGGGTATTTTGTGCTAAAAAATTGTTAAAAATTAGGATAATTAAAATAAGTAAAGTATTTTTGGAGCTGTTTTTTGCCAATGCTTTATATTGAAAATTTGGCTCCAAAATTAGTAAAATTTATCAAAAATGAACACGATTAAATATATATTTCCCATAAAAAAATATTTAGCACTTTTTTTTAGTGTTTTATTCGTAACTATAACGGCTCAGAAAAAATTCACTATCGTTCTTGATGCAGGGCATGGTGGGAGTGACCACGGTGCTTACAGAAGTTATAGTGATTTGGGGACCGTAAGAGAAAAAGATGTTACTCTTTCAGTAGTATTGAAGTTAGGTGAGATGCTAGAAAAAAACAAAGATCTTAGAATAATTTATACAAGAAAGGAAGATATATATCCTAACTTGACTTCTAGAACCAATTTAGCTAACCGTTCTAAGGCCGATTTGTTTATTTCTATACATTGTAATGCGGCTAAAAGTAGTGCCTATGGTACAGAAACTTTTGTGCAAGGACCGGATCAAAATGCAGCTAATTTAGAGGTAGCGAAGTCTGAAAATGATGTTATTTTTCTAGATGAAGAAGACAAACAAACATTCGCTTCCTATGACCCTAAAACGCCAGAATCTTTGATAGCCCTTAAACTTCAACAACAAAAATATTTGGAAAGAAGCCTTATTTTCGGAAGTTTTGTAGAGGATAACTTTGTAAATAAAGATAAAAGATTTTCTAGAGGAGTTAAACAAAAAAACCTTCATGTATTAAGGTTAAATGCTATGCCTTCGGTGCTTATAGAGATGGGTTTTATTAGTAATTATGATGAGGCAGCCTATTTATCTTCAGAATCTGGACAAAAAGCTATAGTTCAAAGTATATATAATGCAGTAGTAGCATATAAAAAGCTTCATGATAAAACAAGTGGAAAACCTAGCTTTAATGATGTGCCAGAGAAACCTAAAGAGCAACCTCTAAAAAATGACTTTAGAGTTCTGCTGATGAGCTCTGCTGATAAGTTTAATGATGGAGATCCTGCGTTGAAAGGGCTTAACTATATCTTTACAATCAAGGAGGGTAATTTCTATAAATATTATTATGGGACTACAAATTATGCTTCTATAAAAGATGCTAATGTGAAAACTGCAAAAGATGCTGGCTTTAGAAATGCGGTGGCTATAGGCTTTGTGCCTAATCAGAAGTTAGCACAAGGGTATTATACTTTAGAAGTGGCTGTTACAGACAAAAAATTAGGGAATGATTCTTATATACTTAAAACATTGAATAATGTTGAAAGAAACCGAAATGGTGGTAAATTTTACTATACCTATGGTAAATTCTCTACTTTGGAGGAAGCTGTTTCTGAAATGAAATCTATTGAAAATAAAGGTGTTAAAAATATTGTTGTAGAAAAAGTTATAAAATAGTTGGTAAAAATTTTGTAATTTCAAAAAAAGCTGTATTTTTGCAGTCCAAAATTGAAATGGCCTATTCGTCTAGTGGTTAGGACTCAAGATTTTCATTCTTGCAACAGGGGTTCGATTCCCCTATAGGCTACTAAATTTAATTTTTTTTAAAATAATTTTGGTAATTTAAAAAAAAAGCATATTTTTGCAACCAAGTTTTTAGAAAGTTATGGCAAATCATAAATCAGCACTTAAGAGAATAAGACAGAATGAAGTTAGAAGGCTTCGTAACAGATACTATCACAAGACTACTAGAACTGCTGTGAAAGTATTAAGAAATGAGGAAGATAAAAAAGTTGCATCAGAGCAATTGCCTAAGGTGATTTCTTTGATAGATAAGCTTGCTAAAAGAAATATTATTCACAAGAATAAAGCAGCTAATTTAAAGAGTAAGTTAACTAAGCATGTTAACAAGCTAGCTTAATAAAATTATAGCGGCCCGTTCGTCTATCGGTTAGGACTCAAGATTTTCATTCTTGCAAGAGGGGTTCGATTCCCCTACGGGCTACTTTAAAGTCTCTCTGGTTAAAGGGAGACTTTTTTATTTTTAAAGTTAAACTTATTATAAAAAACACTTCTGAATTAAAAAAAATAACGTATTCTGAGAGCGGTTTTTTATTTTTAGAAAATAGACAGTAAGTAAAAAAAACAACTATAAATACGGATTTTTACTCTCTATCCATTTTTGCGAGTTTTCTTTCTACCCATATTGTTGCGAACGGAAAGAATGCCGCCAGTAGAGCAAATACGAAATCCTCATCGTCCCATTTAAAAATTCTCCTTGCAGGAAGACATAGTAACAAGTATAAAGTGAAAAATAAACCGTGTATATTACCTGCAATGATGATGAATATCGTAGGAAGAAGACCTTCGGTATCGTAGCGCTTCCAAATCATAGCGATGCCGTAGAGTAAGAAGCAAGAAATGGCTTCTGCAACGCAGATTTGTTTAAACCATTTTATGAGTTTATCTTCAGGGTATTTATTGAAAAATTTATCAATTATATTCATAATTCTATGTAAGCTGTAAAGTTTATTTATAAAAATGGCTGCCGTCTAAATACTCAAATACTTCAATAGGAAGCATAGGGCGGGTATTTTTCCCATTCTTAATCATATTTCTAATTTCCGTAGAAGAAAGCTCTATAATAGGAGCATTGATTTGGTGAATGTTAGGGTGATTTTTGTAAGGATATTCTTCCTCAGTGTGTTCAAAAATCCTAGGATAAACTATAATTTGGTGCTGCTCTACCAATCTATCAGCGTTTTTCCACTTGTGTAGGGAAGCTAGATTGTCTTCACCCATGATAAGACTGAAACTATGGTCAGGATATTTCTCATGAAGATAGGTTAGGGTATCTATGGTATAGCTAGGTTGTGGGAGCGAAAACTCTATATTAGAGGCTCTCATTTTAGGGTAGTTTTTAATGGCAAGCTCTACCATTTCCAAGCGGTTGTGGTCTGCTAGTAAAGATTTTTTTTCCTTAAACGGATTTTGAGGGCTTACCACGAACCAAAGCTCGTCCATATCGGAGTGTTCCAAAATGTAATTAGCCAAGATAAGATGCCCAATATGTATGGGGTTAAATGAACCGAAAAATAGGCTTACTTTCTTCATGGGTTGATATTAAGAGAATTTAACGCCTTTGATGTTGAGGTAATAAGTTATATTGCCTTTCCAGTGGTTTTCTTCTACGGTAAAGGCTAAATCAAAGGTTTTATTACGGAACTCGTCTGCAAAATGACCTAGTTTAAATCCTACACATTCTATATTCCGCTTGTTGTTAGGGTTTTGAATATAAAACTTAATGTGGCTATTATCCTTACCCATTTGCTTTGCATGCCCACTGATATTAAGATTTTTCAGGACTAAAATAGGTTTCATATTATGAGGGCCAAACGGAGCTAGTTTTCTATGGAAATTATAGAAATCCTTATTTAAGTCGTCTATATCTACTACGGTATCAATAGTGATACTAGGTTCTTTTTGATGTTCTTTGATATTCTTTGCAACTGTTTTTTCAAACTTTTCTTTAAAGAGTTCAAATTTTTCTTTTTCCATAGAAAGCCCAGCAGCAGCAGGGTGTCCTCCGAATTTTAGAAATAAATCCGAACACTCTTCCAAAGCGGCATGAACATCAAAATCTGATACCGACCTTGCCGAAGCTACAATCTCTCCATTATTACCATCGGTAAATACAACGGTAGGTTTATAATAAGTTTCGGTAAGCCTCGAGGCTACAATTCCTATAACGCCTTTGTTCCAATCGGAGCCATAAACTACGGTGGTGGCGTTTTGAGTTTGTTGGGTGTCTATTACTTGCTGGAGTGCAGCGGTGGTAGAACTCATATCCATTTCTCTCCTGTGGTCGTTTAGGTTTAGGATATTTTCTACAATCTGTGTGGCGTGCTTTAAGTTATCCGAAACCATGAGTTCCACAGCCGCTTTACCGTGTGAAATTCTTCCCGCGGCATTTATTTTTGGTGCAATTTCAAAGACGATATTAGAAATATCAAAAGTCGCTAGTTTTTCTTTTGGGATTAAAAGCCTTATACCTAAATTTCTAGTTTTTCTCAAGGTTTTAAGTCCTAACTTTGCGAGTACACGGTTTTCGCCCGTCATAGAGACAATATCCGCTGCGATAGAAATGGCTAATAAGTCCGTAAGCTCATACAGTTCTTCATCGGGTATTTTATAAATGTTGTTGAGCCCTTGGCATAGTTTAAACCCTACACCACAACCCGAAAGTTCCTTGAAAGGATAACGGCAATCGGTTCTTTTGGGGTCTAGCACCGCCACTGCTTTAGGAATGTTTTCTCCTGGTAAGTGGTGGTCGCATATAATAAAGTCTATTCCTAACTCTTTAGCGTAGTCTATTTTATCAATAGCTTTTATGCCACAATCTAAAGCTATAATTAGCGAAAAGCCGTTTTCTTTAGCGAAATCTATCCCTTCTTTGGAAATACCATAGCCTTCTGTATTTCGGTCAGGAATGTAGAAATCTAGATATTTCTTTTCTACAATTTTACTAAGGTATAGGTACATTAGTGCTACGGCAGTGGTGCCATCTACATCATAATCTCCATAGACTAATATTTTTTCTCCGTTCTCTATAGCGGTAGCAATGCGTTCTACGGCGTTTTGCATATCTGCCATTAAGAATGGGTTGTGTATATCTTCAAAATTGGGTTTAAAGAATTCTCTTGCTTTCTGATAATTATCTATCCCGCGGAGGACGAGTATTTTAGATTCTAGTGTGCCATAGCCTATAGATGAAATAAGGGCATCTACTACTTCCTCGCTAGGTTCTGGTTTGTAAATCCATTTTTGATTCATAGACTACAAAAGTAACGAAAAAAGGGCAAACATAAAATTTGCCCTACATTATTATAAATTGAGATTTGAGTGTTATTTACTCTTTTTTGCCTTTATCATCATTTCTAGGGCGTCCCACATTTCGGCAGGGATTTGTTCTAACATATTAAATTCCCCAGCACCCTGTAGCCATTCGCCACCGTCTATGGTAATTACTTCTCCATTGATGTAAGCTGAAAAATCAGAAACCAAATAAGCCGCAAGGTTTGCTAACTCTTGGTGTTCGCCCACTCTTCTTAGAGGAACTTTTTTTCTCATATCAAATTTCTCGGCAAGGTCTCCTGGGAGTAAGCGTTCCCATGCTCCTTTGGTAGGGAAAGGTCCTGGAGCTATCGCATTAAATCTAATGCCGTACTTTGCCCATTCCACAGCAAGGCTTCTTGTCATTGCTAGTACACCTGCCTTTGCACAAGCTGAAGGCACCACATAGCCAGAGCCTGTCCAAGAGTAAGTGGTAACAATATTAAGTACAGTTCCTTTTTGTTTTTCTTCAATCCAATGCTTGCCAATAGATAGAGTACAGTTTTTAGTTCCTTTTAATACAATATCAATAATGACATCAAAGGCGTTGGCAGATAGCCTTTCGGTAGGCGAAATAAAGTTCCCTGCAGCATTATTTACTAAAATATCTATCTTTCCAAAAGTTTTTAGGGCTTCTGCTTTCATTGCTTCCACTTCATCATAATTTCTGACATCACAAGCGAGTGGTAATACTGTACCACCAGTGGCATTTTCTAGTTCTGTAGCGGTGTTTTTTAGTTTGTCTAAATCTCTAGAAGTAATGACCACCTTAGCCCCTAATTCTAAGAAATATTTTGATATGGCTTTTCCTAATCCGCTACCGCCACCTGTTACAATGGCTACTTTATCTTTAAGAGCATTCTCTTTGAGCATAGAATCTGTATAGTTCATTTTGAATTAAATTTAGGTCTAAAGTTAAAAAAATCTTTTAGAGTAAAGGACAAAAAAAGCCGAAACAATTATGCTTCGGCTTCTTTTACTTTGAGTGGAGGATTAGTTTAGTATCCAAAGATTTCTTCTAAACTTAGCTTTTTAAGTTCGCCTAATTTCTTCATATCTTCTTCTTTAACCTTATCTTTAGACGCTACGATAGCATAGGTGTAAGGTTGGTTAGCAAGATAATTTTGATGGAAATTTTTTAAATCTGCAAAGTTGATTTTATCAACAGTTTGGTAGATAACTTTTCTAATATCCTCTTTTAATCCTAGTCTTTGAGCTTCCAAATAATTAAAGATGATACCATCTTGAGTAATGCGTTCGGTTTCTATATCTTTTTTGGTTTGTCCTTTAGCTAGGTTGAGGTTTTCTGGAAGTTCTGGGAGCTTGTTAAGTAGCTCGTTCATAGAAGCAGTTGCTTCATTAAACTTGTCTGATTGGCTACCTACATATCCTAATAAAGTGTACTTTTCTTCTTTTTTGCTTGGCTGGATATAGTAAGCAAAGGTGCTGTAAGCTAAAGCTTTACTCTCTCTAATGGTTTGGAACACAATGGCACCCATACCACCACCAAAGTAATTATTGAATACCTTTACTAATGCGGTTTTGTTAGGGTCGTAGAGGTCTGTATTTCTAATCCATCTAGTTTCAGCTTGAACCATATCATAGTCAGCAAATAAAACTTGATTTTTATCCTGTTTTACTTGTGTAAACACCTTCGCAGGGTTTGGTTTTGCCAAAGTGCTTGGCATCTTGTGGAGTTTACTCAATTTGTTTACAAGTACATTCAGTTTTTCAGGACCGTAGTAAATAATGGTCTGCTCGTAGTTATTGAGTTGTTTAATTCTTGCCACGAGCTCATCAGCGGTGATTTTGTTAAGTTCATCGTCTGAAAGCACATAGTTGAATTTGTTGTCTGCTCCATAAGTAGCATAGCTAGTAAGCCCTTGTAAGATAGCATTTTTGTTAAGTTTAGCATCTTTTCTCCCTTTCATAAGCCTCGCTTTTAGGTTGGTAAGGGCGGTTTCGTCAGGTTTAGCATTAAGAGCTAAATCTTCGTATAGGCTCACCGCTTGGTCGAAGTTTTCTTGTAAACCTTCTATTGTAACGGTGGTGTATTCTTCTCCTGTAGATACTTTAAAGCTACTAGCAATTTTGTAAAACTCTTTAGAAATAGCTTCAGAAGATTTTTTATCTGTTCCTAAAAACTGAATGTATTGTGAAGCGATAGATTGCTTTAAATCGTTAAGGCTTCCTATCTTATAACGGTACATCAATCTGAAAAGACCATTGTCTTGGTTAGGCACATAAAGCACTTCTGCTTGTGCAAGTTTAGACTTTTTAAGGTCTTTGTTATAGTCTAAAAATACAGGTTTAGAACTATTGCTCGGCATAGAAGCAACCATTTTTACAAAATCACTTTGTTTATCAGCATTGGTTTCTACTGGAGTGATTTCGGGTTTTTCTATCTTGATGCTTTCAGATTTTTCTCCTTTTCTTTTGAGTACTGCAACATAGTTGTTCCCTAAATATTTATTAGCGAAATCTACCACCTGCTGTTTTGTGATTTTAGAAAGGTTGTTAACATAAGCCACTTGGTCTTTCCAGTCTAATTCGGAAGTGAAGGCGTCCATTAGAACACTAGCACGGTCGCCATAGTTTTCAGAATCTTTGATTTTCATCTTCTTCATATTATTTACGATAGAAGTGATGAGCTGGTCATCAAAGTTTCCTTTTTTCAGGTTGTCAATTTCGTTAAGTACCAAATCTTTTACTTCTTCTAAAGATTGTCCAGAGGTAGGTTTAGCATTAATGTAAAGTACACCGTGGTCTATAAGCAAAAAAGAGAACGCTCCTGCAGAAAGAAGTTTTTGTTTTTTCACGAGGTTGAGGTCTAGTAGTCCTGCTTTACCATTGGTTAAAATCTGTCCTACCAAATCAGCTAACAGAACATCTTTATCTTTATTACCCGGAAGGCGGAAGCCCATAGTAAGCCCTTCTGCATCAGGACCTACAATATCTTTAATAATAGGTTGATTGGTAGGTGTTTCTGGAGAGAAAGTGTACTTAGGTACAGGGCTGTATTTCATATAACCAAAACTTTGGTCTATTTTCTTAATCACTTCGTCTGGGTTAAAATCTCCCGACATAATGATGCCCATATTGTTAGGCACATAGTAAGTGTTAAAATATTTTCTAATCTCTACTAAAGAAGGGTTTTTAAGATGTTCCACGGTACCGATAGTGGTTTGTTTACCGTAGTTGTGGTTTTTAAATAAGTTAGCGAAAAGAGTTTCAAAAACTTTACTGCCATCGCTGTCTAGGCTTCGGTTTTTTTCTTCATAAACAGCTTCCAACTCAGTATGGAATATCCTTAAAATAGGGTTTCTAAATCTTTCTGCTTGTACCTTTAAATATTTGTCCAATGAACTGCTAGGTACATCATCTGTGTAAACCGTCTGTTCAAAACTTGTAAAGGCATTCGTGTTTTGAGCTCCCATAGCAGACATCATTTTGTCGTACTCGTTGGCAATGGCAAACTTGGCAGCTACTCCAGAAATAGAGTCTATTTTTCGGTAGATGGCTTTTCTTTTAACCTCATCAGTTGTTTTATTGTACTGTTCGTACAAAGCATCTATTTTGTCAAGCTCTACTTTTTCTTTTGCCCAATCTAATGAACCGTATTTATCAGTTCCTTTAAACATCATATGTTCTAGGTAATGAGCTAGACCTGTGTTGGTAGCAGGGTCTGTTTTACTCCCCGCTTTTATCGCAATGTAGCATTGGATTCTAGGGTCTTTAGGCGTAGGGCTAAGAATTACAGTCAGTCCGTTTTTTAGAGTGTAGAAACGGGCTTTCATTGGGTCGCTGGTAACATACTTGTAGTCGTATCCAGCAGACGAAGCACTTTTCCATTCGTAATTTTGGGCAAATATCCCTAACGATAGGAAAAGCATCAAGAGGATAAATGATTTTTTCAATCTCATAATGAATAATTTAGTTTTATTGTTTTTTTATTAAAGTTTAGTTTCTATCAAATAAAAGTCTTTCTCCGTGTTTAGTAGAGGAAACCTCTCCATTATGATAAGCTAAATGCCCATTAACAAAGGTGTGAGTGATTCTGGAATGAAAAGTTTCGCCCTCTAACGGACTCCAACCACAATGACAAAGTATATTTTCTTTGGAAACTGTTTGTTCAGCGTTTAAATCTACCAAGACTAAATCTGCCTTATAGCCCTCTCTTATAAAGCCTCTCTTTTCTATTTGGAAAATGATGGCTGGATTGTGGCACATCTTCTCCACAATGGTTTCTAGACTTACCTTTCCTTTTTTGTGGTATTCTAGCATTGTTTGCAAAGAGTGCTGTACAAGAGGTGCTCCCGAAGGACATTGTGTGTAAGGTTTTTGTTTTTCGTCTAAGGTGTGTGGGGCGTGGTCTGTTGCTATCACATCTATTCTACCATCGAGCAGCGCTTCCCATAAGCCGTCTTTATCTTGTTGAGTTTTAACGGCAGGATTCCATTTGATAAGACTACCTTTAGTTTCATAGTCTTCATTAGTAAAATGAAGATGATGAACACAAACTTCTGAAGTTATTTTTTTGTCTTTTAGAGGAGCCATATTATCTAATAATATGGTTTCTTTAGCGGTTGATAAGTGGTAAATATGTAGTCTTGCTCCTGTTTTTTGAGCGAGTTCTACAGCTTTAGCTGATGAAATAAAACAAGCCTCTTCGCTCCTGATGAGGTGATGGTATTTTACAGGAATATCATCGCCAAATTTGGTTTTGTAGTCTTCTGTATTTTTACGAATGGTAGTTTCGTCTTCACAATGTACACAAATAGGCATCTTAACTTTAGAGAAAATCTCCTCTAAAATTTCTGGATTATCCACCAACATATTTCCTGTGGAAGAACCTAAGAAAAGTTTTATGGCAGCTACATTTTTAGGGTTGGTTTTTAGGACTTCGTCTAAATTGTCATTAGTTCCACCCATAGAGAAAGAGTAGTTGGCGTGGGAAGTTTGCGAAGCTATCTGATATTTATTTTCTAAAAGTTCTTGTGTAACCGCATTAGGAACGGTGTTGGGCTGTTCTATAAAACTCGTAACACCTCCAGCAACGGCAGCACGGCTTTCAGTTTCAATAGTTCCTTTATGGGTAAGCCCAGGCTCTCTAAAGTGGACTTGGTCGTCTATTACCCCAGGTAGAAGGTATAATCCTTTAGCGTCTATGATTTGGTCGGCCTCGGTTTCTGATATTGAGGGAGTTATCTTGGTGATTAAACTATTCTCAATAAGAATATCTGATTGAAAAATTTGGTTTTCATTAACGACTTGAGCGTTTTTAATGAGTATTTTCATCTTTGCAAAATTACTTTTTAGGATTCATTAGAGCGTAAATTTATTTATTATTTTGTAAATAAACAAAGTATGAGTTTAACTTGTTTAAAAAAAATAATTACTTTCTTTATCTTTGCTGAGAATTATGGATAAATCACAAAAAATAAAAGTATTATTTAGACTCAGGTCTTTAGAAATGGGAGGTGTGCCACGGGTGGTTTTAGACTTGTTGAGGAATCTTCCTAAGGACAAGTTTGATTTAGCTTTAATGCTTAATTTGTATCAAGGCGAATTGGTCTCCGAAATACCTAAAGATGTTAGGCTTATCGTTGTGGAAAAAGGGAGAGAGCAGATGTCTCAAAATGCTTTTGTTCAAAAAATACAACTGGGACTAAGACGACTGAAACTAGAGTTTTACGATAAATTTCCGAGTTTACTCTATGCTTTTAAAGTAAGGGAAGAGTACGATATAGAAGTATCGCCGGGCTATGCGGAATTTGAGATGGTGCTCAATTCACCTAACAAAAAATCCAAGAAAGTAGGGTGGTTTCATACCGATGTTAGCTATGATAAAGATGAGGCAAGGGTAAAAAAACGCATTGATTTGATGAAGAGGTTTGACTGGATGATTTTTGGGGCTGCACAAACCAGACAAGTGATAGAAGATTTGTATGGTGTAACTTACCCAAAGAGTTCAGTTATTTACAATGTTATTAAAATCAATGAAGCGAGAGAGAAAGCAGAAGCTTTTAAAGTAGATTTTGATGTCCGTCCGTGCTTTACCTCAATTGGAAGATTGCATAGTAGAAAAGGTTATCATACTTTAATAAAAGTCCATAAACGATTGATAGACGAAGGTCTACTACATTCCATTGCCGTTATAGGTGGAGGGAATGAAATGGAAAATCTGAAAAATCAAGTGAAAGCATTATCCGTAGAAAAAACTTTTTTACTTTTGGATACTCAAAAAAATCCTTGGCCTTATGTTAAAGCGTCGGATTATTTTGTGTTACCTTCTCAATCAGAGAGTTATCCACTGACGATAGGCGAAGTTATGGCTTTGGGGAAACCAATTATTTCCACCAATGTAGGCGGTATACCAGAGATGATAGACGATGGGAAAGACGGCATTTTGGTTAATTACGATGAAAATGAACTTTTTGAGGCAATGAAATCATTCCTTACCAATCCAGAATTGGTGGAGAAAATTAAGAAAGGAACGTTAGGGGCTGATGAAAAGTTTGATGAGAAAAAGATATATGCTCAGGTTACGGAAGTATTTGAGAGATTGGTAGCTACCAAGTAAATGTAATTAAAAATGAACAACGATATAAAAATCACGATAGTTACGCCAACCTATAACCGCGCTCACACTTTGCCACGGGTGTTTAACTCTTTAAAAAAGCAGAGTTTTTTAGGCTTTAAGTGGTTGATTATGGACGATGGTTCTACCGATAACACTAAAGAAGTGGTGGAAGGATTTAAGGAAGAAAGTCCGTTTGAGATAGAGTATTGCTATCAGCCTAACCAGCATAAGTTTTTAACGGTGTTAGATGGTATAAAGAAGGTTACTACACCTTACCATATGGTGGTAGATTCTGATGATTCTTACCCTGATGATGCTTTGGAAGTTCTCCTTAATGAGGTGGAAGCCATTAACAATCCTGAAGAGTACATTGGTGTGATGGGACTTTCCGTAGATGAAAGTGGAAAAATAGTGGGCGATGAGTATCCTCATGGTGGGTTTGACGGAAGTATTTTCGATATGCGTTATAAGTACAAGGTTAGAGGAGATAAATTTGGAATTTTTATTACACCAACTTACCATCGCCAAACCCTTGGGAAGAATTATAGCTCCTACAAAGGGAAAGGCTACATTCCACAATCGGTAATTTTTAATGAATATGATGCTAAAGGAATTAAAACAAGATTTGTTAATAAAGTGGTGAGAGTGTATCATAAAGATGAAGATGACGCTGCCTCTGTTTCCAACACTAGATGGACGGGAAAGAATGTTTATGGTTTAAAGGAAGGGTATTTGTCTTTTCTCAATAGCTATGGGGGTAGATTATTGGCGTATCCTAAAGCATTACTAAGGAATATTGTAGGTTATCAGTACTATTCATTTAAAAATGGGAGTTCTTTTAGAAATATCTTGATGGATATTCAACCGTCTTTGATAAAGGTATTAAGTTGGGGACTTTTACCCTTTAGTTTTTTATATCATAAAGTGAGATAGTTTTATGCTTTTTAACTCAATAGAATTTGCGATATTTTTACCGATAGTTTTTATACTTTATTGGTTTGTATTTCATAGAAATATAAAACTGCAAAACTTTTTTATAGTAGTTGTAAGTTATGTTTTTTATGGTTGGTGGGATTGGCGTTTTCTTTTTCTTATCCTATTTAGTACAATCTTAGACTATTCTTTAGGAAGATTACTGGCATTAGATGAGAAGCCTAAAAAACGAAAGATGTATCTTATCATTAGTGTGATAATTAACTTAGGGTTTTTAGGATTCTTTAAGTATTGTAACTTTTTTATAGATAACTTTATAGCAGCATTTACTTTTTTTGGACAAAAACCATCTATTCATACACTTAATATTTTGCTTCCTGTGGGGATTAGTTTTTATACTTTCCAAACATTAAGCTATACCATAGATGTGTATAAGAAAAAATTGGAGCCAACCAAAGATTTCATAGCATTTAGTGCCTTTGTGAGTTTTTTCCCGCAGTTAGTAGCAGGACCTATTGAGAGAGCCACGCACCTGTTACCTCAATTTTATAAAAAGAGGGAATTTGATTACACTAAGGCGGTGGACGGTATGCGTCAAATTCTTTGGGGGCTATTTAAGAAAATGGTAATAGCGGATAACTGTGCGGTTTATGCTAATCAGATTTTTGCGAGTTCAGATACCTCTTCGGGAAGTACGCTAGTGCTTGGAGCTATATTTTTCACCTTTCAAATCTACGGAGATTTTTCTGGCTATTCGGATATTGCCATAGGTACTTCTCGCTTATTTGGATTTGATTTGATGAAGAACTTTGCTTATCCTTATTTTTCTCGTGATGTAGCAGAATTTTGGAGACGCTGGCACATTTCTCTTTCTACGTGGTTTAGAGATTATCTGTACATTCCTTTGGGCGGGAGCAAGGGCGGAAATTGGATGAGAATTAGAAATACCTTCATTATTTTCTTGGTGAGTGGATTTTGGCACGGAGCAAATTGGACCTTTATTGCTTGGGGATTTCTAAATGCCCTTTTCATAATGCCGTCCATTATATTGAAAACGAATAGAAATAATATAGAAGTGGTGGCTCACGATAGACTGTTACCTTCTTTAAGAGATGTTTTTAATATGCTTACTACCTTTGGATTGATGGTTTTTGCGTGGATTTTTTTCAGAGCAGAAAGTATGGCTCATGCTATTTCTTATGTTACTAACATATTTCAACCATCATTATTCAGTTTTCCTAGTCTTAATAAGGCGGCATTAGCTACTCTGATTCTAGTTGGCTTTTTATTGATAATGGAATGGCAAGGACGAAGAGGAGCGTTTGCATTAGAAAAATTCTTAACAAACGAAATAAAAGTAGGAATAAAGTATCCACAAAAGCTCACCAATATTGTCTTTTTTAAAATAGGGGGGGGTAATTTACTGATTGTGAGATGGTTATTTTATTCTTTTCTCCTTCTTTTAATCGGTCTATTTATGCAGACTAACGAGACACCATTTATTTATTTTCAGTTTTAATAGATATGAAATCATTTATAAAAAAGATTATATTTTTCTCCGTTTTTGGAAGTGTGTTCTATGTAGTAGTTTTGCCAATATGGAGCCAGATAATGCCACCATTTATGGCTAAGAATGTGAGAAACTGTGTGGGGTGCTATGGTCATTTGTTTTCCAGAACCAGAGATGTTGGCAATCTAGAAAAAAGTCCAGATATTTTATTTTTAGGGTCATCACACGCTTATCGAGGTTTTGATACTAGGGTATTTAGTAAAAATGGTATTTCTTCATTTAATTTAGGTTCTAGTTCGCAATCACCTATTAACACGCAGGTGTTACTCAAGCAATATTTGGATAGGATAAAACCTAAAATGATAGTTTACGAAGTGTATGCAGGAACGCTTTCGGCTGATGGTGTAGAGTCTTCTTTGGATATGTTAAGTAACAATAAAATAGATGCTAATGCTATTGAAATGGTACGGCGTACTAGACACTTAGCAGTTTTTAATACAGCTATTTATGGTTTATATAGACAAATATTAGGTTTAAATAAAACATTTTCTGAACCAAGTATACAAAATGATGATGTTTATGTGCAGGGAGGTGGTTTTGTGGAAACAAAGTTTAGAAAAAACCCAATGCTAGAAGAAGCAAAAGGCAAGTGGGAGCTTAACCCTAAACAAATTGAGGCTCTGAAGGAAAACTTAGACTATATCAAGAAAAGAAATATACCTTATATTTTAGTTCAAGCCCCTATTACCAAAAAACTTTATGAGTCTAAAACTAATAATATATCTGTGGATAGTCTTCTATCAACTATGGGGACTTATAAGAATTTTTATGGCGAATTACCTTTAAACGATACCATAGACTTTTACGATAGTAATCATCTTAACCAAGAGGCGGTCGTTAAGTTTAACGAAAGTTTTATTACTTATTTAAAAACCTTAAAAAGATAGATATGAGTGATAAAAAAAAGAAACTTCTCATTCGTATAGGTTCATTGAGACATGGTGGAGCGGAGAAGGTACTGGTAACTTTTCTTAAAAACCTTCCGCCAGATAAGTATGAGGTGGACTTGTTACTCAATTTATACTCGGGGAAATATCTATCGGAAGTTCCTAGTTGGGTTAATGTTTTGTATCTAAACAAAGGGGAAATGATAACCACTAATCGTTTGCAGGATATTCCTCAAAAAGCGTTTAGAGTTATTTATCAAGGAATACTAAAAAAGTTTCCAAAGTTACTTTATCATTTTATTCTCAAAGGTAAAAAGTACGATGTTGAATTAGCTGCCATACACGGTTTCAGAGATGAGGTGCTAAATTCGCCGTTGAAACAGTCTGAGAAAATCATCTGGATACATAACGATTTAAGAAAAACCGAATTTCACAACTATACCGATGATGAAATTAGAAAGTTTTTTGGATATGATAAGATTATGGTCATATCTGAGCATATACAGAAAGACTTTGAAAGCCTAGCTCAAAACGAGACAGAAAAAAATAAAATCATTAGGGTTTATAATCCAGTAGACACACAAGAAATTCTTAATAAAAGTAAGGTAGAAGAGTTATCTAAACCAATGCTTCCAACTTTTGTATCCGTGGGTACAGTGTTTCCTCAAAAGGGATTTGATAGATTACTCAAAGTACACAAAAGACTTTTGGACGAAGGTTTGCCACATCGTGTACAAATTTTAGGAGATGGCTATGATTTTGATAATATCCAAAAACTTAAGACAGAACTTGGGGTAGATGATACAGTAGATATGTTAGGCTTTACAGATAACCCATATCCGTATTTCAAAAATGCCGATTTCTATATTCTAAGTTCGCGCTACGAAGGCTATCCTACCGTATTGTTTGAAGCGATTACTTTGAGAAAGAATATTATCGCAACAGAGGTTTCTGGGGTTAGGGAGATGCTTTTAGACGGTGATTTGGGGCTTATTGTAGATAATTCAGAAGAAGGCATTTACCACGGGATGAAAAAAGCACTTACCAATCCACAGCATTTCCAAACCTATCAAGAAAAGCTAAAAGATTACCAAATGCCATTCAGTCTTACTAATTCTGTGGAGAAGATAATGCAAATATTAGATAGTTAGAATTTTTTTTATTAGGACGTGCCCCTAGTCCTTGTGGTGGCTTAGGCTCGGGTCGGTCTTCGGGCAGTCGCTATCTTATAAAATCCAAAGGCTAATTCCTTTCATTTTTTATAAGATGAGCTCCCACAATGCCCTTCGCCCTCACGCACGGTCTGGATATTATAGAGATATTTCTCTATCTTTGCCACAATTCTTATCAATCTACCTTAGATGAATTACACTACTATACAAAAAGACTTCTACCGAGAGAGCGGAAAGTGGCTTTCGGGGATTCAGATATTCAAAAAATGTTTCAGCCCTAATCTGCATTATATTTATTGGTTTCGTAAAGCTCAAAAATACCAAAGCACTCCTTTTTTAGGTAGCATTGTACGGCTTATACTTAGGCATTATCAGATAAAATATGGTTTTCAGATTTATCCTGAAACTAAAATAGGAGAAGGTTTTTATTTAGGACATTGGGGAGCAGTGGTTATCAATCCGAAAACCATTATTGGTAAAAATTGCAATATAGCACAAGGGGTTACTATAGGTCAGCAGAACCGAGGTAAAAAACAGGGTGTGCCTACTATTGGAGATGAAGTTTGGATTGGGGCTAACGCAGTAGTTGTAGGTGGAATAACCATAGGGAATAATGTACTCATTGCTCCTAATGCATATGTGAATACCGATGTGCCTAGTGGTTCTGTAGTTATGGGGAATCCAGCACAAATTATCCCTAATGACCAAGCAACAGAAGGGTACATCAATCATAAAGTTTAATTATAAAAAGTGTTAAAAAACGCTTTAATTTATTCAAAAACATTATATTTGCATAATTCTTGATACCCTTGGGTGTTGATTACAGATTGAAGATTATTTAAAACGAGGAGACTAATTTTAAATTTATATATTATGCCAAATTCGTATGAAGTAATTTTCGAAAACAACAAAAAGTGGGTAGAAAGTAAACTGGGTGGAGATGCTGATTTTTTCAAAAATTTAGCTAAAAATCAAACTCCAGATTTTCTTTACATTGGATGTTCGGATAGTAGAGCAACAGCAGAGGAGTTAATGGGGGCTCAGCCGGGCGAAGTGTTTGTTCACAGAAATATAGCTAATGTGGTAAATACTTTAGATATGAGTTCTACAGCAGTTATACAATATGCCGTAGAGCATCTTAAAGTAAAGCACATTGTGGTATGTGGGCATTATAACTGTGGAGGTGTAAAAGCTGCTATGTCTTCTCAGGATTTAGGATTGCTTAATCCTTGGTTGAGAACTATTAGAGATGTTTATAGGTTACACCAAGCAGAGCTCGATGCTATCGAAGACGAACATAAGCGTTTCGATAGATTGGTAGAGCTGAATGTTCAAGAACAGTGCATCAATGTAATTAAAATGGCGTGTGTGCAAGAAAGATACATTTTAGAAGAGTTTCCTATTGTACACGGGTGGGTGTTTGATTTAAGAACTGGGAAGTTGATAGATTTGAATCTTGATTTTGCTAAGATGCTTAAAGATATTCAAAAAATCTACAATCTAACAGATTCTGATTGGGTAATGAGTAGAAGAAATAACAAAAATCTAAACCCTTAAAAAGTTTTTTAGATGAGGTTTAAAAGTATTTTATTATTGATTATTTTCCTAAACTTTATGGCGTTACCAAGTATCGCTAAGGTGTTTGGTGAAGATATTTCAACTGTTACTTTTACAATCTCTGAAGAAGAAACGCATTCTGGAGAAACCACTTTGTTTTCAGAAAAGATGATTTCGGAGCCTATGAGCTTGCAAGGTTTTTCCTCGCTGTCTACTTATAAACACACCAATAAGGTGTTTGTAGGTACTGATGATGTGGCTCATCTCTCGCCGTTCTTATCGGTGCATTATACGCCTCCAGAAGCTTAATATTACTACTATCTCTTCTTACCTGAGGAGGTTCAGCTTGATATTTTATCAATTTTAGTCGTTTGAAATAACGGTAATTCTCTTAGAGAGGTTATTGGTTATTGTAGAAACGAGAGTTCTAATTATTTCAATATTTAAAATGAAAAAGACATCTTTATTAGGAGGTTTTAAAGAAAACTTTCCTTCAGGACTTGTTGTGTTCTTGGTAGCATTACCATTGTGTTTAGGAATTGCATTAGCATCTGGAGCACCACCGCTTTCTGGTATTATTTCTGGTATTATAGGTGGTATTGTGGTAGGTTATATTAGTAATTCACATATATCAGTATCAGGGCCTGCTGCTGGTTTAACAGCTATTATCCTTACAGCTATTACAGATTTAGGAGCGTTTGAGCTTTTTCTTTGCGCGGGTATTATAGCAGGCGTAATACAGTTGATTTTAGGGTTTGTGCGTGCAGGTAGTATTTCTAATTATTTCCCTACTAATGTGATAGAAGGTATGCTTGCTGGTATTGGAGTTATCATTATTATGAAACAAATCCCGCACGCTTTAGGATATGATAGTGATTTTGAAGGAAATGAAACCATTTTTGACAACGGCTATAATCTTGATTCTATATCTAGCTATCTTCAAAATCTTAGCTCATCGGTTCATATGGGGGCAATTATAGTAACATTAGTTTCTCTTGCGATTCTTTTGTTGTGGGACAATGTGGCAGCACTTAGAAAACTTAAAATGTTACCAGGAGCATTAGTGGCGGTAGCGGTAGGTATTTTATTAAATGAATTTTTCAAGGCTAGTGGAAGTTCTTTAGCGATAAATGAAGAACATTTAGTTAATTTACCAGTGCCTCAATCTGCTGAAGATTTTAAAAATATGATTGTACTTCCAGATTTCTCAGGCTTTTTAAACTCTAAAGTTTGGGTAGCTGGTGCTACTATAGCTATTGTAGCTTCTATAGAAACATTATTATGTATTGAAGCGGCGGATAGATTGGATAAGAAAAGAAGAATTACAGATACCAACTTAGAGCTTAGAGCTCAAGGGATAGGTAATATGGTGAGTGCTTTTATTGGGGGGCTTCCAATGACTTCAGTAGTGGTTCGTTCTTCAGCTAATGCCAATGCGGGAGCTACATCTAAAGTTTCGGCTATTATACATGGGGTATTGTTATTAGTTTGTGCAGTATCTATACCTGTTATCCTTAATAAGATACCTTTGGCTACTTTAGCAGCGGTACTTCTTTTAGTAGGATATAAATTAGCAAAACCATCTACAATTGCTCACTTTTGGCACAAAGGGAAGTACCAATTCATTCCTTTCATCGCTACGGTAGTAGCAGTTGTGGCTACAGACTTACTGAAAGGAGTGGGTGTAGGTATGGCGATTTCTATATTCTATATTTTACAAGGGAATATGAAAAGAGCGTACTATTTTAGTCGTGAAGAGTTAGACGAAGCTGATGAGATTACCATAAGATTAGCAGAAGAGGTGTCGTTTCTTAACAAAGCGGCAATCAAGAAGACTTTAAAAAATATTAAACCTAATTCTAAAGTAACTATAGATGCTAGAAATACCTCTTATATTACTACAGATGTATTAGAACTGATACAAGACTTTGCTAATGTAAGAGCTAAGGAGGAAGATATAGAAGTAGTGTTACTAGGGTTTAGAACATCTTATAAAGATTATGAAAAAGACCAACATTCTCATATAGAGCTTGGTCATGGTAAAGCAATTTAATTTCATTTTATAAGTTTTTCACTAGGAAAGTTGGGCATTGGTTTTTATAAACTGATGCCTAATTTTTTTAATGAGGAAAATTTTAAGGATTAAGGATCTGTGTTTAAGAAATTATTTGGCTCTTAGTCATTTCCTTATCCTTTTTAGAATAGGTTTTTCTATAATAAACCAAGATAAAGATGCGGCTATAATTGTTATTAGTAAAATTATCACAAAATTATTGTGTATGGATAAGCTATTTTGAATGAAGATATTGATAATAAGCATATGATAAATGTAGATTCCATATGAAATATCTTGTCCTCTTAATAAAATATGTGATATGTTATTTTGGCTAAAAGCGAAAGATAGGATAGAGATATTTAATAATATTATAAAAGCTATTTTATAAAAAGAATGTAGATAATAATTGTTAAGATCTATATCAATATGATTCTTGCATAAAAAATATAGAAATATGAATAATGAAGTCCAAATAATACATTTTTGTTCAATAAATCGTCTAATAGTTCCCCAGTAATTGTAGAAAAATATTCCAAGCATAAAATAGAAGAGGTATTGTGATAGAGATATAAATCCTAATTTATAAATTAAAAAATTTTTATCAAAATGAGATATCCAATGGTTGAATATAATAGAAGAAGTAAAAAACATAAAGAATATAAAAAATTTGTAATTTTTATACTTTTTTACTAAAAAAAATAGAATAGGTACAAAAAAGTAAAATTGTAGTTCTACACAGATGCTCCAAAGACTAGCATTTGGAGAGCCTTCTCCAAAGAATTTTAAAAACTCTGGTGTCCAGAATTGGATGATACTTAATTGGCCTAATATCCAAGTTAAGAATATACCAAAATTACTATAAATGGTATGATTTTTATCATGAATCCACAGTACTGTGATAGTAACAAAAAGACAAAACCAAAGAGCGGGGTAGATTCTGAAGAACCTATTTTTAGCATATTTTTTTATATTTTTGGAATTTCTATCAAAAGACCAATAAATAAGGAAGCCGCTAACCATAAAAAAGATTGGTACACCAGGGAATGCAAGTATAAGCTCTTTTATAAAATTTAAAATTTCACTCTGAAAATCATACTTATAGAAAGTGTGTCTAAAAACAACCTGAATAGCAGCAAGGAGTCTAATTAGATCAAAGTTATTATGTATAGATGGAGAGATGTTATTTTCCATATAAGATTATTTACTTCTTTATAATTTTGAATGATTTTTCTATCCCATTTTTTATGTGTAGTATGTACGCTCCTGATGGAAGATTAGAAAAGTCTATTTTTGATGAGTTTTCATATCCATGTTTAATAACAGCTCCGCTAGTATTTATAATTTTATATTCAAACTGTTGAATTGATATAAATACTGCATCTTGTGTTGGGTTAGGATGTATGGTTATATTGTTTTTATTATCAATAAGCTTGCTTTGTTGATTGTTTATTACATGGGGGAAACTAATGTTGAATATTAAAGGTTCTTTTTCGTATCTTACACATCTGACATTTAAAGCCATATAGGGGTCAAAGTCCCTTTTTATTTGCATGGAATTAAGAATACTATCAAATAAAATGCCATTGGCGAAGCCTTTATAATGAGAAGAGAAACCTGAAGACCATACTCCTGAATAATGTTGACTAGGGTTTTGTGAGATGGGAATAGAGTTTCCTCTAAATCCTTTTATGCCAATAAAAGAATAATTGCCAATAGAATAATCAGATGGGAAGGTATACCCAATGATTTTATTGTTTAGTTTTATGGTATTTCCATTATATGAATTTATAGGAGTTTTATAATCAACCTCACTAATTCCTTTTTTATACCAAGGGGTTGTTCCCTTTTGAAATGCAACATCACTGCTTCCTGATATTATATTTGGAATTTTCCACCCATATGGGCATGGATCAAATACAGATTTATCTCCACTATGCCCCCATCTATTATGAGCTTCATTAGGTTCATCTGAAACCCAATCTGTTCCTAGAATGTATAAATTATTATAATTACTAGGGATCATGTACGAAAGGGGATTTCTGATAGAAAATATGATATTTTTTCTTAATTTTTGGTATTTTTTGTCTGTTGATAGAATAGATTTAGAATATGTGTTATATTCAATTGTATAATCTCTTGAATAAGAATCTTTATCTATTTTGATGTATGTATTTTTATCACTCACATTATCATGTGAGCTGGTGTATATATGGTAGTTTTTTCCATCAGGGGTTTCAAAAGAAGGTAGAGGGTCTTTTCTGCCATATTGATATAGGAGCCCTCCAGATGTGGATATATTATATATTTCTTGCTCAGAAATGTTGTTAGGGTTTTGTAATGTAGGAAAGCTATTTAAAGCTCCTAAGTTTCTATCCATAAATTCAGTGGTAATAGATAGATTGTTTTGAGCGTAGTTAACATAGTTTGTGATAGTAGAGTCTATTGGCTCTGTCGTATAAGGAGGTAAAGGTTTTATATCTGTATCACTTACCCAGATATGCCAACTCCAATAAATAGGATTTTTTATACTCCTATTATGAAGTGAAATTAAAGCATTTCCAGACTGGTTAGGAGAGATCTTTACAACTATTTTAGTGTTTTTTAAATTTTCTAAGTTTGAGTTCGGTGTATTTATGCTGATATTTTGTATTAAATCTTTATTTGTAGTCCAAAAGACATTAGCTTTCAGATCTCCTAATTCTAGGATTTCATTATCAGATAAAATTTGATTATACACAGAGAAAGCTTTACTGACTGGGATTTCTATAACTTGTTCATTGTTGCTTTTAGTAACATTATATGTGTTAGGGTTATTTAGTCCCTCTTTGTATATAATCTTATTATTAGTGCTTTTGAAATATATTGTAGGAAAGTTATAGTTGTTTATATTGTACAGAGGATCTTTTATACATCTACAGGCTAAGGCATCAGAAGTTGAGTTTTTGCTTAGGGGAAAGTAGTAGAAAAGGCCATGAACATTTGGAAATCTAGGATCAACTATATATTTTTGATCTCCATCAGGTACTAATCTGAGAGATCTTGCTTCCACATGAGGAGTTTTATTACTATAATACCAACTCATCATTGTTGCTGTCCATAGATAGGTTTCGTGGGTATCAGTGTAAGACTTATTTTTAGCAATAAATCCAGTTCCAGGAAATATTCCCATATTTTTTTCATTTACATCTGTTAAATCAAAACCTATTTTATTGTAGACCTTAATTCCTTTCATATAGCTAGGAACATTTTCGTTGGTAGGCTTTATTATATGATGTTTTAACATTTCAAATGTTTTTGTTGTGATATTAGTTTTAAAGCCAAAAGGAGAGTAATCTAACCTTATGCCTAGATCTTTTGTTCCCCACCCATCACTTGTCGTATGGGATACCAAAACAGAGGGCATCCTCCAACCATTAGGACATGGGTCAAAGTATGATTTTGTTTGATATGGTTTTATTGAGCTGTCGGCATTGGCATCAATTTCATTAGATATTCCTTTTGAATTATCAGACCATAAATTCAATCGTGCTAGTCTATAGTTGGGGAAGTTTGGATTGTCGGTGTCGCCAAACCAATTATAGGGTAGGTTGGGGTTATTATTATAATTGAGATTAATGTATAATAAGCTTAGAGGATTTTGGATAGATTTGATTAGTTGATTTTTAAATTTTTGAGGAGAGGATGAATTTATTGTAAAATCATTTATTGTTTTTGCTCCATTTTGATATTTGGCGTTTGGATGTCGTACTTTACCAATAATTCCTTCAATTTCATAAAAATCATCCATGTTAGTAACAAGAGGAGGAATGGGGTCTTTTCTTCCCCATTGATACAGAAGCCCCTCAGATTTTTTCCAAAGACCCTTACCGAAAGAATTGTTGGTTGAACCTAAATTTCTGTCCATCCACCCCCAGTCTTCGTCAGGAATTATTTCAGTAGATCCGTCCTCTAGTTGTCTGGCTTCAAACCCCTGCCTGTGTTTAGAACCGTTATAGGGATTGTCGGTGACCCATACATGCCAACTCCAATAGATAGGGTCTGTGGAATTACCATTCTCTCCGATATGAAAAGATATAACAGCGTTTCCTTTCCCAACGGTTTTATTAATAGGAACTTCTATAACTGATGATTGAGAGTTTCCTATTAAATTTAGTCTATAGTCTATATTTGATTTTATTAATCCTGATACATCTTCCCAGTAAACAAACGCCGACAATTTTTTATTAGTGTCATTAATGGGTTGGTTTATTCCTGTGGGGATTGATGCTGAAGCCCACATGTCATAAGCTTTTTTAACAGGGATGTATAGTCCATCGTTTTCAGAATCTACATCAAAAATATAGCTGTTTGGAGCTAATTTATAATCTTTACTTACAGTAGATTCTACAGTCTCTAGATCTGAAATGTATATGTTTTTTTCATATCTTATACTTGCATTTACATTTATAGCTTGTCTTTGTGAAGAGTTATTTGTATATGCTTTTACCTTAATATAATATTTACCCGATGGGATAAGGTAATTCTCAACTTCAGGATTTCTTGAATTTAACCAACCTTTTGCCCCATCACTTAGCCAAGAGGTTTTTGTAATTTCATTTTCAATTTCAGAATTGTCATCATTTATTTTTACAAGGTAAGTCCAACCTCTAACAAAAGAGAGGGATCTTAAATTTAATACAGCACTTGTGTTATTTGGAACAGAGAAAACTCTACTGTGGTAGTAATGATATCCTGTTGTAGTTTTACCTGCTGTAATCCAATTGCTTACATCTGATTTGTTGTTTGTTATCGGTGACGACCAACCACTCATCGCATATCTTGTGTATGGAGTAGATTTTTCTCCGTTGGAAGATACATAGTTCCAGTTATTATCAAGTTCTCCAGAATCGTTTAATGGGGAACCATTTTTATCTATGCCAGTACTCAGATTAAAATACCGTTCTTTAAGTTTATATATCTCTCTTTTGGAAGTTTCTCTTCCAAAAGCACTTTCTGTAGTTAATTTTGATATGATTTTATCAAAAGAAGAGAAATGTACAATTGGATTCTTTTCTATGGATACTATTGTCTTGACTCCATCATTAAATTCCCAATAATAAGTGTCATTATTGTCATAAGTGCTTTTAAAATGGAAAGTGCTATCATTAACGGGGATGATTTCAAATTTGGAGGATGATGGTATTTGACCATAGCTGAAAATAGTAGTAAGTAAATAAAGACAGGTTGCAAAAATGTTTGACTTTTCCATAATTAGTTTCTTGCAAAGATAAAAAAATAGGACATGTGGAAATTATATTTTTTATTGAAAAAAGTTAGGAGAATGTTGTTGTTTTGTCTGAGAGCAACCTGAATGTAGATTAGATCTAAATTTTACTTAATGTATTGAACTTACTTAAACATAAATCTTGTATCTTTGCGAGCTTTTTTTGCCTATGAAGAAAATATTAGAGGGTATTTCGTTGTGTTGGTTTAGTTTAACCTTTTATATGATGGTTACGCTAGTTTTGGTGTTGTTGGTAAAACCCGATGGCTTTTTTCTTATGCCAATATTAGAAGGAAGATTTTATTTTTTTGCAGTGTTTTTAAGCTCTTTATTTTTTGATAATCAACTGAAAAATTACCCAAAAATAAAAGTGCTAGTAAGCTGGTTGTTAGCCTATGCCTTTTTAGGTATGGTTTATAAGGAGACAGCACAGCTCAATCTTATGTTTTTTGATAAAATAGATGATTGGTTGATTAAAATAGACTATCTTTTGTTTGGCTTTCAGCCCTCGCTAGAGTTTTCTAAAACTTTTGATTATCCTTGGTTTAGTGAGCTAATGTTCTTAGGGTACTTCTTCTATTACCTAATGCCTCTCATTGTGATGGGAATGCTTTTCAAGTACAAGCCTCATCTACTGGAGTTTTTTGGTTCTTTATTGATAACAGCTTTTGTTACCTATTACACTATTTTTATTTTTGTTCCAGCAGAAGGACCACAGTTTTATTTCCCATATCCTAGCAATACGGTAGAAGCCTATGGTCTTTTTGGAATGGCAGTGAAACAAATCCAGTTGATGGGCGAAGCTCCCACGGCGGCATTTCCTAGCTCTCATGTGGGCGTGAGTGTGGTAGTTCTGATTTGGCTATTTAAACATTACAGAAAGTTATTTTTTTTAATATTACCGTTTACATTTATTCTTGTTTTCTCTACGGTGTATATCAAAGCACATTATGCGGTAGATGTTTTAGCGGGAGGAGTTACAGGAGTATTAGTTTACTTGCTTAGTTCAAGTATGACTTTATTTTTTATAAAAAAACGACAACAATGGAAATCACTATAAAACAAGTAGAAGGTGCTAAAGAACTTAATACTTTTATTTACCTTCCAGAGAAGATACACCATAATCATGAGGAATGGTTACCTCCTCTCTACATAGACGAAGAGAAGTTTTTTAATCCTAAAAGAAACCCAGCATTTCAGCATAATGACACCATTCTATTATTAGCTTACCAAAATGGAAAAGCAGTAGGGAGAATTATGGGGATTATACCACATGAGTATAACAAAAAACAAAACCTTAAAACAGCAAGATTTAGTTATTTTGAATGTTATGAGGACGAAGCTATATTCTCGGCGTTATTAAAAGAGGTAGAGCAATGGGCGAAGTCTAAGGGCTGCGAAGAGCTTATCGGACCTATGGGGTTTTCCGACAAAGAGCCTCAAGGGTTTCTTACTAAAGGATTCTCTGAACCTACGATGATGATTACCAATTCTAGCTTTGAGTATATGTCTAGAATGATTTTGGCTTCGGGGTACAGTTCTTTTGTGGAGTTGTGTCAATATGATGTTCCGCTAACTTCTAAAATTACCGAACGCTACGAGGCTTTTACGGAAAGAATACAAAGCAGAATGAACATCACGGTGCATCAGTTCACTTCTACGAAACAGGTGAAGCCTTTTGTGAAGTCGGTGTTTAATCTTATCAATGCTACTTATCAAGAAATCTATGGTTTTACTTCCATTTCAGAGGAAGAAATGGACGAGTTTGCTAGCCGTTTTCTCCCATTATTAAATCCTAAGTTAATTAAAATCATTAGCGATGGTTCGGGGAGAGTAGTGGCGTTTGTGATAGCAATGGCAGACCTAAGCCAAGGGATTAAAAAGGCTAAAGGCAGGCTGTTGCCATTGGGTTGGTTCCATATTTTGAGAGCGTCTAAAACTTCTAAACGATTGGTGCTATTGTTAGGTGGTATTGCACCAGATTATCAAAACAAAGGTCTAGATGCGGTCTTGGCAACGCACCTTTTTGGTTCTGCGATTAAGCTAGGCTTTAAATCGGTAGATAGCCATCTGATTATGAAAGAAAATCACAAGATGCGTGCAGAGATAGAGCGTTTGCCTAACCACAGAATGTACAAGGAGTACACTATTTATAAAAAGGAAATTTAGCGAAGCGGATTACTTTCCATTAAAGCCCGTCATCGCATTTTGGATACCTGCAAATACAAAAGCCAAAGAAGCTTTAGTAAATTGTTCTAGGCGTTCTGGGAGTTTGCTTTGTTCTTCTTCAGTCCATTTGCCGAGTACATAATCCACTTGCTTACCTTCGGAGAAATTGGCAGAAATACCAAACCTTAATCTTGGGTAGTTTTGCGTTTGTAGGAGTTCTTGGATATTCTTTAGTCCGTTGTGTCCTGCGTCTGAGCCTTTCATTTTCATTCTAAGAGCACCGAAAGGCAAGGCTAAATCATCAGTGATGACAAGTAAATTTTCTAGCGGAATGTTCTCTTTTTTTATCCAAAACTTCACGGCGTTACCGCTTAAATTCATATAGGTGTCGGGCTTTAGTAATATTACTTTTCTACCCTTATATTTACCCTCTGCTACCCAGCCAAAGTTAGCTGTTTTAAAAGGAGCCTCTATGCTTTCTGCAATTTTTTCTACAACTTTAAAGCCTACATTGTGGCGAGTTTCTGTGTACTCATCTCCTTTGTTGCCAAGCCCTACGATAAGATACTTCATTAATGTTTTCTTTGCTTTTGCAAATATAGTGAGATTTTCATAGTCATTTTGGTTAACAATGAGTATTTTAATTTTAAATAAACACGATTTATTTTCTAATAAACAAGAAATTTTGTCTCTATTTGTTTGGTTTAAAGGTGTAAAGTAGGAAATTTTGTCTTGTTTTTTTGGGCTTTTTATGATAGAACGCTTTTTGTTAACCTCAGAGTGTAAAAATAAAGTTTAAACAAAAATCACATATATCATTATGAATTTAAATCAGTTTACAGTAAAATCACAAGAGGTGATTCAGAAGGCACAGCAGTTAGCTATGGCGTTCGGACACCAAAGTATAGAACCTCAGCATATTTTGGAGGGTATTTTTGAAAGCGATGATACCATTTCTAGCTTTCTACTAAAAAAATCAGAAGCAGATGCTACTCTCATTAGAGAGCGTAACAGGCAAAATTTAGAAACTCTTCCTAAGGTAGAAGGTGGTAGTTTGTATCTTTCTCAAGCAGGTAATAGAGTGCTTTTGGAAGCTCCTAATTTGGCTAAAAAAATGGGAGACGAATATGTTACCATAGAGCATCTTTGGTTGGCTTTAATAGAGGTTTCGTCTTCGGTATCTTCTTTACTTAAAGATATGGGGATTACCAAGGCTTTGCTAGAAGCAGGAATAAAAGAGCTTAGGAAAGGGAGTAAGGCTACTTCGGCGAGTTCGGAGGAAACTTATCAAAGTTTGAGTAAGTACGCTAAGAATTTTAATGAACTCGCTGCGGAGGGTAAACTAGACCCTGTAATTGGTAGAGATGAGGAAATCCGCCGTGTATTGCAAATTCTTTCTAGGAGAACCAAAAACAATCCTATCCTTATAGGAGAGCCTGGAGTTGGTAAAACCGCTATTGCTGAAGGGATTGCACATAGGATTATTTCGGGAGATGTACCAGAAAACCTAATGGATAAAACGCTTTATTCCTTAGATATGGGGGCGTTGGTTGCAGGGGCTAAGTACAAAGGAGAGTTTGAAGAGCGTCTGAAATCTGTGGTTAATGAAGTAACAAAGTCAGATGGACAAATCATACTCTTTATAGATGAAATACACACTTTAGTAGGTGCTGGAGGGGGAGAAGGAGCCATGGATGCAGCTAATATCCTAAAACCAGCTTTGGCTAGAGGAGAGCTTAGAGCCATAGGAGCAACGACGCTTAACGAGTATCAAAAATATTTTGAAAAAGATAAAGCATTGGAGCGTCGTTTCCAAAAAGTGATGGTGGAAGAACCAGACACGGAGTCGGCAATTTCTATTTTGAGAGGGATTAAGGATAAGTACGAATTCCATCATAAAATCAGGATTAAAGATGAAGCTATTATCGCTGCGGTGGAAATGTCTCAGCGTTATATATCAGACCGTTTTCTTCCAGACAAAGCTATTGACTTGATAGACGAGGCTTCTTCTAAACTAAGAATGGAAATCAACTCCAAGCCTGAAGAGTTGGATATTCTAGATAGAAAATTGATGCAGCTAGAGATAGAACTCGCTGCAATTTCTAGAGAAGGTAACCAAACTAAAATAGACCACCTTAAAGAGGATATAGCTAAGGTAACCGAGGAAAGAAACGAAATCAATGCCAAGTGGCTACAAGAAAAGCAAAAGTCTGAAGATTTAACTCAGATTAAAAAAGATATCGAGGCGTTGAAACTAGAAGCGGAAAGAGCTCAAAGATTAGGCGACTATGCCAAGGTTTCAGAAATTCAGTATGGTAAGTTAAGGGAAAAAGAGGAGGAGCTTCGTAAGATAGAACTCCTTATGCAGAATAACCAAAATGAACTTATTAAAGAAGAGGTAACGGCAGAGCATATTTCCGAAGTTATTTCTAAATGGACGGGGATTCCTGTAACAAAGCTACTCCAAAGCGAGAGAGAAAAATTACTTCACCTAGAAGACGAGCTTCACAAAAGAGTAGTAGGGCAAGAGGAAGCTATAGAAGCGGTAGCTAATGCTATCAGAAGAAACCGTGCAGGGCTTAATGATGAGAAGAAACCAATTGGCTCATTTCTGTTTTTAGGGACTACGGGAGTAGGTAAAACCGAATTGGCAAAAGCATTAGCAGAGTTCCTATTTGATGATGAAAATAATATGACCCGTATTGATATGAGTGAATATCAGGAGCGTCATTCGGTGTCTAGATTGGTGGGTGCTCCTCCAGGGTATGTAGGCTATGATGAGGGCGGGCAACTTACGGAAGCAGTAAGAAGAAGACCTTATTCGGTAGTACTTTTAGATGAGATAGAAAAGGCTCACCCTGATGTATTCAATACCTTATTGCAGGTATTAGACGACGGAAGGCTTACGGATAATAAAGGTCGTTTCGTGAATTTCAAAAACACCATCGTGATTATGACTTCTAACTTAGGTTCTCATATTATCCAAGAAAATTTTGAAGGGCTTACAGAAGAAAATCAGGAAGAAATAGTTTCTAAAACTAAAGAGGAAGTTTTTGGAGTGCTTAAACAATCGTTGCGTCCAGAGTTTATCAATAGGATAGATGAGGTGGTGCTCTTCCAACCACTTAATAAGAAGGAAATAGGTAAGATTATACAATACTTATTGAGAGGCTTTAATAAGATGTTGGAAAAGAAAAATATCATTTTAACATCTACCGAAGATGCATTAAATTACATTAGAGAGAAAGGTTATGACCCTTCGTTTGGGGCAAGACCGCTCAAGAGATTGTTGCAACAGGAAGTGCTTAACCAACTTTCTAAAGAAATTCTTGCAGGTAATGTGAACGATGGCGACCGCATTATTTTAGACTACTTCAAAGAGAGTGGGCTGGTATTTAGACAAGCGGAGTAGATAATTAAGAATGTGATTTATAACAAAGACAAAAGCTTAGGTATTTAGTTGCCTAAGCTTTTTATTTAGGAATGTAGCGGCTGTTCTTAATTTTCGTTTTGAGTATTCATTTTGAGAATAGGATCTATGTATTCCCTATCGTTGCTCAGACGAGGAACTTTGTTTTGTCCCCCTAGTTTTCCTCTACTTTCTAGCCAATCGTAAAATAAGTTGGCTCTAGCGATGTTAATCACGGGCTTTTTAAGCGTCATATCATTATAACGCTTGGCTTCGTAGTCGGAATTGATGGATTTTAAAGTTTCATCAAACACCTTTTCAAAAGTTGTCATATCGTTAGGCATTTGGCTGAACTCTATAACCCACTCGTGAGCCCCACTTTCACTTCCTTTCATAAAGATAGGAGCTGCGGTATAGTCGGTTATCTTAGCGGCAGTTACTTCACACGCTTTTTGCAAAGCCATTTCGGCATTATCAATCATTAATTCCTCCCCAAAAGCGTTGATGTAATGTTTGGTTCTGCCCGATATTTTGATGCGATAAGGGTCGGTGCTGGTAAATCTCACGGTGTCGCCTATTAAGTAACGCCAAAGCCCACCATTAGTGGTAATTACCACAGCATAGTTTTTACCTACTTCCACCTCTTCCAGCGGAATTGCTTTAAGATTGGTCTCAGAAAAATGTTCCATAGGGATAAACTCGTAGAAAATCCCATAATCTAGCATTAGTAACATTTCATCACTATCAGACCTATCCTGAATACCGAAAAACCCTTCGGAAGCGTTGTAAATTTCGTAATAATTAATGTCTTTACCAATGAGCTCCTTGTATTGTTCTCTATAAGGCTTAAAGCTAATTCCTCCGTGGAAAAACACTTCTAAATTAGGCCAAAGTTCAGAGATGGAACCTTTGCCTGTTTTTTTTAAGATGCGTTGTAATAGCACCATCATCCAGCTAGGAACTCCTGTAAGACTTCCCACATCTTCTTGCCTTACTTCGGATACGATAGCTTTCAGTTTAGTTTCCCACTCGGACATTAGTGAGGTTTTTTTGCTAGGCGTGGTGGTAATTTCTACCCAAAAAGGCAAATTCTCTATTAAAATCGCCGATAAATCTCCAAACTTGGTATTGAAATCTTCGTATAGTTCCGAACTTCCTCCCAGTCTTAAATTTTTATATTGAAATAAAGTATTCTCTGGGTGGTTGTTAGCGTAGATAGACACTAAGTCTTTCCCTGCTTTGAAGTGGCAATCCTCTAGACTTTCATCAGAAATGGGAATAAATTTACTTTTAGCATTAGTGGTTCCAGAAGACTTTGCGAATTTTCTAATGTAGCCATTCCATATTACATCTTTTTCGCCTTTCCTTGCCCTTTCTATATAAGGTTCAAAATCTTCATAGGTTACAATGGGAACTTGATTACAAAAGTCCTGATAACTAGAAATATTTTTAAATCCGTATTCTTTTCCATACACCGTTTCTTCGGCTTTGAATAGTTGTGAAAAAAGAATACCCTTTTGTGTTTCTATAGGATGCTTAATAAAATTTTGTATCTGATCCATTCTTTGGCGAATGAACCAGTTTACCACTGTATTGAAGAGAACCTTTGTTGCCATACCGAGCAAAGATAATACTTTTTCTGTTTTGTTTGGGTATCATAAGAACCCACAAATATCAATTTCATAAATTCTTTTTGTGCCAAAAAACTTCAATAATATTAGAAACTTGCGTTTACATTCTGTAAATTTGCTGTTTCAAAAAAGAATTATCAAAATATGGAAAAAGTACGCGTTCGTTTTGCACCAAGTCCTACAGGAGCTTTACATTTGGGAGGTGTAAGAACGGCATTATACGACTATTTGTTTGCAAAACATCATGGAGGCGATTTTGTCCTTAGAATAGAAGATACCGACTCTGCTAGATATGTGGAAGGTGCTGAAGAATACATTATGGAGGCATTAGAATGGTGTGGTATCGTCCCTGATGAAAGCCCTAAACATGGTGGTCCTTATGCTCCATACAGACAGTCGGAACGAAGAGCCATCTATGACCAATATACTGACCAAATATTAAAAACAGATTATGCTTACATCGCTTTTGATACTCCAGAAGAGTTAGATGCTATTCGAAAAGAGTTTGAAAGCAGAGGTGAAGTTTTCGCCTATAATTACAGAACTCGTGGCAGACTTAGAAATAGCATCAGCCTTCCTAAAGAAGAGGTAGAGCAACTACTTGCTGAAAATACGCCTTATGTGGTAAGGTTTAAAATGCCTGTGGACAGAATTGTAAGCCTTAAAGATATCATCAGAGGGGATTTCAGCGTAAATACCAACGACTTAGACGATAAAGTTTTAGTTAAAAACGACGGAATGCCAACCTATCATTTCGCTAATATTATTGATGACCACGAAATGAAAATTACCCATGTGATTAGAGGAGAAGAGTGGTTACCGTCTATGGCGTTGCATGTACTCTTATATGAAGCTATGGGTTGGGACGCTCCCGAATTCGCTCATTTATCACTGATATTAAAGCCTGAAGGCAAAGGTAAATTAAGTAAAAGAGATGGAGCTAAATTTGGGTTCCCTGTTTTCCCATTAGATTTCCAGGACCCCGAAAGCGGAGAAGTTTGGAAAGGGTACAGAGAATCTGGCTATTTCCCAGAGGCGTTTATAAATATGGTAGCCCTCCTCGGCTGGACTCCAGCAGACGATAAAGAAATTTTATCTATGGAAGAGATGGTGCAGGAGTTTGACCTCTACAAAGTACACAAAGCAGGTGCTAGATTTAGTTTAGACAAAGCGAAGTGGTTCAACCATCAATATCTACAACAAAAATCTAACGACCAACTTTTGGAAGAATTAAAACAAATAGAAGGCGTTAATTCTAAACAAATTTCTGATGAGGTACTACTGAAAATAGTTTCTCTAATGAAAGAAAGAGCCACTTTTGTAAAGGATATCTACGAGGAAGGAAAATTCTTTTTTGAAGCCCCTCAATCTTTTGATGAGAAAGCTGTTAAAAAAGCTTGGAAGGAAGATACTCACGAAGTAATGTCTGTTCTAGTAACTGTACTAGAAGCTATTTCTTTCGATACGGAAACCATCAAAAATGCCATTCACGACTTTGCAACAGAGAAATCTTTAGGTATGGGTAAAGTGATGATGCCTTTGCGTTTGGCACTCGTTGGGGAGCTAAAAGGTCCCGATGTACCAGATTTGATGACAATCATTGGCAAAGAAGAAAGCCTTAACAGATTAAAAAAGGCGTTGGAGGTTTTAAAGTAAAATCTCTTTTATTAAAAAATTATTAAATTTGAACGGTAAATTATCTCATCAATATGGAATATTTAGATTTTGAAACCCCTATAAAAGAACTCATGGAGCAGTACGAAAAGTGCTCTCTGGTAGGCGAAGAAAGTGGTGTGGATATGAAAACGGCGTGTAGCCAAATAGAAGATAAAATCAACAAGAAAAAGAAAGAGATATACGGTAATCTTACGCCTTGGCAAAGGGTACAGTTGTCTCGTCACCCTAACCGACCTTATACTTTAGACTATATTAAAGGAATTGCAGATGAAGGCAGTTTTGTAGAGATGCATGGCGATAGAAACTTCGCAGATGATACAGCTATGGTGGGCGGTTTAGCCAAAATTGAAGGGCAGTCTGTAATGTTTATAGGAACTCAAAAAGGGCGAACGACCAAAGAAAGACAACACAGAAGATTTGGAATGAGTAATCCTGAAGGCTACCGAAAAGCTCTTAGACTAATGAAATTAGCAGAGAAATTTAATATTCCTGTGGTTACTTTTATAGATACACCAGGGGCTTATCCTGGATTAGAAGCGGAGGAAAGAGGTCAAGGCGAGGCTATTGCAAGAAACATCTACGAAATGTGCCAACTTAAAACCCCTATTTTCTGCTATGTAATTGGCGAAGGTGCTAGTGGTGGTGCTTTAGGTATAGGTGTTGGCAACAAAGTTTATATGATGGAGAACTCTTGGTACTCTGTAATTTCTCCTGAAAACTGCTCTGCTATATTATGGAGAAATTGGGAACATAAAGAAGAGGCTGCCTCTACCATGAAACTAACGGCACAGGATTCCCTCAAAGAAAAGATTATAGACGGTATTATAGAAGAGCCACTGGGGGGAGCCCACTACGATCCTAGTGTGGTTTACCAAAATGTAAAAAACTCTATCCTAAATAATATCAAAGCGTTTAAGAAATTCTCGGCTAAGGAGCTAGAATCTCAAAGACAAGATAAATTTATTTCAATGGGTAGATTTAAAGGGTAGAAACGATACCTGATACTTGAAATAAGAAAGCTATTCCATCCCCTTGATAGGATAGCTTTTTTATTTTCAATATTATATAGCTAGTTAAGACTAAGCGAAACCTCCATATCTTTATTGATTAGCTTGTTAGATAAGTATTTACCATTGCATATAGATGCAGATAGGGAGTAGTTTCCCTTATCTAGGAGAATGTAATTTTCATTATGAGCAGCTACATCTAAATTGTATTTTTTATTACCATCTATCTTTAATGTAATATTGCAACTAGATAAATTTTTAACCAGTAAATAAGCTTCTTTTTGGGTAGGGTCATTACTAAATAGGTGATTAAGTACATCCACAGGCTTTGAACTATTGCCTACGTTGGTAGGTTTCATAACTATTATATTAGTATTTATAGCTTCTGCCTTTGTAGGCACACTTACCATCTTTTTAGTTTTTAGTTCCTTTTCTTTTGTTTCTCCATTAAGGATGTTGTATAATTTAGTTTTAAACTTAGGAGTGTCAGGATGTTCTGGGTTGTATTTTATAAAATTAGCGATGACTTTAATATCGTTAGATGCCTCTACTTGTTGAGGAGTATATCTTGATTGAGCATTAGCTATAAAAGATGAGCTAAATGCCAAAATGCATAGGGTTATTTCTGCTATTTTTTTTACTTTCTTCATGTTAAATCTTTACTTAATATGCAAACAACGCAAAAACTCTATTTTTAGTTTGTCTTAAAATTATTATCTTTGCAGGGGTTTTTTGAGGACCCCAAAGATATATATAAAAAATAACTAAAAAAATAATATTATTATGTATTCACCAGCTGCAGCAGATGTTGCAAAACTAAGAAACACTACAGGGGCAGGAATGATGGACTGCAAAAAGGCTTTAGTAGAAGCTGAAGGAGATTTTGATAAAGCAATAGAAATCCTTAGAAAAAAAGGACAGAAAGTAGCTGCTAACAGAGCTGACAGAGAATCTGCAGAAGGAGCTGTTATTGCTAAAGTAAATGCAGACAATACTGCGGGTGCTATCATCGCTCTTAATTGTGAAACTGACTTCGTTGCTAAAAACGAAGACTTCGTAGCACTAGCTCATAAATTAGCTGAACAAGCTATTAACTACTCTAGCAAAGAGGAATTCTTGGCTTCTGACTTTGGAGGAATGACCGTAGCTGATAAACTTATCGAGCAAACAGGAGTTATCGGAGAGAAAATTGAAATTGGTGCGTTCGAAACTATTAAAGGTGCTTATCTAGGAGCTTATATCCACGTAGGAAATAAAATCGCTGCTATCACGGCTCTTTCTAAAAGCTTCGATCAAGCTGCAGATTTAGCTAAAGATGTGTCTATGCAGGTAGCTTCTATGGGAGCTGAAACGCTTTCTTACAAAGATTTTGATCCAGCTTACATTGCTAGCGAAACCGAAGCTCGTATTGCTGTAATCGAGAAAGAAAACGAAGAACTAGTTCGTTTAGGTAAGCCATTAAAGAATGTGCCTAAATACATCTCTTATGCACAACTTACTGAAGAAGTTCTAAAACAAGCTGAAGAAGATGCTAAAGCAGAACTAAAAGCAGAAGGTAAGCCTGAACAAATTTGGGATAAAATTATTCCTGGTAAAATCCAAAGATTCATCAGTGATAACACAACTCTAGACCAAGAGAAGGCGTTACTAGACCAAAACTTCATTAAAGATGACAGCAAAAAAGTAGCTGAATATGTGAAGTCTTTCGGTGATGATGTAGAAATCGTAGGATTCAGAAGAGTAAGCCTATAATTTTATGAAGTTATTTGTTTAGATTTAATAAAAACTTCTTTAATAATAAAGACTAAAAGAGACTGTTTCAAAAAAATAGCAGTCTCTTTTATTTATGGCAGATTTTTGTTATTTCTTTGGTTTAAAAGTTTTAATTTTTTTATGTCTGGCAAAAAATGTATAAAGTGAATTGCATATAACCCTTTTCTTTTTATATTCACAACTAAGTATATGATTTAGATATGAGAAGCTTATTATTTGCATTATCTTTGGTGGTATTAGGAGTTTTTGTCTCTTGTTCTAGAGATGATGGTAATTCTAGAGAAGTTAGTACTATTCCTTCAACTACAATTGAAGGCTATTCAATAGCTCCTATAGAGGTCACTATGAAATATAATCAGAAACAAAAGTTTGTAATTAAAAATGATAAAACGGGGGTGTTAGATAGCTCTTTTTCTTGGAAGATATCAGATGAAAAAAGAGGTACAATAGATGCTAATGGTCTACTCACTGCAGAAAAAATAGGAACATTCTATGTTATAGCTACTAAAAATGGTAAAACAGTAACCTCTAAAGTTGATGTCACTCCATGTGAAACATTTTTCAAAGAGCCTTCAATGATTTGGGGAGCGACAAAAAAACTTATTAAATCATCTGAAACTAGAGAGCTAGCTAAAGAAACCTCTACAACATTAGTTTATAAAGGAGAGAATAAATTTGTGAATCATGTTGAATATAAGTTTGATAATAAAGGAATAATGTTATCTGCTACAGCAACATTTCCTACTGATCCCAATTCAATATATAGGGTTACAACATTCTTTTTAGAAAGATATGAAGTATTTTATTACGATCAACATATGATCTATATGAAGTATTTGTATGAGCCTATTTATCTGACCTCGAGTATTGATTCTGCCTTAGGATTATATATAACTTATGAATATAAAAAACCTAAACTTTAATAGAAAAATAAAGTAGCTCATCAATTATGATGAGGTAGTGTTTTTTAGTAGTGTAGAAAGTATAAAATTATTCCTTCTTTTTTTCAAAAAGCATTTTGGTAATAAAATCTTTATCGCCTTTACCTCTAGCTGGAGAATATTCTCTACCATAGAAAATAATTTGCAGATGCAAGCTATTCCATTTGTCTTTTGGGAAAATCTTTTTAGCATCTTTTTCGGTTTCGGTTACATTTTTTCCAGAAGTGAGTTTCCATTGAGTCATCAGTCTATGGATATGGGTGTCCACAGGAAATGCAGGAATGCCAAAGGCTTGGCTCATCACTACCGAAGCCGTCTTGTGTCCCACACCAGGTAAGGCTTCCAACTCTTCAAAAGATTGGGGAACTATGCCTTGGTGTCGTTCTACCAATAACTCTGCCATCGCTTTAAGGTTTTTAGCTTTGGTGTTTGAAAGACCTATTTCTTTAATTAGATTTTTAATTTCATCAACTTCCAACTCTTTCATTTTGAAAGGAGTGTCTGCTACGGCAAATAGCTGTGGTGTCACTTCATTTACTTTCTTGTCGGTAGTTTGTGCCGAAAGAGCCACGGCAACTAGCAAGGTGTATGGGTCTTTGTGGTCTAGAGGGATAGGCGTCTCAGGATATAGGCGTTCTAACTCTTGTATGATGATTTCGGCTCTTTGTTTTTTGGTCATTTTAAACTAAATTTGGGACAAAAATAAACATTATGATAAATATAGGTGATAGCCTTCCTGCTTTTACGGTGAAAAATCAAGACGGAAAAGAGGTAAGTGCATCAGACTTTAAGGGTAAAAAATTGGTGGTTTTCTTTTATCCTAAAGCCAATACGCCGGGGTGTACAGCAGAGGCATGTAACTTAAGCGAGAATTACGAGGCTTTACAAAAACAAGGCTATACTCTTTTTGGGGTGAGTGCCGATTCTGTGGAAAAACAAAAGAAATTTCACGATAAATTTAACATTCCTTATGACCTTCTAGCCGATGAAGAAAAACAAATCATAGAGGCTTTCGGGGTATGGCAACTTAAAAAGTTTATGGGGAAAGAGTTTATGGGTATCGTTCGTACCACCTTTATTTTTGATGAAAATGGTGTGTGTACAAGAATTATAGATAAAGTAAAAATAAAGGAGCATTCGGCTCAAATATTAGAATCTTAAATTTATTATTAGTTATGAAGTTTAAACATTTGTATTTAGGAGTGGCTGCTGTGGTGTTGGCGTCTTGTAGCACTCAACAAAAAACCGCTAAAATGAATTATCCTGAAACTAAAAAAATAAACCATACCGATACTTATTTTGGTACACAAGTACAAGACCCTTACCGTTGGCTTGAGGACGACCGTGCAGAAGATACCAAAGATTGGGTAAAGAGACAAGTGGCTTTTACGCAGAACTATCTAGACCAAATCTCTTTCCGTGATGAGATTAAAGCTCAACTGAAAGATATGTGGAACTACGAAAAAATTTCTGCTCCTTTTAAAGAGGGTGATTATACCTATTTTTACAAAAATGACGGGCTACAAGCTCAATCAGTATTGTATAGAAAAGATAAGAATGGCAATACAGAGGTATTCTTAGACCCTAATCAGTTTTCTAAAGATGGGACAACTTCTCTAGCGGGTATTTCTTTTAATAAGAAAGGAAACTTATTAGCTTATAAAATTTCGGAAGGTGGTAGCGATTGGAATAAAATCATCATTCTAGATGCCATTACTAAAAAACCAATAGACGAAACTTTAGTAGATGTTAAATTTAGTGGGATTTCTTGGTTAGGAGACGAAGGCTTTTTCTACTCTAGTTACGATAAACCAGACGGAAGTGTACTTTCGGCTAAGACCGATATGCACAAGGTGTATTTCCATAAGTTAGGGACTAAGCAGTCTCAAGACCAACTCATCATAGGGGGCGAGAATTTCAAAAGGAGATATATGAGTGCTGGCGTTTCCGAAGACCAGCGTTATCTTATCCTTTCTGCAGCTAATGCGACTAATGGCAATGAGCTTTATATTAAAGATTTAAAAAACAACACCGATTTTATCCCAGTTCAGAAAGGCTACGATTATAATACCGATGTGGTAGATACCAAAGGCGATTTTATCTATGCTCTTACGGACAAAGGTGCTCCTAATATGAGGTTGGTGAAGTTTGATATTAAGAATCCTAGTGTTTGGACAGATGTGATTCCTGAAACGGAAAATGTACTAAGAGTATCCACAGGAGGAGGCTATATCTTTGCTAATTATATGAAAGATGCCGTAACATTAGTACAGCAGATGGATTACAACGGAAAGAAAGTAAGAGATATTACTCTTCCTGGTAAAGGCACTGCAGGAGGATTCTCTGGTAAAGATTCCGAAAAAGAATTGTACTATGCTTTCACGAGCTACATTACACCCAATACCATCTACAAACTTAATGTGGAAACGGGAGCTTCTTCGGTGTATCAAAAGCCAAAGGTTAAGTTTAACCCAGATGATTTTGTTTCGGAGCAAGTGTTCTACACTTCTAAAGATGGCACTAAAGTTCCAATGACCATCAATTATAAGAAGGGGCTTAAGCTAGACGGTAAAAACCCTACCATTCTTTATTCTTATGGAGGGTTTAATATCAGTTTAACGCCTTCGTTCTCTGTGGTAAATGCGGTGTGGATGGAAAACGGAGGCATCTACGCTGTGCCTAACATTAGAGGTGGGGGCGAGTATGGTAAAAAATGGCACGATGCAGGAACCAAAATGCAAAAGAAAAATGTATTCAACGATTTTATAGCGGCTGGCGAATACTTACAATCTAAAGGTTATACTTCTCCTGAATTTATGGCACTTTCTGGGCGTTCTAACGGAGGTCTGCTTGTGGGTGCTACAATGACGATGCGTCCCGACCTTGCCAAAGTGGCTTTCCCTGGGGTGGGCGTTTTGGATATGTTGAGGTATCACACCTTTACTGCAGGAGCAGGGTGGGCGTACGATTATGGTACGGCACAAGATAGCAAAGAGATGTTTGAATATCTAAAATCTTACTCTCCTGTACACAATGTTAAGAAAGGCGTTTGTTACCCTTCTACTATGATTATCACTAGCGACCACGACGATAGGGTAGTCCCTGCACACTCGTTTAAGTTTGGGGCGGAGTTGCAAGAAAAACAGACTTGCTCTAATCCAGCACTTGTTAGAATAGAAATGAATGCAGGACACGGAGCGGGGCGTTCTACCGACCAAGTGATAGGCGAAAATGCCGACTTAATAAGCTTTGCTCTTTATGAGATGGGCATTAGAAATCTTAAAAAGTAAGGTGTAATACATGCTTTCAAAATAAAAATCCAACACGATAAGAGTGTTGGATTTTTTATTTCAAGTAATCTTCCACAATGTGCCATAGTGGAGTGTTGTAACTTCTAAAAAAGTTGATGTGTCCTATATTGTTTTTAGGAGAAAGTTCAGCTTTTATGATATGATATTCAGGTTTAAGATTGTGATAAGTGTCCATTAAACTTTTAACGCCTTTTTCTGTGAGCCAGCTGTCATCATCGGCGTAGAGAACCAAAGTATCTTGATGAAGATGCTCTGTATGGTTATAAGACATTTCTAGTAGTTTAAGAGTAGATTTTTTGTTGAGAATAAGCCTTCTCCAATCGTAAGCTACACCCTTTGGAAGAGATTCTCCTAGACCAAGAATAGAGGCAGGGAAATACCCTAATATTTCGGTAAGTAGAGGTTGCAGTATGCCAAAACCTAGGTAAGAAGCCCATCTAGTTTTAGAATCTAAGTGTTTTACATAGGCGTTTTGAGCTCCTATGAATATTATCTTTTTAAAAAGATTAGTGTCTGGGTTCATTCCTGCAATCAAAGCTCCTACGGAATGCCCCATAATATATTTCTCGTAATGAGAAAAATGTGTTTTGATGTAGTTGGTTAATGTTTTATAGTCTTCGGTTCCCCATAGCCTCATACTGGCTTTAAAGCCTTTCATTTTAGCAGGTTTAGAAGATGCGATGCCTCTATAATCGTAAGTAATTACCGTATAGCCTTTTGCCATTAGGTATTTGGCAAAATTGTAATAGACATATTGTTTTACTCCTGTTGCTGAATTGATGAGTAATAATTTACCATTAGTGTTCTCTACTTCTGGTTTAAAGAGGCTTACCGCAAGAGGGTAGCCATCGGAAGTGGTGAGGGTAAATTCACTCATAAGTTGCCTAGGTATTTAAGCTGAAATTGAGAACCATCAAAAACACCATAAGAATAGTAAGAAATCCAATCGCCTAGATTAACATAAGAGGTTCCTGCTCCTACCTCCAAAATCATTGGAAGGTGTCTGTGCCCAAATACGAAATAGTCTATGTGTTCTGATTTTAGTTTTTCTTTGGAATACTGTATTAAGAACTCCTTATCTTCGCCCAAAAATTCTTTGTCTTCTTCTCCACTTATCATTTTGTTTTTTTGAGAAAGGTACAGGGCAATCCTCATTGAAATATCGGGGTGAAGCCACTTGAACAGCCATTGGGCTAGAGGGTTGGTAAAGACCTTTTTCATTCTTTTATAGCCTTTATCACCAGGACCTAAACCATCGCCGTGGGCAAGGAGAAACCTTTTACCATTGATGGTGGCGTACCTTTTCTCGAAAAAAACGGGTATTCCGAGCTCTTTCTCAAAGTAGTCTTTCATCCACAGGTCGTGGTTGCCTACAAAAAAGTAGAGGTCTATGCCTTGGTCTTTAAGTTCGGCTAGTTTGCCAAGCACCCTCACGAAGCCTTTAGGAACTACAAACTGCCACTCGTGCCAAAAATCAAACAAATCTCCCATAAGAAACAGCACTTGGGCATCGTTCCGAATGTCTTCTAGCCATTGCACAAACTTTTGTTCTCTAAGTTTACTGGCTTCTAGAGTGGGGGCTCCGAAGTGCTGGTCGGAGGCGAAGTAGATTTTTTTTCCGTCTTCTAAGGTAATCGTCATAGCGTTGGTAACTTCTGTTTTAAAAGACTAATTCTCCTCTGCCAACCATTCTCCGTAGGAGTTTTCTGTTTCGTGGAGTTTTAGATAGGCTAGTTGCACAGACTCGGGAAGTCTGTTTTTGATTTTAGCTGCAATGTCGTAAAGCATATTCTCGCAAGTAGGCTGGTAGTTGCAGAATATTACTTTGTGCCCTTTTTCTTCTAACTCTTTTCCTAAGCTGATGTGTGGTGAGCTGGCATTGAGTAAAACAGCGTGATCCCATACATCTACAATTTCTTCTTTCACAATCTTTTTAATATCCCCAAAATCTACTACCATTCCGTTTTTGGGGTGGTCTAAATCATTGATAGGGACACCCTTTACGGTAACAAATAGTTTGTACGAATGTCCGTGCATATTTTTGCACTTGCCATCGTAGTTATAAAGGACGTGAGCGGTTTCAAATGAAAAAATCTTAGTAATTCTAATCATGTGGCAAAGATACTAAATAATCGGTGATGTGGTTTTATTAGTAATAAAAAAGCTCCAATCAGGGTTAGACCTTTTGGAGCTTTAGTAAGTGATTGTATGACGAAAAGTATTACATTCCGTTTCCTCCAAAGGTAAATGTGGCGGATAATCCTGCTCTAACAGTAGATAATGGGAATGCCGTGGAGATTTTGTACTTCGTCATCAGTTGGTCGTAGAAGAAACGAATATTAAAGTTTTGTGACATATTGTAATCCGCAGATACTTTTATGCCTAGTAAACGCTGTCCTCCCGTTACTTGAGCATCATCTTTTAAAATATTGATGATAGATGTCTTGTTGTCCCTCAACGAGAAATCGGCACGAACATTAAGGTCACTCTTAATATCTTTTGATTTACCTTTATATCTTAGTTTTAGTTTTAAATCTTTTAAAATATATCCAAAACCAAGCACATACTCAGAGCCAGAATCTTCGGTTAAGGTTTGGTTTACTAAGCCTAGTAAAAACATTCTATTTCTGTTGTAGTGAGCTCTAAACTGCATGTGGTTTCTCATAGTAACATCAGCACCTACAAAAGGAGCAAACTCTTCTACAAACATAGCTTGAGAAAATACATAAGGATTCAGTCTATTGCCTCTTACATCTAGAGCATTAGGATTGTTATAATAATCTATATTAGACTGTATTCCTGTAGCTGTATAGGTAGAAGTGTAGGCATGTTGTATATCAAACTTCTCAAACTGGCTGTTGATAAATGGAATATTTCTAAGCCCAGAGTAAGTAAGTCGCCAGTTAGGTAACGGGAAGTTAGGGCGAGTAGGATTTTTCATAGAAACTGATTTCCCTGATAATGCAGAGCGGAATGCAGGAACCAAAACATAAGTGTTGGCAATACTATAGCCCTCCACGAAACCATCAGTCGTCAAGTTACCACTATTAAGTCTAGAAAACTCTCTAGCTCTAGCTTTAATATCGTTAAAGATGTCTGTGCTATTTTTTAGAGTAGTACCTATTAGGAACTCTGTGTTAGAGTAGCTTATCATCTCGTTAGCAAAAGAGAACTGTATGCCATTGGCACGATTGCCATCTAAGTCTATATTAAATCCGCCGTGAGTGAGCATTTTATTATAAGTTTGAAGGAAGTTAACATCTACCCTCAAATTCTTTATAGGCTCTATAACGATATTAGCCGTAACATTTCTATTGCTCATTTGGGTATAAGGGTCGTTAAGATACTCTGACTGAGTAACCCAGTTATTTTCTACGGCGAGTCTTCTAATGTCAGCCTGAGAGCCTAGTAGGAAACCACTGGTAGGACCTCCAAATCCTCTTCGTCCTATACCAAAAAAGTTTGGTTCTGAAAGTATCCCAGGAAGTACGGTTCCGTTATTTTCATTAAAATTAAGGTTAGCTTGCTTAATGGAAGTTAAAGCCGACATTACTTTCTGAGTTAAAGATAATTGATTTTTAAATCTATAAGACTTAAACTTAAATCTCTTACGGCTATTTTCATTAGCAAAAGCCTTTTCATAAACTTGATTAAGCGAGTCTATTTCTCTATTTCTTCCTTGTCGGATAGAGTCTAACTTTTTAAAATATTTAAACTTTCCTAACAACAAAGGAATGTCCACCGAAGCGGTAGCCACTTTATTATTGGTGTTTTGAGCTACATTTCCTAGATTTCCATTAGCACTATTAAGAAGTACGGTAGATCTTGCATTCCAATTGTATTGTAACCCATAACCTAATTCTGCATTGATGAAATCTAGGTAAGGGAAGTGTTCAAAAGGTAGACGGTAATTAAACTGTATTCTATGGTTATAGAGTACAGGTCTTCCTACTTTAAACGGATTTTGGAAGATAGATCTAGTGTCCATAGTATTCACTGCCCAGTCATCGTTAAGAGTTCTAGTGGCAGAGAATATTTCGGCTTTGAAAGACTTAGTGAAATTAAATCCTAAGTTATACTGCCAACCAAAGAAGAAATTTCTGTTTTTAAGAACATTAAAGTTTTGGGAGCCATTGCCATTGAGTAGGGCTTCAATATTTCTAAACTCTAGTTCGCTATAATTTCTATCTAGCTCTGTTCTGAAAGAAAAACGAGTTGGTATGGGGTTGATATTGAACTCTTTAATCCATTTTACATAAGGGACTATCTTGGCAGTATCACTTATAACTTTGTTGAACGGTTTTATTACCCAAGGTTTAAAGTTATAGTTGTAGTCTATATAAGCCTTGAGGTTTTGTCGGTAGTTTTTCTTGGTGTAGATATCTCTGTAATAGTCGTCGTGATAAACAGCGGTAAGAGCTAAGTTCTCTACATCGTAGAACTTAGGTTTCTTCTCGGAGTTTACTCTTTCTTTTCTCATATTTACCACACCAAAACTTCTTTGCTGAGTGTAAGTTCTCACCACTTGTTTAAGTTGGTCTTTTTTAGGGTCTTCATTAAAGAGGACATCATCATTAAGTGGGTTGTACTTAGGGTCCTCAATAGTTTGGGTGTAAGAGTAATTAACAGGGATTTTCATTCCTGCTTTTTCAGGAAGGAATTTATCCACATTTACTGTCGTGTTGATGGAGAATGCGGTGTTTTGTGTTTGCTGTCTTTGAGTAGGTTTTTGGTCTATAGAACCAAACCCTATGGTAGAGATAGCAGCGTTGGCATTTACATTAGCAAAATCGCCTAGGTTAAAGTTGAGGTTAGCGTTGGCTGCATAGCCTCCTTTGTTTTCTATTCCAGAAAGACGAATCTCGTTCACCCAAAGTACTAAATCTTTAGAATCAGAACCTGTATTTCTTACCCCAATCACGATGGTAGAAATGTTACCCAAACTAGGGCGTCCTTTGGTAAATATAGCTCTGTGGCTATCACCATACTCTTGGTCTTTATACCTTTGGTCTAGGCTTATCCCTGCGGTTTCTCTTCTTAGTTTAGCATTGATGAATTCTTTTAGATTAAAGTTAATAGTATTCTCAGTTGGCCAAATATCTAGTGGAGAAGTAGCATTTTTAGCGGTATATTTTAGTGAAGACTCGTATTCGTAGTAGTTGTCTATGGCATCACTTCCTAGACGGATGAAGAACTTGGCGTTCGGGTCTAGTTTGTTAGATGTAACATCTTTAAGGTCTTCGGCGTGTACAAAAAGTTCTAGCTTTTCGTAACGACGCATATCCAATGCCACATTTTTAAACACGCCTCTAGAAGCGTGGGAAGTTTTGGAAAGGTTGGTTGCCTTTAAGTAAAGAGAAGCTTCATTTTGTCTTTGAGCTCCTGTAGTTCCACTTAACACTTGTCTGTCTATACCAGGTGGGATAACATAAGGAGGAGTGCCTTTAGAGTTTTCTTCTAAATTAACACTTCCTACATCAAAGTTAGAGTTATCTATGTTGTAATTACCTTCCTCAGATTCGTTGATAACTGCAATGTTTTTAGTGAATTTTCTCCAGTCTGATCTTACTAAATCAAAAGTACCAAATCTTAGTGTTGAGGTTTCGTCAAACCCTTTAAGAATCATTCTCGCAAACCTTACATTATTTAGGATAGCATCACTAGCTTCCCCAGCATCAGCATCAAACTGTTTCACAGGAATACGGAATAAAAACCATTTACTTCTACTAGTTTGTCCATTTTGGAACTTGGCTTCGGTTTCTTTTTCATCTACGATAAAGTTTTTTCCTAAAACTAAATTGGCTTTATCTAAATTGATGGTGTATTGGTTATAACTTTCACTTTGGTCTAAGTTAAAATCTCCGTTGATGTCTTCAGTGTTAGGTGTTTGAGACGATACCTCCATTGAGTTAGCTTTGGAGTTTCCGTCTGGGTTTCTAAAATATCTGTAACGCTCTACTACCGAAGAAGCTAAAGCACCTTGGAATTGTGTAGAAAGGTAAAACACGAAGTCGTCTGCTGCAGGGTCGGTAAGATTAGTCACAGGATTGACGAAAGTTGTGCCAAATTTAGTGGCTTCCTGAACATTGTCTAAACCATCATAACCCACGTCTTGTGCAGTTCTATTAGCACCTTCAGAAGAGAAGGCATATAGAACAGGCTGTTGGTCTGGCTGAGTTCCCCAATTACTTTCGGAAGTCCTTGCAGGAGCTTCTGGAGTAGGCAATCCGTTTTCGTACTGTAGTTTACCATCTTTCAGTATATCTTCTGATATATTTCCTAGATGAAGTAGTAATTTAGGGTTAGTACCTAGCATTTTTCCATCAGCGTAAGGGTCCATTAGCCAAAATTCAACATATTCAATATTGGCATTGGTAAAGTTAGATACAGAGATAGGTCTCATCATACCAGCCCATCTTTCCACAGTAGACTCGTTGGCAGGGTTTAGGTTGTATGGACCTCTTTCGGTAGGGTAGTAGGTAACGTCTAAGGTATTGGTATAGGTTTGGTCACCAGCAACAAAATCTCTACTGTTGTAAAGTTCATTCATTCTCACACGGCGTGAGGCGTGGTTAGACAACGCATCAGCAGTGATGCCATTAGGAGCTTTTCCGCCAACACCATAGAATCTAGGGTCTATATAATACCAAGATAATAGCCCTCTACCGTATCCATTTTTAACATCATTGTCTAATGCCGAGTTTCTAAAAATAATATCATTAGGGTTTTTCTCTGGTTTAGATGCTAAAGCCCAAAGAGCAGGTTCTTTCAGTGATATTTTTGAAGTGGTTTGGTCAAAATCATCTACATAGGCTTGGTCGTTAATGTCCTTATTTTGTCCTGGTATAAGATAGGCAGCTTCTGCCTTAAAATTAAGATGAGATGGTGCTTCGGTATTGATGAGCGGAATCTTATCGGTAAGCCTTGTGAGGAAAGGTAACTCGTTATTATACATAAGATTCATGCCCAGCATTGTGTTATTAACTGCTTCTTGCCCCATCTGAACTTTTTGGGTGAGTGGTCTTTCGGCATAATTCATTGCAGTAGCCCCAATGATAAATTTATCACTGATTTTTCTTTCCAAATTTAATCCCCAAAATCTTCGTCTTTGGGTATTAAAGGTCATTTGGTTTTCTAAAGAGATATTAATGGCTTGTCCAGATTGTTTAAGAGCTTCGTTGATGATAGTTACTTGCCCTAGCATATAATCTACGGTATAGTCCACTCCTTCTGTAAGTTGAGCTCCGTTGGCAGTTACTCGCACGGAGCCTTTAGGTACATTTATCGCACCTAGAGAAATGCCTTGTCCTTGTCCACCTTGGTAGCGTCCTTCTATGGTATATCTTTGTGCTAGAGGGTTTTGTGTAGCTACTTGCTTTTGTTGTTGGTATAATTCTGAGAATACAAATTGAGGGTCGTTACTACCTAAGGTACTTGCCATAAAATTACCAAAAGGCTGAGCTTTGGTAAAGATAAGTTTTCCATTGGCTGGGTCTATGGTAATCCCATTAACAAAGTCAAATAAACCGTCTCCTAAAGTACTTCCGTTAGATTGTAAATCATTATTGAGATTAAGTCTATCCCAGTTTAGGAGTTTTAAAAGGTTGGTGTCTTGTACAGGTGTATTAGGTAGATAGTTAACTTTACCATTTTTAGGGTCTCTATAATACACATTAAGGAAGAACTTATCTGAAGTTACTCCATTAGCATTAAGGCTATAGATGTTTTTCATCATCAAGTTCCACATAGGAGAAGTGGTTTTTACTAAAACATTTGGTTTTAGTAATTTGGTTACAAGAACCGAACTTTCCTCTGAAAATTCTCCCACTTTGTAAACTTGGTTAGAACCATTAACGGTGTAAGAGTAAGATACTGCTAAGAGTTGATTGTCGGTAAGTCTTTGGTTTAAGGATATATACCCTAGCTGTGGGTGAAATGTGAACTCGTTTTGATTAAGTCTTCTTGCTCTTCGGTTAAAGATAAATTGCTCTCCATCGGTATAAGTTTCAGGGGTACCTGAAGCGTTGGGAAATGATTGCTGATTGATGGTAGAATAAGCCGTATTAGCATCTCTGATACCAGCTAAAGCACTAATGCTTTGGTAGAGATTGTTTTGTGTGTTATTTGGATATTGTGCAGAACCTTCCCCTAAATCTCTTACAGCTACTATACTTTTTTGATTTTGTAGGTTACTCGCTGTTTGGTCAAGAACCCAAACTTCTATACGCGTAATATTGATTTTGGAATTGATTTGAGGATAATTCGCTAGGGCATTGTCGTAGTTTTGGAAGAAATATTGCCCTAAATAATAATGCTGATTGTCTTCGTAGTCTATGGCATTTATTTTAAAGGTATTTAGTACACCTCCACCTTGTGCCACTACAGTTCTTGCTTCACCTTGTTGTTGAGAAAGAACCAATGTACCATAAGTTTTACCCAACTGAAATTCAGTTTTTAAACCAAATAACGATTGTGAGCCTCGCATAAGACTGGTAGATAGAGGCATATTAACATTACCAAACTCAACTTTTTTGACGATTTTGTCCTCACTACCATTGTTTGAATTTCCTAAGCCTTTTGATTGTAGATCTCTCCAAGTACCTTTTGCTTGCCAAACCAAGTTAAGTCTATTTTCAAAGGCAAATCCACTTTGTGTATCATAATTAGCTTTTAGTTGTAGATTCTCTCCAACTTTACCAAGTATTCCTAATTGTATTCTCTGTTGAACATTAAAAGCAAAGTTTCTTCTGTTTTGTGGTAAAATGATGGGGTTATCGATTTTTTGATAAAGACCACCTAAATCAAAAGAGGCAAATCCCTGTGGGATAAGTTCTATTTTATTGCCTCCAAAAATAGTTTCAAATAATTTGTTTTTTATGTTCAAGCTCGGTAGCAGCCCTTTTTTTTCGACATCTTTTAAATCCTTTCTATTATTTACTAGATCATATTGCCGAGATTTTTCTTGGTAATAGTTTTGTAGCCCGATAGATTTCACATAAGCTCCATACTCCGAAGGAGTCATTACGATAGGTGTGCCTGTAACTACATTTCCTATCTTAGGATAAAGGAAATAAACGCCTTCTTTTACATCGTAAAAAGCCTCATATCGAACCGGATTTGGAAGGCTAAGTTGAGGCTGAGAATTTGGAGTGTCTTTTTCTGTTTGGGAGTAGGTAAGGTTACTAAAGAACACAAACCCTAAAACCCATAGTAATTTATGTAGGGTGTAATTATGATGATGTGGTTTCACTTATTTTAAATATTTTTCAAAATTTGTTTTACTAAATCTTCCGTTTGAATTTCTGGATTTTGTTTCAAAATTTTGTCTGCTAATTTTTCTGACATTTTTTTAGGGATTCCTAAAACTTCTAATGCAGATAACGATTCTTCTTTCACTTTATTATCAATAACGGTAGAAATATCAGATTCATCTGCTCCAAAATGTATTACTTTATCTTTTAAATCAATGATAATTCGTTGTGCAGTTTTAGTGCCTATACCCTTTACTTTTTGTAATACAGCACTATTGCTAGAGAGTATGGCTTGTGCTATTTCCCTTAATTCTAGTGAGGAAAGCATAATCATAGCAGAGGCTGGCCCTACACCATTTACAGAAATAAGTAGGTTAAACATTTCTTTCTCTTTGAGCTCCGAAAAACCGTATAATAAGTGAGCGTCTTCTCGAATGATTTGCTGTGTGTAGATTAAAGATTCTTTCCCAGTGGAGAAATGCTTAGAAGTGTTTACACTAACGTTTACAAAGTAGCCTATGCCGCCAGTTTCTATAACTAAATGGGTTGGGCTAAGCTCTTGAACGATACCTCGTAGAGAGTAAATCATATACTGCTAATTTTGAGGTTGCTAAATTAAAGTTTTTTTAGGACTAAACCTTTCTTTTGCGATTAAAAGAATGATGTTTTTTAATTTTAATATAAAATAATAAGAGAGCCTTTCTAAAAAAGCTCTCTTATTGCGGGGTTAATATGAAGTGAAAATGAAAAACTTATTATCTATCTTTGTTTATATCAGCAGGCACAAACGGGTTAGAGTCTATCTCTTGCTGAGGATATTGGTAAATGATTTTAGTGTCATTTGCTTTAAGAGACAGTGGTACTATATGCCAAGAAGATCTTTTTAAAGCTAGAGACAATCTTCTAGCATCGTAGAGTTCTACACCTATTTCACCATAAAGTTCTTTTCTTCTTTCTGTAAGAATTTCTTCAAAAAGTTCTTTTCCTGTATTAGCGGATTTTACCGCTTTAGGGTCTCTATTTTGTTGTAATTGGAATAATAAATCCTTAGCTTGGCTTTCTTGTCCTAGTCTATATCTTGCTTCAGCTTCTATTAAAATCATTTCCGCAGTTCTGATGTAAGGGCATGCCGAAGCATCTTTATTAAAGGCAAACTTATAAGTGCTATACTTGGTGTGATTGTTTACAGAAGGGTTTACATCAAATAGTTTCCTTACATCTGTGTCAGAGAATAAATCATATAGAGATTTACTAACATAGGTGTTACTGTAACCATCATTCACGATAGATAAATCTGTAAAAGAATGTGGTGCTTGAGACCATGTGATAGACTGCCCCGCCTGTTGCCCATAACCTAGTATCCATTCTTGTGAGTCTAATTTTTTGAAACCTTCGGCGTATTCTGCAGCGTTCAGTGCGGAGCTTACAGTTCCTCCATAAGCTAATTTTGCATATTCTGCGGCTTTTTGCCAGTTCTCTTTTACTTGATACACTCTAGCGGCGATAGCATAAGCAACCTGTTTGTTTACAAAAGCTTTGGATATTCTACTATATGAAAGATCTGGTAAAGCTGTTTCTAAATCGTTAGTAATGAAATTATAAACTTCTCCAGTAGTACTTAGAGGTTGAGCTTTTGTACTATAGCTGCTATAGATAGGAACCGCAGGGAGGTCTTTCGCATACTTGTATCCCAACTGAAAGTCTTGCACAACTTCAAAATAAGATAATGCGCGGAGTACTTTTGCTCTAGCAATAAGAGATTTTTTCTGAGCATCAGCTATGTTAGAACTTTTATTAACACCGTCTATAAACTCATTGCACTGGCGAATGATTTTGTAAAAATATTCCCATGTGAATTTGGCTCTACGGTAAATACTTATTCTATTGGTATTGGAATAGTCCCCCGCAAACCAGTTGCTGAGAACGATGAAATCCTCTCCTCTAACTGTTCTTGCGAAATAAACACTTCCTAAATTTGTAGCATCTACGGTTGTACTGATATAGGTTTCGTTATCTCCTCTTAGAAGGCTTGTGATTCCTGTAAGGTTAGCTTCTGCGTTTTCTATACTTGCAAAAACTAGGCTTGGGCTAATTTCGTTTGTGGGTTGAGGTTCGTCCAAATATCTCTGGCAAGAGACGCTTCCTAGTAGTAGAGAAGCTAGAGCTAAAGTTTTTAATTTATTTAGTTTCATTTGTTTTAAAATTTTTAAAGTTCAAGTTTAAGTCCGAATGATATGGTTTTTAAATTAGAAGTTCTGTTGTTAGTAAGACCAGTTAGAGCTTGTTCTGGGTCTATATTCTTACGGGTTTGCCACGTAAATAAGTTATCTGCTTGTAAAAATAGTCTTAAGCTCTTTAATCCTATTTTTTCGCTGTCTTCTTTATTAAAATTATAACCTATGTTTAGAGCTTTTAATCTTACATAGTCATTTTTAAATAAGAATCTAGAAGATTGTTGATTTTCTTGTAATGTGGTATAGCTCAATCTAGGAACATCTGTAACATCACCTGGTTTCTGCCATCTTCTTTCTAAATCTACACTCTTAGAATATCCATCAAATTTCCCACTCATTAGTCTAGCATAGTCCCCATCATAGATATAAGAACCGAAGCTGAAATTAACGAGTGCATTTAGATCAAAATTTTTATATTTGAGATAGTTGTTTAAACCTCCTATTACAAAAGGTAAAGAACTACGATTGTAATAGCGTGTCGCTTCGGAATAACTTTCTGTAGTTACTTTGGTTACCTTTCCGTTAGCGTCGGTTACATCTTTATACCATAGTGGGTTACCATTGTCAGGGTTTACGCCTGCATACTCTTGTATATAGAAGTCATAGAGAGATCTACCAACTTCCCATCTTTTGAGAGCTGCTACAGTTTGAGGTTTGTTATCAGCACTTAGGGCAAGGATTTTATTTCTATCAAAAGAGAAGTTTAATCCAGTATCCCATCTAAAGTTAGCAGTTCTTACATTTTTTGTATTGATGCTAAATTCCCAACCATAGTTTCTTAGCTTTCCTATGTTAGTAGTTATAGAGGTAGCACCAGTAGAACCCGCTGTTACGAGAGGACCTACTAAATCTACAGAACGCTTATCGTAGTAGTCTACATTAAGGTTTACTCTGTTTTGGAACAAACCTAATTCTACTCCTGCGTTAAAAGACGCTGTTTTTTCCCATGTAAGTAAAGCATCTTTAGGTGAAGACAGTACGATACCTATGTTAGAGCCTATAGAGTATCCACTAAGATAAGTGCTTAGATATGGGAAATAATTTTTTACTCCATCAGCATCAGTAAAGTCATTATTACCTAGCTCTCCATAAGATGATTTTAGTTTTAGAAAGCTAATAGTTTTGTTTCCTTTAAGGAAGCTTTCTTCACTTACGATATAAGCGCCACCTACAGAGAAGAAGTTACCCCATCTCTTATCACTACCAAATACACTAGAGCCATCTCTACGGAAAGACCCTTCAACGAAATATTTTTCCTTGTAATTGTAGCTTGCTCTTCCAAGTAGCCCAACTAATCTTTGTGAAAGAACATAACCAGATACCTCGTTAGGACTTGTAGTTCCACTAAGTGTTTCTATCCCAGAGAATAAACCAACTCCAGTAGCACTCATGTAGTCGTATACTCTATCAAAAGTTTCTACAATAGCATCAGCTGTTAGGTTGTGGTCTCCTAGTTGTTTGTTATAGTTAAGGGAGTTTATAAAGTTTTTAGTACTTGCAATATCTCTTCTGTCTATTACGGCTCCTCCTTGTGCGGCGTAGTCTCCAAATCTATTATTTCTATAATTGTGGTTGTTATGGTTATTCTGCTCTAAAGAGTAGTTAGAACGGAATGACAAATCTTTGGAGAAATCTATTTTTACAAAACCGTTTAGAGTAAGAGTATTTACTCTATAAAGATAGGTGTTGTCGTAAAGGTATCCAAGAGGGTTTACATTTCTACTAAAAGGTCTTTGAGAGTTAAGTACACTTGGGCTTCCCGCTCCATAATCATAACTTAGATTACCTTTGTCATCATATATAAGGTTACCATTAGCATCTCTTTGGTATACTGGATAAACGGAAGATAAGGTATATATACTATTCATAGGGGAACCGTATACGGTGCCATCTTGTCTAGGTATATTTCTGTTGTTAGATATATAGGCAGTGTTTAATCCTGCTGTTAACCATGGTTTTATCTTGGTTTCTAGGTTTAACCTAGTTGAAAACCTTTCAAAATTAGTGGTCTTAACAGAACCTTCCTGCTTTAGATAGTTCACACTTAGGAAATAGTTGCTTTGGTCTGTTCCTCCAGAAACGGTAGCACTGGTTTCACTTCTTTCCGCAGAACGATTAAGAAGATAGTCAGCCCAATTGGTATTCCATAAAAGTTGAGCACCTGGTACTAGCTGTCCGTTAGCGTCTACAGGAGTTTTAACATTGTATGGGTTGTACTGTAATAATGGAATAACTTCAGCAGAGGCTTGAGCTCCTGCTAAATCTGCAGCTACTCCGTTTGCTACTTTAGAATTTCTTAATGCTTCCCAAGTGTAATTTAGGTATCTGTTATTGTCTATCAATGGGTAAAGCTGATTAACTGGAGCTGCGTATCCTAAAGAAGATTGCACTGTAACTCTAGGAGCTCCTTTTCTACCTTTTTTTGTAGTTACTAATATAACACCATTAGCACCTCTAGAACCGTATAATGAGGTTGCAGAACCATCTTTCAGTACATTGATGCTCTCTATTTCCTCTTGAGATATGTTAGATAAACTCCCCGAATATTGAGCACCATCTACAATGATTAGTGGGTCTGAGCTCGCATTGATAGAGCCGATACCTCTCACTCGTATAGTAGGTGTAGCTCCTGGTGTAGAAGAACCTATGATGTTAACACCTGGTACACTTCCTTGTATCGCTGTTGCGATATTAGAAGTTTGTTGAGTGGACAATACATCTTTCCCTACGCTAGACACGGAGCCTACAATAGCTTTAGCTTTTTGTTTACCATAGGCTACTATTACTACTTCTTCGATAGCTCTCGTTTTTGTGCTATCTTTTACCTGTGCTTGTATATTATTTCCAAGCACTAAAAACAGACCTAATGCTCCTGCATTTAGTAGTTTCCTTTTCATAAGTTGTATAATTTTTATTTTTTTTAACTTTAAAATAAAAGGCCTTAAACATTGTGTTTAAAGCCTTCCGTCGGAACTGAAATATTATCAACTAAAAACTTCTCACACAAATAATGCCGTTTGTCTTCTCTTCATCATAATCATAATGAAAAGAAGTTGGTGATGTTTTTTATTGATAGTGTTGTATAACATTACTATGACTGATTATTTACCCTGCAAAATTATATTATATCAAAATAAAAAACCTAATTTTCAATTAATAAAAGATGTTAAATTTATTTTTATAGTATTTTACAGTTTATTTTTCTTTTATTTTGTATATTTGTTGAATAAAACCGAAAAAAATAATGAAGTTAGATCAAGTCGATTTTAGTATCCTTAGAGAACTGGTTAAAGATAGTAGCCAAAGTGTGAAAGAAATAGCGGCTAAAGTAAGTTTGTCGGTAACACCTGTGCATGATAGGATAAAGAAATTAGAGGCTAATGGTTATATTAAAGGCTATACGGCTATTGTAGATGCCGAAAAGTTGGGGTATGGCTTTACCACCTATATGCAAATTAAACTGATTAAACATCAGGAGGATATTTTTAATAAGTTTAAAGAAGAAATACTGTCTTTTGAGGAAGTCACGGAGGCGGCATTTACTTCTGGGGATTATGATGTTATTATGAAACTTTTGCTAAGAGATTTGCACCATTATGAAGAGTTTATCCTAAGAAAAATATCAAAATTAGATATTATAGATAGTGTTAAGAGTAGCTTTACATTCAAATATATTAAGAACAATCATCAAGCGGTAAGTGTTGAAAATATTAAATAAGCAAAAGGTGTTTTCAAAGTGTTTTTTATAAAATAATCTGTATTTTTACCATGTGAAAGTAGAGAAAATTATATTGGGTATAGACCCGGGTACTACCGTAATGGGGTTCGGGATTATTTCCGTTTTAAATCAGAAGATGGAGTTGGTTTCTATTAACGAATTGATTTTAAAAAAATACCCCAACCACGAAACTAAATTGAAATATATTTTTGAGAGAACTCTATCACTTATAGACGAGTTTCATCCAGATGAAGTAGCATTAGAAGCGCCTTTCTATGGGAAAAATGTGCAGAGTATGCTGAAGTTAGGGCGGGCACAAGGGGTGGCTATGGCGGCAAGTCTATATAGAGATATTCCTATTACTGAGTATTCTCCCAAAAAAATAAAAATGGCGATTACAGGCAATGGTAACGCAAGCAAAGAACAAGTGGCAGGAATGTTGCAAAATTTACTTAAACTTAAGGAGTTTCCTACCAAATATTTAGATGCGTCTGATGGATTGGCGGTGGCGGTTTGTCATCATTTTAATTCGGGTAAAATAGTAACAGGTAAAAATTATTCAGGGTGGGAAAGTTTTATAAAACAAAACCCTGATAGGGTTAAATAGATCATCTTTTATGAAAGCACTAGAAAATCGTCAGGATATAGAGGCGTTAGTTAATCGTTTTTATGATAAGGTTGGGAAAGACGCTACCATAGGCTTTTTCTTTAACGAAGTTGCAAAAGTAAATTGGAACGAACATTTACCAAAAATGTATGCCTTTTGGGAAACGCTATTGTTTAGTAAGGTATCCTATAAAGGAAATCCGATGGGAGCCCACTTTCCTATCAATGATTTAGTACCTATGGAAAAACATCACTTCGAACATTGGCTAAAACTTTGGACAGAAACTATTGATGAGCTCTACGAAGGTTCTATGGCAGAAACAGCCAAATACAAAGCGGCTAATATTGCCAATCTAATGGCTTACAAGATGGAAATGGCAAGGCGATAGTTATGGTAAATGCAGAAGAAATCTTATATTCCATTGCCCTTCGGCGAAGTCCTTTGGTGGGAGATGTTACATTTGCAAATTTAGTGGGCGAAGTTGGTTCTGCTAAAGAGGTTTGGAGTTTGCCTCAGTCGGAACTAAGAAAAATATCAGGTATAGGTAAACAAATTGCCTCAAACATCGGAGATGAAAGTCTTTTAAAGTTTGCCGAAAAGGAAGTTGAGTTCTGCATTAAAAACGAGATAAAAATCAATCTAAGGCATCTTAAACAGCTTCCTCGTCTTTTGGGTGAATGTTATGATGCTCCAGCGATTCTTTTTCAAAAAGGAGATTATGACGATACGGCTAATAATATTAGTATAGTTGGGACGAGAAATGCCACTGCTTACGGTAAGTCGTTTTTGGAAGAATTAATTATTCGGTTCAAAGATAAAAATATTCAAGTCATTAGTGGGTTGGCACTAGGTACAGACGGGATAGCTCATCAAGAGGCTTTAAAAAATAACATAAAAACTTCAGCGGTTTTAGCACACGGTTTACATATCATTTATCCATCTAAACATAAAATTCTTGCCGAAGAAATATTAAGTAATGGAGGAGCTTTGTTCTCTGAATTCTGCTCTGATGAAAAACCAGATAGAGAACATTTTTTACAAAGAAATCGTATTGTAGCAGGGCTTTCGGCTAATACGATTGTGGTAGAGTCTGCTTATGCTGGTGGTTCTATTAGTACGGCGAGTTTTGCTAATCAGTATAACAGAGAAGTGTATGCTCTTGCGGGGCGTCTTACAGATAAGTATAGCCAAGGCTGCAATCATCTTATTTTTCAAAATAAAGCTAAAATCATATCTTCTATTAAGGGTTTGCTAAAGGACTTAGATTTGGATAATGCTTCTAAAGTTTTGGAGCTTTTTCCTTCGGTTGAGGTTTCTTTAACTCCTGTTCAGAAGCCTATTTATGATATTATTAAAGAGACTAATGATATTTCTTTGGACGACTTGTCGGAAAAGTTAAATCAACCCATTTCTAAAGTGTTTCCAGTTTTGTTAGAATTAGAATTATTGGGATTGATAAGAGCAAATTCTGGGAGGAGATATTCTATTGTTTAGCTAAAAAATCACTTTTTTAAAATTGATATTTTGGGCATAATAGTGTCTTTTTTTTAATTAAAAATGACTTTAGTTGAAGTTTTAATGTTAATGTATCTGATTTATGTAGGTTTTAATAAAAATTAAAATCAGATTTGTGTAATATCAAAAAAAGGTTATCTTTGTTGGCATCAATTAAACGCTATGGAACAATATAATGTAGAACAAAAAATTCAAGAATTTATAGCAAATGTAGAGGCTAAAAATCCTAATGAGCCAGAATTTTTACAAGCTGTGAAAGAGGTGGCTGTTACTGTAATTCCGTTCATTGCTACCAAAGAAGAATATAGAGGTAAAAAACTTCTAGAAAGAATGGTAGAGCCAGAGAGAACAATTATCTTTAGAGTTCCTTGGGTAGATGACAAAGGAGAAATACAAGTAAATAGAGGGTTTAGAATTCAGATGAATTCGGCTATCGGACCTTATAAAGGAGGGATTAGATTCCATCCTACTGTAAATCTTTCAGTACTTAAATTTTTAGCGTTTGAACAAGTGTTCAAAAACTCTTTAACTACACTTCCTATGGGTGGTGGTAAAGGAGGTTCTGATTTTGACCCACAAGGTAAATCAGATATGGAAATTATGAGATTCTGCCAAGCATTTATGACAGAGCTTTGTAAACATATTGGACCTCAAACCGATGTTCCTGCTGGAGATATAGGTGTGGGAGCTCGCGAGATAGGTTACCTTTTCGGTCAATATAAGAAGATAAGAAACGAGTTTACAGGAGTACTTACTGGTAAAGGGTTGGCTTATGGTGGTTCTTTAATTCGTCCAGAAGCTACAGGGTATGGAGTGGTTTATTTCGCAGAGCAAATGCTAAGAACGGTAGGTGAAGAAATTAAAGGTAAAACATTTACAGTTTCAGGCTTTGGAAATGTGGCTTGGGGAGTAATTAAGAAAATTGACCAATTAGGAGGTAAGGCGGTTACTATCTCTGGTCCAGATGGATATGTTTATGATAAAGATGGTATCACTGGTGAAAAAATAGATTTCTTATTAGAGCTTAGAGCGAGCGGAAACAACCGTGCAGAGGATTATGTTAAAAAATATCCAGAAGCTGAGTTCCACGCAGGTAAACGTCCGTGGGAGGTGAAGTGTGATGTGGCTATCCCTTCTGCAACTCAAAACGAGTTAGATTTAGAAGATGCTAAAAAACTAGTAGAAAATGGTTGTATTTGTGTTACTGAGGCGGCTAATATGCCTTCTACACTAGATGCAATTAATCACTTTATAGATAACAAAGTTCTTTTCTCTCCAGGTAAAGCGTCTAACGCTGGTGGTGTAGCTACTTCTGGATTAGAGATGACTCAGAACTCTATTCGTCTTAACTGGACTTCTGAGGAGGTAGATGCTAGATTAAAAGAAATTATGATAGGTATACATAAAGTATGTAGAGACTACGGAAAAGAGGAGAATGGTTATGTAAACTATGTGAAAGGAGCAAACATCGCTGGGTTTGTTAAGGTAGCAGAGGCTATGTTAGCACAAGGTGTTGTTTAATACAATAAACCTTCTCGTGGGGTAATACGAGTAAAAAGTAAAATGAAAGAAAGAAGTTTCTCAGGATTTCCTGAGAAACTTTTTGTTTTTAAACATATATAAAACATTTATTTTCATTAAAAAGAGTTTCTATTGAAAAATAATTTATATTTGGGTAACTAAACATTATAGTAATGGAACGCCAGAAATACACTCCTAAAAATAAAGTGAGAGTTGTTACTGCAGCTTCTCTATTTGATGGGCATGATGCAGCCATCAATATTATGCGACGTGTCATACAAAGTACAGGCTGTGAGGTTATCCACTTAGGACATGATAAATCAGCGGAGGAGGTGGTAAATTGTGCTATACAAGAAGATGCTAACGCTATAGCTCTTACTTCCTATCAGGGAGGGCATAACGAATATTTTAAGTATATCTATAACCTTCTTAGAGAGAAAGGAGGTGCACAAATTAAAATTTTTGGCGGTGGTGGTGGTGTTATTCTTCCTGAGGAAATTAAAGAATTGATGGATTTTGGTATTGACCGCATCTATTCTCCTGATGATGGTAGAGAAATGGGACTGCAGGGCATGATAGACGATTTGGTTCAGAAATCGGATTTCCCTACAGGAAAACATATCAAAGTAGAAGATTTAGATTCTATTTCATTTAATGATTCTAAAAGTATTGCTCAGGTGATTTCAGCGGTAGAAAATTTTTCTGATGAAAAAAAAGAGTTAATAGAAGAGATAGATAGAAGACTTGCTATTAGAGATAGTAAAGATATTCCCGTGGTAGGGATAACAGGAACGGGAGGTGCTGGTAAATCTTCTTTGACAGATGAATTGGTACGCAGATTTCTTCGCTCTAATCCAGATAAGAATATTGCGATTATTTCTATAGACCCTAGTAAAAAGAAAACAGGAGGGGCTTTACTTGGGGATAGAATAAGGATGAATGCTATCAATGATAAACGGGTATATATGCGTTCTATGGCGACTAGAGAAACTAATGTCTCAATTTCTCCTTACATTCATTCTGCAATTAAAGTTCTTAGCTTGGCACAACCAGATTTAATTATTTTAGAAACTTCAGGTATAGGTCAGAGTGGTTCCGAAATTTCGGATATAGCGGATATTTCTATGTATGTGATGACACCAGAGTATGGTGCTGCTACTCAATTAGAAAAAATTGATATGTTAGATTATGCCCATTTGGTAGCCTTAAATAAGTCTGACAAAAGAGGAGCTCAAGACGCACTCAATGCTGTAAGAAAACAGTATCAAAGAAATCATCTACTGTGGGAACAACCTTTGGAATCTATGCCTGTATTTAGTACCAAAGCGAGCCAGTTTAATGATTTGGGAACCACTGAGCTTTTCAATGCTTTGGTAGAAAAGCTTAATAAGCAATTTTCAGAACTGAATTTGGCAAAGTATGAAGAGCATATTTTTCAGGAGGAAGTAACTATAATTCCACCAAAAAGGGTAAGATATTTATCAGAGATTGTAGATAGTAATAAGCAGTATGATGAGTATGTGAGTAAACAAGCATATTTAGCGCGTAAGATGTATCATATAAATGGAGTTAAAAGTTTAATGAAGCAGAATGAGTTTTTAGCTCTAGAGAATGAATATCAAAAGTTTAAAAAAGAATTATCTCAAGAAAATATAGATTTTTTAGAACAATGGGAGCAAACTAAAACAGACTTGTCAAAAGATAGTTTCTCTTACTTTGTTAGAGGTAAAGAAATTAAAGTAGAAACAAAAATAGAATCTTTATCTCATCTCAAAATACCTAAAATAGCACTTCCTAAGTTTAACGATTGGGGAGATTTGGTACGCTGGAAAGGGCAAGAAAATTTACCAGGAGGATTTCCATATACAGCAGGTATCTATCCTTTTAAACGGACGGGTGAAGATCCAACAAGAATGTTTGCTGGAGAGGGCGGTCCAGAGCGAACTAATCGCAGATTTCATTATGTTTCCGAAGAAATGCCCGCTAAAAGACTTTCTACAGCTTTTGATTCTGTAACGCTTTATGGTCAGGATCCAGCACTTCCGCCAGATATTTATGGGAAAATAGGTAATGCCGGGGTTTCTATAGCGACTTTAGATGATGCTAAAAAGCTCTACTCTGGGTTTGATTTGGTGAGTCCATTAACCTCTGTTTCTATGACTATCAACGGACCAGCACCTATGCTGTTAGCGTTTTTTATGAATGCTGCAATTGATCAAAATGTGGAGAAATTTATAAATGAAGCCGATAATAAATCGGATTATGAAGAGGTTATAGAAAAAATTCTAAAAGAGAAATTTGATAAAAAAGGTTTGTCAAGACCTGCATATAGCGGTTCTTTACCTTTGTCTAACAACGGTTTGGGGCTAAAACTTTTAGGGCTTACAGGAGATGAAGTGGTATCTAAAGAAGTCTATGAGTGTATCAAAAACGAAACCATAGCCACAGTAAGAGGAACGGTTCAAGCAGATATTCTAAAAGAAGATCAAGCACAAAATACTTGTATCTTCTCTACCGAATTTGCACTGAGACTTATGGGGGATGTTCAAGAGTATTTTATTAAAAATAAAGTAAGGAATTTCTATTCAGTTTCTATTTCTGGTTATCACATTGCAGAAGCAGGAGCTAATCCTATTTCTCAGTTGGCATTTACTTTAGCCAATGGCTTTACTTATGTAGAGTATTATTTGGCAAGAGGAATGGATATTAACGATTTTGCCCCTAACTTATCTTTTTTCTTTTCTAATGGGATAGATCCTGAGTATGCGGTGATAGGCAGGGTGGCTAGGAGGATATGGGCTAAGGCAATGAAAGAAAAATATGGAGCGAACGAACGGTCACAAATGCTTAAATATCATATACAGACTTCGGGAAGATCACTGCATGCACAAGAGATTGACTTTAATGATATTAGAACAACACTTCAAGCACTATATGCTATTTATGATAATTGTAACTCTTTGCATACCAATGCTTATGATGAAGCTATTACAACACCAACCGAGGAGTCTGTGAGAAGAGCGATGGCAATACAGCTTATCATCAATAAAGAATTAGGTTTAGCAAAAAATGAAAATCCGTTACAAGGGTCTTTTATAATAGAAGAATTAACAGATTTAGTAGAAGAAGCTGTTTGCGCTGAATTTGACCGCATTACTGAAAGAGGTGGCGTATTGGGTGCTATGGAGACTATGTATCAGCGTTCTAAGATACAGGAAGAGAGTATGCATTACGAATGGTTGAAACATACGGGTGAGTATCCTATCATTGGTGTGAATACCTTTTTAAGTAAAGAAGGCTCTCCAACGGTTTTACCAGTAGAAGTAATTCGTTCTACGGAAGAAGAAAAACAAGCTCAAATCAATAATTTGGAAGCATTTCAAAAATCAAACGAAGAAAAATCTAGATATTGGATTGAACAATTGCAAAAAGACGCCATCAATCAAGAAAACTTATTTAACACTATGATGGAGGCGGTTAAATATTGTTCTTTAGGGCAAATCACCAATGCTCTTTTTGAGGTGGGTGGTAAATATAGAAGGAATATGTAATATTTTGTTAATCAAATGAATAGAATGCTTATTGATAATACAGAGAAATTTGTAAAAAATAAATTAGAAGGAGCAGAGGCAGGGCACGATTGGTTTCATATAGAAAGAGTGTGGAAACTTTCTCAAAAAATTCTAAGTACCGAGAAAGAGGCTGATGAGGAAGTAGTAAATCTTGCGGCTTTATTACACGATATAGCTGACCCTAAATTCCACAATGGAGACGAGACTTTAGCACTACAAATATCAAGAGATTTTTTAATGAAGGAAAAAGTTTCAGAAGAAACTATCAATAAGGTTTTGTTTATTATCAAACATCTTTCCTTTAAAAATAAAGAAAACCAGCCGAAAGAATTGCCGATAGAGTTTAAAATTGTGCAAGATGCAGATAGGTTAGATGCTATCGGAGCGATAGGTGTGGCAAGAGCATTCAATTTTGGAGGATATAAAAATAATCCAATATACAATCCTGAGTTATTACCCGAAAAAAACTTTGATAAAGAGCAATATAAAAAATCAGAAGGAACTACAATTAACCATTTCTATGAAAAATTATTACTCCTAAAAGATTTAATGCAAACTACTGAAGGCAAAAAGATTGCGGAAAAAAGGCATCAGTTTATGTTAAGTTTTTTAGAAACTTTCTATCGCGAGTGGAATTTATTGGAATAATTAAGAATTCATATATTTGTCCTATTAAATATTTTTATTAAATGTTTAGTTGATGGAAACACTGTCGTTTGTTCTTTTTATACTGTTATTGATTTCTCTGATAAGGATAAATAGGTTAAAGCTATACCGAAAAATAATTACTGTTGTGGGAGTGCTTTTTTTTGGATACTGGATTTTTACTAAGGTTTATCCTAATCCTGTTGGAGGAAGTATTGCTATTCAGTTAGTTAATAAACACCCACAAACGCTAGATTTTTATAGTCTAGAAGTTTCAGATAAGGAACATAATATTGTACATTTAGGGGATATTCGTTCCGAACATTATCGCGTATGCCATTTGGGAATGAAGGATACAGATGAGTTTTGGCTAGTTGCTTTTTCTGGGAAGAAGATGGTTTATTTTACCCAACATATAGTAGGAAATAAAAATGAAGACCTTTATATTGAGGCTAATAACTATCTTAATCAGAGTGTTAAACTTTCTAATATTGCAGAAAAACAAATTAGACTTTACAAGAGAGAAGGGTTAAGAGATGCAGTTTGGGTTACTTTCTGTTTTTTAATATTATTCATAAATATTGTGTCTTGGATAAAGAAAAAATAGAAAATATTTTCGGATAAATTTCTTGGTTATATAAAAAATGTCTATATTTGCACACCTAAAAATGGTTCCGTGGCCGAGCGGCTAGGCAGAGGTCTGCAAAACCTTGTACAGCGGTTCGAATCCGCTCGGAACCTCAAGTTTAAAATCTCACAACATTGTTGTGAGATTTTTTTGTTGCTCGTATTCAATAAAAAGTTACATTTGTTGATATTAAGTTGGTAGTTATGTTTTTAGATTTTTTTCTACCCAATAGATGTCTAAAGTGTAATCTTATTATTCCTTCTGATGAAATTGTTTGCTGGGCATGTAAGTCTCACCTTAATTTTACTCATGATGATTTTGGAGGAAAGGAGGGATTTTATCAAAAAGTTATTCTTAAATTTCCAGTAACTAAAGCTTTTAGTTTGATGAAATATGAGAAAAAAGAGCTTTCTCAAGACATTATACATGCTCTAAAGTACCATTCTATGGAGCGTGTGGGTAAGGTGCTAGCTCATTGGGTTTCTGAAAATATAGATTTATCTAGTCAAGGGATAGATGTATTAACTAGCATTCCACTTCATCCTAAAAAACAAAGAGAAAGAGGTTATAATCAGTTGCATTTGTTTACTAAAATACTATCTCAGTTGCAGGGCATACCGTATTCTAATCATCTTCTCAAGAGAAATTTTTATTCTAAACCTCAAGCCTTAAAACAGAAATCTGATAGAGAAAAAATACAAAATGTATTTTCTGTAGATGAGAAAATAGAAGGCAAACATATTTTACTTATAGACGATGTATATACCACGGGAAATACAATGAGTAAAGCGGTTTGGGAGCTTTTAAAAGGAAATGGGAATCAGGTGAGTGTTTTGGTTTTGGCAATAGATGAGTAAATAGGTGTTTAATTATCTTTCCTTTTTATATTGAGGTTTATGTATTTTGTTTAATTATAAAATGTTTATTGGTGGTTTTGCCCTTATTTATAGGATTATAGAGGATTGTGGAAAACTTATATAATTAGAATCCAAAAGATTAAATAATCTCTTCATATTTCGTTTCATTTTTAGACTTTCATTTTCTATTTTTGTAGAAAGGACTTTAATAAGTCTTTTTGTAATCAATTTATTGATTTTTAGGTTATTATATATGTAATTCTCTTCTTGGAGGAAACAACTAAGAGTTAAAAAACTGAATAAATAATATTATGGGGATTTTTGAGAAAAGAATAAACTACAAACCTTTTGAGTATCCAGAAGTAATGCAGTACATAGAGGCGATTAATAAGTCTTTTTGGGTACATTCGGAGGTAGATTTTACGGCGGATATACAAGATTTTCATTCGCAACTAGAGCCTCATGAGAAAAATGCAGTTAAAAATGCTTTGTTAGCGATTGCTCAGATTGAGGTGTCTGTAAAAACCTTTTGGGGTAATCTTTATAATCATCTCCCTAAGCCTGAGTTTAACGGATTAGGAGCAACCTTTGCAGAGTGTGAGTTTAGACATTCAGAGGCTTACTCGAGATTGCTTGAAGTTTTAGGGTATAACAATGAGTTTCTTAATGTTATCGAAAATCCTGCTATTAGAAAAAGGATAGATTTTCTAACCGATGTACTTAAAAACTCAAATTCTTCAACGCCTAAGGAGTATGTATCTTCTTTATTGTTGTTCAGTATTTTAATAGAAAATGTATCATTGTTTTCTCAGTTTGCCATTATTCTTTCGTTTACGAGATTTAAAGGCTATATGAAAAATGTGTCTAACATTATTGCTTGGACTTCTGTAGATGAGCAAATTCATGCCAATGCAGGGATTTATATCATCAATAAAATAAAGGAAGAACAGCCTGAGCTTCTTCAAGAGGAAGACATAGAGGCGATTTATAATATTGTTAAAACCTCGGTAGAGCTAGAGGCGGAAATATTAGATTGGATTTTTGAGATGGGAGATTTAGACCATTTATCAAAAAAACAACTTCTAAGTTTTATGAAATATCGTATAGACGATAGTTTGAAAAGAATTGGTATGGCTTCTATGTTTAATATTACAGAGGAAGAATACAAGCCGATGGTATGGTTTGAGGAGGAAGTTTTTGCTAACTCATTAGACGATTTCTTTGCCAAAAGACCAGTAGATTATACAAAACACGATAAGAGTATTACCGCTAACGATTTGTTTTAGATAAATTTTTGATAATCTAAAGCAAGAAATAAAACAAGAAAAACAAAATGGAAGAACTACAAGATATATGGTGGCTAAATGAGGAGTCTGAACAAATGCTCAATAGAGGCTATCTTCTGAAGGGAGAGACAGTGCATGGAGCGATTAAAAGGATTACTACGGCTGCTGCAAAGAGGCTTTATAAACCAGAGTTACAACCAGCCTTCGAAGAGATGATTGTGAAAGGTTGGATTAGCTTTTCGTCTCCTGTATGGGCGAATATGGGAACGCAGAGAGGTCTTCCGATTTCTTGTTTCAATGTTCATATTCCAGATAGTATTGAGGGGATTACCCACAAAATGGGAGAAGTTATCATGCAAACCAAAATAGGTGGTGGTACTTCTGGTTATTTTGGGGAGCTTCGTCATAGAGGGACGGCCGTTACAGATAACGGTAAATCGTCTGGGGCAGTTTCTTTTATGAAGTTGTTTGATACAGCTATGGATGTGGTTTCTCAAGGAGGAGTAAGAAGAGGGGCGTTTGCGGCTTATCTAGATATAGACCACGGAGATATAGAGGAGTTTTTAACGATAAAAGATATTGGAAGCCCAATCCAAAACCTATTTACTGGCGTTTGCGTACCAGACTACTGGATGCAAGATATGATAGATGGAGACATTGATAAGAGGAAGATTTGGGCTAAAGTTTTAGAAAGCAGACAGCAGAAAGGTTTGCCGTATATTTTCTTTACCGATAATGTCAACAGAAATAAACCTCAAGTTTATAAAGATAAGGGATTGTTGGTTAATGCGAGTAACCTTTGCTCAGAAATTATGTTGCCATCTACTCAGGAGGAGTCGTTTATATGTTGTCTTTCTTCTATGAATTTGGAACTTTATGATGAGTGGAAGGATACTAATGCGGTTAAGTTGGCGATTTATTTCTTAGATGCAGTATTGTCTGAATTTATAGAAAAAACGGAAGGTAACTATTATTTACAAGGAGCTAGAAATTTTGCGATGAAACACAGAGCGTTAGGTCTAGGTGTTTTAGGGTATCATTCGTATTTGCAAAAAAATATGATTCCTTTTGAAAGTTTTGAAGCTACTCAATTCAATGCTAGAGCATTCAAACATATCAAAGAACAAGCGGAAGCAGCTTCTAAAGAATTGGCTAATATTTATGGAGAACCAGAATTGCTTAAAGGTTACGGTATGAGGAATACTACGCTGATGGCAATTGCACCTACCACTTCTAGTTCAGCTATTTTAGGACAAACTTCTCCAGGTATAGAGCCTTTTGCATCAAATTATTATAAGGCAGGTTTGGCTAAAGGTAATTTTATGAGAAAGAATAAATACCTTAAAAAATTGTTGGAAGAGAAAGGTCTAGAAAACGAGGAAACTTGGAGAAACATTATGCTTAATCATGGTTCTGTACAACATTTAGATGGGCTTACGGAAGAGGAAAAAGCTGTTTTCAAGACTTTCAAAGAAATTTCTCCTATGGAAATTATCAGTCAAGCAGCTCAAAGACAGCAGTATATAGATCAAGCTCAATCTTTGAACTTGCAAATTCCTTCCACAATGCCAGTAAAAGATGTTAACTTCTTGATGATAGAGGCGTGGAAGAAAGGTGTTAAAACACTTTACTATCAGAGGAGTTCGTCCGTATCCAAAGAATTGATGGTAAACTTTGTAACTTGTTCTAGTTGCGAAGCATAGATAAATATAGAGTGTAATAATTAAAGTTGAGGAAGATAAAACCGTAGTCTTAGGGCTATGGTTTTTCTTTTTAATTAAAGGTTTTCTATATTTGTTCAAAGTATCAATAGTATGTGGAGAATTATATTTATTGCCCTGATTTTATTTTTTGAAAATTTTTCAGCTCAAAATTTAGAGGAACAGGCGGATAGTATTGTGACAAAATACAACATTCCCGAAATGGCGTTCGCTGTTGTAACGAAAGATACTATATTGGTGCAAAAAGTAAGGGGACATCACAGAATCACTGAAAAGAAAGGAAAGTCCAATGCTTCCTTTGAAGATTTATTTCATCTAGGTTCCAATACTAAAGCCATTACGGGGTTTATTTCTGCATATTTGGTAGAACAAGGTAAAATAAAATGGAAAACCAAGTTTTTTGATTTATTTCCAAAACTTAAAAAGAGTTCAAATATTAAGTATCATAGCATAACTTTAGAAGATTTATTATGCCATAGAGCTAATGTTCAGCCTTTTACTAGTGGAGAGGAGTATAGTAAACTTCCTAAATTTAAAGGAACTAAACAGCAGAAAAGAACCAAATTCGGAGAATATGTTTTAACGCTCTCTCCGATAGAAAACAAAAATACTTACAATTACTCAAACGCGGGATATAGCATTGCGGCAATGATGCTTGAAAAAGTTTCGGGCAAGTCGTGGGAGCAACTAGTAGGAGAAGTGTTAAAAACAAAATTAAGAATAAACTTTCGGTTGGGTTGGCCTAGTAGAAATGTTAAAAATCAACCTTTAGGGCATTGGTTAGAAGGTGGAAAACAAGTTGAAGTTTCACCAAATATTAATTATGATTTGAGTTTAGCAGAACCTGCGGGAGATTTAAGTATGAATATTCACAATTATTCCAAGTTTATACAATTAAATATACAGGGACTTTCTGGGGAAAGAAATATTTTGACTCCTGAAACTTATCAATACTTACACACTTCCAAAAAAGATTATTCTATAGGCTGGGGTAATTATCAAGATAAAATTCAAGAGATTTCAGACCATTCAGGTTCAGATGGCACATTTTTTCCTATGCTCAAATTGATAGAAAAAAGCATTTAGGTTATATTATATTGGTAAATAGCGGAACCGTGGAGGCACAAAAAGGTGTTTTTGAAATGTTAGACCTTTTAAAAAGGAAGTATAAATAGAGAAAAAAAGTAATTGACTAAAACTTAAAAATGAAATTCGGAAAAGTATTAGACCCATCGGTAGTAGATTTTACATTGCCTAGTTCACATCCAGATACTCTAAGGATATTGGGAGGGAAGCCTGTTCAAAAGCTAAATATTTCAGTAGGTTGTGCCAAGTGGAATAAAGCAGAGCTGAAAGGCTTTTATCCAAAAGGGACTAAAGACGAGTTGTCTTATTATTCTACACAATTCAATTCTATTGAGCTTAATGCTACCTTTTATAGTTTGCCTTCCGCTGAGCAGGTTGCTGTATGGAGAGATAAGACACCCGCAGGATTTAAGTTTTTTCCAAAAATCACAAATACCATATCTCATTACCGAAGGCTAATTAATGTCAATGATGTGGTAACGCAATACGCTACTTCAATTTTAAATTTTAATGAAAAGCTTGGAATGGTATTTTTGCAACTTCATGATAATTTTCAACCTAAAAATTTTGACCGTTTAGAGAGATTTGTACTAGATTGGCCTTGCGAAATACCTCTAGCTATAGAACTAAGAAACGAAAAATGGTTTTCGGATGAAACGGTATTTCAAGAAACTTGTAATCTTTTTGAAAGTAGAAATATTACCAATATTATAGTGGATACGGCGGGAAGGAGAGATATGCTGCACCAAAGACTTACCACGCCCACGGCATTTATTCGTTATGTAGGAGCAAATACAGATAGCGATTATACAAGATTAGAAGATTGGGTGCAGCTTATTAAGTATTGGAAAGAACAAGGTTTACAGAACCTTTACTTTTTTGTACATCAAAATTTAGAGGAAGCCTCTCCGCTTCTTTCTGCTCATTTTATTCAAAAACTTAATGAAGCTTTAGGGGAAGATTTACAAATCCCTAGAATGGCTATTTCCACAACACCAACCTTATTTTAATAAAATAAGCCTAATAAAAATGTAGGTAGTATTATATATTACTATATGTCCAGATTCTATTGATTTTTTCATTTTGTATATCAGTCAATTATATGGAATAGGTGAAAAAATATTATAAAACATTTGGAATTAGAGATAAAGAATTTATATTTTTGCATCCTCGATATGAGAGAGTAGGAGTAGATTGATGGATTAAATACTTAATAGTAATAAGCCTTAAGAATAAGGAGGAGTGTTGCGAGGGGTGTTTATTGGTGTTGAAAAAAAATATTTAAAATTTTTTTCAAAAACATTTGGTCAATTAAAAAAAACTTTTTACTTTTGCACTCGCAAATCGGAACTGAGATGATCAGTGAGAGATTTAGCGAGAAGAATAGAGAACATTGAAAGATACTATAACAACCAAGTAAGGAAAAAACCAAAGCGTAACAAAACTTTGAGTGGGACAGGAAAAACATACAATGGAGAGTTTGATCCTGGCTCAGGATGAACGCTAGCGGGAGGCCTAACACATGCAAGCCGAGCGGTAGAGTGTCTTCGGATACTTGAGAGCGGCGTACG